>JAGAZO010000003.1 GCA_017940005.1 Treponema sp.
CTATCCTGCGGAGTCAGGCGGCTATGCTTCGACCGCCTGAAAGGCGGCGCCTTTCGTTAGCCAAAAAGGTCTGCCGCCTTTGGGAAACAGTCCGAATCGAACGGAAGCCATCCGGCCTTCTGTCTGCAGCCACCCTGCCTGTTTCCGAATAAAAAAACTGTACCGGCAGGACATTGCCAGTACAGTTTTCATTGTGGTGAAAGCATAAGCAAACCTGCCGAAGCGGATAAGCGAAATAATTCCGTGCCCGCTTATATGCGAAAATATCACAAATCGTTGAGACTGGCGGTTGCATAACTTCCCCAATGATATAATTTATGATAAGATTAACGAATATTTTTAATTGGATGGAGGAAATAAAAAAATGACTAGTTTTGGCATGTGGGGAATCATTCCGCCGCTTTTAACAATTGTGCTTGCGTTCGTTACAAAAGACGTTATTGTCTCGCTCTTTCTTGGTATTTTGTCAGGTACGCTCATCATTGCAGGCGGCAACCCGCTTTTAGCACTTGTCAATCTTACAGACGCGCTTGCCGCTTCACTTGTTGACGAATGGAATATCCGCATTTTTCTTTTCTGCGCATTGCTCGGCGGTCTCGTGGGCATGCTTTCAAAAACGGGCGCCGCTGGTGCGTTTGGGCAGTGGGCTTCCGCAAAACTCAAAACGAGCAAAGGCGCTTCCCTAATGACGTTTATTTTCGGTTTAATAATTTTTATCGACGATTATTTTAACTCTCTCACGGTAGGCACAATTATGCGCCCCATCAGCGATAAGACAAAAATTTCTCGCGCAAAGCTTTCGTACATCCTCGACTCGACGGCAGCACCCGTGTGCATCATTGCACCTATTTCAAGTTGGGTTGTCACTGTTATGTCTATTGTAAAAGGTTCTGAAGGATTTGACGCGCTGCACATGACGCCATTTGAATTTTTCATTCGTTCTATTCCATATAATTTGTACGCGCTCGGAGCACTTGCGTTTGTGCTCATCATCATTTTAACAAAGCGCGATTTTGGTCCCATGAAAGAATCGGAAGCGCTTGCTGTGAGTGGGAAACTGTTCAACGAAGAAAAATATGGCGCTGTCGTTGGTGAAGTTGATAGTGCAGTAAACAGCACGGCAAAACCAATAGACATGCTGTTTCCGATTATCGTACTTATTTTGACAGCGCTCATATTTTTCCCGGTGACGACGTGGATGAGCGCAGTTGACGGCGAAACGTATATGTCGTTCAGCCAAGCTGCTGCGAGCATTTCTGTCAGCGACGCATTCAAAGACACAGACGCATCTGTTGCGCTGTTTTATTCAATCATCTTCACTATTTTTGCAACATACATCTATTACATTGCGCGAAAATTATTGAATTTGAGCGGCGCGGGAGAAGCGTTGCGTGACGGTATCAAGTCTATGATTCCGGCGTTAATAATTCTTGTAATGGCGTGGACAATCGGTACGATTATTAAATCATCACCTGAAGATGGCGGTCTCGGACTCGGTACGTATCTTTCGGCGCTTGTCGTAAAAGGCAATTTCCCGCTCGCGCTCATTCCGATGATTGTATTTGCACTCTCTGCGCTTATCTCATTTGCGACAGGTACGAGCTGGGGCACATTCGGCATTATGATTCCGCTCGTCATGCCTATTGCAACGGGGCTTGCACAGGCAAAGGGACTCGACCAGCATGCACTCGTGAATGCGTGCATGATTTGCATTGCGGCTGTTGTAGGCGGTGCAGTTTTTGGTGACCATGCATCTCCCATATCAGATACGACAATCCTTTCTTCGACGGGAGCGGGCTGTCCGCATCTCGAGCACGTTGCCACACAAATGCCGTATGCAATTTTTATTGCGCTGTGTTCAGCGGTGGGTTTTATTGCAGGCGGCTTTGTTATGAATATATTTGTTGCGTGGATTGTGTTTGCAGCTGTTCTTGCAGCAGGCATTGTATTTTTGCCAAAGATGTTTGAATCAAAATAATAATTATTAATTTTGAAACATGTATATAGGCGGCGACTTGATGCCTGCTATTTATGCCAAGAATTTGTTTATGGGGAGATTATTTTTGAGGACTAATTATGATTATTAAAATTTTGCTACTTATCGTTTTCTTTTCTGTGATGATTTGCGTCGGTTTTTACTGTCGGCGTAATTCAACTGACGTTAACGGATTTGTACTCGGTGGGCGCAATGTCGGACCGTGGCTTACTGCATTCGCGTATGGCACTTCATATTTTTCTGCTGTTGTTTTTGTCGGTTATGCGGGGCAATTCGGATGGCGATATGGCATTGCTGCGACATGGGCAGGAATCGGCAATGCACTTATCGGTTCGCTTATGGCATGGGGTGTACTTGGACGGCGCACACGTATTATGACGCAGCATCTCAACTCGGCAACGATGCCGGAATTTTTTGGCAAACGTTTTGGCAGTGCATCATTAAAGTTTGCGGCATCTGCGGTCACTTTCATTTTTCTGATTCCGTACACAGCTTCTCTGTATAATGGACTCTCACGTTTATTTGCAATGGCGTTTAATGTTGATTACGCTGCGTGTGTCGTCGTTATGGCGCTGCTTACCGCCGTGTATGTCATCGCAGGCGGTTATATGGCAACGGCAATTAACGACTTCATACAAGGCATCATAATGATTTTAGGTATTTGCGCTGTGATTGCAGCTGTTATCGCCAGCAAAGGTGGCTTGATGGCAGCATTCGATGGGCTTGCACGTGTCTCTGACGCAAGTGTTTCTTCAACGCCAGGAATATTTGCATCGTTTCTCGGTCCCGATCCGCTTAATTTGCTTGGCGTTGTCATTCTCACTTCGCTCGGTACATGGGGCTTGCCGCAGATGGTGCAGAAATTTTACGCGATTAAAAGCGAAAAATCTGTATATACCGGTATGGTAATTTCAACAGTCTTTGCATTTTTTGTAGCCGGTGGCTGCTATTTTCTCGGAGGCTTCGGGCGACTTTTTTCTGATAAAATCAATATTGCTGTAGACGGCTATGATGCAATTATTCCGACAATGCTTTCGGGGCTTCCCGACATATTAATTGCTGTTGTTGTTGTGCTCGTCATGTCGGCGTCTATGTCGACACTTTCTTCTCTCGTACTTACTTCAAGTTCAACGCTCACGCTTGATTTTTTGAAAGGCGTTACCGCCAAAGAGATGAGCGAGAAGAAGCAAGTTTTTCTTATGCGGATGTTAATCATTATGTTTATTGCGGTCAGTGTCTTTATTGCAATTTTGCAGTATCGCTCAAACGTTACATTTATTGCACAGCTCATGGGTGTTTCGTGGGGCGCTCTTGCGGGTGCGTTTCTTGCGCCATTTTTGTATGGTTTGTATTGGAAAAAAACAACAAAATATGCGTGTTGGATAAATTTTATTTTTTCAACTGCTGTAATGATTGCAAATATTTTCGCGCGTGCTTATTTTCCTGAACTGCTCCGTTCACCTATCAATGCGGGTGCGTTTTGCATGATAGCGGGACTCATTATTGTGCCGTTGGTTTCTGTCTTTACTGCAAAGCCGAATGCAATGCTCGTTGAAAATGCATTTTCATGCTATGAGCAAAAAGTTATGGTTGCACAGCGAGAGGCACTCGGAGAAACAGAATAACGCAATGGGTAATAGACATACAGCGAAAAAATTGTATCTTTTCTTATTAATAACGATAGGCACATTTATCGTTGGCAGCTGTATGTCAACGCGCATTGATGAAATAGTCGATGAAGAATTTTTTGTCCAAATAAATGCAAATGACAATTTTTTTATAGACGGCGAAACATATATTTTTTTACGGCTGTATAATCCAAAATATAAAAATGCATTAAGTCCTGGAAATATTCTCCGTGCAGGCATCAAGCTTACTGAAGTGAATTCATTTACGGCAAGTCACTTGGCGATTGGGTTTGATTTGAATGATAATTTTTATGGTGTAACTGCAATGGGGAGACCGCAACTCAAAGTTGAGCATTTGTCAAACAGAAAAGGTAATGAATTTCTTGAAGCATGTAATCCCAAAAAATCACAACAGATAACATGCGCTATTAAAGTGACTGCCGAAGAATATGAAAAAGCGAAGCGGTTTCTCATAAAAAATCGGTATGTCCAATATGATGTAAATAATAATTTTAAAATTGCACGCTATGCAATCAAACGCAGTTTTTTTACAAAGAAAGAAAAGCAAGATTTTATAAATTTTTACCGTTCGGATAAAGATATTGAAGCTATTAACGCTATGGAAAATCAAAGAGCGCAGAAAAAATTTATCTGTTCAGGATTCATTGCATATATCTTATATAATTCCATTCAAAGCGTACATGATTTTTTTACAGATAATCGTATTGATTATCGTTACATTACCGTGACAGATATATTGTCTATACCGGGCGTGGAGTTGCTTTTTTCTTCTTATTGGGATGATTATATGCAAGCGGCCGGAAAGTTTGTCATGCAACATGAAAAATTTGCGATGTATTTTACTGACGAAATATATTACCCCTTCATAGGGCATGCTGTTGGAACAGTCGGTATTGAAGGCAATATGCCATAATTTTGCTCGCTTGTGGCAATTTTTAGGAATGTTTAAAAACGTCGCTAAAATGGCGCGGCGTTTTTAACTTGCAGTTTGCGAAGCTTCGTCATAGTTCACTTCGCAAACTTGCGTATTTACGTGTGCGCTCACGCGCACTAATTGCACGCGCTCGCAAGTTGAAACTTGCTCTCGTGGCAATTTCAAAGAATGTTTAAAAACGTCGCTAAAACGCTGTGTTGATGAGAGGAACAATATGACACAAGGTGCAAAATATTTCCCCGTGTTTTTTATTTTATTAATTATTAATTTTTTCTGTGCGGTAGCGCAAGAACCACGTAATTTGTCTGCTGAACAGGCGGTGCGCATTTCATATAGCGGTGCATCGTCGTATTATTTTACTGAACGCACTGATTTGCGCCGCTACGACAATGGCACATACATTGGTCTTGTGAGCCGCGAGGTTCGCGCGTTTATTGCACCAGAAAGTGTTACAGACAGTAAAAATCTTGCAAGCGCGGGCGCACTGCAAAACAATGCATATTCTGACGCAAACAATTATGGCGGCAACAGCTATGACGGCAATTTTTACATTGTCGAAAAGACAGTGCGCAATATGACAGGCGTTGCAAAAAGTGTTCATGATGCGATTCCCGCGCGCTTTACAATAACGGCAGGCGGTGAGTTTGTCATGTACGAAGACAACGGCTATCCGTCGTTTAGAAGCTTTCCTGCGTTCAGCGATAAGCACATAAAGCTTGGAGAATCGTGGAGCGCGAACGCCGTGCGCACTGTAGACCCGCTCAACAAAGGCGTATTTACGCGTATTCCGATGTATGTGAATTATACCTACATTGGTGATGAAATGCGCGACAACGAAGCGGTGTATGTGCTCCGCGCGCAGTGGGCAACGCGCTACGGAAATGCAATCATCAAAAAGGATGGAGATGACATGCCGCGTTTTGACGAGCATGGAGATGTCGCGCTGCTTTCTGTGAGCGGTAGCCACAACGCAACAATGCACATAAGTAAAGCGACCGGGCGCGTAATCGTAGTGCGCGACAGCGTTGACGAAACATATGTGTATGCGGACGGAAAACGCATTCAGTTCAAGGGAACGATTTCGCTTTTTACCGAGTATCCGCCGTCAGTTGAAAAAGAAAAAATCATTCCAGCGGTGGAGCGTGTTGCCCATGTGACATATGAGTCGACTGCGAGTGGATTAAAATTGACGATTGAAAATTTGCAGTTTAAAGCAGATAGCGCGGAATTGCTTTCTGGTGAAGCTTCCCGCCTCGATGAGATTGCTTCTTCTCTTAAAGTTGCATCTGCGTCGCAATTTCTCGTGGAAGGGCACACTGCTGCCACTGGCAACGAAAACGGCGAAATGACGCTTTCGCTTGAACGCGCTCATACAATCGCAACCGAACTTGCAAAACGAGGCATTGATGCAGATAAATTTATTTGCAAAGGAAGTGGCGCGCACAAACCGATTGCTTCAAACGAAACACAAGAAGGGCGTGCAAAAAATCGTCGTGTGGAAATTACAATACTTGAGTAAGAGGAACTTTTGTACGCCTTGCACGTTGCTCTACATGTAGAGTATACTGTGCAGACACGTGTGAAAAAGGAGATGAGCTCATTGCGTTTTCAGGAGATGCTATGTCAAAATATCCATTTGAAACAATAGAGCCAAAGTGGCAGTCATATTGGGAAGCAAACAAAACATTCAAAGTGGACGAGGATGAGCGCGTGCCAAAAGAAAAGCGGCGATATGTGCTCGACATGTTCCCGTATCCAAGCGGTGCGGGACTTCACGTAGGTCATCCGGAAGGCTATACGGCAACAGACATTTACTGTCGCTACTTGCGCATGAACGGCTACAACGTGCTCCATCCTATGGGCTATGACGCGTTCGGACTTCCCGCAGAAAATTATGCGATTAAAACGGGAACGCATCCGCGAACGACAACAGCTGCGAACATTGAACACTTTACTAAACAAATCAAAGCGCTCGGCTTTTCATATGATTGGGACAGATGCGTTGTCACGTGCGATGAAGCGTATTTTAAATGGACGCAGTGGATTTTTTTGCAGCTGTACAAAAAGGGGCTTGCATACGAAACAGATTCTCCCATAAACTTTTGCCCCAGCTGCAAAACAGGATTGGCAAACGAAGAAGTGAAAGAAGGAAAGTGCGAGCGGTGTGGCACAATTGTTACGCGAAAAACGATTCGCCAGTGGGTGCTTAAAATCACTTCGTATGCAGACCGCCTGCTGCAAGATTTAGACGAGCTTGATTGGCCTGAAAGCGTCAAGCTCATGCAGCAGAATTGGATTGGACGTTCAACAGGCGCGGAAGTTGATTTTGCTATCGCCGATGAGAAGGGGAGCGCAACAGATAAAAAGCTCACTGTGTATACAACTCGCCCTGACACACTTTTTGGCGCAACATACATGGTCGTCTCTCCAGAGCATCCACTTGTTGATTTCCTTGCAACTGATGCGCAAAAAAAAGCTGTTGCAGCATATGTTGCAGCCGCTGCAAAAAAATCTGATTTGGAGCGCACCGATTTGGCAAAAGATAAGACGGGCGTTTTTACGGGAAGCTATGCGCTCAATCCTGTAAACGGTGCAAAAATCCCCATTTGGATTTCCGACTACGTGCTCATCTCGTATGGAACAGGTGCAATCATGGCAGTTCCTGCACACGACGAGCGCGACTGGGATTTTGCAAAAAAATTTGATTTGCCAATTGTTAAAGTTGTTGCCTCAAAAGAAGAAGTTGCAGAACTTGCAAGCGGCGATATGCAGGCAGCGCAAAAAATACTGCGCGATGTGGCAAACGACAAAGCAGCGTATGAAAATTTTGTTGCGACATATCCGCATATTTTTAAAGTTGCAGAAAACTGCACGAGCGCAAAAGATGGCTACTCCATAAATAGTGGCAGTTTCAGCGGCATGACGACGCTTGACGCAATCGAAAAAATTACTGCGTGGCTGTCGGAAAAAGGCATAGGCAAAAAAGCGGTGAACTACAAATTGCGCGACTGGATTTTCAGCCGCCAGCGGTACTGGGGCGAACCTATTCCGCTTGTGCACTGCGACAACTGCGGTACTGTTCCGCTCGATGAAAAAGATTTGCCGCTTTTGTTGCCCGACGTAAAAACGTATCAGCCAACTGGCACAGGTGAAAGCCCGCTTGCAGGAATCGATTCATGGGTGAACTGCACATGCCCGAAATGCGGCGGCAAAGCAAAGCGCGAAACGAATACAATGCCGCAATGGGCGGGAAGTTGCTGGTATTATCTTCGCTACATTGACCCGCACAACATAGAATGTTTTTGCGACAAGAAAAAAGAGCAGTACTGGATGCCTGTTGATTTATATGTCGGCGGAGCAGAGCACGCAGTGCTTCATCTTTTGTACGCGCGCTTTTGGCATAAAATGCTTTTCGACATAGGTGCAGTTTCTACAAAAGAGCCGTTTCAAAAATTAATAAATCAGGGGATGATTACGTCGTTTGCATACGAGCGCAAAAACAAGACGCTCGTTCCCGCAGACGAAGTTGCAGAAGTGCAAGCGGACGTGTATGTGGAAAAGGCAACTGGCGAGCGCGTTACGCAGGTGATTGCAAAGATGAGCAAGTCGCTCAAAAACGTGGTGAACCCCGACGAAGAAATCAAGCAATATGGTGCAGACAGCGTGCGCATGTATGAAATGTTTATGGGGCCGCTTACTATGTCAAAACCGTGGAACACGCAGGGCATCATAGGAATCCATCGCTTCCTTGAAAAAGTATGGGCTGTAGGTGAAAAGCCGCTTTCCGAGGTAGACATGCTCGGCGCGCTCGACGACAAGGCTCTTGTGTCTTTGCGAAAAACATATGCACAGACAGTGAAAAAAGTCACTGACGACACGGCAACTCTTTCGTTCAATACGGCAATCAGCCAGATGATGATTTTTATTAATGAGGCGGCAAAGCTTGCTGCAATTCCGCGCGCACTGTGGGAAGGATTTGTCAAGATGATTTCATGCTATGCGCCGCATGTGGGCGAAGAACTGTGGCAAAAACTTGGGCATACAAAAACGATTGCGTATGAAGCGTGGCCGACATTTGACGAGTCGTTTTGCAAAGACGACACAAAGACAATCGCTGTAATGATAAATGGAAAGCTTCGCGCAACATTTGAAGTTGCTGCGGGCACTGCAAAAGACGAGCTGCAAAAAATTGCGCTTTCCACAGACAGCGCAAAAAAATATTGTGATGGCAAAGAGATTGTTAAAATTGTCGTTGTGCCAGACAAATTGGTAAACGTTGTGGTGAAGTAGAGGCACCGTGCACAATGCGCAATCGTGTGACGAGCGGCGTTACATCATATGCGCAAACGTGGGCGCATATCGGGACGGCAGTGTTGCACGGCAAAATTGCATGCAATCATTTCTCTGTGCAGGAGTTTTATGAGGTACAATGCGGTTATCTTTGACATGGACGGCACGATTCTCAACACGCTCGACGACTTGACAGATGCCACAAATTACGCGCTTGGAAAGCACGGTTTTCCCTCGTGCACGCGCGAAGCAGTGCGTTCGTTTGTCGGAAATGGCGCGGTCATGTTGATAAAGCGTGCGCTTGGCATTGAAACTGGCGACCGCGATTGCAGCGGTGAGTTGTTTGAAGCAGTGTATGCAGATTATTTTGCGTATTACAGGGCGCATTGCGCAGACAAAACAAAAGCGTATGACGGCATGCTTGATGTGCTCGCGCATCTACGTGCTGCTGGCGTGCATACAGCCGTCGTTTCAAACAAGCCGCACGAAGCGGTGTTACAGTTATGCCGCGATTATTTTCCTGATTTGTTCGATGAAGCAGTGGGCACGCGACACGGCATAAAGGAAAAGCCTGCGCCAGACGCTGTGCTTGAAATTATTAAAAAACTCGATGTGCAAAAAGAGGCGTGCATATATGTCGGCGATTCAGATGTAGATATTGACACAGCAAAAAATTCAGCGATTCCATGCATAAGCGTTTCGTGGGGATTCAAGTCGCGTGAATTTTTAGAAGCGCACGGTGCAACGCGCATTGTAGATACAGCGGCGGAGCTTGAAAAGTTGCTGCTCGGCGAGTGAGGAAGCGGAAATGGGCATGAACCAACTTGATGAAATGAGCCTTGAAAATGCCAAACGACTTTTTGAAACAGGCGATATACATGCTATAGAAATCGGCACGACGCGCGGCTTGCAGCAGATACATCAGTATCTTTTTAACGGGTTGTACGATTTTGCTGGAGAAATACGTAGTAAAAATATCACGAAGGGCAATTTTCGATTTGCACATAGTCTCTACCTGCATGAAGCGTTGGCAAAAATAGAACGCATGCCAGAAGATTCTTTTGAAGCGATTGTCGCTAAATATGTGGAAATGAATGTTGCTCATCCTTTCATGGAAGGCAACGGGCGTGCAACGCGCATCTGGTTTGACATGCTGCTGAAAAAACAGCTTGGCAAAGTGGTGGACTGGCAGCGTATAGATAAAGCGAGCTATTTGCAAGCGATGGAGCGGAGTCCTGTCAATGACCTTGAGCTGCGTACGCTTATTTTCTCCGCGCTTACAGATGATGTTGAAAATCGAGAAATCATATTTAAAGGCATTGAGCAATCGTATTATTATGAAGGCTATGAAAAAAGCACCCGGTAATTTGTGCATGTGCTTGAATATGCTTTCGTCTGTGCACTTGCACTGCGCTGCGAGTAGGTTGTTCATTCCCGCATATGCAGCCATTTGCCGCGCGCATAGTATATAAAGAACGCAACAGACGTAACAATCCACGTGAGCGGGTAACATGCCATGACAGTTGCCAGCGTGTTGTGAAGTGGTACTGCGGTAAAAAGCCATACTACGCGGAGCGCGCATATGCCGAGCATAGTGATTATCATCGGTTTGAATGTGTCACCTGCGCCTCGTATTGTGCCAGAGAGCACTTCGATGGGAACGAACACGATAAAAAACGGTGCGAGTACATGGAGCATGTGCATGCCGTGCGCAATCACCGCTTCGTCTTTTGTGAAAAGCAAGAACACGTATTGTCCGACAGCGTAGAAAATTGCAGTGCATAAAAGCGCTGCTCCGCTCATAATCAGCAAACCTTCTCTTGTTGCCTGCTTTATGCGCTTGAATTTGCGCGCGCCGTAATTTTGTCCGGCGAATGTTGTGATTGCAATGCCAAAGGAACTTGCGGTCATCCAGAAGATTGAATCAAACCTGCCGTATGCAGCCCATGCAGCAGCTGTATCTGTGCCAAACGAATTGATGTTCGACTGAATTATTAAATTTGAAATAGTGTAGAGCGACGATTGCACTCCCGCAGGAAGCCCTACGACAATCATGCGACGGAGCAGGTGCGGTGCAAAACGCATTTTTGTGATGTGAAATTGGCAATGCCTGTTTTCCTGATGCGCTAATTTATTAATTGTTAAAATCATGCATACTGTTTGTGAGATGACTGTTGCCCACGCCGCGCCTGCGACGCCCCACTTAAACAGCGCAACACACAGTAAATCGAGCGCGATGTTTGCAATGCAGCCAATCACGAGGATGATAAACGGGCTTTTGCTGTCGCCAAATGCGTGCAGTATGCCGCTTCCCATATTGTACACGAGCATGGGGAGTACGCCTGTAAAAAAGATGCGCAAATAGACGATAGAAGGATGTAAAATATCTGCGGGCGTTGAAATCATGCGCATTGCAAACGGCGTAATGAGTATGCCTATGGCTGTGAGCACAACGCCACCCCATACTGAAAGCGCTAGTGCTGTGTGAATTGCGCGATGCAGTTCCCGTTCGTGATGCGCACCGTAAAATTGCGAAATGATAATCGTTGCGCCGCTTGCAAGACCGGTAAAAAATCCAACAAGCAGATTGATATATGTGCTGCTTCCTCCGCTCACTGCCACGAGCGCTTGCTTGCCAAGAAATTGTCCCACGACAATTGCGTCTACAGTGTTGTACAGCTGTTGAAAAAACGTGCCGAGCATAATCGGGAAGAAAAATGAAAGCAAGCCACGCCATACTGGTCCTTCGAGAATTGCATTTGAAATAGTTGTTGCATTTTTTGTTGTCCGTGTCACAGGTGCTAGTATAGCGTTTTTTACAGAATTGTTGCACCATAATGCACATCTCCTATTTAAATATGCTGCAGCAGGTGGTCTCCAAATTGCTCTGCAGAGCGTTCTGTTGTAACGTTTACGCTTTTTTTATATAATGCGGCATATGGGTGGTACAACAAAAAAAAGCGGACTTTTGGCAATGGCGGCAAAAGCGGCAGCTAAAAAAACAGCAACAAAAAAAACGAATACAGCGAAAGCGGCAACAGCGTCTGCACAAAGCTCGGCAACATCTGCATCGCGTGCGGCATCTCGCGTTGCGTTATCTGGCACAAAAAATGCGACAGGTAAAACTACGGCAGCGAAGTCAGCGCTTTTTGAGAAATCTCCAGCGGCAAAATCATCTGCTAAAACTGTGGCAGCAAAAAGTGCAGCGGTAAAATCCGCGCATAGTGCAAAAAGCACGAGCGCACGCGCATCTTCTGCAAACTCTTCAGCGACAAAATTATCACCAAAAAGTACCGCCGCAAAAGCGACCGCTAAAACTGCTGCGATACGATCGTCTGCAAAGACACGTGCCGCCGCGAAATCTGCACAGGCAAAACGACCCGCGCCGAAAAACGGCATTTACGATGAAGACAGCATTTTGCACCTCGAAGGGCTTGAACATATCCGCTTGCGTCCGGGCATGTATATAGGCAGTCTTGGCGACGGCTCGAATGAAAACGACGGTATCTACATTTTATTAAAAGAGGGAATTGACAATGCGGTCGATGAGTTCTCGCAAGGCTTTGGCAAGCGAATCGATATCAGCATAGAAAATGGGCGCGTCAAAATCCGTGACTACGGGCGCGGCATTCCGCTCGGCAAACTCGACGACTGCGTTTCAAATGTGAACACGGGCGCAAAGTATAATGACAGCGTGTTCAAGCAGGCAATCGGCATGAACGGTGTGGGCATAAAGGCAACGAATGCGCTCTCATCGTATTTCCGCGCCGCATCAATCCGCGATGGGAAGATGGCTGTCGTCGAATATGAGCGTGGCGAAAAGACAAGCGAAAAATTAACAAAAGCAAAAGACGGTGTAAAAAACGGCACGTATCTCGAATTCGTTCCCGATGAGCAGATGTTCGGCGCATATTCGTACAACATGGACATGGTTGAAAAACGCCTGTGGAATTATGCATACTTAAATCCGGGTCTGCTCATCAGTTGTAACGGTAAAGAATATAAAAGTGAAAAAGGGCTTGAAGATTTGCTCACGAATGAGATGGGCAAAAGCAAACCGCTCTATCCTGTGTTTACGTATAACGGTACAGCGATTCAGTTTGTGCTCACGCACACAAACAGCCTTGACAAATTTGTGTACTCGTTTGTAAACGGTCAGAGCACAGAAGACGGCGGCACGCATGTCACATCGTTCCTTGACGGATTTACAAAAGGCGTGAGCACATTCTACAAAAAAGAATACGATGTGCGCGACGCGACGGGCGGCTTATTCGTCGCGCTTAAAATAGGCATTGACAATCCTATGTTTACGAGTCAGACGAAAAACAAGCTCGGCAATGTGGAAGTGCGCGCGCCGATTATGAAAGAGACGCAGTTTGCAATAGATGACTGGTTGCGCCACAATCCCGACATCGCAGGAGAAATCGAAGAGAAAATTATTAAAAATCAAAAAGCGCATGCGGAGATAAACAGCGTCACCGACAAGCAGATTCGCGAGGCGGCAAAAAGCGTCACGCTCAAAATCCCGAAGCTCAAGGATTGCCGCTATCACGTGCAAGACGGCGAGAAAGGCGCGGAGTCGATGATTTTCATAACAGAAGGAGATTCTGCAACTGGCTCAATGGTTGGTTCGCGCGATGTTGCAACGCAGGCGATTTTTTCACTGCGCGGAAAACCGGAGAACATGTACGGCAGACGCAAGTCGGCGCTGTATGAAAACGAAGAGCTTAAGAATTTGACGTTTTCGCTCGGCATTCAAAAAGATGTTGGCGACTTGCGCTACGAAAAGATTGTGATTGCGACAGATGCTGACAATGACGGCTATCATATTCGCAATCTTGTGCTCACGTATTTTTTGCTCTATTTCCAGGAAATTGTAACTGACGGCCACGTGTATATTTTGGAAACGCCGCTTTTTCGCGTGCGCAACAAGACGACGACGCGCTACTGCTACAGCGAAGCTTCGCGCGACAAGGCGCTCAAAGCGCTCGGTGCAAGCGCGGAAGTGACGCGCTTCAAAGGCTTGGGAGAAATAAGCCCCGGCGAGTTCGGGCAGTTCATTCATCCGCGCAAAGCGGGCGAGAGTGAAGATGTGGGCATTCACTTGACTCCTGTCACAATCGAAACGCTCAAAACAGTGCCGAAAGTGCTTCAGTTTTACATGGGCAAGAACACGCCCGAACGACGCAACTTTATTGTGCATCATTTGGCGCAGGAGATTGACGCGTAGATGCGCATGCTATGCGCGCAGACGGCAAGCAGATTGTAAAAATATCTTAAAACAGTGTATACTGTGTTCTCAAATTAACCTGTATGAAGGACATTGCCATGAATACACAAACAATTATTGAAATTATCGGTTATGTCGGCTCAGCGATTGTATTGCTGTCGTTTTTGATGACATCTGTTGTAAAACTGCGTCTTGTCAATTCGCTCGGTTCTCTTATCTTTATGACATATGCGCTCATCATTCATTCGTATCCAACAGCATTGATGAACTTATGCCTTGTGCTCATAAACTTGCGCTTTTTGTGGAAAATGCGCAATACAGAAAAAGAGTATAATATTGTTAAAGTTAACAAAGATGATGCGTTCTTGCAGTATATGATTGAATCGTATCGTGATGATATTTTGCACTGGTTCCCCGGAGTATCGTTTAATTTTAGCAGTATGAATCGTGCTTATGTCGTTTGTTGCAAAGGAACTGCCGCAGGTATTATGATTGGTGAAGAACATGATGGCGTTATGGAACTGCTGCTTGATTATTCAACGCCTGAATATCGTGATTTTTCTATTGGCACATTCTTGCTGGCAAAACTTCCTGCTGACGGTATAAAAAAGCTCGTTTATAGAGGTCCGACAGAATATCATGAAAAGTATTTGACAAAAATAGGATTTGTAAAAGCGGACGATGCATACGAAAAAGAGCTTGTGTAAAAAGATGCTTAATCTTGCGGTGAATTGCCCCAGCGCGCGCATTGTGCTATAATCATGCTGCTCGGTGCGGTAAGCGCGTGGTTTTGAAAATTATACGATGGGGTTGATTATATGAGTGATGAAGTGAGAGTTCGCTATGCACCTTCTCCGACAGGATTGCAACACATAGGTGGCGTGCGCACGGCGCTGTTCAATTATTTGTTTGCGCGCTCAAAAGGCGGGAAGTTTATTTTGCGGCTCGAAGACACTGACCGCACGCGCTTCGACGAGGCGTATGTCAAAAACTTGTACGACACGATGAGCTGGCTCGGTTTGGAGTGGGACGAAGGCGGCGACAAGGGCGGCGAGTTCGGTCCATATGTGCAGAGTGAGCGGTTCGACTTGTACAAAAAATATGCGGAGGAGCTTGTTGCAAAAGGTGAAGCGTATTACTGCTTTTGTGATGCGGAGCGGCTTGAGCGAATCCGAAAAATTCAAACAGAAAACAAAATGGCACCCGGTTATGACCGCCATTGTCGCACGCTCACACCTGAAGAAGTGCAGGAACAGCTTGCGAGCGGAAAGCCGCACGTCATTCGTCTCAAGGTGCCGCTCGAAGGCGAGACGGAGTTCCACGATTATCTGCTCGGCGATATAAAATGGAAAAACGAAGACATCAGTCCCGACCCAGTGCTGCTCAAAAGTGACGGCTTTCCGACATATCACTTGGCAAATATTGTTGACGACCATTTCATGCGCATTACGCACGTGCTGCGCGCGCAGGAATGGATTCCGTCAACGCCGCTTCACGTGCAGATGTACCGCGCGTTCGGCTGGGAACATCCTGAATTCTGTCATCTTCCGATGGTGAACGGCAAGGACGGACAAAAGCTCTCAAAGCGTCATGGAGCAACGAGCGTGAACGAGTTTCGCGCGCGCGGCTATCTTCCAGAGGCGATTATCAATTACGTTGCCATGCTCGGCTGTTCGTACATTGACGGCAAAGACCTGTACACGCTCCAAGAGTTGTGCACGCATTTTAAAATAGAGCATCTCAATAAATCGCCCGCCGTGTTCGATTACAAAAAGCTTGAATGGTACAACGGGCAGTATATCCGTTCACTTTCCGATGAGGAATTGTATGTGCGGACGCTGCCGTTTATCACCGGTACGGGAGATGCGGCGCTCGCCGTGAACGAAAGCGACGAATTCCCTGCACCGCATGTGGGACCGAATTATTCAGGCATCGCGCTCGGCAGCGACGGCGAGCCGGTGTGCGTTGACGAGTCCATGCACATGACGAGCAGCGATGTAAAGGCTGCGCTCATGCAGCTTATGCCGCTCATTAAAGAGCGCGTGCACTACCTTACCGACAGCGCGGAGATGGTGCGCTTTTTATTCACCGAGCCTGCTGTTCCTCCGATTGCGGAAATTGTACCGAAAAAGCTTGACGAAGCACAGACAAAAGCGGTACTCGAAAGCGCAAAAGAGTTTGTGAAAAAAATTGAGCGCATGAGCCACGACGACGCGGAAAATCTTGCGCGTGAAACAGCAGAAAATCTTGGCGTAAAACTCGGCGACTTCATGATGCCGATTAGGATGGCGGTGACGGGAAGCCGCATAAGTCCGCCGCTCATCGGTTCAATTGTGATTCTCGGCATTGAGCGCTCGCTTGCACGCATTGAAAAAACGCTTGCAGCGTTCGGGTGATTTGTGCAGATGGTGCCTATATCACTTTGTGATATGAACGATAAGGAAATTATTTTACTCGTTGCTCCTTGTCTGCATCGAGCTATATCAACCACTTATTCTGCAATTCAAACCATTTGTCAAAAAACTGCTGTACGGATGTTTTTTGCCTGATATAATTACTAAAAAATGACTGATGCGTTTGCGCACAGTCACGTGATTATTATCAGGAGGTAATTATGAAAACAGTAAAGATTGCGGTGGCGATGATTGTTGCATGTGCAGTTCCGCTTTTTGCTGATGGCACGGGAATATCGCTTGCGGGCATATGGCGCGGTGACTCGGTAAAAACTGGCGGTACAGTGGAAGTGGGATTTCCGTTTGTTGAAAAAAATCTCATTATCCGCGACTACGTTACGCTCAACGGCTATGGCGGAAAAGTCAATGAGTTGTCGTTTGGTGAATTGAGCATTGGCGACAAGTTGCAGATAGGCGGGCGCGTCGATTGCGGCACGTTTCACATAGTGCCTTACGGATTTGTCAACGCCGAATTCGGCATCTATCGAACAAGTGCAAAAAAATTTTTTGAAGCGCCGTTTATCCTTGACATAGGCGGCGGCGGCGGATTTGAAATACGCTATCTTGTTATGCAGATGCCTATGCAGTCGTTTTTTATTGAGTTTGGTGGCGGCGGAATGCTCATGCCAGGAAAACCAGCCGGCGGCTTTTCAGCAGGATATGCATCGCTTGCAATCGGGTATAGGACATATTTTTAATAATCCTTTATACTGATACGTATGAAAGTGTCAATACAGATAGACGCTGCGTGCATTGAGCCTGTCGTGGAAGTGCACACAGCGTCAGTTACTGATGAAGTGCGTTCTCTTGTTAAAACAATTTCACAAGAGAACGCGCCGCCGCAACTGTTGCTTGCAGCGTGGAAAGGCGATTTTTTGACTATGCTTAAGCCGAGCAACATTATGCATATTTACAGCGGCAGCAAAAAAGTTTTTGTTGAAACAGAAACAGATTCGTATGAGCTTAAATATCGTCTGTATGAAATTGAAGAGATGATGAAGCACGAATCATTTTCAAAATTTATCAGAATATCGAATACTGACATTATTAATTTTGATTATGTTAAAAATTTTGATATGAGCTTGTCAGGCACCATATGTGTGAATTTCCATAACAAAAAACGCGCGTTTGTTTCGCGGCGATATATTCCCAAAATAAAAGAATGGCTCGGTATCAAAAGATAGTACTACGGCAGGAGACAAAATTTATGGAAACATTTAAAACATTTTGCAAGCGCGGTATGCGAGGAATAGGTATCAGTGTTTTTGCAATGCATATTGCACAGTTTATTGTTTCTTTTATCCTTCACGACGGGGCTTTTTATGTTGTGCCGCCAGAATTGATAGCGGCGCGCGGCAGTGAATTTGCAGCTGTTGTATTTCAGTTTGTCGTAGGCGTTGTTTTTGGTTGCATATACGGTATGGCGACAGCTGTCTGGAAGTATGACACATGGGGAATCGCAAAACAAGCAGCGATTCATTTTGCAATAACGTGCGCAGCATATCTGCTGGCGGGCTGGTTTTGCTTTTGGTATGAACATTCAATACGAGGTATGTTCATAGACATAGTGATTTTCTTTGGCATCTACGTAGTTATTTGGAGCGTGATTATGTGTTGGCAGCATGTGCAGCTCAAAAAAATTAATAAAAAGATTGGGTGATGTCGTGTATATCAACTGCAAAAAAGTGACGTAGTAGATATGTAGCGTACGACTACAGATGCTATATGCTGCTCGCCCAGTCTATGTACTTCACACACGATGTAATGATACTTATTGTCCTTTACATGCCCAGTGCACCGCATTATACGCGCCGTTGTATACGCCTGCTTTGTCGTTCAACCGGATGTGCTTGATGTACATTTCAAGCAAGTCATCTGTGTGTATGAGCGTTTTCAGCGTTCGCCGCAAATCGACAGAGCTTTCAGTTTCTATTGTGCCATCTCCCATTTCGCTGCCGCGTATTGCGCCCCATGCTTCGTGCTTGCCAACGCGCTGAATAAACAGCTTCGGTACAGGATAGAATGAGAGTTCGCTCGGCTTTGTTATCATTATATCGCTCACGTGCAAAAGCAAATTTGTTAAATACACTGCCGCATAAAATTCACTGTGTAAAAAAATGTGGATGCCGTTCACCTCGCCGAGCTCTGCGTTGTGCACAAACTGCTTTGTTGTCTGCCAGTCTGTATGCATTGTGTATGCAATGCTATCCTTGTCAAGCTCTCGCTGCAATTCTTTCCATCGCCCTTTGTGGTCACCCATATTCACAAAAAACGCCGCTCTGTTTTCGAGCACTGCATCTTTGCACGTGCGGATTATGTCTGCAAACCGCTTTGCTTGTGCACCCGCTCCGCCCATCGTGAGCAAAAAGCGCCGCGCTTTTCCGTGTCTTATGCGCTCTTCGCGCCTGTCGCAGTCTCGTTCAATCGTGGAAACTATTTCGTAATCTATGTAGTGTCCTGCTTCAAGCAGCGTGTCTGGCTCAAGACAGTTTGTGATTTCATAGCGCGTGTCCATAGACATGAGCGTGCGGTATCCCATGAACGCGGACGGCGACTGCACGGTGTGACGGCTTCCCTCGACAAGCCAGAACGCCATGGGGTAATTGTCGGGAATGATGCTCACTACGTTTTTTATACCGCCCATCACTGCCGCATGTCCTATCCACGGATGCATTGAAAGAAGCGGAATGTCTTCGGGAAGAAGCTCCAATACTGGCACAAACAGTTTTGACAAAATGCGCTGGCTCACGCATGCAGAGAGCGAGCGGCTTCCGACGGATGTTGCTTTTTCCCATACGTGCTTGTTGAACCATTTCCATTTTTGCGACACGCGCGAAAACACATCGTACCAGTATTGCAAAAAGCGGATTGATTTTTGCGCCGTGCTTCCATCAAACGACATCAAATCAAGGAGATACGGCGTGTAGCCGAGGTAATGAGCTGCCGACGCAATCGCGATTGCCATGCGCCAATGCCCGAATCCCATGCGGATTGTTCCTATGATAATTGCATTTTCTGATTGTATTTCCTGCACATTGCCGTCAGTTTTATTTTTGTCAACAATTGTGAGCATGCCAAAATCGTTGTATACTTCACCTGTAGCAATCGCGCCCGTCTCGATAGGTTTTTTGTCTCTGCCAAAAAGCATGCGGCATAATTTGTATTGCATATTTGCCCATTGCGCGGCAGAGCGCGGCACGATATTTCCGAAAGGAGTTGTGTAATCTCTATTCATCTCCATGAAAAGTAGTGTACTGTAAAACGGGCGCGCGATGCAAGAATGATTTGCACACAGTTCTTTGAGCGAGCTACTTGACGGTTGTGCTTATGTGTTGTGAGCGCAATAGCATGGACGAATGTATCATTTTCTGCTATGATGTATTCGTAAGCAGGATTTCACCAATGACGAAATATATTTTCATTACTGGCGGCGTTGTTTCAGGGCTTGGTAAGGGGATCGCCGCCGCTTCTATCGGTCTTATCTTAAAAAGCCGCGGCTACAAAGTTGTCAATCAAAAATTCGATCCGTATTTAAATATCGATCCAGGCACGATGAATCCCATTCAACATGGCGAAGTGTTTGTCACCGATGACGGAGCGGAAACAGACTTGGACTTGGGGCATTACGAGCGTTTTACTGATGCAACGCTTTCTCAGTCATCAAACACAACAGCAGGGCGCGTGTACCTTGCAGTGCTCAACAAAGAGCGCGAAGGAGGCTATGGCGGCAGCACAGTACAAGTAATTCCAAATGTTACCGAAGAGATTTTACGTCGTATGCTCATTTCCACAGATGAAACAAAAGCAGACATAATCATTACGGAAATAGGCGGTACTGTTGGAGATATTGAGTCTTTGCCGTTCATGGAGGCTATCCGCCAGATGAAGTATAAAGTTGGCGAAGAAAACTGTTGCTACATTCATTTGACACTTATACCATATATGAAAAAAGCGGAAGAACCCAAAACAAAGCCCACGCAGCATTCGGTAAAAGAATTGCAGGGGCTTGGCATTCAACCTAACATCATCATGTTGCGCACGGAAGAGCCTATAGATTCTGTGACGCGCGAAAAGCTCGCGTCGTTCTGCAACATAGAGATGAGTTATGTCATTCAAAATTTGAATGCAAAATCAATCTACGAAGTGCCATTGCAGATGGAATACGAAGGTCTTGGCAACGCTGTATGCTCTGCGTTAGGACTTAAAAGCGTAAAGTCTAATTTAGACGAGTGGCAAAAAATGGTCAACCGTTTCAACAATCCAAAGCAAAAAGTGACTATTGCGCTTGTTGGAAAATATGTTGAGCTGCACGACGCGTATCTTTCTGTTGTTGAGGCGCTCATTCACGGCGGCATTCACAACGAAGCGGAAGTGCTTATCGATTGGATAGACTCGGAAACGCTCACGAGCGAGCGGACTGCAGCAACGCGTTTAAAGCATGCAGACGGCATCATTGTACCGGGCGGCTTTGGCGACCGCGGCATAGAAGGCATGATTTTTGCTGCAAAGTACGCGCGGACGCACAATGTGCCGTATTTTGGCATCTGTCTCGGCATGCAGATTCTCGTCATTGAATACGCGCGCAATGTGCTCCATTTTGAAAACGCGAACTCATCGGAGATGGACAAAAACACGCCGTACCCGGTCATCGATTTAATGAGCGACCAAAACGGCAAAATACTCGGCGGCACATTGCGGCTTGGCAAATATGAATGCAAAGTAGCGGCGGGAACGCTCACAGAAAAAGCGTACGGCACAAAAACGATTTGGGAGCGTCATCGCCATCGCTATGAGTTCAACAACAAGTATCGCAGCGATTTTCAACATGCGGGACTCATCATTGCCGGAGTAAATCCCGAGCGCGATTTAGTGGAAATTTGCGAAGTGGCAACGCACACATGGATGGTGGGCGTGCAGTTCCATCCTGAATTCAAAAGCCGTCCGAACAAAGCGGGACCGCTTTTCCGTGAATTTATTAAAGTCGCCGCGTCTGCAAAAAAGAAGAAATGAATTGCATGCGCCAGGCACGATGCTGGCTATTTTGAAACTCGCACTTCGCTGCTTGTGCATAGCGGGCGCATTTGCTCATGCAATGCAGCATCTCACAGTGGGCTAGCATAGAGCAAGTGCTACAGTGGATAAAATTCAAAGCCCGCAGTGCGCAGCGTGTCGCCAATAGATGAATCTGTTTCGTCAATCAATACAAGGTAGTATGTTGTGCCGCTTGCACGCGTTTCGGAAGTGATATACGCGCTGAATCCTTTTTCTTTGAGCGTGGCAACAAGTTTATCTGCGTTTGCCTTTTCGCGAAACAGCCCAAGCTGCAGCGTGCGCTTTTGCAAAGAGCCATTTGCTTGCTGCGACGTGCGTTGTTCAGCATTTGACTGCGCACCAGATGACGTGCTTGCCGCTGATGCCGCGCCTGTTTGCTCCTGTGCCATCGATGTTCCGTTTTCCGCTATCTCTACACGCGAATCGACTTTAGGAACTGTCGCTTCATTGCGTGGCAAAAAATACCAAAATGGGGCTGGAAGCAGCTGCACGTCGCCTTGTACAATGCCTGTCTCGAGCGACGACGGAAAATCTTTTTTTAACAATTCTGCCCACGCCGTCTCTCCAGTGATATACCACAGCGTCAAAAGCACAGAAGGCTTTACGCTTTTCATTGAGCCAAGCGATGCATATGCTTTGAGCATGACAACGCTTTCATCTAAATCTGCGCTCACGTTTGCGCGGCACAACTGGCTCCACAACGCGTACAGCTTTATATGCGCTTGAATTGTTTCGTCGCTCGTATTGCGCACAGCAGAGTTCAAGTAGCTGTCCGCAGTCGTGTAGTTGCCCGTGCTGAGCGCGCACCGCACTGCATCGAGCACAAGCTGCTCGCTTGATTTTTTTTGCATGCCCGCTGCATCTCCCGCGCTTATTGCGGCAGCAGCAGCATATGATTTTCTGGCATCGTCAAAGCGCGCCATGTGTTCTTGCAGCGAGCCGAGAAACGCATAGAGCGCGCGCTTTTCCTGCGGCGCAGAAATTGCACCAATGCACGCTGCAATATAAGCAGCTGACTCCTCTGCGCTTTCTTTTTTCGCAGCCTCGTTTATTACTTCCCGTGCAGTACGAGCTTGCGGTGCGGCATTGCCGCTGTCAAAAGCGCTTTGATTTTTGTCAGCAGTTTGCGCCGCAATCCCATGAACGCCGCCGTCAGAAGCATTCCGATTCGCACCGGCTGTTTGCGCCGCAGCGGAACATGCAAACACGAAAATTAATAAAATTGAAACACTGTACGCGCGCTTCATTTTTTTTCTTGATGCCCTTCCTGATTTTTTGCATCGTCATGCTTTACAGCATCTTTTTCAGCTTCGCTTGCTTTTTTGAGCGCATCTTTTTCTGCGCGCGCTTTTATCTTCGAGATTTTTTTTGCGGCAATGCTCTTGCCTTTGCCGAACGAAAACGGCAGCGCGACGATTACTCCTGCGACAAACGACACGATGATTGTGATGAACACAGGCACGCTTTCAAATGTGTGAAAAATCACATTGACGTTGCATGTGTTGCCAATATTGAATCCAGTGAATACCGCAATAAGAATTGCGATTACAATAAAAATTATTAAACTGATCATTGAATGCCTCGCATTATCTGCATAATTATAAAACAATTTTACTTTAAAACAGATACTTTTGCAATTATATGCAATATGTTGCTTTTTATACAAAGCGGTCAATTATTATTAATTTTTTTCGGAACAGACTATTTGGCAAGATTGCCTGCGGGGTTCAGTGCCGCACAGTCTCTTTTCCGTATCGGGCTAGGCTGCATCGTTTACTTGCGTTGCTTTGCCACAGCTTCAATTACGCGCGCTGCTTCATGTGCTCCACCTGACTGCCTAAAACTCTCTCCGATTTTACGCGCGTTCTCTTTATACGATTTGCTTGCAAGTACTGTTTCTATTGCATTCCGTATGGTGCGCGCTGTATTGCGTTTTAAAAATATGCCTGCACCGAGTTGTGCAATCCTGTTTGCAACGCCATTCTGTTCTGTTGTTTGCGGAAAGAGCACGAGCGGCACGCCAAAGTACAAGCTTTCGTTTGCGCTGTTCATGCCGCAGTGCGAAAGAAACATGTCAGCTTTTTCAAGCACAGCGATTTGGTCAACGCTCATCTCTATGTCAAAATGTGCTGACGAAGACGGCGTGTCACCCAGCTGGCGCACAGCGCTACTCGAGTGTTGCAGAATGTTATTTTGTCGTGAGATTGCAAGTTGTTGCTGCGCGGCGTGCTGCTGCAACGCGATAATGTCCGTTTGTTTGCCGCAAGACATGATAACGTGAATGTTGCTTTTGCAAAGCGCATCTATACAGTTTTTGTAAAAGCCAGTATGTAACGTGTCTACTGTGCCAAGCGAAATATATACAAGTTTTTCTCGCTTCTTTTCAATTTTTTCAGTCCGTGTGCGGAGCACCGGTCCCACAAAGTGATACGCGCTCGAAAACGAATCTGCACACGGCTGAAATAGTTTTGATGTGTATACAACCGTGTTGGTATCATTTGTGTTCTGCACTATGTCAAAAATCGTATGCGCCTCATAACCTTTTTTGCGAAGCGGTGCAAGGATTGCTGTTGTTTTGGGTACATCGAACAATATTTTTATCATGTTGCAAAAAGACGGTTTCATAATTGCGCTAGATTTGCTGTTGAACGCAAATGTCGTTGTGGAAGAAACAAATGGAATGTGCAATTTATGTGCGATGAGCTTGCCCCAGTACGCAACAGAATCTGCGACAATGCAGTCGGGCGCAAGTTCGCTCATGTCGCGCATGAGCTGCTCGTCCATAGCAAGCGTTGCGCGCACAATCAACTCTGTTGAAAAGCGCATGTCTTTTGCAACGCGCGCGGCATCACTTTGCTTTATGCCCACATCGTAACCGTCGCAGCTTATAAAATGCGCACCAGTTGCTTCAATGCGCGCTTTGAATTCATCAAAACTGTAGTAATGCACATTGTTGCCGCGTTGCACAAGTTCAGCGACGACACCGAGCGTCGGATTCGTGTGACCGTATGCGGGAATGTTAAAAAATACAATTGTTGCCATAGCTATTCTCCAAAAATTTTTGAGAAATATTTTTGAAACGATGCTTTTGGCGGAATCGCGATGCCGCGCTTTTTATCTGCAAGCATTATAAGCGTATCGCCAGCTTGTATGTTGAACATAGCGCGCGCTTCTTTTGGAATGACGATTTGCCCTTTTGTGCCTACTGTAACAGTTGCGGCAAATTTTCCATTTCGTTCCTTCACTGCTCATCTCCTAAAGTATGATTTTTCATACAAATCATACTTTGTCACTATGCGTGTGTCAAGCATACTACATCGCTGTTATGCAACGCTTATGTCGTATGCCGTGTGGAATGCGCGTTTGCATATGCCGCGTACAATATTTACAATGGTGCGAGCAGTTCCCCTCTGAATGTTTGACCGCGCAGCTCTGTAAGCTTTACTGTAACGAATGTGCCGATGCGCGATTTTTCTGCTTTGAATGCAACTCGCTCGTCTTGCTGCGTGCGCGCGAGCAGTTCTGTTGTGTCATCACGGCTCACCGATTCCACAAGCGCTTTCACTGTTGTGCCCACGCGCTTTTGCATTTCTTCTGCGGTGATTGCAAGTTGCATATCTATGATTTTTTGCAACCGTGCTTTTTTTATTGCGAGCGGCACTTGCTCCGCCATATTGCAAGCAGGCGTTCCCTCACGCGGATTGTAATAATACATGAATGCGTTTTCGTAGCGCACCTGCTCTATGAGCGACTGCACCTGCGCAAAATCCTCGTCTGTTTCGCCGGGAAAGCCGAGCATGATGTCCGTGGTAAGCGACACATCTCGTATGCGCTTTCTAATTTTTTCGACAAGCGACAGATACTGCTCGCGCGTGTAGCGTCTGTTCATCGCTTGCAAGATGCGGCTTGAGCCGTGTTGCACTGGCAAATGTATATGATGACAAATCACGTCGCTGTGCGCAATCACATCGATGACGCTGTCGCTCAAATCTTTTGGATGGCTTGAAACGAATCGTACCCACTCTATAGAGGAGCGTGTCTTTGCAAGATGGTTTTCTATGCATGAAAGGAGCAACGCAAAATCAGTTTCGCCGTCGCTGTATGAGTTTACGTTTTGTCCGAGCAGCGTAATCTCTTTTACGCCGTATGATGAAAGCGCATCGAGTTCTGCAAGCACTTCATTTGCGGGACGTGAAACTTCTCTGCCGCGCACATGCGGTACAATGCAGAATGTGCAGAAGTTGTTGCAACCATGCATAATAGGGACGAATGTTGAAAACGCGCCTGGCTCTGCGGAAATAGGCGCAAATACATATGCAGGGGCATCGTCGAGTGCTTCCACTTTTGTGCCTTTTTCCACCGCCGTAATAATTTCGCCAAAGTATTTTTTTGCAAAAGTGCCCACAACGTAATCGATGCACGGATAATCATCTTTGAGCGATTTTAACAATCGTTCCGCCATGCAACCGGTAACCACAAGCGTAAGCGGCTTTGCGCCGTCTTGCACATGCGCCACTGCTTTTTCAAGCGTCTTTGATTTTGCGCCGTTCTCTTTTGCGCGCACCGCTTTAAGTCCCGCATACCAACCGAGCCTTCCAAACACGCGATTTTCCGCAGTGGCGCGCACTGAACACGTGTTTATGACAGCGATGTCTGCAACTTGCGCATCGTCCGCTTTTTTCCAGCCGCGCGCAATAAAAAGCTGCTCTATGGATGCAGACTCTGCAACATTCATCTGGCAGCCGTATGTTTCAAAAAAGTACGTCATTATTATTCCTTGAAAATTTCCTGCGGCAGTTTTCCATACTCCGCGCATGCATATGCGTTGTGATTGTGAATGCTCTCGTAGTTTTCTGCCTCAACAAAAAAATACGCAAATGGTGTTGCGACGGGAAACGAACGCAGTGCAAGGTACACTTCGCGCACAACATCCTCCACAAAACGCGGATTGTCATATGCATGCTCTGTCACGTATTTTTCGTCTTCGCGCTTAAGACCGCTATACAGTCCACTCGATGCGCACGATTCAATCGCAGCAATTACGTCTTCAATCCAAAAAAAATCTGAGTACAAAAGTTTTACGCGCACAATGCCGCGCTGATTGTGCGCGCCGTATTCGCTTATGGCTTTTGAGCACGGACACACTGTAGCGACAGGCACTGCAACTGAAATAAAAAAAATGCGCTCGTCTTTGCCAACGCTCCCTTCATACGAGCATAGGTAGCTCATCATGCCGGATGTAGCAGTAACAGGCGCGCGCTTTTCCATAAAAAATGGAAACGTGATTTTTCCATATGCGTGCTCGGCAAAAAGTTTTTCGCGCGTTTCGTCGAGCATGGCAAGAAAGTGATTCATTGCAATGTTACGGTAGTGCTTATGAAAAATTTCTACAAAGCGGCTCATGTGCGTACCTTTGTAGTTGTGTGGCAAATTGACAAATAAATCGACAACGGCAGTTGTATTTTGCGTCTTGTTGATTTTGTCGAGCACAGTCACAGGATAGCGCAATCCGCGCACGCCTACTTTTTGCAGCGGCACTTTTCGCGCGTCATGCTCGCTTTGAATGTCGCGGAGATTTTTTTGCGGCGCGCTTTCAGTGTGCGCTGTGCTGTCAGTCGTTGCCGTGCCGTGCGCTGTGTTGGCAGCCGTTGCAGCATCCGCGCTGTGCGCCGTGCGCTTTTTCTCGTCGAGTAGCTTCATGCGTGCGCTCCATGTGTCGCAGCGTTACCGTTTTCATGCGTCTCATTCTGCGCGCTGCACCGTTCTGCTGCTTCAAGCGTGTTTTGCATAAGCATGGCAATCGTCATGGGACCAACGCCGCCAGGTACTGGTGTGATGAACGATGCAACTTCTTTCACGTTTTCAAAATCAACATCGCCAACCAATCGGTAGCCGCTTTTTTTCGAGCTATCAGGAATCCTGTTTACACCAACATCTATGACGCACGCGCCGCGTTTTATCATGTCTGTAGTAATTGCATGCGGTTTTCCAACAGCAGCAATCACAATGTCAGCGCGTCGTGTAATGTCTGCAAGATTTTTTGTTCCTGTGTGGCAGAGTGTCACTGTCGCGTTGCAATTTTTCCGCGCAAGCAAAAGCGCTGTAGGTTTTCCGACAATGTTTGACCGCCCGATGACAACAGCGTTTGCGCCATCAGTTTGCACATGCGTTCGTTTTAACAACTCGATGATGCCGTGCGGCGTGCACGGAAGCGGCGCGTCATTTCCAATCATAAGGTTGCCCGCGTTTATGGGGTGAAATCCGTCAACATCCTTTTTGCTTGCAATCATCAATATGATTTTTTGCTCATCGATATGCGCGGGAAGCGGCAACTGCACAAGTATGCCGTGCACGCTGCTGTCGTTATTGAGCTTATCGATAACTGAAAGCAGTTCCTGCTCGCTCGTGCTCTCTGGCATGTGCAGCGATTTATCGAGCATTCCCGCTTCTGCAAGCGCTTTTTGTTTTGCCGTCACATACGAAACGCTTGCAGGATTGTCGCCCACGAGAATCACCGCAAGGCACGGTGTTGTGCCTCGCTCCTTTGCTTTGCGCACGCGCTCTGCTACTTCTGCACGAATGTCTGCGGCAATCTGTTTTCCGTCTATAATTACTGCACTCATGTAACCTGCATCGTCCTAAAATCGTTTCATTATTGATAAAACGTATTGAAAAAGGTATAATTGCAAGTATATCTTTTTTTTGCTGTATTAGCAATGCGAGGAACAATGAAACGAATTTTACCGCTGCTCTGCATTTTTTTACTGTGCACGGCAAGCGTTTTTGCGCAGGATGAATCAGAAAGCGATGAATATGATGACGGTGCGGCTGCATATGCTTTGAACGGAAAGGGCGATCAATATATACAGATTTCGCTCATGCCAAGCTTTCCACTCAACTTTAAAGGGCACATGTATGTGGGCGGAGCTGCGCAACTTGGTTACCGATATTTTCTCGCACGCTGGTTCGCGCTTGGTGGAGATATCACTGTCGGCTATCACCCAACGCTTGGAAGCAATGTATTCAATTTTTGGCCTATAACGTTGTGCGCTACGTTTCAGCCGACAATTTGGAAATTTGAGTTTCCAATTACATTAGCGGCAGGAATAGCGTTTGAGACATATCAAAGCAGAAGATACTTTCCAGGATTTGTGCTCAAACCTGAAATAGGTGCATTTTTCCGCGCGTTTGAAAGTTGGTCATTCGGTGTTGGTTGTGATTTTTTGTGGATGCCGCAGTGGTATTCAGGAGAAAATAAAAAATACAATTTTAATGGCTTATTCATAACAGCATCGCTTTCCGCGCGATACCATTTTTAGGACGATGAGCATGAAAATCAAAATTAATAAATTAACACTGTGTTCTGTATTTTTTATCTCTTCAATTTTATGGACAGGGTGTTACAATGTAATCTTTGCAAAGATTGTGAACGAAGTAAAGCTTGAAGATGCAACTATAAGCGGTCGCATTAATTCCATCATACGATATACCTATGGAGACGAAGAATGTATCTTTGTTCAAAATGGAATAATTTATTATAAAAAAGCAGCTGAAAATTCACATACTGCATGGAATGAATGCATGAATGGTATTGAGTCTGTTTCATATAAATATTACGGTAACGGTTTTACCGGGACATATATCAGCAAGCTTGCCGCAGATAAAAATACTCTTTATGCAATTGGTATAAAGCTTGGAGAAAATAAAGACAAAGGAGAAAATATTGCGAGTGAGTATTGGCTCTATTATTTTGACACAACATCTTCTGTTTGGAAAGAAGTGCAAAATGTTACAAGCTCGACAGGTACCACGACAATTTTTTCTACAAATACGGTAGATAGCAATAACCGTCGTGCATATATACGCATGAATGGCAAAGTTTATGATCTTGAAGGCGCTGCTTCCAGTACATTCAAAACAGTTGCAGACTCGCTTTCTGAAATTCCCAATACAAAAGCAACAACAAGTTCTGCTGTCTATTTTAAAAGTCAGGTGTATTTTTTTGATACGGTATGTTCTGGCACGAATGAAACAGCTTCTACACCTGCTACGCACATCTATTATGCAGATGAAAGCAAATTGCAATGGTCAGATAATGCTTCCACATATATAGAAGCTGTGTCTTGTTCTAGTGCGATTATTTCTATGGCGGTTACAAGTGATGCGATTATTCTTGGTACAGAAAGGAATGGACTTGCCAAAGTGGTAAATACTTCTGGCGTGCCGGGAAGTGCCACAGTAGAATTTGAAACAAACGCTTCTGCCGCACTTGAATCGCCATATGAGATACTTGCAATGTTATGCGTTGATTCTGATCAGCCAGAAAAAAAGGCGACAATCTATGCATCAGCAGATTTTCGCGGCACGCCTTCATCTTCAAAAGGCAGTTATAATGATGTAGGCTTGTGGTCGTATTATGAATCACGCGGCAACTGGAACAGAGAGTAGCGCAAAATGTTAAGATACAGTTTTTGCCGCACCTGCTGACGCGTAGCTGTTGTTGCCTGCGTTTTCCATGTGAGCGTTCGCTCTTGTGAGTTTGCTGTGCGCAGAGTATACTATACACATGACTGAAACTGATGACATGCTCTTTAAAGCAGCACATTTACTCCGTGAGCCACTTGCTGCTCGCATGAGGCCGCGCACGCTCGACGAATACATTGGGCAAGACCACATTGTCGGCAAAGGCAGGTTACTTCGCCGTGCGATTGCCGCTGACCAGCTTTCATCAGTCATCTTTTACGGACCGCCAGGAAGCGGCAAAACAACGCTTGCGCGCGTCATTGCAAATCACACAAAGAGCAACTTTATCACGCTCAACGCGGTGCTCACAGGCGTTGCAGACATCAGGAGTGCAATCAAGCAGGCGGAAGAGTATTTCAATCTGTACAGCCGCCGCACGATTTTGTTTGTGGATGAAGTGCATCGCTGGAACCGCGCACAGCAGGACGCGCTTTTGCCGTGGGTTGAAAACGGCACAATCATTTTAATAGGCGCTACGACAGAAAATCCATTTTTTGAAGTGAACAAAGCGCTCGTGAGCAGGAGCCGCGTGTTTCAGCTGAAAGCGCTCACAAATGACGATTTACAAAAAGCTGCCGAACAAGCGCTTTCCGATACCGAGCGCGGCTATGGTCACTGGAATGTAACGTTTGAAAAAGGCGCGCTTGAGCATCTTGTGGAAACGGCAAACGGAGACGCGCGGAGCTTACTCAATGCGCTTGAGCTTGCTGTTGAAACAACGCCTGAAAAATGGGACCCCGGCGCAGAGCCGCCCGTGCCCGCATGGGGTACCACGATTTACATAAGCGCGGAAACAGCGGAAGAATCGATTCAAAAAAAAGTGGTGCTGTATGACCGCGACGGCGACTACCACTACGACATCATAAGCGCGTTCATAAAAAGTTTGCGCGGTCGCGATGCCGATGCTGCCATGTACTGGCTCGCGCGTATGATTGCGGCAGGAGAAGACGCACATTTTATTTTCCGCAGAATGCTCATCTCTGCGTGCGAAGATACGGGGCTTGCCGACCCGCATGCAATCACTGTTGTTGCAAGCTGCGCAGCGGCGTTTGACAGAGTAGGCATGCCTGAAGGCCGTTATTTCCTTGCACACGCGGCGCTATATTTGGCAACGGCTCCCAAGTCGAACAGCTCGATGGCGTTTTTTGATGCGCTTGCGTCTGTCGAAAAAGAAGATGCGGAGGTGCCCAATCACTTGCGCGATCCGAGCCGCGATGCAGAAGGTTTTGGACACGGCGAAGGCTACCTGTATCCGCACGCGTATCGCGACCACTGGGTGGCGCAGCAGTATCTTCCTGACGCGCTCGTAGGCAGCGTGTTTTACACGCCGAGCACGCAAGGCTACGAAAAATCAATCAGAGATGACGTGCTCTCGCGTCGCGAGCTGCAAATAGCGGCATTGCTCGAGCGCGAGCAAATGGCAGGCACAACAGATACTGATGTGGGCAATGTGCGCGTAGCAAACACTCATGCGGGCGGCAGCGCAGAAAATGCTGCAAACGCTGTTGCAAACGAAAGACGCGCAGGAGACGCGACAAGCGACGGCACAACAAGCGATGATTTAACGAGCAACGCAGTGAATAAAGGCATGGCAGCTTCAGGAGCATACGGTGCACATGACAGCGATTTGGCAAACAGTGCGACAGCTTCTGGCGCACGCAGTTCAGCGCAACTGCGCGATGTGCTCGGCGAATGGTGGGGACACGCGCAGTTTACAGGCAGCAAAAAAGGCGAACAGCTTACGTTTAGCCCAAAAGACAGCTCGAAAGAAACGGCTCTTACCCGCGCGGACAAATCGTGGCAGGCGCGCATAGATTCAAACCGCGCCCATGTGCTGCTTACGCTCCGTGACACGCTCATTGAGCTTGCTGAGCTTGTGCGCCATCACCGCTCGCTCGTGTGGAACGCGGACGACGGGCTTTTGCTGTGGGAAGTGATGCGACGCACTCCTGAAGGCGTTACCTGCGGCGTGTGCAGAACGCAGGAAGGCAAAGACATACTCGAACAGTATTGCCGTACGCTCGGAGATTTGGACAAGCCGCTTTTGCAAGTTTGTCAAGAAGCATCGCCTGCTGTGCTTTTGACAAGCGAAATTTTTTCAAACATACTTTTAAAATTTGCATACGACGGAGCAGCGTTTGACAGATTGTTTTTTCACAATCCATTTACTTCGCGCGAGTCTATACACGCACTTGCGTCCGCGCTCGATTCAGTTATGCATAAAAAAACAACGCGCGGCTTTGCATTCACCGATGACGAAGCGGCAACAGAAAACGCCAGCCAGTCGTCCTCATCTGCAATCGCTCAAAGCGCATTCGCAGACGAGTGGCGCATAGTGGCCGCGCAGCGCATCCCTTCGAGCGGGCAGCACATAAGCAGCATTGTCAAAAAGCATATATTGACAGGAGCTGCAATCAAACCATACGAAGAACTTTTGTGCAAAATGGACGATGCTGAAACAGCGTTTTTTGGCGACAAGACAAATCCGCTTTTCAACTGGGATATGGACACTATTTGTGACGAGTTCCAAAAAAGCGGATTTTCCGTGCAAGCCTCTTCGCAGCGTCTTGTAGAAAAACGGCGCATAACGCAAGGGGAACTTGCAAAGTGGTTTGACACACAAAGCTCTGCATACGGCTCAAAGATGGCAGAAGCGCTCGGTTCAAAAGAGCTTGAAAAAATCGTGCGTCTTTTAGAGAGCGCATGCGCTAATACAATCTTCGACTGGGAAAGCGAAGTCGCATTTTTTGTGATAACCGCGTAATGAAGCATTGACGCAATAACACGCAGGATGTCTGCACCGCGACAGACAATTTAAGCGTCTCGAAGCGGTTTTATCTTTGTGCGATACACTTTTGCCATAAATATGCATGACAGCAAAACTGACACAATTTCAGCAACAGGAAACGCCCACCACACATTGTTTACGTTACCAGTAAACGATAAGAAGTATGCGACAGGAAGCAGCACAAGCAATTGTCGTGCGAACGAAATAATCATACTGTATGTGGCGGAGCTGAACGCTTGAAAAACTGATGTGAGCGAAATAGCGATTGCTGCTCCGATAAAACTCGTGGCGATTATGCGCATTGCAGGTACGCCTATTGCAAGCATGTTGTCAGACGCCTTGAAGAGGCGCAAAAACTGCACGGGAAAGCACTCAAATAAAAATGTGCCGAACAGCATAATGGACGAAGCGAGCATCACTCCGCCCCTGATTGTTTTCATAATTCGCTTTTTGTTTTCTGCTCCGTAATTGTACGCGATAATCGGGACAATGCCGTTGTTCAGACCAAACACAGGCATGAATATAAAGCTGTTGAGCTTGAAATACACGCCATATACAGCAATCGCTGTTGTTGAAAATCGCCCGAGAATACGATTTATGAAAAATGTTGTAACGGAGCCGACAGAACCGAGCAAAATTGATGGAACACCCACACGGTAAATCTGCTTGATGATTATTCCGTCAGGCTTGAAACGCCTGAATTTGAGCTGTATATCTTTGTTGATTTTTATGTTGAACATAAACGATACAATCATGCTTACCCATTGCCCCATGACTGTGGCGACAGCAGCTCCTGTTATGCCCATGCGTGGAAACGGTCCTAAACCAAAAATGAGCAACGGGTCAAAGATGATATTTGTAATCGCGCCTGAGATTTGCGAGTACATTGAAAATACGGTGCGCCCTGTTCCCTGCAAAAGACGGTCGAGCATGATTGCAGTGAACATGCCGAACGAACCGAACACACACACATTGAGGTACTGCATTCCAAAATCGATAATCTCTTGATTGTCAGTTTGTCCTGCAAGGTACGGGCGGATTATGAAAAATCCCAAAAGAAAAAATGCTGCAAAACTGCATAGCGCAAGGAACAGCCCATTGCTCGCTGCTTTATTAACTTCCTCTTGATTTTTTTGACCGAGCCGCATTGAAAGCAGCGCGTTCACGCCCACAGCAGTTCCTACACCAACTGAAATCATAATGTTTTGAATAGGGAATGCGAGCGATACAGCGGTAAGCGCATTCTCATGTATGCGCGCAACAAAAATCGAATCGACAACATTGTAGAGCGCCTGTACAAACATGGAGAACATTATGGGAAGCGACATGTTGAGTATAAGGCGCATGACGGGCATTGTGCCCATTTTGTTTTCTTGCATTTGAACGAGTGTATAGAAAATAAAATAATTTGTCAAATATATGATAGTTTATTTGGCAACAAGTATTTTTGTACACACGATAGATAGAAAAAAGGTGCAATCATCAATCTTGCCGCAGAGCAGCGAAGGCGATGTTCTTTAGAGGGGTTGGCGATGTCATCTCAATTATGTGCTGTCACCTTAAAACCGCACGCGCGCAATAAAGCCTGCGGGAGAAGCGGCAAGCGATACTTTGTCATTCGATTTTTTATTGCTCGATTTTCCAACGCCTATTCTATGCAGCAGCGGCACGCCTATTCCAATGACAGTGCCTATTGCAGCGCCAACGAGCACATCTGAGAAAAAGTGATTGCCGCTGCATATGCGTAGCACTGCAATAGAAACTGCGAGCGAATATGAGCCAAGCGCAACAGGAATGTTCCACAGCGAACCGGGAAAATACGTCGCAAACACGAACGTCGTAAAGCCTGCCGCAGCGAACGCCATAGTCGTGTGCCCTGACGGAAACGAATTGTTCCAGTCGCCTGAGTCTACGCGCTTTTGCGGATAGTTGTCAAAGTACATATACGGGCGCGGGCGGAACACGAGTGATTTTGTCAACGCTTTTGCAACATGCGCAAGGAGCATCGTCTCTGCATACATGGTGAATATCGTAATCCACTCGTGCTTTTCTGTGGCAAACAGCGCGAGCGGAAATGCAGTTGCCGCGCCCACAAAAACGCTTGCCGTTATGTCGAGTGAACGCGAATACTGTTTCATAGCCCATCTGTCAAACGAATTCACTTCGTCGCGATTGTATGGTACGCCGCTGAATGTTCTGCCGCTCTTAATATTGTTAAGATTTAAATCGACGACAAAACCTGCGATGCCGCTTCCCAATAAAACAATATCTGTTATAGGATTGAGCTTAAAGTATTCGCCTGAACCGACAAAATAGGGAAGCATCTTGCTGCGCGGCAGTTCCGCACGCTCTATCGATGCATTATCGTGCAATGCTCGAAGCGGAAAGTCGAGCGCAACGGCAGGTTCGCTCGCCATGCATGAAAACAAAAAAATTGCAAATGGAAACAGAACGCGTTTAAAATGCATCATGAAAAAAAGTATAAGGCAAGAATGCGTTTGTGTCCAGTAATGTCATTGAGCATATTTTTATTTCTCTTTACAATAAATGATGTGTTGCACACAGAAACAGAGAAAAGCGTAACAAAAGGAATATATTATTTAATCCTCTCTTCATTATGCTTTGCATTGATGGGAGTATGTGTCAGAAAAGCAGGCGATGTGCCGTTTATTCAAAAAACGTTTTTTAGAAACAGCATTGCGTTTATCATCGCATTCATCATTTTGATAAAAGAATACCGCGACAATAGAGCAGTCATCTCGTTGCCACGCGGCGCATTCACGTATCTGTTGCTTCGGGCGTTGACTGGCACAATCGGTTTATTTGGCAACTTTTACGCGCTCGATAAAATAAATATTGCAGACGCGGCAATCCTCAACAAGATGGCGCCATTTTTTACGATTATTTTCAGCAAGTTTTTGCTCGGCGAAAAAATTGCCGCTATTCCGTTTGCGGCAATCTGCGGTGCGCTTTGTGGGGCATTGTTCATCATAAAGCCGTCGTTTAACTTTTCGGCAATGGTACCGTCGCTCATTGGTTTTGCGGGCGGCATAGGAGCAGGCTTTGCATACACATGCGTAAGAAAGCTCGGCACCATGCGTGTATCATCTTCGGTAATCGTTGCATTTTTCTCTGCATTCTCGTCGCTGCTTGCGCTGCCGTTTTTGATTTTCTCGTATTGTCCTATGGCAGCATTCCAACTGCTTTCGCTGCTTGCAGCAGGCGTTGCTGCTGCGGGCGGTCAGTTTTTTGTGACAATGGCGTACAGACTTGCACCCGCATCGAAAATTGGCATCTTCGACTACTCGCAGATTTTGTTTTCGTCGCTTTTGGGATATATTGCATTTGCCCAAGTGCCAGACGCAATGAGCTTTTGCGGATACGTCATCATCATTGCAATGGCAATCGTTGTATTTTTGTACAACAAAAAGCACGCAGAAATATAGCGCGCCTTCTTATTCTTCTACTTGCTTTTTAAACCACGCGTGGAGCGCATCGGTGCGCCGTTTGAAAGAATCAGCTAAATCGACTTTTACAAAGACAACAGTAACAGTTGTCTTGTGCCCCGTAACGATTGCGGCGGAGGAAACGAGCACGCCTTCCTGCACGGGATAGAGCGAAATGCACATGCGCATCTCTTCTTTTTTGAGGCACGTTACGCCGTGATACTTCATGGGCGTGCAGTTGGTGATTTCAACAAAAATCTCATTTGCGGAATTCGTGTATGTATGGCGGTACGTATTTTCGCCAAATGATGTGTCTTCTTGAAACACATAGCGCACTTCTGTTTTTGGAACAGCAGCTGCCGTTATGTCTGCAAGCACCTGCGCATTTTTGCTTTCGCTCGCAATATAGTGCGACTGCGTAAAAAGCTCTTTTGGCTTGTAGCCCGCCCGCCGTGAAATATACGTAATGCCCTTTTGCGTAGAGATGCGGCCGAGCGCATTGTAAAGCGCAAGCATGCGTTCGCGTGCGCTCATATGATTCCATGAATCAGGATACGGCACAAGCGTAACGGAGGCAAGCGCAAAACCGTTTTTGCCGGTAGGAGCGGCTCGCAACGTTTCTGCAATTGCGCTGCCGACAGGAACATATGCAGTTAAATCTGCACCGCCGCTGTTGTCGTTGGAAACTAGCTCGCCATTGACAATTTTCTGCATGTCGTCCTCGCGTGCGCCGAGCACCTCGCGCAACTGCATAAGCACGCTGCTTGCAGCAAGCTGCGAACCAGTGCGTTCCGCGCTCAATTGCACAATGCTGTCGCTTGCTGTTGCCGCATCGTGTGCTGGCATTGTGCTCTGTGCAGCTGCCGCATCGTGCGCCGCATCCAGTGCCATCGCATCAGGTACATTTGCCATTGCACCATCTGCCGCCGCGCTTTGACAAAAAAACACTGATGCCGCCAGCACGACCATCGTAGTTGCAATAAACGTTTTCATTCTGTAGGGCGCCTTTTGAGTTTGCCGCTTTTTACAACAGCTTGACCTTTGCCTCGTTGTTGCTCCATCATCGCGCGCACTTTTATGGGCAATCCTGTTAATGTAATGAACCCTTGCGCGTCATGATGGTCATATAAATCACCCGTCGTAAAACTTGCGATGCTCTCGTTATACAAACTGTACGGCGAATATGAGCCCGCACCGTGTATACTTCCTTTATATAACTTCAAACGCACCCAGCCAGTTACTGTTTCTTCAACAGCATCGTTGAATGCCATAATACCATCCATGAGTTTTGTAAACCACAAACCGTTGTAGATGAGTTCTGCCTGTTTGAGTGCAACATGTTGCTTGTAATGATACGTATCGCGATCAAGGCACAAATGCTCAAGCTGCTCATGCGCGTAGTATAAAATCGTTCCTCCTGGAGTTTCGTACACGCCACGGCTTTTCATGCCAACGCATCTATTTTCGACAAGGTCAACGACACCTATGCCGTTTTTTCCGCCTATTTTATTGAGCATTTCCATAAGCGCACGTGCTTTCATTTTTTTGCCGTTCACCGCAACAGGAATGCCTTTTTCAAATTCTATTTTGACATACTCCGCTTTATCGGGCGCATCTTCTGGCACTCTGGTGTTTTTTAGCGTCGTTTTCCACCGCGGCTCATTTTGCGGCTCTTCGAGGTCGAGTCCTTCGTGGCTGATATGCCAAATATTTTCATCGCGGCTATACGACGATGATTTTTTTATTGGCAAACTGATATTCCGTTCCTCAAGAAATTTGATTTCATCTTCGCGACTTTGCAGCGTCCACTTTACATCACGCCATGCCGCAATCACTTTAAGGTCAGGTGCAAATGCTTTAATTGCAAGCTCAAAGCGCACTTGGTCATTGCCCTTGCCTGTTGCACCGTGACAAATTGCGATAGCTTTTTCCTGCCGCGCATATTCAACAAGAATTTTGCCAATCAGCGGGCGCGCCGTTGCAGTACCGAGCAAATAGCGGTCTTCATACAGCGCACCGCCTTTAAGCGCAGGCCAAATATATTCTTCAATGTATTCTTCGCGCGCATCAACAATGTAACACGCACTTGCTCCTGTTTTGAGCGCACGTGCTTTTACCGCTCTCCAGTTGTCGCCCTGCCCTAAATCGATGCACACTGCAACTACATCATAATCGTAATTCTCTTTAAGCCATGGAATAATAACAGTTGTATCGAGACCACCTGAATACGCTAAAATCACTTTGTCTTTTTTTGCCATATGTTCGCTCTGATTACATGGAATTACAGTTGACGCTAAACACTTCAATATTAGCGTCAATTCTGTATATTTATACGGCACTATAGCAATTTATGCAAAAACGTGCAATACGCGTGTAGCTGATTGATATGCCTGTTGCATCTGCTTGCAACGAAACAGCGTTCGCTGTAAAATCATGCTGTTATGCAAAAGCTGTTATCGCAACTGTTGCCGTCGTTTGCGCATGTCGCCGTAGCCGCAGACGGTCGCACACCGGTAGAAAAAAGCGACATCGCAAACATTCCTATAAACAATCTCGCATTTGATTCGCGCGACGTAACGCCTGGTACGCTTTTTTTTGCGCTTCCGGGCATTCACGAAAACGGCAACAACTACATTGCAGAGGCAATCGAAAAAGGCGCGAACGCTATTGTCTACGAGGGCGACATTCCGCACGACGTGCAGCGTGCTTCTGCAAAGCTCATCGCGCGCCGCGCATTCGAGACACTTGCCGTTACACAGCAGACTGTTGGCGCGCAGCAAAATGCTAGATCGCTCGCATCTGATGGCAAAAGTTATCACTTTCCTGCATTTCTAAAAGTGAACGATGCGCGCTTTGCAATGTCGCCCGTTTCTGATGCGTTTTACGATTCGCCTTCAAAGCGCATGATTGTCATAGGCGTGACGGGTACTGAAGGAAAGAGCAGCACCGTGTCGTTCATCTGGCAGCTGTTGCGCTTGTGCGGCGAGCGCGCAGGATTCATTTCCACTGTTGAATATTCGCTCGGCGGAGACGCTGTGCCAAACCCACAGCATCAGACGACGCCCGAAGCGCCAATCATTCAGCATCACTTGAATGCAATGCTTGAAAACGGCTGCACGTATGCGGTAGTCGAGTCATCTTCGCACGGGCTTTCAGCAAGGACGAACAGGCTTGGCAACGTGTGTTTTGACTGCGGCGTGTTCATGAACGTAACGCTTGAGCATCTTGAATTCCACAAAACGTTCGAGCAGTATCGAAGCGATAAAGCGAATCTTTTTCGCGCGCTCGACAAAATTGACCACATCAAAACGATTGCAGGCGAAACAGTAAAAGTACCTTCAATCGGCATTGTTAATTTGGAAGACCCTGCTGCATCATATTTTATAGGTGCGACAAAGCATCATGTTTACGGTTTTACAACTGAAGGGCAAGCAGGAAAAGCTGCCGCTGAAACGGGAGAAAATGCAGTACCGCTTCCGCCCATTCCCGATGGCACCCGCTACATGATTGCGCGGAACATTGCCGCTGCACGATTTGGCATTTCGTTCAGCATAGACGCAGACGGAGAAGATGCAGTGTACCGTGCTACAGACGACCCTGCGCTGCCGCGAAAACGACCTGTCATGCATGTAACAGCTCCGCTTCCCGGCGCGTTCAACGCGTACAACCTTATGGCATCTCTCATTGCGGTGAGCAGCGTCACGCAAAAATCGTTTGAAGAAATTGCCGCGCACTTTGCGTCCCTCACGCCTATTAAAGGGCGCATGACAGTGATTGACAAAGGCCAGCCGTTTGAGCTCATCGTCGATTACGCGCACACGCCTTCTTCATTTGAAACGATTTTTCCGCCGCTTAAAAAACGGTGCGAAGGAAGGATTTTTGCGCTGTTCGGTTCGGGCGGTGAGCGCGACTTAACAAAAAGACCGCTGCAGGGCGAAATTGCCGCAACGTTTTGCGACGTACTCTTTCTTACAGACGAAGACCCGCGCGGTGAGGACAGCATGGCAATCATTGAAATGATTGCAAAAGGAGCTGAAAAGCGCGGCAAGAGAAAAGATGCAGATATGTTTTTGATTGGCGACCGTCCGAGCGCAATCCGTGCAGCTTTTAAAATGGCAGGCAGAGGCGACATTGTGCTGCTGCTTGGAAAGTCGCACGAGAACTCAATCATCTATAAAAATTACACTATGCCGTATGATGAGATTCGCGAGGCAGAAAATGCGCTTTCGGAAATGGGCTATGAATAGCTGGTGTGCAACATGCATTAAGATAAAACGCACTAGCAAGTGTAAACTGCACACGCGTGCGCCGACTATGTTGCATATAGGCTGCGCTTTATGTAAATGGCACAATGAGCAGTGTTACAGTTTTTGCCGCACTTTTGTCATAAACTTCTCATTGTCAATGATAAAGCGTTCATGCGTACCTTCACCTATTTTGCCTTTTTCGTCATAGACTGCTGCTTCAAAGACAAGCCGTCTGCCGTCCACTTCTCGCAGTTCTGTCTCGCACCACACGCGAAGCCCTATGGGCGTTGCTGCAAGATGCGCTACATCTAGTTTTGTGCCAACAGAGCCTTGTCCCTCTGCAACTTTATCTGCAATGCTCATCCATGCAGTTTTTTCGATAAGCGCAATCATTGCAGGTGTCGAAAAAACTGGCAAAAGCCCGCTGCCTGCTTTGTCGGCAGTAACATCTGGCGTTACTGTGATTTCTTGCTTTCCTTTTATTCCAGTTTCTATCATATGAGTGATTGTAAATGCACTATGAATATACGTCAAGCCGTGTTCTGCGCATCATTTTAACAAACAGTGTTTTGTACACATATGCAGTTTTGCGAGCAAAAACTGTAACACTCGTTGTAGCAGTACGATAAGATATTCAGAATACAGCTGTTATCTGTTCCAGTCGCCGAAGTCGCTACCACGATTTCCCGCTTCGTTCTGTATGAGGTGTTGTTTTTTTGCAGTTGCGTATGCGTCTCTGCACTGTACTGCAAAATCACCGCCACTTAGAAAATCGGAAACGAATGCCGCTGCAAGTATGAGCAGATGAGATTGCTTGTTTTTCGGGGTTGAAACAGTAATTGTTTCATATGGAGTGAGCATAGCTGGATGTTGTATATTGCTGCTGTCGATGAAAGCCAGATTCCAGTTGCATGTGTCAGACAACGGCGTATAAAATGGAGCAATATGTGGGAGCTGTACTTCAAGAGCGTGGGCAGAAAATATGAATAGAAAAACGAATGCAAATGGGAACATACGTTTCATGTATACAAATATATGACTGAATAAGCCGTTTGTCAAACAAAGTCGGATGCAATTCGTCAGCGCGGAAAAATTCAATTCATATAGCAAGGTTGGTAACTGACAATAGTTTATCATTGTATATTCCCTCTCGCATAAAAAAATGATACACTGCCTCCATATGACAGTAGCAGTAATCTATGGCGGAAAAAGCGGCGAGCACGAAGTGTCGCTCATGTCGGGAGCGGCAGTCGCACGACACATACACAAGGCGCACACCGTCGTCTTGATTGCAATCACAAAAGACGGGCGCTGGTTTTTGCAAGATGACGCGGAGCTTGAGCGCATACGGAGCGATGAAAAAGCTGCGTTCATCATTACAGAAACGCCAGGCAACGAGATAACAGTTGCGCCGGGCATAGGCATGAGCGCACTATGCGCAGGCAATCGGCAGCTCCGCATCGATGTGGCGTTTCCCGTATTGCACGGCGCGTATGGCGAAGATGGCACTGTGCAAGGGTTGCTCGAAATGGCAGACATGCCGTATGTCGGTTGCGGCGTTATGTCAAGCGCGCTCACAATGGATAAAGAAAAGACAAAGGCATTGCTCGCCGCTGCGAACATTTCCGTAGTGCCGTATGTTGTCGTGCGCCGTACTGATTTGCTCGATTCGCGCATATACGACGCGCTCGTGCAAAAAGCAATCGGCTCGCTCCATTTTCCGCTTTTTGTTAAACCGTGCTGCGCAGGCTCTTCAGACGGCGCGTCAAAAGCGTCAAACGAAAAAGAGCTTTCGCTTGCGCTCATGGAAGCGTTCAACTGGGATGACAAAGTGCTCATTGAAAAAGCAGTGAACGCGCGCGAGCTAGAATGCGCGGTAACAGGCAACGCTACAACGGCGTTTTCAGAAAACGAGTGCGAAATTGTGAACGTGCACGGACCGGGAGAGATTATGCTGACGCACGAGTTCTACGACTACAACGCAAAATACACTGACAGCGACGGCGTGCAGATTCCCGCAAATATACGCGAAGACATTCGCGAAGAAATTCGTAGCGTCGCCGTGCGCGCGTACAAATGTGTCGATGCCTCTGGATTGTGCCGAGTCGATTTTTTTCTTGACAAAGATTCTGGCGCACTGTATCTCAATGAAATAAACGCCATGCCGGGATTTACCGCCATAAGCATGTTTCCAAAATTGTGCGAGGCAAGCGGCATCAGTTTTACCGCGCTCACAGAATTATTAATTGAAGAAGCAGTGCTGCGCTATAAAACGAGGAGCGCACTTCAAACATCGCGATAGCACGATTGTGATTGCGATAACGATGCTGCGCATAGTGATAATTTTTACCTATGATTGATCTTTCTGGACAAGAGCAAAAAATCCGCTGTTTTCTCGTGGGCAAATTAGGGAATGATTTGCATGAACTGCGCAGTCTTATCGATACGCTTGGCATGGAGTGCGTGTGCGCTTTGACACTCACGCACTGCAAAATACATCCTGCATATGGCATGGGCAAAGGTAAAGCGCAAGAAATCGCTTGCCTTGCAAAAGAAAAAAATGCAGAGTGTATCATTTTTGATTTTATACTTGAACCGACAAAGCAGCGCAACTGGGAAAGACTTGCAGGAATGCCTGCATTTGACCGTGAAGAAGTGATTTTGCGTATCTTTGCCGCTCACGCGCGAACGCACGAAGCGACGTTACAAGTAGAGTTAGCACGATTGCAGTATTCGCTTCCACGTCTTGCACATATGTACGGTGATATGGCTCGTCAGCGCGGTGGAAATTACGGTTCAAAAGGTTCAGGAGAAACGCAGCTTGAGCTTGATCAGCGGCAAGTGCGTGAGCGTATTCATCAGGTAAAATGCAAACTGAAAACCGTTGTGGCAAATCGTATGACGCAGCGAAAACTCCGTGATAAAATGTCGCTTTCTTCATGTGTGCTTGTTGGCTATACAAATGCAGGTAAATCGAGTTTATTAAATTCTCTTACAGGTGCAGACGTACTTGTTGAAGACAAATTGTTTGCAACACTTGATCCGACAACGCGCAGATTTGCAATCAAAGATGGTGGAACAGTATTGCTCTCCGATACTGTTGGCTTTATCACGAATTTACCGCATACTCTTATTGACGCATTCAAATCAACGCTTGAGGAAGCTGTGCATGCAGATTTATTGCTCATCGTTGTCGATGCATCTGATGAGAATGCAGAAAAACAGTATGAAACAGTATGCCACGTTCTTGAAGAAATCGGAGCAAATACAAATGAGCATATACTTATTCTTAATAAAATTGACAAGCTGCAAAATGCAAACATACGGCTTACAGAATTAGCGTCGGTATTTCCTGATGCTGTTTGCATAAGCGCACAAGAAAAAACAGGGTTTGATGAACTTACCTTGCGCATTACCGATGTGCTATTTGGCGAAAAATATGACTACCTGTTGCCTGCTGAAAAAACAGACAAATTGTAAACTTGCAAAAAGCAACAGGCGGAGTTCCGTCCAGAAACACATTTGGAATGTTGACAAGCGAATGAAGTTCGTGCAGTCCAATACCTATTACATTCCTCATGTGTTATATGTATAGGGTTTCGCCGAGAGCCGCCTGTTAATATTTACATTTACCACGATATAATACCATTTGCACTTCTGCGCAACATATGCGGAAAATCTCTTGCACTTGCGACCACGTATCTGGTACAGTAATGCTATGCAATCGATTTTTAACCGTGTGCTTGTTATCATTGCTGCATCGATTTGCGGCATTGTTCTCATTGTAACAGTTGCGTCATTTGCGCTCAAAAAAGCAAAGCCTGGAAAAAATGTCCGCGTGCCTGATCCAGCGCCTGGTGTGATTGTTCATTTGGCAATGCCTGATAATACAAAGCTCGCTGCGTTTACCGGGCTCGGCAAGCTACGTGCAGTTACAAAGCCAGATACAAATAATGTTGAAGATATTGGTACGCCAATTGTCATTGCTCCATGGTTTGCATATCCTGATGGGGACACAGCATTTTACGAAGAATTAGCCCGAAAAAGCACCATGATGCGCACGCTTATCACGCGCTATTTTTTACAGTATACAGAGGCTGAATTATTAAAAATGGGCGAGGAAAAGATTAAGACAGAATTGCTTGCCGAACTCAACGAGCATTTATCGCTTAATAAAATTCGAGCAATCTATTTTTCTGATTATATATTTTTGGAATAGCATTGTCGCGGAATCAGTGTAGTTTTTAATATGCTTTTGTTTTACAGAAAGCGCAATCTATGTAAGATGCTTGTCGAGTATTCTGCTTGTTTTATGCCGTGCAGTTTCCAAGCAGAATACCATCAGTGCCACTTTTGCAAATCATACTGAAATTGCGTATTAGTAATTTCGCATATACGTTACCTTATTACCAATTTCTTTTGGCAAGTCAGAGCAGGTAAGCGTAAGTTTGTCGCCGTCAAGCGTATATGCAATTTTCCACACAGCATTCATGCTTTCACGCGTTTCTTTTTTTGTACCACTTGTCCAATCTTCCAGTTCCTTGCTTCTTACCGTAAACGTGATTTCAGAATCTGTTGCTGTCCAAAAACCTTCCCACTCTGTTTCCGCTAAAAATCCTTGCTTCCATTCTATTTTCATTTTTCCATTACGTGAAAGATCGATTTTGATTTGCTCATTTTTTGTGCGTAAAACCCAATCGCCTCCGAGAGGATTTTGCTGCGTAGTTACAGGTCGTTGCGGTTTTGTCATGTGTTGATTTTTGAGTAGTGACCTATCGTCTGGGGCAGGGCGATTATTTCCATGTGCATCTGCAAAGAGTGGAAGTGCAACGAATAAAACAGCTGCGAGCGTTGCTGCTGTTTTTTTAATAATTTTCTTGTTCATGGTGAACTCCTTAAAGACTTCGAGCTAGTACGCTGACTTGCGCGCATTATTCTTTTCCTGTAACAAAGACGCATATTTGCTCGAAAATAGTATGCAAGCTCATGCGAGCTGCTGTCATACAATATAGCCGCATGGCATTCATGAATCATGAAGCGCGCATTGGAAAAAAATTAAAAAATTTTAATGCAGTGTTTCAACACAAAAGCGTAAAAATATCGTATGATAAAGCTATGAAGCGAAGTAAAAAATTAGTCGCGGCATGTTTAATCTTTGCCTCTTGCGTGCTTTTTGCTTTTGCGCAAAATAAACCGGGCGGCAGAGAATCATTTCCGTATCGCGGCAAACGGATGATGGAAGAGCGCACGCTTTTTTTTGTTACCGAGATAGAAAGCGAGCACGAGAAAAATAATTTTGCAGAGCTTGAAATAAAATTTAATATTCCTGTTGACCCGCGCACAGTGCAAAAGCAGCATATTCGCATAAACGGAAATCCACTGCCGCCAGAAGCGATAATCGCTTTCAACAAAGCAGGCACAAAGATAAAGATACTGCTGCCTGTTGAAATTATTATTTCAAGGCGCGGGGAGCAGTTTTTCCGCATCGAGCTGCCTGACGCAAAAAGTTTTAACAATATGCCGCTCTATCAAGCGCGGTTTGATGATTTGCGCTTTAATCGCGAGTACGAGTTTAGGTTTGTCGGTGCGCCGAAAAATTATCCCGATGAGCTGCGCGACAATCGGCGCGGTGAATACATGCGTTTTGAGGACAACTAACTATGCGCGTTCTTATTGTAGAAGACGACAAAGGCATTGTCGATTTTTTGCTGCCCGAATTGCAGCATGAAGGGTTTGAAGTTTTTCACGCGGCAAACGGCAGGAGCGCGCTTGAACATTTTGAAAAAGATGCGGTAGACATCATTTTGCTCGACATTATGCTTCCAAAATTGAACGGGCTTGAAGTGTTGCGGCGCATCAGAAAAACATCGAGCGTGCCGGTCATCATGCTTACAGCGCGCGGGGAAACGCTCGACAAAGTGACTGGCCTTGACAGCGGTGCAGACGACTACATTGCAAAGCCGTTTGAAATTGAAGAGCTGCTTGCGCGAATGAGAGCAGTGCTGCGCCGCAACGCCGTTTCCGATTCGCCTCTTTTAAAAGTACGCGACGTACTGCTCAATGCCGACAGCATGGAAGTGTCAGTCAAAAGCGAGCGTGTCGATTTATCAAAAACTGAATATCTTTTGCTAAAGACATTCATGGAAAATAAAAATGTTGTGTTGAGCCGCGACAAAATCATCAGTGCTGTGTGGGGTGAGCATCATTACATCGATGAAAACTCTGTAGACGTATATGTGCGCTACTTGCGCGCAAAAGTTGACGAAAAAGCAGGCGAAGAATATATTTCCACGGTGCGCGGAATCGGCTACGTCATGCGGGATGCAGTCAATGCGTAGCACGCAAAGCGGCACGCCGACGGTGCGGACGCTCGCAGCAAAGTTTTCAATGTTGCTTGCAGCGATGATACTCGTGCTTGCCGTGAGCATGATTTTGCTTTTGCGCTTTACTGTGCGCACTCGGCAAAGTCGCGAGCTTGTTTCTGCTGCCGCTTTGCTGCGCGAGGCGATTTTACAAAACGATTCGCTCGATGCAGTGCAAAACGTAGAGCTGCCATATTACGTGCTGTTTGCTGTGTACAATGCGCAAAGCGGCGAGGTGATTTTTACAAACGACCCGTTTTTGCTGCCGCTTCCTCCAATACACGCAACTCCGCGCCGCTATACAGAAAAAAATTATTTTACTGACGGTGATTTAGACATTCTTTACTACGCGCTCTCCAGTAACAAAGGGCGTACTGATATCCATAACGCTGGCGATTTACATAGCGACGAGCGCATCGAAAGCGAGTACATTATACAGACTGCGCTCAATTTGGACACAGACACAGCGTCTGCGCTCATTTCAGATTTGCCAAAAATTTTGCTGATTGTGATGCTGCCGCTCTTGCTCGTGTCGTATTTTGCAGCATTGCTCATTTCAAAGCGCACGATGAAAAGCGTTCGCGACATGACGGAGACAGCACGGCAAATTAGCAGCGCACAGCTTGACATGCGTTTGCCTGTTTCAAACAGAGATGATGAGTTTGACGCGCTTGCGCAAACATTCAACGATTTGCTTTCACGGCTGCAAAAAGATTTTGAGCGCGAAAAGCAGTTTACTGCCGATGTTTCCCATGAGTTGAAGACGCCGCTTGCTGTCATTCTCGGTCATGCAAATCTGCTCAAACGGTGGGGCAAGGACGACAAAGCGCAGCTTGAAAAATCACTTGCCGCTCTTGCAAATGAAGCTCATTCAATGGAAGCGATAATCAACAACTTGCTCCAGCTTTCGCGCCTTGAAAGCGGCGTAGTGAATATATGCAAAACGCGCGTTGACGTTGCAGCGCTGTTCGAACGGCTTGTCGCGGACACGAGGGCGTGGGCAAGCGGCGTGTCATTCTCGTGCTGTGTTGGATGCGCTCAAGACGCAAGCAGCGCATCGTTTTCGCAACAGATAGATTGCGTACAAAATGCAGAAAGTGCAACCGCTGTGACTGCAACGCGCAAAGCAAGCGCGCAAGGACAAGCAAATGCACAAATAAAAACGGCGTCGCAGTATGTGCTTGCAGATGAGGAGCTTTTATATGAGGCGTGTACTATAATCATCTCAAACAGTATAAAATTTGCAGGAAAAGATGTGCACATTACGCTTTCGTGTGGGCAAGCAGCGCGGCGCGGCTTTTGCGACATAACAATTTCCGACAATGGACCAGGAATTGCAAACAGCACATTGTCGCACATATTTGAACGATTCTATCGCGGCGATGAAGCGCATGAGAGAAGCGCGGGCGGTTCTGGACTGGGGCTTTCAATTGTGCAAAGCATCGTTCACGCGCTCGGCGGTTCTGTGCGCGCAGAAGGCGGGCGCGGCGCAAAAATCATCATGTCGCTTGAAGCAGTGCAGTGAGCAGGCAACGGGAAGGTGATTGTTTCTAGTGAATGAGCAACACGCAGTCACTGTTTCACGTGAGTGGCAACGGGCATCATCACCTATTGCAAAAGCGTGAGCGGATTCACTGTTGAGTTCCATTTGAAAACAGTAAAGTGCAAATGCGGTCCCGTGCTCATTCCCGTGCTGCCAACTCTGCCGATTTGCGTATTTGAATCAACGCTCTGCCCGCGCACGACGAGTATTGAGCTCATGTGGCCGTAGAGCGTTCTGTAGCCTGAATGATGTGTAATGATAACGTAGTTTCCGTATATATCATTATAACCTGCTGTTGTAACACGACCTGCGAGCGCTGCATAAATCGGTGTGCCTTGTGGCGCTGCCATGTCGATACCGGTATGGAATGAGCGTGCACCGCTGAATGGACTTTTGCGCCATCCATAATATGAAGAGAGCCAGTAGCGGCTACGGAGTGGGCGTCGGAACAAGTCTCCGTTGATTTCTTGGAGCGTTACGAAATCGAGCGCCGCGTCGGGAACAAAAAGAGTAATGCCCGCACTTATGACAGATGTTTGCTCAAGCGAATTGACGCGTGCGCATTTTTCCGCGCTTACGTCAAATTTTTTTGCAATAGTTTCCGGTGTTTCACCATTTTGTTTTACTGTATATAGAATGCCAGGCAGTGAGGGGATTTTTAGATATTGCCCCACTTGCAAAAGGCGCGACTGGCGTATGCCGTTTACGCTGATGATTGTATCTTGCGTCACGCCGTAATTGTCTGCAATGATGCCTATCATATCGCCCGATTTTACGCGGTAGGTGAAATAACTGACTTCACTTGCAGCAGAATCTTCCTCTAATAATGCTATAGCTTCTTTGAGTTCATCTGTTTCTGAAATGTCATCTGTAAATGCCGTCTCTGAATTTGAAAGCGAATATGCGGTGAACTGTGGAACACCTGTTGTTTCAAGACCTCCAATGCCGTTTTGAGTGTGTATGCGGCTTGCAATAGCAACGCTCGCCATGCACATGACAGCGCCAATACAGAATGCAATAACACTGTTGACGGCAATTCGACCTATTGGAGAAGGTATTAGGGTATAAAACTTTTTGCGTATAAGCTGGCTCATACTATTAATAATTCTTTTAAAAAAACGCTGCATATTATTTTACCTCAAATCACTGCGAATTGCAATCTTTTTTACCAATACCGACAAGGTATGTTTCAAATGACTCGGCGCGGCATGCTTCAGGTTTAAAGCCTTTTGCCAAAGTAAACATGGCGCGCATTTTTTTTAATAATTCCTGCTGTCTGCCACTTTGAAAAATTTTTACTGCAAAATTGCCGCCGTTTTTTAGCATTGTGGCGGCGTACCATAGTGCCATTTCAACAAGCTGTTCAGAGCGCGCTGTGTCTACTGTACGATTGCCTGTTGTAGAAGGTGCCGCGTCGCACACAACGACATCGTATGGCGAAAACGATTTAATTTTTTCACGCACCGCCGTCTCGTTCAAATCTCCTTGAATAAATGTCAATCCTTCTCCGTCAACAATCTCTGCTAATTGATTCAAATCGCACGAGACGACACGCGCCGCGCCATTTTTAAGCAGATAGAGCGTCCAGCTGCCGGGAGCAGCGCCGAGATCGAGCGCGACGCAGTTTTTTTGAATAAAAGAAAACTTTTCGTCAATCTCCTTGAGTTTCCAAACTGATCGAGCAGGATACCCTGCTGTAAACGCTTTTTTTGACCAAAAATCGCTCTGTGCATAGTCGTTCGCATATTTTGACGGCATAGTATTGTGAATTTCGGCAGATTGGTTAAAAATGATTACAACACTACTTTGATTCCCGCAGACGCTATAAACGCATCTACGCCGCGCCCTGTAAAGAGCGAGCCGAGCGGAAAATAGAAGCGCGCCTCAGGTCCAATTTTTGTGCCGCTTGAAAACTGGTAGAGCCACGCAAGCCCCGTGTCTATGTAAAGCCAGCGCGCGCCGCCCCAAAACCATTTGTTGATATGTTTTACATCGCTCCCTGCATTTCCGCTCGCGCCTGAATCACCTGCTGAAACGCCGTGCGCCAAAATTGCAAAGCGCATGAGCGCGGAAAGCCCTGCCTGCACTTCGAGCGCAGAATTGCGCGACACGTGAAACGAAAAGACTGCGGGAAGCGTTACCAAAAACGAAAGCGATGTTGCCGTTCTGTTTTCAACTTCTGCGGGAAGCGCAATCTGCGCGCTGTTGCTCCAAAGATAATAATTAACAAAAAATGACAGGCGCGGCTGAAACGAAACAAACGTGTTGTTCGGAAAAGAGACGCCGAATGTAACGGGAAATACGACAGGCGATGGCGCGCTTTCCGTCTTTGCTTCTTTATTGAATAAAAACGCAGGCCCCAACACAATCATAAAATCTATGCGGCGATTTGATTTTTTGCCGCTTTCAGCTTCGCGTGCATCTTCCTGCATTTGTGCCGCGTGCAGTGCGTCGTCAGCCTCTTGCTGTGTGCCGTCAGCTGTCAGCTGCTCGCCGTTTGCATGTGTGCTGTCAGTTGCCAGTTGCTCGCCATTTGCACGCTGCGTTTCGTCTGCACCAAATTGCGTGCCGCCCGTATAGTGCGTTCCATTTGCTTCAGGTTGCGCGTTGCTATTTGCATGCGCGTCGCCATTTTGTGCAGTTGATTCACGCGTCTGATTGTTTCCGCTTTGTGATGAAGTCTGCGCGCAGAGCGGAACTGCCGTGCACAGCAACGATAATAAAATTAACAATTTTGCATAGGGAAAAGCACGCACGGCGGCATACAATTGTTTGCACATTAAAATGCTCCTCCTGCAATGCTGTTGTACAGCACCGCATCCAAGTCAACAGATAAAAAACCGCTCCGTCTTATTTTATAAAATGCCGTCTCTTCCCACGCTGCGTACAGCGTTGTTCCCGAAATCGCAAATGATGAGTATTCGTAGTCAGCAGGAAGGCGCGGCAGACGAAACGCGCGCACAGCGTTATTGCTCATGATATGCTTGCCGTATAGCGCGCCTTTTATGTATGTTGTACCGTCGTTGAACAGCGCGCACACGTATGTGTCTGCAATGAGCGCGACGCCTGAAAATGGATGCGCTGCATCACTGTCGTGCTGATTTGAATAGCTGCGCGGTGAATGCCCGCCTGCTGTGCGGCACGTGATGAAAAATGTCGCATGTTCTTCGAGCGGGGCAAGCACCTCTTTCAAACGCGCGGGAGCTGTTTCAAACGGTGCAGGTGCAACGAGAGAACGGAACGCATCTGTGTCAACACGAGAGATTAATAAATTATTTCTGCTGTTTGCGTTTGAGAGCGTAAGTAGCGGCACTTTTGGTTGTACAGAAAGATAGGTGAATTCATTCTTTTCTTCGCCGACTGTTTTTACCGAGCAGATGAATGTGTTGCCGTCCCACACGTAATCGGTCACTTCTGAATTAGACGCAAGCCCTATATCTGCGCACGTGATGAGCGGGTACGCAAGTCGTTGCGCCACATCGAACTGCACAAGAAAATGATGCATGTTCTGTGCATCGTCAAGCGTTGTGTTGAAAAATGTGCTCTTGTAGAGCGAGAACACAGGCGTATCGTTTTGAAACACAAGATTTCCCGCCGTCCTATTTGCAAATATTTCTGCATCAGCGTAGAGACGAAACGAGCTGCCGCTGAACACGAGCACGCCGACGCGGTTGACAAGCGCATATGCGTTTGGAGCAGCAGCGCCATCTCCGAGCGCGCTTGAAGCTGAAGATATGCGCACTGCTTCTGTCCACGGTTTTTCTGGTTGCAACGGCGCATGCTGCGGTGCGTCTATCTCCTTGATTGCGCCATCGGCAAAGCAATACCACGTGTGCGTATTTTTTTCGAGCGGCGCAACATCAAGCGGCGCGCGTGCTTGGCGAGCAGTTTTTTTGCTGCATGAGACACATGCTAGAATGGCGCAGAGCGCGGCAAAACTTCTACACTTCATTTCCTCCCAGTGTATACTGGTACGGCTGATATTTCAAGTGTCACCGCATTCCCTGTCGCAGACGGCAGCACTACGGCAATCGTTTGCGCTGCGCATAAAAAACTGTTCACATCTCCGCGCTTTGTCACTGTCTTTTCCGATGCGCATTGCGTTTCATAGAGCGGAACATATTGCGGCAAAAAATGTGCGTTGTGTATGCCGCGAGCTGCTGCAAGCTGCGTAAGAGTTGCTGTTTCAATTTCCATTGTTCGCTTCATGGAGAGCAGCGATGCGCTGAACGAATGAGCTGCGAGCGAAGCGCATACAGCATGTATGTCAGCTTTCCACGGGTCGTACAGCGCGTTGTGCGATTTTGTTAAAACGGCGTCGCAGAATTTTTTCCAGTTGAACGAGGCAAGATAACGCGCTGTTTCAGTTTTTTCGTTTGACGAAGCGTTGTACAGTTTCATGCATGTTGCAGCAGCAAATCCATTTTGCCATGTAATTTCGCTTGTTGCGGGGTACACACATCCAGCAGGGTGGAAAAACGCTGCTTCCGTTTCGCCGTGTTTTGTTATGGGCTGCGCTACGATTGCAACAGGCGTTGCAGAAGAGACGTCAAGCACAAGTGAAGTGATTTCAGGCTGCACTGTGCAGTCTGCGCCATTCGTAGAATGCACATGCCAATATGCAAGCGGTGGAAAATCTGCATTTGGCGGCCATGCGGGCAGTGCAAACGATACAGATGTCGTTTGCCGAGAAAATGCGCATGCCGTCAAACTTGCGGCGAACAGCGCAGCACAGGCGAAGCGCAAAAATCGCATTGCGCGGCACGATAAAAATCTACATAATTTCATGCTTTTAAATTGTGCGTAAATGCTGTTTTTACGCGTTTTTTCTCCTAAAAAAACGAAGAAAAACCTGTTGCCAAACAGATGATTTTTTTATATCTTTAACAGTATGCATAATTTTTGCGCCGCTGTGCGCGTTATAGTATAGGAGTTTTAAAAATGGCAAAACAGTTATTGTTTAGTGAAGATGCCCGAAAAAAGCTGCTTTCAGGTGTTGAGCAAATCTCAGAAGCAGTAAAAGTGACGCTCGGTCCGTGCGGTCGCATGGTCATGTACGACAAAAAATACGGCTCGCCTGTCATCACAAAAGACGGCGTAACAGTCGCAAAAGAAATCGAGCTTAAAGACCCGTATGAAAACATGGGCGCACAGTTTGTGCGCGAAGTTGCCTCAAAGACAAACGACGATGCAGGTGACGGCACGACGACAGCGACAGTGCTCGCATATGCAATGGTGCGCGAAGGCGTAAAAGCAGTTGCCGCAGGCATGACGCCTATTGAAGTAAAGCGCGGCATGGACAAAGCGGTAAAGCTTGTCGTAGAAGAAGTCAACAAAAGCGCGAAACCTGTCAAAGGCGCGGAAGACATCACGCACATTGCCACAATCTCGGCGAACAATGATGAAGAAATTGGCAAAATGCTCGCAGACGCAATAGACAGAGTTGGCAAGGACGGCGTCATCACTGTTGAAGAATCGAAAAACATGGACACAACGGTAGACACTGTTGAAGGCATGCAGTTCGACCGCGGCTACATCTCATCGTATTTCGTCACTGACCGTGAGCGCATGGAATCAGATTTTGAAGACGCGTACATTTTGATTCACGACAAAAAAATCTCCACGATGAAAGATTTGCTTCCAATCCTTGAAAAAGTTGCAAACGAAGGAAGGGCGCTCATCATCATTGCAGAAGATGTTGACGGTGAAGCGCTCACCACGCTCGTTCTGAACTGCATACGCGGCACTATCAAATGCTGCGCAGTGAAAGCGCCCGGCTTTGGCGACCGCAGAAAGGACATGCTGCAAGACATCGCGATTCTCACTGGCGGTCAAGTGATTACTGAAGAAGTCGGAATCAAGCTTGAAAGCGCAGAACTCAACATGCTCGGCAAAGCAAAGACCGTAAAGATTGACAAAGACAACACGACAATCGTCGGTGGCGCAGGAACGAAAAAAGCGATTAATGAGCGCATTGAAGAAATCAAAACTCAGATTGACAAAACAACGTCGAGCTACGATAAAGAGCAGCTGCAAAAGCGGCTTGCAAAACTTTCAGGCGGCGTTGCAGTCATCAATGTTGGCGCAACGACAGAGACAGAGATGAAAGAGAAGAAGTTCCGCGTTGAAGATACAATCGCTGCAACGCGCGCGGCACTTGAAGGTGGCGTTGTTGCAGGCGGCGGTCTTGCGCTGCTCGAAGCGTCAAAAGCGCTCGACAACGCGCCGTCAGGCATAAGCGAAGACGAAAAAGTGGGCTTCAAAATTGTCAAGCGCGCGTGCGAGGAGCCAATCCGTCAAATTGCAATCAATGCGGGCGTTGACGGCGCAGTTGTTGCAGACAGGGCAAAATCTGAAAAGAAAGGCGTTGGCTACGATGCAACAAAGAACGAGTGGAAGAATCTCATTGAAGCAGGCATCATAGATCCGGCAAAAGTTACATGCTCTGCGCTCACAAACGCCGCTTCTATTGCAGGCACGCTTTTAACAACAGAATGTGCAATCACTGACATTCCAGAACCAAAAGCACCTCCTGCGCCTCCTTCTCCAGATATGGGCGGCATGTATTAATCAAGCGTTATACCCCGCTATGCCAGCGGGGTATGCTTTTTCCCTGCACAAATTTGTGGGAACGTATACAATATATTTTCAGCTATATGCATATTGTTGTGTGTATCTTTTTGGTGTTCTCTGCACATTGTTTTTTGTGCGAGACCTCCGATAAGTAACATTTATTCAAATCTTTATGGAGGAATAATAAAATGAAACGAACTTTTGTAAAAGGCGGGCTGCTTGCTTTTTTTACTGCAATGCTGCTTTTTGTTTCTTGTCAAGGTAAAAAAGCTACAGATTCTGCAAGCGGGAGCGTAAAGCTCGGCGTTGTGTATGGCGCTGCACATGGTGTCAACTGTTTTTCTGTCGCTGCTGCTGTTGTTGATGCTTCAGACGGCACTATCCTCGATGCGTTTCTTGATGAATACCAATATCTCGATACGCGCGTTATGGGTGTTGACGGAGTTCCCAATAGTGCGTCAAATTTTGGGCTTGGCAATATTGAAACTGTTGTGCTTGGCTCAAAAAAGCACAACACTGACTACTACAGCAGCTTGATGACTGAGCATGCAGGTGCCACTGTGACTATCGACGCAAATTATGCTGCTCTTGAGGCGTATGCGGCAGGAAAAAAATCTGGAGCACTCGCTGATGTTGACGCGGTATCTGGCGCAACACTTGCAGACACTGCAAACTATTTGAAGCTCATTGCAGAGGCGGCAGATGTAGCAATGGCATCTGAAAATTCGTATGTTGTTTCAAATGTAGCAGATGTCAAGCTTACATCTGCTGACTATTCTGCGCATGGAAATCAGTGTTTTGCGTTCATTGTAGACGCTGTTGAAGGTGACAAAATTGTGGCGACATATATTGACGAATTTCAGTATTTTGATATAGCTGTTGACGGCATTATAGGCGTTCCCAATTCAGATGCTGGTTTTGGCCAAAATTATGCAATGGGAAAAATACTCGGTTCAAAGAAGCAAAACAGCGAGTACTACAGCAGCTTGATGAAAGACCATGCAGGTTCGACTGTTTCTCTCGACGCAAATTATGCTGCTCTTGAAGCATATGCTGTTGGCAAAACTGTTGCTGAACTTGATAAAGGCGTTGATACAGTGTCTGGTGCTACGCTTGCAGATACGCCGAACTATTTGAAAGGTGTTGCGTATGCGGCAATCCATTCTAAATAATCGGCGAATCTAAAACAGGTTTTGTCCATTGAAAATGCGTCCGCATGCGGACGCATTTTTTGCATTGTGCGATTATTTTGGTAATTGCGCGCCGTATCCTTTGACTGCTCCAAAAAGTACAAGAGCTTTTTCAAACGGATAGCGGTTTGCAAACATCGTTACAGAAGACTGCATTGTTCCGACCATGTTCATGCCCATCGCTTGACGAAATGTGTTTGCCGGTGAGTTCGGATCAAAATCCGTTTTCTCTTTGTAGCTTGCTGATAAAAATCCATTGAGATATGCGTTGTCAAGTTTGCCTTTGAATACTTTCGGATCTTTGAGCGATATGTTGCCGCTTACTTCTGCAAATTGCTCGACGTCGTCAAAATCATCGACGTTTATGCGCATGAACATGCCGCCTCCGGGAAGCGTTAGATCGCCCTGTTTACACAAGAAGAACAAGTTGTTCTTTGCGGTAGTGATTTTTTGTGCTTCTTTTGCTTTGCTGGTTTCTACATAAGCACGGTCAAGCCCTGAAAATGTTGTAAGCCCGATAATATTGCCTTCAACGTAGGAATCTGCTCCGTTCATATAGCGGAAGCCGTATCCCATGTCTCCCATATCTCTTAATCGTGCCCACGCAAAGAGAATTGTGTTGTTCTTAAAGTCAATTCTGATATTTTTCTGGCTATCCGCTCTACCACCGCGCACTTGTACCGCAGCCATGCGGCAGTTGATGAAAATGCAGTTTTCGATTTTTATGTCTGTTTTGCTCGTACCCATGATGCCATAGTTTGGCGCGTTGACAAAAGCGCAGTTGCGGATAGTGATGTTGCATGCAGGATTTCCGATGTACACCTCTGCAGTCTCTGTAGTGTGGACATTCTGTGTTTTTAAATCAGCTCCGCCAATTCCCGAACCGCCAATCGGCTGCATCATGGGGCTTTCTACGCCGCTAGGCTTGCCGTCACCGCTCGCGTTGTATGCGATTGAGTTTCCTCTGTCTATGAGCAACCCGTCGAGCACTACATCGCCTGCGACAGTTGCGGTAATTTGGATAGTTCCTTGCCCAGAGGCTGTGCCGTTGCTTTCAGGAGTTGGCTGTACGAGCGTTTTGTATTTCAAAATGTCACGCTTTGAGAAATCTGCCGAATAGCCGCCCATGATTTTGACTGGCTTTGAAACGATGATGTTGCCTTTGTTAAGTGTACCGAAATAGTTTCCTTCTGCGACATAGATTGTGTCGCCATTGGCAGCATTATCGATTGCTTTTTGAATGTTTTTGAGCGGTGCTGATTTGCTCCCATCGTTGCGATTGTTGCCAGAATTTCCATTTACATACAATTCAGCTGAAAATGCAGGCAGCGCGAGGATAGTTGCCGCAACAAGCGCGACAATTTTTGTCTTGTGAATAAACATAAAACCTCCTGTTATTCATAAAAGTATGATTATACTAGTATATCGCAAAACAGAATTGTATTCCATAAAAAAACAGATTTATATAAGAATTGTCTATAGAAAATTAACAATATTCTTGACAAAATATATAGTAAACGCATAATATAAAAAAAAGTGATACATACTATTACCACGTACATATCATTCAGGTGAGGGAAATAAGGAGAGACAAAAACGCGTAAAAAATTTCATTAAGGAGGCTATATATGAAATTTTTGGATAACCGCTTTTTGTCAAAAATTGCGATTTTATCTGTCTGTTTGGGCGTGATTCTCATGGTTGTCGGGTGCGGCAACAGCGGCACGAAAAACATCAAATGGGATTATCAAGCCGATGTCGTTATCATTGGAGCTGGCGGCGCGGGATTGCCTGCCGGTTTGAAAGCGTTGGAAGACGGCGCATCTGTGCTGTTTGTGGAAACGAACTGGGATGTCGGCGGTCATGCGGCAGTGAGCGAAGGGCAGCTGCATTCAGGCGGCGGCACTGTTTCCCAGCAAGAATGGGGAATCGACGACTCTGCCGATTTGTATTACTTTGACCACACGCGTGGTGGCGCGCCCGATGCCCGCTACAATGACCGCGCGTATGCTCGCTCTGTTGCCAACAGCATGGCAGAAAGCTACGATTTCATCTTGAAAAATGGTGTCAAAGTGCTCGACATAGAACCTATGGTTCGAAGCTACTATCGAGACGGCGGCACTGACCCTGACAGCGTGGGGCGCATGACATATGCAGACAGCGCAGATTGGGTAAATGAATATACAGGCACAACTGCGGCTGGCGTTGCAGTAACTCGTCCGCTCGAAAAATCGCTTCGAGAAAAAGGCGCAAAATTTCTCCTCAATTACCACATGGATAAAATCTACCGCGAAGATGTCCTTTCGGGAAAAGTTTTGGGCGTGCAGGCAAGCTATACGCCGCATGTGCTGCCGGGAGAAACAACACCGTTGACAAGCCTTATGTCTGAAGGCAACATTGAAAGCACCAAGCAAATGCTGAACATCAAGGCGAACAAAGGCGTCATCATTGCGACAGGCGGTTCTACGGGAAATGTAGCGTTCCGCACTATGTTCGATGCGCGGCTCGGTCCAGAATACGATGGGCTTGGCGGCATGCCGTTCTCAGACCAAGATGCGTCAGGCGAAATCGCTGCCATGGAAATAGGCGCGGCGCTTGCGTCTTTGTCGTCATATCAGATGTTGGACGGCGGCGCGCAGATGAAAGCGCCGAGCCGCATTGGCTGCCAATACGGATACGGCAGAGGCTTTATGCGCGACAGCAAAATCTGGGCGTTGTCGAGAGCTACGGGAATCGAGATGGATTACGGCAGCATGATTATTGTCAATATGCTCGGCGCGAGGTTTGGCAACGAAGATGATTACGGCGGAGTGTTTCCTGGCGTTGCATATCAAGAATTCCTCAACAATGCGGCGAGCAGCGTGTTCATTGACCCTGACGGAGACGGCAATGCTGAGTGCTACGGCGGTCCCATATGGGCGATTGTCGATGATGCGGCGGCAAAGCGCAACGACTGGGTTATGGAGCAGGGCGTGCTCGATTTTGACAACGGCTATGCCTTTAAAGCAGACACGTTGGAAGAACTTGCCCAAAAAGTAGTTAATAAATATTACGAGCACATAAAGATGGATCCAAAGACGCTCGTGGACACCGTCAATCGTTACAACAATTTTGTTGCAGTGGGAAAAGACGGTGACTGGGGCAAGAAATCTTTAGACTATCCTATTAGGACAGGTCCGTTCTATGCGTTGTGGGCTGTGTCGAATATACACGACACGCTTGCAGGGTTGCGCGTTGACGAGAACATGCAGGTTGTAGACTTGCACGGCAAATTGATTCCCAACTTGTTCTGTGCTGGAGAAGCGAGCGGCGGCATGCGCGTGCATGGACTTGGACGCGTTATCACGAGCGGCTACATTGCGGGGCGTGCGGCAGTCTCTGTAGACAAAGACGGGTTTGCAACAGCAAGCACATCGCTCGACAAGATGTATGCGGGCAGCGAGACAAGCGGCATGACAAAGACTGACAAAGCTGCATACTACTCGCAGCGCGGCTCAACTATGATGACTAAAACGCATTCTGAAAAAGAAGCGGAGCTTGCAGCGATTGCTTCTGGCAAATCGACAGCTGCAACAGGAAGTTCTTTTACGAGCTATGCGAATGTCGTTGCAGCAGCAGCTTCTGGCAACATGTTTGTGGGCGCGTCTGACAAGGGCATGGGCGGTACGATTCGCTTGCAAATCACTGTTGAAAACGGCAAAATAACTGCTATCAAGATAATCAAGCACAACGAAACGCCTGGCATTGGTCCAGAGGCAATGGAAAAACTTACAGCGCAGGCGCTTCAAAAGCAGAGCGCGGAGCTTGATGTTGTGTCTGGCGCAACTATGACGTCAAATGCGTTCATGGAAGCGCTTGCACTTGCTTTGAAAAAAGCTGCTATGTAAGCTCCTCCCACGATTTTCTTGTTGGCTGTCTGAAAAGATGTCATTGCCAGATGCAATCTGGCAACGGCGCACTAAATGCATAGGAGCGGAAATTGTCAGTTACGTTCCTATGTATTTTAAACACTTTTTTTCTCTAGTGTAAAGCACTGAAAATATGCTATACTCGAATTGTACGGGAGGTGTGCATGAATGTTCTTGTCATTGGCGGAGCGGGATATATAGGCAGCCACGTTGTCAAAGAGCTGTTGAAGCAGGGGCACGGCGTAACAGTGTTCGACAATCTTTCAAGCGGGCTGCGCCAAAATCTTTTTGCAAAAGCGCAATTCATTTACGGCAATATCCTCATTCCTCAAGATGTGGATGCCGCGTTTGCACAAGGGTTTGATGCATTCATTCACCTTGCGGCATTCAAAGCGGCAGGCGAATCTATGGTGCAGCCTGAAAAATATTCTGTCAACAACATCACTGGTACGCTCAATATTTTGAACGCCGCAGTGTCGCACGGCTGCAAGCATATGGTGTTCTCATCGTCTGCGGCGGTGTTTGGTGAGCCGCAGTATCTCCCGATTGACGAAGCGCATCCTAAAAATCCTGAAAACTATTACGGCTACACAAAGCTCTCGATAGAGCAGTTTATGGCGTGGTACGAAAAGCTGCGCGGTTTGAAATTTGCAGCACTCCGTTATTTCAATGCCGCAGGCTACGATGTGGAAGGCGAGATTTTTGGGCTTGAGCAGAATCCTGCAAACTTGCTACCTGTCATCATGGAAGTTGCGTGCGGCATGCGCGAGCAGCTTAAAATATTTGGCAGCGATTACGACACGCGTGACGGCACATGCATTCGTGATTATGTGCATGTTTCAGATTTGGCTGTTGCGCATGTGCGTGCGCTTGACTATATTGTAAAAAATGAAACGAGCATTACGCTCAATCTCGGCAGCGAAACGGGCACCACAGTAAATGAGATTGTAACTGCCGCTCGACGCATCACAGGGAAGCAGATTCCCGCAGAGTACGTTGAACGCAGAGCAGGCGACCCCGCATCGCTCGTAGCTTCTGCAACGTTCGCGTATGAAACGCTCGGTTGGAAAGCGCAGTACTCCGATGTAGAGACGATTGTTAAATCTACGTGGAGTGCGTACAAGCATTTTGCAGAATGTGCGCGATAGCTTGTGTGTAAAATTTATTCGTGCGGAGGGTTTAATGTATCACTTCGTGATACGAACTGTGAGGAAATTATTTAACTCGTCGCTTACGCGACTGGCGTATACCCCGACGCTTGCGTCGTAAAACGGGTATTAAATCCGACTGCGACACCTTTAGAGAACAACATACCTCGTTGCTTGCGGCGAGGTTGTTGATTATTAATGCGACGCTATTGCGACAAGTGATTGCGCCGCGACAGGAGTTCATATGAATGACACTGAATTAAAAAAATTATTTGACTATATTGAATCTTCCACGCGCGAGATGATTGCGCTTGAGACATTGCTCACCGCGCACCCTGCGCTTGCGCCAGAAAATGGCGGCGACGGCGAGATTGAAAAATGCGAGGTACTCCTTGCGTGGCTTGCACAAAACGGGCTGCCTGCTGCATCTCGGTATGATGCGCCCGACAGCCGCGTTTCAAGTGGCAAGCGTCCGAATGCTGTTGTCACCATTCCTGGCAAATCTGATGACTATGCTGTGTGGGTTATGGCGCATCTTGACGTTGTACCTGTGGGCGAAAAATCGCTGTGGCACACAGACCCGTGGAGCGTCGTTGAAAAAGACGGCAAGCTGTACGGGCGCGGCGTTGAAGACAATCAGCAGGGACTTGCGTCGGGCGTGTTTGCCGCGCTTGCATATGTAAAAAACAACATGCTGCCTGAACACACAGTTAAACTTTTGTTCATGGCAGACGAAGAAGTGGGCAGCACATACGGCATGAAATATGTGCTCAAAGCTCATGAGCATCTTTTCCGCAAAGAAGACGTCATGGTGATTCCTGACGGCGGTGACTCGCGTGGCGAAACGATTGAAGTTGCAGAAAAAAATATTGTGTGGCTGCGTTTCCATGTCATCGGAAAACAGACGCACGGCTCACGCCCCGATACAGGAGCAAACGCGTGCCTTGCCGCAAACGAGCTTGCACTTTTGCTCCATGACATGAAAACTGTTTTTGACAAGCGCGACCCGCTCTTTACGCCCGACTGCTCTACATTTGAGCCGACAATGCGCCTTGCGAATGTCGAGGGCATCAATATCATTCCGGGCGACGATGTATTCTGCATGGATTGCCGCATTCTTCCGTGCTATTCCATAAAAGAGGTGCTCGCCGAAGTTGACACGCGATGCGCCGCAATTGAAAAAAAATACGGCGTAACAGTGGAATACACAACACCGCAGTCAGAAGAATCTCCTGCAACACCAGTAGATTCGCCTATTGTAAAAAAACTTTCCGAAGCGATTAAAAAAGCGCACGGAAAAACTGCGCGGACAATCGGCATTGGCGGCGGCACTGTCGCAGCTCCACTCCGCGTGCTCGGTTACAACGCTGCCGTGTGGAGCACGCTCGATGATATGGCGCATCAGCCGAATGAGTACTGCGTTATCGACAATATTGTTGCCGATGCAAAAACGCTCGCTGTGCTTTTCAGCTTATAGCGCTTTAATAAAGGAGATGTGATAAAAAGTACATCCTTGTAGTTTTTATCACTGCGGTTTTTGCGATTGGCAAAACGGCGATTTCGCATTTTCCTGTGCGATCGCTAACGCGAAGTTTTATAAGGAGGGTATGATGTTTTGTCAAAACTGTGGAACGGAGCTTTTGAATGGCGCGCATTTTTGTCCGAACTGCGGCACAAAAATTATTAACGATAATGCTGGCGGACAGCCGCATGTGGGCGTAACGCAGTCGCATGAAAAAGATGCAGCTAGCAATCAGTCAAAAATAGATGTAGCGCCGCCGCGCGAAGACGCGTATGCTGAAAATAATTACACTGCGCACAAAAGCCGCGAACAACAATCGGAGCGCGTGCGCACGGAGGACGAGCCACAGTCGATGCGCGGGCATGATGAAAACTTGCTCATGCGCTCGTATCTTCTCGGCAGCGTTTCGTCCGATGCACTGACAAAGCCAGTTGAGCACTACATAAAGGCGTTTGAAAAATTTACCAACGGCACATCGAAAGCGAATTGGAACTGGGCAGCATTTTTTTTCGGCGGTTGGAATCTCATGTACCGCAAAAGCTACATGTGGGGCATTCTCATTGAAGTTGCATCGTGGATTTTCACAGGCGCAACGGCGGGCATAGGGCTTGTCACTGCTCTTGTGCGCGGCGTGTTCCTGGACTATATCCACTACATGCGCTACACGCAAATGCGCTCGCAAGCACAGGCGGCGCACCCGAACGACATCGGCAAACAGTGCGAATATGTAGCAACAGCAGGCGGCGTGAATAAAGCGATAATCGCCATCTGCATTGTGTGCTCCATTCTTTGCGCAGTGTTTGTTGCGGCGCTTGTTGCCGTGGGCATATTTGCATTTGGAAAAATGTTTAATTTTTCAGGGAATGTGTTCGACGGCTTCAAACGGTTTGATTTGTAGTATGGATTTTTCTGCTGTTGCACATTATGCGTTTGATAATTATTGCTATTCGCTTGACAAAGACAATCTTGCAATAAACATACGCACGGGAAAAGATATTGTGCGCGATGGCATGTTCAATCATACTGGCAGAGATTTTTTTGCATGGCAAAATGTGCTTAAACGCTGTGAACGCTCGCAGTACGCATTGTGTTTTCAACGTATAAAGCGGCATCGAGTTTCTGACGACCGCGTGATGATTCCTCCATTTTATTCAGTCGTGCTGACGAAAAATACATAATGCATTTTTGCGCGCAAAGTGATTTATATCTCGCTGCTCTGCGTGAAACTGTGTTGCGAATGCGACAAAGCATGGTGTTTCGGGCGGCTCTGTTTTTATCGTTTTGCATCTTTTGAATACAGGCGAAGCGGGGCTGCTCCTGAAAAATACGTTTCGCAGAGCGCGACAACTGTTTCTTGTGAGACGGAATTAATAATTTCATAATTTGTTAAATACTGTGCTGCGTCTTTCTCACGGTTGCCGTTTGCAGCTCCTTCAAGCCCCTCATGTATGAGCAGCGCAGTACCGCGGTTTGTCTGTGTCCCTGAAAGTGCAGTGAGCACCCAGTTGCTTTGTAATTCTTCTGCCAAATGCAAAAACGTTTCTGCATTCTGTGCGTCGCGCAAGATTTGCGCAGCCGTCTCTTCATACAATTTATCGATTTGATTTGTGCTGTCCACATGCGTAATAGTGATTGCAGCCGCTTGCACGGCGTATGTTGCTGCTTCTGCGCGCACTGTCATGTCTGCCGAAATAGATGCCACCTTTTTTTCAAGGCGCGAGCGCAGCGTATGTACAAGCGCATTGAATACGGCGAAGTCAGGTGAATCGAGTTTTGGCGATGGAATCCAATATTGCACGGGGTCTGAAAAATTTGTTGTCGGCACGAGCACGAGCGGGCGCGGTCCTGCTTCTTCTGCGCTTATGTCGGTCATAAAGAGATGACGAAGCGTTACGCGAACGCGCTTGTTGCGTGGAAATTGCGGAGCTGCTGTTGCAATTACCGGTGTGTCACGAGATGTTTGCGGTAAAAAAATGCCGAGTGATGATTCGAGCGCGCTTTTAATAATCTCTTCGCGAAAATTGCCAACAACAACTACTGTGTATTTTCCTGCGTCAAGCAGTTGCGGATATGATGTGAGTATGTCTGTGTACTGCACATGTTCGAGGATATCGCGGTCGCTGTCAAATACTGCGGTGTATGGTGTTCCTGCAAAAAGCTCGTATATCGCACGGCTGTATAATTGATTTATCGTGCTGCCGTTGTGAAGGCGCTTTTGTGAGCGAGCATCGTATACAAGTCCATCTGCTTGCGTCGGCAAAATGTTTCCGTAAACGAGCGCGCGCGAAATGCACGGAATGATTACGCTCATGTCGTCGGAAAGGCTTTCGATTGAAATTGTGCCGCTTGTCAGATTTGTTTCTGCGCGCACTGAAGGCGTTCCGTCAATCGTGCCGTTTGCTTTTTGCATGTTGATTTCTTTTTGAATGTTGTCGGCAAGCGCGTTTATTAAAATTGAAAAGAATCCGGGATTTGATGCGCTTGAAAGCGCACCGCCGCGTATGGAAAGAAGTATGAGCGCAGATGACGACAATTCATTTTTTTTGAATATGATGGGAATGCCGTTTGGAAGACTATACGATGAAAACTGCGCTTTGTTTTGTTCAATATAAAGTGACGCGCTGTCGCTTTCTATTTCATTGCGTAAATCTGAAGAAGCGAGATTGCTGTCTGTGATATTTTTATACAATGCTTGCGTGTACCACGAGCCGTTTTTTTGCGTTATCAATTCGTATCCTGCGTTTTTAAATTCTTTTGCTAAACGATTATAGCTGCTGCTGTTCACGAGCACAAAGACAAACGGCATTTCTTCGCCATATGCGCGTTGCAGCTCTGCGCTATTAAAATTAATAATTTCATTCGGGCGTGAAAGCAACCGATTGACAAGCGGCATTCCATCGTTTTGCGCTGTATCTGAAACAGCCCATAGTGCAGAAAGCGTTTCCATGAGTTGCGCCGAAGAACCGAACAGCTCGCTGTAACCTGCAACAAGGGTTTCGCGTGTTGCAATAAGTTCTTCGCCGTGCATCGTGTGTGCTGCTGCTTTGACACAATCGACAAAAATCTCGGCTTGTTCAGCAGGAGAAGTTTTTGTTTTTTCGAGGAGCGACTGAAATATGAGCCGTGACTCGCCGTTTTTATGCGCGGCTGCAACATTGATATATTCTGGACCGCGCACTGCAAGCTCATTGTGAGAAAGTACCGCTTCCTTGAACGATGACGTGTATGCATTAAAACTTGCAGCTGCGACATCTGCTTGCATCATTGAAAGGCTTTTGTACTGTACGACAATCTGCGTCAAGTCGGCAGAAAAAACGGGGTCTATCATGACGAATTTCCGCTGTTCCATTTTGCTCTTTGCCGCAAGTATTTTTTGCGTGTTGCCGTTTTGCTGTGGAGCAGCCGCGCCGCCTTGCCATGTGCCGAACGCTTTTTCTGCAAGCGCAAGCGCGTATTCTTTTGAGATGCCGCCGCTTATAAAGAGCGCGCTGTTTTTTGGCACGTAGTATGTGCGTGAAATATTCATCAGAATAGAACGGACTTCTGCAATCGGCGTGTTTGTAAAAAGCGCGGGATATACGCCCGTGTCTTGCTTCCACGGTGCATCGGCATACACGCGCGCGTCAATGCTCGCGTTGATAAATCCCGCCGTGCTGTACGAGTAATTCATCACTTCGTTTTTGAGTGCGGTGAATTGCGCTTGCACTTCTTTGTCTGTGAACACTGGTGCAAATGCACAGTATGCAAGCTGCGTCAGTGCCGTTTCAATTTGCGCAGGTGCGACAGTTAACATATAACGCGATGAGTCTGCGGCGCATTCCGCATGTGCGTCTGAAATGAGCCATGCGCTGTTTTCGTTTTCATATGCTGCTTTCCCCGCAGTTGAAAAAAGGCGCGTGTACAACGGGAAAAATCCTGCTGTTTCAGGGGTCTGCCTGCTGACACCTGCACGGCACGTGTATTCAATTCTGATGGGAGCAGCTGCAAAATCTTCAAGCACAAAAATCTGCATGCCGTTTTGCAGCGTGTATTCAGCAATATCTTTTTTATTGTCCGCTGCACCGTTGTGCGTTGTCAGCAATAAAAGTGCTGTGAAGAGAAATGTCAGGCTATGTACAGTAGGTTTGAATATCATATGTCTATACAGTATAGCATACTAACATGTATTCTAAAAGCAGATAAAATAATTTGTGCAAGGTAATTTTATTTGACGAAATGAAAAAAGCATGGTATAATTTTTATTAATACAAAAAGATAATTTAAAATATGATTTTTATTGTTTGTTTTATTTCCTTTTTTCTCTTTCCACATCATCCTGCTGTTGCTCAAACAAACGCATGGCAAAAAGCAGAGAACGCTTTTTTGCGCGCGTATATCAATCAGAAGAACACCGCAAAAAGCTATGCTGCACTCGCCGCCGTAGATGCAGAGCGTGCTGCCACGCTCAAAAAGCAAGCAGAAGCGGTAGCAGGAATCTTCACGGAAGTTTTGAAAACAGAAAAGCAGCTTGTTCCTAAACAGTGTAATTACCTGGTTATCTACGGCTACGAAAACAGCAGTGCGGAACTATTGCAAAAAGCGTTTGACACTGTCCGCCTGGCCGTTCTTGCAAATAAGGACAGAGTATCTATGAACGTATTCGTAGCAGGCTCGAAAGATGCGCGGGCGGCGTTGCTGTCTGCCATACAAATGACGGGAATGCCGCTCGAACGCGTGTGTGAAATATCAGCGGACAGCAACCGGGCGGCGGCCACAAAGATTATACCGTTGATACTCGATGATATTGTAGAACATCACTACGATATGGCAAATCTTTTGTACCGTCGCGTACTGCTTTTAACAAAAGCGAGCAACACGCGCGTCGGCTATGCAGCTTTTGTTGCCGCCCTCGCTGACAATGCATACAATATGATACTCGATGATTTTTCAACGTTAGATGGCGCGCGAAAACAACTTGACAGTCCTTCACGGAAGGAACGAGCGCGCGCGTTTATGGCGTTGAAAAGCAGTCGCGCATCCCGTTGATGTGTGCAGCGTGCCTATGCATCGATGCGTGGTAGGAGAGCGATGCGTAGTGAGCAATACTGTTAAGTAAGAGAGTGATTCCGTAAAACAATGAAATCCATAGGAGGATTATTTATGAAGAAATTTCACCTGTCTGCTTTTACGTTTGTATTGTTGCTTCTCTTTACGGTAAGCTGTGCGGGCACCAAGCCGCTTGCAAAATCAGCACGGATGGATGCACCGTTAGAAGTTACTGTCATCCACATCAATGACCATCACTCGCACCTTGAGCCAGTGCAGCTCGACATGCTGATAGGCGGAAAGAAAACGAGCGCCTTGTTCGGTGGGTATCCTGAAGTAGTGCACGAGATTAAAATGCTCAAGCAGTCAGCAAAAAATCCGATAACGCTGCATGCAGGAGACGCGATTACCGGCACGCTCTACTTTACACTATTCGGCGGGAGCGCAGACGCCGCCATGATGAACATCAGCGGCTTCGATTATTTTACGCTCGGCAATCACGAGTTTGACGCAGGAAACGAAGGCTTGAAAAAATTTCTTGACTATCTGAATGTTCCCGTGCTTTCTGCAAATGTCAATCCTGATAAAAGCAGCATTCTGTACGGCATGTGGAAGCCGTATGCTGTCATGGATATCGAAGGGCAGAAAATCGGCATTATCGGATTAGACACGGTGCGGAAAACAGTTGACTCCTCAAGTCCGGGAAAAGATGTGCGTTTTGTTGATGAAATTATAGCAGCGCAAAAATATGCCGACGAGCTTAAAAAACAGGGCATTAATAAAATCATCCTGCTTTCACACGGCGGCGCACTCAAAAATTTTGAAATAGCCGAAAACGTTACGGGAATCGACGTTATCATCACCGGCGATACGCACTGGCTGTTTGGCACCGACGCGATGAAAAAAGCAGGCCTTCCGGTTGTCACTGACCCGACATACGGCATGAGCGACTATCCTAAAAAATTCATGTCTCCTGCGAATGAGCCTGTCTACGTTGTTGAAGGTTGGGAATACTCAAAGTTTGTCGGCGAGCTCTGCATTCAGTTTGATGCGCACGGCATTGTGACCAGCATTGAAGGAAGGCCGCACGTGCTCGTTCATGACACGTGGTTTGAGCGTCGGGATAGCGCCAACAAAAAATATAATCCAAGCGGCGCGGAAAAAGACGACATCATCGCCGAGCTAAAACGGTTGCCCTTTGTGAGCATTGCGCGCGCAGATGAAAATGCCGCCCGTGTCCTTGAACAGTTCAAAAAAGAAAAAGAAGCGCTCGGAAGCGAAGTCGTTGGCTCTATCTCCGGCAGCGTTATGCCCGGCGGCACCAAAAATAGGATTCCCAATGCAGACAATCCGCGCGGCTCTGTTGCAACACGCTTTGTCGCAGAAACAATGCTGTCAGAGATGCGCTCGCTTGGCACGGGCAACATCGATTTCACTATTCAGAACTCTGGCGGCGTGCGTGCCGACATCGTTCCCGGAGACGTCACGTTCAACGACGCATACACGTTTTTGCCGTTTGGCAATACGCTTTTCTTGGTTGACGTAACAGGTGCGGAAGCAAAGCAGATTGTTGAAGATGCGATGGAGTTTGCGCTTGCGGGGACGTCGACCGGTGCCTTTCCTTATGGCGCGGGCATCCGCTTTGAAGCGAATAGAGAGAAAAACGCCGCAGGAAAACGCCTGATAAAACTTGAGATTCAAAATCGCACAACCGGCGTATGGGAGCCCGTTGACGAAGCAAAAATGTACCGCATGGGCACCAACGCTTATATTGCAGGCGGGAAAGACGGTTATGTGACGCTCGGTAAAGTGGTGCAGGAGCGCGGCGGCGAGGACACTTATTTACCCGACGCAGAATCGTTTATCAAATTCTTGAAAAAGAATCCCAACTTTACGGCGTATACAGATTCAAACGTTGTGCTGCACTTTTAGACGCAGCCATTAAAATAACAATTTGAAAGCCGCTGGGCAATGTACCGGCGGCTTTTTGTAATAAAGTACATGCAGACAAAAGAGGAAAAAGGTGATTTTGCATACAATCCTGTTTATAGATTGTGCCAGTTTTTATTTGACAGATTCATTTGAAATTGGTATAATTACAATCGTATGATAACAGAAATCTGTATGCATGCTCCAGCAAAAATAAACATTGGGCTGCATGTATTGCGAGGGCAAAAAAACGGATTTCATGCTATTGAAAGCATTTTTCAATCAGTAACACTTTGTGATGAATTGGCTGTGAGTGTTTATGAGGGAAAAAATGCATGTGTTGTTTTTTGTGAAACTATGGAGCTTCCTAAAAACAATACGATTGTGTCATCATATAGAGCATTTCGTGATGTAACAGGAAAGGATTTGCCGTCTGTACGTGTTAGACTTGCAAAGCAGATTCCTTCTGGTAGCGGGCTTGGAGGAGGTTCTTCCGATGCTGCTGTTTTCATCAGAGCTCTTGAAGTGTTAAGCGGAATAACGCTTTCCGATTCAGAACTGAGAAAAGTTGCTGCTGCGGTAGGTAGCGATGTATTTTTTTTTCTGTTTTGTGGAGCGGAAGGGTGTGCGGTAGTTACAGGGCGGGGTGAAGTTGTTAGGCCCATTCATTCACGCCGCGATTTGTATGTGCTGCTTGTTTTTCCCAATGTAAAAAGCGTCACGAGTGAAGCGTATTCACTTGTTGACAATTTTTTTGATTTAGGGAAAACTGTCATATGTCCGACGCTGACGGATTTAGAATCTGTATACAATAGTCCTGTTTGTTGCTGGAACTTTGCTAACAGTTTTACTCCGTCGTTAGTGAATCGGTTTCCGGAAATCGGCAGTGCGCTCAATGATATGCGCAGCGTGCATCCTTTGTTTATGGAGATGTCCGGGTCTGGTTCTACCGTCTATGGGATTTTTTCTTCCGAGGAAGAAGCAGAAAATGCCCGTGCTGAGCTTGCTCAACGCTGGAGAGATTGTGTAGTGCGTCCTTTCTGTGTTTAGATAGGCTTGTTTGAAAAACGGAGGAACTTATGCAGGTTACTGAGCTGCGGATCCGGAAAGTGGAAGGCGAGGGCAAATTGCGCGCCTATGTAACGGTCACATTTGATAACTGCTTTGTTGTACATAACGTGAAAATTATTGAAGGCAAAAATGGCCTGTTCATTGCAATGCCGAGTAGAAAAACGGCAAGTGGTGAATATAAGGATGTAACGCATCCCATCAGTCCAGAATTTCGGACTGATCTCCAGAATAAAATTCTGGATGAATATAAAGCCGGTCATGTTGAAGAAGCGGGTGCAGCTGATGATGCGCCTGTCTCGCAGGAAAACGGTAATATGTAATATATATGCCGATTAATCATTGTTAGTCGGCAGTAAAATAATTTTATTGGGACGTCGGCAAGCGGTAAGCCCCCGGCTTTTGGTGCCGGTATTCCACAGGTTCGAATCCTGTCGTCCCAGCTACTACTGAAACTCTGCCTGGCAGTGTAATGCTGCCGAGAAGAGTTTTTTAAAGGAGTCCAAGAAAATGGATCAGGCAATTATCAATGCGAAAACCCGTACAACTTCGGGTAAAACGGCTGCAAAAAGGATGCGTGCTGCAGGGCGTCTTCCTGCTGTTATGTATGATTCAAAAGGTACGTCAACCATGCTTGACATCGATGAAAGAGAGTTCAATAAAGTGTGGCGTGCAATTACCCCAACAACGCTTATTTCGTTAAAAGTAGATGACGGTGCAACATACGATGCATTCATCAAAGATACAGAATACAACATTCTCAGCGACAAAGTACTCCATGCAGATTTCTTTGTGCCTGATGCAGAAAAAAAACTTACAGCAAAATTTAAAGTGTCATATTCGGGAACATCGAGTGGCGTTCTCAAGGGCGGTTTTATGCTCAAGCATTTGCCGGAGATACAGGTAAAGGCTGTGGCAAAGAAAATGCCGCAGGCTGTTGTTGCAGACATCTCTGCGCTTGAAATAGGTGACGTGTTCCGCGTTAAAGATTTAAAACTTGGCGAAGACGTCACTGTTCTTACAGACGGCAATGCGCCGCTTGTGAGCGTAAAGCCTGCACGGTAAACTGTTGCGTTGCTTTTGACGGGCTGTCAAAAAGGGCATGACATCGTAGCCATATTTGTCTGCATGTGCGGTGCTGTCTGTATGCGTGTATAGGCGCGGGAACAGGTGCATGCGGCTTCATATGGTGCAAAATCTGCTTTTTAGACAGCTGTTTTTGTTTTAAAATCATGTTGCAAATAGCGCGCGCCATATGAGATGCAGGCATGAATCAAGATGATACAGTAGTCGTGCAGTTTATCAATCGCGTGCGGGAATCGCTTTTTGAGTGCGGCATAGCTGTTGTACCGCGTGGGACAACAGCCGCACAATGCGGTGCAGAACGAATGCAACATGCCGCGCTGATGCAGCTCGGTGTTGCTGTCTCAGGCGGTGCAGATTCTGTTGCGCTTTTTGTCGCGCTTGCGCACATCGTAAAAGCTTTGCCCGCCGCGCTTCACGTAATCACCATAAACCACAACATGCGCAGCGAAAAAGAGACGCTTGGCGACGCGCAGTATGTGCAGCAGCTGTGCGCTGATTTTGCCGCACGAGGTTTTCCCGTTGACTGCACATGTGTGACGTTTGAGCGCGGCGCAGTTGCACGGTGTGCGGAAAAGCGCGGCGGCGGCAAAGAAGAAGCTGCACGTTTTTTGCGGTACAAAGCGTTTGAAGATTTTGCCGCGCAAAAAAATCTTTTCAAACTGTGCCTTGCGCATACAAAAAACGACAATGTGGAAACAGTGCTCATGCGTTTTTTGCACGGCGGCACTGCGCTCGGCATAAAAAAAACGCGCGGCATTTTTGCGCGTCCGCTCCTTGACATCACGCGTTTAGAAATAGAGCAGTTTTTGAAAAAGCAGCGTATTGCATGGCGCACCGACAGTACAAATGCAGACACATCATATGAGAGGAATAAAATACGGCACGTTATTGTTCCGTTCCTCGATACTGCCGTTCCCCACTGGCAAAATGCCGCTCTTTCTGGTGCGCGCAAAGCAGCAGCGGATGACGACGCGCTTGCTGAAATTGCCGCGCATATTTCGTGGAGTGCAAACGAATCTAAAAAAATACTGTACATGGAGCGCGTTTCATTTTGTGCGCAAAAGCGGGCGGTGCAAGCGCGGCTGTTGTATCGCGCGTTCAATGATGTGTCGCAAAAAACTGCGGCGAGCCGCATTCCGTATCGATTTGTAGAACGCATTTGTAACGCTGTGCGCAGTTCAGGCGTTTTTAAAGAAAGCGTTGCAGGCGTTTGCGTTGAGTTTGACGAGCAGATGATTTATGTAAAGAAAGCGAAAGCGAGCAGATTGGGCGGCGAGCAAAACGTGACCGACTGCGGTTTTTTTGCTATACTGGAGCGCGTCGGCACCTATTCGTTTCCATTTGGAACTATTTCTGCAACAGTTGATGCGGACGGAAAAATAGAACTCGCACTTGAGCGTGGAAACACAGCGCGTGAATCATGCGCGTGCCATGTTGCTGTTTCGTTCCCGTTTTGCATACGGAGCCGTGCGCCTGGTGACGAGATTGCGACTGCGAGCGGCGGCATCAAATCTGTTTCAGCTATTTTTTCAAATTGGAAAGTGTCGCTTGCAGACAGAGAACGCATTCCGCTCGTGCAAGAGCTGCTGTCGCAGGAAATCGTGTGCATCTGGGGAAGCGTATGCGGCTATAGTGACTGGACAGTAAAACGCCGATACTATCATTGAGGTTGTGTAAATTGTATATGATAAAAAAAATGGCACGCGTCATGTGGTTCAGCGCGTTGCTTTTTGCCAATTTTTCTGCATCGCTTTTTGCGCAGAATGCATCGCTTGCAGCTGCAAACAGAAAAACCGCCGTCCGCTTTTTAAAGCTTGCTGAAGATTATTTGACGCAGCGCATATGGAGCAGCGCGCTTGCCCAAGCGCAGATGGGGCTTGCCTATGACGACACTGTTGCAGATTTATGGTATATTCAGGCGGCGTCGCTTATCAATCTTGGGAAAGGCCGCGCGGAAGTGTTGTCGCTCGTAACAAAAGCGCTCACCGAAGGCGAATGGGTGGACTACAACCGCGACGGCGCGCGCATTCTCTATGCAGATTTGCTCTGCGACACGGGGCGCTATGAACAGGCGCTTGGCGTGCTCGATGCGTCTCCGTTCATCTATTCTGCCGACGCTGAATACATTAGGATAAAATCATACTACAGAATGAAAACTGCTGCCGCTGTTGAAAAAGCGCGCAGCAAAGTAAACAGCGCGCGAAAAATTTATCCAAAGGACATGCGGTTTCCGCGCCTTTTTTTTCGTTATGAATACGCAATAAAAAGCGACAGTGCGCCTGTGCTCGTGCAAGCTATTGCAAATTCATTCATCGCGAAAATGCCCGAATACGACAATCCCGATGCGGAGCTTGAAATATACGCTGCGCTTTTTGCAGAAGGCGAGGCGCAAAAACGAATGTTGCAAGCGTTTGCCGCGCACAATATGGAGCATCCGCTGTATGCGGCAGCGGCAGTTTCTGCGGGGTTGCTTACTCAGCGGCGCGCGCTCGAATATTTTTTTGATTTTGCAGATAAATCTATTCCGCTATGGATTCTGCTTGAATTTGCGCAAGTTGTCACGGAGCAGGACGTAAAGAATGATTTTGCGGCGCGCCTTGCCGCATATGACGGTACGCTCACGATAGACACAAACGGCGACTTGGAGCCAAATCTCACTGTAACGTATTCGCGCGGTCGCCCTGCGTCGATTACGTGGGACGCAAACAACGACAATGTACACGAGTGGAGCGCAACATGCGATTTTGGCGTGCCTGTTTCGCTCGACATGACGAGTGGCGGCATTGCAGTGCGTTACGGAGCATACCCTGCAATCATCACGGCAACATTTAAAGGAAGAGACGAAAATATGGGCGACGTGACGTTTCACCTCGTTGACGAAACGTATATGTGGACGCCGTTTGCCATTGTCGCGCAGGAGCAGCTCAAAGCCAATCTGCATGTTGATTTTTTTGTTCCTGTTGTGAATACAAATGTTGCGCCTATTACTTCTGATGCGCTTTTTGCGGCGGCATCGAGCTATGAAGTGCCGAGCAGCGAGCGAGCTGGCGGCATGATTACATTTACCGTGCTTGATGGAAAAGTGCAGACGGCAGATTACTATTCTTACGATACGCTTTACGCGCATGCTGTTTTTGAAAATGGGTTGCCTTCCATGCGCTCAATAGACAACGATGGCGACGGCATTTTCGAAACGGTAGAAGTGTTCGGCTATGACCCAGAAAACACAGCGCGAAACGCATATGCTGATGCCGCGCACATCGCTGCGAATTTATTCGGGCTTTCTGCAAACACAGGCATATACGTCAAGATGATTCAGATTGACAGCGATGCGGACACTGTCATAGACTTTGTCGAGGAATACTTTCCTGATGGCGGAAAACGAACGACATGGGACACTGATGGCGACGGCTTATGGGATATGCAGTATGTGCGTCATCCGCAAAAAGCAGGCGAGCGTCTCGTAGAAGATTCGTCGTTCTATCTGCTTCCTGAGCGCACGCTTGTCACCGTGACAAGCATTGACAGTACGCCGTCAAAAGTTGTTTCAAATGGAGTGGAGCGAAAAGTATATTCGGGAGAAAAAAGCGGCGTGTATTGGATTGGAAAAAACGGCTCTGCAGAAGACGAGACGCGTGCGCTCAATGCGCTTGCCAATAAAACGCAGGGTGTTTCTGTGTTCGTGGAAAGCGGCAGACGGCAGCTGCTCGCCGTGCGTGTGAGCAACAATTGCTACGTGAGCATTATGTCGGAGCAGGAACCTGCGGAGCTTGAAGAAGAAACGCCGCTTGAAGCAGAGCGCGTTGACACGCACATCGAGTGACACGCTGTTTGAGGTATACATGAACTGTACTGATGTAATCAAGAGACATGCCGTAAGCAGTGCGTCACGGCATGCCCGCAGAATATCGCAGTGGCGGCTTATTGCCTTGTTAATTTTTTTTGCGCTTTGTTTTTCGCTTGTGATGATTTCGTGCCGCTCGCTCCATGAGCCAAAGTCAGTGTACGAGCGATTGAACTACACTGATGCAGATGTGTATGAAAACGAAAAAAAGCGTATCATAAAACTTGTTGAGACGGCTCCTGTCGAAGCGTTGTGGAGCGCAAAGCTCTTGGGCGACGAGGAAGCTGTTGCGCTTTCTGCACAAAGAACGCTCGAATTATATAACAAATCTATCGACGAAAAAAACTTTCTCGATGCACTTAAATATTTCCGCTCGCTTACAGCAAGCGGCGAAGAAAAACTGCTTCCAAGAACGGCAAGCGAGGAAATGCTGCTTTCCTCCGCGCTCCGTGATGTGCCTGGTCTTTTTGTTGATGAGCAGCATTTGCCAAAAACAATTTCCGATTGCATAAATGCAACAGTTACCGTGTGGGTGACGCGCGGCATTGCGATTAAAAACGGCATGGGCTATGCAGACAATGTGATAGGTTCAGGCTTTTTTATCGACAAGCGCGGCTACATAGTCACAAATCATCACGTCATTGAAGATATGGTGAATCCCAAAAATGAGCGATACTCGCGCCTGTATATAAAGCTTGCTTCTGACAGCGACACGCGCATTCCTGCAAAAGTTGTAGGGTACGATGCAGTGCTCGATTTGGCGCTGCTCAAGGCAGAAGTAGACGCGCCATTTGTGCTCGCACTCGGAACAAGCAGCGATTTGGAAGTAGGCGACAGAGTTTCTGCAATCGGCACGCCACTCGGACTTGACGGCACGCTCACACAGGGCATTGTCTCTGCAATAGGCAGAAAACTTTTTACAACAGGCAGCGTGCTGCAAATTGACGCAGCAGTCAATTCGGGCAATTCTGGCGGACCGCTCATAGATTCGCACATGCGCGTGCAGGCGATTGTGTTTGCAGGCATACAAGAGTTTCAAGGATTGAACTTTGCAATCCCTGTTGAATACTTGCGCCAGGATTTGCCAGTGCTCTATGTCGGCGGCGCGCTTGAACATGCATGGACTGCTTCGTACGGGCACACAAAAAAAAGCAGCGACGGCAGGGAAAATCTCGGTCTTGAAGTGCAGTACGTTATGCCTGGCGGAAGCATGCACCGCGCAGGATTTATGCAAGGCGATGTCATCACGTCGTTTGACGGAAAAAAAGTAAGCTCAATCGAAACGATGCAGGACATTTTGCGAAGCTATACACCTGACACGATTAGTGTTTGTGAATTTTTGCGCGGCGATGAGACGCACACGCAGCTTGTATACCTTACGCCGCGTCCCGAAAATCCAGGCTACGAGATCTATAGCAGCGACTTGATAACAGGTTCGTTCATTCCGATTTTTGGCATGAAGCTTGCTACCGCTTCCACATCGAGCCGCCGCGCATTTGCCGTCACAGAAATTATTAATGGAAGCATTGCAGACGAGACAGGCTTTTCAGAGAACGATCCTATAACTATTTCTTCTGTCAATTTTAGCGACGACAACAGCAGGCTGTACGCTTCGATTTATACGCGCCGCCGTAAAAAAGGATTTCTCGACATTGGCATGGTGCTTTCAGCCGCGCTCGACAGTCCGTATTACTTTTGACAAAAATCTCGATGTGCCTGTGATTGCCGTACACTGATTGTCAATATACATGCGCTGTTTGTTCTTGCGTTTTTTCTTTTGCGCGTGTATACTGATACATCACTATGGACATGAAGTACAAGCGCAATTTTTGCATCACGGCGCATATCGATCACGGAAAGTCAACGCTCTCTGACAGACTCATTCAAAAAGGCAATATCATTGACGCGCGAAAGATGAAAGATCAGTTGCTCGACAACATGGACATTGAGCGCGAGCGCGGCATCACAATCAAAAGCCAGGCGGTGACAATTCCGTATCGGGCAAAAGATGGCAACGACTACGAGCTCAATTTTGTTGACACGCCCGGTCATGTCGATTTTTCTTACGAAGTTTCGCGTGCAATCGCTTCGTGCGAAGGCGCGCTTTTGTTAATCGACGCCACGCAAGGTGTCGAGTCGCAGACAGTGAGCAACATGTACCTGGCACTTGAGCACGATTTGACGATTGTGCCCGTCATCAACAAAATTGATTTGGCGTCTGCCGATGTAGAAGGTACAAAAGCGCAGATTACAAAAGAGCTGGGGCTTGACGGAGATGCTGCAATCCTCGTGTCTGCGAAGACAGGCGAAGGAGTTGACGACCTTCTTGAAGCGATTGTTAATTTTTTCCCGTCGCCACAGGGAAATCCCGACGCAAAGACGCGCGCGCTTATTTTTGACTGCGACTACAACGAGTACCGCGGCGTTATCGTTCACGTGCGCGTCATGGACGGCCGCATAAAAAAAGACGATGTCATCCGCATGATGAGCAATGGTGCGGAATACAAAGTTGAGCAGACGGGCATTTTTAAAATCGATTTTGAAGAGACAAATGCTTTGGAAGCAGGAGATGTCGGCTACATCATTGCGGGCATCAAAACAGTGAGAGATGTGCGCGTTGGCGACACGATTACGCTTTCGGCAAATCCTGTTGCAGAAGCACTGCCCGGATTTAAAGACGTGAAGCCTGTCGTGTATTCGTCAATTTATCCTATGGACTCGAACGAATACGAAGAGCTTAAAAATGCGCTCGAAAAATTGAAGCTCAACGATGCGAGTCTCATCTACGAAAAAGACAATTCGCTTGCACTCGGAAACGGATTTCGTTGCGGCTTTCTCGGACTTTTGCATCTTGAAGTTGTTCAAGAGCGGCTTGAACGCGACTACGACCAATCGGTCATTTTTACCGCGCCCTCCGTGCGCTACAAACTTTTGCTCACGAGCGGCGAAGAAATGTTCATCGACAATCCGTCGGAGTATCCTGAAGGCAGAATTAAAAGCGCAGAGGAGCCGTACATAAAGGCATCGATTATTACGCCGTCGCAGTATTTGGGCGCGCTCATGGAGCTGTGCAAACAAAAGCGCGGCGAGCAGACGAACATGGCATATCTTGACGAAAAGCGCGTTGAACTTACGTATGAAATGCCGCTTTCAGAAGTGCTCTTTGATTTTTACGACAAGCTCAAAAGCTACAGTCGCGGTTACGCGTCGTTTGACTACGACATAATCGGCTATCGTCCTACGCGCCTTGTAAAAGTTGATTTTCTTGTGAACGGCAAGCCTGTCGATGCGCTTTCGCAGCTCACATTTGAAGACAACGCATCTGACCGCGCGCATAAAGTGTGCGAACGGCTCAAAGGCGAAATTGCGCGGGAGCAGTTTAAGATTGCAATTCAAGGAGCAATTGGCGGCCACATCATTGCGCGCGAGACAGTGAATCCTGTGCGCAAAGACGTGCTTGCAAAATGCTACGGCGGCGACATTACGCGAAAGCGCAAGCTCCTCGAAAAACAAAAAGAAGGCAAGAAGCGCATGAAAATAGTGGGCAACGTGGCAATTCCGCAGTCAGCGTTTCTTGCGGTGCTCAAAGAAAACGAAGACGAAAAACGCTGACAGTTTTTGCTGTGTGCATGAAACGATGAGTGATGACAAATAGCGTAAGACAGATTCATCGTTTACGCTGTTCAAAAATAAATGATGTTGTGCCAATTTGTGGTTGCACATTTTTGCAAGCGTCCCATTACAGGCGCAAAGTGTGAAATTTTTCAGAAGTTCACTTTATTAATTTTTTGAGCACCGCGTCTTTTTGCCGCCAGTTTTTGTCAACTTTCACTTGCAAATCCAAATCGATTTTGTAATCAAAAAGCTCTTGCAATTTTTCAAGCGATGCAATGCGGATTGCCTTTATCATCGTGGCTCCCTTGCCTATAACGATACCTTTTTGACTTTCTCGCTCAACGCACAAAAATGCACGCACCCATAAGAGCGTGCCGTTTTTTTTCATCTCCATGTCGGCAATGTCGACATAGATGCAATGCGGAATCTCTTCGTCAAGGCGGTTAATCGCTTCGCCGCGAATTATCTCCGCAATGCGGAAGCCGACATCTTGATCTGTGTAGTATTCTTTTGGATAGAGCGCGGGCGCGACGGGCGCAATCTCGTACAACGCTTTGAGGACATCATTTATGTGTTCATCTTTTTTTGCTGACATGGCGATAATACGCTCATCAGGAATCGCACGCAGAACAGTAGTGATGAATTTACGCGAGTCGTCAATCTTTGCGCCGCTTGCATCTATCTTGTTTATTGCAACAACAGTGCGCGCTGCATATGGTTGCAGCAATTCTGCGATGAGCGATTCTTCTTCACGTGCCTCGCGCGTTGCATCGAGTATGTATAAAACTGCGTCAGCATCTTTGAGTTGCTCTTGCGTGAGCGTGCGCAGCTTGAGGTTGAGTTTTTTTTCGCTCGCGTGATACCCCGGCGTGTCGATGAATACGAGTTGTCCTGATGATGTGTTCACGATGCCGCGTATTGCGTCGCGTGTTGTTTGCGGAATTTCAGAGACGATGGCGACATGCTCGCCGCATGCAGTGTTGAGAAACGTCGACTTTCCTGCCGACGGCCGTCCGATAATTGCAACGACTGCCGTTTTAGTTTGAGTGTATAATTCCATGCAAATCAGTATAGCGGATTTTTTGTGATGTGACTATCGTTTTTTTTCGGGCGTTGCGGGCGTTCGCCCGCCGGCACCTCCGCAATTCCGCTCACGCTCCAGCCGCTTCCTTCGCGCCGCGTACGCGGCGCGAAGTCCAGTGGCCGCGTCGCCTGCCGTTTTAATCCTCGCACGGCAGGCTCGCGTTGCTCCGCCGCCGAACGCATTATGCGGCGTGCCCATGAACAATGCCGTGACGCACGCGTTAAAACATGCTGCGCCTGCACATCGCAACTGACTATACGCCGCATGTGCTGTACGCTGCTGTCTAAAACCGAAAGATGCCTTCCAAACGCACGCAGCTCAAATCTTTGTACTTGCCGTATTCGCCGTCGTTTTTGCCGGGAAAGTAGCCGTCAAACGCGAGCAAAAGCGCAATCGCATCGGTGAGTGCGTACTGTACTTTTGCGCTCACAAAGCTGTCAAAGTCGTTCCAGCGGAGCGCGCCGGTCAGCGATAACGTGAGCGTCTCTGAAAAAAACGAGCGCGAAACAGACAGCGTTGTGCCGTGTTCATACGCGCTCCGCGAAAGCGTTGCAGCATCGCCAAACACGCCGTCGCCGTAGTACTGCGCGGTAACAGTCCAGCCGCTTTGCATCCAGTCAATGCCGAACAATCCGCGCACCTCGTGCTTCCGCTCGTAAGATGTGCCGCCGGCAAAAATGTGCGCCGCATCCGTTTGAAACGCACGGTTAATAAGAAACGCGCTTTCAAGGCGGAACACGAGCGTGCTCACCGGAAGCGCCATATCAAAACCCGCCATGCCGTAGCGGTGGTAATCTCCCGACACGGTGATTGTTGTCGGCGGCAGCGCGTCAAGCGCGTAATCGACAATGGGAAAGTCGTCAAATCCGTAGTAGCCGTACAGCGAAAAATCAATTCTGGAAAGCCAAAAACTTGCGCGCGCCGCATAACTGCCATTTGCAAGCTTCAGCTCCGGTCGCGAAATAGCGCCGAGTGCAATCGGCACGGGGTCAGGCACACCGGGCACCGAGACTCTTTTCGGAATCAGCAACGCGCCGAGCGCATTCCATTTTTGGAGCGGCAGCGCGGACGGTCTAAAAAACGGCATCCAGTATGCATCGAGCGAAAAAATCATACCGCTCAACGTAATTTTTATCGCGTCTATGCCGAGCCTGCTTTCGCTGTAGTTTGCAGCATTGAGCGTCGTCAAGTTTTGCGGGCAGAGCACATCTGCAATGCGTATGGCGTCCGCTTTTCCCCACGCGTTTATCTGTCTGCCTATTTTTATGCCAGCGGTCAAACCGCGACCGAATTCGGGCGACGTCCAGCTGAAATACGCTTCTTTGAGCTCGGCTCCCAGTCCGTCCGCAAACGAAAACGTACCGTCTGAAAACGCGGCAAGCGCATTGAAAAACACGTTGCCCGCTATGAACGCCTCGCAGTTTGCAAAGCGCACGTCAAGCTCGCCTGCTACTGTTTCCTGTGCACGTGAAAAATTGCCTGCGTTGCTGCCGCGCACGTATACGCCGAGCGCCGTTTGTGCGCTTCCCGAAAACGTTATGTCCTGTGCACCGAGCGTGCCGCCTGCTTGCACCAAAAGCGCGCACACGCACAAAGCGAGCGCGTCAATTTTTGCACGGTGTCTGCATGGGTGCGGCAGGTGCACGAGTGGTGTTTTTCGCGCACAGCGCGCGTGCAGCTGCGGCGAGTGCAGCGTGCCGGTGCGCACCATCTGCGATTTCATTTTATTGCTCCGCGTTCAAGCGATGCGACAGTAAAAAGTGAATCGGCAATCTGCTGATTGTAGTGCACATCTTTCATCTCGATGACTGTCGCGTGCTCTGTCTTGACGTTTTTCATCGTCATCTTGCCTGTGGTCCAAATGCCGTCAATCTGCTGTATGTTTTCGCATTCGAGCACGCGTTGGAGCGTGTTCTGTTTGCTGTAATACTCGCCTCGTTGCATCATGAAATTGTCTTTTCGCACCCAGAGGACGCGGCGCGGATTTTTTTCTGTCGCATCTTTTGCCGTGCATTCAACTTTGTAGCACAGAACGCCGTTGACCGCTTCTTCGCCGAGCAGTGTGAATGTGTCTTTTGCAAGCCCGCGGTCGCCCATGTCGTCATACGTAAAATCGGTGCCCATAAAATCATCGCCGCTTTCGGAGCCAGAGATGCGCCGCACTTTTTTCATTGCGGGCATGTAGAGCCAGCTGTCCCGGTCTTTTTTAGTGCCGTTCGCATCTTCGTCGTATTCCCACATAAGGTAGCCGACGCCCGCCACATCTTTTGGCGTGCGGAACACCACGACAGAGCGTTTTGAATCGGCAAAATCTTTTTTGTAAAATACAACTTCGCGCACACGCGTGTTGCCGTTTTTGCTGACGAGCGTCATCGTTGCAACGTATGAGCTCGTGCTGCCGCGTTCAACTTCGTCAGCTTTTTTCATAATGTCGTAGCCGCTCATTGTCTGCGCTCCGACAGCTGCAAGCAGCAGCGCGCCCGCCACAAACGGTGCGATGCTGCGTTTTATAATTTTGGCAATTACTATATTCATTGTGTACCTCCCTATTCAAAGCGGCGTTTTTTCCGCGCATACAATAACTGTGACAACACGCAACAACACGCGCCGCACGTTTACCACTTTTTATACACACAGTATAAAAGAAAATGCCGCGTCATTTTTGCGCGCATCATTTGTGCTCCGCGCCAAGCGGCTTTGTCATGTACAGCAGCGCAGGCATCAGCGTGTAGTCTGCGACGAGCGCGGCGAAGAGTCCGATTGTTGCAAGCAGTCCCACTCTGAACAACATCGCGAGGGGACTGAACATGTACATCGTAAACATGGCGCATAAAATCACTGTTGTTGCGAGCATCGAGCGTCCGATTTTGACAAACGAATTGATAATCGCATCGTGATAATTGTGCGTCAGTTCAAACTCATACTTTACGTTATTGGTAAAGTGGATGGTGTCGTCAACAGCAATGCCGAGAATCATCGGCATAATCGTCATGGTGAGCATGTCGAGCGGAAATGCGCATACGCCCATAATGCCGCCCACGAGCAGCACTGGCGCAACATTTGGTACCATACCGATAAGTCCCGTGCGTACGCTTGCAAACGCGATTATCAAAATGAGCAAGATGATTGCAAACGAACCGCCGAGCGATTTTATTTCACTGGTGACAAGCGTGTGATTCATTGACGCCATGACGATGGCATCGCCGATGCATGACGTTTGCGCTCCCGGAAAATAGTGTTTGGCAAGCTGCTGTACTTCCATGATATCCGCATTGATTGCATTCGCATCGTACTTTTTCATTTCAACGTGAATATGCGCCGTCGAGTAGTCTTCGCTCACCCATTGTGAAAGATTGTTGCCGCCGGAAATCTCGTACAGGAACAATAGCTGCGCAAGGTAGTCCTGCTCTTCGGGAATGGTGTAGTACGCGCTGTCGTCGGCGTTGAGCGTGCGGTTCATCTCTTTTACAATGTCGGTGACTGAGGTTACGCGCGGCTTTGTGCCAGAAATTTTTGTAGACCGCAGTGTGCCAAGCTCCATGCCGCAGTCGTCGAGCGCGCGCATAATCTGTGGGTCTTTGAACGCGTCTTCATCGGGGTATTCAATCATCACGTCGTAGCTGTATTGTGTGCCGAGTTTTGCATTCATGATGGTGCTGATGCGCGCAATATACGGTATGCGCGTTCCCATCATGTCTATGTAGTCGAGGTTCACGGTGATTTTGAGCAGACCGAAAATAGAACACGCTCCGATGACAATGCTCACCGCGACAATGGCGATACGGTGCTTGAGCACGCTTTCACCAAAGCGCGCATACAATGCGTCGACTTTTTCAAACCGCGCTTTTTTTGATTCGTGCAACGATGTTGGCGATTGCTCATGCGCGGTTTCCGCGTCGCCTGCGTCTTTGCCAAAGCTGTATAAAATCGGCAGCAGCACAATGACGTAGACAAACACGGTGAACACAATGCACGAGCTTATGCCGCCAACCCATTTGAGCGCGTCAATGCCGACGCCCATAAACGAAACGAACGACGCCATCGTTGTGATGACGGTAAACAGAATTGGCCAGCCGGTTGTCTTTACGGCAAGAATAGCTGCTTCTCTGCGGCTCGGCACAGAGCGAAACTCGTAGCGGAATCCGTTTATGTAGTGAACAGCGTAGCCGACAGCGAGCGCCATGCCGAGTAAAATGGGAAGTGTTACTAGATTCGGTTCTGCAGGAATGCCGAGCCAGCCTGAAAAACCGAGCACTGTTCCAATGCCGCCAACAGTAGCGATGACGGGCACAATAAGTCCGCGCAGTGAGCGCACAAACACTATGAGGCATAAAATCATTACGATAAAACCGGAGATGACGCGCAGCGCGGTTTCTTTTGCGACAACTGCTTGCTCTTCTGTTTCTGTATACGACGTGCCGGTGCCTTTGAATGTATAGGCATCGCTTTTGAATTCATCTGCTTCAACGATAGGGATTGCCGCATTGCCAACAACATACATGTCGCCGCGGTCATCGTCGAACGGAAGTAGCGACAAAATCACCCACGTCTCTGTTGCGTCATCGGAAACAATATTGTTCACGAGCGACTCGCGGCTCATGATAAACGCCTTTTTTTCTGCTAATTCTGCGCGCTCTTCTGCTGTCATCTCTGCGAGCGGTTTGCCTCCACCGGGAATGCCGTCTTCAAACGGATTCATAACGCGTATGCCGTCCTCGACGCCCATAGAAACAGAAAGCCGTGTGAGCGATGTTACCTCGTCTGCAAACGGCACTTCTGCTTCAAGGCGCGCGCTCAATCGTTCAATCGCGTCGAGCACTTCCGGGTCGAATACATTGTCCGCCTCTACAAGCACGCCGACAGCATCTTGATTGCCGAACAGCTCTTTGAACAATTCTTTATGTGCCTTTTGTTCTGTCATCGTCGTGAGCCAGCGCTCGGTGTCGTCTTCAAACACAAGATGCGGCACGCCGAAAAATCCTGCAAGCGTGATGAGGATGATTCCCGCGAGAAACCACCCGCGATGGTTTATTTGAAACCGCCCGATGCGTTCAAACCAATTGTTGATTGTGCTTACTGTCATACTGCCTCCAGATAAGAAGTTGTAAAGAAACATCTTTAATTTTGGACAGAGAACGATTTTTCAAAATCGAAAGCTGTTCAAAACCGCGCGTGCGCAATGAAATGAGAACGCGCAATCAATACGCGAGTTTTCACGCGAAAACTCGAAAATAAAAACGCCGCGCCATCCATAATCTCTATAGCGCTCGTTGCATTTGCAACGCAGTGAATACGCACATAAATCATGCGTTTGCAATGGAGCGCTTCATGTGCAGCGAACATATGAATAGTCGCTCATATATTAGCATATGCTAATATTATGCGTCAAGTATAATGCGAGTTTATTGTTGAAAAATTACATTAAAAATAAATGCGGTGGTGCTAACGATTTATTGCAATGGCGCCAATTTTTCCAAGTATTATTTAACAGTGATTACAGATGCGGTGCGCCCATCCTGTGTGTATACGCGTTTTGAATTTGACGTATCGGGTAATGCATTCATTCCTGAAAAAAAGTTGTAGTAGTACGTGCCTGGTGCAAATGGCAACTGTATTTCATAAAATCCTCGCGCTGTTTCTGTAAGCTCATATATCCATGGATCCCAGTTTGTAAACGAGCCGGCAAGGTAGATTTTTTGTCCGCTTTGCCCGCGGTACACAAAGCGCACCGTGCTGCTGTCTATTTGCGCAGTGCTCTGTTGTGCGAGAGATGTTGTTGTAGGAATCATTTGCGTGTTGAACGTAAAACGTGAAAGCAAAATGCCCGTCTCTTCGTCGTAATATGTATCGGGATTCAAAGGATCTGTCGTCCACAAGCCGTCTATGACAAGACGGTACGAGATTGTGTGTATGTGTGGCGGCCGGTTTAAAATATAAAATAAAATGGAATCTGTTTTATTTCCATCCATATCATGCATTGTGTGGATATGAAATGGGTGAATTGTTTGGTAACCTTCAAAGTCAAATGCAATGCCGGTAAAGCGTGCTGTTGCGGGGGCAGTAAACACAACAGCGTTATCTATTTCATATGGTGCGCTTGCGCTATGAATTTCGAGGACTGCGTTGTTATATGCATATGCTGTTATTTCAGCGGCTTGTTCTGCTGCAAAAAGATGAAATGTGCAGAGCAGAATGCACAGCAAAAAATAAAAACGTGCCATATTATTTTTATCGGCGATTCATAGGCAAAGATTTACTGAACTTCTATATAAAGTCACTGTGAAAACATTCCGTTACTGTAATTAAGAAAGCGACACTTGTCACTTCCTCTATTTTCACGATAAAATAAACGTGGGTGGATAGACGGTATGCCGGGTTTAAGCCAGCTCAAACAATTTAACACAGATATTCTCGCGCTTGGTAACGAAACAGAAAATCGCGCGTCACGCGGTGAAAAAACAATTGTTGTACCGTTTTCAAAAACAATCAAAGATATTGACGATTCAGAAGATTTTGTGCTCGGCATGCCGGAGATTTCGGAAGCGGAAATGCAAGCTGCAGAAGTTGCTCCGCCTCCTGACGATTTTTCTGACATCACTGGCGGAAGAGGCGCCGCATTAGAAGAAGATGTTGCTGCTGAAGAACAGGCGGCTCCTGATGTTTCAGATATACTGAATCCTATTGCAACTGTTGCTGCAAGTGACGGATTTCCCGATCTTTCGCAATTTATGGAAGCTCCTGAAGAAGAAGTGGTTACATCGGAGCCTGAAGAACCGTCTATTGCAGATATGGGTCTTGACGCGTTGCTCGGTGAAGGAAATTTTGGAGAAGATGCAGAACCCGAACAGACGTTGGAACTTTCTCCGTCACGCTCTCCGTCTAAACCTGAACCGATTACGCCTCATGAGCAAATTGTTCCACCTCTGCCGTTTGAGTTGGAGCAAGAACAAAATATAGAATCACTTGTTGCTCCGCCATTTTCTGATTCGCAGGAACGAGATTCTTTGCCTGATTCGTTTGCATCAACAAATTCTCCATTAAAAGATGAGACAGTTTCTCCGCCGTCGTCTTCTGATGTATCTCCGTTGAGTCAGTCTGATGATTTTGATTTTTCTGACCAAGCGATAGATTTGAATGCTGATTTACCGAGCGAAATGAATGAAAGCGATGACAGTGCACCTGATCAGCTTAATGATATGTTTGCACCAATTGCACAAAGACAGGAAACAGAAATATCGCTCAATGGAGACAATGCTGATTTCAATCTTCCTGATTTTGATTTTGCTTCTCTTGCAGAGCAGTCTGAACGAGAAGAGCAAGCATCTTTGTCAGATATTCCAATGCAAAGTGCATCATCTGAAACAGAAACAGACAATGCTGCCTATGAGATTTCAATGGATGGAGAAGCGCCTGATTCAGAAATAGCAATGGAAAGCGAGCCTGTTGCATCAAATGCATTGTCGTCACATATGGGAGGAGAAGCGTTTGACGCTGACACATATGATTTTGACATGGAGACGAGCAGCGACGCAAGCGAAGAATCTGCCCCAATTGAAACATTCGATACATCTGAAATGGAAGGGCTTGACTTTACTGTCACCGAAACAGACAAGCAGATTTCAGAAGCGGGCAAAACAGATTTTGAATTTGGAAGTGATGCGGCTGGTAACATAGATTTTGAGATTCCGGGTTTTTCAGATACAGCGACAGTAAAGACGGACAAACATGGGCGAATAAAACTTCCGACGCCAGATTTTAGTGGCGCTGTTCAAGGCGACAAACCTCCAAAGAATTCGCTCACCGATGCACAGTACAAAAAATTTCTTGCAAATCTTTCTGAATATCCGCTCAATGTGCGCATTGCAGTAGAAAGTTTGCTCGTTGCCAATGAGTTTACTGACGACGCGCAGTTTGAAATTGTAGAAAAGATTCTCAACAAAGTGCCCGCGCGTCAAGTTGCGTCGAGCCTTGAAAAAATGCTCGACATCGCAATTCCCGTGCCGCGCGACTTTGAGCGGCGCACTGCTGCAGAATACAATGCGTATAAAGCGTCGCTGCAATATCAGTTGCGCAATAAAATTATTCCGGGCATTATTATCGGAGTTGCCGCGCTTGGCATTTTGTTCGCGCTTGTTGTCTTTACGCGCAATTTTATTTATCGGCCGCTCAAAGCGAACAGTTTGTACAAGCAAGGGTACGCGCTTATTGAAGCAGATGAGTTCCCGCAGTCCGAAATACGTTTTACTGAGGCGGCGCGTTATCAATTGCAAAAAAAATGGTTCTTCAAATACGCGCGTGCATATCGTGACAAAAAACAGTATCAGCGCGCGGAGAAAATGTACCGCAACATACTCAACTATTTTAATCATGACAAGGAAGCAGGCATTGAATACGCGCGCATGGAATGCGATGATTTGGCAAATTATGAAAAGGCGGAAGAGATTGCAAAGCGCGATGTGCTCGACTATCACATAAATGACAGGGAAGGGCTTTTACTGCTTGGCGACATTTATCTCGAATGGGCAACTGAAAAAGACCCGACAAAGTTTGAAGAAGCGCGAAAGCAATATGCGTCGCTCGTACAGCTATACGGCACAACAGACTTGTATATGGCACGGATGATGCGCTATTTTGTACGCACTGACAACTTGCGCGAAGTGTTGCAGCTCAAAGAGCGGTTTTATCCAAAGGCGAAGTCGTTGAGCGCGCAAGATTGGACTGAACTCAGCGGCTACCTGCTCGACAAATTGTACGGGCCGCTTGCACCGAGCGATGAATATCTGCGCACGCGTATTGAAGATGTGCGCGATATGCTTGACCGCGCGATAAGCGCAGACCCATCTAATCCTATTGCGCTGTACAATCTTTCGCGCTATTTTGTTAATATGCATGATTCGGAACGCGCGGTGCGAATGCTTGAGCATACTGTCGCTACATTTGAAAATACACTGCAACTACGTCATCGCGACATCTACAAGCAAATTGATTCATATCGCTTGCTTGGCGAACAGTATGTGGCTGGCAAAGAATATCTCAAAGCGCAAGAAGTATACACAGACGGCATTGCGCTGTATGAGCGCGAGAAAGAGAGCAGTGGCTTTGCGGGCACTGAACAAATCGGTATGCTGTATGCTGATATAGGCGACATAGACTACTTTATACGTGGTGATTATGACAGCGCGTATGCTGAATATCTAATGGCAGTTCACACGTATTACGATACGCCGTCAATTCGCTATCGTGTCGGATTCATCCAATATTCGCAAAATGATTATCTTGGAGCAATCAATTCGTTTATTAATGTAGCAAAAGAAGCGTCAAATGACAATCATTTGCTGTTTGCCATGGGAAATGCGCTTTCTCTGCGCGATGATAATATTGCGGCACAAGGATATTATGAGCGACTTGTCGATAACTTGGATAGAGAGCGTGCTCAGCGCGGCGTGCTCTTTCCGCAAGTACGTCCGGATCAAGAAGCGCTTGTTGCTATGTATTTAAAGGCGTCAAACAATCTTGGCGTAACGCTGTATCGCATTGCGCGTCGCAACGGCTCAAGTCAGATGAATGCAAATGCAATGGTAAACCTTTCCGTTTCTATGCGCGCATGGGATGCGCTTACACGCAATCAGACGACAATGGTGCGACTTGGCGGAAGCAATCTTGCGGAGCAGAACATGCGCTATATGAGCCGACCTTCACCTGATTATGAGCCTGCAATCTATACAGATATTCCACATATTCTCACCGGAGAAAAGGAACTTACGCAATGATTCCTGATTCTCGTATTGCACGCGCGCAGTATAGAAACAGCATCAAAAAAGAATTTTTCAGAAAATCAATCCATCTGTGCAGTGCGCTTATTCCAACGTTGCTCGCAGTCGCCTATTGGCCGATACTTGCGTGTCTGGGATGCATGCTGTGTGCGTATATTGTTTCAGAATTGTTTCGTATGCACGGTAAGCCGCTTCCAGTGATTGCTCGTGTTACTGAAGCTGCTTCACGAAAGCGCGATGAGAATAAATTTGTGCTCGGCCCAGTGACACTCGTGCTCGGTATTATTGTAACTGCGCTCATATGGAAAGGCGATGCGGCGCGCATTGGCATTTATGCGCTCGCATTTGGCGACGGTCTTGCAAGCCTTGCAGGAAAAATTTTGGGGCGCATGCGTGTTCCGTTTACACGCGGAAAAACTGTTGTCGGAAGCCTTACCTGTTTTGTAGCTGTATTTTGCTCTGCATTTGCTGTCTGCAAAGATGCACGGATAGCGCTTATCCTTGCGGGCACGGCGATGGTTGTGGAACTCATGCCGCTCAAAGATTTTGACAATCTCATTATTCCGATTGTTATTGGCGGCATTGCGCAGTTGCTGCTTTATTGCCAGAGATAGCGGCGGTGCAAACTGCCGAGATATACGGCAGTGCCGACAAATAACAGTAGATTGCCGACAATCACTGCAATGACAGATGTGGAAAGACAGCACACTTCATAACCGATTGTTAATGCGAGAAATCCATACGACGTTTTTTCTTTTCGTCCCATTGTACGCGTGTTGACAAATACGGACAGCACCGCCGCAACAAGGATAAGCACACGAATGATGTAAAATGTTTTGCTTGAACCCCAGTGAACACAAAAATTGGGTAAGACGATTGCTGTGTTGAGCGGAATTAATAATGAAAGCGCGATAGATATGACTATGAGCACGACGAGATTCCTTTCCACATTTTGTCGTTGCTCTGTACCGCTAAAAACTGCATCAAAAAGCAGAGCAGCGGGCGCCAGTATTCTGCCAAACAATACGACTCGTCCTATAAAGATGAGGAATGTTGAAAAGGAATGCCATAAATTAAAGAACGGCACATACAGGCGCATTGCTTCAGAAGTGCAGCCGATAAGAAATACAGCAAAAAAAATCACCTCGATAGATTGCGTTTTTTCAAATTGAATATACAGATACAGAATTGCCGAAGATGAAAAGATCAGAAATAAAAACAAAGATACTATTATTGCGGTAAAAGAATAACCTATGTGATAGAAATTGGAAATATGCATTGCGGGAAATGTGTTAGGTTCTATGAGCGAATTAGCATATATGTTGTAGAAAAGTAATGCAGTATTTGTGATGAGAAAAGCAAATGAAGCTGCAAATAGTATGAGGAAAATAATATTCCGCGTTTTTAGCGTCATATAGAAATAATATCCCTAACACAGATATTAGTAAAGACTTGATTGCATTATTCCGAAAATAACAGTGAGGCTGTCTCATCGCAAACAGCTATGCCGTGTGGAGGATGCTATGAGGAAAGTTGTTTTCGGCGCATTGATTTTTACCGCAGTGATTTTTTCTGCCCTTGCAGGAGATGTTGCTGTTTTTAGAGATATAGGCTTTTCATCTGACGGACGCGTGTACCTGTTCGGCGAATATGGAAAGACAGACAAAACGTTTCGCGGTTGGGCGGAGATTTACACTGTTGATGTGGCAAAAAATGATTTTGTGAAAGGCGAAGTGTATAAAACAAATCCCACGTCGACAACTGCGGGAACATCGGGCAGGGAAGTGTATGACGCGCTTGCGGCAAAAAATTATGCCGTCACAAAAAAATATAACTGCACAGAGACAGCACCCGAACAGGTGCTCTACATTTGCGGCGATGAAGCAAAGCGCGGCACAGATCAAATTGTGTTCAAGGATTTTGCAGGAGCAATTGGCAGCGCGGCAACATATTGCATAGAACTTGTGCCTACTGTAAGTGGCAGCGGCAAAAACGCGCGCTCATCGTTTTACATTATGCTTGAAAAACGCGATGAGCACGGCAGCGTTGTGAGCCGCAAAAAAATCGGTTCGCCTGATGTTGTGCGAAAAGGCGTTATCGACTACAGGATTGAAAAAATATTTTGCGACAAATCGGGCAGAAGCCTCATATTCGTTGTTTCAAAAACGATGGAAGATGATACGGGCATTTTGATTCGCTACATGGTTGAAGCGGCACAAGTGGAACGTTGATAGGATGTTGTTATTCGTGATGCCTGCTGTTGCTATAGGGTAAATATGCAGGATGTGTTGCTATTTATCTGAATAATGATTTTTGCACTGATAAATCTTTATGCAGCCATCTTCAATCTTGTAGATGAGGCGGTTCTTTGCATCGATTTCGCGGCTCCATAAACCTGAAAGATTTTCTTTGAGCGGCTCTGGATGTCCGATACCGTCATTTCCGTTGCGATCAATATCTGTCAAAAGTTTGTTCAATTTTTTCAACGTTTTTTTATCTTGTGTTTGCCAATATAGATATTGCTCCCATGCTTCGTCTGTCCAAATTTTGTTCACGTTCAAGCTCCAATCAATTCGTGTTGTGTAAATTTCAATTTGCCTGCATCGTCCAGACGTTTCAGCTCTTCCAAATGTTTGATGTTTGTTTCGTTATAAAAATCATCGTTGTCGATTTTTTTTGCGGAAAGCTCAAATGGGATTTTTTCTTCTTTGATGACAGTCTTTACAAAGACATTGAATGCTGCTGTTGCGGAAAGCCCTATTTTTTCGCAGATTGCGGAAAACCGCATTTTATCACTGTCGTCTAATCGAAATGTCATGTTTGTCTGTGCCATAGCAATCCTCCTGCATGTGTTTGCACTAAATATACTATACATCGCATGAAAAAACAAGTGCAGTATATGAAAATCACGTTGCACGGTTATGTGTACATAAAATATGTTGTTCTACAGAAAACACCTTTACAATGCAAGCGTCAGTGTATACGTTCGCGAGAGCAACGAGTACAGTAACTGCATTGAGCATATATTGTGTTTTTCCAATGAACTGCTCTTAAAAAAATCACTCCGCTCTAATGCTCGTATTTTTCACGATGACGTCATGCGCGCTGCCTTCGCGGAGAGAAGCGGCGCTGACGAGCGTGATTTTTGCTTTTTGTTGCAATTCTGCTATAGATGTTGCGCCGCAGTTGCACATGGTGTGGATTATTTTGCTCGTCGTTATGCGCACATTGTCGTGGAGTCGTCCTGCGTATGGCACATAGCTGTCAACGCCTTCTTCAAACGCCATAGATTTTGCGCCGCCCACATCGTACCGCTGCCAGTTGCGCGCGCGGTTGCTGCCTTCTCCCCAATATTCTTTGACGTAATTGCCGTTCACGATAAGCTTATTCGTGGGGCTTTCGTCAAAGCGCGCAAAGTAGCGGCCGAGCATAACAAAATCTGCGCCCATTGCAAGCGCGAGCGTTATGTGATAATCGTGCACAATGCCGCCGTCGGAGCATATGGGAATGTATACGCCTGTTTTTTCATACCATTCGTCGCGCGCTTTTGCAACTTCAATTGTGGCGGTCGCTTGTCCGCGCCCTATTCCTTTTTGCTCTCGCGTGATGCATATTGAGCCGCCGCCTATGCCAATCTTAACAAAATCTGCACCTGCTTCTGCAAGGAAGTTGAATCCGTCTCTATCGACAACATTCCCCGCGCCGACTTTTACACTGCTTCCCCATGTTCCGTGAATGTCTTGCAGCGCGCGCTTTTGCCATTCTGAAAATCCTTCTGATGAATCGAGGCAAAGGATGTCTGCTCCTGCGTCAAGCAGCAACGGCACGCGCTCCATGTAATCACGCGTGTTTATGCCAGCACCGACAATGTAGCGCTTTTTTTTGTCGAGCAATTCAAGCGGATGCTCTTCGTGCGACGCATAATCTTTTCTAAATACGAGCGACTGTAAGTTGCCGCTTTTGTCGAGTACGGGAAGCTGATTTATTTTGTGCTCCCAGATTATATCGTTTGCTTCGTCGAGCGTAATGCCTGTTTCCGCTTTTATCAATTTATTGAACGGCGTCATGTAATCGCGCACTTTTGAATGAGGCGGGCATTTTGTTATTCTGAAATCTCTGTCTGTGATGATGCCGACGAGCTTGCCGTTGCTTTTTCCATTTTCTGTCACCGCAACAGTCGAGTGACCAGTTTGCTCAACGAGCGCGGCAAGTTCTTCAAGTGTTTGGTCGGGGCGTATGTTTGAATCAGAAGAAACAAAACCCGCCTTGTACATTTTAACGTGCGCAATCATTGCCGCCTGATTTGCAATAGACTGCGAGCCGTAGATGAAGCTGATGCCGCCTTCTTTTGCGAGTGCTATGGCGAGCGTGTCGTTGGAAACTGACTGCATGATTGCTGACGTAAGCGGTATGTTCATTGCAAGCGGGCATTGCTCGCCTGCTTTTTTATTGTATTTTACGATTGGCGTGCGCAGCGAAACGTTTTGCGGAACGCATGTTTCAGAAGTGTACCCAGGAATTAATAAATATTCGTCGAATGTGTGTGACGGTTCGTCAAAAAAATATGCCATGAGCAACTATATGCGATAGTGGCAACCACGTCAACCGTATTTTTGATTTTTAGACGTTTTTAATTGGAATTGCAACAGATAGCGTGATTGCATGTCGTAAACCGTACACGCTTTTTGATAAATATTGAGTTTTTGTGCATTTTCAGCTACTATGAATTATGGCGAATTCTGTTCTCGGCAATCTGCTTGTCGCTTTTTTGCTCGTTGTGGCAAGCGGTCGTATTTTTTTTCTCAAGCATGAGCGCGTAGATACTATTGCCGTTCTCGTTCCGCTTGCGTTTGCAGCGAGCGTGTTGCAGATTATTGCCTGGAACGCTGACATTGTTTCGATGGTGCTGCTCGTGCTCTCTTGCCTTGCGCTTTTTGTAAATATGCGCGCGCTTTCTCGCGTTGCAACAAAATCGTATGCAGACGTGTACAGTCCCGCGTTCATTGTATTTTCTGTGCTCATCGGCATTGTATCTTTTGCTATCGCTTTTATAGTGATAAAATATGCGCCTGTCAACATGGTGCCAAAAGCGTACGATGTTGTTGAAACAAAAACGCGCCTTACAGGAAATTTTGCAGATGGTTTTAAAGAGGCAGGCTACTTTGCGTTGTCTGATGCCACGCTGTATTTATACGAGCCGCTTGGCGAAAAAAAATCTGATACAGTGGTAATTGTCGGCAGCGACAAGCGCGGAGATGCTGCGGCGTATCGCCCATATATGATGCTGCTTGCGCAAAAAGGATACGCAGTGCTCACGTGTGATTTTTATGTTGACACATGGTTTGGCTCGCCGCTTGACGTGCGCTATGTGCGCCGCCTCGCAATGCTTGCGTCTTTTTTTTACGATGCAGAGCAATTTTCGCGACAAAAAGATTTTTACACATTCAACATGCGGCGCGAGTATGCGGCAATGCAAGCGCTTGCGCGTCAAAAATTCGGAGATGATGTGCGATTTTGCATCATCTGCGACGGCATGGCAGATAACGCTGCTGTCGATATTGTTCGTCAAGATGCACGCAACGTTACGAGCGCGCTCGCGCTTGACAGCATAAACGAATATGAAACGCACGGATTTGGATGTATCGAGCAAACTGACCCGCTGCTTGCCGCATACTTTGGACATGTGCGCGACAAGGCGCTGCTTGTTCCGCGCTACCTTGTGTTGCAGACAGTAAAGCGGCTTGAACAATAATTTTTAGCGCGTGCGTTGCAACGTGGATTCCGCGCGTCCGTGCGCGGTGGCAGTCATGTTGGGGCAGACGCTGAATTTTTTATGGGGGATATATGACGCTTGTAGAACTTGACGATTATTTCAATTCGTTTTTGTATAAGGAAAATTTTGCAGCCGACCCGTCGCGGAACGGCATTCAAATTCAAAACAGCGCGCCAAACGAAAAGCGCATCGAAAAAGTTGCGTTTGCCGTTGACGCGTGTGAAGCAACCGCCCTTGCAGCAGCAGAATGCGGTGCGCAGGCACTCTTTGTGCATCACGGATTATTTTGGGGCGGCTGCACTGTGCTTACCGACACGCACTACAAGCGCGTCGCTGCGTTCATCAAGAACGACATTGCGCTCATTGCGTATCACATTCCGCTCGACGCACATGAAAAAGTGGGAAACAATTACGGGCTTGCTTGCCGCATCGGTTTAAAAAAATGCGCGCCGTTCGGCGAGTGGCACGGCATGACGCTCGGCGTAAAAGGTGAACTGCGTTCTCCGCTTTTAATTGATGAGCTTGCCCGCTGTGCGCTGCGTCCCGGCAAAACACCATGCGTCATTTTGCCGTTCGGCAACAAAGACATACGCACGGTGGGAATCATCTCTGGCGGCGCAAGCGAAGACGTTGTGCAGGCGGTAGGTGAAAACCTTGACGCGTACATCACCGGCACATTCGAGCACGAGGACTATCACGTTGCAAAAGAAGCTGGCATCAACGTGATTGCAGGCGGTCACTACGAAACGGAAACAGTTGGCGTAAATCTGGTGCGCGCAAAGCTTGAAAAAGAAAAGCGCATTGAAACAGCGTTTATCGACATACCGACTGGACTGTAGCGTGTTTACGCGCGCACATTTTATCAGTATAATGTATGCGTATGGAAAAGATAAAAAATCTTTCGGAAAAATTACTGCCGCTTGTGCTCACTGCTTTTATTGTCGCGACTGACCAAATCACAAAAATAATAATTGTTAAAACGATTCCGCCGTTTTCAATCGGGAAGTCGTTCTTCGGTGATTTGCTGCGCATTGTGCATGTGTCAAATTTGGGCGCAGCTTTTAGCATGGGCGACAACTTACCGAACATATTGCGTCGGTTGTTGCTTGCCGTTCTTCCTCTCGTTGTGATTGTTGTTGTGCTTGCTGTGTACTTTCGCAATGATGATTTTACAAGACTGCAACGGTGGATGGTGTGTGGCATTGTGGGCGGCGGGCTCGGCAATCTTATCGACAGGTTTTTTCGTGCGGAAGGCGTTGTCGATTTTATTGATGTGAAGTTTTTTGGTTTATTCGGATTAGAACGATGGCCAACATTCAATGTTGCAGATTCCGCTGTTGTTGTGTGTGGAATTGTTTTGGTGATTTCATTTTTAGTGACAATTAATAAAAATGGCGGCACTGTCCAGGAGGAAGTGCATGTCGGAAAATGATGACGATTTCTCGAAAAAAAATAGTAGAGAATTCTTTGAAGAAAAAAAACGTCGTATAGAAATAGAAAAAAAATCAAAGCAAAAACGTAATACTGTTGTCTTTTTAATTGTTGCAACTGTCGTAGAATTGGTTGTGATGCTTGCATGCATGTGTGTATTTTACGCACTTATCCTTTTTATTAGTTACAGATTATTTAAATCGCAATCATCTGTCCCGTTTCAAAGTGCATCGATTTTTGCATTTGTTGGTGGTGTGGTTGTTGGTTTTATCAGCCAGAAAAAAATTATGCGTTTTTTCATCGATAAATTGCACTTGCAGGACAAATTGCAGGATGGCATTGCAGACCATTATGTGTCGCGCAAATCATGGATGAAAAAACAGGAAAGGCGGTAGCGCATGAAGCTCGGCATAATCGGTGCAATGGACATAGAAGTCACAACGCTTGTTTCCCGCATGGCATCGGAAAATGGAAACGCTTTGCCAAAATTAGTTCACGCTGCCTCGCTCGATTTTTATGATGGCATGTTGTGCGGTATTTCTGCTGTTGTGGTGAAAAGCGGCATTGGCAAAGTGAACGCCGCGCTCTGTGCGCAACATCTTGCGCTTGACTTTGGTGTGACGCATATCATCAATACGGGGATTGCGGGAGCGATGGCGAGCGGGCTTGGCGTATTCGACATAGTTGTTTCCACAGAGGCGCTGTATCACGATATTGATGCGACGGGATTTGGTTACAAGCCGACGGTAATTCCGCAAATGAAAGAGAGCTGTTTCCGTGCGGACGACATGCTCATCGCTATGGCGGAAAAAGCGTTTGTACAAACGGAGGCGGCAAAAAATCACTCAGTGATGAAAGGACGAATTGCTTCGGGCGACCAATTCATTTCGAGCGCAGCGGCTAAAAATCGCATTAAGGAATTGTGCAATCCTGCGTGTGTGGAAATGGAGGGAGCTGCAATTGCTCATGCGTGTTATCTCAACGACATTCCGTTTGTCATTATTCGCGCTATGAGCGACATGGCAGATGATGGCGAGGAAGCATCGTATAAGTTCAACGATAAAGAAGCGGCACAAGAGAGTGCGGCAATCGTCATTGAAATGTGCAAGGAGTTAGCGAGCAAAGCCTAGCCCGCCGTGTAGTGCCGTCAGTCTAAAATTAGTTTTATCCAAAACTAATTTTAGATGAGCGAAAAGCGAAGCACGAAAGGGCGGTTCTTCAAATCAGCATGCTTCAAAAAATAAAAAAGATTAAGGAGGAAAAAATGGAAGAGAAAAAATACAATGTAGAAAGTTTTAATCTTGACCACACAAAAGTAACCGCTCCATTTGTTCGGCTTGCAGGAAAAAAAGTTGGCGCAAATGGAGATGTGGTGGCAAAGTTTGACATCCGCTTTACGCAGCCGAACAAAGCGTTTTTAACGACGGGAACAATGCATACGATTGAGCACCTTGTGGCAGAATATATTCGTGATGAAATGGAAGGCGTCATTGATTTTTCGCCGATGGGGTGCCGCACCGGTTTTTATTTTACGCTATTTGGCGATGTCGATGAGGCGTATGTGGCGGAGCATATGCTCAATGTGCTCAAAAAAGTTTCTGCATGGGAAGGAAGCGTGCCAGCTACAACAGAAAAGGAATGCGGCAATTACAAAGACCACGATTTAGCGGGCGCAAAAAAAGCAGCTGACAGTTGGGTGCGCGGCATAGAAGAACGCGGCTGGAGTTGTTATAAGTGACACCACCAAAACGCATTTTATGCAGTCTGTTGGAAGCGTCATCGTGGTTTAAAGTGCTGTGCTGTCTCGTTGCAAGCTGCCGTTCCTTGCAATATGGTACTATCGGCAAAATAACTGCTATTTTTTTAGGTATATAAGTGCTTTATATTTTGCCGATAATGTGATATACTAGTGCCGTGAGCAAGAAAAAACAACAAAAATACTATACAGCAGAAAAAATAGCGGCTTTATGGAGCGTCTCGGAGCGGAGCGTGCGCAATTACTGTGCGCTTGGCCGAGTGCCCGGTGCATATTTAAACGGCAAAACATGGATGATTCCTGCGGATGCTGCAAAGCCTGAACGCAGCATTCGTCATTCGCTCAAAGCGGTTAAAAAAGAAACGCTGCTTGAACGTTTGCAGCGTGAAAAATCAAGTACAATGAAAGGCTCGCTCTATCACAAAATCCAGATAGACTTGACATATAATTCAAACCATATTGAAGGCTCGCGCCTGACGCATGAGCAGACGCGCTATATTTTTGAAACGAAGACAGTCGGCATGGAAAACAATGTCATCAATGTTGATGACATTGTGGAAACAGTGAATCATTTTCGGTGTGTGGAACTTGTGATTGATGCCGCTAACAGGAAGCTCTCAGAAAGTTTTATAAAGCAGCTTCATTTTATCTTGAAAACAGGCACGAGCGATGCTCAAAAAGCTTGGTTCAAAGTGGGCGGCTATAAAATGCTTGAAAACGAAGTAGGTGGCATGGACACCGCAAAACCGTCCGAAGTCTCTGCAAAAATGAAAACGCTGCTTGCAGACTACAACGCACTAAAGCAGGCGCGCTTTGACGATGTGCTTGATTTTCACGTGCGCTTTGAAAAAATCCATCCGTTTCAAGATGGAAATGGACGAATCGGGCGTCTGCTGCTTTTTAAGGAGTGCCTTAAGCATAACATTGTGCCGTTTATCATCACCGAAGAGTTAAAATTATTTTACTACCGCGGGATTAAAGAATGGCAGAACGAGCGGGGCTTTTTGCGCGACACATGCCGTGCAGCTCAAGATGAGTTTACGGCAATGCTGGAAAACAGCTGTCTTCCGTACAGCGCAAAATGACTCGACTGAAAGATACGCGGAATTCATGCAAAATATTTGTAAAGGCAATAGTTACTTCAAAGAAATGTACAATTAGACATTGTGACAGCGCGCAGTGTTGCTGCAGCGTTTTTAGCAGATTGCCGTTGGCAGCTGGTGGAGTTGTAGCAACAAAATGAAAAATGCGATATGCTGTATTATATAATTTTGGATAACACATGGATATTGCGAAAAAATTCAAAGAGACAGCTTCTTCCGTTTTGCCAGTTATGGCGATTGTGCTCATACTTGGCGTAACTGCTTCCCCGCTCGGTTTTGATTTGTTGCTCCGCTTTTTTGTCGGCGGCATTTTGCTTATCGTGGGGCTTACGATTTTTTTAATAGGTCTTGATATTGGCATTTTGCCGCTCGGTGAGCAGTGCGGTTCGGAATTGACAAAAAAGCGCAATCTGCCGCTGCTGCTCGGCGCATCATTTGTCATCGGCTTTCTTGTGACTGCTGCAGAGCCTGACATTCAAGTGCTCGCTGACCAAGTGCGTAGCGTGTTTCCGCTCGTGAACAAGCGGCTTTTTATCATTATGATTGCAACAGGCGTGGGCCTGTTCATTATGCTTGGTCTTTTGCGCACGGTGTTGCATCTTTCGCTTAAAATAATTCTTGTTGTTTCATATGCGATTATTTTTGTGCTCGCGTTTTTGGGGCAGCAGAGTTTTGTAGGCATCGGTTTTGATTCAGGAGGAGCGACGACAGGTCCAATGACAGTGCCGTTTATCATGGCGCTTGGCGTGGGCGTGTCTGTGGTGCGCGCGCGTTCGGAAAACGGCAAAGACGATTCGCAGAGTGACAGCTTTGGGCTTACAGGCATGGCATCAGTCGGTCCTGTTATGGCGGTGCTGCTGTACGGATTGTTGCTGTCGCATCATGCAGATGCTGCATCAGAAATGTCAACAGCTGTTTCTGAAAGCGCGCAGGGGCTTCGCGCGTTTGCCGCAGTGTTTCCGCATCTTGCGAAGGAGGCTGCGCTATCGCTTTTGCCTGTTGCGCTGCTGTTTGTCTTTTTTCAAATTACGTTGCTTAAAATGCCGCCGCAACAAGTGAAGCGCATGGCAATCGGTTTAGTGTACAGCTACATTGGGCTTGTCATTTTTCTTGTGGGCGTAAACGGTGGCTTTATGACTGCGGGGCGCAGACTCGGTGAACTGCTCGGAGAACGCGCATTTCAAAATGGCGGCTGGTGGGCAGTGTTGCTTATCGGCACGGGCTTGCTCATAGGTGCTGTTGTCGTGTGCGCGGAGCCTGCTGTATGGGTGCTCACTGAACAAGTTGAAGCAATTTCCGGTGGCACCATAAAGCGACGCGTGCTGCTTGTCTTTCTTTCTGCAGGAGCGGCTATCGCGATTTCACTTGCAATGGTGCGCGCTATCAAGAGTTTCAACCTCATGTATATTCTTGTGCCGGGCTACGCGCTCGCGCTCGTGCTCATGATTTTTTGCCCAAAACTTTTTACTGGCATTGCATTCGATTCCGGCGGCGTTGCATCTGGTCCAATCAGCTCTACGTTCGTGCTCTCGTTTACGCTCGGTGCGTCTCAAGCAGCTGGCGGAAGCGCAGATGCGTTTGGCGTGATTGCGCTTGTTGCTATGACGCCGCTCATTGCCATTCAGATTTTAGGTATTGTGTTCAATCATAAAAAGAAGCGTACTGCGATTCAAAGCGAAACTTCCAGTGTTCCAGAGGAGGCACAATGAAGTATAATTTATTAATTTGCACCGTTCCGCATGACAGCGGCGAGTTCATTGCAGAAGCAGCAACAGCTGCTGGTGCGACAGGTGGCACGATTCTCATGGGACGAAGCATTGCTGCGAACAGCGTACTGCAGGCACTTGCGCTTGGCGATTCGTCAAAAGATATTGTGTATATTCTTGTGCCGTCAGAACAGTCGGCTGTCATCATTGCAGCGATTGTGCATGCTGCTGAAATAAAGCGAAAGGGTTTTGGCATTTTGTTTACGGTTGATGCAACGCATTTAATAAAAAACGGCATGGCCGCAGGAGGAGAAACATATATGGCTCACGATACAACTCATCAGCTGATTACTGTCATTGCGAATAAAGGATATGCTGACGATGTGATGGCGGCTGCGCGCAAAGCAGGAGCTGGAGGCGGCACGGTGATAAACGCGCGGGGAACAGCGATGCCGGGCGATGAGAAATTTTTTGGCATGGAGATTGTGCCCGAAAAAGAGATGCTCGTTATCGTTGTGGAATCTAAAAATGCGGATGCAGTTTTAGAAGCGGTGCGCGTGTTGCCATGCCTTGAAAAACCAGGAAGCGGCGTAGCGTTCTGTTGTCCCGCGTCTGACTTTACGTTGCTCGGAAAAAATGTGTGAAGACGACAGATGCGGTGATGAGCGCGCTTGCTTCCGTGCAGTCTGCAGACGGATTTATTTCTGGGCAGCTGCTTGCTGATACATGCGGCATTTCACGGCAGGCGGTATGGAAAGCGGTAAACGCATTGCGTCTGCGTGGTGCACGCATTGAAGCGGTAACGAACAAAGGCTATCGGCTCCTTGAAGGCGGCGGCATGTTGCGCGAAGCGACAATATGCGCGCTTCTTGACAAAAACATGCACGCGTCTTTGCCGAAGAACGCGACCGCGCTTGTTCCAGATGGCATGAACGTGCGTGTTTTCGTGTATGACGCAATCGATTCGACAAATGCAGAAGCAAAACGGCGGTGCGCAGAAGCACTCGATGTACGCACGCTTGACGGCACGGTGATTATTGCATCAAAACAGACTGCGGGGCGCGGACGTATGGGGCGTAGTTTTTTTTCGCCAGACGGCGCAGGATTGTATTTGACGCTCATCTACGCGCCTTCAGGCGGTATTACTTCTCCTGCGCTCCTTACAGCAACGGCAGCAGTAGGCGTGTGCCGCGCGCTTTTCGATGTGTATGGCGTCGATGCGCAAATCAAATGGGTGAACGACATATTTGTGCGCGGCAAAAAAGTGTGCGGCATCCTTACTGAAGGCGTTACGAATTTTGAAACGGGCGTTATTGACTGCGCCATTGTGGGCATAGGCATAAATATTTTGCCTGTCAATTTGCCGCCAGAACTTGTGAATGTGGCAGGCAGCGTGCTCGAAGACAGAAACGCAGATACGCAGCGGAACGCGCTTGCTGCAAGCGTTGTTACGCACGTGTTCTCGCTCTATAACGCAAGCGATTGTTCTAGCGCAATGAGCGAGTACCGCACACGCTCGTTTCTTATCGATAAAACTATTACGGTACATCCGACAATCGGTGCGCGTGACATGTCGTATGAAGCTATTGTGCGCGGCATTACTGATGACGCAAAACTTGTTGTGGAAGCGACAGATGGAACAATGAAAACGCTTGAAAGCGGAGAAGTGCACATAGGCTCGGAACATGTGAGCGCGTAGTGCGCCTGTTGCCAATTTAGAATACGATACATATCGCATTCAAGTATGTCTGTTGCGGCAATGTTATTTATGTGATATATTGAAAATCGGAGTGTATAATGGCTGAAGATTTAGATCCTTCGATTGCCGCAATTCTCGCAGAAGCTGAGCAATCGCACAAAGGCAGTGAAATTGCTGTAGACGTTGCGGAGATGAAACCGCTTTCCCCAAAAAATGCGACGGGCAATCCGAATAGAGCTGCAAAATCAATTCATGAAGTTGATTTGAGTGTGCGGCAGTTTGACCCGCCTGGAAAATTATTAAACGATACGCCGTCAACAGTTTTCGATGACCCGCAATATTACAAAACTGCGCTCTCTGGGGAAAACGAATCGGCGCAGCGCGTGCACATGCAGCTTTCAAAATATTTAACGAGCCAAGACCCAAAAGACCGATCAGTCTATCGCCAAAATATCATCTCTGCGTATTGGGAACTGTTGCGCGGCATGGCAGTCAAGACAGGCAACTTGCAGTTGCCCATGCCAAAGCGCATGCTCATACGGTTTGGTGTTTTGCTGCCATCGCTTTTTAAGCCAGAACACAAAGATTTTTTTTCAAAAGTCATATTTGAAAATTTAACAAACGAGCCTATCCTCTACATGGACGAATGGTTTAAAGAAATCCTTTCGGGGCGCATGGGCGCTTCAGTAACAGATGAGCCTGCCTCTGCGCGAAAAGTGATTAAAGACCCGACCGAAGCGCAGATGGCAGAACAGACGCGGCTCATGCAGTTGCAATCAAAAAATTCTGGCAAGCTGCAAAGCGCGGAAAACATGCTCACGATGAAAGAGCACGAGCGCGAGATGCTCGAAATAGAATTGAAGCGCCTCATAGACGACATCTGCGAGCATCAGCCGTGCTTTGGCATGGAGCCGCACACTGCTCCGTATACTGAAGCGCAAAAGCATAACTTTTCGCTCATCACAGAAAAGCTGCGCAATCTTTCTCGCAACGATAAAGAGCTTTCAAAAAATTTCAAAGAGTTTGAGGAAGCAAAAGGTGTGTACGACAGCGTGCAGAATAAAATTGAAGCAGGACCGGAAATCATTGAAGCGAACACGGGCGAGCTCAAAACTGAATTTGACACAGTGCGCCAAATGGCAAAGATGACTGTTGGTCGGCAGGGAAATCAATTTCCTATTTTTACGCGCGAATTTTTTCACTGCACGGAAAAAGGCACTGGCACGCGCGAAAATGTGCTCGAAGTGATGCGCTGGATTGAATCGCTTGATCCGGGCGCGTTCTGCCGCATTCACAAAAGCGTGCCGAATCGCATTGTGCCGTATGTGCTGCTCGTGCCCACCTATGGCGACCGCGGTTTTTGCTGGCAGCCGTTCGACCGCTACAATCTTGTCACGAGCCGCGCGCGCATTGCAGTACCCATGTACCCGCGCGACTTGCGCATTGCAGTGCTCACCGCCGTTGCAGATTTGCGCTGGCAAGTTGCAAAAGAAAAAGCGTCATATTACTGGATGGAAGAAGGGCTCACTGGTCAGTATTATCAATACATTGACCGGCAAAAACTCAAAGGCGACTTAAAACAGTTTTTCATCGAAGACTATATTTTGTGGATGACAAAAGAGTCGAACGGCGTGCAGCGGCTCGACAAAGAAGTGCGCGGCATTTTCTGGCGCAATATGCCGTTTCCGAATGAGCTTAAACAGGAGCTGCGCAAGCGGAGTCTCGTATACGACGAGCTGTGCATAAAAGACAACAACCGCGCTATGTCAGACGGCTATTGATAATTACGCATTACAGGCGCAGCATCGCTTGTCCATTTTTAAAACTCGTCTGCACGGCATCGCGAATGATGTCGCCGCGCTGAACGTCTCCGATGAGAAGCGGCGAGCGTGGATTGTGACGTTGCATGTTGTTTAGAACTGTCTGCCTGTCGTAGTTTGCATAGCAGTAACGGCAAAAATGCGCGCAGGTATTGTATGCGCCTATGTCCGCGCTCAAATAGCAGTTGCATTCTTTACGCGCGTAGTTTTTTCAGGAATGTTCAGCGAGCAGCCAAGCGCCGCTTCGTACACTGCTTTCGTCATGCAGCCAGAACAGTCTATGCCGAATTGCGCCAAATCATTTCCTTCTGCACACGCCTTGATTTGCATGCCGTATGACGCGCCTATTTTTGCGAAAGTTTTTCCGAGCGCGAGCTTGTCATCTTTAGCGACTTCCTGCACATCAGGAAAATTGCGGCGCACTTTCGGATAGATGTCCACAAAACTGATAACGCATGTCTTTGTGAATCCTGCAAGCGCGCGGCACATTTTTTCAAAGCTCTGTACATGCTGCGCCACCGTATATTTTTCAAAAATGATGATAGGGTCGTATCGCCATGCAACGCGCTCTGCTCCAACGATTTTTGAAAGCGCTTTGAACGACTCGATGATTTCAGTTTTATCGGGAACATTCGGCTCAATGCTTTTTCCATACGGCGTGATTGTGACAAACCAAAATTGCCCGAACGGTGCAAGCAGCTCCATGTGCGCGAGCATCGGCGCAGGATTTTTTGTGCAAAAGCAAATCGCATCGACAACATCGGGAGAGATGCGGTAGCGAATAAGCTGCGACACATTGTACGGATTTCGCACGAGCACTTGTTTTTCGCGCAGGCGATTGCAAAACCACTCTGAATAAAATGCAGGAATGTCGGTGCGCTGGCCTGTGTTGAGAATCATTGCGTTTTCCTGTTAATTATCCGCGAGGGCAGCGACAGGGTCAAGTTTTGCTGCGCGCGATGCAGGATTGAGACCAAAGAAAATACCGATACACACTGAAAACATAAATGCCACAATGCATGCTGGAAAACTTATAATATACGAAAGCGAGCGCACATATTCAACGGCAAGGCTTATCGCTGCTCCAAGCAATATGCCGAGCGTGCCGCCTATGACGGTGATGCTTGCGCTTTCTACAAGGAATTGCCGCCGTATTGCTGCAGGGCTTGCGCCGAGCGCTTTGCGTATGCCGATTTCCTGTTTGCGTTCTGTCACTGTCACAATCATGATGTTCATAATTCCGATACCGCCGACGAGCAGCGAAATTGCCGCAATCGCGGAAAGCATTGTGCTCAATGTGCCCATTATCTCGTTCATTTGGTCAATGAATGACTGCATCGATTGTATGTTCACAGCGTAGTCAGAACCTGTTTTTTCTGTACAGTATGCGGTGATTGTGTTGACAAGCTTTGCCGCTTTTGCTGGAGATGTTGCCTGCACCATGACAACGGACGCTGTAGGATGCGGTACGATTTTCTTTTCGTAAAATCCACGCGGTACATATGCGCCATCCGTTGCAAATTCCATTCCTGACACTTGTTCTTTGAGTACCCCGACTATTTCGAAATTGAACACAACGTCGCTTATCGTCACGGTGACGTACTTTCCGAGCGCAATGCCTGACGGAAAGAGCGTTCCTGCAATTTCGCTTCCGAGTATGATTTTTTGCGCGCCACTTGCGTTGTCTGTAACAGAGAAAAAATCGCCGTAGTCAAGATTAAGCCCGTATGTTTCAAGATAGCCTGTTTCAATCGCGGTAACCTGCGCCTGTGTACTTGATTCTCCGTATGAAAGCGTTCCTGACACATTGTTTTTGTACCAGATTTTTTTTATGTCGCTGATGTTGTCAAAAAGTTCTTCACGGAATTTTTCATCGAAAGTAATTTGAATAGCACTGCCTGCCCTGCGTGAAAAATAGCTCGTGCTTATGCTTACAAAATCAAGTCCCGATGAGCCAAACGTGTCTGCAATTTGCGCGGTAGAACTTGCGCCCATGCTCATAATGACAATGACAGATGCTACACCGATAATCACGCCAAGCAGCGAGAGAAATGTGCGTACTTTGTTGCGGCGAAAATTTTGCATTGCGTTTATAAAATCTTCAAACATAATTCATCCTTACATTAAAATGCTGCATGTGTAGTGCAATGCAGTGCTGCATGCAATGCGCAAGTCAAAACGCGGCATGGCTTACTGTTGCACCGCATACGCTGTTAATTTCTGCTGCTGATTGCATCTTTTGCAGAAATAGGCGTTTGCATTTTGTCGCTCTGTATGTGCCCATCAAAAATCTTTATGCACCTGTTCGTGCTCGCGCCTATCCCTGCATCGTGCGTGACAATTACAATCGTTGTGCCGGAATTATTAATCTCACGAAACAGCTCAAGCACTGCTAAACCAGTTTCGCTGTCGAGCGCACCTGTCGGTTCGTCTGCAAGAATAATGTACGGCTTTGTCACAGTGGCGCGAGCGATTGCCACGCGTTGTTTTTGTCCGCCAGAAAGCTCATGCGGCATATGGTTCATGCGTTCGGAAAGCCCCACGCGTGAGAGCGCTTCTTTTGCCTGTTTGAGCCGTATGTTTTTATCCATACCGCGATAGCGCAGCGGCAGCATGACATTCTCGAGCACAGAAAGCGATGCGATAAGGTGATACTGCTGGAATACAAAGCCGATTGTCTCATTGCGCAAAACGGCGAGCTCTTTTTCTGTCATCTTTGCCGTTTCTTTGCCGCCAACTTCTACAATGCCGCTTGTGGGTCTGTCAAGACAGCCAATCATGTTCATGCATGTCGATTTGCCTGAACCAGATGGTCCCATGATTGAAACAAACTCACCTTGTTCAATCGAAAAGCTTATGCCGCGAAGCGCATACACAGACGTGTCGCCCATGTCGTATGTTTTTTTTACATTGTTCAAGAGGATAACTGTTTTTGCCATATCATCTGCCTCTGGGCGGCATGCCTCCGCCTCCACCGCGTGGTCCCGACTGACGAGGTTCGCTCTGTGCTTTGAGCACTTCGCCGCCAGAAAGCCCTTCGGTAATCTGCATATAGTCGCCGCTGTATTGCTTTGCCTGAACTGCGATGCGCTCACCTGTTTTTGCAAGTTCTACGAATGCATTGCCTCCCTCGCGCCCGATTGCGTACCGCTCAACAATCAGCAATTCTTGGTCGTCCGCAATTTTAATTTTTCCTGTGAATGAAAAATTAGGCAGAATGCTTTCGGGGTAATCATCAATACGGAGCACTGCTTTTACAACTGTCGCACCGCGCGAGGTGACAGTGCCTATTGCCGGCCATCCTGTTACATAGCCTATTACGGTGCCGTCGTATGCAGGAAACGTGAATTCAACAGGTTGATTTATTTTGAGTTTTGTGACATCTGTCTCTGCTATTTCCACTTCTGCTGTAAGATAGCTTATGTCTACAAGCGTGCCAACTTTATCTTTCGCTTCGAGCGAGTTGCCGACTGCAACATCCAAATCTGCGATAACGCCATCGAATGTGGCGACTACTTTTCTGTCGCTTATTTTTCGCAAGAGCGATATGCGCTGCTTTTGCATAAGCTCGTATTCTCGTTGTGAACCGGTGATGCGTGTTGTTGCAATTTCGTAGTCGAGCTTTTCAAGATTGTACTGTTCGCTCGTGTCGTCAAGCTGCATTATCAAATCGCCTTTTTTAAGCGTGTCACCTTTTTTTACGTACACGCCTACGACAGTACCGTCGCCGAGTGCTTGCAGTTTTTGCTCGTTTGCAGCAGATACTGTTCCTGCGATGCTTATTTCATTTTTGAACAGCTCTTTGCGCACTGTGTATGTCGTCATATTCTGATTTTTCGATGCGACGATTTTTCTTGCGGCAAAAAGCGCAATGCAGAGCACGGCGATGCTGGCTGTTACGATAATCAGCAGTTTTATTTTCTTTTTCATTATGCTACCTCTTAAAAATTTACGTTCAATACGCGGCATGAGCGGCGCAAATCAGCTATAAAAATAGTTGACGAAATTGATGGCGTTTGAAATCATGCTACAAAACATCATCCCGATAAAATAATAATTTTGTTTCGTTGTTGTACAATATCAATTCAATGTCGTTCACAAGCGTTTTGTAGCGATATAATTCTTTATTCACTTGCGCAGAACGATATTCGCTTTCGGTGATTATGCCTTGCTGGAAATAACGCGCATTGTCTGCTTCGAGCGTTTCATACATATCGTGCAGTTCTCCGTTGCGCTGTTTTTCCCATACGATGTTTGCAAGCGATGTTTGCTGCGTGATGAGCATGGTTTCGTAGCTGTCTTCCGCCGATTTAATTTCGAGCTGCTCCTGTTTTTCCGCAAGTGCCTTTTGTTTTTTTGTGATGTTTGAAAGAAAAAATGACGCGGGATTTACGGCGAGCGAAAACGTGTATGCAGGAGCAGAAGCAGCTGTTTTGCGCGCAGTAGGAATCTCAACGCCTGCACTTGCTGTCAGTCCGCTCCATGAAAGGGAAGTTCCGAGATTCGCCGAATCGGAAGCTGTTGCATCATTTTCAAATGTATAGCCGCCACTTGCTTTGAGTGTAATGTCTTTATCTGTTTTGCGCGAGAGCGAGTTGATATAGTTTGTCCACGTTGCGCTTTCAATTTTTGTATATGATTCTTTGCTGAACGAAGTGATGTCTACTGGTTCCACTACAGGGATTTCAAACGGCAAATATTCCTGCGCGCTTGTTTCACTGTCGTATGCGATGCCGCATTTTGCAAAAAATATTGCCGCTTCCCTGTCAAGCGAACGCTGTGTTGTTTGAACAGTGTGCTCATCGGAAAGCACTTTCATCTGTTGTGCCCGATACGTTGACGACGTTGTGCTGTATCCACGCGCGCGCAGTCCATCGAGTGTAATTTGGTCGTCGTATAAATCTTTTTGCGTTTGCGCAATTGTGCTTGCAAGCGAGTAGAGTGACTTTAAGCTGTTGTAAAAGTCACGTTCTGCAGAAAGTGCGCCGTTTTGCAAGTTGCGCTGTGCTTCAAGAAGCGCGCGCTCCGATTTGAGCAGCGTCACTTTGCGCGAGCCTATGTTGGGAGAAATAATGTCAACAGAAGCGATTAGCTCCGTGTTTTCTATGCCGCCGCTTTGCCCAATAATCACGTCGCTCGATGCGGAAAGCGTAAGGTTGTTTGCCTGTGGAATCGTTGCGCTCGCCTGAGGCCTGAACGTAGCGCGCGGATTTGTGCCGCCAGCTCTGAATGAAACAGTGCCCGTAGCAAGTTGCATGGTAAAGCCGTTGTTGATTTTTGTGGCATCATTTGAGAGAGATGCTGCGTCAGCAGAGGCGGCAAGCTTTTGCAATTCAATGTTGTTTTCAAGATAACCTTGCAGCAGCTCTGCCACTGATGTCTGGCAAAAAAGTGCATGTGCAGCAGCATGCAGCGCGACAAGGATTATTGTAAGTTTTTTTTGCATGACCCTATAATACACAAAATGCGGCTTTTTATACATTAGAAAATGATTAAAATTTTATTAGGAAAGCGTCAGCAATCTTACCATAAACGATGAGTTAAATAATTTCATTATGCGCTGCTATGCATTTCTGTACACGTGTTATCCATTCTTTGCAAATGAAGAGAGCAGCAAGATTTTTACTTCCTCCTTGTTTGCTATTTCCGCCGTACTTTTGCGACAATCGCTTTTGCAATGTCATCTTTTGTGAGCACGAGCAATGCAACTCCTACAAATGCGAATAGCGTTGCGGAAAGCGCAACTACTGCGCCGTTTGAAATGAGCCGTGTGTGTCCTGCAAAAAAATTAACAAGATGCGGCAACGCAGCATAGACTGGCAGCGCGGCAACAGCAGAGAACGCGGTGATTTTGAGTGCGTACAAAACAAACGCTTTGACAATTTTTTTTGTTTCAACAGAATGAAGGCGCGGCATGGCGCAAAATAAAAATACGGTGTTTGCAAAACTTGCAACGGAAAGCGCAAGCGCGATGCCGATTCCGCGCATTGCTTTTACAAGGAGCGCGGCGAGCGTAATGTTTACGGCAAAGTTGAACATGCCTGCCAGCGTTGGCAGCGTTGTGTTTTGTTGCGCGTAAAAAGCAGGCGCAAGAATTCGATTGAGCGCAATGAATGCAAGCCCTACCATGTGGAATCGGAACACGGCGAGCGTCATCGCTACAGATTCATCAGTAAAGTTTCTGCTCTTGTACACGAGTGAAATAATTTCACGCCCGCATATGAGCGAGTAAAACGTCACGGGAATTGCTATGAGCGTGATGATGTGCATTGCGCGTATGAGGAGCGTTGTAAAATCATCCCACTGTTTTTTTTGCGCAAGACCTGCCATGTCAGGAAGGATGACACTGCCGATTGAGACGGCGAAAATGCCTAAAATCAATTCTTGCAGACGAAGTGAATATTGCAAGCTCGCGTAAACGCCGACTCCTGCGCGCTTTGCGAGCGTACTCGACACCACGTCATTTACTTGATACGCCGCCATGCCTATAATTGTTGGCAACACGAGTGCGATGACGCGCCGCGTGCCGGGATTAGTGAATGCGTTTTTGAGCGACGTACATGAAACGCGCCAACCGGTACGCAGCACAAACGGAAGCTGGAATAGCATCTGCACAACGCCGCCTGCAATTACGCCGGGTGCCATTGCGCGCGCAGGATTTTCCATACGCGGAGAAAGCGCATATGTTGCTGCAATAACAACTGCGTTGAACAGCACGGGCGCGAATCCCGACGGAGCAAAGATGTTTATGCCGTTTAAAATGCCTTGAAAAAAAGCAGCAACAGAAACAACGACAAGATACGGAAACATGATGCGCGTGAGCAGCACTGCTTCTGGAAATGACTGAGGGTCTGAGTTGCCGTAAAAAAGCTTGATGAGCAGCGGCGTAAAAATGATTCCGAGCGTTACGACAACAGTTGTTAAAAATGTGACAAGTGTGAGCGTCGCAGAAATAAAATCCTGCGTTGCGCGCTTGTCGTTTTGCTCATCTTCAATATATGCGCGAAATGTGGGGATGAACGCAACTGAAATGCTGTTCTCTGCAAATAGACGGCGGAAAAGATTTGGCAGCTGGAATGCAATGCCGAATGCATCTGCAAGCCCGCCTGTACCTAAAAATGCCGCTTTTGTCATTTCGCGTACAAGTCCGAGTATACGCGAGAGCAACGTCACAAGTGAAAGCCGTATGCCTGATTTTACGAGTGAGTGAGATTTTTTATTTTCCACTGCACTAGATTACTGCACCTGTGGTGTTTGTGCAAGAACAAAGCACGTCTATTTGTGTGGTGAGGTTGTTGTTTCGTGCGACAGGTTGGTGTCTCGTATGGCAAATTAGTGATTAGAATAACTCTGACGGCGAAAGTTTGAGAAATTGCTCAAGCGGAATGCGGCTGCCGCTTTCAAATTCTTTGCTTGCCACGACATAGAGCTTGGCGTTGGGATATTGCTGCTTGAATGCCTCCATGCCGTGATTAGTCGCTTTTGCGCCGCTTTTCACTTCAAGCGCAAAAAGTTTTTTCCCGTCTGTGACGACAAAATCTACCTCGTTGTTGCCATCGCGCCAATAGTGCACTTTGTAATGTTGCGTCGTGGCATTGTTAACAAGATGCGCGCCAACGCATGATTCCACGAAATGTCCCCATGTGTCGGGAGCAGCACGCACGGCTTTAAAGGTGCTGTTCTGCATGACGGTGAGAAGCGCGTTGTTGTATACTTGTAGTTTTGGACTTGACGAACGCGCACGCTGTTTGCTCCCTGAATATTTTTGCAATCCGCCGAGCAATCCGCACTGTTCAAGCAAATTTAAATAATGCGCAAGCGTCACGGTGTTGCCAGCATCAGTGAGCGTGCCAAGCATCTTCGTGAACGACATTATATGCGCCGAATACGCTGTGCCGAGGTCAAAAAGTTGGCGGAGCAGGGCAGGCTTTGTGATGGTGGTGAGCATCAATATGTCTTTTGAAATGCTCGTTTCAATAATCGAATCGAGTAGATAGTTTTTCCAACGTTTTTCATTTTTTATTAAATTTGCCGCACCAGGATAACCGCCGAAGTAAATATATTCGTCGAGCGTAAAACCGAATGCTTTTTTCATTTCTGAAAATGACCAATGCGGCACGTAGATGAGTTCAAAACGCCCTTGCAGTGATTCAGTGAGTCCTTGCTTTAAAAGCAGACGAGATGAGCCGCTTAAAATGACTTTAATATTTTGCTTCTTTCTTGTGTCCTCATCCCAGAATTTTTTTACGACCTCACTCCAGTTAGAAAGTTTTTGCACTTCATCGATTACGAGCAAAACTTCTTTGCTGCCGTTTTTCAATTTGAGCCGTGCCGCTGTCCACAGCCGTTCGAGCCACTCAAAAACATTTTCTGAAACGGCATCTGCGCTGTCGCTGATGTAGTCATATTTTGTCTTTTCAAGGAATTGCATGATGATTGTCGTTTTGCCAACTTGTCGAGGTCCTGCAACTACCTGTATAAACTTGCGAGGCTCTTTCATTCGTCCTATTAATTCAAGGATAAAGCTTGTGCGTTCCATATGTCTCCATATTACATTGAGTAAAATTACTCAATGTAATGATTAATTTTACTCAATGTAATGTAAAAAAATACTTAATGTATTGAGTATATCATTTATAGGGAAATTAAACAAGGGATGATCGAATTTGTACAGTATACTTTTGTAATGATGTAGCAAGAGCATAATCGTTTTGTGACGAGTAGCTAACTAGATAGAAATCCTATATATATTGCGTGCTGTTTTATTGTCTATAGATGTTGCAAGTTTTGGGAAATATGCAGTTTATAACGATAAAACAGCATGTTTTCACAAAAGTATATTTACATAAATGGGGTATTCCTATTTACTTTATGGTGATGAAGATATTGTGACTACATTTGCTTTATTTAAAGCAGATATGTTTGACAGTAGTCTGCGACATCTGGATTTATATGCTACATGGGGATATAACTATATAGTAATCAGGTATATACGTGGGAATAGTACAGCAACAACAGAAGATGGCGCACATCCTATGATGATTATACAGGAAAAAGTGTTTACATTGATATTGACCTTAAAAAAACATATTCACAAAAGATATAGCCAAAGGATATGTCTTTAAGGGCTGGAGATACGACAGTGAAATTTATGAAGTTCCTGGCACTATACGATTTTTTTCGTAACATTCATCATGTACAATCATTTAAAATGTGCTATACTTATCGTAAAAGCGTATGCAGACTTGCTGCGTCATGTGCAGTTGTCTGGCACTGCGCAGTAGAGGTAATTGTATGAAAAGTCGCTTATCGCTTTTTTTGTTAATTTTATCTGCAAACATTTTTGCACAAGGGGCAGCCATGTACAAAGAAGCAACTATTCCGCTCAAAAACGTAACGCTCTATTCGTCAGGCGTGGCGTACTATGAGCACGAGGGGAGCGCATCTGGCTCTGCGCACATAGACATGACGTTTACGCCGCAGCAAATCAACGATGTTTTGAAGTCGCTCGTTGTCGTTGATTCTGGCGCAAAGAGCATTGCGGTAACGTATCAGTCGGAAGACGCGCTGCGGAAAATTCTTGAAAGCATGAGCGTCGATTTAAGCGGCGGCACAGATTTGGCAAGTTTGCTGAACGCGCAAAAAGGCGCGGAGATTGAAGTGACTGCGCGCGAAACGATAACAGGAAAAATCTTGACTGTAGACAGGAGCAGCAAAGAGGGCAGCGACGACACTATCTCGCTTGCGGCAAAAGACGGCGTGCACGTCATTCCGCTTAAAGAAGTGCGGCGTTTCCAGTTTACAGACGCAAAACGCAACGAAGATTTGAACACGGCGCTCAACCTCATTTTGAATGCGTCAAGCAGCACAAAAAAGCATTTGGGAATCAACATAGAAGCGAGCGGGAACCGTACGGTGCGCTTTGCATACGTCATGGAAGCACCTGTGTGGAAGCCGACGTATCGCATAGACATGAGCGGCAGCAAAGCGGAGTTCCAAGCGTGGGCAATCATCGATAACTCGACAGACATAGATTGGCAAAACATCACACTCACGCTTACAACAGGTCGTCCTGTAGGCTTTAAGCAAGATTTGTATCCGCCATACTATACGTATCGTCCTACATTGCCGCTCATGGTGGGGCAAGCTGCCGAAGTCGCTTCGTATGATTCGGGCTACGACATGGTGCAAGAGGAATCTGTTGCAATGGCGGCTCCGCGCATGATGATGAGCAAAGCGGCAACAGCAAATGCGGAGACAGGTTCAAGTTCGTGGCAGGAGCAGGTAAGTCAAAACGTGACGACTTCGACAAGCACAGACGACATGTTTTCGTTTACGCCGTCAAAGCCCGTTACAATCAACAGGCAGGAGAGCGTTGTCATTCCGATTGCAGTTGTAAATATGAACGCAGAAAAATTTTCTGTATTTTCAAACATGCAGCTGCGGAAAAGCACGCATCCAAAATTATGCTTGCGCATTGAAAACAAAACAGACATGAAGTTTCCCGCAGGTCCTATCTCTGTTTCTGGCGATGGCACCTATGCGGGCGACGCAGTGCTCGAATTTTTACCCGCAGGTGAAACGCGCTTGATTGGCTATGGCGATGACATGGAAGTGAGCGGCAGCCTTACGCGCGAAACAAAGCGCACGGTAGACACAGTGAAAATCACTGGCGGCGTTTTATACATCACTACAAAGCGCGTGTATGACTCAACGTATACGGTAAAAAATTCTGCGGCAAAAGAGAAAAGCGTTATCATTGAGCACGCCATTGCAGGGAACCGCACGCTCACTACAACAAAAGAGCTGCTCGAAAAAACGTCGTCGCTGTATCGCTTTAAAATCACTGTGAATAAAAACGCAGAACGTACATTGCTCGTGAGCGAAACAGAGCTTTCTGAGTCTACTGCTACATTGAGCAAGATGAGCGCGAACGACTACATTTCGTACAGCACAAATAGCGAGATGCCGCGCTCTGTCCGTAAGGCATTTGAAGATATTGCCGCACGAAAAGCAAAAGTTGAAGATGCGCGCACTGAATACAACAAGCTCGTCGCGGAGCAAAAAAGTTTGAGCGAAGAGCAGGAGCGCGTGCGCAAAAATCTTGAAGCGGTGAACGCGGACACAACGCAAGGCAGGCAGTTCCTTGACAAATTGATGAAGCTTGAAAACGAGCTTGACGCGCTCAAAACAAAAATCGCGCAAAGCCAGGCGAACCTTGCAAAACTGGAAAGCGATTTTGCTGACTATTTGAAAAACGTGAAGGTTGGTTGAGCATAGCGTGCACCTGTGCGCTGCCTGCGCATCACGGGCGGTCGTGATTGCATGCAGTGAGCATACTGTGCGTCATGCGCTCACCGCGTTTTCAGCAGCAGTATGCAGTTGCGACCATGCATCATGCACCCACCGCATTTTCAGCGGCGAGATTATGCAGCCATTTTTCTTTTCGCAGCCACAGTGACGCAACGACTGCTTTTCCTAAATCTGACAGCTTGGCTATTGCGTACATGGCAACGGGACCGAGCGTGGTAAAGTAGGTGAGCACAAACATGCTCGGCATGAAAATTACTAAAGTGACAGTCAAATCTACGACAGCTCCCATTGCTGTGTCGCCGCCCGTGCGCGAGATTGAAAACTGCGCGTTTAAAAGACACCACAGCGGCATGTACGCTGCCATAGAGAATACAACGCCTCGCGAAATTGCACGCGCTGCACTGCTCAAGTTTACAAACACGAGCGGAATGAACAATGTGCTTGCAAAACCGAGCAGCATGACGAATATGCCGAACACAAATGCGCCGTTTGTTATCCACGCCTTTTGCTCGCGCACGCTGTCGAGCTTGCCTGCGCCGAGCGTCATGCCCATGACAACGCCCGTCGCTGTGTAAATGCCGCTCAAACTCACGAAAAACAGATTGGCAATAGTGAATCCTGCCGCCATGCCCGAAACTATTTCAGCCCCGCCGCGCGAATTGCACAGCGCAGTTGCGACTGTCTCTGAAAACACCCACGACAGTTCTGATACGGCAATCATCGCTGATTTTGCCAAAATCGTATACGCGAGCTTGTGCCGCACGCTCAAGATGTCGCGCACTGTGCCGACAAAATCAGGCTTCTTTACAACGATGTACACGATGAATGCAATCATCTCCGCAGTGCGTGCGATAATCGTTGCAACTGCGGCGCCTATCACTTCAAGACGCGGCGCACCGAAGTGCCCGTAAATGAGGATGTAGTTGCCGATTGTGTTTACGAGTGTTGCTGTCACAGAAATTATCAACGGTACATGCACTTCGCCTGTTTCACGCAGCGACGACGAGATTGAAACTGACACTGCGAATGGAATCCATGTCCATGCAAGGACGCGCTCGTATGTTGCAGCCTGCGCAACGATTTCTTGTGCAGCCGCATTGCCACGCACCATGAGCGCAAGCACGGGAGCAGGATGTGTCGCACAAAACAGCGTGAACGCGATGGCGGGCACGAGCGTTACGATGAGCTTGTAGCTGAACACGTGTCGCATGCCGCCTTTGTCGCCCGCACCTTTATACTGCGACATGAATATGCCGCCGCCTGCGCAGAGCACGCCGTTTACAAGCACAAGCATAATGAAATTGATTTGCCCCGCGACATTCACGCCAGACATTTTTATGTCGCCGAGTCCTGCAACCATAAAGTTGTCGATAAGCGAAACGAGATTTTGAATGAAAAGCTGCGCCATCACTGGCAGCGCGATAGAAAGCATCCGTTTATAAAACGAAGCAGACCCAAAACGCATACATTTTCCTTTGATGACATATTAAACCTGTTCGGAACCATCGGTTTCAGAACAGGTTACTTTGAAATGCGATGTTTTAACGTGTGATATTTCAACGAGTTAAAACTCGCAACCTGTTTGATGACTTCGTTATCAAACAGCTTTATTGTAACCAAAAGCGATTATGTTGTACAGAGCGCGGCATATCTTCGCCCGCACCCGTGATAGGTGAAACACACTATTTGCCAAAAATAGTGAAAAGATGTATGGTAGTGGCATGTGGCGATATATCGGCATTGTTCCGCACAAAGTGCAGGACGGATTTGTGCATGCGTCAAAGCGCATTCTGTTGATTTGCATTGCGGCGGTCATCTCTGCTGCGAATATGAATACATTCATTCGCGCAGGCGATTTGTTTCCTGGCGGCTTTACGGGGCTTGCACTGCTCATCCAGCATACGGCGCGAAACTATTTTAATATATCGCTGCCATTCAGCCCCATTGTTCTTGTTTTGAATGCAGTTCCTGTCATCATAGCGTTTAAGTTTATTGGAAAATGGTTTACGCTGTATTCATGCTTGATGGTTGTGCTCTCTTCTGTGCTCGTCGATATTTTTCCCAGCTTCAATATCACTGACGATGTGCTGCTTTCCGCTGTGTTTGGCGGACTCATCTCCGCGTTTGCAGGCTATCTGTGTTTGCGCGCCAAAGCTACTGGCGGCGGTACTGATTTAATCGCAATATTTATTTCTGAACGGTGCGGCAAAGATGCATGGAACTACATGTTTGCATTCAATGCCGCAATTCTCTGCGCAGCGGGATTTTTGTTCGGGTGGGAGCGCGCGCTCTATTCGATTTTTTTCCAATTCACCGCGACACAGCTTATTCACGCAGTGTATAAACGCTACCAAAAGGCAACGCTGCTCGTGATTACAAACAAGTCGCAGGAAATTTATGCGGTAATCAGCGAGCTTACGCATCACGATGCAACGCTGTTTAAAGGCTCTGGCTGTTATCAAGGTGCGGAACGCGACATGCTCTATTCTGTCGTCTCTGGCGATGAAGTGCGTCAGTTGACAAGCAAAATCAAAGAGATTGATGCAAAAGCGTTTGTCAATATTTTGCACAGCGAGCAGGTGCTCGGACGATTTTATATGCGCCCGAACGATTAATCAACCGCGTTGCAGGTGACGAGGCGTGTTGCGCTCTAAAGGCGTTGCGGCGAGAAGATACAATGAACCTGTTCGGAAACTTCAGTTTCAGAACAGGGCTAATCTCTCTGCACGAATAATTTTTTATACGGTGTGAGCATATGAAAAAAATACGATTGCGACAGGTGATTTTTTTACTCATTGCACTTGGTGTTGCTGCATTCATTGCATACAGCATTTTGTTTCCGAACGGGTTTGACGACAGCGCAACACATGTTTCGTACAAAGAATTTTACGAGAGCGTTGAACAGGGCAGCGTTGAAACTGCCACACTGCGCGAAAACAACATCACATTTACAAAATACAATGACAGCACTGTGTACGCGACTGAAAATCCTGACTCGCCGCTCCTCAAAGAGCTGCTCATGCGGCACGGTGTTGCAGTGCGCGAAGGCGTGAGCGCGGAAAAAATCATCTATAAAATTTTAGACTATTCGTTTTACATAATTTTTTTTGTGGTGCTGTTTGTGCTTTTCAAACGGTTCATAAGTCCGTCAACATTCCGCGTCGTGCGAAAAACAGGTGTGACATTTAAAGATGTTGTGGGCATGGAAAATATAAAGCGCGACATGACACAAGTGCTCGACATAATGCTGCATCCCGAAAGCTACAAAAGGCGCGGCATCCGCATGCCGAAAGGCATTCTGCTTGAAGGCGCGCCTGGCAACGGCAAAACGCTTTTTGCGCGCGCGCTTGCGGGAGAGGCGCATGTCAATTTTATTCCCGCAAAAGCGACAGATTTTGAAAGCATGTTCATGGCAATCGGTCCTGCAAAAGTGAAACTGCTTTTCAGAAAAGCACGCAAGCGCGCGCCATGCATTGTGTTCATCGATGAGTTTGACGGCATTGGCACACGCAGAAATTATTCTGGCTCTGCGATTGAAACAGAAAATACGCGCATTGTGACGGCGCTCTTAAACGAGCTTGACGGATTCCAGACGACGAGTGGCATTCTTGTGCTTGCCGCTACAAACAGCATCCACGCGCTCGATGAAGCGTTGATTCGCCCGGGACGATTTGACGCGCGTTTTGCCGTGCCATATCCCGATGAAGCGGCGCGGCGCAAGCTTGTGGAACTGTATTCGCGCGGAAAGGCGCACAGTGCCGAGTGCACTGACGAAACGCTTGCAAAACTGTTTTCAGGATTTTCTTGCGCAAAAATAGAGTCCGTTTTAAACCGCGCGTCGCTCATAGCTTCTCAAAACGGCAGAGATGCATTTACGCTCGACGACGTGCGCGCCGCAACAAGAGAACAGTAGCATATCACGTGAGCGTCATGCAATTCGCTCGTGATTACAATATCGCTCAATTTCCAACGTATCATGGTTATTCGTGTGGAGGGATTAATGAATCACTTTATGATACGAACTGTAAGAAAATTATTTAGCTCGTCGCTATTGCGATTTGTGTGTACACCGACGCTTGCGGTGAGGTATATTTATTGATTTTTTATATACCCTGTGTTATAGTAATAGTATGAGACGATTTATCAAAGGCATCGCAGAAGCCGTATTCTGCATTTTGCTGCTTGCTTCGTGCACATTGCAGTTCCCTGAAACAATCTCCGCAAAGTTTACCGATGCTAATTTTAAAGTGAATCTAGGTAACGTGTCAAAAGCCGTTACGGGTCTTACCGAAGAAGTGCAAAAAAATCTCCCTGACGATAAAGTATACGACTACAATCCTGACGGGACAGAAACACTTCAGCACTTTTTAATTGCGCGCAAGATGAAAATCCCTCATTTTGTAGATGTGTTGAAAACTATTGACTATACGCAACCATCTGTGACTATTCCTATATCAGAATTTACTGTTGATGTGCCCGATGTGCAGGAAACACTCAATAGTTTTTCATCAAATTTTTCAGATGTGCAATTTGCAATGTTGCATATTTTTGTAGGCTTATCAAATCTTGACACCGACTGTCCTATTGATATATCAAACCGCATCAACATTACAGCAGATTTGGAGCTTGATGCAGTTTCAACGCCAGGAAAAACGCTTGCTTCATATGAACTTCCCGATATGAGTGCTGCTGAAGTGCTTACAACAAATTTATTGCATGTATCGGAGTTGCATCATCAAGAGTTGAAAGATAAACAAGCAAGCGATTTTGAACATTTCAAATTGACGTTGAAAAACGTTCTACTGGAATTGACAGGCGATCTTACCACTGAACAAAGTGACCGCATAAAAAATGAAACGACAAAAGCTGAATTCGCAGTGATGGTTTATCTCGATGTGCCGCTTGAATGTACTGCAACAGCAGACATACAGCTCAACGTGTTTGAGCTTGCGCAAGCAGGTGAAGCGGCATTAGGCAATGATTGGCTTGGGCGAAGTGAAGCGTCTAATACAGAAAAAATCGACAAATATTTAAAGGTATTGAAAACGGTGAAGTTTGGTATGCGTGTCGATGGAACGCTTGGATTGCCCATTTCCAGGTTGTTGATTACCGATACAACAGTTGGTGCCGGTAAGGTTTTTGGTAGTGACGGAGAGCGCTTTGACGTTGGGAAAAATGTGGAAATTGAATTGACCGGTGAGCAAATTAAGAATGCGCTCGCTACGTATCCATATATGCCGGAACTCAATTTTACAATAGGTAAAGATACAAAAATTGAAGTTCCCCGCAATGCGACAATCGCTGCAGTGCTTTCTGTGAGTGCTGTTACGGACGGTACTATGGAACTATACAATAAAAGCAATAGACAAGAGCGCTCTGCTCACGGAGAAGAATTATGAAAAAAGTATGCATCATTTTATTAATAACGCATCTTGCAATGCAAGCGACCGCGCTTTCAGAAAAGTCGTTTGAACGTTTTTTTGAGATAGGCGTTTCGCCATCTGTGAACATGTCGAGTAATTATTTTAAATTAAAAGATTTTTTCAAAAAAGATGTTGTGTTCGACTTGCGAAAAATTGCAGACGAAATGCCGAGAAACGGTTTAAAAACAGCTGTACTGTTTTCTGCACCAGATTATTTTGTGAACTTGAATTTGAAAAATGGCTGGAAATTCGGGTTGATGAAACTTGGCATTGAAGGCGACATGCGCTTTAATTTTTCAAAGCAGCTTTTCGATGTGCTTGGCTACGGTAATGCTGACATGGGAGAAACGATTGAAGAGGTGGGCAGTATTTCTGCAGATGTGTTTTATTATTTTAATACATCTGCATCATTCAAAGTAAAAAAGTTCAACATTTCTGTTTCTCCATCACTTTTTGTACCTGTGGCACATTTTGAAACGAACGACATGGGCGGTAGTCTTACCAATAAGACTGATGGCTCGCTTTCAGTAAATTTGCTTATCGACGGTACACTGTATTCGTGTGTTGATACAAAACCTATTTTTGATGGGCAAATACCGGAGTTCACCGTTGCTGGTTTAGTAAAAAATATGGGATTTGATTTGGGCAGTTCTGTGTCGTATCCGATTTTTGACACATTGCAAGTAGGCGGTTACATGCGCTTGCCTATTGTGCCCGGAAAGTTGCGGCATGCTGCTTCCATAAAAGCGAGCATGTCATACACTGTCGAGAGCATTGCTGGCGTACTCATAAACGATACAGAGGCGAAGTTTGAACCTGCGCTTTCAGATATTGAATATGGCACGCCCACGTTCAAAATTTCCCGTCCATTTCGCATGGGTGCTGAAGCAGTATATTGTCCGTTCAACAATTGGCTTACGCTTTCTGGATTGTTTGGTTTTGGGGTAAAATACCCGTATACAAAAACTCCAAAAGGATATGTTGAATATAAGTTCGGTGTCGTTGCATCAGTCTACAATGCGCTTTCAGTTGGTTTGTCTACGGCATATCTGTCGCAAGTGTTTATACATGAAGCTGAATTGAAGATAAACGCGCGCGTGCTTGAAATAGATGTGGCGGTGTCTGCACAGTCGCCAAATTTTAAATACAGTTTTACTGGTGCAGGATTGGGAGCGCGCATAGGCGTTGCGGTAGGCTTTTGACCTGTTGCTGTCGAGTGCCGCAAATCTCTATGGCGCCAAGCTCTTGCGGATAAAACAGCTATATTGTACAATGACTCATTATTATCTTGCCTGCATCAAAATTAGTGCATTTTGAATTTCGGGGCGCACAACAAGGAAAGGTATGTTCACTATTCTGGAAAAAAAAGAGCTTTCTCCGGGCGTATTTTATATGAAGCTGACTGCTTCGGAGATTGCTCGTAACCGTAAAGCTGGGCAATTTGTTATTGTGCAAGTAGACGACAATTACGGCGAGCGTATTCCGCTTACAATCGCGGACGCAAATGCGGATGAAGGCTGGATTGCGCTCGTGTTTCAAGCGGTGGGTGCTACGACATATGCGCTTTCTCAAAAGAAAACGGGCGACTCTCTTCCAGTGATTCTTGGACCGCTTGGAAATCCGTCTGTTATACGCACGTATGATAAGCCTGTTGTCGTTGTGGGAGGCGGGTTTGGCGTTGCGCCGTGCTATCCGATTGTGCAAGCGCTCAAAGCGGCAGGCAATAATGTGATTATGATAATCGGCGCGCGCAACAAAGATTTGTTAATTTTTGTTGACGAGATGAAAGCGATTGCAGACAATGTTATCATCATGACTGACGACGGCAGCGCGGGACGACAAGGGCTTGTCACTGTGCCGCTTGAAGAGCTGTGTACATCAGAAACGCCGCCTGCAGAAGTGATTGCAATCGGTCCGCCTGTTATGATGAAGTTTGCATGCAAGACGACAGCGCAATACAATATTCCAACAACTGTTTCGCTCAACACGATTATGATTGACGGCACGGGCATGTGCGGCGGCTGTAGAGCGCTCGTTGGCGGCGAAACAAAATTTGTGTGCGTTGACGGTCCTGATTTTGACGGGCATAAAGTTGACTGGGACAACATGATGATGCGCATGGGCACATTCAAATCAAAAGAAGCTGAAGCGTTTCACAAGTGCAAACTCGAAAGCGCGCGTTGATAGGATTATACAAATGGCAGAGCATATTTCATCAGAAAAACTTGCGGAGCAAGCAAAAAGTCACTATGACGCGTTGCAAAAAAAAAGCGAGCCGATCTCTCAAAAAGACAGAATGACGCTCCCGCAGCAGGAAATGCCTGTGCGCGATGCAAAACAGCGCGCGCGCGAAATGGAGGAAGTTGCGCTCGGCTACACAAAAGAACAAGCGGTGGTTGAAGCGCAACGCTGCTTGCAATGCAAAAACGAGCCGTGCGTCAATGGCTGTCCTGTGGGCGTGCAAATACCGTTGTTTATCGCGCATATTCAAAAGGGCGATTTTAAAAGCGCAATCGATACAATCAAGCAGACGAATTTGCTGCCGGCAATTTGTGGTCGCGTGTGCCCGCAGGAGAAGCAATGTCAAAAAGAATGTACTGTAGGGAAAATTCATAAAACTGTAGAAAAGGCTGTTTCAATCGGTAGGCTTGAGCGCTTTGTTGCAGATTGGGAACGCGAAAACAACAAAGTGACGCTCCCTGTTGTTGCAAAGCGAACTGGCAAAAAAGTTGCAGTTATTGGCTCTGGTCCTGCTGGGCTTACTGTTGCTGCCGACTGCGCGCGCGCTGGCCATGACGTAACGGTGTTTGACGCGTTGCACAAGCCAGGCGGCGTCATGTTGTACGGCATTCCTGAGTTTCGTCTGCCCAAATCGATTGTTGCGGACGAAGTTGAGAATTTGAAAAAACTTGGCGTGCGGTTTGAGATGAATTTTCTTGTTGGCAGAACAGATACGCTTGACCAGTTGTTGAGCGAAAAACATTTTGACGCCGCCTTTGTGGGCACGGGCGCAGGGTTGCCAAAATTTTTTGACATTCCTGGAGAAAATTTAATCGGCGTATTCAGCGCGAACGAATATCTTGCGCGCGCCAATCTCATGAAAGCGTATGAGAAAGATACCGCTGCAACGCCGTATTACGAAGCAAAGCACGTGATTGTGTGCGGTGGCGGCAATGTTGCGATGGATGCCTCGCGTATGGCGCTTCGGCTTGGTGCAGAGAGCGTCACTGTCATGTACCGCCGCACGCGCGATGAAATGCCTGCGCGCAAAGAAGAAGTTGCACACGCGGAAGAAGAGGGCATTGTGTTTCGCTTTCTTGAAAACCCTGTTGAAGTGCTCGGCATCGAAAGCGACGACAGAAGCGTAAATGGCAGAGTGCGCGCTGTAAAAGCGTTAAGCTATGAGCTTGGCGAACCTGACAGTTCTGGGCGCAGAAGCCCTGTTGCAATAGAAGGCAGCGAGCACGAAATTGCGTGCGATGCGCTCATCGTCGCGCTTGGCAACGGCAGCAATCCGCTCTTGGTGCGCACAACGCCCGGATTAGATGCAGACAAAAAAGGGCATATCACTGTTGACGAAAAGCAGGCGACGAGCAAGACAAAAGTATGGGCGGGCGGCGATATTGTGCTTGGCGCTGCCACAGTGATTCTTGCAATGGGCGAAGGACGCAAAGCTGCGGCAAGCATAAACGAGTATTTGGCAAAATGAAATTTGTGCCGATAATGTAATAACTATGGCAAATGACAATAAAAAAAAGAACACTGGTTTTGCGTTTGCGTGTTGGCTGCTCGTGGCGCTCATTTTGCTCGTGTTCTTTTTTGTTAAAAAAGATACTATTCTTTCAAATCTTCAAAACACTGATTTTTTTGGACGCGTGTTTGGCAAAACGCCTGAGTTTGTGCAAAATCATGAACAAAAGCAACAGGAGAGCAACGGTATGTTGCACATAGACGTGCTGCCCGAAGTAGCGCCCGCCAATGAGACGATGCACACAGATATGACGCCGCCTCCTGTGCCCAACGCAGTGACTGATGCGGTGCCTGAACGCGAGGTTGCCCGTACAGAGCACAAACCTGAAACAGATACGCGCGAAGAAAAAAAAGAAGCGAGCAGCACGGCAAAACCTGAAACAAAACGGGACGTGCAAACGCCTGCTCCCAAACCGACTGTTGCCACGACGAACGCAAAGCTCTGCTTTGTGGTAATCGGTTCTGACGGTTCTGTGAGCCGCAAGATTGTGACGCGCCAACTGGCAAAATCAAATTCGCCACTCACCGACTCAATCAATGCGCTGCTTTCAGGTCCTACTGCGCAAGAACGCGCTGCAAACGCGATGACGCTCATTCCTGAAGGCACGCGGCTGCTCGGCGCAAGCGTTGCGAACGGCATTGCCACGCTCAACTTTAGCGAAGAGTTTACATTTAATCCCGTTGGCGTACAAGGCTATCTTGCCGAGCTCATGCAGATTGTGTATACCGCTACTTCTTTTAACACAGTGAACAGCGTGCAGTTTGTTGTTGAAGGGCAGCGAGAGGATTACCTTGGCAGCGAAGGCACATGGATAGGCTCTCCGCTCTCGCGTTCGAGTTTTAATTAATGATGCCATTTTTAGAAGCGCACAATATGCAATTTTGTACGCACAAGATGCGGGTTGTTGCGCTCCCGCATCCTCATCTTTCAAAAATTATTTTTTGTTCGGCATCGCCATATATGAATTAATAATTTTTTCAAAGTACGTTTTGTTTGCATCATATGCGCCTTTAAAAACGGTGAGCGCAAAGAAGTAAAAGCCGCCGTCAGATTTTTTTGTTAATTTTCGGTACACATGCGTCACGCTTTTTTTTTCGCTGTCGTAGAATGTGCAGCGCGTTACGTATTTGCCGTCTTGTTTTGATATGGAAATAGTGCGCCAGTCTGCATACGATGTGCCGCTGCTCAAAATGAGGCGACGAATTGCGCCTGCGTCCGCACTCTGCGATGATGTTTCATTTGGCGGGAGCGCTGCCATTGAAACTACCGCATCGTTTTCGAGCATCCACATGTTTTCCATCGCGTGATTCCACTGCGCGTCAAGCTCGACGCTTTGCCCGTCTGAAGATGTGAATGTTTTTTTCTCTGCATTTTTTTTGAGCGTTGAAGCAGTTTTTTTTGCCGCATATGAATCAGGAAATCCTGTGAAATGTGCAAACGATGTGTCTTGCGACGAGGCGATTTTTCCTGCGGTGACAATCTCAAATACAATAGCCATGTCATCGCCGCGCGCAATTTTTTTGACGTTGAAAAGCGGCACATAATAATCATACTCTATGACGACGCTGCCGCCAAACTGCATAAAATTGTCAGGCACAATGCGCTCGTTTTGCAGCACGATGTGCCCTGCTTTGATTCTGCGCGCGTTCAGCTCGTATATCATGTCGTGGAGATAGTTGATGATTTCGCCATCGTACATGGTGCGCTCTGTGACGAGCCGTTCGCCAGTGATTTCCATGTGGTCAGCGTTCGGGTCAACAGTAAAAAAAAGCGTGACGGTGAGCGGCTCAAGATTTTTTTGCGCAGGCGCGTAATAGCGCGCGGCATATGTTTTTTCATCGTAGCATAAAAATCCCACATATGATTTTCGCTTAAACGTTTTGTCTTCGTAGTACACGTATTCGCCGCTTGTGTCTGCTACATATGGCGTAAATCCTGGAAGCGCAAATGCGCTTGCCGCGCATGCAAAAAGAGCTGCGGCAATGCACGCTCGCACAATGAGCATCGTTATGCGCGCCGTATGGGAATTGCTAACTGCTCGCGCGTGTGCAGCACTTTTCGCTTTGCATGCATAAAAAAAATCAGGAATCGTTCTCGTCATGTTTTCTCCGTTTTGTGTTACTCTGCGTTCAACGCGGCAAGTGCATCATTCACTATTTTTGCTGCGGCATTTGCTGCGTCACTTGCGGGAACAAGTGCGCTTTCGCTTTTTGCACGTTCTTTTATTTCTACGTTCGGCAGATTTTTTTCACCGACAACGATGCGCACAGGAATGCCAAGCAAATCCATGTCGGCAAATTTTACGCCTGGCCGCTCGTTTCTGTCGTCGAGCAACACTTCTATGCCACGTGAAGCAAGCTCATCATATAGTGTATCGGCAGTTTTTTTCATTGCGCCATCATATTTTATGGGCACGATTGCAACATGATACGGCGCTGTGCTCATCGGCCAGATGATGCCTTTGTCGTCATGATGCGCTTCGATAATTGAAGCGAGCGTTCTGTCAAGTCCAATTCCATAACTGCCCATGAGCGGCGTTTGCGCTTTTCCGTTTGCGTCAAGGTACGTTACGCCCATAGATTTTGTGTATTTTGTGCCGAGCTTAAATATGTGCCCAAGCTCATTGCCTTTTTTTGTGTAAAGCGTTTCGCCACACTCTGCGCATGTATCGCCTGCTTTTACGGTGCGCACATCGCACGTCATAAACGGCACAAAGTCGCGCACTGGCTCAACATGCATAGTGTCAAAATCTTTTTCACCAGAGCCAGTAACTGCGTCATGGACGCGCACATCATACGTGCCGTCTGCGTTTTTTTTCATAACGCTTTCGTCTGCAATGAGCGGCAATTTTGTTAATCCTACAGGGCCGACAAATCCGTGCGGTGCGTTTGAATAAGCGACAACATCTTGCGCCTCTGCAAGTTCCGCACCGCTCGCTTTTAGCACGGCTGCAAGCTTTGCTTCGTTCACGTCCAAGTCGCCGCGAATTGCGACAGCTACAAAACTTTCGGGATAATACTCTGTGCCGCTTTCATCTTTTTCTTTCTTGAAAGAACCAGGCGCGTCCGATAAATCGAGCGCACAGTTGTACACTTTGTAGATGAGCACTTTTATAAACTGCATTGCGCTCATCTTAAAAAATTGTTCCATCTGCTCGATTGTTTCAACGCCAGGACATGCAACTTTTTCAATCGGCTGCGTCGCAGGTTTTTGCGCGTTGCCGTGCATGTCTACTGCAGTGTCGTGCGCGCATGTTGCTTTTTCTACATTTGCTGCATAGCCGCATGTTGGGCACAAGATGAGCGTGTTGTCGCCAATCTCACTTTCCACCATGAATTCTTCAGAGCCTGAACCGCCCATAGCGCCTGTGTCTGCGCGCACTGAAATGACGTCAAGCCCCATGCGTTTGAAAATGCGCCTGTATGCGCGCGCGCATGTTTCATAGCTTTTGTCAAGCGACTGCGCGTCTGCATCGAATGAGTATGCATCCATCATGATGAATTCTCTGCCGCGCATGACGCCGTAGCGCGGACGGATTTCGTCGCGATATTTTGTGTTGATTTGATATATGAAGATAGGCAGTTGCTTGTACGATGTGAGTCCGTCACGAATGAGCGCGGTGAACGCTTCTTCTGCAGTGGGGCTTACAACCATGTCTTGCCCGCTTCTCGTTTTTGCGCGCAGCATCTCTTCGCCAAATGTTTGCCAGCGTCCGCTCTCTTTCCATAAGTCGCCCGGCTGTACGACAGGTGGCTTTATTTCAAGGATGCCAGCTGCATCAAGTTCCTCTCGAATAATGTTTTCTACTTTACGATATGCACGAAAACCGAGCGGCATATATGCGTACAATCCATTTGCCAATTTTTTGATAAGACCTGCGCGCATCATGAGCTGATGGCTTGCAATAACGGCATCGTTCGGTGCTTCGCGCAACGTTGAAATAAGTGTTTGGGATGCTTTCATTCTGCTATTGTAGCGCAAGCACAATCGTTCTGCAAGTAAACGCCAATCGTGTGTTGGAGAGAAATGCAAAACGCGCTCACAGCTACACCATGATTTTGATGTAACTGTCGTGTTTATACTATTAATTAATCGTAATTTGTTGTATAATATAATAAGGTTACATTGCAGCAATGTATGTGGAAGAGATAGGCAGCAAGTAAATGTTTTGCAGGAGCTACTATGGGCGGTATAATTCGCGCGATTAAGTCTTCGATTTCACTCTGTGCTTTTGCACTGTGTGTGCTGTGTATGGACAGTGTATGGGGGCAGACAACATATACATGGACGGGAACGAATGGACAGACTTGGAGCAATAAATTAAATTGGTCTCCTAATTGGCCATCTGATGATATACCTGCTGATGCAACACTTATAGTACCTAATGGTTGTGTTAATTATCCGCTGGTACAAGGTTCGTTTGCAAATGAAATCGATAGCCTGACGATTGAAAATACAGCATTTGTTAATTACAGCACAACTAGTAATTTAAAAATAAAATCAAGTTTTACGAATAATGGAATAATCAATTATCAATCTTCAGGACGTATACAAAATATTTATGAACAGGTATGGAATCACGGTGGTACGGTGTATTTTTTTAGCAGTGCTGGTGATATTGATAATGTAACGTATTATAATTTATATATAGCGGCAGGGAGTCATGCCTCGTCTGATGGTTTTACGGTAACTAATGAATTAACTATAATGACGGGGACAGCGGTAGATGCACAAAATGGTACTGGCACTGTCACTGTTGGCAACCGCATTGACGTAACGGGAGCGCTTTCGTGCACAAATCTTACATGCACAAATACAACTGCTACTTCTGTGTCGGGCACGGGAACGATTGCTATTAGCGGGAGTTTATCTGCAACACGAGTAGCCGTTACCGATACAACGATTACGTTTAACGGTTCGGGAACGACAATAATTAATGGGAACAATTTATTCGCCACTGTGAACATCAATAGCAGTGTTTCTCTTGTAATGATCAACGGCTCCAATTCGTTTGAATCGCTTGAGTGCACTGATGCTGCAGGCAAAACAATCTTGTTTAAGGCGGGAACAACGCAAACTATCTCATCATCGCTCAAGTTGTCTGGTTCAGCTGATGCAGACGGACAGCGACTTTCACTTTCGAATGATGGTGGAGAGCAATGGAAAATAAAATTTACCGGAATAAATTCAGCAGCCAATTTTTTGCTTAAGAATTTATCAGTAGCTAATTCAAACAATTTATCAGATTTTTTATTTACTCCATCTGACTGTGTTGATGGAGGCAACAACACTGGTTGGTGGTCAGTTGCGCCTGCAGCTTCATACACATGGAAAGGCACTTATTCATCTGACTGGAATACTGCAACAAACTGGGAAACGGGCGGTAGCGTTGCATCTGTTCCACCATCTTCATCTGACAGCGTGATGATTGCTGCTTCAGCTTCAAACTGGCCTGTTATATCTTCACCAAGCCAAGCAGTGGCGAGTTTGGAAATAGCAGTAAATGCGCGTTTAACGCTTTCAGCCAGCAGCGACCTCACGTTGACCGGCACGCTCATAAATAAAGGTACAATCATCTATGAAAGTAGCGGTAGAATAAAACGCAGCGGTGCATTTTATAATGACGCACTGAACAATGGTACTGTTGTATACCAAAGTGCAACAGCTGGTATTCTACATGGCGGTACATATGCAAACTTGACTGTGAAGCCTGGCAACACATGGGAAACGGATGCTAGTCTCACGGTGCATAAGCTTTTGCGTATTGAGGGGTATTACACTGGCAGTATGCTCTCTGATGGGCGCGCCCAATTCTCCCACGCTGTCACTGTTGGCGAAAAATTGATTGTTGACAATGGGGGCAGAGCTTTCTTTTTGACCGATGCAAATTTTCAAGCTGTTAATGTTGGTGCAGGTGCAGAGGTAGTGCATTTTAATGCAGGAGCTGGCGGTACAAGCACAACTATCAACAGTGCTGCTGCTATGCAAGGGAAAGTCATATCGCTTGGAAATAATTCGAGTGACACCTTTACAGTGAACGGCACGCTTTCAGTTGCACCAAGCAACAGCGTAACTCTTGCTGGCGAGTTCACTGCAACTGGATTTACATTTAGTAGTGCTGCCGTGCTTACGGACGACACAACACTCGTTGCAACTGGAAGCGGTGGTATGGCAACATTTTCTGGCACTGTTGCAGGCAATGCTCATATGCTTACATTCGGCAGCGATACCCAGTCAACCGCCGCAAAATTTGAAAACAGTGCAGACAGTATTGCATCGCTTGATGTACACGGCTCATTGGATATAAGCGGCACTGTTAAAGTGACTGACGTGGTTACTAGTACAGGCTCATTGCAGAATAGCGGCTCATTGCAATGCGCCGCATTGTCGTTTTTAGGAGCATCTTCTAATATAACTGGCGCGGGCACCGTTGCAACAACTGATTTTAATTTTTCGCCAATATCTGCAATAGCAGAGCTTTCTATTTCAGCAGGCACTATTACTGTTTTGGGCGATATAACAGTAACCGATGGCAAAATAAATGCTACTGGCGGAACGATAAATTTTGCAGCGGGTGCGTCGTCAAGGGTGACTGGAAGCAATATATTTGCAGTGATGGAAATATTATCTGGCGCAAATGTTGTATTTGAAGAAAAAAATACCTTTGCTGAATTGAAAATACGCACATCAGATGTTACTTTCAATGCAGACAACGAATTTACCACATTTGATTGTGTAGGCGGCAACAAAACACTTACGTTTGCAGCAGGAACAACGCAAATAGTTACAACAAAGCTTTTTCTCCAAGGAGTTGACAACGGTTATTATGAGCTTGTAAGCGACGTACCAGGCAGCCAATGGAACATACAATTTAATGGTTCTTCGGCCAATCTTATGCTTAAATATTTAAAAGTCAAAGATTCTAAGAACATGTCATCAGCAGCATTTGTAGCGGTGAACAGTGTAAATAACGGCAACAATGAGAAATGGCTTTTTGCGTTGACGTGGAAAACTGACGCCGTTACAGCTGCATGGAATACTGCGTCAAATTGGGATGGCGCTGTGGTGCCAGGTACAGATGGAACAAAAGGCATTGATGTTGTTATTCCATCCGGTGCAACAAACTATCCAAAAGTTGAAACCACATCATACGAAATCGGTGCATTGACAATTGAAACAGGTGCATCTATTGAATTTGCTAATACAGATTTGACTATAAACGGGAGCCTCGAAAATGCCGGTACAATCATCTATACAAATAACGGTCGTATAAAAAAGAACAGCACATTTATTAATGATGCAGAACGCGGTGGCACTGTGCAGTATAAAGCAGGTACAGGCAACATCAGCAGTACCAGTAATACCAATGACTATGGAAATCTCGAAATTGCTTCGGGTACATGGACTGCTTCAGACGATATTGTCGTGAAAAATAATGTCACTGTTTCTGGTTCCGCTGCAGCAAAGTTTGATAAACAATTAACGGTGAGTGGTGCAATAAGCGCTTCGTCTACAACTACGGTGACATTTAATGGCGCGGTAAAAGCGCAGTCTATTGTTACGGGGACAGTGTATGTTAACGGCGGTATCATCGAAACAGCAGGTGGGCAGACATATAACGGAGCTGTAACACTGGGGAACAATGCAGTATTCCGTACGACGACCACCGATGCATCGATTATATTTGCTGCTACTGTTGACGGTGCTTATGATTTTAAAATAGCTGCGGGAAACAGTGGTAACGTTACCTTTGAAGGCAGTCTTGGCAGTACAACATCACTTTTAGATATTGATGTGAGAGGCGACAACATTATATTTAAAAACAATGTCAGAAGCACCAAGTCGCTTACAGTAATCGCAAATGGGGAAGTGACGCTTAAAGGAACGTCGTACCATACAGATGCCAAGCAAATATTTGATGCAGCAAAAGGCGTGCGGTATGTGTGCGAGGCGTCTGCGAGTACAAAAAGCGAGTGGAATGCAGGAAGTGAACATATCTCGCTTTCTGCTGATTTATTTCTTGACCATACTAACACGCTTCAATTGAAAAGCAATCTTTCATGTAAAAACGCTTATTTTTACAGCGGCACGCTTGACATGCAGGGGAAGTCTTTTACGACGAGCGAAGATTTTGTTGTGTGGGGAAGCAACTACAATGCAACTGACACGAATTGGAGTTCATCCAACACACGATGGGCATATTTTTTTCAACAGGAGCCGTCGTATAAACCGCGTGCAGGCGGTACATATACAGATCACGTGCTGACAGTAACGGCTCCATCTGCAACATTTGCTGCTACAAATGGTTTGGACGCTGCGACTATTCATGTGAACGGTAATTTTTACAACAACGGTGCGCATATGAATTGCGGTGCATTCACATTGCATCTGCCAGATTCTAGTGCAAGCAAACCAGTAGTGAATACAACGAATACGGTGACTGAACGGCAGTGGGGCGTGCCGTATGCTGTTGCATGTAATATGACTGTTGCAAATAGTACTGCTACAACAGGATGGGTTGCCGCGGCGCAAAACGTGTCTAATGGTGGCGGTTCTCGTCATTGGCAGTTTGCATCTCCGAAAATTGTAGAAGCGTATACGGTATCTGACAATGTTGTATTTGTCCGTTTTGATATGCAGCTTGAAAATTCTTATGGTGAGATAGGTCAGGCGATTAGTGATGCAGTGCCCTCAAAGAATGCTGGCGGCATTTGGTACAATTCGGGGGCATTGCAATTTACGAGTGTATCAAAAGACAAAGACGGCAATGCACTGCCAAATGATGACACCGCTGAATTTTATTTACACACGACAAATGGAAGCTGGAACACTGATGCCACAGGGAGCAATAAAGGTGACGTGCAGAGCACCGATGGCGCAGGCAGTCATTGTGAGGTAACGCCAGATATTACCATGCTTGAAGGCGTGTTTTCCGCTGCCTCTGGAAAAACGATGTGCCGTAATTACAATGCAAAAACAGTTGCAGACGCGTATACTGCTGTTGCCGACAAATGCGCTCCAGTGCTTGTCGCTGTATACACAGGGCAAGAGTTGCATGTACCGCCAGATGGGAGCGATCCCGCTGTCCAGATGCATTACGATGCACACAATTTTGTCGAGTTCCGCTATTCAGAGAAGGTGGAGATTGATAGCGTTGCGTTTGATGCGGTAAATGTAAAAGCAACAGAACAGCTCGGAGCTATTACTGTAAGCGACGAAAAAATGACCGTTGCAGGTTTTGCGTCTATGTCAGGCTTTGTAGATGCGGGCAATCGTGCTACGAAGATGAGCGATACGAGCGTTCATGCGCTCTATCGAAAATTTGCAGTGATTGCAGGAGCTATTCCTGAAGAACAAACGCATCGCGTACGTGTTTCCATTGCAGGATATGTGGACGGTACTGTGTCATTTGACGGTGGTATGTATAACAACTGGGTGGGGTATATCGATTCAGCGAAAACGCCTTCTGGCGAAGTGACGCGTATAGAAAATCATCACATAAAAGATGCTGTGGGCAATGTTCTTGCCAGTGTCAGCGCAGAAACATTAATAATTAATAATTTCCTTACTATAGATAGGCAGCTTTATTTGCTTCTATCGAGCGCGCATCTCTATGGCGAATGGGATGTTTCGCCGCCGACATTCGCTCCGTTCCGCACTGCTGCTGTGGCGTGGAATGACGCAAAGACAATAGCAGAGCGTGAAATCATTGGTGCCGGGCCATCTGGCGCGGTAAATGCCGATTGGCTTGAAATCCATTTGCTTGACAACACACCAACATATGAAGCGGCTGAAAGCTATACGTGGTTTACCAAAGTAGGTTGGTGCAGTGGAAGCGTGACGTCAAATGTTGTTGCGAGCACACCAGATGAAAATGGTGGTGCACGAGCATTTGTTACAGACGCAAGTAAAACGCGCGGTGGCATACGTCAATCTTCATTAGTTGGTGCTCACACGGCATTCTCATATACAATTGATGGAAGCACTCATTCGTACTCGTTTTCTTCTGTGATGGGCGGTGCAGAAAACTTTGTATTTAAAACAACGCTTACTGACACAATTGCGGATAAAGACAGTTTATATTTCAGATTGCAGCTTGAAAATCCTTCGATTCCGCTTTCAACACAGTTCACTGTTACGTTTGATGCAAACGCATGTTGCATTACTGATCTTGCGGGAAATCGTATGAATGTGGGCACGAAAGCAAAAAGCATCGATTTAAAACCACCTGAATTAGCGATGACGATTGCACCTCTTGCTTCGCCGTCTGACGTGGTGTATAAAAAACTGTTGATAATCTTTTCAAAAAAATTATCAGATGAAATAAATTCACAACTTGAAAATGTTCCTAATTGGTTTAAGCTTAATCCATTGAAAGATCATACGACAACTGATATAGCGATTGCGGCAACTCCAGCTGTTATAGCGTTTTCAAATGAAAAAGCAACAGGACTCATTTTAGAATTGACAAGAGCTGTCACGCTTGATGATATACAAAACATGTGCATTGTAGTAAAAGAAGATATTGGACCATCGATTGATCCTGTCTCCGGTGCAATAAATCCTTCTGTATCATTTATTAAAGATTCATTCGGCAATTCTTTGCCATGGCACGCTGCCCACGCATTGAGCGATTTTGCAGTAAATGCAGTACAGCTTTTGTACGCATACGATGATAGAATTGATAAAATGAAGACGTTGCTAGCTGATGCAGATTCAAATCTTACTATACGCGACTGGAATAAAGAGCAACAGAATAATGGCACGCTTTTTACTGATAGCGACATTACGCTCGTTGGTAAACTTTTTGACGGTACCGATAACAAGACAGATGGCGGTGCAGCAATGTTTGCATCATCGCCGTATATATATTTTTCACGTAATCCTAGCAGCGATTCTGTGTCGGTGAACAGCAATTCGCTTACTAAACTTGACTGGCGCATATGGCTGCCATCAATATTCACCGCGCTTGCAGAAAGCGAGAATGAAAATATTGATTATGAAAAAGATGTCACAAGCACTGACAATGCATTTACGTTTGTGATACCTAAGGGAACAGGTGGTTGGCAAAGCGGCGATCAAGTGAGTTTTATGTTTGAACTTCCATGCGATGTAATTCATACTCCTGTGTATGATGGCACTTCTTATAGCGGGGATGTTTGGCCGTTGTATGCGCTACGTCTCAAAAACAACAGCGACATAACGTCTCTTGATTTGTGGTCATTTTGTCTAAAAGACCAGATAACGCAGCGCGGCGGAGTGAGTATTTTCAATAACGTGATAGACGCGAATGCAGGCGAAAGCGTTACAATCAAAGTGGCTGTGCCAAAAGAGGGAAAAATTAGCATTATGATAATGACGCTCGACGGCGACATAGTGCAATATCTTGAGCGCGGCACTGTACAAGCTGGTGAGAAGTTTTACTCATGGAACGGTACGACGAAAGCGGGAAAGAAAGTTGCGCGTGGTATGTATTTTGTGCGCATTGTGGGCGCTGGCATTGACGAAACGCGCAAAGTGATGGTTGTAAAAGAGTGATGCATTGCGCTATTGCTTTGTATCGTGAAAAATCGTATACTTATTGCCTATGTGTGCAGCACATCGCAAATCTGTTCGCTTTGACGACATTGGCAAAATAGAAGCTCCACAAATCTGCGCGTTGCCTGGCGTGCTCGACAATATAAGCAGAGACGGGTGCAAAGTGCGTTTCCCGTTTTCCGTAGTCGTTGACCTTGAAAATGAATACGAACTAAAAGTAACGCCTGCGCAAAAAGCGGGAGAAAACATTCACGAGCCGTTTACTGTTTTGTGTCGTCCGCGATGGGTGCGCGATGAAAGCGGCACGACAGAAATAGGCTTCAGCATTTTGCATTCGCCTGAATATAACCGTGTCGTTTCATATATTGAAAGCCTTGCCGAAGAAGAAAACCTTGCAGTAGAAAATCAAATAGCTGGCACAGTATGTCGGTTTGCATAGAAAAACTCTCTGGCACAGCGTTTCTTTCATTTCCTGACATGTACGATTATCTTGTTGCAGAATTGCGCGAGCGTTTTGGCTGCAATATGTCCGCTGCGCTCCCTGTGACACCCACGCGCAGTGAGCATGCACTGCCACCGTTGCACAAGGCAGCACGTTACGGCGATATGCTGTATGTAGAGCGCGCATTTGTTGCTCAAACTACAGAAGAGTGCGCTTCGTTTTCCGCCATTCCCTATTTTTGTCGGTGTGCACTGACAGAGCCGTTTTTGCTCCACTTTGACTCCATCGGCGAAGCAGCGAATGCGCTCAAAAACGTGCAGCGCAACTGGGCGCCGTACACGTATCAGTTTTTCAGACGGAGCGCGCTCATTCAAGAAAAGCTGCCATATGTGAATCTCAAAGCGCGGACATTTCCGTGCCGCGTGCCGAAGTCGCCGATTGGATTATACACGCTGCTTGACGAGCACACGATTCTTGCTTCCAGCGCCACGACAAGTTTTTTGCCTTCTGGCGCAATCCAGTTTGCAGAAAATCACACAGAGCCGCCGAGCCGCGCGTACTTAAAATTGCAGGAGGCGCTCACGATGATGCAGCTCTTGTTTGACGTAGAACTGCCGCAAAACGGGGCGCGCTGTTTTGAAGCGGGCGCGAGTCCTGGCGGCTGGACATGGCAACTTGTGCAGCTTGGATGCACTGTGCTCGCCGTTGACCGCTCGCCGCTTGCGAGGCAGCTCATGGAAAACAGCCTTGTCACGTTCCGCGCGCACGATGCATTCACTATTCCTGTGCAAGAGATAGGCGCGTGCGACTGGGTGTTCAGCGACGTCATTTGCTACCCCGCGCGGCTGTACGAGTGGATTCAAAAATGGCTTGCGGTCGGCCTTGCCAAGAACATGATTTGCACGATTAAAATGCAAGGCGCGATTGACTGGCAGCTTGTTGACAAGTTTGCCGCGATTCCCAACAGCCGCGTCGTGCACTTAAACTATAACAAGCACGAGCTCACGTGGTTGCACTGCGAAAAATAAATATAGCTTTTTTGGAGCAGCTCTTTTTGCAAACCGCCCTTCCGTTGCTTGCTCACGCGCGGCGTCCTCGCCTGCCTGACCTGACTGCCGACTTGCCTGGCAGCAGACAGGACGGCAGGCTTGCGGTCGCTGCTCCTCCTGCCGTGCGGCAGGAGGGCACAACTCCACGGCGGGCTATGCTGCATGTGAACATGTGCGCTGTTTTGCAGAATTACTGATGCTCCGCGTATCCGACTGTGACGCGCGGAAGTCCCGCCAAGTCGCAGTGCGTCGCAACAGCTGCAAAGCCCGCCGCGCGCAAAAGCTCGGCAGTTTGGCTTGCATTGTATTCGCCGCTTTCTACAAAAAATGCACCGCCGTCTGCGAGGTGCGCATATGCAAGCGGCACAAGCCGTCTCATTACAGCAAGTCCGTCGCTTTTGCGCGCGGCGGGCAGCGTAGTAATGTGAACACTGCGCATGCATTCACTCGATTCGGGAAGCGTTGCAGCTTCAGAAATAGCGCGCGCATCGTGCGCTGCTGCATCTCCGTCGAGTGCAAGGCGCGGCTCGCTTCTGCCGTCTTGCAACAATATGTCTACTTCATCGTGCGGCACATACGGCGGATTTGCAACGATGATGTCAAATTGCGCATTGTCGGGCACTGCGTGGAGCAAGTCGCCATGCGCAAATGCGGTGCGTGAAAGTTGCTCATTTGGCAAGAGCCGCGCCGCGTTTTGCTGTGCAACTTCAAGCGCGCTGGCAGAAATGTCTGTGAGCGTGAGCGTATGCGCTATGCCGCGCGCTGCAAGTTCGCGCGAAATGCTTATGCCGACGCAACCGCTTCCCGTGCACACATCTACAATGCGCAACATAGCTGCGCTCGCTGTTGTTTTTGCATAATCAGCATGCGGCAGGGAAATGCCACCTAGCCCGCGCTGGAGCGGGCGGCGGGGCTGCTGCAATGCCACGTTAGGCGAATTGTCTTCAGAACTGCTGTCGGCGTTTTCAAGCAGCGGCATTTCGTGAAATGCCCCGCCGAGTGCCCGCCTGTCAGTTTGAGTTGTTGGACAGGCGGAGCACCGCGCGTGAGCAAGCCGCGCAAGTGCGGCTCTTCCAGCAGCATGCTCCGAAATATTAATAATGTGTTTAGCGCGCTGCTTTTCCGTTTGCTGCGACTGCTCGTCAGTGCGTTGAGTCGATGTGCCGCCGCGCCGCATGATTTCTGCGAGTGCAAGCTCGACGAGCAGCTCCGTGTCTGGTTTGGGAATGAGCACATCTTTTGTTACAAGAAAATCGAGCGCGTAAAACTCCTTGTGCCCAGTGATGTACGCGACGGGCAGCCCCGTTTTTCGCAAACGGAGCGCATCGGTGAACGCGCTGTAGTGCGCGGGAGAAAGCTCTTCGTCACGGTGAGCGAGCACATACGATTTTTCACGCCCAATGCAATGTGCAAGCAGCACGCTGGCATCGAGCGCGGCAGTGGGCGAAGCGGCAAGTTCTGTAATGCCTTCGCGGCGGGCAGTGTGGAGCGTCATGGGAGCAGTGTAGCATAATTGTGATGAAAAAAGAAATAGTGTGAGTGAGATGTCACTAAGTGAGGCAAAACTATGTGAATTGCGCGGTAAAATACTGCTGTAATAATTGCACATTTTTGGTGGCTATTGTACAATGAATTATGCTTTTCGCAGATAGCATTGATGCGTATATATCTGATTACCGCTCTGTTTCGTTTGCGCTTGAATCTTTTGCAAAGTTCCGCGACATATTCAATGCGCGCCTTGATGCATTTATTTCGCGTACAAAACAGTATCTTGTGGCGGCGATTATCGGCGAAATCGGCAACAACACGTTTGACCATAACTATGTCTATCAATCTGGCAAACCAAAGGGCGTCTATTTTTTGCACGATGAAAAAGCTAATGTTGCCGTGCTTGCTGATTATGGGAGCGGCATTCGTACAACGCTTTCAAAAATAAAGCATGATATTGCGAGCGACGAAGATGCTTTGCACATAGCTTTTACGCAGATGATTTCAGGGCGCGCGCCTGAACAGCGTGGGAATGGATTGAAATTTGTCTGCAAAACAATATGCGAGCGCAATTGGGAGCTTTATTTTCATTCGGGGGCAGCATTTGCTGCAATACAAAACGGCAAGATAACATTTTCCCAATCTAATTACACAGTTTCTGGTTGTCTTGCTGTAGTGCACTGGGAGGCGTGCGTATGACTATCAACATAGCTGATTTTGGCGATGTGCTTGTTTCTCGACCTGCGGGGCGCGATGCGTTTTTAGGCGCGTCATCGTATTTGCTTGATGGAGCAGACAGTACGACCGACTTTGTGTTGGACTTTGCAGGCGTAAAAGTGCTTACGCCGTCATGGGCAGATGAGTTTATCCGCGGACTTAAGGAAACATACTCTTCACATATTTCCTATATCAACACTGACAACGAATCTGTAAAAGCGTCGCTTGACATTTTAACTGCGTAGTTTGCCAATGCAATGTGCAAGTAGCACGCTGGCATCGAGCGCGGCAGTGGGCGAAGCGGCAAGTTCTGTAATGCCTTCGCGGCGGGCAGTGTGGAGCGTCATTGCGCTTTGTCGAGTTCGCTCACGTCTGCTTTGAGCTGCTCTTCTTTTGCGTACACGTTGAGCGCGTCGAGCATGTCGTCCATGTAGCCGAGCATAAACTGGTCGAGCTTGTAGAGCGTCACATTGATGCGATGGTCGGTGACGCGATTTTGCGGAAAATTGTATGTACGTATGCGCTCGCTTCTGTCGCCTGAGCCCACCATAGATTTTCGCGCTGCGTCGCGTTCCGCATGTTTTTTACTTTCTTCTAAATCGAACAAGCGCGCGCGCAACACGCGGAACGCTTTAGCCTTGTTTTTGATTTGGCTTTTTTCGTCCTGCTGAATGACGACAAGTCCTGTAGGAATATGCGTCAGGCGCACCGCTGAATCTGTCGTGTTCACGCACTGACCGCCCGGTCCGCCTGCGCGCATGACGTCTATGCGCACATCGTCAGGCTTTATAACGATGTCAGTTTCTTCTGCTTCGGGCAGGACTGCGACAGTGACCGTGCTCGTGTGAATCCGCCCCTGCGCTTCTGTTGTGGGAACGCGCTGCACGCGATGAACACCGCCTTCCCAGCGCAACGTGCCGTACACAAATTTGCCGCTGAGCGAAAACGAAATTTCTTTGTAGCCGCCCACTTCTGTTTCCGTTGCGTTCAACAGCTCGTACTTCCAGCCTTTCATCTCTGCAAAGCGCGTATACATTTCGTACAAGTCTGCGACAAAAAGAGAAGCTTCGTCTCCACCGACACCGTTTCGTATTTCCACAATAATATTTTTTTCGTCGAGCGGGTCGGGCGGTATCAATTTGAGCTTTATTTTTTCTTCGAGCTGTGGTTTTTGCTCTTCAAGCATTTTGAGCTCTTCGCGCGCCATCTCTTTCATCTCGTGGTCGTCTTCATTTGTAATCATCACGGTGTCGTCTTCAATGCTTTTGAGAATTTTTTTATATTCATCGTACAGCGCAATAACTTCTGCAAGGTGACCGTGCTCGCGCATGACATCTTTGTACGCAGCCACATCTTTGACAATGTCGGGATTCATAATCTGCGCGTCAAGCTCGTCAAAACGTGTTTTGCAGTCTGCAAGTTTTTTCAACAAATCCATAACACGCTATGGTATACGATATGACGCAAAATTGCAATTAAGGGGAAAAGCCTTTCCCCTGCCGCGCACGCTGTTGCGCGGCACCCCATTCTCCTAGGGGCGCTGCCCCTAAAACCCTGTGCTGCTCTAGACAATGCTAAAAGCATGTTGCTATTCGGTTGTCATGTGTCGTTACTTTATGATATACTTATGATTTATTATAGAAAATTTCGCAATCATTTTTGCGAGCAATGGCATGTGCCTGTTGGTAAATAGGCATTATTTCAATGCCATTTTTTACGGGGGTTGTATGTTTTCACAAATCAATTCGATTTTAAATGCTGTTGACGACAAGGTATGGGGCTTGTGGCTCATCGTGCTCATCCTTGCTACAGGCATCTTGCTTACGCTGCGCCTCAAAGGGTTGCAGTTTTCAAAACTTGGCAGCGCGATTAGAGCAATCGGTAAAAAGTCAGACGAAGGGAGCGGCGAAGTGTCAAGCCTTGGCGCGTTGTGTACAGCGCTCTCTGCAACTATAGGCACAGGTAACATCGTTGGTGTGGCGACTGCGATTGCAGCAGGAGGACCCGGCGCGCTTTTTTGGATGTGGCTTGCAGCTCTCTTCGGCATGGCGACAAAATATGCTGAATGCCTGCTCGCGTTTCATTACCGCGAAGTTACGGCTGACGGTCACATTTTAGGCGGTCCATTTTATACAATTGAAAAGGGCATGGGCACAAAATGGAAGCCGTTTGCAAAATTGTTTGCCGTGTTTGGTACTGTTACTGGCCTTTTTGGCATGGGAACATTCACACAAGTGAACAGCATTTCAAGCGCAATCAACACATTTTTTGACCCGCAAAACTTGTGGACTGTTACACTTTTTGGCAATGAGTATTCATGGACAGTTGTCATAGCGGGCGTGCTCGTGGCAGTTTTTGCCGCACTCATAATCATCGGTGGGCTTAAACGCATTGCGCGCGTATCTGAAATTCTTGTGCCGACAATGGCTGTCGTCTATGTGACGCTCGGTGTTGTCATCATTGTGGCGAACATCACCAAAGTGCCTGCTGCGCTTGCAGAAATTGTCACAGGCGCGTTCGGGTTTCGTGCCGCTGCTGGCGGTGCGCTTGGCACTATGTTCATAGCAATGCAAAAAGGAATAGCGCGTGGCATCTTTTCAAACGAAGCGGGACTCGGCTCTGCACCTATCGCAGCTTCTGCGGCAAAATCTGCAGAGCCAGTGCAGCAGGGGCTTGTCTCAATGACAGGCACATTTTTTGACACAATTATCATTTGCTCGATTACCGGCATTGTGATTGTGCTCGGCGGCACATGGAACACCGACTTGCAGGGCTATGCGATTACAAACGCCGCGTTTATGCAAGGCATTCCTGTTGCGGGAAAGCTTATCTCGTTTTTTCTTATGGTATGCCTTGCGCTTTTTGCATTTACGACAATTCTTGGCTGGGATTACTACAGCGAGCGATGCCTTGAATATCTTTCTGGCGGCAATATGAATCTTGTTAAAACGTATCGCTGGCTCTACATCGTGTGCGTATTTTTTGGTCCGTACATGACGGTAAGCGCTGTATGGACAATTGCAGATATTGTCAACGGGCTTATGGCGGTGCCAAATATCATCTCGCTGCTTGCGCTTTCTGGCGTTGCTGTCAAATTGACGAATGATTACTTTACAAAATCTTAAAAATGCGATACATAATATTATAGTTAAAGAATATGAATTTGTATGTCATCCAATATTTTGTATACGGGGCGGGTCTCATTTTTTGTACCGTGGGCTTTATCATTGCAGCGCGCGGGCGTGCTACCGAAGAACAGAAATTGGTGATGATACTTTTCTTTACAGGGTTTCTCGTGCAGCTTGGACACTGGAGTGCAGTGCAAAGTCCAGTGAATTCTATCGACATGCTTGTTTTTGCAACAAAGCTCCAGTATTTTGGCACATGCATGCTGTACAGTACGTTTTTGATTTTTGGCATGCGTTATTTTCAAGTTGCATTGCCGTCGTGGTTGTATTGGGTAATTGTTGTCGTAAGCATGATGTTTGTGATTATTACGCTTACATTTGACAAACATCAACTTTTTTATGTTTCGTACCATGTTGAAAACATAGACGGCATACATGTGCTTGTCAAAAAATATGGAATCTTCCACACGCTGTATTACATTATGATTGTGCTGGCAAATGCCGCGTTTACTGCTGTTTTTGTAAAGATGATTAAAGCAGGTAACAAAAACAGGACTCGGACAAATTTGTTGCTGTATCTTGCTGCCATAATGCCAAGCATATGCTATTTTATTGGAGCTGTTTTCCGCATCAAATCGTTTAAGATGGTGCCAGTGGGTATCACAATTGCAAGCGGAATTTGCCTGTATCTCATCACGGTACGAAAGTATCTCGACATAAAAAATGTCGCACAAACTATGCTTATTAATTCTCTTGAAGATGCAATTATCGTCGTAGACACATCATATTGCCTAGAGCATTACAACACCTGTGCAGCGAATGTTTTTCCTGTATTGAAAACTATAAAGATAAAAGAGCCGTTCATCGATAAGACGGAAAAAATTCGTGCAATATATGCGCCGCTTTTGTATGACCATACTGAAGATGTGGAAGATTATGAATCGGGCGGCCAAATCTATAAACCTGAAGTTAAACCGATTGTCGACTCATATGGCAAAATAGAAGGGTATATTCTTGGTTTGCAAAATGTAACGATTGAACGAGAAAAAGAACGTCTTTTGGAAAGCTACAACAACAGCCTCCGTACACAAGTCGCTATTCAGACGCGTCGCCTTTCAGATATCCAAGATGAAATGATACGTGGATTTGCTACACTTGCAGAAGGACACAGCCTGGACACAGGAAAGCATGTCAGACGTACGAGCTCATATGCATGGATTATTGCAACTGAAATGATGCGTAAAAACATGCATGCAGATATAATTGATGACGAATGGATTGAGACACTCAGGAAAGTTGCACCGTTGCACGACATCGGAAAAATTGCAATTACCGATGCAATACTCAACAAGCCTGGAAAACTCACTCAAGAAGAATACGTAGTGATGAAGACGCATACTGTAATCGGTGCTGAAATAATTCAAACCATTATGAAAAACAACGACGCGCAGTATGTTGAAATGGCAAGCAATGTCGCAAAGTATCATCATGAAAAATGGGATGGAACTGGTTACCCTGAAGGATTGGCAGGAAAAAAAATTCCGCTTGAAGCACGCATTGTTGCTGTAGCAGATGTATTTGATGCAATCGTTTCAAAACGTGCGTATAAAGAAGCATCGCAAGCGTCCAAAGCATTTGATATAATTGACAACGACGCGGGCACGCACTTCGACCCTGAAATTGTGCAAGTGTTCCTCGATTGCTTTGAGGAAATTATTGAAGTTTACGAAGAACTTAAGGATTAGTGTATGACTCGAAAGCGTTGTCGTTTTTTTCCCCGTTTGTTAATTTTTAGTAATGTTATTTTTACTGGATGCACTTCGATACATGGCGACACGCTTGACGCACCGTATCTTGCTGCAACATGGCTTGGCGCGCTTGCGGGCTACACGATTTCTGATTTTATCTGGGCAACTGACGATGCAGGCAACACGTATACGCCGTGGTGGGAAGTAGGCGCGTGGTTTTTCTTTACGTTGCTTGGGGCCGCGCTCGGTTACGTAAAACGATTTTTCCTCTTTTCAGGATTTTTCATCGCTGTTGCAGTTCCTGTCATCGGCATGACTATGGTAACACTCCTCGTGCGCGCAATACGAAAGCGCCGCTCAAAATTATGCAGAGACGCAACGCATTCCGATGCAAAAGCAGGGCTGTGAAGCGGCGCGCGAGTAACTATGTCCGGCTTTTACGATTCATATGACGTTGCGGTAGTTGGCGCAGGTCACGCAGGAATAGAAGCGTCTCTTGCATGCGCGCGCATGGGCTTGAAAACTATCGTGATAACGCAGGCAATAGAGTCAATCGGGCGCATGTCGTGCAATCCGTCGATAGGCGGTATTGCTAAAGGCAACATTGTGCGCGAAATCGACGCGCTCGGCGGCGAAATGGCAAAACTCACTGACGCTTCGCTCATTCAGTTTCGCCTGCTCAACAAAAGCAAAGGTCCTGCTGTACGTGCGCCGCGCGCACAGGCGGACAAAGCGCTCTACGCTGCGCTCGCACGAAAAACGCTTGAAGAGACAGAAAACCTTTCAACGCTCATGGACACTGTCACGGAAATTTTAACAATTCCTGCTGACGGAGGGCGGCACAAGATTACGGGAGTTGCCACTGAACGCGGACGCATTATTCCTGTGCGCGCGGCGGTCTTGACGACAGGCACATTTTTAGGCGGCACCATCTTTATAGGCGAATACGATGCGCCATGCGGCAGACTCGGCGAGGCAGCTGCAAACGGTCTTACTGAGTCGCTTTGCAAGCTCGGCTTTAAAACAGGCAGGCTCAAAACAGGTACGCCGCCGCGCGTGCTCAAGCGCACTATTGATTTTTCACAGCTCGATGTGCAGGAAGGCGACTCAGAAGTGCTTCCGTTTTCGTTCAGCAATGACCGCATTGACCGCCCGCTTGTACCGTGCCATATTGTGTATACGAATGAGCAGACGCATGAAATCATCCGTAACAACATTGCTCGCTCGCCACTGTACAGCGGGAAGATTCACGGTGTCGGTCCGCGTTACTGCCCTTCCATCGAGGACAAAGTTATGCGCTTTGCCGAGCGCGAGCGTCATCAGATTTTTGTGGAGCCTGAAGGTCTTGCAACTGACGAGATATATTTAAACGGCTTTTCGTCGTCGCTGCCCGAAAGCGTGCAAGATGCGTTTATGCGTACGCTTCCCGGATTTGAAAACGCTGTTGCATCGCGACCTGGCTATGCGGTTGAATACGACTATGTTGAGCCGACGCAGCTTTTCCCATCGCTTGAGACAAAACTCGTGGCAGGTCTGTTCAACGCAGGGCAAATCAACGGCACATCAGGTTATGAAGAAGCTGCGGGGCAGGGAATAGTCGCTGGCATCAACGCGGGCTACTATGCAAAAGCGCACAAAACTCAGTGCGGCGCAGAAATCACGTTTGCAGAAAACGCGCGCACCGATGCGGAACTGCGTACGCAGCTTCTTGCAGCCTCTCCAACAATTCCTGAATGGAAGCCGCTCGTGCTCGGACGCGATGAGGCATACATAGGCGTGCTCATAGACGACTTGGTTACGCTTGGTACAAATGAGCCGTATCGCATGTTCACTGCACGCGCAGAGTATCGCCTCAAGTTGCGGTACGACACTGCTGACCAGCGGCTTACAAAATATGGATTTGAAGCAGGGCTTAAAACACAGCACGAGCTTGAGAGCGTTAATAAAAAATATGCAGAACAACATGCGCTCGTTGAAAAATTAATAAAAAATCCTGACATGGAAAATCCTGGCTGTAACGAAAAAGTATGGGAAGAAGCGCGTATCGCGTTTAAATACCGCTACTATATACAGAAACAAGATAGACGCGTGGAAAAAATGCACCGCATGGAAAACGCAAAAATTCCGAGCGATTTTGACTACAGTACTGTCGTGTCTCTGTCTGCGGAAAGCCGCGCAAAGCTTGAACAGATACGCCCGCTCACACTCGGACAGGCATCGCGCATTTCAGGCATTCGCGTGAGCGACATCATGCTTTTGATGGTGTATTTGAAGTAAGCAAAAATGATTCAGCGCACGCAACAGTGCGCGTTGCATTATTCTTTTGGCGCGAATTCTTTCCATGCGGCATTCATCTGCTTTATGTATGATTTTTTCTGCGCGTCTGAAAGGAATGTCGCATTGAATCCGTTTGCAATAAGCTGCTTTATTTCGTCAAGCGTAAAGTGCAGCTCGCTGTAGCATTTCCAGTATTCTTCAATGAGCGTTGTCTTGAAAAAGATTGGGTCGTCAGTGTTCACTGTGATGAAAACATTTTTATCATACAGCGCGCGGATAGGATGCTCGCTCACTTTTTTTACAAATCGCTTGGTGAACACGTTGCTCGTAATGCACACTTCAAGCGGCAACTGCGATTCTGCAAGATACTCGATGAGTTTTTCGTCTTGAATTGATGTTATGCCGTGCCCGATGCGCTCTGCTTGGAGCACCTTGATTGAGTCCCACACTGATTCAGGCCCTACGTCTTCGCCTGCATGCGCTACTGCATGGAATCCGTCTTGATGCGCTTTTGCAAACACCGGTCCAAATTCTTTTGCAGGTCCCTTTTGCTCTGCGCCACCAAGTCCAATGCCTATGATGTCTTTGCACGGATACTGCTTGAGAAGCTCGTAGTTTTTCATTGCATTTTCGCAGCCGAATGTGCGCGAAACGTCGAGCAGCAGTTTTACCGTGATGTTGTATTTTTCTTTGATGTGCGCAATCTTTTTTGAAAACAGCGAAATCATCTCGCTGTAATCAAATCCTTTTTTCAAAAAAGCTGACGGCGCAAAAAATGCTTCGCAGTATACAATATTGTTTTTGGCAAGGTACTTTCCCAAGTCGTCGAACACATATTTGAAATCGGCAACTGAACTAAATAAGTCTTGCACGACAAGAAACGCGTTGATGAACCCGTTGAGATTGTTGTATGAAAAAAGAGCCACCTCATCTTCTGCGCTCATCGTTTTGCCGTATCGTTTTTCGTAGAGTTTTTTTATTGAGCCGAGCGATAGGACAGCTTCAATGTGGAGGTGTATTTCTGATTTTGGTACTTTTGTTAAAAAAGAGCTAAACTCTGTTTCTTTCAATTATATTTCTCCATACGGGTTTCTGCTCAAAATCCATTACGTGTATATATAATCGGCTGATTTTTGCTAAATCTTGAGCAGCTGCTCAAGCTCGTGCACAAGTCGCGCAAACTCATCGCACGCAGCCTGCACTGGTTCGGGCGTGCTCATGTCAACGCCTGCAACTTTGAGCGCGTCAATCGGGAAAAGCGCACCGCCCGATTTTAAAAACGTAAAGTAATTTTCGCGCTCCTGTGCGCCGCCAGAAAGCACGCGGCGCGCAAGCGCAATCGACGCGGAAATGCCTGTGGCGTATTTATACACATAAAACGCGTTGTAAAAATGAGGAATGCGAAGCCCTTCCATGTCGCTGTTTTGTTCAAAAATCATTTCAGGTCCGAAGTACTGTTCGAGAAGCGTGCGATATATGCCGCGCAGCACTTTTGCAGAAAGCGGTGTGCCGTTTTCCACAAGTTCGTGCGTTTTCAATTCGTACTCGGCGAACATTGTTTGACGGAAAAGTGTTGCGAGAATGTCGCCTGCACGCATTGCAAGAAGATACGCTTTTATGTCGTCGCTGTCAGCTCGTTGCAGCAAATATTCAAACACGAGCGCTTCATTAAATGTAGATGCGACTTCTGCGGCAAAAATCGTGTAGTTGTACTGCATGTACGGATTGTTGCGCACAGAATAGTATGTGTGCATGGAGTGCCCGCCTTCGTGCGCCATAGTGAACACGTCGCGTATAACATCTTCTTTGTAATTTAACAAAATATACGGGTTGCCCGTGTACACGCCGCTTGAAAATGCGCCGCTGCGTTTTCCTTTGTTCTCGTATTTATCTACCCAGCCGCCAGTAAGACCCGCGCACAGCGTATCGGTGTAGTCGCTTCCGAGCGGTGAAAGTGCCTCGCGGCATATGGCAACAGCTTCGTCATATGATGTGCGCGTGTTCACGTTTTTTACGAGCGGCGCGTACACGTCGTAGTGGCGCAGCTCATCGAGATGCAGCGCTTTTTTGCGCAACGCGTAATACTTGTGCAGCGACGGAAAGTTTGCGTGAATTGTGTCTATCAAATTGTGATACACTGACGGAGCTACATTGTCGTAAAAGAGCGCGCACTCAAGGCACGAATTGTATCCGCGTGCACGAGACGAAAATACATCTTGATGCACGCTTCCCGCATAAAGTGATGCGAGCGTATTTTCATATGTTTCAAACACTGCATAAAATTTTTTGTATGCTTCTTTGCGCACGCTCCGTGCGTGTGAGTCCATGAATACGCTCCACGTTGATTGCGTGAGCGTTTTTTCTGTTCCGTCAACGGTGACTGTGCCGAATTGAAAATCAGCATCGGTGAGCATGGTAAATGTTTTGTGCGCTGTTGCTGCGCTTTCACTTTGGAGTGACATGATGCGCTCTTCCTTTTCTGAAAGCGTGTGCATTTTTAAACGCAGCTGTTTTTTCAAAAAAATTCGATAGTCATCAAATTCTGGCAGCTCCAACCACGCGTTGATTTTTTCATCAGGAATTGCCAAAAGTTCAGGATTGAAAAAACTCGTTTCAGCGGCATATTTTGTGTACGCCATCTGCGCTCTGCCTTCTTTGTCTTGCGATGCGGCATCTGTTTCGTCTGCAGTGCACAGCAGTCCTGCATAATTGGCAACTGCTTCCATTTTTTTATCGACAGCTTCACATGCCTTGAGCACTGCAAGCAGCGTTTGCGGCGAGTTTGCAAGCTGCCCTTTGTACTGCGCCATCTCGTGCGTGAGCACATCAATTTCTTTTAGTGATTTTTCCCATGCGTCGTCAGATTCAAAAAGCGATGTTAAATCCCATTTGTCTTTTGCGGGCACGTCTTTGCGTTCTATTTCCATAGCTATACTATACTGTATTTTACTGACAGCTACAACGCCCGCTATTTGCACAAAGCGCAACTTGCGTTATACTTGTTCTGTGCCCCGACGCTTGCAACGAGATATGTTTGTTAGGCGCATATGAAAGATGCCGCTGATATATCGTGGTAACTTTTTTAGGAGAAATTATGAATTTGCCGCTTTCGATTTTTGAAATTGCTGTGCTTGTGTTGCTTGTAACCGCCATCATCATAATACTAATTTTACTTGCGCTCCAGCGGCGCAACAATGCAGCGAATATTGCCGAATCGCTCCGCAATTATGAAAAAGAACTCAAAGATGAATTTGCACGAAACAGAAGCGAAAATGCTAGCTTGTCTCGTGCATCGCGCGAGGAATCAAGCAGGACGTTGCTCGGATTTCAATCTGCTGTCAATGCAAAACTCGACACGCTCACAAAAAACACAAATGAATCCATGACAAACAGCTTGAGCAAATTTATGGAGACAATTTCTACGCGACTCGAAATGCTCACACGCACGACTCAGGAGACATTGCACAATCAGCAGCAAGCGGTGCAAAGCACGTTGCAGAATATCCAAAAGAGCAACGAGCAAAAGCTTGAGCAGATGCGGCAAACGGTAGATGAAAAACTTCAGAGCACGCTTGAGACGCGCCTCAACAATTCGTTCAAGCTTGTAGGAGAGCGGCTTGAAGCGGTGCAAAAAGGTTTAGGCGAAATGCAGAACCTTGCAAACGATGTGGGCGGATTAAAGCGCGCGCTTTCAAATGTCAAAGTGACCGGCACGATGGGCGAATATCAGCTTGAGGCGCTGCTGTCGCAATTCCTCTCGCCGTCGCAGTATGAAAAAAATGCGCACCCGAATCCTGAAAATCCGGGAAATGTCGTCGAGTTCGCCGTAAAGATTCCTGCAAAAGAAACAGAAAAAGGCTTTATTTATCTTCCGATTGATTCAAAGTTCCCGACGGTGAATTACGAAAAACTGCTTGTCGATTACGACGCGGCAGACAAAGATGCAATGGAAAGCGACAGGCGCGCGCTTGTTGCCGACATCAAAAAATTTGCAAAAGATATAAAGACGAAATATATTGAAGTACCGTACACGACGGATTTTGCGCTTTTGTTTTTGCCGTTTGAAGGACTGTATTCTGAAGTGGTGCGCATTCCAAATCTTTTGCAGCACATTCAAAACGAATTTCACGTGACGATTGTGGGACCTACGACGCTCGATGCATTTTTGAGCAGCCTGTATATGGGATTCCGCACGCTCGCAATTCAAGCGGAAACAAATCATGTGTGGGAACTGCTCGGAGCAGTGCGCACGGAGTTTGGCAAATTTGGCAACGTGCTTGAAGCGACAAAGAAAAAACTTGAATCAGCGAGCAAAGAAATTGATTCTGCAGGCGTGCGCACGCGCGCTATTGAACGAAAGCTGCGCGACATCGAATCGATGCCAGAAGACAAAGCGCAAAAACTGCTCGATTATTGAGTAGTCGCGCTCATGTCAATATTTTGTACTGATCATCTTTTCCGTCGTCTTTGTATACAATCTCTTCTTGAATCGACAGTGCAATTTTCTGACCGATTGACAAATCGTCAAATGAGCGCGGGTCTGCAACGATGCGCACAGAAGCGCCACCCAAGTCTATGTAGCAGTCGTTTTCGTTGCCGAGATAGTACATGTTTTTAACAGTACCCGTCAGGTTGCCGCCGTCTGAAACGATTTTAATATTTTCTGGACGAAGTGCAAGCACAACATCGCCACGCAATGTTCCCTCATAGGCAACAGATTGATTTGTTCCTTTTATTAAAATGCGACCGTTTTCTGCACTTCCTTTTAAAAAATTTGCCTTGCCCACAAAATTTGCCACGAATTGATTCACGGGGTGCCGATAGATTTCAAGCGGCGAGCCAACTTGCTGCACAATTCCGTTGTTTATTAAAAATACTCTGTCGCTCATTGTCATAGCTTCAATCTGGTCGTGCGTCACATACACAACAGTGATGCCGAGCTTTTTCTGAATCTCTTTGATTTCAAAGCGCATGCTCTCACGCAGTTTTGCATCGAGGTTTGAAAGCGGTTCATCGAGCAAAAGCAGTTTCGGTTCTGCAACGAGCGCGCGCCCAAGTGCAACGCGCTGCTGTTGTCCGCCGGAAAGTTGGCTCGGCATCCGTTTTTCGTATTGGCTTAAGTGCACTATATCTAAAATAGCTTTGACGCGGCGCTGTATTTCATCTTTTTTGACTTTTTGAATTTTAAGCGGATAGGCAACATTGTCGAACACATTCATATGCGGCCACACCGCATACGTTTGGAACACCATGCCTATGCCGCGTTTTTCAGGTGGCACAAATACTTTTTCATCTGACACGACATTGCCATCGATTGCAATCGAGCCGCTTGAAGGTTTGCGGAACCCAGCAATCATGCGCAGCAGTGTTGTTTTTCCGCACCCGGAAGGACCGAGCAATGTAATAAATTCGCCGTCTTGTATTTCTGCGTTGAAATTGTCGATGACAGGTTTTGCATCGTCGTCATATATCTTCGTTACGTTTTTCAGGCTTACTGTTGACATTTCCATACCTCCATTATTAACGCAGCGCGTTGTTAAATCGAAAACTTGCCTTTTGTTAATTTATTGAGAACTGTATTCATGATGATGACGATGACGAGAATCGCCGTTGCCAGCGCAGAAGCAGTCTGCTGACTGTGAAACGTTTGATAGGTAAAAAGCTCTACGCCGAGCGTCTTTGTGCTGTTTGAATAGAGCAACGTTGACATGGTAAGCTCGTAAAAGCACGGCATGAAAATGAGGAACCAGCCTGCAACAACTGACGGGCTTATGAGCGGGAGCACCACATCTTTGAGTCGCTTGAGCCATCCTGCGCCTGCAATCTGCGCAGCATGCTCGAGCGATGGACTGACTTGTGCGAATGCGGAGACGACTGTGCGCATGCCCATCATCATGTATTTAATCATATAGGCGATGACCATGATGCCTATCGTATTGTAGATGTTGATGCCGAATTTTCCTGTCATTGTCATGATGAGCGCAAGCGCAATGACAACGCTCGGCGTGCCGCTTCCAACAGTTATTAAAAAATCTGGAATCTCTTTGCCTTTCGCTTCTGTACGCTTCAAGAGCCACGCCATAGTGACGCTCACAATCATACCGAACGTAGCAGCGAGAAATGCAAATGTAATGCTGTTCTTGAACGAGTTGAGAATTGATTTGCGCGAAAAAATAATTTTCCAGTAACGCCACGTGATATTGCCGCCTGAAAAAACGCCTTTACCCATGTTCATCGTAATTGATGTGGAGATGACTGTCCAAAATGGAATGACGACGACAAGCAATGCAAAAAGTGATACAAGCAATGTGACGGGCATGCGCCATCTTCCCAAATCAACTATGGCGGGATGTGTCGATTTTCCCGAAACAGTGATATACTCTTTTTTGCCAATGATAAAATTTGAAACATATAGGATTATCAATGCGACTGCCATAAGGAACACCGCAAGCGATGTTGCATGCGTCAGACCTTCGTCACTGCCTATTTGCACATAGTCGATGATGCGCGTGGTTACTGTGTATATCTGTCCCGGTGCACCGATGATTGAAGGAATGCCGTAGCATGAAGCAGCAGCTACAAATACAAGCAGCGCTGCTGCAACAATACTTGGAAATGCAAGCGGCAAAGTGACAGTAAATACTGTTTTCAAAGGAGATGCACCAGAAATGCGCGACGCTTCTTCAAGAGACGGATCCATCTTTTCCATAGCGCGCGAAATTGTGATGAATGCATATGGATAGTAAAATGTAGTGAGCACCCATACCATGCCGCCTACTGTATAAATGTTGAATGGATTTTGCGACAGATGAAAAATCTTGGCAAGAAATACATTCATTGTGCCGACAGTGGGATTCAAAAGTCGGAGCCACGCCATTGCGCCTACATATGGCGGCACCATGTATGTCATCACAAAGATGGTGCGGAATATTTTTTTGCCGTACATATTTGTGCGTCCCACGAGCCACGCGAGCGGAAACGAGAGCAGCACGCCGAAAATCATCGTAAGTGTTGCTGCGATAAGCGTCGTTTTCAAACACGTCCAGTTGAGCGCATATGAATAAATATTTTTAAAGCCTTGCAGCGAAAACTTCCCGTTGACGAACAGCGAGCGGACGAGCAAGTAGACAAGCGGCAACACTTGAAAAATAACAAGGAAGCCAACAATCAAAAAAATGATAACCCATTTATAGTCAAAGTAGATTTTTTTTCCCAATTTTAATTCCTTGCATTATGCGGGAAAATGTACGTTGCTTGCACATAAAGTAGTGCTGTGCGCATGCATCATCAGTAAAAATGCAAGCAACGATTTGTTGTTAATTTTTACTTTTTTACCGTAACGTGTTCTTCAAATAGCGTGCGGATTGTATCGCGCTCCTTGTAGCATTTTTCCCAATCAATTGGGATTATCTTTGCAAAAACTTCACTGTTGGAAAGCGAGTCATACGGAACATAATCAACGTCGCCGCGCACTGAATGCATCCAGCCGTCCACCATGCACTTTTGCCCTTCCTTTGAAAGCAGCCAGTCGGTGAGTATTTCGCACGCTTCAATGTTATTGTTCGCGCACCACTGCTCGTTCACCGTCATAACTGTTGAAGGAATGCACAAAACGCCGTCGTCGGGATAAATGCACGCAAGTTGCGAACCTTCTTCCTCGCGTTTTTTGAGCACAGACTCTTCAAGAATCATAATCTCTTTGCATTCGCCAGTTTCAAGTTTTGTGAGTGCGACGGAACCTGATTCAATCGCTACGCGCTGATTTCCAAGCCCGACAAAATAGTCTTCACCATATGCATCAAGCAATGCGACGATGGAAGCCATAGCCGTGCCAGATGTGAGTGGGTTCGACATTGAAGCGTAGCCGCGCAGTCGAGCATCGGTTGCAAATTCTTTGAACGTTGTAGGAATCTCGCTTGTCGAATATTTTTCAGGGTTGTATGCGAGTACCATAGTACAGATGCGCACAGGATACCACGCGCCATCGCTGTCGTATTCAAAAGAGAGCGCCGCAGCTTCAGGCGACTTGTAGCTATGGAGCATGCCGTATTCTTTTAATTCGAGCGAATATGCCGGCTCTGCGACCATCATCATATCGCAGCCGAGCTTGCCAGCGCTGCGCTCTGCGGCAATCTTCGCCTGAATGTTTCCCGTCCCGCCGTAAAAAAATTCGACGTTGAGATTGGGGAATTTCTCTTCGAGAATGTTGCTCACCGCTTCAATGATATCTTCGTACATTGACGTGTAGATGACAACTTTGCCGCTTACATCGCTTATGCCTCCAGCTGTTTTGCTTTCTTTTTTGCAGCTTACAAATGCAAGCGCCGCTACTCCCAGCAGCACGACTGCTGTTGCCCGTTTTTTCATATGGCCTCCTGAAAATACTCGAAAATATAATGTTATTTTTATAATAAATTGTAACATGGCACTTTTCAAAAGTCAACGAAAATTCAATAGTAATACTTTATACCATTGATGACTTTTTTTGCGCGCTGTGATATGCTGTGTCATCATGATGATAAAAAACAAGCGACTGATGAAAATTGCGTTGTTGTGCGCACTTTCTTTTGTGTGTACCGCGTGTTCCCGCATCATGGGGCACAGCGTGCTGCTCTGGGACATTCCTGAACGCGGTTTGCAAGACGGCGATATTGTGCCGGTATATATTCGTTCAAATATTTCTCACACGTATGCAATTTCTGTGCCAGAAGGAAAAGAGCGTTTTGATATTCCGCTGTGGCAAATCACGGAGCCTGAGTCGCGCCGTGCAGTAAAAAAAACAGCAGCGCGATATGAAGCGTATCGTCATCAATATGCGTCGGTAAAATTGGATGGGCTTCCTGTTCGTGCTGACCCAGTGAATACTGCGCGCCAAGTGTATCGCTTGCGCAAAGGTGAAATTATTAAACTGTTGTACAAAGGCAAAGGCGACCCGGTGATGGCGGGAAACACCGCACTTGAAGGCGACTGGATGCGCGTGCTCACGCAAGACGGCACGCAGGGCTGGTGCTTCTCGTACAACCTTGAACAGTTTGCAACTGAAAAAGGCGGCAGCATTGTTGGCGGAGAAGTTGCAGTTGTTGAAGAAGAAGATGTTGTCATACAAGAAGTCATTTCAAAAACGTGGTATCCCGATTATTACCGCTCAATGATACAATCGCATCGCATAGACATAGCGCGTATGAATGCAGCGTATTGTTTTGCTGTTGACGAAGAAAGCGAGAAAATCACTCTCAATCTCCCCGACATGCACGGTTCGTGGAGCTATGCAGGCGCACTGAAAACAGGCAACGCTGAATACACCTTTACCGGTACGCCAGTAAAAATACATATACGCAGCGACACGCATATTGTGGTGACGTGTTCGGATGAAGGCGGTCGTCCGCGTGATTTTAATTTTATCACGCTTGGAGAAGAAGATGATGTCGCTGAAATTGTTGCGGCAGAACGCGACAGGCGCGCTGCAGAATATCGCGCATTGTATAATTTCGGACCCAATTTTAAAAGCGCAAGCTACGGGCAGCTTTCTCTGCGTGACGACATGTCTTTTACATGGCGGAATAATCGCAGCCTTGTTCCATCGGTCATAAGCCAATCTGCACGGAACGGCGGCACTGTCGAGATTAGTTATTTTATTGACGATTCGCTTGCTTCTCAGTACGACGGCATCCTCACGTTTGCGTTTGAAGGCATGAAAGACAAAGTTAACTTTTTGTATGAAATGACAGATAACGGCATTCGTCTTGAAGATGCAACTGGAGCACAGTTTGAAGGCAATACGCTTGTGCGGCGCGGTATAAGTCCATTCATCATTTTCTTTGAACGAAATTAATAATTTTTGCTATGGCATTTGTTCAGTTTTCAAAAGTTTCGCTCGCGTTCGGTGACAGAGATATTCTTAAAGCTGTTTCAGTGAATTTGCAGTCGGGCACAAAAGCGGCGCTCACTGGCGCGAACGGGGCAGGGAAGTCAACGCTGCTCAAAGTGATGGCGGGGCTTTTGGAAAGCGACAGCGGCGTGCGCACCGTGCAAAAAGATGCGCGAATCGGCTACTTGCCGCAGTCAGGATTGACGCACCGCGGTCGCACATTACTCGAAGAAGCTGACACTGCATTTCAATTTGGCTACGACATGCAAAAGGAGATAGATGCGCTCGGCGAGGAGCTTGCATCAAATCCGCAGAATGTTGCGTCAGTTGCGGAGCGCCAGTCGCAGCTCATAAGCGCGCTCGATGAAAGCGGCTGGCACAGAAGGCGGGCACAGGCAGAAACAGTTTTGCTCGGGCTCGGTTTTTTGCGCAGTGATTTTGCCAAGCAGACAGAGACATTTTCAGGCGGTTGGCAGATGCGCATTGCGCTTGCAAAAGTGCTCATGCAAAAGCCTGATATTCTCTTGCTCGACGAGCCGACAAACTATCTCGACATTGAAGCGCGCGCATGGCTCGAACAATTTTTGCAATCATACAACGGCGGTTTTTTGCTCGTAAGCCACGACCGCTATTTTCTCGACGTAACGATACGCGATGTGTACGAGCTTTTTAACGGCGAACTTAAACGCTATCCCGGAAACTACACGCATTATGAAGCGGTGCGCAAAGTTGAATTGAGAACGCTCATTGCTGCATACGAAAAACAGCAAGAAGAGATTCACCACTTGGAAGAATTCATACGCCGCTTCGGGTACAAAGCGTCAAAAGCTTCGCAAGCACAGGAGCGTCAAAAACAGCTCGACAAAATCGTTCGCATAGAAATACCAGAGTCGCTCAAAAAAATTCATTTTACGTTTCCACACGCGCCGCATGCAGGAAAAGTTATGCTTCGTGCAAACGGCATCACAAAAAGCTGGGACGGCGTTACAAACGTTCTTAATAATTTTGAATTGACGCTTGAAAACGGCGAGCGGCTTGTCGTCGTTGGAAAAAACGGCGCGGGAAAATCGACGCTGCTGCGAATCATTGCAGGCGAGGACAGCAATTTTCACGGAACGCTCACGCTTGGAAGCGGCGTAAAAATCGGGTGGTTTTCGCAAGACAGCGCAGAAAAAATTTCAGGGAGTGAAAGCATCCTCGACTATTTTGAGCAACGCGCGCCGCTCGATGTTGTGCCAAAAGTGCGCAGCATGCTCGGTGCGTTTTTGTTTCGCGGCGATGACGTGTTTAAAAGCCTCGATGTGCTTTCAGGCGGTGAAAAGAGCCGCGTCGCACTTTTGCAGTTGCTGTTGATACCGACAAACTTGCTCGTGCTCGACGAGCCGACGAATCACCTTGACATGCATTCAAAAGACGTGCTGCTCGACGCGCTTAAAGATTTCGGCGGCACTGTCGTGTTTGTGAGCCATGACCGCGGATTTATCGAAGCGCTTGCAACGCGCGTGCTGGAGCTTGATTGCGGGAAATGCCGCAGTTTTCCCGGCGGCTATGCGTATTACCAAGAGCGGCTTGAAGCTGAAGCGAACGGCACAGTGGGCGCATTCACTATGGCGACAGCTGCGGGGCGGCATGCGGACAGCGCAGCGATGAAAACTGCTTCCCGTGCTGACGGATATGTTGCTGCAAACGACGCGCGCGCTAGCACGCACACTTCAGGCACATCAACTGCGGGCGACTCTAGCGGCATGTTGACGAGTGGCGTTCAGCCACGCGTTACCCATTCTTGCAACACAGCAACTGCGAGCAGTGTGAACGCCGCGCCGCTTTCATGGGAAGAAGCGAAACGGCAAAAGGCTGAAAAACGCAAACTTGAAAAAAACGTTGAGCGCATAGAAGCGGAAATAACTGCGCGCGAGGGCGAGAAAAAATCACTCGAAGAATCGCTTGCGCTTCCTCAAGTATACGAGAGCGGCGAAAAAATGCGCACTGTGCAAAAGCGGCTTGCAGAAATCCGTGCGCAGCTTGAAAAGCTCAACGAGGAGTGGGAAGCTGCCGCAGAAACATTGAACGCGTGGAGCTAGCGTGGCGGCAATCCGCCGCATGACGTGCATTGCAAGGTGTACAGCATTGCGCATTAGAGTTGCAAACTTCCCGCGCACATAAATTATAAATCATCTACGAGCGCGGTGCTCTTTGCATATGCGGTGGAGCGCGCTTCAAAAAAATCTGTCTTTACCATGTTCGCGTTTGCATATGCGCTTACCCATGTCATGTCGGCAGGCTCTTTGTCGTAGCCTTCATACAGTGGCTCAAATCCGAGATTCGTCCAGCGCAAATTGCCAAGATACATGATGTAGTCGCGCACCATTTTTTTTGTAAGCCCTTGTATGTCGTCGCCTATGACATATTCGCCCCATGCTATTTCCTGCTCGACGCCTTCTTTCATCATGTTGCGGTACACATCTACGTATTCATCTAAAAACATTTCTGGCTCCTCTTTTTTCAGTTCAAGGATGATGTTTTTGAAAAGCCACAAATGCGTATTCTCGTCGCGGTTTATGTAGCGTATTTCCTGTGCTGAACCGCTCATGCGCCCGTTTCGCGCAAGATTGTAAAAAAACATAAATCCCGAATAAAAGTAAATGCCTTCGAGAATATAATTTGCAATGCACACTTTCATAAAATGAAAAAAATCTTTATGCTGTTGAAACTCGTTGTAGTTGTCGCCGATGAACGTATTTCGCTTTAACAAATGTTCGTCAGTTCTCCATTGATACAAAATATCGTTGCGCTGTTCAGGCGAGCAGATAGTGTCGAGCATGTATGAGTAGCTCTGCGAGTGGATGCATTCTTGATATGTCTGAATGTTCAAGCACAAGTTCACTTCATTCGCAGTGATGTACTCGCTGACATTCGGCAAATTTGCAGATTGCAGCGAATCGAGAAAGACGAGGAACGACAAGATTTTGTCATATGCAGTGCGCTCCGCTTTATCAAGCGTGGGATAGTCTTTTATATCTTGCGCAAGATTGATTTCTTCGGGAATCCAAAAATTATTCATTGCTTGCCTGTACCAGCCCGACGCCCACTGGTATTTCATATTGTTAAAGTCATTGAGATTTGTCGTGTTGCCGCCTACCATGCGCCGCATTCTCATGTCTGTGTCGCCGTCAGGATTAAACAGCGGTCGTTTTACTAATTCCATTTTTTATCTCCTATTTTTTTAGCTGGACAAGCGACACCTTTTTACAAAAGGTTTCTCTTTTCCAGTCCTTTTCTCTTCCAAAAAATATCTTTTGAAGATGCCTTAATACGCTCCTTTAAGTATTTTCTTACAAAGTTTATCAAATTTTTTAATTATATCAGGATTTTCTGAACTTGGTTATCCAGCATTGCCTCTATACATATTTGTAAATTTTGGTAAATCTTTTCGCTTGTAATCATTTTTTTCCCGAATTTATTTGAATATCTTATTTTCAATTTTTTTTGCAAGGGCTGTGCTTTTATATAGCTCAATGAGTTCTTCATAATTTATAAATGAAAATCGTTCTTTTGCATTTTGATAGATTTCTAATTCAATTGTTTGATTATATTTTTCACGATGCTTTTCTGGTGCAACGATATAGAATTGTGTTCTAAAGTTTTTTAATTGTAAACTTCGTGTGAACGCTCCGTTAAGTGTGTTTATGCTGTCTACAACTTCGAAAACTCTCTGAGGAAACATCAGTCCCGCTTTGTTAAGCCAAATAACATCAATGCGTTTTACTTCTTGCAATATTTGTTTATATGAAAACTCTGGAAGTTCTGATACTGTTGTAAAATCTTTTAGTTTTAATTTATCACGATAAATAGCAGATGGATCTGCCGTATATGTATTGTAGTTATTAAAATTTCCAAGTTCTACACAAATGCCCTCAATATAGGAATGCATTCGAACATAATCTTTTAAATCTGGCTGTGCTTCTTCTTTGTAATCAGCAAGTGCATAAATGCTCAAGCCTATTTTTTTAAATAATTTTCCATCTTTAAGTTCTCTATATAAAACGCCGCGTATTCCAGCATCCCATCTATTGGAGTTTTTTGCATTGGGGTAATATTTACAAATATTTTCGTATATTACATTTAGACTTGCTGAACCACCGTTGTCTTCCATTACTTTTGCAATTGCTTCAACTTTAGTCATATCAAAATTACCTCGCATCCATACATCCATCGTACACTACCGACTGATTATAGCATAGCATTTATATCTTGATAATTCCAACGCTACTTCCTTACGACGAACAACTTTCGCATTCTTCTACTTCGAGCGATTTGCTTCTCACGTAGTACACTGTTTTTACACCGCACTCCCACGCGAGTATGTATAAATCGAGCGCTTGCCGCATGGTGTAGTCATTCGTGATATATACGTTCATGCTCTGCGCCTGGTCAATGTGCCGTTGCCGTATGCCGCATGCTTTCACTGACCATGCTTGGTCAATCTGGTGCGCGTTTTTGTAGTACCACCACGTGTCAGCGTTAAGTTCAGGCGCAGTGCGCGTGAGCATGTAGCCTTTTTTCTCTTCGAGAAACCATCGCTTCATCACTGGGTCAATGCCCGGCGTTGTGCCCGCAATGATGCTCGTGGAGCTTGTTGGCGCGACAGCAAGAAGATATGCATTGCGCATTCCCTGTGCTTTTACTTTTTGCGCTATGCGTTTCCATTCGTCCGACGTATACGCGCGCTTTTCAAAATACGCGCCGCTTTCCCACTCCGAGCCTTTGAAATATGCGCATGCGCCTTTTTCCGCCGCGTAATCGCTGCTCGCTTCAATTGCCGCTTTGTTGATTGTTTCAAACACGCTATCGGCAAACGAAAGGTGCTCGTCGCTTTCCCATTTGATGCCATTTTTTGCGAGCATATGGTGATAGCCGCTCACACCAAGCCCGACTGCGCGCGACGATTTGCTTGTGAGTTCTGCATACGGCAGCGGATAAAAATTCAAGTCGATGACGTTGTCGAGCGCGCGGATTGCAGTGCGCACGACAGCTGTTAAATACGGTGCATCGCGTACAGGAATGTTTCCGAGGCTCAACGACGCAAGGTTGCATACGACAAAGTTTCCGGGCTTTGTCGTTGTCACAACGACAGTATCGCCGCCACGCGTTTGCAGTTCTGTTGACACATGTTCAATGCCGCTCATGCCCTGTGCGATTTCTGTGCACAAGTTTGAGCAGTAAATCATGCCGTTGTGCGGGTTGGGGTTTGCACGGTTAACTGTGTCGCGGTTGAATACAAACGGTGTACCTGTCTCTACTGCTGATTTTAAAATGAGGCGCACAATATCTTTGACAGACACAACTTTTTTTGAAATGCGGTTGTCGCGCACGCACTCGTTATATCGCTTTTCCCATTCTGCTCCCCAGTAGTCTTCAAGATGATAGCCTTTTGCCTTGAAAATATCGTGCGGGCACATGAGGTACCAGTTTTGATTCAAATCTTCTTTTGCTTTTTTCCAAAACAAGTCGGGGTAGCACACAGCGGGAAACACATCGTGCGCTTTCATGCGGTCGTCGCCATTGTTCGTGCGCAAGTTCAAAAATTCGAGCAAGTCCTTGTGCCATACATCGAGGTAGACTGCAACGGCACCAGTGCGCACGCCGAGCTGGTCTACCGCGACGGCAGTGTCGTTTACAAGGCGAATCCATCTGATGACGCCGCCAGCCGCTCCCTCAAATCCTCTGATTGTGCTTCCTGTTGCGCGCACTTTGCCAAAGTACAAGCCCATGCCGCCGCCGAACTTCGATACTTTTGCAAAGTTGTCGATGGAGCGGTAGATGCCGTCGAGACTGTCTGGCACCGTGTCTATGAAGCACGATGAAAGCTGATGGTACGGCTTGCGTGCGTTTGCAAGTGTCGGCGTTGCCATAGTCACTTCCATACGAGAGAGCATGTCGTAAAATTTGTGTACCCATTCCATGCGCGCAGTTTTTTCGTTTATCGCAAGATGAAGCGCAATGCCGAGAAACATTTCTTGCGGCGTTTCGAGCGGCACGAACTTATGCGTGTGAATGACGTAACGGTTTAAAAGCAAGTCAAGGCCGGCGTAGGTGAACAGGTTATCGCGTTCCACATCGATAAACGTTTCCGCCTGCTCAATTTCTGCACGCGAGTACGAGTTGAGTATATAGCTGCCGTACAAGTTTTCTTTTGTGAGGTAGTCAATTTTGTCGTAGAACGAGGAGATGCACTGTTGCTCCATGTCTTTTGCAAGCTGCTCATGAAACGAAAAATTTAACAATCGTGCCGCAATAAATTCCCATTTGGGGGCTTCGGGACTTATCAATTCTGATGCTGCGCGCGTGAGCGCTGCAAGCTGTTCGCTTCGTGTCATGCGTTCTTTTGCAAACGAAATGAATTTTGCCTTTAAGATGACAAGCGAATACATGTCGTCATTATATGCTGTTTGAATGCCAAGCAATGTGCGTTCAAGCGTTTCGTCTTGCAGTTCCGTGCCGCCTGTAACAAGTGCACACAACTCCTTTCGCGCGGTGCGCCGTTCAGTGCGCTTTTGTCTAAATAAAATGTAGCGTTTTGCCTCGTCAAAAAATCCCGCTTCCATGAGCGATTTTTCTACAAGGTCTTGAATCGTTTCGACAGATTTTGTCTGCTCTGTTGCAAGTTTTTTTTCTACTGATGCAAGCAGCGCACTGAATGTATTGTGTTCTGCAACGCGCCCTGTACTTTCAAATGCTTTTGCTATTGCATTGACAATTTTCTGCCCATCATACGCTTCTGTTTTTCCCGTGCGTTTGATAATCTCCATGTTCCCACCTTTTTGATTTGTGCAAAGCTGTGTGCTTTGCCACTCTCTGCGCTGATATATGCGTTTTTCGTGATGTAGGAATGATTATTTCATTGAAATTGCTGAATGTCAATAGTGGTACGCTAAATTTAGCGCAATTTTAGGTAATGTTTTGTATTTTTACACCATATACAGAGTAATTTATACTGACACTGTACAGTGCCAGCGTTTAAAATACACGCTGAAATAGCGCGTGTATTTTAACATGCAGTTTGCAAATGCGCATTAATGTACGCGCTCGCACGTTAAAACTTGCTCGCTTGTATAATTTTAAGGAATGTTTTCCCCCTTGACAACGAGGGGCAAATCCCGTAGGTTTTGCACGTAGAGAGCAGTGTGCGTACCTGCGAAGGAGGCGTGGATGGAGATGTGGGTAAGGTCTGCGGTTGTGGCGGCGTTTTGCACGCTCATTTCGCTGGCAGACATCAGGACATTCCTTATTCCCGACAGAATGCTCTATCCATTTTTGCTGCTGCTCGTCGTCATCGACATACGGTGGAGCTATCATGCCATTCCGAGCCGCGCGGCGGGCGCGCTTGCCCTGTCGCTCGCGCTTCTTGCGGTGCGGTGGCTGTACGGCGGGCTTGGTCTGGGCGATGTGAAGCTTGCATTTGTGCTCGTCTACGCGGCGGGATTTTTCAGCGGCATTGCCGCGGTTTTCAGCGCGTCGGTGCTTGCCCTTGCGTATATTGCTGCGGCGCGCATTGCGGGAAAAAAGTGCATGGAGAAAGTGCCGTTTGCGCCGTTCCTTTCCATCGGTACGCTGCTTGCAATGGCAGCTGGAGGTTTTGCATGATGAAAAAAAAGGTGTTGCTTGCGGCGGCAATGCTCGCGCTGTTTGCAACAGTGTTTGCGCAAGAAGCGGAGCGAATTTCAATCGACTTTAGAAATCAAAAAGTGACGGACATCATCCTTGCCGTTGCTGACATGTGCGGAAAATCGGTGAGCATAGACGACACAGTTTCCGGCAACGCGACATTTCACTTTGAAGATACCGATTTCGACACGGCTATCAGGCGATTTGCAGAAAGCGCGCGTTTGTACATCACGGTGCGCGAAGGCGTATATCACATTACAAAGGTAAAAATTGAAGCGCGTGGCGGCGGATATTACATTGATGGCGAGGATGTGCCTGTCGTTCCGTTCCTCACCCGCCTTTCGCGCGATACGCATGTGACGATAATGTACGACGCGCTTCCGAATGTGACGGTGACTGTGCGCACGCAGGAAGCGAGCATGGACGACATTCTCAATCTTGTTTTGACAAAGCTTGCAGGATACAACCTTGAGCCTGTGGCGGGCGGCTATTTTATCTCCAAGAGCGCAACGCGGACTGCGTCAGGAAGGGAAGACTTCAACATATATGAGAAAGACGGACTGTACACGCTGCAGCTCAAAAAGGCGACCATGCCCGCAGTGATTGATTTTCTGTTCAAGAAGGCGGGCAGGGAGTATTCGCTGCTCAATAAAAACGCTGCCGTGCTTGAAAACATGTTCTATGCGGACAAAGAGTTTGACGCGCTGCTGCATCTCATCATGGAGCAGTCAAACAGCGATTTCTCCGTATCGGACGGCATCTACTATGTATTCGAGATACAGCGCAGGGATGTGCTCAAAAAGCTCAAGGAGACGCGCGCCGTCAAGCTTGAAAACGTGAGCGCGGAAGCGGCAGCTGCGCTTTTTCCTACGGAGCTCAACGCCGCATCGTTTTCGCGCATAGACAAGAACACGAACACCATATACATCACCGGCAGCGCGGACGAAACGCAACCCATAATCGATTTTCTTGCCGCGATAGATATTCCTGCGGAGGGACGCTACTGGCAGAGCTTTTCCACATCGAGCATACCGATTAAAGATGCCGTGCCGCTCATTCCAAAAAACATGCTGTATTCCGATGCTGTCATCGTGCCGGGAAGCATGACGTTTGTGACGCAAGTTACGGAGGAAAAAGAACAGCAGCTGCGCGACTACCTTGCGCTCATAGATAAAAGAGAAGCGGCGCGTCCCGTGCATTTGCGCTACATACAGAGCGAGGAGCTTTTGAAATACTTGCCGCCGTCGGTGAGCAAAGAAAACGTGAGCGTAACGGGCGACACGTCGCTCGTCTTTTTTACCGGCGGCCAGGAAGCATACGATGCGTTCAAGCGTGAGCTTGAAGTGATGGACCGCCCGAAGCAGCAGGTGCGCTATCAAGTGCTCGTGATACAGCATCAAAAAACAGGCGGCATGCGGTGGAATCCCGAATTTAAAATAGAGCGGGTGTCGAGCACGGGGACGGGGCTCAGCTATGCGGCGACACTCGGAAGTCTTTTGAATGTGAACTTTGACATCGTGTCGCAGTTCGGCATACGGTTTGCCGCATCGCTCGACTGGGAGATAAGCGAGGGAAAGGCGCGTGTGCTTGCAGACACGACGCTCAACGGCATATCGGGCGAGACAATCACGTTTTCAAACACGAACGTGTACCGCTACCGCGACATAGTGCGCGACAATTCGAGCAACGTCTATTCAAGCACGACGCGGGAAATCTCAAGCGGCCTTGCGCTTTCGATAAAAGGCTGGGTGTCGGGCGACGGCATGATAACAGTTGACGTGAACGCGCAAGTCTCAAAACAGGGAACAAGCAACGATACGTCTATTCCGCCGCCTACGTCTGAGAAAAAAGTGACGACGAACGTGCGCACAAAATCGGGCAGCCCCATCGTCATCGGCGGGCTTATCCAGACAGAAAAAGATGTGAGCGTGCAGCGGGTTCCCGTGCTCGGCTCCATACCGTTGCTCGGCAATCTTTTCAAAAAGAAAATTGAATCGACTGCCGACACGGAGTTCGTCATATATCTTGTGCCGTTCATAGAGCGCACTGGAACGGCGCAGGAAAAAACTGAAAGCGCAATAAAGCGTTACTACGAAAAATATGTGGCGCAGGGCGCATAGCATGGACACTTTCGAGTTCACTGTTGCAAGCTACCGCACGTATCGGGAGTGTCCCGACCAGTATAAAGACGCATATATCAGAAGCGCATGTGCGGTAAAAATCTCCGAGACGGACGACGAAGTGCGCGTTGCCGTTGCATGCAGTCGTATGGAAGACACGGGCAACTATCTCATTTCGTTTCATGCGCCGAAAAAAGTTGTGCTTGTCGCGGTGGGCGACGGCGACTTTGCCGAGTTCATCGGAAACATTGTCGATGCGGACGCGGCATTGGGCGGCGAAGCGCAAGGCAATGCGACAGGCGCGTTCGAGCTTGAAAGCATCTCCGAGTCGGCACCAGTCGTCAACATTATAAACGCGCTCTGCTTGGAAGCAGTCAGGCGCGGAGCATCCGACATTCACATACAGGGCGAGGAATCCTCCATGCGCATCAGATTTCGCATAGACGGTGTGCTTCAGACGGTGCGCACGATGGACAAAAGCCTTTTTGCGGGAATTGCAAGCCGCATCAAGATAATGGCAAGCTTGAACATCATGGAGCAGCGGCAGCCGCAGGACGGCAGAATGCAGGTGAGCGCGGAGGGCGTTTCGCTCGACTTCCGCGTGTCGTTCGTGCCAACCGCGTATGGCGAGTCCATAGTGCTGCGCATATTCAATGCACAAAAACATGCGCTGAGCCTTGACGAGCTCGGATTTTCTTCAGACCGCCACGCGCTTTTGAAAAAGGCGCTCTCAATTCCCAATGGGCTTATCCTTGCGACGGGACCGACAGGAAGCGGCAAGACGACGACGCTGCATGCGCTTTTACGGGGCATGGACCGCGAGGCGCTCAAAATAATAACGATTGAAGACCCAGTGGAGCGCGTGCTTGAGCACGTTGATCAAATACAGGTGAACGAGAGCATAGGCCTTACATTCGACAGCATGCTGCGCCGCGTGCTCAGGCAGGACCCCGACGTCATCATGGTGGGAGAGATACGCGACAGCGCGACGGCAGAGCTTGCAGTGCGCGCCGCGCTCACCGGTCATGTGATTCTTTCAACGCTGCACACGAACGACAGCGTCTCTGCCGTCACGCGATTGAAGAACATGGGCATAGAGCCGTACCTTGTGTCGTCCGTCTTGAAATACGCGCTCGCGCAGCGTCTGGTGCGCAAGGTGTGCCCGCACTGTGCAAAGACTGTTCCGCTCACTGCGGAAATGAAAGCGTTGCAAAAGAAGTTTGGCGTTGCGGGAACAAAGATGAAGGCGGCGGTCGGCTGCGAGCAATGCTCGTTCACTGGCTACGCGGGGCGCACTGTCGTGTCTGAAGTGTTTGAAATTGGAGAAGACGTCGCGCTGCTCATCGACAAAGAAAAGAGCGATGCAGAGCTTCGCTCGCGCGCTGCAAAAAACGGCATGAAGATGCTTGCAGAAGACGCAGTGCGGAAAATCCTTGCAGGTGTCACGACGCTTGAAGAAGCAAAACGAGAGGCGCTTGTATGATGAAGTTGTACCGTTGCCGCGTCTGTAATGAAAACGGAAAAAAAGAGACAATCATACATGAGGCGGCAAATGAGGAAGCACTCGTGCGCTATTTTTCAGGCACGACGCTCATGCTCATTTCATACAAAGAAACTGCTTCTGCCGTGCGGACGGCTCATCGTGCGCGGGTGGGCGGCGCGGTCGTCATGCGATTCACCGAGAGCATGGCGGCACTTTTACGGGCAGGGCTTTCGGTGCAAGAATCGCTCCGTGTCTGCATGAAAATAGACAAGTCTGAAAAAAACAAGCTGCTGTGCACGGAGCTGCTCGCGGCACTCATGAAAGGCGAGCGGCTGCACAGCGCGCTGGAACTGTTTTCGCCGTCGTTTCCACCGCTGTATATTTCGCTCGTGCGCATAGGAGAATCTGCCGGCTCAATAACAGACGTGTTTGCGCGCCTTGCTGCATATCTTGCCATAAAAAAAGAAACACGGCAAAAGATAACGCAGGCGCTTGTCTATCCAATTGCGGTGCTTATCACCGCCGTCTGCGTCATTGCGTGCATTGTGTTCTTTGTGTTTCCGCGCCTTGAAGCTGTATTCGACGTGTTCGCAGAAAACAGCGTTCAAGTTGCTTCCAGTGTAGACAGCATGTATCGCTCGCTTATGGCAGTTGCGGTCGCGGCAGTCGCGCTGCTTTTTGCCGCAATGCTTGCCGTTCTGCTGCATAGGTTTTCTGCGCGCGCGCGAATGGCAATTGATGCGCTGCTTTTGCGCCTTCCGTTTTTTGCCCAGTACATAAAGACGACATGCACGAGCGACTTTTCATTTTCTATGGAACTTTTGTGCTCGTCGGGCGTTCCGCTTGTGCAGGCGTTGGAGCAGAGCGCGCATGTTGCGCGAAACGCCGCGTACCGCGAGGCTGTCTTGCGCGCGGGGAGGGATGTGTCGCAGGGGAAATTGTTTTCTGAGTCGTTTGAGAAGCAGCGCGTGTTTCCTGACTATGTTGTCACATGGATAGGCATCGGAGAAAGCACTGGCTCCGTGCAGACGGTGTTCTCGCAGCTGCACCGCTATTACGAAAAAGAAAGCGCGCGTATCATAGCAAACATCACGGTGAGCGCAGAGCCTGCGTTCATTTTACTGACGGGAATACTGCTGTTCGTTCTTGTAGGACAGTTCGTGCTTCCCGTATTTTCGCTTTTGGGGGCATTATGAAAAAGAGGCAGGGAAACGAGGACGGCTGGTCGTTTATGGAGACGCTCATCGTCATTGCAATCACGATGGTGCTGACGGCGACAGTTGGATTTATGGCTGTCGGAAGCCTTGAGCGCGCGCGGACTGCTGCGGCGCACACGCAAGTGGATTCGTTTTGCGTGGCGCTTGAAGCATACTACATTGACTGCGGGCGCTATCCGACAGTTGAGCAGGGGCTTGCGGCGTTGCGCAAAAAGCCTGACATTGAGCCAGTGAGCGACAACTGGAACGGCCCGTACTTGTACAAGGACGCGCCGAACGACCCGTGGGGCAACGAATACGAGTACCTTGCACCTGGACCGGCAGACAGTCCGTACGGCGTGCGCTCGTTTGGCGCGGACGGAAAAGAAGGCGGAGACGGCAAAGATGCGGACATCACGTCGTGGGAAAACTGAAAGCGGCTTTGTGCTCCTGCGCACGCTTATCGCGATGACGGTGCTGCTCATGGCATCTGCTGCAATCATGTCCGTGTGCGCGTTTGCCTTGAAATCAACAGCTGGAAGCATTGAGCGCGCGGAACGGATTATCGAGGAGCAGAACAGGAGGACGGAACATGCGCTTGAGTGAGGTACTGGTTTCCGTCGCGCTGTTTGCGTTGCTTTCGAGCGGCATTGCGGGCGTATATGTATCGTACAGCAGAAATGTCCGCGCCGCTGAACGCGGGGCAGACAGGGCGAAGCTTGTGCTTGAAACAGACCTCATGTTGCGCGAAGCCGTCTCTGCCATAACGCTGCCGTACTGGGAGGACGCTGAAACGAACGCGGACAAAGCGGCGGCAACGCTTTTGGAAACACTGCGGCTTGATGATGAGGTGCGCATTGTCAGCATGAAAAAATTGCACGACACAGCAGGGCGCGTGCGCGGTCTTGAAATTGCGTGGACAGTGGACGAACGCGCGTACCGCACCGCCTGCCTCTTTGCAAGCGTGCCTGTTCTTCTGCAGGAAGCGAGATAGGTCTGTCGGAAAGCTCTCGGCGGCAAAGAACGGGCAGCCCGTGCGTGGCACGGGCTGCCCGCAAAGATGGCGCAGGGGCAAGCCTGCTGCACTGCACGAATCAATTCTTATGCCGCATTCTTTACCGTCACGACTTCAGAGCTTCCCGAAAGCGGGGTCTTGCGCAATGTTCCGCCTCCGGTGAAAGCCGTGCGCACAATGACGCGGTATTTTGTTCCGACGGCGAGCGAGTCGGGCACGTAGAACAAAAGCGACTTGGGCGTGTTGCGCTTGATGCGCGCGTCGTCCACCTTTGTCCACTGCGCCTCATCGCTCACGGGATTTCCGCCCGGTTCAAGCGGCGCAAAGAAAATGCCTGAATCCGTGCCGCCAAGTTTGAGCCGCTCGCCAGTAATTTCCGCCATCATCAGCTTTGTCAAGATGCCTTTTTGCGGCACCTCGTCATAAAAATCGGTGACGCTCATCACTGTAGGGCTTGTGTTGCTCATGAACATCTTCTGCACGGAGAGCTTTGCCGCTGTGCTGTTTGCAAGTTTTGACGTGGTGAACTTCGCGCAGAGCTTTGGAAACGCACTGGTTTTTTTGATGACATTTTCGGGAGCCGCATAGAGCACGCCGAGATTGAGAATGTTTACGGCATTGCCCGTCGCAAGGTTCTCCAGAATTTCAAGCTGCAAAAGTGCGGCGGCGTTGTTGATGATGTTCTCATTGACACCAGTATTTTTCTTGATGATGCCGCCTATCAAGTCGTTGAGACCGACTGTCCGACGGGTGATTTTTCCGATGAAGCTGCCGTCCTTGTCGAACTGATTTATGGAGAGGTTCAAGCTTACCAAGCTTCCCTGTTTGTTGAACTGATTAATTGAATCAATCATGTTTTGTTCCTTCCGCCTGTTTTGAGGCGGTGTGTGCGCTTGCAAGGCAGCCGTATCAACGGCACACAGCCAGACCGGCTGCCTTGACGATTTGGGAGAAACAAAGTAAGATTGCCGTATCATGTGCGACGCTTTCTTTGTGTCCCACCAATTGCCTGTAATTCAGTGCAATGAATTACAGGCTTTTTCATTTGCCAAAACGCACGAAGTGCAAATGATGTTTTTGCTGTCTATAATATGTCCGCATCACCTCCTGTCTGGTCAGTATGCGCGCAGGGGCTATGCCCACGCGTCGCGCTCGCGCTGCAGTGCAAGCTCCTTTTCAAACTCCTCTGTATATGGCATGTCACGCGGGGCTGTGGCATCGATGAACGGGGCGAATTTTTCACGCACAATGTCATCGAGCGTCATGCCGACGTTAATTTTCGTTGCGTTCCAGTCACGCATCGCACGCAGCGTTTTAAGCCGTTTTTCTGCAGCCTCGCCAGAAACGCCGAACGTACGCATTAAGAAAGCACATGTTATCTTTCTTCCGCGCCGCGAGAGCTCGCATATGACTTGATGCGGCATCAAAAGCTGCGCGGCAAAGAAGTTTGCCTCAAGCTCATACTTTTTGTACAGCGCTTCATGGCGCATGTCTTTTGCCCGCAGCAATTTTGTTACCAGCGCAATGTCATGTCCTGCATATATGTGCCCCAGCTCATGCGCAAAACTGAACTGCTTCCGAACGGGCGGCATGTCCTCATCATAGTACATTATGCAACGACCGTTAGATTCTACGGCAACTGCATCAGGCGAGCCGAACAGTTGCGCGGGATTGCATATGCCCCGTTTTTTAAGGGCTCCATAGCTCCGTATTTCCATGTCGGTCATTTCCAGTATGACATCCTGTACTGAAAACGGAAATGCCTGAATCGCCGTACAGGCGACAAGCACTTCATTCGCTTTCGTACAGGCAAATGCAAAATCTGCAAACGGTTCTCCCATGCGCTACTCTCCTTTGCCGCCGAACGCTTCGTCAAACTCCGCGTTCAGCAACTCCTCCACTCTTTTTAACTGCGTCTCGTCAAACGTCATAAGCCTCCTTTGGATTGCATTGAATGCAACAGCATTGCGCGCCTGCCCGTCGTTTCCGAGCAGGTAATCTGCCGTCACATTGAAAAATTTGCAGAGCCGAAGCAGCGCATCCTGACGCGGCAGTATGCCGTTCGTCTCCCACATTCCCACCCGGCTTTTGTTCACGCCGAGCGCCTTAGCAAGGGCATCCATGCTGATGCCCTTTTTGTTCCGCTCAGCCTTCAACCGCTGCGCGAAAACTGCATTTCCCACGTTCA
>JAGAZO010000004.1 GCA_017940005.1 Treponema sp.
GCCGGCGTTCGTTCTGAGCCAGGATCAAACTCTCCATTATCTCTGCCATACGGGTTGCCCCGAACGGCCTTATTCCTATGCAGTTTGTCCCGCCACTCGAGTCCCCTCTCGTGGCTTCGCTCGCGTGGTTGTCCTCCGCGCTATCTTCCTTCCCTTCCCTCTGTCTGCTGAACATCATGCGCTGCCTGTTGGCGCGCGTGAGGTGTATATTACACCTTTCTTCCCATCTTTGTCAACCCCCTCCTTCATCTTTTTTCATCTTTTTTTTTCGCGCCGCTTTTCCCTCTCGCATGCATAAAAAATCTGTTAATCATGACTTTGTGCAAGCGCTTCGTCACGACGAGCCAACTCTTCATTGCAATGCTTTATCTCTTCAATGATTGCAATCACATCTTCATCGTCCGCCTTGATAGACTGCGCGTTTTCGTTGATAATCTTTTCAGCAACTTTTTTGCCAAGCACAGCAAATTGCTCATCACGCTTTGTTTCAAACTGTCGTCGTTCTATGCGCACAACACTTTTATCGCTGAAATCTTGCACTGCATTGCTTGCCTTACTAATCGCAGTCTTTGAAACCTCAACGCCTTTGTCAAAAGCATTTTTTGAAACTTCCACACCTTTATCAAGATACTTTTTAATCTTGTCACTGAATTCCATGCGTACCTCCTCGCATAATCACTCTTTAAAATTTAACAATACATGAAACAATGGCTTCAAGAATTATTAAATTACATGCGTGCCACGTGTATATGAGCACATGCGCTGTCCTGCTTACATACTCAAAGTAAAAATACACGCGTTAGGCAAACGTGCATTTTAAACACGCTTTATTATAATATACACTATTTTATGCAATTCACAAAATTAATTCTACGGCCGACGCACCGCAAGCAAAGTCAAATCATCAAGTTGTTCATCTTCACGCAAGAACGCATACTCAAGATAATTTTCTCCCTCGGTACTTGGCTGCTTTGCGCTGCAATAATAATCATAGCGATTGAAACAAGTTTGCAAAAATGCATCAATTTTTTTATCAACGCGCACAACATCAGCAGCGCTAACATCGAGCGGTTTATACATGCGGAAAACTTTTTCTATAGACACAAGAGCAAGTATTGCATCTTCAATAGTACCGTTGCATTGAGAGAAATCGAATTCGAGCACTTCAGCAGGTACAGGATTGTGATATTTTTCAAGCACATACTTTTTGCGGGAAAAAACTGATTCGATAATCGCAGCAACGCGCGCGCTTTCCAACTGTTCAGATTCTTCTCCCACCTTATGATTACCATGCGCCGCACCTTCTTGCATTCCATACTGCATGCATTTTACAACAGCAAATGATGCGTCGCGGAATTTTCTTGTTGCCTCTTCAATGCCGTCTGTATATAGAAACAGCACATCGCCTTTTTTAAGTGTTGTCCGTTCAACTTTAAAACCGCCTCTCATATCCACCATAAATGATGGGAGCGGTCCTGCTGCAGGCGTTTCAACGAGTGTAAGCATTTTTTCTTTTTGCGCTACACTATCGTATATGTGCACGATATTATCTCCCGCATTACACATATATACATCGCCTGTCTGCGTATCAAAAAGACAGATTATGATTGCTGCAAATTTTCCCTTGATGCCGAGCGATTCAATGAAGTCATTTATCTGCACAATGAGATTGTTAATTCGTGTACCATCTTTTTCATATGACCACGACTCAAAATACTTGCGGAACAGCGTCGCAACAACAGTCATCAAAAGAGCAGCAGGTACACCGTGCCCAGACGCATCGCATTTTATGAGGACATACCAGCGATTATCAAGTTTCTTATAATCAAAGTAGTCACCCGATACACCGGAAGCTCCTTCATAGTAGCCAAAGCACTGCACGTTATCCTCATTGAGACGCGCAACTGTTTCCTTTACGCCATCGCTGCCTGTGTAGAGCGGCAAAAATGTCTGCTGCACAACTTTGCCGTCCATGAGCAGTTTTTCATCTTGTGCTGCTTTTACAAGGCCTCGCGTCATTTCATTCACGCTTTCTCCAAGCTGTCCTATCTCATCATGATGCTTGATTTCAATATCTTTACCGGCAAGTTTTGTTTTATCAGTCGTGTCGCCAATAGTTTTAACAAGTTGTGCAAGCTTTCGTATAGGCGACACAATCACAGATGCCATAATGAACGAGCTAACAGCTCCTATCGATACTGCTATGAGCGCAATAATAATCGTTGTTATAACTATTCCTCGTTGTGCTTCATCAACAGAAGCAATGAGTTTTTCTGTTGACACTTTTACAAAGACAATGCCGCGCACATATTCTTGCGAAGAGCCTTGTCGATACAAAACAGGACGATAAAACAAATAGCTTGTATTACCTCTATCAAGACGTACGTTGTTATATTCTGGCACAGAACCTCTGCCTTGCAAAGAAATGTCATTGAGCAAGGCGGTGAGTTTTGTTGAAAGCTGCGTCGTTATTTCAGCAATCTCTTCACGACGGGCAACAGACCTGCTGTCCGTGCGCAATGCAAGTGCAATCCCTTCAGCATTAAGTTCTGTTATGTCCTGTGCAATCGTTCCCGCACTTTCAACAGCAAGGTCATTGAGCGATTCACAATAATCGGTAATCTGTATAATTGTTTCATCAATGATTTTAGACTCACCATATGACAGAGATACATTATTAATTTTTTGACTGATATCGACATCGTTTGTAGCCCATACATACGCAAGGCTTGTATTGCTGTTGTTCGATGGATAGCCTGTAATCGTAACATATTCTGCTTCGTCTATTGCTGATTTTCTGTCGGGCAAATAATTCAATTCAAGAAGATTTTGGCTGGGCATATAAATGCGCGTGCTTGCAGTAAGGCTGTCGAGCAATATATCGATGCGCTCAAACAATCCATGCGCAAGCGTCTGTTCTTGTGTACGCACCATGCTGATTCCAAGCGGCACAGAAACGAGTATGACTATCATAACAACAAGTAGAGATGCAAGCCCCATTAGCTTAAACTTGAGGCTCACACCTTTTTGCCTCAACTGCACCGTCTTTTTCTTTTTTTCTTGCGGCATAACATCTCCTATAATGAGCGCCTTAATTTCAGAGCGAACAGTTGCTGCACTTTTCGCAGTTTGCACAAGTCCTGCCACTGTAAAAGCAAGCACAACAAATGCAAGCAAAAATATCGCCCAAAGCAAAATAGTTCCCAGGTGAATGCGGTGCCCTTCTTGCGTTTCAACCGGCTTCCACGATGGAACATAGACATATTGTTTTTCAATTTTTACTGTGCCGTTTTTTTCAATGCGTATCATCGCGTCACTCATATGCAATCCGCGATCAGAGTGAACAAGCCCGATGCGATACGTACCTTCTTGAAGCTCGCTTCCAAGCTTTATATCTGCAATACGGTTATCTGACAAAACTCTAAACGAGCCGTCCTCTCGCCTTATAGTCAAATCATAAGGAGCAACGCCATCTGCATCTATAAAAATAGTGTTGATAGTACCATCATACGTGAACCCCCCACCGGTGATTGAAAGCGTTAAATTGCCAAAAATATCGGACGAACGCTCGACAGCGCTGATATATGTCGCTGGAACATATTTATTGAGAATTAATAAAACGGAAGAGGCCTCGCCTATGTTGCCGACACTGTCTATAGCTGCAACTGAAAACACGTAAATGCCATTGCGCCTGTTTGCATACGAAACTGATTCAGCAACACCAAGTATTCTGCGCGGCAATGCATCAGCATTTTCAAGCGCGACTGCATGGGACACGGCAATCGACGACACAATCGCTTTTACTGCATCGTCATCAAGCAAAATAGGATGACGGTTCCGCACTGTAATGCGTTCATCCACAGAAGCTACATATTGCAGATTCCACGTATAGCCTGCAATATCATCGTCAATTTCAGCGTGTTGCCAATGTATGTTGAACGTGTTTGAATTCACAAAACCAAATTTATCAATAGGCGGTGAAACAATAACAGGCTTTTGCGGAGGCGTCAAATCAAGGTAATACTGCACATCAGAAGATAAAGACCAGTTTCCCGCATAGTCTGCTGCACGAACTTTAAAAAACCATATTCCCTCGCGCTCTGCCTTCACTTCCACAACTCGTTCCGACGGAAGATTCATAAGCTGTAACGGCGGCTCCACAGCATTATCCTGCGACCAGCTCCATGAAAATCCTGCTATACCGGAAGAATCGTTAGGGAGCGATACGCGAAAACGAGCGCGCTCCGCAGAAGAACGCTTTCCCTGCACAAAGGAAACAGGCGCAATAGACGGACGAGCAACAGATGTATCAGGCTCAAGGCGATATATGGCAGGTACGCTTGCACTTTGTCCACGCGATTGCACGGGAGCGGCAAGCTCCTGCCACACAAATGACAAATCTTCACGATGAGCACTATTGCGCGCAATTATTGGAAAAGCAAAAAGGTTTGCGCGCTGTCCCGAAGAAAGCTTTGTTTCGTTCCAGAGTGCACCACGTTTTTGCGCCATATACACAGTGTCTATACCGCTGCGGTTGTCAAACCATGCAAGCGAGAGCAAATTGTTAAATGAAAAAATGACAGCCCGCTTTGCATTTCCTTCCCGAGTAATTTGCTCCATGCTGCCTTGCACAAGACCATTTCGCGAAAGGACTGCCATGCAGATATGCGCATTCTCAGATGTGTACAGCGTGCGCTCCCATGCAAGATACATTGAGCCGTTGAAACTGTACAAAAATGGACGCTGATTGTGATACTGGGAAAATTCATGCGTGCTGTTCGGAGGAAGTGAACGCGCATCTGTGAGCAATACAGGACGTGACCACGTGCGACCGCCGTCTGCAGAAAACGTCTCGTACAACTGATATGAAATTCTGCTGCCGGTAATGTACTGCGCCTGAAATATAACCGTTTCCCCTTCATCTGAAGAAACGAGCACAGGAACAAATGAATTAGTCAGTCCGCTGTCTCCTGCAAAACGAGAGAACGGTGTCCACATTTTTCCGTCATCTGAAAACGCAATGCGCATATTGAATGAATCACTCTGCCCCACAGACACAAACAGCATGAAAGAGCCGCGCAGCGTTGCATAAATACGAGGAGCAATAAATGGCTGACTATCGGAAGCGATTTCAAAACTTTTAAAATTGCGCGCGCCATCAGTTGAAACAAATACTGAAAGCTTCATGACATCAGAGAGCACTGCAACTGCAATTGTTCCGTTTGACGATACAGCCGCAGAATAAATGTCGGGCACTTCGCCTGAATACGGGAACGGCCCTGCAAAACGACTATTCGTCTGCCAGTGATTGTCTTCATCGAGATACTGACACGAAAGCCATATCGTTTCAGAAGCAGTTTGCACTTCTTGCCAAAACACATATGATGACTTGGCATTGGAAACAACGCAGGGGAAACGAGCGTCGCCCATTGTAATGCGTACCGGAGATTCCCAATAAAAATTTTGTGCAAAAAGCGAGGATGCAAAATTGATTAATAACAAAGCACATATTGCAATGAGTGCTTTACCATATGTTTTTCTTTCCATCACAACAACGCCTTTATCTTTCTCTGCAAATCAATGATTTTTGACGAGCGCCTGTTTTCAGCTTTTTGCAAAAGCTGCTCAACGAGCGCATTTGCCGTGATTATATTGTTATTTTGCATTTCAACGATTGCGCTTTGATATTTTGCTTCGTCTTCAGATGAAAGCACTATGACAGCTCTGCCGCCGATAAGAATCTGAATGCGGTCTTTTAAGAGGAGTGCCTCATCGTTGTTTGGATTCAAGCTTATAGCTTCATCGAGCAGTGAAAGCGCAGATTGAAGGCGCACTTCGTCTCGCCCTGCTGAATTGACAATGCCACGCGCTTGACTTGTCAGATTTTCAGAGCGTGTGATAGCCGTTCTATCCTGCGGTTTTTGGCGAATACCTAAATCAATCTCCACATTATATATCAACTGGCTTAACCCTGGATACGACGGATTGATTTCATACAAATCGAGCAAATCCGTGTATGATTGCTGCTCGCGCCCCCGCACAGTGTAATTTGTGCGCACATTTTCTATGCGTCGTGCAAACAGCTCTGAAAACCCGTCAGGATCAAGGATTTGCTGTATACGCAACGTGAGCAGGCTTGCTTCTTGATTGAGTGGATACACAAGTTGCACCTCTTGAAGTTTTTGAAGCGCCTGCTCAAGCACAGCCCTTCCTTCATGAGTACGCCCTGCCTGCAACAAGTCACCACCTTGTTTAAAATACTGCTGTGCAATGCTTAAAATCTGCGACATTTCAGGATATAACGGCGCAGATGGCGGAATAACACGTCCAGTCTTCATAGAAAGCGCTGTATTCACAAGCGCGAGCAGAGTTACAATCTCTTCGTCTTTATCAACATTGGTGATTGCCCATAAATTTTCCGCCTGCGTCAAAATAGTTTCAGCTCTGTCAAAATTGCCGTTATAGTACTCTCGGCGCGCCTGCGTTTTAAGCTCGCGCACTTGACGCACAATAATCTCGTTTTGTTTTATCTGAATTTGCATGCCAAGTGAAGCAAGCCGCGTATCCGACTGCGCTCGCAATGATGCCGATTCTTCATATGCAAGCGATTCATTGTATTTCGTACGCGCTTCCTGCAGCCGACGGCGCGCTTCGTCAAAACTGTTCGATGCGAGCGCTGTCTGTGCTTGCGAATACCGTAACTCCGCTTCATTTTGCGCAAGCCGCGCAGCCCTGACCTGTTCTGCGGCAGATGACTCTATTTGACTGATTGAAGTAACAAATGAGTCAAGCTGTGCCATTGAATCATAAATTGTACGCAGCTGTATGCGATAGGAGTCAACATATTCTCCTTGCGACAAGCGCGTATATGCATTTCCAAGCACAATCTTATTCGATGCGACAGACTCTCGAAGTTGAGCAGCCAGTGCAAGCGCTTTAGATGGATACTTCATCGTAAGTGCAGTCGCGGCATCATATACGCCATTGTAGCTGCTCATCATTTCATCATAGTCTGCTTTACGCAAATCGACATACGTTGTTCCGCATAAAGCGTAATACGATGTATTCCGCTGCCACAATTCTGTTATCGTGTTTCTCTTAAAAGTATCAGCATCTTCAGCAATTTTTCGGTATGCATCTGCAAGCGGTTTGAGCAAAATGAGCTGGTCAGCATCAGTATTTTCTGCTTGCATAAATGTACGCGCGCGTGCGTCTGAAGCAAATGCGGCATCAGCACTTCGCACGACAATCTTTTCAATTGCTTCGGCAGAGGTGAGAAGCGAAGATGCATACGAACTGCCAGCTTCCTCCGCAGCAGCAGGATTTTCAGGAGCAGCGCGAGAAAACGCATTTCGCTTTGCAGTGACTATGTCCGAACTGCTGTCAAGCAATGCGGATATGTGCTCGAAAAGAAAATCAGCATACTCAAGCGATATATAAAAATTAGGAAATTGGTTTTGCTCCGCACTATTGTCGTGCTCATCGTTGAAAAGCGCATGCAGATTTTTGATTGACTTTCCAATTGCCGCAAGAGAAGAAATTGTTTTAAGCGGTAACACAGATGGAAATGCGGCAACTTCTGAAAACATGCTGCTAGATGCCGCGACAAACGATGCGGCATGTGCTTCTATTGCAAGCGCAACTTCGTCTTTCATACGCTCAATGAGCTTATTCCACTCATAGTCAACTGCACCTGCAATGCCCGAATCAGGAATTGATTGAATGCCAAGAATATAACGCGACACAAACGGTAAAAAAGAAGCATCAGTAATTTCAGGATTTCCTGCTTTCAACGATTCAAAAATGGCCAGCAATGTTGCGCCGAACTGATGCACGCTCTTGCGCACTGTAGCATATTCTGCATACGCCTTTTCCACTTCCGCAAATGATGCCTGAGCTTTTGCAATATCGCTTACATGAACAGATGCAGTAAATGAGTTGACAGCATTATTCATGCGCGGCTGAATATTTTCAAACAGCATAATGGTGTCATCAACGTTCTCTATCACTTCGCGTACATGCAATGCGTACTCATCATCGTGTGCAGCAAAAAAATCATCTTGATACATGAAAAAACCGCTGCGTGCTTTTTGAGCGCCTGCTGTGTACTCATCGCGATGCGTCAAGTCTGCGCTTTCCTGCAAAATCGCTAATAATTGCTTCCGATACACGTTGAATTGCGCCGCTACCTGTGCATCATGTATAAATGCAAGCTGGCGGTCGGTAGGATTTTTTTCAAGAGACTGGAGCTCTTGTATTATTGCAAGTATTTTTTCATCATTCTCAGGCTCGTGTAAAATCACTTCAATAAGCGTATGTGCTATTTCAGAATATTTGCCGCGCACTTTCATAATATGACGCACGCGTTTTTGTGCAGCATCAAACATGTCTGGATATACATCTATAAAATCATGAAGCGACAGAAGTGCAGCATCATAATTTGTATCTTCAATAAGCGCATCGATTTCAGCAAGTGACAAAACAGCATCTCTCGCGCTCTGCGCAAAAAACGCGGGAATGGCAAAGAGGAAAAAAAATACCGTCAAAAAACGACGCTTCATGGTCACCTGTGAATCGCAGTTACTCCCTTGTTATAGTATCATATTTTTCAATAAAATACTATTTGATTTTCGGTAGATACATTCACAAAATGGAGAAAAAAAACCGAATATAATATATACTAGCTTATAGATGAAACATTTTTTGCTCATATTGGCAACATCATTTTTTCTCACCGCAATAGCCTCGCCTGCACACACGCTTGATTTTACCGACGTACATGTTAACCTGTCTGATGCGTTCTCAGTGCTTGAAGGAAAAAACGAAGGCACAACAGCGTTTCGCTCGCTGATGATTCCATGGGGCGGAAAGGCAGAAAGTCTCGGCACCGCATATACAGGGCTTGCAGACGATGTAAGCTGCCTTGAATATAATCCTGGCGCAAGCGCTGTACTTGCCAAAACAGAAGCAGCAATATTTCACAACTCATGGATTGCAGATTCTGCTATGGAATCAATCGCGGCGACGGGAAGAATCGGCAATCTCGGGCTCGGTGGAGCGATGCGCTGTTTCTACATTCCGTTCAGCGAATACAACTCATTTGGTGAACGTGTTGCAAAAAGCTACTACACCGAAACAACGGTACTGTTCAACATAGCATATAATTTTTTTGCCGGCTACTATTTTAAGGGGATCGCAGTTGGACTAAACGCAAAGGCAGCATGGCGCGGTGTTCCCGACTATACAGACAACAACACAGATGCCATCATAAAGGGGTCGGGGCTTTCACAATCAGGTCTTGCAATCGCCGGGGATGCGGGAATCATGCTGCGTTTCAATGTTGGAAAATTTTTTAGCTCGCGCGAATCAAATTTCCGTGTAGGATTGAATATTTTAAACGCAGGTGCAGCAATTACCGGTTTCGGCAAACGCGTGCAACTCGACGACCCGCTTCCCACAAGCGCAACGCTCGGCATCTCATACAGAATGATTAAACCGCTTATGCTCACACTTGAATTCCGACAACCGTTCAATCTGCTGAACTTCAGCGAATACCACATGTGGTCAGCGGGTATTGGAACGCAAGTGCTCGTGACTAATTTTTTCAGCGTGCTCGGCGGGTTTTCATTGAAAGGAGCAAATCCTCGTATCAGTTTAGGAATGGAATTCACTATACTGAAAAATATTCAGATGCATGTAAACTACACGCTCGACTTGACTTCATCGGCAAATCCTGTAAACAGAATAAGCGCTTCTGCAAAACTACTACTTGGCGACGGCGGCAGAGCGGAAAAGCAAAAACGCATCGACGAACTTTACAACAGAGGATTAGCATATTTTGTACAATACGATTTTGAAGCGGCAATAGCCTGCTGGAACGAGGTGCTTACGCTCGACAAGCGTTTCGACCCCGCGATTGAAGGCATAAAAAGTGCGACGATGGAACTTGAGCTTTTTCAAAGAATACGGGACGCGCAAATATTAGAATGAGATGTTCTTTTTCCTGCTGAATATTCTGTAGTTTATCCATGGAAAGACAGGATGCTCCGCCTCGCATTCAGTAAGCCATTCCGTGCTCACAGTATTTGAACCGAGTGATTCAAACACTGTGGTAAATGCGGCAACGCTTTCCTTAAAGCGTTCTCCTGCATATTCAGGAAACTGTTCTTTCCAAATCATATCTGCCCAACCGCACGACTGCGCAAGCATAAGCTCGCGTGCGCCTAAATTGAGCAGCCGAGCTTTCAGTCCTGTGTCATCGGGGAAACGCTCTGCCAAATCAACCATACGTTCGCTTGCCTTACGTATGTAACTCATCATCCAGTCGTTCTTTTTTGCGCACAGCGTTTCGCCATATCCCCAACCATTCGTAGAGCTGTAGTACGGATGAACGCACTGCAAGCGCGATTTGCCGACAAGCAATTCGTTGAACAGGGCAAATGAGACAGAACTGCCTGTTGCATGGCGAAAAAGCTGTTCAATCCATGCAATGCCTTCGCTCCAATTTCGTAAAAACTGTTCTGCAGAAAATGTACACACGAGCGATGCGCTGTTTACATCGGAAAAGCATGATGCCGCTCTGTCAAGTAAGTCAGCTTTTTTCTCCAAAAACAGCGCAGCATCACGCACGCATTGCTCCATTGCATCTTCTGGGCTATAGCAGCTTTCGCCGCCCGCTGTTTTATTATAATAGCAATATCCTGATGCATAGCGCGCGGAGCCATTCGCAAAAAATAACGCAAGCTCCTGTTGCGGTAAAGCGAATGCAATATCTCGATTTACATCGCAATAAACTGATGCCGAAGCATAGCCATTTTCACCAAACACTTCTTCGTCAATACGATTATCCCGCGCAAATGCACATACATCTGTGTTGCATTGCACCGGGGCAAATATTCCTTTTGCAACCTCATCTTCTGAAAACAAAAATGCACGCGCATCCAGTACAGTGTATTTTACGCCGTATGCTGCAAGCACTTTTTCTATGCCAGGCATGAATCCCATTTCAGGAAGCCAGAACCCAGCAGGAGGTTCATTAAAAAATGTGCGATGCGCGTATAACCCCGTTTCAACTTGCGCATTGAGTACTTCATGCATATCCGCATAATGAGGAAGGAAAATATTGGTAGCGCATGTTGCGAGCAGCTCAACATTTCCTTTTTTTTGATACTCCAAAAATTTGCCGATAACATCCTGTTCGTATTCGACAGTAAAGTTGAATTTATCTTCTTGAGCTTTTTCAAGATAAAATTTTATTGCATTGGAAAGGGCTGTATTGCCTGAACAGCGCATAAGCTCTTGCTTGCCAAGCGCTATGCGTCTATCCAGCCATGCAATATACTGCTGTTGAATCACTGGATCGCGAAACAACGTGCAAAGCACCGGCGGAAAAACAAGCGCAATACGAAACGGCACGCTATCTTTTTCAAGCGCAGCAAACATATTGAGCAACGGAATATACACGTTTGAAAGAGACTCATAGATGCTGTTCATTTGAGCACCATATTTTTTTTCTTCGCGTCCAGCATGACGTATGTATTCCTGATTATTTGAAATAAGCAGCACGATATTTTTTTTTGACATCACACACTCCACTTTAAGAAAACGACTGACGGTGATTTTTGTAATGCTCGCGCAGCAATTCTCTCATCCCTGAAAATTCCATGATAGACGCAATATCTTTTTCTTTTCCCGGTTGCATGTCAGCAAGCCGTGATGAACGTGGAATTTCTATAATCTTTGACGATGCAAGCACAGATACATTTTTTACCGTTGACGCGGCAAGCTCAACATATATAAACTTTTTTTCGGCGGGACACATTATATATGCGCTTTTATCCTCCAGCGAAATTTGCACATCGTATGAGTCACCGCTTCGTTTTTCATTCTCCTGTGCAAGAGAAGTCACGTGCAAAAACAATGAATACTCACCGTGTTGCTCAAGACGCAGCTTATCTATTTCACCAATGCTCCAATAGACAAATGCCCACGCAGGATTGCGGAGAATCAAATCTATCTCTGTTGCATTGTAGCTTTGAGTTTCATCGCTCTCAGTTATACCATCATTTTTTATAGAAATTGTCATATCGGCAGCTTCTTGCTTGATTTCATCTTCTGCAGCATCAAGCAAATCGCCAATGAGAAAACTGCGGTTGAGATTTTCAGGAACATCTATTTTGTAACTGTCTGCAAGCTCAAGAAGGTCTGCAAAAGAAAGTGTTTCAAGATACAACCTGGTAATTTTTTGTTTTTTCACGTCTCCATAATCCTAAAAAAATAATTATTAGTCAAGGTGGAAATAGTATGTTACAATAGACAATGAAAACCTGTTTATCGGAGACTCTTTAAAGATGACAATTTATTTTTATACACTGCAACGGAAAGTGTGCAGAAAAATAGCGGACATACTCGAAGACAATCATCATACATGTTGTATTTATATTGACCCCGATGAATTTTACAACGCAATTCTCAACATGAAAACATATCCAGACTTATTGCTCCTTGACTATCTCTCATTTAATCACGATACATTTAATATATACCGCTACATGCAAGAAGCAGGCGCGCTTATTCCGCTCATTTTTTACAACGATCCGTTCCCTGTAAACCGTGTCATGCGCGTACTCCATTGGCAAATGATGTTGAACATTTACTACTCAAACGACAAGACAATCGATATGCACTTGTATATTCCTGTGTTCAATCAAATTGCATATGCCCTTGAATCAGAACAGGTAAAACCGTATGTTTCGCTGCTGCAACCTCCAAAACAGTACCCTGAATCAAATGCCACATTTGAAAAAGATATGCTTTTAAAAAAAATAGGCCGTGACGCTCGCATGTTTGAAAATTTCCTGCCCGAATCGCTTTTCCGCATCTTCAAGATTTTCTACGCACATTCAGTCTCGCCGCTGCGTATCGACCAACTGCAAAAACTACTTGCAAAAGAGGGAGTCAAAATAACAAAACAATCTGTCTATTCAACCATATGCAGATTGCGAAAACACCTCAATGCACTATTTCCTTCTCAAATCCATATTATACGCATAAAAGGCGGCTATAGACTTATTATAAGTGATGAATAAAGCACACACCTCTAGTGTGCGCTTTATTTTGCCAAATAACAACAGAGAAAATAGCTAGTCTTGCAAACACGATTAGTATGTGCGGCCAGACTATTTTAAACTTGCGCCGATACGTTCAAGCACCTTTTTACGATCGAGCGGCTTTATGATGTAATTCTTTGCACCGAGCAACAACGATTTCTTTACAAGCTCTTCTTTGCCAAGCGCGCTCACCATGACGACACGTGCATTCTTGTCAAATGTCATAATCTGTTCAAGCGCAGTAATGCCATCCATGCGCGGCATAGTGATGTCCATCGTTACCAAATCGACATTCGGGCAAAGCTCTTTATATTTATCAACGCCTTCTTTTCCATCTGCTGCTGTTGCAATGATTTCGTATCCCTCGCTTGAAAGGATTTGACCAAGTTGCTTTGCAACAAACATTGAATCATCGACAACAAGGACGCGAAATTTAGTTCCGTCAGTTTTTACACCTTCTGGCGGACGCTCATTGATTGTTGGAAAATCTTGTTTTGTCTTCATAGCTTTTTTATACCCCTATTTATGTGCGTTCACGTATAGCAACATTAACTTCAACTTTGCCACATTCTGAAATGAGCGGCACTATGAGCGCCTCAACATTTTCAGATGTTCCGCTGAGCGCTGCAATTTCCATCTTCTGTCCGACAAACAGAGCAGGTGGCGTCAAATCGAATTTAAAACCAAGCTCTTGAAGTTTTGTAACAGCCTGCGCTGTGATTAAATTTGCAAGCTCACTGATAGTAGCTTTTGCCAAATCATCAAATGCAGGAAGCTGCTCGCCATTCATTTTTGATGCAATATTGAGCGCCGTCTCTATTGTCATATCGTACAGTACGCGACCTTCAACATCTCCTGCAAGCCCCACAAGGGCAGCAACTCCCATCATAGGCATTGCTGTTGACTTGAGATATAAATCACCGCGTTTCACTTCTGCCCCGCCGAGCACTTCTTTTAAGATGCTGTACGAAGTTTCAACGAACGGATTGATATACTCCACTCTCATTCAAGACTCCTTCTTAATTTATTTTTTGGTGTACACTTTCAGCGTACCAATAGTTTTTTCAGTAAATCTCGCTGTAGACGGCAATACTTCATGCTCGCCAAGTATGACAATGCCATTGCCTTTCAATTTTTCATCAAAATCTGCAATAACCGCTTCCTGTCCTGATTGTGAAAGCAGCGAAAGTACATCGCGTGCAAAAATCAAATCGATAGCAGGCAGTGCATTTGTATGCTGGCAATCATGATACTCAAACATAATACTATCTTTTATGTCTTGTGTAAATACATATTCGCCATTTACTTTTTTCGTTAAAAACGGAGCATACCAGCCTAAAGCAACATCTGCAGGCACAGTGAGCAACGGCGCATTAGACACGTTCAATAAGTCAACATCTTGCGCGTAAATTCTCAAACGTGCCGAAGGATACTTTTTGCGGAGTATGCACGCAAGCGAATATGACTCCATGCCTTTGCCGCAACCAGGATTCCATACGAAAACCTGTTTTGCCGCATTGTCTGGAAGCAGTTTGTATACAGCATCAGCATACTCTTGCGTCCACCAACGCCCCGAACACTGTGACCAAAACGGGCGCAAAAATGCATCGGCATCGCCCTCGTTTTGGAGCTGCGTGTTGCCCTTGCCGCGTTCTGCAAGCCACGATTCGTACCGCGACTGCACCCATTGCATATTGAGCGACGTTACACTGAACTTGCGATACGTTTTCAAGCTTTCGATAATAAATCGCAAATCTTGCGCAGCTGTATTTGTGTCAGCCTTTGCAGGCGCAGATTGCACCGCTTTTTGAGAGCCTTTTTGTTTAGGACGTGAAGGCTGCTCTACAACAGCGTTCTGCTGGAATGTCTGCTTTGCATACGAGACATGCTCTTTTTCGTCTTCTCCGACACGAGAGTTAAAGATTTTTGCAATATCGAGCAAAATATACAGGTGTTTGTCCGCCTCGACAACACCAGAAATGTATTTTATATTGATGTCGCCAAAAAGCGGATGCGGCGGCTGTATTTTGTTTTTTTGCACGCCAACAACTTTATCTATTTTATCGACAACAACGCCAAACGTTTGCTCGCCCACAGTGAGAATCAATAAATTTTGCAGCTTATTATCATTGCGTTCAGGAACAGGAATGTTGAAAAACAAACGTAAATCGAGAATGGGGATAATATCGCCGCGTAGATTGTACACGCCAAGCACAAATGGCAGCGTGTTCGGCACATAGGTGAACTGCCCTGCTTTCGCAATCTCTTTGACATTCATGATGTCGATGCCATAATCTTTGCCTGACAGAGAAAATCCTACCATTCTAAAATCGATGACGGCAATGACATCTTTTACTTCGCGTGTATCAGCAGGATTTTCATCCGTTACCATAAGCGCGCTTTTAAGCCGCTCTTGTATTGTCTTTCCTTCCATGCTTTTCCTCACTCACATGCGTACTTGCGCGTTGATCTCTTGCCGCACTCCAAGCTCAAGCAGCTGGCTTACATCGATGATAAGCGATACAGACCCGTCTCCAAGTATTGATGCGCCTGCAATACCGGGCGAATTAGTAAACTGGTCGCGCAGAGGCTTGATAACGACATCTTCCTCTCCGATAAGTGAGTCAACCATAACACCAATCTTTTTATCTTGCGAGCCGACAATGACAATGAAACAGTAATCGTCCGCAGTGCGTTCAACTTCGCGAATATTGAACAAGCGCGAGAGGCGCAGAATGCTTATGACTTCATTACGCACATTGAGCACCTCGTAATTGTCGATAGTGCTTATTTCGTTGAGCTTGATGCGCTGGCTTTCAATGACTGACGCAATAGGTATAGAATAAACTTCTTCGCCAACGCGCACAAGAAGACCTTGAATAATTGCAAGCGTTAGTGGAAGCCGTATAGTGAATGTGGTACCGCGCCCTTTTTCAGAAGAGACAAGCACAGTACCGTTTAGTTTTTCAATCATCGTTTTTACAACATCGAGACCGACACCGCGCCCCGAAACATTTGAGATTTTTTCCGCAGTTGAAAAGCCCGGCTCAAAAATAAGATTGAACGCTTCTTGCTCGGTGAGGATTTTATCGGGATGAATGAGTCCGTTTTTAATTGCCTTTTGCCGTACTTTCTGCACGTCAATGCCCGCGCCGTCATCTGCTATTTCGATGATAATCATGTTGCCTTCGTTCGACGCTTTCAAGAACACTGTGCCTGTTTCGTCTTTTCCCGCTTTTTTGCGCACATCAGGAGATTCAACGCCGTGGTCAACAGAATTGCGGACACAGTGCATAATTGGGTCGAGCAAATCTTCCACGACAGATTTATCGAGCTCTGTATCTTCGCCTTCAATTTCGAGATTGACTTTTTTATCTAAGTCGCGCTGCAAGTCGCGCACAACGCGCGGGAAACGGCTAAAAATCTGGCTGATGGGAACCATGCGGATTTTCATAACGCCTTCCTGCAGCTCGCCTGCAATGCGCCCAAGATTCTGAGTAGAAGAGCGGAATTTGTCAGTGACGCTCTTTACTTCTGAATCATACGCATCAAATGCGTTGGCAATATCAGCATAGTCGTTTGCAATTGCATCTTTTACTTCACGCACTGGCGTGCCATTTTGAATCTTTTCGAGATACTGCGGCAGCATTTCAAACAGATGATGTACGCGCTCTTTGTACCCTGACTCAAGCCCTTGAAACATTGCAAAAGCATTTCCGAGCTGCATTGAAAGCTGATTGAATGCAGCTTTTGTGATGACCGTTTCGCTTACGAGATTGAGCAGATAATCGATGCGGCGCGAATCAACGCGGAGGATTGAACCTGTTTGCGCAGCGTGTGCGGGAGCTTGTGAAGCAGCAGGTTTTGTGGCAGCTTTTGGCTGTGTTGAAGCGACACTCGCAGAAGTTTCGTCATCATCTTGCGCCTGTTCTGCTCCTGCAGCTGCTTCTTCATACACAGCTTTTGACGCGCCTCCACTTTGCACAGATGACTGTTCAAAAGAATCGAGGAGTTGTGCATCAGCTGCAAGTGTCACGTCGTCAAGGAATGCAGCGTCTTCAATTTTTTCGCCGCTTTCGCCTGTAGCAATATAGTAATACACATTCTCATAGAATGTATCTTCGTATAACGCATCAAAATCGGGAACTGTTTTTAAAACACTGCCGAGCGACTTGAGCGCCGCAAATACTTGGATGCCCCCAACGCTGTTCATAGGATTGCTTTCGTCAAACTTGACGGCAACACACCACAACTGCTGCCCACTTTGGCATGATTCCTTGAGTTCAAGATATTCAGATTCAGAAAGAACAGGCCGCTGAAATCCGTCGTTACTTTGAGCAGCGGGAGCTTTTGGTACAGCCACCTTTGGTGCAGATGGCTTAGGCGCGGGTTTTGCAGCAGATTTATCTGCCGATTTTTTTTCGCCGTTATCGGAAATATATGCATGCAACTTGTCTACAAGACCGCCCACGTCTTCGCTATATACAGAACCGTTTGCCCGCGCTTCAAGCATCGCTTTGATAACGTCTATTGAATTGAGCAATACATCGATGACAGGTTCCGAGACTTTCAATCTGTCAGAACGTATTTCGTCAAGCATGTCCTCGACTGTATGCGTGAATGAAGAAATCTCATTCATTTCAACAGTGGCGGAACCACCTTTGAGCGTATGCGCCGCACGAAATATTTCATCGATAGCTTCATGATTCGTTGGGTCGTTTTCTATGACAAGAACATTGCTCTCAAGATTATCTACCTGCTGTTCTGCTTCGGCAAAAAAATCTTTTAAAAGTTCTTCGTTATTAGGATCAAGGTAATCACTCATATTCACTATTATATACGTAAATCAAGATAATTCAAGCGTCTAATGCAAAAATTTTCACTGTTTTTCTCCATAAAGTTTGATACGTTTTTTGCCGATACTACACAGGGAGACCTATAAAACAACCGGGAGCAATACCGTGTACAATATGAAAAAAAAATATACCGTTTGTATTTTGTCATTGGTTCTTGCCGTCGTTCCTGTACAGCATTTTTATGCAGCTGGATTTTTCAACGGGTATGCAGGCATGCGCGCAGACATAAGCTTTACCAATAGCGTGGAACTCGCGCTGAAATCATTTTTTGCAGGTCAATTCAACATTACAAAAAATTTTATAGCGCGCGCAGAATTTACGCTCAGCGCAGACAACTTGTTCGACCCAGAACTTTTTACAGGAGGCGCAGACGCAAAATTTCAGATAGACGAAATATCGCTCATTTTTAGAAGGCAGTTTTTAGGCGGCGCAAATTACTTGAGCGCGTTTGTCGGCACATACGAGCCTGTGGGGAGCGACATATTTTTGCGTCGTCAGTTCGGCATACAGCCTATCGCGTCAAAAATCACTGAAAGCTGGCTTGGGCTTTCAGGCTCTATAGTCTATCCGCGTTTTAATATGGGCATATCAGACGTTGTGCATTTTTCAGGACAGCCTATTTCTGCGGGCGCATACATCTATTTCAACCGCAACGGCAACAACACAGACCGCATGGATTTCAACGGCGACATACGCTTTGCATGCGCGTACCAGTATTTTTATGTCGATGTCGTAACGGGAATAAACGCGCCATTTACAACAACAGACAAAGTATATCTCCTCGTCGAATCGCTATACGGTCACGCGGGAATGATAATGCTCGTCGGGAATAACTATACGCCTGTGGCATTCTTTTTTCAGGGCGGTATTTACTATTTTCCATTCAAACGCAACAAAGACTTTTCAGAGTACACGATAAAGGAGCACATGTATCTCCTTTCTGAAGTACGTTCAAACTTTTCATCTTTCCAGCTCAGCGTCGCCGCATTCAGCATTCCGCAAAAGACTGTCGATACGCTGCTATTCCTCCGCGATCCGCTCGGTATAAACATTTCGTTCAGCAACAACGCGCTTCACGCAGGTACAGTGCAGTTTGAGCTTGGCGTGCACACAACGCTTTCATTTCCAGACAAATACTTCACTGATTTGATACACATCAGCGATTTTTTCGACACAATGCCCACGCTTACGCTGGCGCCGTACATGGCAATGCGCATGTCATCGGGAGAAATGCGCGTTATGTTCCAGCTGGACGCGACAGCTTTAGCAAACGAACAGCCTGCAAAAGCGTTTAAAATAAACGTAGGGTATAAAGCGCAGTTTTAAACGCTCCTTAATTTTGAACAGTGAACGATTTTTCAAAATCGGAACTGTTCAAAACTGCGCGTTCGCAATGGAATGAGAATGCGCAAATAATAAGCGAGTTTTCTCGTGAAAACTCGAAGTTAAAATACACGCGCCATTTCAGTGCGCAGTTTAAACGCTCCTTAAAAATGCATAGGCGAGGAAATGTTAATTTCCGAACATATGCATGTGGTGCGCGGCTGCACGGAGTGCACGTCAGACCGCCAGCATCCATGCTGGCGGTCTTTCCCCATTTTTGCGCCAGCAAAAATGGGGTGCATATTCTACAACTTCAGCAGCGCAAGACGCTCACACGCTTCCTGCACCGCACTGTGATGCCCGAACGCGCTAAAACGCACAAAGCTTTCGCCTGCCGCGCCAAAGCCTGAGCCTGGAGTTGTCACCACCCTACACTCGTCCAAAATCTTGTCAAAGATGCTCCAGCTCGTAAAACCGGGAAAGCGCGCCCACACGTATGGCGAGTTTCCTGTGCTGTAGATTTCTGTGCCGCACGCTTTAAAATTGCTGCCTTCGAGCGCGGCGTGAATGAGGCGCACATTTTCAAGGTAGTAATCGATTGTCTTTTTCATCTCCGCAAGCCCTTCACTGTCGAGTGCGGCAAGTCCGCCTGCCTGCGCAATATTTGACGCGCCGTTGAAAAGCGTCGTCATAACGCGCGCCCAGTCTTTTATGACGGGAGTTCCGTCAGCATACAACAGCGTCTTTGGCACAACAGACCAGCCGAGCCGCACGCCGGTAAATCCAGCTGGCTTTGAAAATGAGTTTATTTCAACTGCGCAGGTGCGCGCGCCCGCAATTTCAAAAATTGTTTTAGGCAGCCCACTCGTTCTGATAAACTGCGCATACGCCGCGTCAAACACGACAATGCAGCCGTGCTCGTTTGCAAAGTTGACAAGCTGCTGCAGCTCGTCTTTCGTTGAAGCGTAGCCAGTAGGATTGTTCGGCGAGCAAAAGTAGATGATGCTGTTGTCAGGTACAGCCGTCAAATCAGGGAAAAAGCTGTTTTGCGGCGTGCACGGCAAATACGTTATGCCGCTGTACGTTCCATCGCGCGCTTCTCCTGCAGCCCCGACAAGTACAGAGCCGTCAACATACACAGGATACGCAGGGTCTTGGACTGCAACATGCACGCCGCTTCCAAACAGCGTCTGTATGCGCGCAATGTCGCACTTTGCCCCGTCAGAAATAAACACTTCGTCTGCGTCTGCCATGCCGCTGTAAAATGTTTCAGCAATCTTTGCGCGCAACGCGGGAAGTCCCTGCTCATCCCCGTAGCCGGAATATCCTTCGGCAGTTCCAAGCGCGCGCGCGTAGTCTGCCATTGCGTTTGAAATGTGCGGCGTGAGCGGCTCTGTTGTGTTGCCTATTCCTAAACTGATGAGGCACGCATCAGGATGCGATGCAACATACTCCCTGCTCCGCCGCGCAACTTCGGGAAAAAGATAGCCTGCTGCGAGGCGTGAAAATCCGCTGTTTCTCTGTATCATGTCGGTCATTGTAGCAAAACACAGCGCAATGTGCAACAAAACAGTTTGACAGCAGTCCATGTTATCTGGCAAAATGCGCGACGCGTTTGCTCCGTTCATGTAGACGACATCTTTTCTATGCGCTATACTTTTGCGCATGAGCAAGATTCAGATGAAAAATGCAATCGCCGAGCTTGACGGTGATGAGATGACGCGCGTCTTGTGGCACGTGATTAAAGACAAGCTGCTTTCTCCATATATTAATTTAAAAACAGAATACTACGATTTGGGATTGAAAAATCGCGACGAAACTGATGATAAAATCACCTACGAATCGGCGAGCGCAATACAGCGGCTCGGCGTGGGCGTAAAATGCGCAACGATTACTTCAAATGCAGCGCGCGTAGAAGAATACAAGCTTTCGCACTTGACGCCGAGCCCAAACGGAATCATTCGCGCGGAGCTTGACGGCACTGTGTTCCGCACGCCTATTCTTGTCGGCAATCTGCACGGCACTGTGTCGTGCTGGAAAAAGCCTATCATCATGGGAAGGCACGCATACGGCGACGTGTACAAGAACTGCGAAATCCGCACGCCAGGCGCAGGCAAAGCTGAGCTCGTCTTCACAGGAAACGACGGCAAAGAGATACGAAAGACTATCATGGAGATGAAAAGCGCAGGCATCATTCAAGGCATGCACAATCTCGATGAATCAATCGAAAATTTTGCGCGCTGCTGTTTTACGTATGCGCTCGACAGAAACGTTTCCGTGTGGTTTGGCGCGAAAGACACAATTTCAAAAACATACGACGGCACGTTCAAAGAGATTTTCCAGCGCGTGTTCGATACGTCATATAAAACGCAGTTTGAAAAGGCGGGGCTCACCTACTTTTATACACTCATAGACGATGCAGTTGCGCGCGTCATGAAGAGCGAAGGCGGCATGCTGTGGGCGTGTAAAAACTACGACGGCGATGTGATGAGCGACATGATTGCATCTGCGTGCGGCAGCCTTGCTATGATGACGAGCGTGCTTGTCAGTCCTTCAGGCGCGTTTGAATACGAAGCGTCGCACGGCACTGTGCAAAAACACTATTACCGCTATCTCAAAGGCGAAAAGACATCGACAAATCCTGTTGCGCTCATCTTTGCGTGGACAGGCGCGCTCGCAAAACGCGGCGAGCTTGACGGCACAAATGAACTTGTCGATTTTGCAACGCGTCTTGAAACGGCGACGCTTGCAACAATTGAAGCAGGCGAAATGACAGGCGACATTGCGCAGATTGCAGAGCCACAAGCAACGCGCGTGCTCAACGCGTGGGAATTCATAGACGCAATCAAAAGCCGTTTGGAAATGTAGCAGCGCAATTTGCGTGCACCATAACTGCCCTACAGCACACGCTACGAAAGCACGCCGCCCCACTTCATGCTGACGCTCGCACAAAATGCGCTGTATTTCTCTGCATCTGATTCATGCGAAAAACCTGTTGTAAAAAACATGCTGTCGCGCGCATCGTCAAGAAAATCTGCTGCCGCGCCAAAAATAGTCTGCGCTTTTTTTGCGCGCTCATCGTGCACTTTAATTGCTTGACGCGCAACGCCATCACGAGAATCGACGACGCTTACGCCTGCTCCAGCTGCGGCAGAGACAACATGCGCCATATGCGTAAAATGCGTGCAGCCAAGCACAATCACATCGCAGCCGTTCTCTTTAAAATACGTGACCGCAGGCGTGACAGCATCAAGCTTTTGCGCGTCAGTTGCGCTTATCATCTGCTCTTCGATGAATGAAACGAGCGCTGCGTCGCCGCGCGCAAAAATTGTGCAGTCTGATGCAAAGTCGCGCTCAAGCTGCGCAATATATTTGTCGTGTATTGTAGCGTTTGTCGCAAGCAGCCCAATGCGCTTGTTCTTTGTGACTTCCGCTGCGCGCTTTATCGCAGGTACGGTGCCCACAATGGGAATGCCTTGAAACTGCGCGCGCAGCATTTCAAGCGCGTGTACAGAAATCGTGTTGCACGCGACGACAATCGTCTCTGGATGCCATGCCTGCACGATGAGCGACACTGCACGAAACGCGCACTCATTGATACGCTCATCGCTTTTTTCGCCGTACGGAAAATTGCGCGTGTCCGCCAAATATGCGCACGTAGCGTCGTGAGCAATTTTTTTGAGATGCAGCAGATAGGGAATGCCGCCAATGCCTGAATCAAGAAATGCAAAATTCATATCATGCTAGTCACTAAACAAATTGTTAAAAGCCGCTTTCGCTTTTTCACGCGCGGCAGTGTTTCCGTCCAAAGCTGATTTTTTTTGTGGCGAAAAGCTGTCGCAAAAATTTGCGCGCTCTTTGTCTTTGACAAGCTCTTCGACAGTCTCACGGCAGTCATAATGAGCGCCAGGCGAATAAAACGCGCATCCTCTGCAGCAGTGCAAGTCCGCTCCGCACAACGTGCATGTCGTTGTCCGAACTATTTTTTCGCTTGCACCCGCCTGCTTTCCGCATCTCCAGCAATCCATACGAGAATTGTAATCATTTGACTAAACAAGCGCAATACCGTACCATGAAAGCATGTATATGTTTAATGAATGTTCGGCAGCTTCGTGCAGCAACCTCACGCTTTCAGACTTCGACGAAACGGGAGAAATTTCAGAACACGGTGATTTTTGTTTTGAGCATATTCCCCAGCAGGCATCTATACAAGCAAAGATGTACGAGTACATAAAAACGCATGATAAGATTGTCGCGCTGAACGCAAGCGGCATTGCATTTGAAAACATTGATTTGACAAACAAGCGTTTTTACGGCTGCAATTTCCAACGATGCACGTTTACCAACATTCAATCAAAAGGCTTGCGCTGCCGCATGTGCATGTTCGACTTTTCCATGTTCAGCGACTGCACGCTTCTTGAAAGCAACGTGCAGTTTTCTTCATTTGCAGGCTGCACGTTTTCACATACACTGTTTACCGGCAGCGACATGGTGCAAAACAATTTCAACGGCGTGCAGGCTTTTCAATCTTCGTTTGATGATTCAGACTTGTACAATTCACGTTTTATCCGCGCACATCTTGTAGACACGTCGCTTCGCAACTGTAACATAAAGAAAACAAATTTTATCGAATGCAGGCAGGAAAATGTATCTTTAAAAATGTCAAACACGCGTGAGGCGATTTTTGAAAAAGAAGGCAGCGAGATTTTTCAAGGAATCAATACATTGGGAGATATGCAATTATGAAAATATATTTCCACTTGAATATTAAAGGATTTTCAAACTGCTATATTGTCGTAAACGAGTTTCTCAAAGAGGCAATAATAATCGACCCAGGTCAGATAACAGAAGAAATGATTAATAGAATTGAAAAAGACTCGTATACCCTTGTAGCTGTATTCATTACACATAATCATGCAAGCCATGTAAATGGATTAAAAACGCTGCGAAAAATTTATGTGCCTGAAATTTACGCAGCTGATTGGGAAATAGCAGGGAACGCCACACATGTCATAACAGGAGACGGAAGCATATGCATTGCAGGGTTCACTATAAAATATGCCGCCATACCCGGTCATACAGATGACTCAATGGTGTACAAAATAGGCAATGTGCTTTTTACTGGCGACACTATTTCAGCAGGAAAGATAGGCCCCACAAACAGCAATTATTCAAACATTATCTTGCGCACGCATATTGAGCGAAAAATATTTTCAGAGTGTGATGCAACAGTAATTATGCCAGGACATGGACCGCCAACATCAGTAGGCGCAGAAAAATTATTCAACATAGGCATGACGCAACAGAAATAGTGATGAGCAGCTCTACCGCACAGTCCATATGCGTCCGCACGAAAGCCCCCAGTTATCAAATGCATATGCATCGAACACATGGGCAGCATCTTCAAACGCAATACCGCGCGTTGCACGCACATAGAGCGCAAGATCGGGAACTGCTCGCTGCACAGATGTCCAATTTGTAAAATTAACAAAATATGACGCAACCTCTGAAACGCGCTGCTGCATTATATACGCCATGAATTCATTGTGCATGAGATATTCGTCAGACACATCGTAATTGAGCGTCGGTTGAGACTGCCAGTAACCAATTAGAAAATCACGCGAACGTTCGTCTATCGTGTAGTATACGGCGGCAGTCGCGTTGCGGAATTTTTCATCGACGAAAAAAATGCCGTGCCAGCATTCATGCGCAAGCAGACGGCGACGCAGCAATTCCTCCGATTCCTGCGAAATAGAGATGACGGCGCCCTTCCCTTCGCTGTAGCCGTTTTCATTTTTAATAATTATTTCGTTTGCAAGGAGCAGCTCGCGCAAAAGACATTCCCGCTCATTGAGCGGAAAGTTTTCAGATTCCGCTTTTGTAAAAAACGATGCAAGAGATTCTGCGCGATAATCGTGCGCATTAAAACCGTGCTTATCGCGAAGCTCCTCATCAGGTACAAGTGTACCGCGATAACCTGCTTTTTCTACGTAAAATGCAAGTCTCTTGAAAAAATCATTTTGCACACTGTAGTTGCGCGTGTCAATCAATAAAACGTTTGGAAAACGGTCCCATGCAAAAAGCTCGTAGTCCGCAGTGCGCCACGAGTTCTGCGGCCATTTGATTATTAAACCAGGATCGGTTGGAAACGGAGAAAACACTTTGTTGTTCACACCGTCATTTTTTCTCATGTCATTTCTGATCATGAGGAGTGCACTAACACGATTTTGACTGTCGCCAGCTTCACATCGTGCAAATGGATTGACAAGCGCGCTTGTTTGAATCGTGTAAGTTTCCGCGCCATGCAGTGCATCGGTACGATAGATTGTTAATTTTTCACCACCCATATTCACTGTTGCAACAGCAGGATTTTGCGAAGTGCCGTAATCGTCAGCGGGCTCAAATAAAACAATAATTTTCGGCATGACAGCTGACAATGTATTCTGCGTCGGAAATACGAGCGATGCACCTGAAAAATCAACACTTGCTGAATTTTGCTCCACACTCCCACCGTTTGGAGGAAACGCAAAAAATGGAACGCTTCCACTTTTGTCAAATCCGACGCACGCATATGTTACCGCACATGCTGTCACACGAGCGGAAACAGGAGCATAGATGAAAAAACCGTACGGAATTGAATCGAAGCCGTCAGTTGAATCTTTTTGCAGGGAAAGCGCAAGTTCAAATTCTGAAAACTGCCATACATTTGTTCTAGCAAGCGGACGGCTGTCAATTTCCTTTTTCAACTTTCCTCTGCTGTCAAAATCATTTTCAAAAAGAAAACCGTACATAAAACTGTTTGCATCATCGTCAGTTTTTTCTTTATGAGAAACGGAAACATGAATGGTAAGTGCAGCATCGCCGTATTCGTCAAAATATGCTGTAAAAAGCGCGCGTTGTTCGTTTGAAAAACCATAATATGCATAGCCTTGTTTTTCCTTGTTTGATTTTGCATGAGCATTAAGTGCGATCAATTTCGATGGAGGCGCATTGCATTCGCGCGGAAAGGAAAGCGTAAGTGGAGATGAATCAGATGTATATTTTTGCGCAAGGAATGCGACATCCACAATGAGCAGCAGTATGAGCACGCTCAAAATGATCTTTTGTTTTGCTGTTAGATTTTTGAAAAAATGCATGGCATCATACTACACTGTTTTTGCAAAAATAGCTATACTTGCCGTATGGTTGTCGTTATTCCGCACCAATCAGAGCAGCTCATTCTCGTGCGCGCACAAAAATATATGATTACCGTGTTGAACGAACAGCAAAAAAATAAAACGCAGGATAGCATCTGGCATCCTGTTTTTCCGCTCTGGATTACATTCGATGACAACATGCCGCTTGCAGATTTTGATACAGCGAAAAGCACATTCGCTCATATGTTGTCCGACAAAGCGCACGCAGACAATGCGCTATGTTCGCTTACAATCTGTGCGCCGCACATTGCTGCTGCCGCACTCATTTTCCCAGCAACTATGCAACTGAAAAAGGGAAGCATCATTGGCGGAAAAATTACCGCAGGCATACAGCGCCAATACAGCTATAACGCGCCGACTTGTACATTGCATACTGCAAGCGCAGCAGCAGCATGCAATGAAATTACGCGCAACGAGAATACATACACACCTGCAAGCGATGCAACGCACATCACTGCAACAGCAGAACTGCCGATTTCCTGTACTGTATTCAGAATAGCATGCGCAGAGATTGTTGAAGATGCACAGCATGTGCGCACATGGCGCGTGCAAAAATCACACTGGGTAAAAATAGTGTAACGCTAACTCGTATGAACAGCACTATACAAAAATGTGACCGCGCAATAACGCCGTATAAAATTATCTAAGCACATTTCCGCCGCGCTCCATCGCATTCAGTCCTGTCTTGGCAAACTCAAGAATACCGAACGGTTCGAGCAAACGAATGAGGCTTGCAATCTTCTCTTCGCTTCCAGTCGCTTCCACAATCACAGAGCCGACGCTCACATCAACAATATGCGCACGATAAATGTCGCAGGTACCTATTATTGCAGCCCTGTTCTCCGCAACAGCTTTCACTTTGATGAGCGCCATTTCCCGTTCGCAGGTGCTTGCAGCATCGCAATACTGAATCGCAATCACTTCGACGAGTTTTGAAAGCTGCTTTTCAATCTGCTCTAAGATATATTCATCACCTTTTACCACAATCGTCATGCGCGACTGTTCAGGGTTTTCAGTTGCGCACACTGTGAGCGAATCTATGTTGTATCCGCGACGAGAAAATAATCCCGAAACACGGCTTAAAACACCCGCATGATTTTCAACTAAAATGGCTATAACATATTTCTTCATAATTATTAATTTTCAACGTTGAAGCTCACTGTGCGCAAAATGTCTCCGAATACGCCTGCCGCCGTAACGGCAGCGCCGGCTCCATACCCGCGCACTGTAAGCGGAATAGGCTGATACCGCTCCGTGTGAAATACAAACGCGTTCTCGCCGCCCTTTACACCGTACAGTGGATCGTCCTTTCCCACTTCGAGCATACCGACGCGGTACATGCCGTCCCTGATTTCTGCGCCCATGCGGAGCACTTTTCCCTCTTTTTTGAGCGTCGCAATCTTTTTTGCAAAATACTCATCAACGAGCGGAAGTTTTTTCATAAATTCTTCGACTGATCCGGAGGAATCGAACGAGTCGGGAAATACTTTGTGTATCGTCACGTCTTCAAGCTCAATCTGCGCGCCAGCTTCACGGGCAATGATGAGCGCTTTTCGCGCAACGTCGAGTCCGTTCAAATCATCGCGCGGGTCAGGCTCTGTAAAGCCAAGCTCCTTTGCGTCTTGCACCGCCGTGCTGAACGGCACATCTTCATCGAGTTTTCCAAAGATGTACGAGAGTGAACCAGACATGATTCCCGTAAAACCAGTGAGCTTGTCGCCGCTCGTAAAAAGATTTTGCAGCGTGTCGATTATTGGAAGCCCTGCGCCGACATTTGTTTCGTAGAGGAAGCGGCGGTGCATGAGGTTTGCCGTTTTTCGCAGCTCATGGTAGTAATCAATCTTCATGGAATTCGCGCGCTTGTTCGGCGTCACGATAGACATGCCCGCTTTAAATAGATCGACATAGCGTTCAGGCAAATCATATGAAGCAGTACAGTCAACAAATACGGGATTAAGCGGTTTTGCAGTCTTAACAAATTTAATAATTTCATCAACGCTCGATTTGAACGGCGGATTTTTTACTACCTCTCGCCATGACGACAAGTCTATGCCGTCGGGATTGAGAATCATGCCGCTCACAGTAGAAATTGCCAAAACACGAATGTCAATATTTTGCGCGAGCAGCTTTTCGCGCTGCTCGTGAATCTGGTCAAGCAATTCTCCGCCGATTGTGCCCGCGCCAAATGCAAACACTTCTATAGTCTGCGCAGTGTTGAAAAAGAACCGATGGGCAGCGCGCACAGCAGTATCGCCATATTCGCCCAAGATGACGCACGAAATGCAGCGCTCGGAAGAGCCTTGCGCAATTGCAAGAATGTTTACGCCCTGTAATGCGAGCGCGGAAAAAAACTTAGATGCAACGCCACGTTTTTCAATCATGTTGTCGCCAACGATGGAAACAATTGCGCAGTTTTTGTGAACTTCAACAGGATTGATAACGCCGTCGCTTATCTCAAGCTCGAACTCTGCTTTAAGCGCGTCAACAGCTCTGTCAGCCTCATAGTCGCGCACGCAAAACGAAATAGTATACTCGGAAGAAGACTGCGTAATCAACAAAATTGAAATAGACGCGCGAGAAACTGCCGCAAATATTCTGCTTGCCATTCCTGTACGACCGCGCATGCTCGTGCCGCTCACGCTTATCATGGCGGTGTTTTTTAAGCTTGAAATGCCGCGCACCGCTCCAACTTTTTTTTCAGTTTTAAAAGGACCGCGGCCAATTCTCGTGCCGCGCAGATTCGGCTTGTGGCTGTTCTTGCTCCACGCCTCAATATTTTTCGCGGCAAGCGGCGCGAGCGTTTTGGGATGGAGCACTTTGCTGCCAAAAAATGCAAGCTCCATCGCCTCTTCATAGCTCATATCGTCAACGAGAATAACATCTTTGACAACGCGCGGGTCTGCGGTGAATATGCCGTCGACATCTGTCCAGAATTCCACTCTTGATGCGCCGAGCGAGGCACCTATAATCGCCGCAGAAAAATCAGAGCCGTTTCTTCCGAGCAATCCCATCACATAGTCCTGCCCCGTGCCGCCGCACCATGAGCACACAAAACCGGGAAAGAGCAAAATGCGCGTCTGCGTTTGATTTTCGCCGTCACGATACTGACGCAACGCTTCTGCGCACCGCGCATAGTCGGGGTCACCTTCTTTTTGATTTCCCGTCGTGAAGATGCATTTGCGTGAGTCGAGCATGATGACGCTCTGTTTTTTTGCGACTAATACTGCTTCCATGATAGGCGCGCTCAAAAGCTCTCCCATGCCCATGATGCGGCAATGCACTGTGTCGGGACATTCACCGAACGAAACGCATCCTGTTAATAATTTTTCATACTCAACAAATATTGGCTCCAGCTTTTTGAGCACGGCTGCCGCATCAAAACCGGCAATTTTAGACTGCAACTCGCTGCATATGTCTGCGTGAATGCTGCGCACATTCTGCACATACGTGCCAACATGCATGCCCTTTACACACGCATCAATGCTTTCCTGCAATTTGTTTGAAATTCCTGCAACAGCAGAAACGACAGCGCTCGTGCGCTCATGCTGCGCGCGCGATATGATGATGTCGGCAGAAGCGATTATGCGCCCAGCGCTTTCCATCGACGTGCCGCCGAACTTTACTGTGACCATAGTAAAAACCTCGCCATCTATCATATCGAAAAGCGAAGCGCATCACAAGAGAGCAGTGCGGCAAAGGCTATGTGCACCACCTGCTTGTAGCGCATTTTATTTTTCAGTATGATAAAATCCATGCGCGCAAAAAAACTTTTGCCAGCTCTATTCCTTATTTTATTAATTCTCGTATCGTGCACAAAAAGAACACTGCACGCTTCGCCGCAAACAGTACAGATTGCTGTCACATTTTATCCGCTCTATATCATGTGCATGAACATAGTAAAAGACATTCCCACTGTGGAGCTGGTGTTGATTGCACCGCCCAACACAGGCTGTTTGCATGACTACGCGCTCACCACAAAAGACATGTGTGCAATAGAACAGTGCAACATACTTGTCGCACACGGCGCAGGCATGGAATCGTTTTTAGACAAGGCGACTGCTCTCAAACAAAATGCCACAATCACTGCATCGGAAGCGTTTCCGCTCATCGACGGAAATCCACACGTATGGGTTTCTGTACGCGGCGCGCGTCATGAAGTGCAAAAAATTGCAGATGCCCTTGCAGTGCTCGACAGCGCACATGCAGCGCAATACGCTGCAAATGCCGCCGCATACGACGCAAAGCTTTTTGCGCTTGAACAAGAAATGTACAGCTCGCTTGCACAATACAGCGGCAGCAGCATCGTCACATTTCATGAGGCATTTCCATATTTTGCACAGGAGTTCGGCTTTGCAGTAGCGTCTGTCGTTGAGCGGGAGCCAGGTACAGCTCCAAGCGCAAAAGAGCTTGCGGAGCTTATTGCTCAAATCACTGCTGTCAAGAAACTTGGCAAAAAAATCACGCTGTATGCAGAAACGCAGTATTCTTCACAGGCGGCAGATATCATCGCAAAAGAGACAGGGCTTGCCGTATACATGCTCGACCCGTGCGTGACGGGCGAATTGCACGAAGACGCGTACATAAATGCGCAAAAAAACAATATGCGCACGCTCATCGAATCGCTTGGAGCAAGCAGATGAGCTGCCCTCTTGGAAAAGCGCATGTGTGCTGTACGCAGATTTCAAACCTCTCCGTGCTGTCGGGAAAAACTGTCATTCTGGACAATATTTCGCTGCATGTGCACTGCGGAGAGCTTACTGCAATCGTGGGGCGAAACGGCGCGGGAAAAACGACATTTCTTAAAGCGCTGCTCGGCGCGGTGCCGCACACAGGCACCATAACATTTGAAGGTAAAAACGAGGCAGTCACAACAAAACCGCGCTTCGGCTATGTACCGCAACAGCTCGCGCTCGACGCGGGAAGCCCTGTAAGCGTTGAAGATGTAGTGCTTGCGAGCGTGTCTCGTTATCCTGTGTGGCTGCCGCGACGCAAAAAAGACAAAATGCTCGTGCATCACGTACTTTCGCGCGTGAGCGCAGAATCACTTGCAGAAAAAAAAGCAGGCGAACTTTCAGGCGGCGAGATGCAGCGCGTCATGCTTGCAATTGCAATCTATCCTGTGCCCGACATACTCCTGCTTGACGAGCCTGTTTCAGCAGTTGACAGGACAGGCATAAAACTGTTTTACGATGTGGTATCGTCACTGCGCTACAACTACGACATCACCATTCTGTTGATAAGCCATGACCTTGACATCATTGCACGCCACGCAGACCGCGTTGTACTCATAGACAGAGGCATAGCAGCACAAGGCACTGTCGAAGAAGTGTATAACTCCACGCCATTCATAGAAACGTTCGGGCATATTGTTGTAGCGCCGCCAATACGATTTAACAATTTGAGGAAAGCAGATGCAGAGCATATATGATGTCATGTCGATAATCCTTCCATTTGAGTGGCTCTCGCCGCACTTCATGAAAAATGCATTTTTGGCAATCATCATAGCGGCGCCGCTTTTTGGCATGCTCGGAAGCGTCATCGTTTCAAACGGCATGGCATTTTTCAGCGACGCAATAGGCCATTCATCGCTTACGGGAATTGCGCTCGGTGTTGCGCTTGGCATACGGGAGCCTACTGCAACTATGGTGATTTTCAGCATGCTGCTCGGATGCGCCATAATCGCGGTGAAATCACACGGGAGCACATCAAGCGACACGATAATAGGCGTGTTTTCGGCTGTGAGCGTTGCACTTGGCATTGTGCTTTTAAGCAGCGGCGGAAACTTCTCAAAATATCAACAGTATCTCGTGGGCGACATTTTGTCAATTCAAGGACGTGAAATCATTTTTTTGCTGTGCGCTGCGCTCGGTACTGTGTGCGTGTGGGTACTGCTGTACAACAAAATGCTGCTCGTCAATCTGCATAAGAATTTTGCAAAGAGCCGCGGCATACGCGCCTTTGCCGTCGAGCTGTTTTTTGCGCTCATCATTGCAATCGTCGTTACAATCGCAATCCAGTGGACAGGACTACTCGTAATAAACTCGCTGCTCGTCCTCCCCGCCGCAGGAGCGCGCATGATAAGCGCAAACGCACGGCACTATGTTGCGCGTGCAATCGCTATTTCACTCGTTTCAGGGATTGCGGGACTTGCGTTTTCGTATTATGTAGGCGCGGCTTCGGGCGCATCCATAGTACTCGTAAACGCAGTGCTGTTCGCGCTGTGCTTTTTCAGCAAGCTGATGCGTGGAAACTGACAGCGTTCAGCGCAAAGTGCACTATTGGCTTTGCTACAACATTCGCACAAAAAAAACTTTACTTTTTTGCATATGCAGTATATAATAAAATTAGATATAACTAACCACGTTATGATTTTCACATTCTGTGCTGGCACAGAAAAACTATGGAGGAAACTTATGTTCACACGTTATGAATTACCGTATGCATTCAATGCGCTTGAGCCGCATATCGATGCGCTCACGATGGAAACACATTCTACAAAACATCACGCAACGTATACGACAAACTTCAACGCAAAAGTTACAGAAGCAGGTTTAGACGGCAAAACTGTAGAAGAGATACTCGGAAATCTAGAGCAGGTTGCTGATGCAGCGTTGCGTACAGCGCTCCGCAACAACGGCGGCGGATTCTACAATCATAATCTGTACTTCTCAATTCTTTCGCCTGCGGCAGTACATGCACCCGCAGGAAAACTTGCAGAGAAAATCAACGCAACGTTTGGCAACCTTGACGCTGCAATCGAAGCGATTACCGTAAAGGCAATCGCACAGTTCGGTTCAGGATGGGCATGGCTTTCCGCAAATAACGCAGGCGAGCTTGTTGTCACAGCAACAGCGAATCAAGATAATCCTATCAGCGAAAAAACAGGATACACTCCTATTCTTGCGCTTGATGTGTGGGAACATGCATATTATCTAAAATACAAGAATGTGCGCGCAGATTATGTCAAAGCATTTTTCAATGTGCTCGACTGGAAAAAAGTTTCAGAATTATATGACGCTGTAACGACGTAAGCTGGTACGCCTAAACTGTCGCACGCGCAGTGTGCAGTTTTCGTGCAACATACAAAAATGGCGTATCGAGCAAGCTCGTAAAGATGTAGATGACGTAACACGCGCCAGTGATTGAGATGAGCGTTTTCATATCGTATACGCCCCAAAAAGCGGCAAAGTTAAAAATGATGATATTCACCGCTTGAGATGTGAGTGTGGCTATGTTATTGCGTAACCACAAATATTTTTCGCGCGAGCCGCTTTTAATAATTGTTAATTTCCAAAGCGCATGATACAGCTGCACGTCGAGCAACTCGCTTGCAGCGTATCCTGCAAGACTCGCTATAAGGATGCGCGGCGTATTTGAAAAAAGCGTTTGCACGCTTGCAAACACTATGTCGTTTTCGCTTGGCACATAGCGCACAACAAGCAGCGAAAAAATGATAAAGACACATGAGGAAGCAATGCCAAGCCGCACCGCTTTTCCCGCTTCTTTTTTTCCGTAAAACTCACTTAAAAAATCAGTTGCAAGGAAGCTCGATGCAAAAAGCGTGTTGCCAAGCGTCTGCTCCATGCCGAACGCATTCACCAGCACAGCGACTTCAATATTTGCAAAAACAGTGCACAGGCATGTCCACGCCATGCAGCCTTCTTTTCCAAACAGCTGAAAAAAAACGAGCAGTGCTGAAAATGAGCAGCACAATGAAATGATAAGCAGCAGTTCATTCGTCATCGAAAAACCTCATTACACAAACAGTGATTTTATTTCTTTTGCATACAGCTTGGTGATTTTGTGGCGCATCATCTCGCCTTTTGCGTTTATCTCCCTGCCCGTTTCAAAAGCGTTTGGCAAAAGCACAAAGCGGTTTATGCGCTCGCATATGCGAAATCCCGTTTTATCGTTTACGCGCTTGTCAATCTCTTCGCGGAAAAACGTATGCGCCTCGCTCGACTCGAGCAGACTTTCCCATGAACTGTACATGATGCGCATGGAATCTGCAAGCTCGGTCAGCGCTTCTTTTTCCGGCACAATGAGCGCAGCAACATATTTCTTGTCCTGCCCTACAACCATTGCGCGCGCAATGTACGGGCTGTTCACAAGCGCCGCCTCAATGACGGCGGGTTCTACGTTTTCGCCTGCGAGCAGCACGATTGTATCTTTTGCACGGCCAGTAATCTTTATCTCGTTGTCCTGCGTCATCATGCCTATGTCGCCTGTGTTGAGCCAGCCGTCTTTTGAAATGACGTGAGAAGTCAAATCGGGACGCTTGTAGTAGCCTTTCATAACTTGGCGACCTTGTGCTTCGATAATGCCCTTTTTGCCAGGCGCAAGCGCATGAGTTCCCAGCGTGCCGTCTTCGTTCATGGCGACAACGCGCACGCGCACAGCAGGAAACACAACGCCCACGCAGCCAGAGCGCGGCTTCAGTGGATTTCGCACAGAGAGCACTGGTCCCGCTTCGGTAATGCCGTAGCCTTCGAGCAAGTTGAATCCTATTGCATGATAAAATGCATCTACATCGCTTTGGAGCGCGCCGCCACCTGAAATAGCCGCCACCATGTGACCGCCGAGCACTTTATGGATTTTTTTAAAAACGACGAGCTTGCAAATGCCGTACAGCGGGAGCAACAAAATAAATGGAATAACGCCGTAGAGAAAATCAAATACACGCGTACTGTTGCTGTAGCGGCAGATGAGACCGCGCACACGGTCGTTTGCCCATGCAAACGCTTTGCCCACTCTGACAGCAAAATTGAACGAAAAACGCGTCACGGTGTTTTCGTTTTTCATCTTTCGGAAAATGCCGTGCGCAAGCGACTCCCACAAGCGCGGCACTCCGCACATCCATGTGGGCTGAATGCACGCCATATCTGCAAGCATCGTTGCGGCGGCAGGCTTTGAGTAGGCAATCGCACTTTTTAACGCGACAACAAGGTACTGGAACACGCGCTCAAAGCTGTGCCACACGGGAAGCACGGAAAGCCATATGTCGCCGTCTTTTGTGCTTGGAAGCGCGGCTTTGACCGCCTCGCATTGCGCCATATAGTTGTCGTGCGTGAGCATGACGCCTTTCGGCTCGCCCGTCGTTCCCGACGTAAAGATGATTGTTGCAATCTCGTCGCGTTCAGTTTTGTCAATTTCCGCTTCCACAGCCGCGCGCTCTTTTGCGCTCGCCTTTCTGCCAGCATCTTCCAAGTCAATGTATTTATAGAGCTTTATGCCGCGCGCCTTTGCTTTTTTCTTCATGTCATCATCAGGCGAGTCGATGAGGATTGCGGCAGAGAGCGTGGGGATTTTTTCTCCGCAGTCAAAGATTTTTTGCAACTGCTTTTGATTTTCAAAGATGCACACACTGCACTGCACGTAGTTGAGGATGAACGCCATCTCCATGCCTGTTGAATCGCACCCGCGCGGCACGTCAGCAGCCCCAAGCGACAAAAGCGCGCAGTCAAGGATAAGCCACTCGCGCCTGTTGTCGCTCATAAGGCCTACAAAATCACCGCGCTTAACGCCCATTTTTTTGAGCACGCACGCCATCTCTATGATGCGATTGTACACGCGCTTGTAGCTGTGGTGCTCGTACTCGCCTACTTCGTTCTTAACAATCTGAAGCGTGCTTTCTGGAATGAGCTGCGCACGCTCGCGCAACATGAGCGGAATATTTTTTGGAAATGTTTCCGCTTCGCCTTTTTCAAATAATGATAATATTTTTTTTACTGCTTTTGTTTTTTTCATAATTAAAAATAAAATGCGCTAAAATCTATGCGCGCACTTTATACGCTCCTCATTTTTGGAATACTTTATTTTGACAAAAATATTACAATTTGTCAATTAAACAGACAAGCGTGCAATGACAGTCCAATAAATATGAAAAAAACGATTTTTGTTAACCCATGCAGCAATGGCGTTTTATGATAGCATTCCGTTACTGCGCAACATATCGAACAACAAGCTCTGCCGCAACACGAACACGAGCTTCTTTATCCGCAACTTGTGGCAACCAGTGGATAGGAATGCCGAGCTGTTCCATTTTGCGTTCCATGCCGCGAAACCATGTTTCCTGCCGCTTTGCAAACTGCCTGATTGCAATGTTGAGCTTTTCATACAATTCTGCTTTTGTCGCAATTTTTCCTTGTAAATATTCTGCCACAAATTTATACTCAAGACCGAGCGTTTCAAGCCGCTCCCAACTTACGCCTTTGTCGTGCAAGCGCGCAACCTCTTCAATCATGCCGCAGTCAAGCCGTTCGGAAAGGCGTTTTGAAATGCGCGCGCGAAGCTCTTTGCGCTCAAGCGTTGTGCCCATCACGAGCGGGCGAATGTCCGGGCGCGGTGCCATGCGAGCACGAATTTCATCTGCTTGCGGGCTTCTCATGCACTCTGCAATTTCAATCGCTTTTATGCACCGCTCCTTGTGCCGTAAATCTTCGCGCGTGTGCAAGTCGGGACGCAGCAAAAGCAGCAGCGCGTTCAATTCTTCAAGCGATTTTTTTTCAAGCTCCGCGCGGCGCGCTTCGTTTCGAGGCACGGTGAGCAAATCATACTTTCTGATGATTGCGTCAAGATACATGCCCGTGCCTCCCACGACGACAGGCAGCTTTCTGCGAGCAGCAATCTCTGGAAACACGCGGTAAAAGTCCTGCTGGTAGCTGTACACATTGTATTCAGTCGATACGTCAACAATATCTATAAGATGATACGGAACAGCAACGTCATTGACAGTATACTCGTTCAAATCTTTGCCGCTTCCGATGTCGAGCCCTTTGTACACTTGGCGCGAGTCGGCAGAGATTATCTCACCGTTAAAGCGGAGCGCGAGTGCCACGCCTATTCCCGTTTTGCCGCACGCAGTGGGACCGAGCAGCACAACACAGTTGCACGGAGCTGGCTGTTGCATGAAAAACGAATGTTGCGCAGCAGGGCGCACTGTCTTGTCCGCTACAGCACGCGCGCGATTGCGCATTTTAAATACTCCGAGCGCTCGTAGCCAAGCAGCACAGGGTGATCGGGAGCAGCTCCGCGTTTTTCGAGAATCTGGACACGGCGATGGCTGTCAGTAGCTGCGTGCATGAGCATATCGTAAAACGTAGGCGCATCAAAAAACGTTGAGCACGAGCACGTCACTAAAATGCCGCCATCGCGCAAGAGACGCATCGCACGCAAGTTTATCTCCTTGTAGCCGCCGTATGCTTTTTGAATAGATTTTGCGCTTTTTGCAAACGCGGGCGGGTCAAGGATGATGACATCAAATTTTTCTCCCGCTTCCTCATATTTTTTTAACAAATCAAATACATCTGCGCATACAGTTTTTACAACGCTGCCCGCTTTGTTCACTGTGCTATTCTTTGCAATCATTGCAACTGCCGCCTCTGAAATTTCTGCAGCAATCACTTCTTTTGCGCCGCTTGCCGCAGCGTACAGCGCAAATGCGCCCGTATGGGAAAACGCGTCGAGCACGCGCTTGCCGTGACAAAACGCAGCTGCCGCTTTGCGGTTATCTTTTTGGTCGAGAAAAAATCCTGTCTTTTGACCATGCGCCATATCAACATAAAAGAGCATGCCGTTTTCGTTTATTAAAATAGTCTCGTCACCGCTGCCGTATATCCAGCCTGATTTTTCTGCAAGCCCCTCTTTTTCGCGAATTGCAGCGTCGCTGCGCTCGTAGATGCCCTGCACGCCGCATGTCTTTACAAGCGCATGCACAATTTCTTTGCGAAACACTTCGCATGCAAGCGCGTGGAACTGCACTACGAGATACGTAAGACCGCTTGCATCAACAAAGCGCTCGACAATCAAACCGGGAAGCAAATCCGCTTCTGCAAAGATGAGGCGGCACGATTCGCTGTCTTTGTAGCTGACACGTCTGATATTCACCGCATCGCGAACTCGTTTTTCTATGAATGATTTTGTGTTTTCAAAAACGGTATCCGCATGCTCACGCGAGATGAGGCGCACAGTAATTTTAGATTTTCTATTGATGATTCCTGTGCCCAAAAATCCGCCTGCTTTTGTGAACAGCTCAATGCCACTTCCGTCGGCAACAGCGCACTCTGCGAGCGGCACCGTTTTCCAGCCGCTTCCATCGGAAGCAAGATATTTTGCATGCGAAATTTCGTTGTCAAAAGCCCACGGAAATCCCTGCGTAATTTCGCGCTCCTCTTTTGCCTTAAGAAAAATACGTGCGTAGTCGCTCATGCAAAAAGTATACTGAAAAAATGGACATGGAGCAACAAGACAAGCACATAGCATATTTTTAATTCATTATATATTTATAGTACATTGTTTTATTTCAGTTATTGTACAGAAAAAAATGCAATTTTACGAAAATTTTCCTTTACAAATCGAAAATTCCGTCGTATCATAAAAGCATTAACAAAACGGTACACTATACCGCATTTGTACAAACGTATGCATTATGCTAAGGGGGTTAGAAAATGGCATCACGAAAAGCGTATATTGTTGGCGCTAAACGTACTGCAATAGGGAGTTTTCTTGGAGGACTTTCTACCGTAAAGCCAAAAGAAATGGGTGCAACACTCGTTAAAGCGCTTCTTGCTGAAAGCGGCTTAAAAGGCGACGATATTTCCGAAGTAATCTGCGGAAATGTTCTTGGCGCGGGACTCGGACAAAATATTGCCCGCACAATTTTACTGGAAGCAGGCATTCCTGACAGCGTCTGCGCACATACCACAAACATGGTTTGCGGTTCGGGACTTCGCACTGTCATGGAAGCAGTCATGTCAATCCAGTGCGGTTTTAACGAAGTTGTTCTTGCAGGCGGCGTTGAGTCAATGTCACAGGCACCGTATCTCGTGCCGAGCAACACGAGAGGTGGCAATAAAATGGGCAACTGGCAAGCTGTAGATCATATGATTTACGATGCGCTCACCGATGCGCGCCATGAAGTGCACATGGGCATTACTGCGGAAAATATCGCTGAAAAGTACAAAATCACGCGCCAAATGCAAGATGAATTCGCATACGCGTCGCAGCAAAAAGCGATTAAAGCAGTCGATGCTGGCAAATTCAAGGATGAAATTGTGCCTATCACCATTAAGGGCAAAAAAGGCGATGTGATTTTCGATACAGACGAATATCCGAATCGTACCACAAATCTCGAAAAACTATCAGGATTGCGTCCCGCATTCAAAAAAGACGGTACAGTAACAGCAGGAAACGCATCGGGCATTAACGATGGCGCATCGTTTGTGCTTATCGTAAGCGAAGATGCTCTCAAAAAATACAACCTCAAACCGCTGTGTGAAATCGTTGGCATCGGGCAAGGTGGCGTTGATCCGCTCACCATGGGACTTGGTCCCACACCCGCAATCCGCAACGCGCTCAACTACGCAGGACTCAAGCTTGCCGACATAGAACTTGTCGAGCTGAACGAAGCGTTTGCAGCACAGTCACTCGGCGTTATTCACGAACTTGTAGAAGAGCATAAAGTTGACCGCGACGAGTTTATGAAAAAGACGAATGTGAACGGCGGCGCAATCGCACTTGGACACCCTGTAGGCGCGTCAGGCAACCGCATCCTCGTTACGCTCGTGCACGAAATGATTAAGAGCGACAAAAAAATCGGTCTTGCATCGTTGTGTATCGGCGGCGGTCAGGGAACAGCAGTCATTGTAAAACGCTAATCAAACTTTTATGCAAAGCATGAAAACTGCCAAAATTTCACGTTTTGGACAGTTTTATACTTTAGGAGACAGAACGCCATACCTCGCTGCAAAGCAGCGAGGTATGGCGTTCCTTAACATGCAACAACGAGCAAAACTGACGTTTCGCTCGTTGTTGCATTAGTGCGCAGCTGCACGGAGTGTAACTGCGCACACGTACATACGCGAGTTTTCGCGAGAAAACTCGAAGCTAAAAACGCCGCGCTATTTATGAAACTATCCACACGAATCAAACAGTTGTTTATGCAGCAAAAGTAACTGTTGCTACATACATAAAATCAAAAAATAACAAAATTTTATATTTGTATGTTTTAGTATTTCATAGTATTTTAAACTTTTTATTATTTTGTAAAAATTTCATTGACAGATTGAAAATTCTGTCGTAAAATTCTCACATAGCAATAATCTATTTTTATAAACCAAAAGTAAGGAGGTTTGTCATGCTGTTTCAAACGACAAAACAACATGAAGAACTCCGCAAAGTTGTCAGAGATTTTGCGGAAGCAGAGGTAAAGCCATACGCCTTTCAACTTGACCAAGAAAGCGCGTTTCCTACCGAAGCAATCAAGAAATTCGCTTCTATGGGGATGATGGGACTGCCCTATCCACAAGAATTCGGTGGCGCAGGAAAAGACATTTTAAGCTATGCGATTGCCGTTGAAGAATTAGCGCGCGTAGACGGCGGCACAGGTGTCATTCTTTCGGCACACGTTTCGCTCGGTACATTCCCGATTGCTCAGTTTGGCAACGAGCAACAAAAAAAGAAATATCTTATTCCGCTCGCAAAAGGTGAAAAACTCGGCGCATTCGGCTTAACAGAGCCAAATGCAGGAAGTGATGCAGGCGGCACAGAGACAACAGCTGTTCTCAAAGGTGACAAATATATTTTGAACGGCGGAAAGATTTTTATCACAAATGCGCCCGTAGCGGACATCTACGTCGTATTTGCTGTAACAACGCCAGACATAGGCACAAAAGGCATTTCCGCGTTTATCGTTGAAAAAGGTTGGAAAGGTTTTGAATTTGGTGACCACTACGACAAACTCGGCATCCGCTCATCTTCAACAGCAGAACTCATATTCAACAATGTTGAAGTGCCAAAAGAAAACTTGCTCGGCAAAGAAGGACAGGGGTTCAAAATCGCCATGTCAACGCTCGACGGTGGACGCATCGGCATTGCAGCACAAGCGCTCGGCATTGCTCAGGGAGCATATGAAGCAGCACTCGATTATGCAAAAGAGCGTGAGCAGTTCGGTGCGCCTATAGGCGTGCATCAGGGCATTTCGTTTAAGTTAGCAGACATGGCAACAAAACTACGTGCCGCGCGTTACCTCGTCTACTCTGCCGCAGAGCTCAAAGAAAATCACGAAAGTTACGGCATGGAATCTGCCATGGCAAAAATGTATGCATCAGACACAGCGCTTGAAGTCGTCAACGATGCGCTCCAGATTTTTGGCGGCACAGGCTTCCTCAAGGGCATGGACGTTGAGCGCATGTATCGCGATGCAAAAATCACCACTATTTACGAAGGAACAAACGAAATTCAACGCGTTGTCATTGCCTCGTACTTGCTCGGAAAAATTGGCAAAGCAGCAGCAGCTGGTGGCGCAAGCAAAAGTGTTGCAAAAAAACCTGCTCCTGTCACAGGCATCCGCAAAAACAAGATTTTCAGAGACGGCTCCGCAAAAGAAAATGTTGCCGCGCTCGTAGAAACGCTCAAAAAAGACGGATACGATTTCTCTGTTGGAATTGCAGCAGACACACCAATCAACCAGGCAGAGCGCGTCGTTTCCGGTGGCAAAGGCATTGGCGACAAGAGCAACTGGAAGCTCATCGAGAATCTTGCGCAGGCTGCAGGTGCCGCAATCGGTTCTTCTCGTCCAGTCGCAGAGACGCTCAAATACGTGCCGCTCAACCGCTATGTCGGCATGTCAGGGCAAAAGTTTACCGGTAATCTCTATATTGCATGCGGCATTTCCGGCGCAAAACAGCATCTCAAAGGTATTAAAGACGCATCAACGATTGTCGCAATCAACAAAAATGCAAACGCGCCTATTTTCAAGAACTGCGACTACGGCATTGTCGGCGATGTAAAAGAGATTCTCCCGCTGCTTGCTCAAGAACTCGGCATGGGCAAAAAGCAGCCTGCGCCACCTATGGTAAAGATGAAACGGCCGCGTCCTCCTATGCCAGAGCCAATCGGTCCAAAATATGTGTGCAACGGCTGCGCGTATGAATATATCCCCGAACTCGGTGACGAAGATTCGGATATAGCACCAGGAACATTGTTCAAAGATTTACCGGAAGAATGGGTTTGCCCAGAATGCGCAGAGCCGAAAGCGAACTTTATCGACGCGGCAACACGAGGGCTTTAACAAGCGCAAATGCCTTGACAATATGTTCAAGGTGCAATTTTGGCGTCACGCCGTCTGTACGCAAAAAACTGAAAGCGTACAAATTTTTATGAGGAGCAAAAATATATGTATAACGTGAGAAAAGTTACTGACGACCTGTATTGGATAGGCGCAAATGACCATCGGACGCATCTTTTTGAAAATATGCATCCGATTCCGTACGGCGTTTCCTACAACTCCTACATTTTGGTAGAAAAGGAAACTTGTGTATTTGACGCTGTCGATTGGTCTGTCACGAGGGATTATCTTGAGAATATCGAGCACTGTCTTAATGGCAGAAAACTTGACTATTTTATCTGTAATCATCTTGAACCTGACCATTGCTCGTCCATGTTCGAGTTATTTGTTCGATACCCTGAATGCAAAATTGTTGCAACTGAAAAAGCTTTTATGCTCATGCAACAGTTCGGGTACAAGGTTGAAGGACACGAAAAAATTCAAGTAAAAGAGGGCGACACGCTCAAAGTAGGTTCCCATACGCTTGCGTTTGTTGAAGCGCCTATGGTGCATTGGCCAGAAGTTATGGTCACGCTTGATGTCACAAACGGTGTACTTTTCTCTGCCGACGGTTTTGGTTCGTTCATTGCAAATGACGGCAAACTGTTTGCAGATGAAGTAAATTACGACAGAGATTGGATTGATGAGTCACGCAGGTACTTAGTAAATATCGTCGGCAAATATGGACCGCACGTGCAGCTGCTGCTCGGCAAAGCCGCAAAAGTGCTTGACAAAATCAAGATTATCTGTCCACTTCACGGACTTATTTGGCGCAAAGATTTGATGTACATCATCGACAAGTACAATAAGTGGTCTACGTACACGCCAGAGGAAAAAGGTGTTTTGATTGTATACGCTTCAATGTATGGCAACACGGAAAACGCAGCCCAAGTACTTGCATCAAAGATTTGCCAGAAGGGTATGTCAAACATCAAGATGTACGATGTGTCAAGCACCCATGTATCGTATCTCATCGCAGACTCGTTCAAATATTCACACATCGTTCTTGCATGCGTCACGTATAATTTGGAAATCTATCCGCCAATGCTCAACTATCTTGAAGAAATGCGTATGCTCCATCTCCAAAAGCGCACCATCGGCATTATGGAGAACGGTTCATGGGCAGTGAAGTCAGGCGACTTGATGCAAAAATTCATCGAAGAACAGATGAAAGATATGACCGTTTTGAACGAACGAGTAACGCTCGCTTCTTCACTTCGAGGTGACAAAGAAAAAGAACTTGACGACATGGCGCAAGCAATCGTCGATTCAATGAAAGAAACGAAATAACAGTATGCGGCAAGCTCCATGAGCTTGCCGCATAAATGGCACTGTTGTAAACGCGTGCACATCGCGTTGTGTCGCAAACAGCACTGTTGCACAAAGCTAGCTTGTTGTGTTTATATGGCAAGCGAGTTGAACACGAGCGCATCGCTTCCCGCGCTCACAGTGACCGTGCTGCCGTCAGAAATGTTTCCTGCAAGCAGTTCTTTTGCAAGCTCATTTTCCACATACGTTTGAATTGCGCGCTTTACTGGGCGCGCTCCAAACGCGGGGTCGTAGCCTTTCTCGGAGAGAAACGAAACGGCGCTTTCGTCAAACGTGATTTTTATGCGACGCTCTGAAAGCCGCTCCGCCACGCGCGCAAGCTGATGCGTGACAATTTTGACAATGCTTGACTTGTCGAGGCGCGTGAACATGACAATTTCATCGATGCGGTTCAAGAACTCTGGGCGGAATGTCGCTTTGAGCAAACCGCTCACGCTCACTTTTGCGTCAAGCATTTTTTCGTCCGTGTCCGCGTCAAGAATCACGTCGCTTCCGAGATTGCTCGTCATAATGATGATAGTGTTCTTAAAATCAACCGCGCGTCCCTGTCCGTCGGTGAGCCTGCCGTCATCAAGCACTTGCAAAAGCACATTGAACACATCGGGGTGTGCCTTTTCAATTTCGTCAAAGAGCACCACGCTGTACGGACGGCGGCGCACTGCTTCGGTAAGCTGCCCGCCTTCATCGTAGCCCACATAGCCGGGCGGCGCTCCAATTAAGCGCGACACGGAAAACTTTTCCATGTATTCGCTCATGTCTATTCTGGTGAGCGATTTTTCATCGTTGAACAAAAAATCCGCGAGCGTTTTTGCAAGCTCCGTTTTGCCGACGCCAGTCGGTCCGATAAACAAAAAACTTCCAAGCGGTTTGTTCGGGTCGCTCAATCCGGAGCGGTTTCGGCGTATTGCGTCAGAGACGACGAGCACCGCCTCGTCCTGTCCTATGACGCGCTTATGCAGCACGCTTTCAAGCTGCAAAAATTTTTGCTTTTCGCTCGAAAGCATTTTTGCCACTGGTATTCCCGTCCACTCGCTCACGACGCGCGCAATATCCTCTTCTGTCACTTCTTGCCGCAAAAGCGACGGACGTTCTGTAAAATCCGCCACACCGTTTGCCGCATTTGCTGCTGTGCTGCCCGCTTGCATGCCCGCCGGCTGTGCGCCACGAGAACTGCCGTCCGCTTTGATTGCCGCATCGAGCTCTTTTTGCAAGCTCGGAATGATGCTGTATTTTAGCTCGGCGGCTTTTTCAAGGTTGCCTTCGCGCGTGTATTTTTCTTCGTTGAACCGCGCCTGCTCAAGTCGCTCTTTGATGTCGCGCCCCTTGTTTATCGCTTCTTTTTCGTTTTGCCACTGCAGCTTCATCGCGTCGCGCTTTACGGTCAACTCAGAAAGCTCTGCTTCAAGCTTTGCCAGGCGCTCTTTCGACGCAGTGTCAGTTTCTTTTGCAAGCGACTGCTTTTCAATTTGCAACTGCATGATCTTTCGCTCAATCTGGTCAAGTTCTGTCGGCTGACTTTCAATCTCCATCTTAAGACGACTCATCGCCTCGTCAACTAAGTCAATCGCTTTGTCGGGCATAAAACGATTTGTGATATAGCGATTGCTCAACGTGGCAGCCGCAACGAGTGCTTCGTCGTCAATGCGCACGCCGTGGTGAATCTCATACTTTTCGCGAAGCCCGCGCAAAATTGCAATTGTGTCCGCAACAGTCGGCTCGCTACAGTACACAGGCTGAAAGCGCCGCTCAAGAGCCGCATCTTTTTCGATGTATTTGCGATACTCGTCGAGCGTCGTCGCACCTATGGCACGAAGCTCTCCGCGCGCGAGCGCCGGCTTCAGCAGATTTGATGCGTCAGTTGAGCCTTCGGCGGAACCAGCGCCAACAATCGTGTGCAGCTCGTCGATGAACAGAATAATCTGTCCATCGCTCTTTTGCACTTCCGTAATGACTGCTTTCAGCCGCTCTTCAAATTCGCCGCGGAACTTTGCGCCAGCAACAAGCGCTCCCAAATCGAGCGCGAGCAGGCGTTTATCTTTTAAGCTTTCAGGCACATCGCCCGATGCAATGCGGCGTGCAAGTCCCTCGACGATTGCCGTTTTGCCAACACCCGGCTCGCCTATGAGCACGGGATTGTTTTTTGTGCGGCGGCACAGCACTTGCATGACGCGCCTGATTTCTTCGTCGCGCCCGATGACCGGGTCAATTTTATCTTGACGGGCGAGCGCCGTTAAATCGCGGCAAAACTTTTCGAGCGAGCGCAATGAAGATTCCGGGTCCTGCGAGTTCACCTGCGTGTTGCCCCGCACCGATTTCAACGCTTGCAAAATAGCATTGCGGTTTACACCATGCGCGCGAAGCAGCTGTCCCACGCGCCCGTCTGAATCGCTCATGGCGACAAGCACGTGTTCTGTAGAAAGGTACTCGTCGTGCAAGTCCGCCATAACGCGCTCCGCTTTTGCAAGCGTCTTTTGCGCTTCTTGCGAGAGCGTCATCTGCACGTTGCCGCGCACAGACGGATACGACTGCAAAAGGCTCGCGTTTTCCTGCATGAGCACACCCGTTTCTACGCCGATGCGCTCCACAAGCGGCGGCACAATGCCGTCCTTTTGCTTTAACAATGCGTCGAGTATATGTTCAAGACCTATCTCTGCGTGGTCGTTTTGCTGTGCAAGCGCGCTTGCGTTTTGGAGCGCGTCTTGCATCTTGAGTGTAAAGTATTCATAGTACATGCTTTAAAAATAATAATGAATTGAAAAAACGACAATCAAATTATTAAAAAAGAAATGCCCTTGCGCGCGACGTTCCAAAACGTTACAACTCGCCTTCTTCCGCTTGTCCAAACTCGCACAATGCGCCAGCAATATGCGCGTCTTCTATAATTTCAAGATTTTTTCCGACATGGCGATACAGCCGCACCTCGCCTACGCCAGTACCGCCCGCCAAAAGCTTCATCACTCTGCGTTTTCCTTCAGGCAGTTCTATGTTGCGCACAAAAAGCTGTGATGTATAGCATGTAACATCTATATCGACTACCCATTTTTTTGTGTCTGCGCTCACCGACCAATGCAGCTTATCTCCCTCCTCATCCGCAGGCATCTCTGCGCATGACCACAACGGTTTTGAACTGCTGCGAATCTCTTTTGCTGAAATCGTCACATCAATGTCTTCAAGTTTTACAACGAGTGCAAGACGGTCGGCGTACAATCCTTGCACTACAAAACAGGAGTTGAATAGCGTCTTGCCGCTTATGCGGCTTGTTAAATTGGAAGAAGACATGTGGAAATACGGTGCAGGCAGTGTACGCATAAAATTGATATCAATATATCCACACGATGATTTTGGCACAACACGATAATCATGTCCGTCAAATGAGATGCTTCCAGCAAATGATGTTTTTGCACCAGCGGGAATCCACGCTTCATTTTTCTCTTTATATTTTTGTGGAAACGCGAACTGTATCTCATAACGCAAATCCCACCGAACTTCACCTTCATCACATAAATATTCAGGATGCTGAATCAGCTCTGTCGAAGAACATGAAACAGAGCCGCTTAAACGGTCATCAGAAAATACACACGGTCCTGCTTCAATGGGTGAAAGCTTGAATCCTCCCGATACATTCTTTAGCGAATAATAATTGCATATCTGTTTTGCACCTCGTCCGAAAGCGCCTGCCCGCACAGCAACATATGAAGGTGTTACGATTGACTCTGCTTGTAAATCGTGCGCAGCTTTTGTACCGGCAAGCGCGTACTGCAAATCTTCTTCAGAAATTTTTGTTCGTGTTTTAAAACCGAGTATTGGATTCTCAGTGGCAAGACTTGCATTGAGCATTTCAAGCTCAATAAAAAAGAGCCGTTCGGCACCGGTAGAGACTTCGAGCCCTGTAAACACAAAGCGGTTCCAGATAATACCGTTTTTCTTAAGCGCATTATTCGGCTTAAATTTACTGCAATTAATAATTTTTTGCGAAGAAGCCATCGTAAACCGTATCCTAATGTTATTTGAAAATTTTATCGATGCTTTTGCTTATTGCTTTTTTATCCTGCGGAAAATTTGCATCTAAAAATTCAAAACTTTCTACTGCCGTTCTCTGCGCATGCTCATACCAAATTGCATATAATTCTGATTTCACATCTTCACCTGGATAGGGAGCTCCCTGCACATCAGAAACCAGATTTCTGAGCAAGTCAATGCAAGCTTTCGTTTTTTTGTCCATCATAGACATACACCTCACAGGATTATTATAGCGACAAATCAATAATAAAACCAGTAGTTTTTATGGATTTGTCGCAAATTATCACGGTATTCATATCGGCGCATACTTTTTTTATTTTTTCAGCAGCAATATGGAGGCCTGATGCGTCAACAGCAAGAACAGCTTTAACAAGCTCATTTCGCACATCTTCCGTTATCGCATACAATTTTTGCTTGAATCCTAGATACCCACGTGCGCCAGGCGCTTGCGGATGCACTATTTCACCGTACGTACCCGTGACCGCTCGTGCAATATCATCATCATTAAAATCAATAGAACAGACGTCATTAAAACACTGCATGAATGTTTCAAGCGATTGCACAGGATTTGGATCGCGATATGTTGAAAATGCAAGCATCTCTTCAATATAGTTGAAAAAAGCTGCTGCTCCGTACGCTCCACCTGTTGTACGAATTCGTTCCCATAAAATATTTGTCTTCATCCAATGGCAAAGCACTTTGAGCGCTCCCTGTTCCATAGCAGATTGCTTGCCACAATTTACCACTTTTGCAACATATCCTACTTGAGAAGCTATCAAACATACCTCATGCATTTCATCATCTTTTTCACTTTCAAAATTCGTCAATGCATAATACGCAGCAGGAGCATGTACAGGTGCAGGTATAAGCGCATGAAGCCCCACGCGCTTCACAAAATCTGGAATGAGCGGCAGCACAGTTTCAAGAGATTTTTTATCCGCAGTAACGTGCACAATGCCGCCCGCGCCGCGTATATCTGAAATAATGCGCGTAAACTGTCTTCCAAGCGCAGCATAATCGCCGTTAATAATTTTTTTCAGCGTAAAAAAAAGCGTAAGTCCCGACCATAGTTCTTCAATTGCATTTGTCCTGTTCAACTTGCGCGCGGCGCGGAGCAACGCATATCGGGAACCTGCAGGAATAAGCGATGAGCGCATTTCATTATAAGCCTCCTCTATGAGTGTTTTTATGCGCTCTATATCATTAAACTCCATTCCAATAATCGCTTCTGAAAACAGTGAAAGCGCTTGCGCTGTTTTCTCTACCGGTAGCTTTATGCTGAATACAATCCAATCACGTCCTATATAATTTTTATCATCCGAAAACAGGTTTGCATTGCGTTCATGTATACATACTGTTCCTGTAAAAGCACGTACACTCATATCGCCGCAACACAGCGAAACCTCGCGCGAGCACTCGTCCCATTTTTTTCCTTGCCAACCGGTATTTGCCGCACATATAGTAAACGGATATATATGCGTGTAGTCAGATAGCGGCAATACATCAGCAGGAAAACATACATCAATATACACAATGCCATTTGTAGGCTCTGTATTAATAAACAACGGGACATCGCTTCCATCTACACCTTTACACGAAGTGATTTCTGTCTCTATCGGTTCAACATACGGCTTCAAATCAGATGGATTTATATGCGGTATACACGCAAGTTCTTTTTCTGTTTCTCTATACCGCTGATATGCATGTAGCGCATCTGTTTCTCGCTTAACAACTTCGCGCGATGTCTTTTTTGAAAAAGCCGTTATTAACTGCTTTTCTGCTTCTGTCCGCTTTTGTAAAAAAGATTTGTCAGGTGTAACGATGACAAATGAACGTGCAGTATTTTCAAGCAGTATTTTTTTTATTAAATGTTCTGCATACTGCGCATCATTTGCAAGCTTCGTTTTGATTTTTTCAAAAGCTGTCCGATATGCAAGTGTTGCAGACGGCTCTGTGCCATAGTTCCATCCGTTGAGCGCCCTGTCCATAAGCTCAATCGCAAATGGCTCTCCGTGCGCACGCACCACTTCCCTATTTGCAAAATCTACCGCAAGGACGGCAGCATCAATGTCGCTTTGAGGAATGCCTTTCTCACATAAAGTAGTCAACGTAGAAATAATCGTCTCTCGTACTTTTGCCGCATGCTGCTTTTTGACACCGCTCAAACCAAAATAGAGCATCTGCAAAAATCCTTCACCGCCTCCACCAGCTATGAGCCGCTCTCCTAAATGCGCATCTGTAAGAGCCTTTGAAATAGGCGCCCCATCATTTCCAGAAAGCAGTTGCAGCAGGAAAATCACTTCCATTGTGTCATCAATGTGCGAAGATTTTCCGTAACGCCAGTTGAGCGTCACAGTAGATTCTTTTGCATCAGAAGCAGGGCCTACAGCATGTACAGTCACTTCTTTGTCTATCGGGCAAGGCGTTTCCAACTGCATGAACTCTTTTTTCACAGCAGGATAAACTACCTGCTCTTTTGGCATAGGATAAATTTTTTCAAGGCGTGTTAAAACAGTTTCTTGAATAAAATCGAGCTGTTCTTCTGTTGCAATGTTACCATATAAAAAAAGCAGACAGTTTGCTGGACTGTAATATGTGCGGTGAAATTTTTTGAAATCTTCATACGTAAGCGACGGAATTACAAGTGGGTCGCCACCAGAATCATTCACATAGCATGTGCCGCTAAAAAGGCTTTTAAACTGTTCGTCAAACGCAACAGAATTAAACGACGAGTAATTGCCCTTCATCTCATTATAGACAACACCTTGAATTGCATAGTTGCCGTTTTCATCAATTTCTAAACGATGCCCTTCCTGCAAAAAAGTTTCTCGCTTTAACAGAGGAAAAAAAACAGCATCGCTGTACACATCAAGCAAATGAAAATAATCTTTTTTATTAATAGAACTAGCAGGATATACAGTTTTATCCGAATAGGTCATTGCGTTTAAAAACGTGTATACGCTTTGATTCATCAAATTGACAAATGGCTCTTTGAGTGGAAACTTTTCAGAACCGCAAAAAACAGAATGCTCAAGAATATGAGCAGCACCAGTTGAGTCTGCTGCCGGTGTGCGAAATGCAAAAGCAAAAAGATTTTCTTTATCGCTATTAAACAAATGAAATACTTCGAGTCCTGTTTTTCTGTGACGTACATAAATTCCTTTCGACTCATAATCAGAAATATCAGACAGGGAAATTAAATCAAAACCTTTGTAGAATTGCTGCAAAATCATTACTCCTAAAAATTATTAAATTACAAATTATTCGATATATTCATCATCAGCTCGCCCCGCTATTTTAAACTTGCCCTCCTCATATGCAGAACGCAATGTCCATAAAAAATGATTTGTAATATCTGCACAATCCTTTTTGAGCATAGGTTTGTGCAGTTGCTCATCTTCAAGCACTGTGTCGCCTCTGCCCTTTGAGATATTGTGAAGAATTTTTTTACGAAATGAATCCGGTTTTCCTGCAATGAGATATGCAATATCTTTTTCGCTCATCTTGCGCAGCTCTTCTTGAATAAAGCGGTCGTCAGCTTTTTCAACATCATCGATTGTGAACAAACGGCTGCGCAAATCATCGCTCAAATCAGGATCGTCATACGAAAGCGTTTTGAGTATTTCATCTTCGCTTGCAGGAGACATACGCCGAAGAATTTCTGCAAGCGCATTTCTGCCATCAATAGATTCAGCTTTCTCTGTAGAGAGTGAAAGCAGCTTTTCGTGCATCGCTTTATCTGTGCGGCGCAAGACATCTGGCGAAATCGGCTGTATTTTTGCAAGACGTGAAATGACATCACGCCGCACATCGTTATCCATCTGCTTAATAATTGCCGCAGCTTTATGAGGCGCAATGCGCGAGAGTACAAGAGACTGCACTGCAAGCGATTCATCTTTGAGCAATAAAAATACGCGCTCATCGTCAGCTTCATTTAAATACTCAAACGGTTTTCCTTCAGTATTCGACGCAGCTTTTTGCAACAGCACATCCGCTTTTTGCGTGCCATACGCTTTTTCAAGTATCTCGCGCGCGGCATCAATGCCGACAGGTGTTCTCGATTGCTTTAATAAGTCTTGAAATTCCGAAAGAATGGCTGTCGCTTCGTCAGAACTCACATTGCGTATCGATGCAATTTCAGGAATAATCTTTTCTGTTTGCGCTTCGGTAAGGTGCTGCATCACTTTTGCAGCTTCGTCAACGCCTATCAATAAAAGAAATTTTGCGACGCGTCGATACACGCTGTCCGACTCATCTGCAGGAACTTTTAGAAGTCCATGCGAAAAGATTTCGTCAACTTGACGGTTCACGCCTGCAAACGGTTTTTCATGTTTTTTTCCACCAGACAAGCTATCAGATTTTTCACTGTTCTTTTGAGCAGAGCCGCCATATGCTTTTGCGCGGATATCGTTAAGTGTCATATGTTTATAATACAGATAAACAGACAGCATGGCAACTTGCCGAGAAAAAAATAGGCATTGTATATTGCTTAATTGGAGCAGTCTGTATGAATCCATATGATATAACAGCGCTTGGAGAAGTACACGAATTTATGAGTTCTTCAAGCAAATAACTACATATTCAACTAGTGTAGTCATCCTGCAGAATCATTTTGATACAGGCAGCGTTTGTATTTGCAGCGAGCTCATTTGAAAGCTCGAGCGCACTTTTCTCAAGGCTGATTCCAGCAATGCTCGCAAAACGGCGCGCATTCGCAGAAAGCTCGGACGTACTCGGTGCACTGCATGCATAAATCGTATTGCGCTCTTCAATAAAGTCTCTGAAAAACTGAGCAAATTCCTCATTCTCAAGAGGCAATCCGTAATAAAAAAATATTTGCACATAATTGTGGATGTGTGCAATACGCCGACAACAATTTATGAGAGCTTCAGAAAAATGGCCAGCTTCATCATTGGTAAATACAAGATTTTCTGCAAACACATACAGGCTGTTCCATGCAGCTTTTTTTTCAGTTTGTGACAACTTAATACATTCAAACTTTTCAGCAGCGTCTGCCACGCGGTCAAGCAATGTATCACCTTCGGTAGTGACAGAGGCCTCAACATAGTCTTTTCCATCTGCAATACGCTCCGCAACTGACATAGTGATAGGTGTATTCTGCGACAGAATGTCCATTTCGGCAGTAAGCATGTCAAGCTCGCTTTTTTGAGGCGCAACATATCCGTTGGCACTCTCTCGGCCTGCAAACAATGCGTTCACTTCTTCCTGCATAACAGGTGAAAAATCAGTTTCTATTTCCATGCTCATCGCGTTTTCCTCCAGTTCTTCGTCTTCCGTATGTACTACTAAATCTTCACGTTCTGTAGCCGCAACAGCCTTTTCCTCATCCAATTCTTCAGCGTCTTCTTCCGTTTCCTCATATTCAAATGCATCGTCAATTACTGTCTCGTCTTCTACAATATCAGTACCAATGAATGCGGTTTCCTCGCTGTTCAACCCGACAAAAACCTCGTCTTCATCAGCTTCATCAAATTCAGTTACCTTAATAATTTTTGCTGGCGTTTTATCAAAATCGACAGGAGACAAAATAAGCTCATCATCGCCACTGTCCTGCTTTTTATACAAACAGCCATTGTATTCATTCACATAAAAAAATCTATTCTCATCAGATATGCGTATGTGGCGTAATGACGTACATCCCGCAAATGCTCCTGTCTCGAGCACTTCAAGCTGTGCTGGCAAAACGACAGCTTCAAGCGATGTACAGGATGCAACAGCACCGCTCTTAATAATTTTTACTGTGTCAGGAATAATAAGCGATGTGAGCGATGTGCAGTATGAAAAAACTTCGTCAGGCAATTCAGTGATGCCTGCACGAAATGGAACAGTTGCAAGCGAGTAACAACCTGAAAACGCACCGCGTCCAAAAGCATCTACGACATTTGGCATAATTATTTTTTCAAGCGATGAACAATTTTCAAAAAGATAATCAGGAATGACGCGTACATTCTTTGGCAGCTTTATTCTTTTGAGCAATTTGCAATCGGCAAAAAGCGATGGCGATAAATCAACCACAGAATCGGGAATATCGATTGATTCAAAGCCAGCAGCCTGCGAAAATGAAATGACTTTTGTGCGATCATCGGAAAGCGTAAGTCCGTTTTCAAGTATACTCATATTTTCATTATAATAGGCTTTTGCGCTACAAGCAAGTACACACCAACTTCCGCATTGAAAACTAGTGTTTATTGACAGTTATCTATATTTGCTCCTGTAGTATGCGAGTCGCTACAAGTTCGCCCATTTTCTTTGTGCCGACGAGCTTGCCGTTTGTGCGCGCTTCATCGCCCGCAATATCCTGCGTGCGCCAGCCGCCGTCGAGCACATCGTTTACAGCGCCCTCAATAGCACGCGCTTCTTTTTCCGCGCCAAAACTGTAGCGCAACAAGAGCGCACTAGAGAGAATCGTTGCAAGCGGATTTGCAATGTCATTTCCCGCGATGTCGGGCGCAGAGCCGTGAATTGGTTCGTACAATCCTGGACAGCTTCCATCGCCAAGCGAAGCAGATGCGAGCATGCCGATAGAACCGGTGATTTGACTTGCCTCATCGCTCAAAATATCACCAAACATGTTGCTCGTCGCAATAACATCAAATTGCTTGGGATTGCGCACAAGTTGCATTGCCGCGTTGTCAACATACATATAGCTTACGGTAACTTCGTTGTACTCGGCTTTAACGCTTTCTGTCACTTTACGCCACAGCTGCGACGAGCGTAAAATATTTGCCTTGTCAACGACAGTGAGCAGTTTTCTGCGTTTTTGCGCAGCTTCAAAACCAATCCGCACGATGCGCTCTATTTCATTCCATGAATATATTTCTGTGTCCCATGCAGTTTTACCGTCGCCCGACATGCCGCGTTCACCAAAATAGATGCCGCCAGTAAGCTCACGCACAATGAGCACATCTATGCCGTCTCCTACAACAGCGTCTTTGAGCGGGCATGCATCTTTGAGCTGCTTAAACATGAGTGCAGGGCGCAAGTTTGCGTAAACATTCATGCCACTTCGTAAGCCGAGCAATGCTTTTTCAGGACGCAATTCAGGCGCAACGGCGTCCCACTGAGGACCGCCTACAGCTCCAAGGAGCACCGCATCTGACGCACGGCATATATCAAGCTGCTCTTTGGGAAGCGGCTCTCCCCACGCATCAATGGCGGCTCCTCCCGCTACAACGTTTTTGTAGATAAACAAGTGTCCGAATTTTTTTGCAACAGCGTCGAGCACGCGCACCGCCGCTGCGACAACATCAGGGCCAATACCGTCGCCCGGAATCAAAGCGATTGTCTTTTCCATACTGCTTACTATAAAAAAATCGAGCGATGTCGTCTAGTGGAGATAATGACAACCAGCGGGGAATGCAGCAAGAGAGGAAGATGCCTTTCTATAATTGCTATGTTATAATCGTTTTAGAATATTATTGTAATAAGTTTTATTAATTTCAAACCCGATATATTCTCTATTTAAATTTTTAGCAGCAACTAAAGTTGTCCCACATCCGCAAAACGGGTCTAATACAATCTGCTTTTCCTTTGTTACGAGCTTTATTAAAGTTTCCATCAGGGAAACAGCTTTTTGCGTTGGATGCAAGCCTCTGTCAGAAGCTTCTGTTTTTACTTTTAAAATATTTGAACAAATTTCAAGCCCAGAATTTAATGTATCGGATTTTTTTAAGGCAACCTCATTATAACCGCCAACTTCATAATTTATAATATTATCTGTAAGAGTTCCACCTATTGGATAAGGCTTCATAAACCAAAGAATAGGCTCAAATAATGGACGCAAATTTCCAATCTTCCACCCTTCCCATTTTCTAGAATTTTCAAAATCATTCCGTCTGTCAAAAATACAGCTTACTCTTTGGGCTCGATAAACGGCGGCATCTTTTTCCCAAGAAATCATGTCTTTGAAAATAAACCCTGAATCCTCCATTGCACAAATGCATCGGTGCGCCATTCGTCGCCCTGCAAAAATGAAACAGCTTGCTCCAGGTTTTAAAACTCTATACCAGTCTGGCGCCCATTTTAAGCACCATTCATAATATTCTTTTGAAATATTCTTGTCAGCTTCTGACCAACCGTTCAAAGGTTTGCCACGGCTCTTAAAAACAGAACTTTTTGCTTGTGCAGGGCTTTGTCCCAGCAATGCACTATTTGTATTTGAATGAATAATATCCCACTCTTCGAAATTTATTCCATAAGGAATATCTGAGAGAATAAGGTGAATAGAATTATCTTCAATAGTTTTTATTAGTTCTATTGAATCTCCTAACTCAACCCTGTTCATTAACGTCCCCCAGATTTGAAAGATAAGCATTTATTACAGAAATTTTTTCTTCAAGTTTTGTTTCTTTTATAAGTTCTTGTATTGCCTGTTCGTGCGTATATTTCTTGATTTCATCAATTTTACCTTCACAATATTCAAGCTCTTTGCTTCCACGTGCAATAATTACATTTTTATGTTCATTCAACAATTTAAAAACTCTGAATTAGATATGCCAATTTTTTTTATAACAAAAGCATTGATTTTAGGAAGAAAGCAACTTTTTGCATTATTATATGCGATTTTTGAATCTCGAACAATCATTAGAGAACTGTTCCAAATGGTCTCTAATGAAAAATTTTCATTTTCACAAATATTATTATCTAAAAGAATTGAAATATGTTCCCATGCCAAAAGACAGACATTTTCATCTAATGCTGTTTTATATATCTGACTTTCTTCTTTTGGATACTGAAAATATGGAGAAACAAGCACTGCATATTCATTTTCGCCACCTCGCCAATTACTCAAAGCTGCAACTTTAAAATCTTTTTGATTTTTTGCTGTACGGCTCATTCTAAAGCATTTGGCATCTGCAACCAAACTGTATTTGTGAAAAATACTGACAGCAATTACATCAGCACTATCAGCTCGTTCTCCAACAGTTTTTGATTTTAAGCCAAGCATTTTAAAACATCTGGCTAAAACAATATCTGATGCTTTTGAAAATAATTTTTCCGCAGAAGAACTTGCTTTTATACATTCAGGTATCGTACCTATTTCTTTGACGAGAATTTTTACAAAAGCATCATCAAGGGAATCGACATATTCAATAACTTTTTTTGTTTGTTCTTTGAAGGAATCTTTATTTGAAATTGTAAGAATTGCATCCAAAAAAGATTGAAACACAGCATTCTCCTTATAACGTCAAATATAGCATTTTTCCTTTGCTTTGAATATATCCTCTTTGCAATCCAACAGTTCACAAGCCACCCCCACAGTTTTAATGAAAATATCAAAAATAATATCGCAGAAAAAAACTCAAAAGCAGCGAGCATTTAGCGGACGAAAATGATTATTCACGCAGTTCCCATAAAATGACGCTCGATGTCTTTTATCAATTTATACTCAAACGAATCGACAAGCGCAAGATACGATGCTTCCATGATGTCCGCAGAAACGCCCACTGTCGTCCACGAGGCAGTGCCGTCAGTGCTCTCGATTAAAACGCGCACGCGTGAAGCTGTTGCAGACTGCCCGTCGAGCACGCGCACTTTGTAATCGGTTAGTCTGATTTTTTTTACGGCGGGATAAAATCGCTCGAGCGCGTTTCTAAGCGCAATGTCAAGCGCGTTCACCGGACCGTCGCCCTCGCCCGCCGTCACTGCAATCTGTCCGTCAACTTCAACTTTGATTTGCGCACATGCGTTCACGCCGTTTTCAGGGCGCGGATTTATGCCGCTCGTCTGGTAGTAGTGCAGCGTAAAAAACGGCTGGTACTTGCCGATTGTCTTCCGCATCAAAAGCTCAAAGCTGCCGTCCGCTCCTTCAAACTGGTAGCCTTCCGCTTCAAGCCTTTTTACTTTTTTAATAATTTCTTGCACAATCTCATCATCTTTTGTGACTGACGGCTCGAACTTTTTGATTTTCTCGATAATCATGCTGCGCCCGGCAACTTCGCTCATCAAAAATACGCGCGAAGAGCCAACACGCTCTGGCGACACATGTTCATACGCGTCGGGATTTTTTATGACTGCATCTATATGCATTCCCGCTTTGTGCGCAAACGCGTACGCGCCTACATACGGCAGCTGTGGATTGAGTGCAATGTTCGCAATTTCTGCAACGCGCTTTGCAATAGGCGTGAGCGCTCGCAATTTTTCTTCGCTCAAACAGCTATAGTTCATCTTAAGCTGCAAGTTCGCAATGAGCGTTGCAAGATTCGCGTTTCCCGTGCGCTCGCCAAATCCGAGCAGCGTGCCCTGTACATGGCGGCAGCCCGCCTGCACCGCTGCAAGCGCATTTGCAACGGCAAGCCCCGAATCATCGTGCGTGTGAATGCCTATTGTCGCATTCGCTCCAAAACGCGAGACAACGTCCTGCACTGCATCAACGCACTCAAAAGGAAGCGTGCCGCCCATCGTATCGCACAGCGTGAGCACAGTCGCTCCTCCTGCAACAGCCGCCTCAAGCGTTTTGAGCGCGTACTCGCTGTTTGCCGCAAACCCCGTGAAAAAATGCTCCGCGTCGTAGAGCACGGTGCATCCGTTTTTTGTCAAGAATTCGCACGTGTCGCGAATCATGGCAAGATTTTCTTCGAGCGTCGTTCCAAGTATGTGCGTCACATGAAAATCCCACGACTTTCCAAAAATGACAACATCGCTCGTACCGCTTGCAAGCAAGCTCATCACGTTCATGTCTTCGCTGCACGCAACATCTTTTCGCCGCGTGGCGCCAAACGCGCAGAGCTTCGCAGTCTGCAACGACAGCTTTTTCGCTTCTTGAAAAAATTCTATATCCTTTGGATTTGAGCCGGGATTTCCCGCTTCAATATACGTAACGCCAAGCTCGTCAAGCGCGCGCACAATGTGCAACTTGTCTTGCACAGAAAAATTGATGCCTTCGCCTTGCGCGCCGTCGCGCAGTGTTGAATCGAGCGTTTCTATCTTTTGCGCCATGCTGCATCCTCTCAGTGATTCGTCATTTTCTAAAAGCTGAAATTTTTAAAACTGCCCATGTTGTGTCATTATAATAAAAACAGCGAGCAGTGTGAAGCAAGCGTATTTACAGCATCGTGAAAAAGCGATATAGTGGTGACACTGTAAAATACATGAAAGAGGTAGTACGATGAAACGAATCATTACAGTTCAAGACATTTCGTGCGTGGGCAAATGCTCGCTCACAGTGGCGCTCCCCATCATCTCCGCGATGGGAGTTGAAGCGGCAATTCTTCCGACTGCGGTGCTTTCAACGCACACAGCGTTCAAAGGTTTTACGTTTCGCGATTTGACAAGCGACATTGAGCCCATTTGCGCTCATTGGCAAAAAGAAAAAATCGCGTTCGATGCAATCTACACAGGATACCTCGGCTCGTTCGAGCAGCTTGCACTCATGGAAAAAATGTTTTCAGACTTCGGCGGAAAAAATACGCTCGTGTTCGTTGACCCATGCATGGCAGACAACGGCAACCTCTACTACGGCTTTACGCAGGAGTTCGCGTTTGCAATGGCAAAGCTTGCAGGCAAAGCAGATGTAATTGTGCCGAACTTGACAGAAGCGTCATTCATGCTCGGCGTGCCATACAAAAAGGCAGGCGAGTACGATGAAGCGTACATCAAGGACATGCTCAAAAAGCTTGCCGCGCTCGGCACACAGCGCGTTGTTTTAAAAGGCGTTGAATTTACGAGCGAGCAGGAAACGATAAAAAATGTCGCGGGCAAAATAGGCATCATGTCGTATGATGCAACAACTGGCACATTCTCGCACTACTTCCACGAAAAGCTTGCAACGAGCTTTCACGGCACAGGCGACATCTTTGCAAGCGTGTGTGTAGGCGCGCTCATGCGCGGCTGGACGCTCGAAAAATCATATGCGCTCGCAGCAGATTATGTTGTCGAGTCCATCAAGGCGACTGTCTCACATAAAGACTACAACTGGTACGGCGTAGATTTTGAAGCTGTCATGCCATATTTAGTGAAGCGGCTCGAAGTTACTGAGTAAAACATGCGGCGCGGGAGCGCTGTGCAAGCGTGCCACAATATGTAAAATAATCATATAAGGAAAACATGCGGTTATTATTTATACGGCACGGCGACCCGAATTACGAATTAGATGCACTCACAGAAAAAGGTGTGCGCGAGGCGGAGTTGCTTGCAAAGCGCGTCGCAACATGGCACGTCACAGATTTTTTTGCGTCGCCGCTTGGGCGCGCAAGGCAGACAGCAGAAATTGCAATGCAAGCGACTGGCAGAACGCCGACAGTGTGCGAGTGGCTCAAAGAGTTTTACTATCCAGTGCAGGACCCTGCAACTGGCAACGAGCGCATCGCATGGGACTGGCTGCCGTCGTTTTACACCGATGCAAAAAATGCGCAGCTGTGCGACGTTTCCTCATGGATGGATGCGCCTGTCATGAAAACAGGAAATATCGCACAGCACTACAAAGACGTGTGCACGGAAATTGACAAGCTCCTCGCACGCTACGGCTACACACGCGAAGGCGGCATCTACAAAACTGACGGCACGCACTGTCAAAACGGCGTACTCAATATCTCAACAGAGGCATACAAAAAATCATACGATGACCGTACGCTCGTGTTTTTCTGTCATCTCGGCGTCATGTTTGCAATCATTGCGCATTTTATCAATGTGTCGCCAGTGCAGCTGTGGCAGGGATTTTTTGTCGCACCTTCGTCAGTGACAGCGGTCGCAGCTGAAGAGCGCGTGCCGGGCACCGCATTTTTTCGTGTGCAAACGCTCGGCGACACGCAGCACCTTCACGACGGCGGAGAGCCGCCTTCTGCCGCAGGATATTTCACCGACGTGTTTTGCGGCTGACGCGTGCTCTGCGAGTAGTCAATACCGCATTACAATCCTCTGCGCAAAGAAAACGACTATGTTCGCAGCACACTGAAAAAACACCGCGCTAAAAAAATATCACGCCCCGTTATCACGCTAAAAACAATTTTTTTTATAGAAAAATTTTCACATCTGTGTTATAATTGAACGCATGAAACAGACAACAAGATTTATCATGGCAATGCTCATCGCATTGGCGGCCGCTCCACTTGCCGCGCAAGAAGGAGTATCGGGAGATTTTGCAGAAGAGAGTCCGTGGGATTTTTCATTGACCACAGATTTTGTGTACTATCCAAAAACAGACTTTGTTGCAGGTCAAACACACTTTGCGCCGACAACCGGTGCATTTGACAGTATCGAAGCACGCATTACGGCATTTATTGACTATACCGTAAAAATCCCGTTCAGCGACCATCCGCTCGTAAAAGGCAATACGCTTGTCTTTGAATATGCGTTGGAATTAACACCTATTTCAATTATGCCAAAATTCAAACTATCGTTTACACCAATCGCGTTTCTTGTTTTTTCTGCAGGTGTGAACACAGGGACAGGTTGGCCGTTCCCTGCCATAAGCGTTCAAGGCATGGCAAAACTTGTTGATACAAGTGCTTCATCAGGATGGGATGCATACGAAAATCTTACGCCGTTCAAACAGTTCTACATTGACACATATGTGAGCGGCACATTTCAATTTGATGTGGGAGCACTCTGGCCAGGTGACTGGCATCATATTGTCATGCTTGCAACATACAAAACAGGATATATCGCGCTCACTGGCATGCACGACCGCGAAGTATGGAAATGGCAAGGCGGTGGAAACAAAACAAATGGCTGGCAATACGAAGCAAATTTTGTGCTCGGCTACCAGATGCCAATCGTGCTTTCAATGGTCGGTTTAAATATTGAATTAGCGGGACACTACAGTTCTACTGACTACACGAATGCAGCATACAAGGGCAACTTTATGACAGTAAACATTGCACCGCTCGCACGTTTTAAATTCAACGAGCACCATATGCTCACCACCCTTGCATACTTTGCAAACCGTAGAAGTTTTGCAGAGGGGCATACAAGCTCACATCAAGAGACAGAACTTACTTATGCAGGAAGCGAGTGGTATTTTAGACGAATCGTCCTGAGTTACACGTATTCGTTTTAACAAACATTCCTTGTAACTGCACAAGCGAGCAAGTTTCAACTTGCGAGCGCGGGCAGTTAGTGCGCAGCTGCACGGAGTGCACGCGCACACGTAGATAAGCGAGTTTGCTTGAAGCTGCAGCGCAGCTTCAAGCAAACTGCTCCTGCCAGGCTTGTTGCAAAACCAAGATTTCGCTCCAGCTTCCTCGACTAACATTTACAGTAGAAAGGCTCTCTTCAGCAAGCGAGCATCACCGCCAGTCTTCTACGAGCAGCCCTTGCACTCTGGAAAATTCATCAATGTTATGCGTTACCACTGTTGCATTATTTGCAAGAGCTGTTGCCGCAATAAGCATATCGTTTGGTCCTATGATGTTGCTCGCTGTCGCAAGTTGCTGACGAATTGCGCCATACGCAACCGCCTCTTTTCTAGCAAACGGAATGATTTTATAGGGCGCGATAAACTCCAAATATTGGTTTTTGCGCCTTTCATAATTTCCACTATGCTGTGCACCAAATTCTAGTTCTGCAATAACAACAGATGGTATTACAATTTCAAAAGAATCAGTATTTTGAAAATGCGCTTCCACCTTTGGAAAATTTCCTCTGATTGAATCGATTATAACATTAGTGTCAAGACAATACATCAAAAGAACTCCCGTTTTGCATCGAGTTCCCATGGAATTTCTTCAGGCTCTTCTATATCAAAACTGGGATCACTCCCAAACAAATCAAAATAACCTTCGGGATATGAATCGCGGCAGTCTTTTTTTTCAGGAGCAGGCGCATCTCTGTACGCGTGCGTCTTTATAGCTTCAAGCAACGCCGTCATCAAATCAAGCTGCTCTTCATATGTCATTGTCGGGATTTTTTTAATATACGCTTCATACGGCATACGCTGCCTCCTTGCTGTTATTATAGCACATATTTCTAAAAAATTGAAGATGCCCGATTACTCTCATGTCAATTTGCCTATGTCAATCCATTTGCGCGGTTTTGCATATAGTTCCAGCTCTGAAATTGTCAGCTCTATTGTACTGTTGCTGCTGCCGCATGCAGGAAACACTGTTTCAAACCGTTTGAGCGAAACGTCAAGATACACTTCTACGTTTTCAGGAAGTGCAAACGGACACACGCCGCCTGCTTCATGCCCAACGCGCATGGCGAGTTCAGCTGGTAAAATCATCGCAGCTTTTTTGCCAAACTCAGCTTTGTATTTGCTGTTGTCAATCCTTACATCGCCTGATGCAACAACAAGCACTGTCCGCCCGTCAACGTCAAACGACAGCGTTTTTGCAATGCGGCAGCTGTCAGTGTGAAGGGCATGCGCTGCCTCCTCAACTGTCGCACTCGACTGTGACAGCTCAAGCACGCGCTCTGCAATTCCGAATTGTTTAAAATATGCTTTCACCTTTTCGACAGACATGGCATCCTCCATAAAAAGCAATGAGCAGATAAAAACCGTGTCATTTTAGCGATTTTTATCTTACGCTCCCTCATAGCACCTCCTACAGCACAACTGCGCCGCCGCTTGCATCACCGAGCGCAGCTGCAAACAAATCGTATTCGTCAATGTGGATTACGCCGCTCACTTCTACGCATAAGCCAAACGATTCGCGTATATCACTCACAGAAAACTGCTGCATCACGCGCGTGATTTTTTCATAGCGCGCATAATCAACAGAAAACGAAAATGAACGCGTTTCAAAAAGTTCTGCAAACGCGCCGCGCTCCTCCGCGACAGCAATCACGAGCTTTGCCGCATCTCCATACGCTTTTACAAGCCCGCCTGTGCCGAGCAACGTGCCGCCAAACCAGCGCGTTACCGTGAGCAGCGCATTTGTGCAGTTTTTTCCGCAAAGCACATCGAGCACCGGCCGCCCCGCAGTTCCCGAAGGCTCGCCGTCGTCGCTCATGCCGCGTACCTCCGCTCCCTTCCCCACGATAAACGCGTGCACGACATGCGTGGCATCTTTGTATTTTGCCTTTTGCGATTTTAACAACTCGCGCGCATTCTGCTGCGATATGCACGGCAACAGCTCTGCAAGAAAACGCGAGCCTTTTACCGTGAATTCAGCCATTGCCATTTTTACAAGCGTGATCATTCAACAATTCCCTAAAAATTATACAATGATTTTCACAGCGTGTCAGCACAGACAGTAGTTTTTGTTCACGATAACCATACAGCAACTTGACGCGCAATAAAAAATCGCAGTATAGTAAATATAGTTAGATTAAGCTAATTATTAAAACACTTGTTTCAACGCGGAGGTTATATATGGTAAATTATAAAATGGCAATAGATGCGCGCGTGTCGCGAAGAAAATACATTGACAAGGAAATTGAAAAGGCAAAAGTAGATGCGCTGCTTGACGCCATTGAAATATACAACAAAGAGTCGGGATTGCACATGCAGCTTGTTCTTAAAACTGGTGGCGTGGCATTTGACGGCTTCAAAAAAAGTTATGGATTTTTTGTGGGCGTGAAAAATTACCTTGCGCTCATCGGAAAACGAGAAGATGAACATCGTCTGGAAAAAGAAGGCTGGTACGGCGAAAAACTTGTGCTCGAGGCAACAGACATGGGGCTTTCGACATGCTGGGTAGGCACAAGTTATGACAAATCGTCGTGCAGCTGCGACATTGCAGCTGATGAAGTGCTCGACTGCGTAATCACGCTCGGCTATTCTGATGAAAAGCATTCGCTCAAAGAACTGCTCATGGAGAATATGATGAAAAGCCGTTCTCGAAAAACTATTGAGCAACTGACAGAGCACGACACCGAGCTGCCTGATTGGTTTATACGCGGAATGGAAGCTGTTCAAAAAGCGCCTACAGCACGGAATTCAGAGCCGTTTGTGTTCACATGGAAAAATAATGTTGCATCTGCACGAGCGTGCGGAGATGCGGAGCGCGTTATGATTGACGTGGGAATTGCAAAGCTGCATTTTGAAATAGGAGCCGACGGCGGCTCGTGGGACTGGGGCAACGGCGCGCAATACACGCGATAGTTTTGATTTATGTAGATGGTGCCACCCCGACGCAAAGCGGCATTGTTGCTTTTTATAACAATGCACATGCACCAACGGCAACTGTCACGAGCGCACTTTATCGGAAATACGCAAAATAATCACTTAATTCCTCATCGTATGTGCCGATATTTGTTATAGAGAAATATTCAAGGAAAAAGAATATGGAACAAAAACGCACGTTATGGATTATCGCTGCTGTCGGCATATTTTTACTCGTGGTGCTCGGCGCGGCGCTCATTGTATCTTCTGCTTCTCGGAACACGCAGGGCATTGCGGCAACTGCGCCTGTGTCGCGTCCGCATTCAGACGGCTGGATATACCCGTCGGAGCAGTCATCGGGCAAACAGAACGCGATGATGCAAAACGAGCAGAGCGACGCAACTTCTCCCGCGCCGTTTGGGGCGCAACAGCAGCATGCGCCGTTCGATGAACAGCTGCCGCACAACGCACTGCTTGGTGAGCAACGCGTGCCATCGCAAAGCGCATTTCCGCCTGCTCCAGGAGCACAGCCGTATGAGCCTGTGACGCGCGTAAACGACATGACAGTGATTGCGCAAAATGCGACAGTGTACGGCATTGAAAAAAACTACACAAGCGAACAAACCGCGCTTTCGCGCAATGAATCATCTGACGGCACGCTCATAGATTTGAACGCGCTTAAAACTGCGCCAAAAGAGACGAGCGCGGTAACGCCAAAAAACGAAGCGAGCGCGCAAAAGATAGAAGAAGTGAAAAAAACAGTTTATGCGCCGCCTGCGAACGCTGTACCAGTGCAGAGCGCACCGCCTAAAAGCACGGCGCAAACAACGACAGCGGGCACCGCGCCAAAGAACGCAACCGCAAAACCTGCTGCACCAAAAGCAGTTGCAAAAACTCCCGCAAAGACGACAACGCAATACTGGGTGCAGGCAGCGTCTTTTGCAAACAAAGGCGGCGCAGACACTGCGCGCACTGTCCTCGACGACAACAAAATCCCTGCCGACGTGTTCACGTACAAAGACAGCAAAGGCACTGTATACTACCGCGTGCGCATCGGACCGTACATGACAAAAAGCGAAGCGGAATACTGGCGCACACGCGTAGCGCAGATAACTGAATTCAAATCGACTGAAAGCTATGTGACGCAGACATCATCAGTCGCAAATTAATTTTTTGCCTCCTGTCGGTTTGCCGGGTGCCCTCCTCACCCGGCATTTTTTTGCAAAAAAATAGCGGCGCATAGTCCGAAACAGAAACTTTTTTTGCGAATTATAGAGTATGAAATGCTCTATAAAAAATGCTGTGCGCGCTTGCACAGCTTTCGCCGCGCTGTGTTCATTGGCGCATGTTCCGCTCACCGCAGAATCGCGCGCCATCGATTTATTCCGCCGCATCGATTTCAGCGTGTCGTCGTCTGCGTCGCTGCCGTTCAAGGATATGGCACAGACATCGCTCGGCATAAACGCGGGAATACGCGCACTGTTCCGCGATGCAGATGTGCGCATATACGAGGCAATTCCTGCAACGCCGTTTGAGAAAGCGGGAAGTTTTGCAGGATTTTTCAAAAACGCCGCATTGCCGCAATACGGTGCGTCGCTGTCGTTGCAGCGGTTCATCACGTTTCCGCTCACTGTCAAAGCAGGCACGCTTTCTGCAAGCGGCAGTTTTTCGCGCCTCGCTTCTCCAGAATTGACAACAGCCGTCTCGCCGTTCACAAAATCTGTTTCAACAAAAACAGGCATCGCAACACTGCTGCCGTCTTCTGGAAACGGCAAAAAGCAGCTTGCAGCTTCGCTCGACGTGCGCTTTCCAAAAAGCTGGAAACTGTTTGACGGAAGCGGCGGCACAGTTTACTATCGCGCTGACGGCACATTTGCAGCTTCCACAGATTTTTTAATAAAATTCCCGCGCATGATTGCAGCAGGATTTTCGCTCACTGGAGGCAGATTCTTTCTCGAAAACAAATCATCGTCGTGGTTTTCAGAAATGCCGTTTTTTAAAAGCAGCTGGTTTGGCGCGTTTGCCGTGCAAGCATTTGTGTCATCACCGCACTTCACCGCTATGAACGCCGTGAACGCATACACGCAGCCAGATGCGCCTGCGCGTTTTACATTCAGAAGCGAGAACAAATTGACGCTCGGAAAATTCACCATGCTTTTTGCAGGATTCGCAGCAGACGGCACGGGCATCTTCACCACAGACAGCACCACGCTGCGCACGCTTGCACAAGTGCGCGTCGCTCCGCAGTACACGTGGCGTTTTGCCTCTCCACGACTTCCGTCGCTTACACTCGGAGCAGGCTCGCTCACTCAGCGCAAATACACTGCGACAACAAACAGCGCGTATGAAACAGAAAAATTTTCGCTCGGCGCACAGTACGCAGACAAGCAGCTTGCGGCACGCCTTTCTTTTACCGCAGATGGATTTGAATTTTCACGAAGCGAAGGCGCGTCTGCCCAAAACAGCACATACACTGTTTCAGCACAATTTACAACAGCACAGGGAAAGCTGCGCCCGTCAGTGCGAGCGTCATGCGCATTTTCAAGCAGCGCGTCGTCGCAATCTATAAAAGTGTCGCTTGCAACGTTGGGGAAAAAGTTGACGACAACGACAAGCGCAGGTTTTTCGCTCAAACAGAAAAAAAACGCGTATGACAGCGGAAACGCAACGCTCTCATTCTCCGCCGCATACACAACAAAATTTATTAAATATGCGTTCAAAGTGAGCGCAACAGGAAAATACTGAGAGCGTGCATAATGCTGACTGTTGACAATTTGCAAAAAGCTCACGAAACAAATCGCACGCTAGCGCAACTGCAACATTTGCGATATAGTACAGATTGTGCCGCTGCCTAATTATATAGGCAAAAGTTGCGAGGAGAAAGTATGAAAAGTTTATTCGCACTGACCGCTGCTGTTTTGTTATTGCTGCTTTGCGCTTCATGTGCCACTTCAAGCAATCATGTTCGCCCATACAGCGAATCAGCAAATGAATATACAGATGCTATTGCGGTAGAAGGCGGCTTGCTCCGCGGCATGTACAGCGCAGACAAGGCCGTTGAATTTTACGGCGCAATTCCATATGCAGCTCCTCCTGTCGGTAATTTACGTTGGCGGGAGCCGCAAGATGCATCTGCATGGAACGGCATCCGCGACGCCTCGCATTTTCCGCCCGTCGCCATGCAATACCGCGCGCCAGCTGCCATAGCACGCATCCTCGACCCACATGCAAAAGAGAATCCCGCATATGCAACAACGCGCTCCGAAGACTGTCTATATTTGAATGTATGGAAACCGTCGGGAGCGCACGAAAAGCTCCCTGTCATCGTATACTTTCACGGAGGCGCGCTTATTATCGGAGGAAGCATGGAACCGCTATATCACGGCGAGCATATGGCGCGGGAGCATAATATCATCATGGTGACTGTAGGCTACAGACTGGGGGTATTCGGATATTTTGCGCACGAATCGCTCGCCGCAGAATCAGAGCACGGCACAACAGGCAACTATGGTTTGCTCGATCAGATAAAAGCGCTCGAATGGGTGCATGACAATATCGCTTGTTTTGGAGGAGACGCACAGAACGTGACAATTGCAGGGCAATCGGCAGGAGCATCGAGCGTAAACGCGCTGTGTGCATCTCCGCTTGCACAAGGGCTGTTCGTGCGTGCTATTGCAGCAAGTTCCAGCTTGGTAGCCGTCCGTCCGTTTCATACATTTTCCACAATGGAAACAGCACTTGCAGACAGCAAGGCAGTCATGAAGCATTTTCGTGCAAAAACAGTCGCAGAACTCCGCGCGTTGCCTGCAGAGAAACTTGTACGGTATCTGCGCTTTTTTCCAGGAATCACTGTGGACGGTTACGCGCTTCCGCAAAGCGTGTACGAACTGTATCGTAACGGCAGTACGCATGAAACAGCACTCCTGCATGGCTACAATGCTGATGAAGCAGGCGGACTAACATTGTTTTTGCTTCTTTCTCGCGGAAAAGTCACCAAGAAGAATTACAGCAAAATGCTCGCAGAGCCGTTTGGTACGAATTGGAGAATTGTTGCAAAAGAACATCCTGGCACAACAAACCGCATGGCACAGGAAAACTACATGCAACTCGTCACGTCAGCAGGATTCGGCTACCCTCATCGCAATTGGTCACGTTCTTTGACAGAACGCGGTATCCCCGTCTACGAATATTATTTTACAAAAACGAGGACATCACATAAAAAATCAAGCAACGGCTATTCATATGTGTTTGGATTTACAGGAACGAAAAACAAAGGCAACCAGCATGGCGGAGAACTCCCCTATGCATACGGCAACATGATGGGCGCAAACTTCGATGCAAATGATTTCGTGCTCCGCACGGTGATGATGAGCTACTGGGCAAACTTTGCGCGCACTGGGAATCCGAATGCAAGCGGACTTCCACACTGGGAATCATATGCAGAAAATGGAAAGCTGCTTGAAATTGGGAATACAATCAGCATGAAAGATGATGTACATGCAGAAACATATACGCTTATCGATACAATGTACGCACAATGACATTTTTCTGAATTCTCATTATTATTAATATTACTTACCTCATTAGGAGCAAAAAATGAAAAAAGTATGTACAGCAATGACAGCACTTGCGGCAACATGCGTGATGTGTTCGTGCGTGTCAGAAAAACAAGATGCAGCGCGCTATCCGCTCGCATTCAACCCGAACAGCTATGAGGAGCGCACGCTTGTGTCAGGAGACGTGACGCTCGCATACCGCGCGTATGAAAACATCGTATACGTGCAAAACCCTGTTGAAACAGAGTACCAGATGATGAACATCTATGTTCCTTCTGCGTATTTTTCGGGCGATACGCTCTGCGGCTACACGGCGCAGTCAGCTCCCATATTCTTTCCGAACGAAGTGGGCGGCTACATGCCGGGAACGCCAGGCACTGTTGACGGCAGAATGGCTGGCGACACGCAACAAACTTTGAGCACAATAGCGCGCGCGCTGCTCAACGGCTATGTTGTCGTCTCTCCAGGAGCGCGCGGACGCACGACTGCAACAGGACGCGCCCCTGCATGCATTGTCGACTTGAAAGCCGCCGTGCGCTATGTGCGCTACAACGACAAGGTGCTGCCAGGCAACGCTGAAAAAATAATTTCAAACGGCACGAGCGCAGGCGGCGCGCTCTCCGCGCTGCTCGCTGCAAGCGGCAACAGCAGCGACTACGAGCCGTATTTAAACGCGCTCGGAGCTGCCCCCGCGCGCGACGACATTTACGCAGCATCCGCATACTGCCCCATCACAAATCTTGAGCATGCAGACGCAGCATACGAGTGGCAGTTCAACGACGTGCACACGTACAAGAAAATTGACAGCTCAATGCTCGACTACAAAGTGCAGCGCACCTATGTGACCGGCACGCTTACCGAAGACGAGGAGCGCGTTTCCGCAGATTTGAAAACGCTGTTCCCGCTGTACGTAAACAGCTTGAACATTCGAGCAAACGATGGCACTTCGCTCACGCTCGACGCAGCAGGCAACGGCACATTTAAAGACAGCATAAAATCAGCAGTTATCGCGTCTGCACAGCACGCGCTCGACAGAGGCACAGATATGTCGTCATACGATTTTTTAACAATTAATAAAAATACCGTGACAGGTATCGATTTTGACGCGTATATTTCATATCTCGGCAGACAAAAACTTCCGCCCGCATTCGATGCGCTCGACGCAAGTTCTGGAGAAAACAACGTATTTGGAAACGAGACAGCAGCATCGCGCCACTTCACAGAATACGGAGCAGTGCACAGCACAAAGCCTGGCAGCGAAACTGCCGAGCCGCATATTGTCAAAATGATGAACGCAATGAACTACATAGGCGAGCAACACGCGACAACAGCAAAATACTGGCGCATACGGCACGGCACAAAAGACAGCGACACGTCGCTTGCCATTCCGTTCATGCTTGCGACGCTGTTGCAGAACAATGGCTATGCGGTGGATTTTGCATTTCCGTGGGACAAAACGCACAGCGGCGATTACGACATAGATGAGCTTTTTGCATGGATTGACAGCATATGCAGATAACGCTATTCTGTCGATTTCTCGCGCTTTTGTTTTTTCTTATCTGAAGAAAATAAATCTGCAAGCGACATGTTCATCTGCGCAGTTTTAAAAAGCAGCTGTAGCGTCTTTATCATGTTGTCGCGCGACTCGTTGTCAAGTTTTGCAAGCCCGCTGATAATCTTTGTAGAACTGCGCAGCCAGTTTTTTTCAATCTCAGAATTCGTGCGTGCATCAGTCGCTTGCAGCAGTTTAAAAAGCGTCTCCACAAATTTGGAACGCTCGTCGTCGGGAAGCTGCTTAAACCACGTGTTGAACGTCACATGAAACCGCTCGCTCGCCTCGTCAAATCCTGGAAGCGCGACAAAGCCCGTCCCCGTAAGATGCCATGAAAACGGGTCGTGCTGCATGATGCCCGACTGCTCGCTCTCAACAACAGTGTACGAGCCTGCATGCGAAAACAGCATTCCCACAATTGAAAACTGCGGATAAAACGAGTGGACGCGCTTTTCAATCTTTTGGAACGCGGGCAGCGCGAGCGTTTCATCGCGGAATCCCGGTCCGTCATTGTTGTACACGTCTGCAATACGCCACTTGTATTTTTGCGCGACAGTCGCTGCAGCATAAATGGCAAGGTTGCCGCCTTTTGAGTGACCGCCTATGCGAAATTTTTTGTGCAGCGACGACATGGCTTCTGTCAAATAGATGAGCGCGTCTTCTTGCGCAGGAACTGTGTCGAGCACGCCCATATTGAAATCTTCTTTCCAGCCAACGATTGTGTCGTCAGTGCCACGAAACGCAACGAACGCATATTTTTTTTCAGGCAAAAATGTGACTGCGCAAAACTGCTCTTCTTTTTGATAGTCGAGCTGCGTCCTGTACGCGCATACAGCAACATTTCCAAACCGCGCAGACGCTCCCGCATCGCGCAGCAATTGCAGTGAAAGCTTGTTTATCAGTGCGCCCGTGTCGCTCCTGCGCAAAAAATCTTTTGCAGAGAAAAACTGCTCGGCAACTTCTGAAAGCGCGCGCTGCGTTTTAAAGCTATCGCTCACAATGCCGTCAAACGAAAGATATGAAATTTGACAAAAGACAAGTGCATCAATCTCGTTGAACGGAACGACAGAAAACGGCAAATCGCCGCGCCATGCAATGTAGTCTAAAATAGTTGCCATAATTTAAATATAGCAAATTTTTGTAACATGTGCTATATTTTATTTATTATATTATTACTATGCGCGCGTGCAATGCGCTCGTCATCAGGCAGCTTGCTCACGCGTGCAATTACTTAAGAACGAATGTTAAACCATTCTTCTTGACTTTTTTATGGAGGCTCCCACTATGGAACAGTTTGATTCACGAGGACAATACGATTCAATCAGCTACCGCACCGTTGCTGAAGAAAAGCAAAAATTTCTTGCGCGCACATACGGCTGGATGGCGCTTGCGCTTGCAATAAGCGCGGCGAGCGCATTTTTCACTTCGCAGAGCATAACGCTGCTCCAGTTAATTTTTGGCAACCGCTTTGGATTCTGGATTATCGCAATCGGCGAGCTTGCGCTCGTGTGGTGGCTCTCCGCTTCAATCAGGAAAATTTCTGTGGCAGCGGCAACAGTCGCGTTCATCGCCTATTCGCTGCTGAACGGGCTTACACTCTCTGCAATATTTATCGTGTACACGCACACAGTGATTGCGTACACGTTCCTCGCAAGCGCAGGCATGTTCGGAGCAATGGCACTGTACGGCATGAAGACAAAGCAAAACCTCACCGCTGCGGGACGCTATTTAATCATGGCGTTATGGGGAATCATCTTTGCGTCGCTCCTCAATTTTCTGTTTAAATCTTCGCAGCTCGACTGGATTATCTCGCTCGTCACCGTAGTTGTGTTCATTGGCCTTACCGCATACGACTCGCAAAAAATCCTTGCGGCTGCAGGATATGCCGACGGCAGCGACACATTCAAAAAAGCATCGATAATCGGCGCGCTTGAACTGTACCTCGATTTTATTAACATATTCCTTGCGCTGTTGCGACTTTTTGGCAGAAGAAGATAATGAGTAAGCGCCGTGAGGAGCCGTGCTTGCAGGGTTGCGCTCCGCTCCAGTCTCCTCGACTGCCTGCCGCTTGACCTGTTTGCCACCCGCCGTACCTGTCTGCCGACAGGCAGGCAGTCTGCGGTGACCGGCTCGCATTCGCTCGCCGCCCTTCCAGCGCGGACTAGGCGGCATTGCCAAAAGAAACTGCTGTCAAGAAAACGCAGCACATCGCCACGCGGCGGCATGCTGCACCAAAACGACGACTGCCCAACACGCTCAACGCCACGCGTCATGTTTTTTGGCAGCCTTTCATTCAGTTATGAAACGCTTTTTGGAATGACGAGGTTGAGCACAATACCCACAACTGTCGAAAGCGCAACACCACCCAAGCTGAACACAAAATCGCTTCCTACCGCAAACTGCAGCATGCCGCCGCCTATGCCTATGACCATGATGACAGACGAAATTGTCAAGTTGCGCTTATCCTGATAGTCAACACCCTCTTCAACAAGCGTGCGCAATCCGCTCGACGCGATAAGCCCGTACAAGAGCATCGAGATGCCGCCGAGCACGGGGCCGGGAATCGTCTGAATGATTGCTCCAAACTTTTGGCAAAACGAGAGCACGAGCGCAATCACTGCCGCGCCGCCTATGACCCACACGCTGTACACTTTTGTAATTGCCATGACGCCTATGTTTTCGCCGTATGTCGTGTTCGGCGGTCCGCCCCACACTGCCGCCCATGCGGTTGCAAGTCCGTCTCCTACGAGCGTGCGGTGCAAGCCGGGGTCATGCAAAAAATCTTTTCCGACTACGCGCGCCGTGGTGAGCGTGTCGCCCAAGTGCTCACATATTGTTGCAAGCGAAACGATGACAAACGTGAGCACAGCAACAAGGTTGAACTTGGGCGCAAGCCAAAAGTACCTGCCCGCATCATCTGTCTGCAAAAACGGCAGCGCAAACCATTTTGCATTGCGCACTGTGTCAAAATTAATAATATGATACGCGGGAAAAATTGCGCCCATGATGAGCGTAAAAACGTAGCCGCCCACAAGCCCTATGAGAATCGAGATGGTGTTGAAAAATCCTTTGAGGAACACAGTCGCAACAATCGCGATTGCAAGCGTCACCACGGCGATGCTCACATACACGAGCGAGTAATCTTGCGCCGCACCAGAGGAGCCAACATACATCGCTTCGTTGATTGCGGTAGGCGCCAAGTTCAAGCCTATGACCACGATGACAGAACCTATGACTACCGGCGGCAGCGCTTTATCTATCCAGCCCTTGCCTGCAAACTTTACGATGAGCGCGACAACGCAGTAGAAAAGTCCCGCGAAGATTGCGCCGCCGAGCGCATACGCACGGCCATACTGCTGCCCTATGCCGATGAGCGCGGGAATAAACGCAAACGATGAGCCTAAAAAAACCGGCACTTTCGCGCCGGTTATAAGAATATAAATAAGCGTGCCAGTTCCCGCTGTAAACAGCGCCGTTGACGGATTCAAATCCGTGAGCAGCGGCACAAGAATCGTTGCGCCGAACATTGCGAACACGTGCTGAAAGCTCAACGGTATCCACTGCACAAGCGGCGGCTTTTCATGCACCCCTAAAATTTTTGGTGATGCCATTTTGCATACCTCCCATAAGATTTTTTGCAGTATAGCGATTTGCGCATTCTTTGGCTATAGAAAGGCATAAAAATAAATTTAAACGAAAATTTAAAAAATCACTTGACATGCTCGCAAAAAATCAGTATATTTATCATTGTAATTATTACAAATTTAAAATAATTACTTCGCTTGTGGCGAGCGAAACTTTTTCTATGTAGAGGTGTTCTTATGAAACAATGGAGATGTACTGTTTGTGGGTATGTTTTTACTGGTGACAACGCGCCGGACGAGTGTCCGCAGTGTCATGCAAGCAAAAGCAAGTTTGAAGAAGTGAAAGGCGAAATGGGCTTTGTCACTGAGCATCAAGTGGGCATTGCACAAGGTCTTGATGCAGAAGTTGTGCAGGGACTCAAAGAAAACTACATGGGCGAATGCACTGAAGTTGGCATGTACATAGCTATGTCGCGCCAGGCAGACCGTGAAGGCTATCCTGAAATCGCAGAAGCGTTTAAACGCTATGCGTTTGAGGAAGCAGACCATGCTGCCCGCTTTGCAGAGATGCTCGGCGAAGTGCTCACTGCTTCCACGAAACAGAATGTTGCAATGCGCGCGGCGGCAGAAGCCGGTGCATGCGACGGCAAAAACAAGCTCGCAAAACGTGCGAAAGAGCTCGGCTATGATGCTATTCACGACAGCGTTCATGAAATGGCAAAAGACGAAGCTCGTCACGGTGCAGGCTTCAAAGGGTTGCTCGCACGTTATTTTAAATAAGGTGCGACAGGTACAGCATTCCAATAAGCGGGGTGCTGTACCTTGCCTTAAAAACAGTATATAATAAGGCAGGAGGTCATCTTTACTATGGAAAACTATCACAAGATACTTGATGCAGCGGGAATTCGTCCGTCAGTACAACGCGTAGCAGTGTATTCATATCTGTGCGAGCATCCCATTCACCCGACTGTAGAGACAGTGTTTGCCGCGCTCTCTCCTGACTATCCGACGCTCTCAAAAACTACCATATACAACACGCTCAAGTTGTTTGAGCAAAAGAATCTTGTCAGAGCAGTAAAAATAGAAGATGACAAACTACGCTACGATGCAGAAATGCGTCCTCATCTCCATTTCAAATGCGAAAAATGCGGACGAGTCTTTGACGTATACGACGACACAGCTCTGCCCTCATTCATGCTCAAATGCAATGACTTAATTCCTCAAGGATTTACTATGTCGAAAATGCAGACAAATCTCTGGGGCGTGTGCGCAGACTGCAAAAAGTAATTATCACTTAAAAGCATATCATTTTCTCCCGATAGTTTAAAAGAGCAATTGCTCAGGGGAAAACGGTATGACAAAAAATACACTCATTTTAACAACAAGTATTGTACTCTGCATATGCATTTCTAGCTGTACGACAACAGCAAAAGAATCATCCATTGTTGACTTAATTCTCAGCGGAAAACAAAACGAAGCGCGCAGCCGCTTCCAGACAAAGTACGACATCAACGAGACAGATAAAAACGGTAATACAGCTTTGCACGCCGTCGCAAAAATAGACGACGCTGATTTAGCCATATTCTTATTAATCAAAGGTGCAAACCCGAATGTAAAGAACAACGATGGCGATACGCCGCTCCACACTGCAATACACTACGACAGTTTTGATACAGCTCGCGTCTTGGCAGACTGCGGCAGCACGCTCTTTGCGCGCAATGCGAGCGGCACAACTGCACTGGACGCAGGTTTTGCACGCGACAGCCGCTACTACGACATCTTCATAAATGCAAAAACGAGCGCTGCTATTGATGCAGACGGCAACACAATCGTCCATTATTTTGTCCGCGCAAAAAATAAGCGCGCAATCAACACATGCATTGCAAACAACATACCGCTTTCACAGACAAACAGCGACGGCAACACGCCGCTCGACATTGCATTTGAAAATACGACAGATGCAACATCAGTAGAGATTGCAGCGGCACTCATCATGGGCGGGGCAGAACGTACTGATGCAAGCTTTTCCTATTTTCAAGATGCAGTTGCGGAGCGCAACCTCAACTATCGTTTTACAGATGGACAGACACCGCTCCATTTGGCAAGCGCGCAGGGACATGTGGGCATTGCAACATATCTGCTTGAAAACAGCGCGCTTACCTCGCTGCAAGACATAACAGGCGCAACGCCACTCCACGAAGCAGTGCGTTACGGCAACGTCGCGATTGCGCGTTCGCTGCTCGGAGCAGGAGCAAACGTAAATGCAGAAGACAATCTTGGCAAAACGCCCATTATGCTTGTCATTCCAGAAAACGCTCGCCGCGACATGTATCAGCTGCTCATCTCATACCGCGCAGATGTGACGCACAAAGATGCATACGGCGACACCGTGCTCCACTCAGGCGCAATGACACAACTGCCGACAGATATTTTACAGATGCTCCTTGCCGCACATGCCGACGTAAACACGCGCAACAAAGACGGCGTTGCGCCGCTTGCAATAGCCATTCAAAACAAAGACGCTGTGCAGGTGAAATTTTTTGCAGAGCACGGCGCAGACATCAATTCATCGGACAAAAACGGGCAAACGCCGCTCACGCTCGCGCTTGCAGAAAGCCAGGCGATGCTTGAGCTCGTTGTCAATAAAACAAACGTCGCCTCGCATGACTCCGCAGGCAACTCGCCGCTGCATGTTGCAATCATGCAAAACGCAACGCTGCAGCAAATCCAGTATATCTTGAGCTGCTCCGACAACGTAAATGCGCGGAACAGCGCGGGCAACAATGCGCTGTATCTTGCAGTGCAAAAAAACAACAGGCAGCTCGGCGAACTCTTGCTCGCAAAAAATGCAGACATATTTTCAACGAACAATGAAAACGACTCGCCGCTGCACCTCGCGCTAAAAAAAGGCGGCGACACGCAAGGCTGGCTTATCACGTCGCGAACTATCACTGCAACAGACGGAAGCGGCAACACCGCCCTGCACTACGCTGTTGAATGGGGCTTGAAAGCTGCTGCCGCGTCGCTGCTCGAAAAAGGCGCAAACGCACAGGCGCAAAACGCAAACGGAGAAACGCCGCTCTTCAATGCGGTAAAGACAAACGATGCAGATATGATAAACCTCGTGCTCAAAGGCGGCGCATCGTTGCAAGCGCGCGACCATCTCGGAAGTACGCTGTTGCACACCGCAGTGCGCTGGGACGCGGACAATTCTCTGCGCGAGCTTGTGCGGCTTGGCATAGATGTAAACGCGCAAAATGTTTCGGGAAAATCCGCGCTCGCAGAAGCTGTGCTTGCAGGAAAATTGCCAATGGCAAAATTATTAATCGACTATGGAGCGGACTCAAACTCAAGCGACAATTCAGGACGCACTATCCTCATGGACGCAATACGCGGTCAGGACGCAGACGTGATTTCCTTGCTGCTCGCGCACCGTGCAAATCCACAGATTCAAGAGATAAACGGACGCAATGCATATCACGAAGCGACGCTTACAGGCAACGAGCGCGTTATCACAATTATACGCAATGCAGGAGGCAATCCGCTTTCGCGTGACAAAAACGGCAATACGCCGTTCTCGCTTTCGTTTGATAAAGACGAGCACATTGTCACCGCTGTATTGGGCAATGACATGACTGTTACAGACAGCGACGGCAACACGCCTGCGCACATTATCGTACAGTCAAAAGGTCCTGAAACAATTCTTTCGCTGCTTGTAAAACGCGGTTACCCGACAGATACGCGCAATTCAGACGGCATAACACCGTTGAGCTTCGCAGTAGAAAATAATTATGAAAACTACGCACTCATTCTGCTGCAAAACGGCGCAAATCCTTTTTCGTCAATTGATAAAAAAGGCAGGAATGCCGCGTCTATCGCGCTTGCAAATGATGACAAGGCCATGCTTGCAAACATTGTTAAATATGCAGGAACAAAATCAGACATACAAGGCAACACGATTTTGCACTATGCGGCGCGCATATCTTCGACTGAGACAATACGCACACTGCTTTCTTACGGATTAGACGCAACAGTAAAAAACATTTCAGGGGAAACGCCGTACATGACAGCGGTGCGCTGGAAACGCAACGATGCGGCATCAGCACTGCGACCGAGTAACAATACAAAATAGTGAAGCATCTGCGGCATTGACAAACGGCGTCATTGCCCGCCTGTCATGCATCTTTCAATTTTTCAAGCATTGTGCGGAATGCGCTGTGCTCTTTATGTAATTCGCGCGAGCCCCGCGTGATTTTGCACAGCGACATGCCGAATTTTTTTGCAATTTCACGCTGCGTTGTACCTTTGTCAATCTCTTTTACAAGCAACCACCTGTTTGCAAAATCTTTACACTCGGCGGGCGTAAAAAGGCATTCAAAGAAATCGACAATCAAACGTTTATCGCTCGTCTGCGCAACAAGCGCACAAATTTCATCAAAACTTTTTTTCAGCATTTTATCAGACACACGTAAAGCCGTCGTCGTATTTTTTGCATTCATACTATATATAGTATCATGGAATTTTGTAAAAGTACAGCATCACATACACTTGTAAAAACACGCTGCCGCAACATATTAAAACTGGTTTTCTTGTACATTTCGCCCGCACATTATTGCATTTTGAATATCATTTATTATATTATAAAGCATGATAAGTTCTAAGACAAACCTTGAAAATACATATACAGAATGTTACGAAGACGAGCTGCGGCTGCTTGAACGACGGCGCAAAATTGACAAAAATTTAACACTCGAAACGCTTGAAAGCACGTTGCAATGTTTATACGCCGCAGATGGCAATAACTGGGACGGACGCGGAGCATTGCAGCAAGCTGCGATAGACGCACAAATTGCCGCATACGAAACATTCATCAATAACTGGAAAAACGAACAAATAAAAGAATAACGAACCTGTGATTATGAAAATCGCACTTGACACAGTTTTATCATTTCGTTACTATGTATAGATACATAGTAACATATAGTTACAATAAAAACTCATAGTGAAGTTTTTATTAACAATCATCCAAAATTGCTGTGCGTTGCCCACATTTTTGGATTTTACACAGGAGGTAAAATATATGGCACAAGAGATTCCGTACAAAATTTATTTAAATGAAAGCGAGATACCGACAAAATGGTACAATGTCCGCGCAGACATGAAAAACAAGCCTGCACCGCTGCTCAATCCTGGCACACATGAACAAATGACGCTCGCAGAACTTGAAAGCGTGTTTTGCACAGATCTTGCAAAGCAGGAGCTGGACGATACAACGCCGTTTTTCGATATTCCGCAAGAGATACTTGATTTTTACAAGATGTACCGTCCGTCGCCGCTTATGCGTGCATACAATCTTGAAAAAAAGCTCGGCACGCCAGCGCATATCTACTACAAGTTTGAAGGCAATAATACGAGCGGCAGTCATAAGCTCAATTCCGCGATTGCACAAGTGTATTATGCAAAAAAGCAGGGACTGCGCGGCGTTACCACAGAGACGGGCGCGGGGCAATGGGGTACAGCGCTTTCAATGGCGTGCGCCTATTTCGGTGTTGACTGCAAAGTGTACATGGTAAAAGTTTCGTATGAGCAAAAACCGTTCCGTCGAGAAGTGATGCGTACATACGGCGCGACAGTTACGCCGTCGCCTTCAAACACAACGAATGTAGGCAGAAAAATTTTAGCAGAGCATCCCGATACAACGGGAAGCCTCGGTTGCGCCATTTCGGAAGCAGTTGAAGATGCGGTAAGTCACGAAGGCTACCGGTATGTGCTCGGCAGCGTGCTTTCGCAAGTGCTGCTTCATCAAACAGTGATTGGACTTGAAACGCAAGCCGCGCTCAAAAAATACAGCATAGAGCCAGACATAATCATAGGGTGCGCAGGTGGCGGTTCAAACTTAGGTGGACTTATCTCTCCGTTCGTCGGCGAAATATTGCGCGGCGAAAAAGCCTACGAGATTATTGCCGTAGAGCCAGCATCTTGCCCAAGCTTTACACGCGGAAAATACGCATACGATTTTTGCGACACTGGCATGATAACGCCGCTCGCAAAAATGTATACGCTCGGCGCAAGCTTTATTCCATCGCCGAATCACGCGGGCGGTCTGCGCTATCACGGCATGAGTCCTGTTTTGTCGCAACTGTATGCAGACGGCATAATAAAAGCGCGCGCAGTTGAGCAGACGTCTGTGTTTCAGGCAGCGCAAGAGTTCGCGCGCATTGAAGGAATCTTGCCTGCACCGGAAAGCAGCCATGCAATCAAAGTTGCGATTGATGAGGCGCTCAAATGCAAAGAGCGCGGCACAGCGAAAAATATTGTATTCGGCTTGACAGGCACTGGCTACTTTGACATGGTCGCATACGAACATTTCAACGACGGCACAATGACCGATGAAATTCCAACAGACGAGATGCTCGCGGCAAGCTTTGCAAAAATGCCTGCGGTGTGAAAAGCAACGAATAGCTGCAATGCAATCTAGTCCGTACTGGAGCTATGTAAAACGGCGGCCGTCACTGTCTGTCTGCATTCCACAACTGCAGGCAGGCAGTGAGGACGTCAAGCATGAGCAAGTGGTACCTCGCAATGAGCCTAAATAGAAGAAGTTTCAAGTGAAAGGCGACTCTTCCAGCGGCATACTTCAAAAAATTAATAATATTATGTTGCAAGCACGCAGCGTACCTTGTGACCGTCACCTATATGTTTGAATACGGGCATCTCGCACGTGCACTGATATTGCGCGTATGGACAGCGGTGCGCAAATACGCAGCCTTTTTCTACAGCAAGCGTTGTCTTCACTTCCGCGTTTGACGCAGTCGTTTTTCCGCGTGCGCCGTCAAACAGCAGCCTTGTGTACGGATGAACTGCCGTCTTGTACAAATCGGCGGCAGATGCTTCTTCAACGAGTATGCCGCGATACATTACACCGATTGTGTCGCAAAAATAGCAGGCAATTTTCAAATCGTGCGTAATAAATAAAAAACTTAAATCCCGTGTGCGGCGCAAGTCATCGAGCAAATTAATAATTTGCCCTTGAATGGAAACATCGAGCGCGGAGACAACTTCATCGCAAATGAGCATCTCTGGCTCCATGATGAGCGCGCGTGCAAGCGAAATGCGCTGCCGCTGTCCGCCAGAAAATTCAGACGGACGGCGATACAAATCGCTTTCGGCAAGCCCTACTTCCGCAATGATTTTTGCGCTTTGCTCTTTTGCGTCTGCTGCGCCGTTCCATTTTGACGAGTGGCGGAGCGCAGCGGTAATAACTTCGTATACACTCATACGCGGATTGAGCGAGCGCGCGGGGTCTTGAAAAATATATTTTACTTTTTCACGATACGCGCGCAGTTCCTTTTTTGAATACGCGCCTATATCTTGCGTGCCACCAGTTTGCGGCACAAAGTTCACATCGTTTGCGGTCGGATTTTCGCTACTCGAAAATTTTTTTATCATGCGTCCACCACCTCTGCGCGCGCTGCCAGCTTGTTGCGCTTTCGGCATGTAGAGCACTTGCCCTGACGTAGGCGCATACATGCTCCCCAAAAGACGCGCCGTCGTTGTCTTGCCGCACCCCGACTCTCCCACGAGTCCATATGTGCTTCCACGCTCAATCGCGAACGATACGTCATTTACCGCATATACTGTTTTGTCGTGCCGCGCAAAAAATCCTGCCTCAAGATTAAAGCTTTTGCACAGCTGTTTTGCCTCGATTATGATCATACGTAATTATAGTATACACTATTTTGAAAAAATATTGTGAGTTTTTACAGTTTTGTTTTTGATAGTGTATATAACGTTCGCAACTTGAGGATAGAAAAAAACATTGAAAATCCCAATTCGTTTTTTCATTACACACTCCTATAAAATATATTCTTGATTAAATCAAGTATAAATCTATTATGAAGTGCTTTTTCAAAATTTTCAATCTCTATTTTGATGACTGGGAAGAAAGGAGAAGTTGTAAAATATAAATGTTAAAATCTAGAACACTACCTCCTCTTCGCTTTTTCACGCTTTTTTAGGTGCCGCGTTCGGGGAGGAGCATTTTTGTTGGAATGTTGCACACTTCTAAATCACTAAAATATTGAATTGCGACCGGGAAACGATACACTGTGGTAATCGCTCATTAGTCTTGTTTTCCCATCTCCGGGCACGCGCCCCCTTCCCTGCTGCATGACGCTTGCACAAACTGGCAGCGCGGCGCAAACGGACAACCGCTTTCATTGTGCGCAGAATCGCTCACTTTTCCGGGAATAGACTTCATGCGTTCCTTTGAGTAGTGGCTGCCGAATTTGGGCGAAGATGCAAGCAGTGCGCGCGTATACGGATGCCGCGCGTTTTCAATGCTGTAAGCAGTTTTCGCAATCATCGCAGTTTCATCGTCGCATGCTGTGTCACGTGTTGCGCTTGCGCTGTTGTTAGATGTCACACCGTCTGCACGGGCACAACCGCTGCCTGCCGCGTCATTTGCGCTTGCAACATCGCTTGCTGTTCCACATAATGTATCGCTGCTTGCGCCGCGCACAGCAAGCTCTTCCATCACTTTGCCGCCGTACATGACAATGATGCGGTCAGAAATTGAAGCGACAACATCAATGTCGTGGCTGATAAATATAATCGAAAGACCTCGCGCCGCTTTCAATTTTATGAGCAGTGAAATTATCTGCGCTTGAATAGTCACGTCGAGCGCAGTTGTCGGCTCGTCTGCAATGAGCAACTCGCATCCCTGCGCAAGCGCGAGCGCAATACCTATGCGCTGCAACTGTCCGCCAGAGAACTGATGCGGATAGCTTGCAAGGCGACCGCGCGCATCGGGAAGTCCTACTTCACTGAGTAACGCGCTCGCCTTTTCATACGCAACTTCTTTTGTGATTGCCGCATCAATGACGCGAAATGTTTCCAAAAACACGCTGCCAATGCTTTGGAGCGGGTCAAACGCGCGACCTGGCTCTTGAAAAATCATGCCTATTTTTTTGCCGCGCAGTTTTTGCATGTTGGAAGGTGCAAGCGAGAGTACATCGACACCGTCAATGGACAAATGTCCGCTCACTGATGCGTTGCTCGGAAGAAGCGCAGGAATTGCGAGCGTCGTCACCGATTTGCCGCTCCCTGATTCTCCGACAATGCCAAGCACCTCTCCTTTTTTCATCGTGAACGACACGCCGCGCACTGCGTATATGTGAGCGCGTTCCGCTCCGCGCAACACGGTAAACGTAACGTGCAAATCTTCAACGCGGAGAAAATCATGCATTGCAACCGCGCCGTGCACGCCATCGGTGCGTGCGCCGTCGCCACATGTTGCACCTGCTCCCGCGCCATCAACGCTTGTGTCGCTGCCAAATGCGATACCAGCTTCCGCGCCGTGCACGCTATCAGTGCCTGCACCGTGCACATCGCTCGTCGCGCGTGTGCCGCCGCCAGATGCAGCGCCTTCAGCCTTGCCGCGCTTTGCACCGCTCCATTTTTTGCGCACACGGAACACCGCATGATACGGGTCAAAGTAATCGCGGAGCGCGTCGCCTAAAAAATTGAATGCGAGCGTCACAACGAGCAGCAAAAACACCGGCCATAAAAGCCACGGAAAATTGCGCAAATTATTGAGCGTAGAGATGTCGCGGTTTATGAGCGAACCCCAGCTCACCGCAGGGTCGCTTATGCCAAGTCCCAAATACGAAAGCGTCGTTTCGCTCATAATAAAACCGGGCACGCTGAGCGCGACGCTCACAATGAGCAAGCTCGCCATCTGTGGAATAATATGACGGAAAATAATAATCGTTGAGGGAATCCCTTCAAGGCTTGCGTCCATGACAAATTCTTCGCGCTTAATCGCGTGAACCATGCCGCGTATTGTGCGCGCGCTGCCCGGCCACCCCACAAGCGAGAGAATCACGGTGATGACCATGTATGCTGTTCCACTGTCCATCTGCGTGTTTAAAAGCGAACGCAAAAACAGGATAAGATACAAGCTCGGAATAAGCATGAAAAATTCTGCAAGGCGCATTACGCTCCAGTCTGCAGCCCCACCGTAAAATCCCGCAAGCCCGCCGAGCAATACTGCGAGCACAAGCGAAATCGCAGAGGCGACAAATCCAATTGTTAAGGAAATGCGACTTCCGTACACGATGCGCGAAAACAAATCGCGTCCCAAGTTATCAGCTCCAAGCAAAAACACGGGATATGTGTTGCCGTTCGCGTCAGGCACAGTTCCGAATAGATGGCGACTGCACGGAATAAAACCGAGTAACTTGTACTCGTTCCCTTTTACAAAAAATCGCACGCTATGCAACTTGCCTTTAACGCGCGCGTATTTCCACGAAACAGGATTGAGCACGCGGCATTCCTGCGCGGCAAGTCCATTTTTCGTCATGCGCACATTGCTCGGATGAAACGCATCGCTTCCGAACGACATCGTTGCCGAATACGGCGCGACAAACTCTGCAAAAATCATCACCATGTACAAAAGCGCAATGACCACGAGCGATGCAAGCGCGACAGGCTGTCGTTTTAAAAATTGCCAAAATTTTTTCATACACGCCTCACTGCTTTCCGTAGCGTATGCGCGGGTCAACAAGCGCAAGCAAAATATCGGAAGCTACCATGCCCACGAGCACGAGAAATGAAATGAACATGCTGTTCGCAAGCACAAGGTTTATGTCTTCCTGCAGCACCGCTTCATACATGAGCCGTCCTATTCCCGGATACGCAAAAATAATTTCGAGCACAAGCGAGCCTGAAAACAAGCTTGCAAGCAAGTTCGCGCTTCCAGTGATGTACGGATTGAGCGTGTTGCGGAACGCGTGATTCAAATACACGCGCTTTTCGCTGATGCCGCGAGAGCGCAACGCCATGATGTACGGCATGCCCATTTGGTCAAGCATTGTCGCACGAATCATGCGCATGGTGCCGCCCACGCCTCCGAGAAATGATGCAAAAAGCGGCAGGAACACGTGATACAGATAGCTGAACGTAAATTTGCCAGGCGCGAGCGAGAACGGAAAATCGGGATATGCTGTAACAGGAAACAAGCCAGTGACAGAGGCAAACAGCTGCAACAAAATCAAAAGGAGAATGCCGGGAAACGCGTGAAAAAAGAGCGCGAAAAATGTTGCTGCAACATCAAGACGCGTGCCCGCCTTGCTCGAAAAATATACGCCGAGCAAAAACGAAAAAAGCGTAATGAACACGAGAGACAAAAGGTTGAGCATGACGGAATTGAGCAAGCGTGATTTTATTAAAAAGCTTACCGGCGCGCGCGAAACAAGCGAAACGCCCAAATCATGATGAACGAGCACGCGGGAAAGCCACTTGAAATACTGCACAAAAAACGGCTGGTCAAGCCCGTATTCTGCGCGGAGGACGGCCATCTGCTCGTTTGAAAACGCAGTGTCTGCGCGCGCGCCGCCTCCAGCTGCCCCCGATGCGCTCTGCATGATTTGCTGCGTCATCATCTGGTCAACGATGTCGCCGGGAGCGAGCGCCATGAGCGCAAACATCACAAGGCCGAGCAAAAAAAGCAGCACCACCATTGTGGCAAGGCGCGACAGTATATATGATGCGAGCGGCTTTTTTTCTCGGAAGCATTTCCACGGGGCAAAAACTGTTGCAACAGCATTCTTCAAATAATATTTCATATAATCTCCGCTAAAATGTTGCGTTGTTTTTGCAACGTTTTAAAAAGCCGCTGAAAATCAGAGGCAGCTTTGAATCATTTTTTACTGCTCCCGTAAAAATACGTATTCTGTTTTTGCGCCGTTCAAGTTGTCGTAGTAAACGTTTTGCAAATCCCATTTGCTGCGAATTGCAAAAAAACTGCGGGAGCGCACCAAGTAGATGACAGGGCACTGCTCAAGCAAAATGCGCTGATACTCGTCCCAGATTTTAAATGCCGCGTCTCTGTCAATCGTGTAGTTTCCCTCGTTGTAAAGATAATCTATGCGCGCTTCCCATTCTGTTGCAGGCGTTTTTTGCAGCGGATGCCACAAGTGAAGATTGCCCGACGACGGCCATACGTTGCTTCCCTGCGACGGAAACAACGCTGTGCCAAGCCCTATCATCACAGATTGCCAGTCGTATGTCGCAGTGAGCGACTCTACGATTTTTTGAAAATCAACTTGACGCACGTTCACCTTCACGCCCACTTTTGCACATTCGTCCGCAATGATTTGCGCAATGTCGTTCCCGATAGTGCTCGTGGAGGGCACTGACAAATCATACTCCACACGGTTTCCGTCGCTGTCGTACAATGCGCCGCCTTGCAAACTCATGCCGCATGCTTCCAACAGCTGCTTCGCGCGCTCAATGTCATAGCGGTATTGCAGCATAATCTCCGGATTGTAATACGGGTTCGCTTCTGGGAAAAATGAATACTTTGGTTCCGCAAGCCCTCTGTATGTTTGCAAAATAATCCTGTCGCGATTTAAAAGACAGCTCATCGCCTGACGGAATTCTTTTTGCGTAAACCAATGGTAAAACGGCTTGCTGCTATTGATTGGATTTTGATTGAACGACCACAGCATCGCGCCAAGCGAGCCTTCCGCATTAAACACTGTGTAGCCGTCGCTTTGACGCGCAATAACGTCATCAACTTCTTCAGGACGAGGCGTGTATGTTTCAACTTTTCCTTGCTTGAACAAGAGATAGTTTGTGTTCTCATCGCCCACAATCTGAATCATCTGCTGTTCGGGATACGGCTGCGTTACACCGTTTGCATCGGCGTCCCAGTAATGCGGATTGCGCTGTAAAACAATCCGCTGCGAAGGCGTGTACTCCGCAATATGCCAGCGCCCCATCGAGGGAAGCGTTTTTGGGTCGTGCGAAATATTGAAAAGATTTTTTACGCCCTCTATTCCTCCCTGCTCTTTTGCCGGACGATAAATGAACGACGGGCACAAATCCATGTTCACTGCAAGAAGCGGCTCTGCAACAATGCGCGGGAACACAAAGTCAAAGCGTCTGTCATCAATTTTAACAATATCTATGTGACGCTCTGTGCCGTCCTGCATCATCATAAACTGCTGCGGATAGCTGGAACTTTGAAATGCTGCATCGCCTGCAATTTCATCGTACCAAAAAACCACATCATCAGATGTAACGGGGATTTTTGTGTCGGAATCGCAATATGTCCAGAACATGTTTTCGCGCAATGTGCAGTGCAACGTGAGCGTGCCAGCATCATTATCGATTTCAATATCGTAGTATGCACACCGCGGCGTCCATTTGCGCAATGTTGCATCGTAATCGAAAAGAAAATCTGTCGTATGAGAGATAAGCGCCTTTGAGTTGCCATCGCGCTCGCCTATGTATTGATTGAACGTTTTCGGATCGCTCATCATCGTGTCGTACCATGTGCCGCCAACGCTTCCTGGAATGTAGCTTCCGCCCGTCCACGGCTTTGACGTTGTTCGAGAAATAAGCGCGTCTGTGCTCACGCGGACAATTGCGTCGTCTATCTCTTCGTCAGTCATTTCAGGAACGCGCGTGCACGAGGCAAGCAAAACAGAGAGAACGAAAAACAATGCCACAACCCGTGTTATTTTCATATTATTTTATTTTACAAAAGCGCGCGACACTGGTCAAGAAAGAAAAAACAGCGGCAAAAAAGAAAAAAGGCGGCAACGGTTGCCGCCCGTGCTATAAATCGTTTTAAGAATCTTTTGCTTCAATCACCGCTTCAATTTCGTCAGGAATTTTTGAAAACAAATCGTAGCCTGTTTTTTCTTCGATGTAGTCAATCGAGCAGCGGTACTTTTGCCATGATTCGTTGAGACAAGTTTCATCGTTTGGTATGAATACTGCCTCTACCATTGTAGATGCATCTATGCGTGAAATGTCGTCAGTGCCTTCAGTAAGGTAGATGACTGCCTTCCACGTGTGCGATGGCACAGTAATTTCATTGTTACTGCTTGTAGGTATTGCCATAACATTTTCCTTTTTCTGTGACGTCCCCCCCTTACCGTATGGACCGCACACAATGTACGCCTCACGTTTGGGATTGCCTTTTACAACATCGCGTATGTGATTTTCAAAATCATTCCACACTGTTTGATTGTTTGCTGGCGACTGCGGAACCATGTTTGTCATGTAATATGTTGCAGAATTGTTTTCAACAATGTCAGTGCGGTCGCCAGACGGACACATATGACCGCGGTCAAAGCCGTATGTGTCATACTGATAGTCAGTTTTTTTGACTTTGTACCACGAGGACGGAAGCATATCATCTTCTCTAAAGTCATCTTGCCGTTTAACGTCTCCCATATCACCTGCACTTAAATGCCATGCAACCCAATTTGGAATAAGCGTTGTGCTGTTGTACGACAAGCTGTATTGAGAACGCTCTAACAAGTAGTTCTCTGTAAGCGCAACATCTGCACGCGCGGAACTCGGATTACCGAGATAGAGCGCAGTGTTTTCCGCAGCAGATTTTATTTGATACGCGATTGTTGTAACAGGAGAATCTGCCAATCCAACGCAACATGCAAACGCCTTGACGACAATAACATCGTTGCCATGCCCAGAAATTATCAATGGAGCAGTATATGACGGTGACGATGCTGTAGGCGTGCTGCCATCCATCGTGTAGTAAATAGTTGCTCCAGCAGTTTGCGTTGCAAGCGTTACGCTCGTGCCGTCATCGACAACAGGGGTGCGCACTGAAAATGTAACCGGTGCAGTGCTCGGTACTGACTTTTGTTCACTGCCTGTTACACACGATGCAAAAAGCAGCGCAACAACGCAAAAAAATAACGATACTTGTTTAGAAAATGTTTGTTTCATATAACCCCTACCTTACTATTCCCTCCACACGAACCAGCAGTTTCAATTATTTCTTGCCTCAATCACCGCTTCAATTTCGTCGGGAATTCTTGAAAATAAATCGTAGCCTGTTTTTTCTTCGATGTAGTCAATTGAGCAGCGGTAGTCCTGCCATGACTTGCCGCGACAAGTTTCATCGTTTGGGACGAAAACAGCTTCTACTCGTGTAGATGCATCTATGCGTGAAATGTCGTCAGTGCCTTCAGCAAGGTAGATGACTGCCTTCCACGTGTGCGATGGCACAGTGATTGCACTACCGCTGTTTGTGATGATTTCTACACAATCCTCTTTCTTTTTTGACGTCCCCCCCCTACCGTATGGACCGCACACAATGTACGCCTCGCATGACGTGTTTTTTACCACATCGCGAATATGCCTTTCAAAATAGTTCCACACTGTTTGATTGTTTGCTGGCGACTGCGGAACCATGTTTGTCATAAAAAATGTCGCGCGGTTGTTTTCAACAATGTCAGTGCGGTCGCCAGACGGACACATATGGCCGCGGTCAAAGCCATATGTACGCGCTTGATAGTCTCCGCTTTTAACTTTGTACCACAGAGCAGGAAGCAAAGGGTCTGCCTTAAAACTATTCTTCCGTTGAACATTTCCCATATCGCTTGAGCACAGATGCCATGCAACCCAATTTGGAATAAGCGTTGTGCTGTTGTACGACAAGCTGTATTGAGAACGCTCTAGCAAGTAGTTCTCTGCAAGCGCAACATCTGCACGCGCGGAACTCGGATTACCGAGATAGAGTGCAGTGTTTTCCGCCCAGCCTATGGTGTATGTAACTGTTGTAACGGGAGAATCAGGTGCGCCCTCATAACGTGCAAACGCTTTGACAATGACAACATCGTTGCTACTGCCAATAATTTTAAGCGGAGCCGTGTACTTACTTGACGATGCTGTAGGTGTGCTACCATCCATCGTGTAGTAAATAGTTGCTCCAGCAGTTTGCGTTGCAAGCGTTATGCTCGTGCCGCTGTCAACATATGATTCACCTACTGAAAATGTTACAGGGGCAGTGCCCGCTGATATTTTCTCGCTGTCTATATTCTCCTTTTGCGCTACTATATTTTGTTCGCCACCTACACCTTGTGTACACGACACAAAAACAAATGCGGCAACGCAAAAGAAAATCGATATGTATTTTTTAATGGACTTTTTCATAATAAAAACCTTTTTGTATTGTTTTTATGCACACAGCGCGACGGTGAACATTCCTACGATTGCAAAACAGCGAGCAGTGCACGCCAAAAGAGCAGCCCCTGCAAAAGCAAGGGCTGCGAGTGAAAGACAGTTACTCAGCTAACGTATAATATAAAATTTAACGTCATCGATAATAAGTGGAGTTTTATCTATAGTTGAAATCTGGGAAAACTTCACATATGCATCAGCAGGAACAGCAAAAACATACGAATAATCTGAAGCAGTTGGTGAGAGGTCAATTCGTTTTACACCTTTCCAAGTTGCTCCATCTTCTGAATATGATACCTCCAACTTTGTTGCAGCATCGCCTACTTTTGCCGTAAACACAATGCGTTGTAAGTTTTGCGTTGAAAACTTTGTAACGGCATAAGGTGTAACTGCTTTACTTGTATAATACCGCAACTGCATGCTTTGAGTGCCAGTTATTTTATTATTTATTGATACTGTTCCACAAATCGTTGCCCATTGTGAACCTGTATTCCCAATTAATACTTCCTCTGTATTATTATAAATGTTTGACGCCGTAAATCCTTCGTCAGTTTCAAAACCTACTGTACGAACAAGCGTTTCAGCGGCAGTTAATGTATAGGAAGCGCTTGAAACATCAGAGTCTATCATGTTGTTTTTAACTGCAATCGCTTTGACTGTTACAGTGGCTCCCGAACTTGGTAAAGTAACACCGCTTGTATATTTGTCTGAACCAGTTGTAGGTGTATCGCCATTTGTCGTGTAGTAAATGGTGCCACCTTCAGCAGAAGAAAGCGTAACAATTCCCCCTTTAGGCGCGCTGGCTCCATCAGGTGGATTGAATGTAACCTCACTCAGTTTTTGTAACGAGCCATCTGCATTTGCCGTAACAACATACTCCATGCGAACGCCATTTGCAGAATTTTCGATGATTTGACCAAAGAACACTGTTTCTTCTAACACATCGTCAAAGGCTATCTTCTTATTTGCTTCACCGTTAACGACTCCCGATGCAACAGTGCCTTTTACGCCATAAATACGATGGTCTTGTTCATCCCAACCGTTGCTACCACTTACGTAGTACAAAGTATCTGTAGCATTTGCTTGTTCAACAGAAACACCCCCACTGATTCCCGTGATTTGAAGCGTCTTGTTGTATTTCTTTATCTCCGTAGCAGTGAATCTAACTTTGTCACCTAATTTCAAATTAGTACCCGAGTTAGCTAAAAACACTTCGATTCCAGCATTTTTATCTTGGATAAACCATGTTCTTCCATCCACCCATTGGGTCACAATACCCGTTAGTTCCTGATTGATATCTTTAACAGCACTATTAGAGCTTACAAAGCTATCAATCACTGTCTTGATATTTCCGTCAAAGTCGTAGTTATCGCTTGCAGTGAGCGGGACATATTTCATGCCGTTCTTGCCATAGAATGTGCCGGTAAGCGGCGGCTCAACCGCTTTTATCGTGTACTCCCCAGTTGCAACATGAGAGGGGGTATAGTCATTTTTGTATGCAATAGCTTTGATCGTTACCTCCTCTCCAGCTGCTCCGGTAATAGTTATTGGAGTACTGCATTCTGGTGATGAGTCAGTTGGGAGAGTGCCGTCAAGTGTGTAGCGAATCGTTGCATCTCTTGTGATTGTCGCAAGTGTCACTTTCGTGTCCGCTGCAACCTTGCCAGAGCCAGGAGTAAACGTTACATCTTCTACTATATTTTTAAGCGAACTGTTGTTCATAATAACTGATGCATCTTCTTCAAACACGACATTAAAGCGGAAGTAGCCGCCTGTATGCCAGTCAGTGTAACCAAAATGTGCTTTTTCTTCAGTCCCCGTCTTTGCACCGTTGAACTTTATCACACTGTCTGGAGCATTTGACACAGTGTCTGCAACAGCTTTCATACCGGCAAGATTTAAACCGCGCCAACCAGAAAAATCAGTAAGACCCGTTAAATTGCGGTAATAGAGTTTATCGCTTTTTTTCGACTCGTCAATTACAACAGTTCCGCTGATCTCAGTGATTTCCGGCACACCGTAATACATCATGCCTTTTGTTGCAGTTGCCGTAATATAGTCGCCCACTTTAAGACCTGATGGTCTCGATATTCTGTAGAATTCAATACTGGCATCTTTATCCTGCACAATAAAATAATTCGAGTTTGTATTTATCATAGTAACAATGCCGCTTACCGATACATCTACGGAAACAGCAGTTGTTGCCGTGCCTATCTTTGACAGCGCCTCAACAATATTACCAGCAACATCATAGTTTGTTGTCTCATCTATATATTCAACAAATTCTATTTTTACCGTGTATGTCGCTTCTGTTACTACAGAAGATTTTCCGTTTTTGAACGCAATCGCTTTTACCGTGAACGTTGTATTTGCTTTTGGCAGCTCAAACGGAGCAGTATACTTTGTAGAAGACTCAGTAGGTTCTTCGCCATCGATCGTGTAGTAAATTGTTGCGCCCGGTTCAGCAGTTGTAAGTGTTATTTTACTATGTGCATAAATCGGTTTATTATCTGCAGGAGCAAATGTAACGTGCTCAATTTTTTCCGTGCCCGGCTTTACAGTATATTTTGCACTCGTAACATCAGAAGTTATCATGCCCTCTTTTACGGCAAGCGCATACACAGTAACTTCTCCACTGTTAATCGGTGATACTTTGTTCCCGAATGTTGCTGTGTTTGCACTGACCATTTGCGAATAATTTTGCGCAGACAACGCTCCGTCTTTTGACCAATAGATATCCGCTCCGCTTGTTGCAGTTGAAAGCGTTATCGTAGTGCCGCCGTTTATTTCACCTGCTGCAGGCGAAAACGTAACGTTTTCAACTTTTTGATTTTCAGATTGCCCTTCAGAACCTGCAGGATTTTTACATCCCACTACATACAGTGCAACACATACGCATGCCGCAATTGCTGCAAACAGAGCGAGTACGTTTTTGCCATACCCCCCCCTACGTATCTTTTGTAACATAATGACCTCCTCATTACATTTTGTAGCTCTATTCAACAATGAGCACATTCGGGATTTCTGCCCAACGTTTGCTCACTGTATTCATTGCCTTAAGCTGCTCAATTACAGCTTCTCTAAACGGAATGTATGTGTTCTCATACTCGATTGCGGCGGGCGCTATCATCTCGTACAAGTCTCCGCCATCAAACATAAAGTCATTCACGACAATGGTGTATTCGCTGTCGTCAGCAACTTCCCTGCCGTCATCAAGTACAATGCGCTTCACACGGAAACCAGGTGCTGCACGCGTTGTGTAATACACAGTGCCGCCCGCAAACTGACCTGCGCGGAATCCAACGGAATTTATGCCGTGGTCTATAATCTTTTTCAAATCGCGCCCTTTCACCTTCACCGTAACGCCTGTATTGTCAAACGGAATAAGCTCCCACATATCGTTCACCGTGAGCGTACCCGCGCGAAGTGTTTTGCGAAGCCCTCCGCCATTTGTAATTGCCATGTCTGCCTTATATGCATTTTTCATTGCAGTTGCAATCAAGTACCCCACAGGCGTTACGTTAGGCACCGTTTCTTCGTGACTCAATTCTTCTTCCAAGAATGCAACTCGTTCTCCGAGTTCCGCACCGTAATCAGACTTATACGATGCAACGATTGAAAGAATTTCATTATCGGGCGTTATCTCGTCTTTATACTTGTATATCTCGATGACATCTGCTGTTACGTCGCGCAAACCTTTTTCATCAAACTTGAACTGTACCGCGCTCACCGCCCTGCCGTAATTGATTGCCTGCACAACAGGAACGCCGTTTGTCTTTCCTTTTACGTACTCATGGCTGTGACCGCTTATAACTGCGTCAATGCCTTTTACTTTGCACAGATTTTCAAGTTCGTCGTCATCGTTTGCGGAAACGGCGTTGCCGGGCGCCAGACGGTTCGCGTGCGTGCCTATGTGCGACAATACGACAACCGCTTCAATCGGGTACATCGCCTGCAATTTGCGCAATGTCTTACGCACCGCTTTTGCGGGATCAGTAAACTCGAAATTTTCAATCATCTTTTTACTTGCAGTAAACACAGTGTCCTGCGTCGCAGTTCCAATCACCGCAATGAGATGACCGCCTATGCGGTATAGCTCATACTCTTTGCACCAACTCGGAATCTTTCCTGTCGGCTTGTAGATGATGTTCGCCGCAATGAAATCAAAACCGCCGTCTTTTTTCCACTGCTCAAACATGTCTTCGCCCCAGTCAAACTCGTGATTGCCTACAGTGCTCGTCGCAAGTTCCGTCGCCTTGAAAAAATCAGAGACAACTTTTCCCTGCGACAAATTTGAAAGCGCACTTCCCTGATAATTGTCTCCTGCTGACACGAAAATGCTTTCAGGATGCTGCGCTTTCAATTCAGAGATTATTTCTCCGAGCTTTGCAGCTCCAGGATTTTTGCCTGCTAAATCTTCTTCAACAGAGCCGTGAAAATCGTTTACCGCAAAAATCGTAACGTACTTTGATTTTCCGTTTGAAAGCACTTCCGATGCCGACGTGATTTTTCCCATCTCTCTGATTGCAGGAGCGGCAAAGAGCGCGCAACAAACTAAAAATATGCTGATGCAGCTAATTCTTTTTTTCATAGCTCATACCTCACAGTGAAATTTTCGCAGTGCACGACAGCGACGAGATGCGCCGTGACGCGCGGCGTGAAAGCGACGGCTTGCTCCGATACTCGCAGCAAATAGTAAGCACGTCCTTTATCGGCGTAAATGCTGCACCAATGTTCCAGCTCGTAAAATCCACAAACTTGCGCTCGGGCAATGAGCTCATATCGTCCCACTCGGCAAGTTTTGAATTCTTGTAGTAGTCCATGCCACCGTACATGCGAACAGGAACGCGCGTAATATCCTGAATGTCTGCTTCTACGTTCGCAAAGAATCCGAATCCATTCATGGAAAGCTTGTCGCCGTAATGGAAGCCGCGCACGCCGCCTTTTACCGTAACAATGTCGTAGCTCAAGAAATATTGCGGATTAAATGAAACAGTTGCACTCCATTGCATTGCCTGCGAAAGATTTGCCGTATTGTAGTCTGATTCTGCCGACACACCGTAGAACCTGTCTTCAACAGTGTTGCATGGTACATGCGAAAACTGCTTACCTTTGTACGATGCATTTGCGTAAAGAGCGGCTCCAAATATGTTCGCGTGTGCATCTCCTGAAACTGCAAATGAAAGTTGAGAAGACGAACCGTCAACATTTCTATCACGCCAGTTTAAGACTACTGCTTCCATGCCGCCGCCATACGAACCAAATCCATATGTATTCCACCGCGCATATGCATTGAGCGCAAAATTGGTCGGAGCAACAAGCAAGTCTGTCATAACGCCGCCGCCTTGCACAACAAGCTCGCTTGAAATCTTTTCCAAGTACATCGTGTATCGTGCAGATGTTTTAAGCGCAAGCTCTGATTTTACACCAGACCAATAGTCGAGCTTCTGTGTGTCCCAGTTTTCAGCAATTTGCTTTTCACCACCTGCAATGCCGAGCACAACATCCGCTTCAAAGCCTTTGAGAAAACCGTTTTTGAGCGTAACTGCGAGCGACGAGCCTTTTTCGCGCGTTCCTGCAAGTTGCGACACAATCATGCTGCCGACAGCAAGGCGGCTTCCTGTAAAATCTGCGCGTATGTCAAACATGTTTGCAATATTCGTCACTTTTACATACGCAGACGGCACTATCTCTTTAAACGTAATGCCGTCACTTTTTCCCGATGAAACTTTTGCAAACTCTGCTTTTGCTTTTTGCTTGAGCTCCGCCTTGCGCTTCATGCTGTCAGAAAGTCCTGCGTACTGAAACTGGCTTACATCACCTGTCGAAAGCTCTAGTGCATAGAGATTGTCAATCGCCTCGCCTATTTTATTTTTAATTTCATTGTATAACGCCTGCGCATCTGCCCATTTTGTTGTATTCCACGCAACATCGTCCGCACGCTCAACAGTGGAGCCAACGATAAAACGATAGCGTGAATTGCTCGCGCCGTATGCTGTTGTCGGCCATGGACTTCCATCGGGAGTGCCACACGGATTGTACGGCAAATCAAAGCGGACTCTGTTAGCTTCGTACCAGTCAATCATCGGCTGAATGAGCGAGTAGTAATTTGTATCTGACGATGATGCGTAGTCTTTACCAAACGCAAGTTCATACAGCTTTGCCATGTTTGTAGAGATGTTCACCTCGTAGCCAACACCGCTTTTTTGCAAAATGCCGTTCTCTTTTTCAACGCCCCATTCAGATGCACGAAAAAATGAACCTTTGAGTTTCAAGTCGAGCGTCGATGAAACACCGCTGTCCGAAAAGCCAGGAATTTCCTCAAGCGTTTCGTTTTTTCCGAGATTTGACCATCCTGCGCCCGCTTCAATTGTTGCAGAAAAGTCAGGCTGCACCTTTTTCTTCGTGTCACGTGCGAATGCGATTCCTGCGACAAATACCACGAGCGTGCCAAGTACAAGTAGTTTTTTCTTTACCATAACCTAATCCTTATCTATTCAGATTTAATCTGGTTTTCATCTGTGATTTCCATGCGGTACTGACTATACGAATACGAAATTGGACCGTAAAATCTGCCGTACATGCCTTTCTGTAATTTTGATTTGAGCGCCGATGATGAATGGAAGTACAATTCCTCACTCTCAGAGAATGTCCCGACAATGTTGTTATTTGGTTCATTTTCTATGGTGCCTATGTATTCGTACACTTTACCAAGACAATTTTTCTGGCTGTAAATGTCGTCTTCATAGTAGATAGCTGCAACAGAGCTGTCTACAATTTCACATGAAGCCATGCCTGTCACTTCGGGCATATCGTAATACTTTTTTGCCTCTGTTACGCGCACAGTGATTTTATTGCCCACTACCGCGCCATCAGGCAGTTTTACCGATGCGCTGTCTCCAATGTAAAAATACATACCTGCGTTTTTATCCTGCAAGAAGAAACAGTGCTGTGCGGTTTTATATCCGTACACGTCTTTGCACGTGAGAATACCCGTCACATCCATGTTGATAGCTGTTTCTCCCGCCTCTATTTTATCGAGCACTGCTTGAATGTTGCCGTCAAAGTCATAATTTGTACGCGTGTATTTTGTTTCTTTTATTTGATTGAAGACTACTGAATATGTCGCGGGCTCGCCGTTCACATTAAACGATAGCAATGTAACAGGTTTTGAAAAATCTATCTCTGTCTGACCGGAGACAACGCGCGTCATATCGGAAAGGCGCACTGCGGTACCGTTCGAACTCACCGTGAGCTTATGCGTTGTGCCATATTTTTCTTTTACGTTCAGTGTGATAGTTTTCGCGCTCGCATCGATGTCGCCGTAAATCGTTTCCTCAAGACCTTCAAATGCAAAATACGTAATGTCATTTGCAGTGCCAGAAACAGCAGGCGTTGCAACTCCCGCATTGGCAGCGTCATCTGCTGAATTCGTCGCCTGATACGTTATCCACTCTTCCTCATTCCAACCGTCATAGCGCGTCACAATGTGTTTGCGCTGCATGAGTTTTGCATTTCCCCAACTCCAACCACTTCCATTGCCATCGTTAGGACCAAGCACATCGAGCACAACGCCGCCACTTGTAAGCGTGAGCGCATCCTGTCCGTTCAGCGATATAACAGAATTGAGCAATGCGTCGCTCGTGCCTTTGCTTACGAGTGATGAAAATGTTGTGCGTCCAGAATAAATCACTGTCGATGCACCTGCTGCGAGCGTGCCCAAAAGCTGCACGCTTTGATCACGCTCTGGAACGCGCTGCCCGTTTTTCCACGCATGCAGATTAAGCTCAACGCCGCCAAGTTCAACGCTCTCCAACGACATATTTGTGATTTCGACATACTGATTATTTGTACCTTTAAATGAATATTTCGAACCCGAATAGTATTCGGTGAAAAGAAGTGCACCTTTTTGTACTGCATCGTACTGTTGCTCCATGCTCACTAAATACATGACTGTGTTGCCGTTTGTGTTCGCCACAGTGATTGGCACAGGACTGTTTGCATAATTAAAAGTTGATTCTTCATCAATGAGTGCAGAGCCAGACGCACACGTAATATCTGCACGCAATACACTCCGTGCTGTCGCGTTTTTATACACGCTAGACGGAAGTTTTACCGTGATGATTTTTGTCTGTTGGTTGACTGTGCCTACAGCGTCTTTTTCAAGGCTACCATTTCGTGTAGCAGAAAAAACAAATTCTGTTATTGTTGTAGCCTGTTCTGCGTCTGTTTTACAACTGAAAAATACAGTTAACGCACAACACGCACACAGCGCAGCAAAAAGTTTTTTTAATAATGATTGGCGTATTTCTTTCATTTTAAAACGCTCCTTTCAAACGCACTATATCTGGGTCGTGGTCAGAAAAGTTAATGTGATTGTTGCGGCAAAACAGCGAATTGATATGCGGTATAGCGCATATGTCTTTCCAATTCGCTGTCCCCGTCGTTTTAATCGCCGTGTAAATCGACTCGGACACAAATATGTGGTCAATTTGCTGCAAATTCCCCTGATACGAATAGCTGAACTGCTCATTCACCGGCATAAACGCTTCCGCAGGGCTCCACAACACTTGATTGCCGCCTGCCACGCCTGTGAGCACGCGCGCAGGCGTTGAATACGCAAAATCGTTCATATCGCCAGCAACAATGATTTTCGCGTTGGCATCGTACGAAAGCAGCTTTTTAACAAAATCATTGATTGTGCGTGCTTGTCCATTGCGTGAATTTTCTGAGAGCAAAAGCGGCGGTTGCACTTGCCCATAAAGCGGCATATCGCTCATCTTTGAACTCAAGTGACACGCAATGACAAAAAACGTCGGCTTACTCGGCGACGCAATAAAACGGAATTCGCCTGCGAGTGGGCGACGACTTTTGTTGAAGTAGCTCGAATGAATGTAACCGGGACTCTGTGTTATGTGCACGCCGCTTTCGTCGCTATATGGAACAGTATTCGTCTCTGCAAGCAACGCACCTGTCTGCCCGTCACCCCACGCATGGACAGGCCACTCTTCCTGCGGCAACAATGTATTGTCGCTTCTATGCGTATTTGCATAGTAATTCGAGACAAGACCGCGGTCTACGAATTCAACGCGCGAGGTATTGTACATGAAGCCTACACGGATATTCACGCCTTGCTTGCCACCTGAATCCTGGTCTTTCGGATCAATTTGGCGGAACTCATATTCAGGACCGCCGTTTGCACGCACTGCTTCTATTATAGTGCTGTAATTTTTTACCGCCGTCACATTACCATCTTTTGGCGCATATGCATTTCCCTGATTTTGATATGTAATTGGAGTTACAACGTCATCTCCCATCTCTACAATCGCAATGACGTCAGGATAGAGCATGTTGTTTTTTATGATGCGCGCTAAATCTTCATCGAGATTGTAGTTGCCACCTTGCGCCTCGTAATTTTCCAAATTGAACGCAGCAAGCGTGAGCGTGTCGCTATCGATAACTTGTGTATTCCACGCAGGAGTAAATTTTGGATCGGCAGATGTTGATGCAGTTCCCGTACGCCATGATTTTATAGCGCCGTTTATATCTGCATTCTTTTGTGTTTTCATTGCGCTTTCAACAGCAGTACCCGCATACCACACAGCATCGTTATCAAATGCCCATTGTTGAGCAGGAATAGATGCTCCTGTCACACTTGTTAAAGGCAACGTAGGATTTATCGGGCGCGCCATATACAATCCTGAATCGGTGTAATCTAGTACGCCGCGAAATACGCGCTCGCCGGTAGAATCTTTCAAGTGGTCACCTATCTGCGCAAGCGGTTGAAATGTCGTCCAGCTGGGACTTTGATAATCGACAAACAAAAGCTCCGTATTGAAATCATTTTCAGTGATGACGTTGCCGTCCCAGTCGCTGTTCCATGTTTTTGGTCGCTCACCTGCCGCATTATAGCCGTTGTCTGCAAGCACGCCGGTAAGATTGTAATATGTGCCGCCCACGACAATAGGCTCATCAATCCGCACTACCATGCACTCAACGCTTTCAAGCACATCTATTGCATTTTGTAGTGAATTTTTGGTCGTGTCGTTGAACGGCAAAATGCGCGCCTCTCGTTTGCCATCAACCTCGTGCCCCGAACACCACGCATCTGCCTTACTCTGCGAATAGGTAAGCAGCACGCCGTCAGGATATGCAGCTGTCTTGTTGACACCGCCTTCCTGTACATGCACGACAGCTGCAGCATCTATGCCAGTACGCGGCAAGTAGCCTACAGAACTGTTAAAACGATTTGCTTTGCGCGTCTCAACAACAGTGCCGTTCACCGCAACAACATCGCCTTCTTTTAAATCTGTTGGAAAACCCGCACGCCATTTTGAATCTTCAAAATTGTCGTCGTGCGTAATCACAAATATGCCGTTTGATTTTTTGCCAGATACGTCTTTATCTTCAGGAAGTGCTTCCATAAAAAAGCCGTCTTCAGAGATCCACTGAGGACCAGTTGTGCCGTCTATGAGCGTTGTATCGTACTTTTCGTGCGGCGTCTTATAGCACACCATCGTAACAACACCAGTCACATTCGCAACAAACGTATTTTTAAGCGGGCTTTCCGCGCCGCTGCCTTGAATGTCCGAAATAGTCACCGCTGAAACGGCAGTAAAGTTCGCGCCTTCAACAACACCTTTTGAAGCCGCACTCGCAACATTGATGCAGCTTCCTGACGCAAATTCACCCTGATACTCGTATGACGGCACAAATGCAAAGCCTGTCTTTTTTGCAACAAGCTGTACCGTGCTCCCCGTAACGCCTGAAAGTGTGTACGAGCCGTCTGCATCAGTATGCGACGTAACATTTGAGTCGGTAATTGAAACAGCAACATCAGAAACGGGACTTCCTTTCTTGTCTGTTATTACACCAGTGATTTCATATGCACCTGATTTTTTGTCGAAAGACTTTGTGATGAAACTGCATGAGGTGGCAATAAATGAAAACAGCAGAACAGCAAAACATAACTGTCTATTATATTTCATGAATTTATTGTATGGCCAAAATTTGCTGCTGTCAAGAAATTTTTTCAGTAATTTTATGTTCTTTTGTTAAAAAACTGTTATATATATAAAACCATACATGACACTACCTTATCGACATGACGATACCAAAACTATCTTTGGACCATGTATGCCGTTTTCAACACGACGGACACAAGCATTATGTATCAGGGCAAATCGGCAAACGACAACACACAGCGTGCATGCGCTTTATTGCCGCACACCATGCATCACGCGCGTGTAACGCATGCGCTTTTATGCCGTACGCCGTCTACATCTTTTCCACATACGGCACAAGCACAAGCTCCATTGCATTTTTTAGAACAGCGAGCGTGCATTCTGCAAGAAAAAGGCGCGCGGCAACAAGTTTGTGTTCGCCTGCCGCAAGTATGGGACACTGCTGATAAAATTTGCTAAAGCATTTGCTCACATCATACAAATATAGTGCCACGCCGCTCGGGTCAAATGACTCTGCCGCTTTTGCAACGACGGCGGGAAAATCGCCGAGTTTTTTTATGAGCTCCCATTCGCTTTCGTCTTTTAAAAGCGAAGCTGATTCCGCGCTGCCGTTGGCACAAACGCCGTCGTCTTTTGCCTTTCGCAAAATAGATGCGATGCGCGCGCCCATGTATTGCACATACGGTCCCGTATTGCCGGTAAACGAAAGTGACTCTTCAGGATTGAACAGCATATCTTTAATCGGCGTCACCTGCAAAAGATAATAGTGGAGCGCGGCAAGCGCAATTTTTTCCGCAACACTTTCAGCGTCCCCTACTTCTGCCTCGCGTCCTTTTTCCTGTATCTGTAAAAGCGCATCAGCGTGCAGCGCATCGAGCAAATCATCTGCATCAACAACAGTTCCTTCGCGGCTTTTCATTCTGCCGCTCGGCAAATTGACAAGGCCGTAACTCAAATGATAGAGATTTTTTGCCCAATCAAAGCCGAGCTTTCGCAATATGTAGAACAGTACTTTAAAATGATAAATCTGTTCGCTCGCAACAACATACACAAGTTGATTAAACTGCCAGTCGTTGTGGCGGCTTATTGCAGTTCCTATGTCCTGCGTAATATACACAGACGTGCCGTCTTTTCGGAGCAGCACTTTTTCGTGCTCGCGCTCATCCTTGCTTCCAGTGATTTCGCTTACATCTATGCGCACAGAACCGTCATCAGCTTTAAAAAAAACGCCGCGCTCAAGTCCCTTCAAAATTTCTTCGCGTCCAAGCACATACGTATCGCTTTCAAAATACAATTTATCAAACGAAACACCTGTGCGCTCATACGTTTGCGTAATACCTGACAGCGTCCAGTCGTTCATCTTTTTCCAAAGCGCGCGCGTTTCACCATCGCCGCGCTCCCACTGTACGAGCATATCTTCCGCTTGCTGTACAGCCTCTGCATTTTTTTTCGCATACTCGTCAAACTCAACATAGCACTGCCCTACAAAGTGGTCGCCTTTTATGCCGAGTGATTCTGGCGTTTCGCCTTTTTGCTCGTGGAATAATTTATACGCAAGCATTGATTTACAAATATGCACGCCGCGATTGTTGATGATGTTTACCTTATACACGTCAGCACCCGCTTTTTTTAGAATGCGGCTCACACTTTCGCCGAGCGCATCGTTTCGCATGTGTCCGAGGTGCAGCGGCTTGTTTGTATTGGGGCTTGAATATTCGAGCATTATGCGCCTGCCCGCAAGCGGGGCATTCCCGTTTTCATCAAGCGAGCCATATGACGCGCCCTGCTCTGCAATGCGCGAAAGAATTGCAAACGTTGCACTCCCTTTGTTAAGCTTTAGATTAACATATGGGCCTGCTGCAATAAATTCGCCAAGCGATGAAGGCAAAATGCCCGCAAGTGTTTTTGCATCGTTAATGATTTTTACAACTTCTTGTGCAATCGAAAGCGGCGCCATGCGAAACTGCTTTGCATATGAAAACATCGGTATGCCTATGTCTCCCATGTCGGGATGAGGCGGCGTTTGCAGCACAAGCGACTCGGAGACAACCGCTGCTGCTTCAAGATTTTTTTCTTTACTAAATTGATTGATGGCAGCCGCAACAACAGCGCGGCAATCATTTTTTGCGTCACTCATACGGGATATAGTAGCAGATTAGCACAATTTATACCACAACACAAAAAAAATGTTATCGTGAAACGTCGCCTGTTTGCCATGCAGAGTTCCTTAAGGCAGCAATCTAACTGAAAGCAGTATTGACAAAGCGCACTTAAACACATATAGTAATACTGTCAGCATATTCCCCGATTGTGTAATGGTAGCACCGCAGATTCTGGTTCTGCTTGTGGGGGTTCGAATCCTCCTTGGGGAACGAATGTGCTTGCGCTCGCAACATATTTGAAAAACCGAACACAGCGTGTTCGGTTTTTTGTCAAACGCACTGGTCCCTTCGTCTATCGGTTTAGGACGAGAGATTCTCAATCTCTAAAGACGAGTTCGACTCTCGTAGGGACCGAACCATCAATTTCAGAAACAGTTCAGAGTCGAACTCCAAAGCGAGCGCCGAGCAGGTGCGAGGAAGAGCGTGCAGGAGGCACGCGGCAGCGAGCGGAGGCGGGGCGGAGGGAAGCGTACAGGAAGTACGCGACCGCAGCCCTTCGACTCTCGTAGGGACCGAATCATCAATTTCAGAAGAGTTCAGAGTCGAACTCCAAAGCGAGCGCCGAGCAGGTGCGAGGAAGAGCGTGCAGGAAGCACGCGGAGGCGGGGTATTCGCCGTTGCGTGAGCAACAAGTAAAATAATTTCCTTACAGAACGAGCCAAAGGCTCATTCGCAGTTGCGTGAGCAACAAGTAAAATAATTTCTTGGTAGTTTGTATCACAAAGTGATACATGCATCCCTCCGCACGAATCAATATACACATGGCGCTACAAAAATTACTAAAAGATAAAACAGTCATCATAATTGTACACAAGCTGGCAATTATTCAAAATGCCAATCAAATCATCGTGCTTGAAAACGGCGCAATACAACAGCGCGCACGCACGAACAGCTGCTTGCACAAAACAGGTTGTATAAAAGACCGTGTGACATGCAGTACAAAGCAAGTTTATGGCATATTTAATAATTAATAATATTGATGCAAAACAACATATATGATACTGTATACACAGCTGCCAGAATATTCGTAAAGTTTTAGGTAGGTATAACAAAATTTTTCTGTAACAGTTCGCAGCCTTTATTTATTACAGTTTCGAGGTATCGCTATGAAAAATTTTTCTTATTTTTGTTTGTTCCTTTTTTTTGCAACACTCTATTCTTCATGTAATGTGGTGCTCGTCAATCCATACAGCAATGAAAGCGGCTATAACAATCATAAGTACGTCGACATCATATTTCAAAATGATTGCGATGCTGGAATCCGCTATTATTTTGTCGATATAAATGGCAACATCGTAAAAGAAGGAACACTGGCGGGGAACAGCAGTGCAACAATAAAAAATTTGCAAACAGGAAAATTGAAACTTTTTTTCTCAGTTGACTCAAAAAAGCGACTGTACAGGCACGTCAACGCCCTATACGAAAATCGCAATCTATCAGAGCATTTTTTCTGCGCTGTTGCATCCGATTACCGCAAATATGGGCTATATGCAGATTACTACGCCGATATAGAAATACATCCCTACAAAAATACTATGCAATGCATCACGCTCAATTACAGCGTTAGAATAAACGATTTCATCGTATATTTTAACACTAAATAATTTTTTTTGTCCATCTGCCGATAATACTAGTAGTACTGATATGGAACGCGACAAGCAACCTAAACACTCATTTGATGAACTCGTTGCTGGCATAACTGCAGACGAACGGCGTTTTCTACTCGAAAAAATACGACAGAGCAGCGCAAGCATGACTATTCAAACCCTCGAATCACCAGAAGTAGCTGTTGCCGATGAACGCTCAATTCAGGTGCGCATCCAATCAGAACCATTGCTGTACAGATTTTTTTTATGGCTCCGCGCATTTTTTACAAAGCAGCCGCAAGACGTTCTCTACAACAAAGACCGTCTACTTGAACTTGTACGAAAAATAAACAGAGCTCATCCAGGTTTAATAGACAACGCGCATAAAGTATTACAATCAATCTTTTATGAAAAAATAAAAGAACTTCAAGGCTGCGCCGACTTTTTTAAACCGTATATTTCAGTTGCGCATGAAAATGCAGGAGATTTCTATGTGTTTTTGAGTACATTTACTGCTCCTGAAATTGCAGAGGCAATTAACAACGATGCCGATCCATACACAATCCCATTTGAACGCCCACTCACAAATGAGCTTCGCGTTTCGCTTACCCGCAAACTTGATGCAGCAATAAGAAATATTTCACCTGCTGCAAAGCAAAATATGTACGACTCTATAAGAAGTATTGAATGGCTCAAACAACTTTCTTCCCTGCCGTTTATCCATTTCATTGCGCAATTCACTGCGATTGCAACTCAGTCATATACCTGTCCTTTCGCAAACGCTCAAACAGATTATCCTGCTTTTGCACGAGTTCTTTCAAACGGCATGCCTATTCAGAATGAAGTACTTGAGGCGCTTTTTTTATTTGTACAGCGCAAAACATCAAAAAATTCAATGCTCGATCCAGACAGTGAAAAAGCGCTCAAAGATTTTTTAAAACGAGCAGTATCAAAATTTTCTGTAATACAGATGTTCATTGAATCTGTGCCACTCATAGCGCTTGGTCGCATCATCTTTTCAGACATAAGCTGGCAGCCTGAATCATTCGGTGGCGCAGAAGATTGGAGCATAAAATTTCGCGGACAATGGAAACAAATTTTTGATGAACGCTGGAATGCGTGGTTGCGCGACAGAAAGAAAAATCAACTCATCGACGTGCTACGTACGCACTTTCATCTCGACGAATTTCCTGAACTGCCATATAGGCCATGGACAACGCTGTGGGACGGTATTGAATTTCACTGTGAAATGACGGCAGGATTTCTTGCATGGTTCAACACGTATAAATATCAAGAAGTAATGACTGTTCTCAATACTATTGTGCTCGAAGGAATTTTTTTGAAGAATGAAAACCGCACAGAATTTTCAGAAGCGATTAATAATTTCGTTACTGTAAATCAACAGATAGAAGCATTTGTTTATTCTCTTTCTCCGCGAGGTTCCATAGGCACTGTGTTTGATACAATCGCTTCGGAACATATACGTTCTCTGCAAGGGCAATCGCGCATTGATTCTATAATGATAACAGCAGAAGCGCACGTGCATGGATTTCACATTGCTTTTTGCGAGCAATGTCGTACAATTGAAAATATATTTCACGGTATATTTGACGACGCGAAAGACAAAAAATATGATTCGCTGCAAAACCTCATGACAATACGTGGACGCGAAAATCACGAGTTCAGGGAAAAAATGCTTGAAACTAGAAATATTCTTAAAAATACGCAACAGATCCTTGCAGAAATCGAACCGCTCGACTTGCCGCGCCAGCCGTCTTCTGAAGCAGCATCAAACTGAATGCAATCATGACGCACTTTTCAATTGCGTGTTCAAAAAAATACGCGCTTTCACCGTTTTACAAAGGCAACAAACCACTTGCATGCAACGCGCCGCTATGGGGCATGACATTCAGAAAAGCGGGCAGCATGCGCTTCCGTTGGAATGAAGCAAACAGCACGCGTGACGCGTTGCTTTCAGAAATTGCGTCAGCAGCATCGCCTGCGCTCACGCCCGTGCCGCTTGAATTGATTCATTCAACAATCGTATACGACGTTTCAGTGCCCGAAGATACATTCACCATGCAGGGAGACGGAATTTTAACAATTAATAAATTGCTTTTGCCAACAGTGACTGTCGCAGACTGCATGCCCATTTTCTTTTACGAAGAGGAAAGCGGCGCGTTCGGATTAGTGCACTCTGGCTGGAAAGGTACTGGCATTATTAAAAACGCACTTGAACTTGCGCGCCAAAATTATGGAACGCGCATCGAAAACGTCTGTGTTGCACTCGGTCCGCACATACGAAGCTGCTGCTACATCGTAGACGAAACGCGCGCTGCATATTTTAAAAATACGTTTGGCGAGAGCTGCATTGTCGCATATGACGAAGACGAACGCGCAGAAAACACGCGCGCGCGTATACAGTGGAACAATTCGGGCGAAAAGCTGTACAGCCTTTCTCTCGAAAGAGCAAATCTTGCCGTACTCGAAAAAATTGGCGTACGCGATGAAAACATTGCAATTACAGACGACTGCACCTGTTGCAACGACATATTCGGCTCATTCCGCAGGGAAAGCGCGGGCATATGCGAAGCTGAAAAATGGAAGCACTTTACCGTGCAAGCAGCATTTTGCGGCTGGATGTAGCGAGTACGTTTTGCTCGAGTGCGCATGTTTGACATTCAAACAAAGCGTCGCACAAACAAACAGCGCGTAAATGCACATAGCACATAGCACACAGCACACAGCGCGTGAATGCGCGCCAGCACAGCTCACTTGCGCTTATGTGCGCGTCTTGTTAAAATGCAAGCATGGTATCTCTTCTTATGATTGTCGGCAATGCGTGCTGGGCTTATGCATATTTTGAACTACTGCGCTCGGAGCGCCGCAATAACGTTTGCAGCATTCCTCCTTTTGCTCTTGCACTCAATATTGCGTGGGAAACAATTTACGTTATAAAATTCGGTAGGCGCTTTCAACTCGAAGCGATTATGTACGGCATACTACTTACGTTCAGCATATTGCTTACGATTAATTATTTTACGTATGGCAAATATCGTTTTCCTGCAAAAGCGCAAAAACACTTTGCGCTCATAAGCATTGCAATGTTTGTTGCCGCATTTTTTATCATACTCGCATTTTACTTTCAATTTAGAAGACAGTCGGCGTTTCTCTATTCCACTTTTTTGCGTTATGCGCTCATGTCGCTGCTGTTCGTGCACTCATTCTACACAAGAAGTGATATGAGCGGACAACTGCGCATCGCTATTGCAAAATGCATAGGCACGCTCCTACTTGCAGTGCAGTACGGCTACATCGAAATGATAAACCCGTTCGTCCTCATCTGCGCAATAGTCAGCTTCAGCGCAGATATGTGGTACATAATCGTGCTCGTTATTTCAAAAATACATGCAACGTCTGCACAAAAAAATAATTATTAATTTTTTATACAACAAAAAAACATTCGGACGGAAGCCTTTCATATCTATCATATTTTGGGCGAAGCTGATTGAATATCCGACCTTTCACGGTTCCGCTTTCGCTCCATTCACGCCGAATGCTCGGCGTGAACGCTCCGCCTGGTCAGCTTGCACATGATTGCTGTTTACGGACAGCAGGCGGGCGCCGTTCCACGTCGGCGCAGGCGCATCGTGAAAACGGCTGTACATAACGCAACAGCCGTACCCTTGAAAAATCATGCGCTTTCTACTACCATAGTTTTTATGCAGGGAACAGTGCTCGACGGCACAAACAATCTTTTCACAATTTCGTGCAGCGACAACATAGTGCGGCTCTGTTCGATTAAAGGCAAAGTGCTCAAAAACAGCGCGCGGTATTACAACGCGCTCGCGCCCGGCGACATCGTGGAAGTAGCGCAAGATGTGCTCGACAGCCATAAAGGGCAAATCACGTCGCTCGTGCCGCGCAAAAATGAATTCGTGCGTTGGAACGTAAAAAAACGGTGCCCGCAACTTTTGGCGGCAAACCTCGACGTTATTATTCTCGTCACAACGCCTGACGAGCCGCCGTTTCGCCCGCGTTTCATAGACCGCGCGCTCATGCAGGCAGAAGCGCAAAACATTACGCCTGTTATCGTGTGCAACAAATGCGATTTGCCTTCGCACCGCGACATAGACTTTCAGTCGCGCATGAAAATATGGGAAGATTTAGGCTACACAACGCTGCATGTCTCTGCAAAGACGGGGGAAGGTTTACGCACATTCGCACACCTGCTCGAAAATCACACGAGCGCGTTTGTGGGGCAATCAGGAGTCGGAAAATCTAGCTTGGTAAATGCGCTCACAGGAAGCGAAACGCTCCGTACAGGTGCATTGAGCCAAAAATACGAGCGCGGCGCGCACACAACGACAAAAGGTACGCTCAATAAAATACTAATTGCCGATTCAGTCAGCGGAAAGCAAAGTGTGCGCGCCGCAATAATAGATACGCCGGGAATACGTCGCTTTGTGCTTCACGACATTGCCGCAGAAGATGCCGCGCTCTATTTTCGCGAGTTTGCACCAATTGTCGGCACATGCACATTTGGCATGAGCTGTACGCATACAAACGAAAGCGGTTGCAGAATCCTTGAAGCAGTACATGCGGGCATCATCACAGAAGAGCGGTACGAAAGCTGGCAGCGCATCAAAAACGAGATTGCAACACAGAGCTGGGAAGATTAATAATTTATGGATAGGGACACGCTCATAGAACTTGACTACTGCCGCATACGTGACAACATAGCGCAGTTCTGTGCAAGCGAAGAAGCAAAGCTCGCATTAGAAACACGCGAGCCGTTTACCGATGCGGAACATATCGAAAAACTCAAAAACACAAGCAGAGACTGGCAGCTGTTCAATGCATCTCAACGCGCTCCAGTCATTTTGCCGTGGCCAGAAGTTTTTCCTGTCTTTAAAATTATTAAGACAAGCGGAGCTGCGCTTACCGTCGAGCAAGCTCACGCATTGCTGCTCTTTTGCACTTGCGCAAAAAAAATCACCGCCGCAATAACAGCTGCCGCAGAAAACATGACTATTCCGCATCTTGCAAATACTGCGCGCGCGCTTCCCGATTTAACAAAACCATACACAGAACTTTCGCGCATCATCACAGTCGACGGCGAGATAAAAGAACTTCCCGAATTGCGCGACATAAAAAATCGCATTGCCGCACTCACAAAAAAAATCGGGACAGTGCTCCACGCATATACAACAGACAAACGATTTGCCGACGCGCTGGAATCAAACGTGCCCGTGCTTCGTGCAAACCGTGAAGTGCTTGCAGTAAAGGCGCAGCAACGCAGCAAAATACACGGCATCATACACGGCGTGTCGCAGTCAGGGCATACAGTATACATAGAACCAGAAGAAGCGGTGAGCGCAAGCAATGAACGCATGCAGGAAGAGGCGAACTTGCACATTGCCATACGCGAAATTTTGCGCACGCTTACTGCAACGCTCCTACCGTTTGCGGAGCAGCTCGAAGCGGCGCATCCCATTTTGCTCTATCTCGATCAAACATGCGCAACTGCTCGCTGGGGCATTGTACACAGTTGCTCATACGCGCTCACCTGCGACGAAGAAAATCCGCTTACACTTTTGCAAGCACGCCATCCACTGCTTGCAGAAAAAGCAGTACCTATTGACGTACGCTTTATGAAAGGAAAACGCGTTTTAATAATCACCGGACCGAATGCTGGCGGCAAGACAGTCACACTAAAAACGATTGCGCTCTTTGCGCTGCTCAACCAAAGCGGCTTTCCCATACCTGCGCAAGAAGGTTCGCGTTTGCCTATTTTCAACGACGTTTTTGCAGACATAGGCGACGGGCAGTCGCTCGACGAATCGCTTTCTACGTTCAGCGCACATATGAAAAAAATTGCGCATGCAGTTTCTGCATGTACTGAAAAAAGCCTTGTGCTGCTCGACGAGCTTGGCAGCGGTACAGACTGGCAAGAAGGAAGCGCCATTGCAATGGCAGTGCTTGACGCGCTCATCAAAAAAAATCCGTTCGTGCTCGTGACGACGCATCACGGAGCGCTCAAAAACTATGGCTGGATGCATGAGCGCTGCATCAACGCATCTGTCGAATTCAATAGCGAAACACTCACGCCCACATATAGATTGATAATGGGCGTACCGGGAGAAAGTCGCGCGCTCGACATCGCAGAAAAAAGCGGCCTCGACGCAGAAATTATTAAAAATGCCCGCGCATATATCGCAGGCGGAAAAAGCGACATTTCCGCGCTCATAAACGGATTGCACGCAAAGCATGCAGAAGCAGATGCGCTTTTACAAGCGCATGAAGCGCGCGCGCGACTGTTGAATGAGATGCAGCGCAAAGTAGATTTAAAAAATCTCTCGTTGCGACAGCGCGAGCATGAGCTCAATAGCGGAGTGCAGACAGAAGCACAGCGGTTTTTGCACGAAGCGCGGAGCATGCTCGAAAATCTTGTGCGCGAACTTCGCGAAGGAGAAATGACAAAAGATAAAACGCTCGCCGTGCGGAGTTTTATCAACAGTTTAACTGAAAGCGTAGAAGCACAAAACGCAAACCTCGAAAAGGAAGCAGATGCACTTGTAGAAAACGCGCAAGTTTCACCGCAAAATGAGTCGCGTGTATTTGCGGCAGGAGCAACTGTGCTTGCAGCTGCATCTCGGCGGAGCGGTACAATCATCTCTGCGAGCGGAAAAAACAAATGGCTCATACAATTCGGAAATATCAAAATCGAAATGAAAGAAAAAGATTTGACAGTTGTGCCGCCGAGCAAGCATAAAAATACGCCGCTCGTCACTATAGAAAAAAGCGACGGTGAAAGACAAGAGCAACCTGCATACGAGCTGCGCCTGCTCGGCATGCGCGAAACAGATGCCATAAAATCGCTTGAAAAACAGCTCGACTTGTGCGTTTTGCACAATGTGAAAAATTTTAGCGTCATTCACGGAAAAGGAAATGGCATACTGCAGCAAGCAGTACGTGATTATCTTTCGCACTATTCGGCAGTAAAAGAATTCTGCTTCGCTCCAAGCGAAGACGGCGGAGCGGGAAAAACATATGTGACGCTATGGTAAAATATACAAAGCGCACTGCAAGCACATTGTCTTTTCTGGAGAAAAGATGTATAACGTAGAGAACGTATGAAAGAAAGGCTAACACGACTCAAAACAATTCGGAGACTCATCAAAAACTATCGTATAGAAAGTCAAGAATCGCTACTTGCTTATCTGCAAAAAGAAGGATATGAGGTAACGCAAGCAACGCTTTCACGAGATTTAAAGCTGCTTAAGATCGGAAAAATGTTTGATGGAGGAGACAGCTACATCTATACGTTACCAGGAGAAGATGAACGCGCGGAATCAGAGCAAATCTACATTCAAGATTTTCTGCGTGGATATGTAAACATCGACTATTCTGGCAACATCATCGTAATAAAAACATTTCCTGGACACGCAACTACTGTTTGCAATGCGATTGATAATTTGAATATGGATGAAGTGCTTGGAACGATTGCAGGAGAAAACTGCATTTTTGCCTGTCTGCGTGAAGGCATCACAGGAGAAAAATTTATTGAGGTGTTGCGTCATAAAATTCCTGAACTTGAAGATTAATAATTATTATCCGTCAAGGAATTTATCGTAAAGTGCAAAGCTGCAATAGTTGTTTTCTTTTTCTGCATTTTGCAGTATACTGGTTGCGTACGCATTTTAACGTGCAGTTTTGAGCAGTTCCGATAAAAAACGCTCACTGTGCAAAATTAAAGCGTGCATGTATGCATCGCCCAAAATCGACATGCGCACATCTTAATAATTTCGAGGTCAGTATGAAATCTATTGCATGGAACAATCTCAATAAACTTGAAAGCTATAAAAAGCTGCTTTCACTTAAAAACGCTGTCTCTGTCGCAACATCACTCAAAGGAAATGCTGGAGCAAAACGCGTAAAAGAATTTTCAATCCCCATGTCTTGCGGTCTTACGTACAATTTTGCCGCAAAACAGGTGAACAAGCAAATCATAGCAGTGTTCAAATCGCTCGCAAAAGAAGCGCAGCTGCTCGAAAAATACACGGCATTGTACAATGGCGAAATCATCAACACAGGCGAAAAGCGCATGGTGCTCCATCACTTGACGCGCGGTCAGCTGGGAGTTGACGTGTTTGAGGGCAACACAAGCAAGCGCGCATTTTATACGTCGCAGCAAAAAGCGATTGCAGACTTCGCGCAAAAAGTGCATTCAGGCGCGCTCACAAACGAAAAGGGTGAATCATACACGACTGTCTGTCAAATAGGAATAGGCGGCAGCGATTTGGGACCGCGCGCGCTGTACCTTGCGCTTGAAAACTGGGCGCGGGCAAACGACACGTTGAAGATGGACGCACATTTTATTTCAAACGTTGATGCCGATGACGCAGCTTCAGTCGTCGCGCAGCTCGACATAGCGCACACTATTTTTGTGCTCGTGTCAAAAAGCGGCACCACGCTCGAAACGCTCACTAACCAAATGTTCATCGCATATTTTATTAAAAAGGCAGGATGCGTCCCCGCGCGCCATATGGTCGCAGTCACAAGCGAGACAAGTCCGCTTGCAAAGAGCGCGGACTTCCTCGCAGCATTTTTTATGGACGACTTCATAGGCGGCAGATATTCTTCGACGAGCGCAGTAGGAGGAGTTGTGCTGAGCCTTGCGTTTGGTGCAGATGCGTTCGCTCGCCTTTTAGCTGGAGCTGCAGCGGAAGACAAACGCGCAACAGAAATAGACATTATGCAAAACGCCGCGCTCATGGATGCACTCATAGGCGTGTACGAGCGCAACGTGCAAAACTATCCTATGACAGCGGTGCTCCCCTACTCGCAAGCGCTCTCGCGATTTCCCGCGCACTTGCAGCAGCTCGACATGGAATCGAATGGCAAAAGCGTAAATCGTTTTGGCAAAAAAATTACCTACGCGACAGGCCCTGTCATATTTGGCGAGCCAGGCACAAACGGTCAGCATTCGTTCTACCAACTGCTGCATCAAGGCACGAACATCGTGCCGCTCCAGTTCATCGCGTTTAAAGAAAACCAAACAGGCAAAGACATCGTGATAAAAAATTCCACGAGCCAAAAAAAGCTCAACGCAAACGTTGCAGCGCAAATCATCGCGTTTGCCTGCGGAAAAAACGATGCAGATACGAACAAGTGCTTTGCGGGCGAACGACCGTCGAGCATCATTTACGGGAAGCAGCTTACGCCTGAAACGCTCGGCGCGCTCTTGTCGCATTTTGAAAACAAAGTGATGTTTCAAGGTTTTCTGTGGAACATAAACAGCTTCGACCAGGAAGGCGTGCAGCTTGGCAAAGTGCTCGCCACGTCGGTGCTCGAAAACACGATGGACGCAAACTTGCGCGCATATGCAGAGCTGCTTTTGAAATAGCGGCACGCTGCAACAAAGCGCAACTTCTGTAACAGACATGACCATGCCTGCAACATTTTGAAAGTCTGCTGAACAATTATTAATTATTATTTTTTCGGGCGTACTCGGAGCTGTCCAACTGGCAGCTCCGAGCGGGTCTTCCGCACTTCGGTAGCCCTCACCGTCCTCGTCGCGCGCCTGCGGCGCGCTCCTGTGGTCGGTACGACCGACAAGTCGGTCTAGTGCTCCAGCCCCTTACGCAAAAAACAAAATAGGCACACCGCAGAAACTCGCGACAAATCTCATTGCATGGAGCGTATTAAAAAACTGCAAGCCTCTATTTCAATCATGGGAAAAAGCTGTTACATTGTTGCTCCAATTCCAAACTCTATGCATTGAATCGCGAAAGAAACGCTTGTGTGCGCGCCTGCTTCGGATGTGTGATAAGCTCCTTACCCTCTTCCACGATTACGCCTCCGTCCATGAAAATGATGCTGCTGCTCGTGTCGCGCGCAAACGCCATCTCGTGCGTCACCACAACCATCGTCATTTTCTCTTGCGCCAAATCTTTAATCACTGCAAGAATTTCGCCGGTAAGTTCTGGGTCGAGCGCGCTCGTAGGCTCATCAAAGAGCAGCACTTCGGGATTGAGCGCAAGCGCACGTGCAATGCTCACGCGCTGCTGTTGCCCGCCAGAAAGTTCGCACGGATATTTGTCAATTTTATCTGCAAGCCCCATGCGCGCGAGCATGCGTACCGCATGCTCGCGCGCCGCTTCTTTGCTCCGCTTGAGCACATGCACTTGCGCGGCTGCCACGTTCTGCAACACTGAATAATGCGGAAACAAATTGAAGTTTTGAAACACGAGCCCTGCTTTAAGCGCAGCTTCCCGCAACGCAGTTTTGTCGCTGTACACGCCATCTTTTACAAGCGGTATTCCGCATACCGTGATAGAGCCGTTATCAATTTTTTCAAGCTGCATGATGCAACGTAAAACGGTAGACTTGCCGCTTCCCGAAGGTCCAATGATGCCGAGCACTTCGCCTTTCTTTACTATAAACGAAATATTTTTAATAACTTCCGTCGTATCAAACGATTTTGAGATATTTTCAACTGCAATGATTTCTTCGCCCATGCCGCAACTGTTTTTACAGCTTTCTGCCGCATCTAAAAGAATGTCGCTTGCGCTGCCATTCGCTTCGCTCATATGTTTACACCTCAACGGTAATACGAAAGTTTTTTTTCAACATGCGCGAACGTCGCTTCCACAGCCCAGTTCATCACAAGGTAAAAAATGCCCGCGATAAAAAGCGGCATGAACGAAAAGAGACGGCTCTGCGTTTCCTGCGCCACGCGCAAAAGTTCCGACACGCCAATCACTTGCACAAGCGCTGTGTCTTTGACAAGCGTAATCACTTCGTTACCCATAGCAGGCATAATGCGCTTTACCACTTGCGGCAAAATGATATGCAAAAATGTCTGCGCTCTTGTGTAGCCGAGCACTTTTGCCGCCTCATGCTGACCGATAGGAATAGACGCTATGCCGCCGCGGTAAATCTCTGCAAAATACGCTGCATAGTTGACAATGAGCGCGACATTCGCCGCCACAAAGCGCGGCCACGTGATGCGCAAACTTGTGCCAAAATTGTTGTTGAGCCAAATGCACAGCAAGCTCGGTCCGAAGTACACGACAAGCAGCTGCAACATGAGCGGCGTGCCGCGAATCACGAGCAAAAACACTTTTGCAGCTGCCGAAAGCACCTTGTTTTTTGACATGCGCATTGCAGTAAGCGGAAGCGCAAGCGGCACAGAAAAAATGAGTGTAAAACAAAACACTTCGAGCGATGTCATGCAGCCTGCAAGCATCGCCTTGAGCATGTTCACCATTTATTTGCCGATTACGGAAATGTCGCGACCAAACCACTTCACAGAAATTGCCGTGACTGTTCCATCCGCCTGCATGTCCTCAAGAATGTTCTGCACTTTGTCGCGGAGCGCGACATCGCTTTTGCGAAAGCCCACGCCATACGATTCGCGCGCGAGTGCTTCGTCAACAACAACGAGCTGCTTGCCAGTTGCGGCAATGCTGTAGTTTGCGACAACGCTGTCGAGCACAACGCCGTCAACGCCGCCAAGCTCCAAATCGTTGAGCGCGGTTACGTTGTCTTTTAGAAACACCTGCTCTTTGAGTAAAGACGCAAAACCTTTGTTGCCTTCTACCGCTTCTTGCGCGCTCGAACCGCTTTGCAGCGCAATCGTTTTTCCCGCCATGTCTGAAAGTTTTGCAATGCCGCTGTCGCTTCTGACAACAAGCACTTGCTCGTTGTTAAGATACGGCTTTGTAAATGCAAGCGCTTTTTCTCGCTCTTCTGTCATCGTAAAGCCGTTCCAAATGCAGTCGATTTTTCCTGTGGCAAGCTCCATCTCTTTTGCGCCCCAGTCAATCGGCTGCGCCTTGAACTCCACGCCGAGACGACGCGCCACTTCTTTTGCCAAATCAATATCGTATCCCACAATTTCATTTGATTCACTGCGGAAGCCAAGCGGCGGCAGAGAATCGTCAAGACCGAGCACAAACACGCCGCGCGAAAGCAAATCGTCAAGCGACGTGTCCGCTTTTGGCGCGTCTTGCTTTTTGCATCCTGCAACCGCAAGAATTGCCGCAGCTGCCACAACAAGTTTTGTCAAGTTTTTCATATATACCCCTCATAAATAAAATAATCCGCACATTTCTGCTGCGGAACTTATGCATGTATCATGCATTGAAAATCTGCAAAGACGCAATTTTCAACAAACTGTACCGCTTACAACAGCATCGCTACGGAATATTGTCGTTAGCAAACTGCTTAAGCGCAGCAATCTGCTTCTCTACGCGTTCTGGAGACGGAGCGCCTTCTGTTTTTCGTGCGGCAAGACCTGAGTCCGCGCTGAGTATTGCAAAAATATCTTCCTCGATTTCAGGCGAACACCGCTTGAAATCTGCAAGCGAAAGTTTTTCGAGTGCGCATTTTTTTTCGAGCGCAAGTTTTACCGCTTGCGCCGCAATGCCGTGTGCCGTCCTGAATGGAATATTTTTTTTCACAAGATATTCTGCTACATCTGTCGCATTCAAATAGCCGCTGTCGCATGCGTGCTCCATGTGTTCTACATTCCACGTTGCAGTTGCAATCATATTTGTGAACACACCTACGCACGAGCTAACTGTATCGAGCGCGGAAAACAAACTCGCTTTATCCTCTTGCATGTCGCGGTTGTATGCAAGCGGCAATCCTTTCATCATCACAAGGAGCGCAATCAAATCGCCATAAACTTTGCCTGTCCTGCCGCGAATAAGTTCTGCAAAATCAGGATTTTTTTTCTGCGGCATAAGTGAGCTGCCCGTAGACCATTTTTCACTGAGTTCGAGAAACGCAAATTCATTTGATGCCCACAGCACAACCTCTTCGCAACATCGTGAAAGGTGCATCTGTACAATGGCAAGCGCACTTGTTACTTCTATGCAGTAGTCGCGGTCAGAAACGCTGTCGAGAGAGTTAGGCGTAACGCCTGTAAATCCGAGCGACTTCGCTTCATATGCACGGTCAAGCGGCAGCGTACTTCCTGCAAGCGCACCGGAGCCAATCGGCGAAAAGGCAATACGCTTGACCGCATCTGAAAGCCGCTCGACATCGCGCACAAAACTCCATGCCCACGCACATACGTGATGAGCGAGTGTCACAACTTGCGCGTGCTGCATATGCGTAAAGCCTGGCATAAGCGACAGCGTGTGTTTTTCCGCAATGGAAGCAAGCGTTCCTATAAGTGTGCGAAGCTGCTTCTGCAACTCTGGCACAATGCGACGCAAATACAGTCGCTCGTCGAGCGCAATCTGGTCGTTGCGGCTTCTGCCCGTATGAATTTTCTTGCCCACCTCGCCTATTCTGTCTGTAAGGCATGCCTCAATAAATGAGTGAATATCCTCAGAAGAAGCATCTATCTTAAGCGCACCAGAAGCAATATCTGCATCAATTGCAACAAGCGCGTCACACATCTCGTCCGCTTCCTTTTGCGAAATGAGCTTTGCTTTCGCGAGCATCTGAACATGCGCTTTGCTACCCTGAATGTCGTCATGCGCCATGCGCTCATCAACATGAATAGAAGTTTCAAAAGCCACTGCTTCTGCATCAGGACCATCGCTAAACCGTCCGTGCCATAACGCTGCGTGATTGCCTTTGGTCATAGTGCCGTGCGTTTCCATTAGGAAGATTATAGCGCATACTATTTTCTTTTACAATAATATGCGGTATACTAATAGTCAACTATTATTGCACGGAGGTGCTACATGCATAAAGTATCGATACTCGCTTTATCGCTTTTTTTTGCAACAGTTACAGCTTTTACTGTTGAAATAGACACGGCACTGCTCAGCACCGCACGGCGCGTCGCATACATCGAAGACACTACACCCATTTCTTCTGCTGAATACAATACAGCAGAGCAGATTCGCAACATGGGACGCAGGCTCGGTCAAACAATACGCGCAATGGAGCGCATACAAAAAATTGCACAAGAGCTGCTGTATGCAAATGGCGCACCATCCCGCAAATATCAAGTGACGCGCGTGTACGAATCGGATGTACTTGCAGGTGCAGACATTCTGTATATTGCGCCAAACGCAACAGTCGGAACTGCAAAAGCACTTTTTTTGATTGTGTCAGGCTACATTGAAACAGCATACGATATTCCAATTGCACGCGCAGACACACTCGCTCAGCAAGTGTGCTGGTGGAACACAAATCACTATGATGAGCGCACGTATTTCACTGGCAGATTCAATGCACGCGTGCTCGACGCATTTGCAAATGAGACAGCGGTCATCGGACTTGCAGACTCGTATAAAAACTGGGCAGGACATGCACGTATTGTCATTCCATTTATATTCACACAAAATGATGCAACTGCACTAAGCAACGCAACAGACGCATCAAAAAATACAGCAGTTTCATCTGGCGCAGCGGACAACAGCACATCGGCAGACAATATGCAAAACAACAAAGCCATTGCAAACGATACTGTCACTGTTTTGCCACACAATACAGAAAAGACGCGCACCGCTGCCGCACAATTAGCGGGCAATCTGCACTCCATGCCTATTCAGTATAAAATACTGTTTACAGCGTTGTGCCTTGCTGCGCTTTTGCTCATCATTCTGCTTATAAAGGTGATTCGCGACATGGCGCGTGCATAATCTCTCGTTCTCATAAAAGGAAACTGAGCCAGGCAGCATCGCCTGTATTTGCGTATAAAAACTATTTGCGTGACAAGTCAATTTTGCATAAGTGCCGTATAATTTATGTGGTGCTCCCGTGCATATGAAATAAAATCTTTCTCTTCTTGAGTTACACGCATTTGAAATTTCAATGGCTGGGAAAACTTCTGCTTGCGCCCCGCATTTTCCCGTGCTCCACCGTGTCCGAATTTTTTCTCGTAAAATGCAAGTCCTGATTTTTTCATATATTCTTTTTCTGAAATAATCTTTTCTTCTGCTGTTACTTTTGATTTCGCCTTTTTGAAAACATAGCCATCAGAATCTCTTACAAACACATATTCCATAATCATGACTCCTTGAACCGTTGCTTTGCAAGCTTAATTATTTCTTTTGGAGTTTTTTGCGTCTTCTTTACAAAGACAACCCCTATTATAATAATTTTACCTGGCTGATATTTAAACAAAGAGCGAATCTCATTTGATTTTATTTCAAAAATTTGATTTTGCAATGACCTCACACGAACAAATTCAATCCCTTTGTTTTCAATAGTTTCATATTCATTTTTAATTATATTCTGCTGAGACTGCGTTAATGCTGAAATCTCTGCTTCTGCGGTAGCCAACTTCTCAACTTTAAATGTCATAATGCAAATATATACTGTTTATTTGAATTTGTCAACGTTTTCAAATAACATATATGCCTTGCTGCGCTTTTGCTCATCATTCTGCTTATAAAGGTGATTCGCGACATGGCGCGTGCATAAATCATCGCATAAAAAAAGCAGCTCGTTTTGAGCTGCTTTTCCGACACAAAAGCGTCGCAGTCTAACAATTTTGCATTACGCGATTGCACGCCCTTTGCGTGTAATATCGTCTTTGTTCTGACGTGTAAGGCTCTTTTCAGGATGCGCGTATGCTGTGAATAAGAATATCATGAGGAACGCAACAGCTGCAACTGCACCGACGATGTAAGAAATCGTTATTCCCTGCTGTCCCAAACGACCAAGATTAAGGCATTCAGGAGCATACATGAAATACGTTACAGAAACTGCCGACATGAATGTTGCAGGAACAACTGCAATCCAGCATTTGTTCTTGTTTGTGTTGTTTGTTGCAAGGTATACAGAAGCAGCCCACAATGCAATCATGGCAAGCGTCTGGTTAGACCATGAGAAATAGCGCCACACAACATTGTAGTTGAGGAACGAAATGCCATAGCCAATCAAGAGGAGTGGAACTGCAAGACCTAATCGGATTTTTAAATTTTTGTCGTCAAGTTTAAACCAATCAAAAATGACCATGCGTGCAGAACGGAATGCCGTGTCGCCCGATGTAATGGGGCACACAATAACGCCGATAAGCGCGAGCGCACCGCCAACGGTGCCGAGCAACGATGTGCAAATCTCGTAGATAGAGTTTGCATTGCCACCGCCAATAGCTGCCAAAGCTGCAAGACCTGTGCCGCTGCCGTCTTTGTTCCAGAAGAATGCGATGCCAGCAGAAGCCCAAATCATGGCGATAACGCCTTCGCTTACCATAGCACCGTAGAAAATCTTGCGGCCTTCTTTTTCGTTGCGCACAGTGCGAGCGATAATCGGAGACTGTGTTGCGTGGAAACCAGAAATAGCACCACACGCAACAGTGATGAACATGAGCGGCCAAATAGGCTGATTTTTGGGGTGCAAGTTAGCAAGCGTGAGCTCCATCATGGGACGCGTGCCACTGTTTGCGATGGTTGCAATAGAAACACCAACAGCCATAACAATGAGGAACAAACCGAAAATAGGATACACACGACCGATAACTTTATCTACAGGAATAATCGTTGCAAGGAAATAATAAATCAAGATGATAACTGTCCAAACCTTGACATTGAGCCATTCAGGAGTGAGACGTGCTAAAAGTCCAGCCGGTCCAACCATGAATACAACACCGACCATGACGAGCAGCACCACAGAGAAAACGCGCATGACGTTTTTCATGATAGGTCCAAGATATTTACCGGTGATTTCAGAAATGCTTGCTCCGTCGTTGCGCAAAGAAAGCATGCCCGACAGATAATCGTGAACAGCACCTGCAAAGATTGTACCAAACACAATCCATAAATAAACGCTTGGTCCCCACATTGCGCCAGAAACTGCGCCGAAAATAGGACCAAGACCGGCAATGTTGAGAAGCTGTACGAGGAATCCTTTTGCTGAATTCATCGGAACATAGTCAACACCGTCTGGTGCTGCGATTGCGGGCGTTGCGCGGTTTTCATCGGGCGCAAATACTTTGTCCACAACCTTTCCGTACACGAAATATCCGGCCACAAGCAACCCGATACACACGAAAAAAGTAATCATAAAAAACCTCCTGCGCTTTACCTTTTCGCTACCTTTACAACCGAGAATAGCAGGTAAAAGCGTCTCCAGTTTTATATTATATGTCCATATATGAAATTTGTAAAGCAAAATTTTATCAAAAATTTACTAAAAACACCTCGATAAAATATATCTATCAACCTAATGCTCTTTATTTAATTTAGGAGGGAGAAGTTTTTATATTTTATTAAAACATCATTATGATTTTTTATTTTTCTTCATCCAATTTGTGATGCCGGCAACAACATCCGCATCAATATCGTGCTCAACTCTGCACGCATTTTTTTCCGCCTGCTCTTCAGGAACCCCTGTAATAGCCATAATAAATTCGGTGAGCAAGCGGTGGCGCGAATAAATGTCAGTAGCCTTTTCAAGTCCTTTTTTTGTAAGATGCAGCTCAGTACCCTCTCCGTCTTCAAGATAGCCGCCATCCTTTAAAATGCCCATAGCGCGACTTACGCTCGGCTTTGACACACCAAGCTTTCGCGCCACATCTACAGAATGCACCGTGCCTTTTTCATGTTGCAGCATGAGAATCGCTTCAAGATAATCTTCACCAGATTCGTACATACGCACCTCGCTTCATCAATTATAGCACATAATCTGCAAAATGTAAAAGCGGCAGAATGACAGCATATTTGCTTATAGTGCCGCATGCATCTATCACTTCACGCTCATCATTAAGCTGTCAACAGATTTTCCCGGAGGAATCATCGGCAGCACCATTTCGTCAGTGTCAATCACCGCATCTATGACAGCCGCTTTGCCAGAGGCAAGCGCAGCGTCAAATGCCTGTACAAACGCATCTTTGCTTTTGGCGCGAAAACCTGCAATGCCGTATGATTCTGCAAGCTTTACAAAATCGGGAGCAAAATCAAGCGTCGTGTGGCTGTAGTTTTTGTCGTAAAAAATCGTCTGCCACTGGCGCACCATGCCGAGCGTACCGTTGTTCAGCACAACAATTATTATTGGCAAATTGTAATGAGCAATCGTTGCAAGCTCGTTGCAGTTCATCATAAACGAACCGTCGCCCGCAAAATTCACCACACGAGTACTCGGATGCGCAATCTGTGCGCCAATGGCAGCCCCCATGCCAAATCCCATTGTGCCAAGTCCACCCGATGTAATAAACGTGCGCGGCTTTTCAAACTCGTAAAACTGTGCTGCCCACATTTGATGCTGCCCAACTTCAGTCGCAACGATTGCATTCTCGCCTATTTTGTGTTGCACATGCTCGAACAAAAACTGTGGCGCAAGTTCTTCTTCGGCATGAGCTACGCGCGGCACATCTTTTTTCCATTCATCAATGAGCGCGTTCCATTTGCCTGCCGCGCGTTCGTGCACAAGCGGCATAAGGCGCGCAAGCACATCTTTGCTATTTCCTACGAGCGAACCAAACGTGCAAATATTTTTGTTTATTTCAGACGGGTCAATGTCTATGTGAATAACTTTTGATTTTTTTGCAAAGCGCGCCGTGTTTCCTGTAATCCTATCGCTGAACCGTGTGCCAACGGCAAGCAGCAAGTCGCTCTTTTCAACAGCCATGTTCGCCGCTTTTGTGCCGTGCATGCCGACTAATCCACAAAAAAGCGCGTGGCTGTTCGGAAATGCAGATTTTCCCATGAGCGTCGCCACAACGGGAATACTCGCTTTGCACGCAAGCGCTTTGAGCACATCTGATGCTTCAGAGACAATCACACCGCCACCGCAAATAATGACAGGATGCTGCGCCTCGTTTATGCGGCGCGCCACTTTTACAATGTGTGCCTCTTTTGGTACAGGCGTTTTTATTGTACGGCGGAGTGACTTCGCTTTGAGAAATCTTTGTACATTGAACAAGTCTTTCGCTTTGAAAGCACCACGTAAAAAATGCACGCCGCCATCGCCCATCACTTCTTTTCCAACACGTAATCTGTTTGTCGCTCTACGCGTATATGCTTCCGGTGCACAATATTCGCACATAGCGCTCGTCACATCTTTTGGTATGTCGATGAGCACCGGTCCCGGTCTTCCACTCTTTGCAATAAAAAACGCCGCACGGATTGTATCTGCAAGATTTTCTACATCGCGCACAATATAGGTGCACTTTGTCACAGACCGCGTTATTCCCGTGATGTTCACTTCTTGAAAACTGTCTTTGCCAAGCTGCGCACGGGAAACGTTGCACGTAATCGCAACAACGGGAACAGAATCCATGTATGCTGTTGCAAGCCCCGTCACAATATTTGTCGCACCAGGCCCGCTTGTTGTCATAACAACGCCCACTTTTCCTGTGGAGCGCGCATAGCCGTCTGCCGCATGAGATGCGCCCTGCTCGTGGGCTGTGAGCACGTGACGCATCCTGCCTGCATTTTTATACAACTCGTCGTAAATATGCAAAATTGCGCCGCCCGGATAGCCAAACACCGTATCGACGCCTTGCTCTAAAAGACATTCTATGACAATACGCGCGCCTGTACACTTCATTGCTGCAACGTTTGGGAAAGCTATTTTCGTAGAGGACGTATCGTCCACAGGTGATTTTTTTATTTTTTTTGGAGCAAGCGGCATTGGCAAGCCGCGCTTTTGCGGCTTGCTCACGCGCGGTACATCGCCTGCTTTTTTCTGTACCGCAGGCTTGCACTCGGCTCCGCCGACCGCGCCAGCGCGGGCTATGCTGTTTCCCATCTTTAGCAATCTCCTAACAAACCATTACGGCAATGATTGTGCCTTTTCAAAACGCCCTCGCTGCATTGCCGACACGAATAGCATTTTCAGCTCACTATTGCGCCCTTATCTGCGCTTGAAACAAGTTTTGCATACCGAGCAAGGTATCCACTCGTCACTTTTGGTGCAGGCGCGTTCCATGCGGCGCGTCGCTTGGCAAGCTCTGCATCGCTTACTTCGAGCGTAATCGTGTATGCATTTATGTCGAGCGTGATTTTGTCGCCATCTTGTACGAGCGCAATAGGTCCGCCAACTGCCGCTTCAGGCGAACAGTGGCCAAGCGACGCGCCTCTCGTTGCACCGGAAAATCTTCCGTCCGTTATAAGCGCAACGTCTTTGTCCAATCCTTGCCCCGCAAGCGCGGCAGTGACTGCAAGCATCTCGCGCATGCCAGGACCTCCGCTCGGTCCCTCATAGCGGATTACCACAAAATCGCCCGGTTTAATCTCACGTTTTTGCACAGCCGCCATTGCGTCTTCTTCATCATCGAACACGCGCGCGCTTCCTGTATGCTTCATAAGCTCTTTTGCGCACGCGCTTCGTTTTACCACTGTTCCGTCTGGCGCAAGATTGCCAAACAAAATCGCAATGCCGCCGTTGTCAGAATATGGGTTTTCTATAGGGCGAATAACGTCAGTATTTCTGTTTGCCGCGTTTTCAATATTTTGCGCAATCGTTTTTCCCGTCACGGTAATCAAACTCGTATCAATGCAATTTTTTTTCGCAAGCTCTGCGAGCACTGCCTGCACACCACCTGCATCGTCAAGCTCGTCCATGAATGTGCTCCCCGCAGGAGCCAAGTGACAAAGGTTCGGCGTCTTTTCGCTTATTTCGTTTATGGTGCGCAAGTCGAGCGCAATGCCCGCTTCGTGCGCAATCGCGGGCACGTGCAGCACTGTATTGCTCGAACAGCCGAGCGCCATGTCCGCGGCAAGCGCATTGCGAAACGAAGACTCGCCCATCATGGTTCGCGCAGTAATGTTCTTTTCGAGCATTTCCATCACTTGCATGCCAGCTTTTTTTGCAAGCGCAATGCGCCTGCCGCTCACCGCAGGAATTGTGCCGTTGCCTGGCAGCGCAAGACCGAGCACTTCTGCAAGGCAGTTCATGCTGTTTGCAGTGAACATTCCTGCGCACGAGCCGCAGCCGGGACAGGTGCGTTCCTCAAGCTCCTTGAGCTGCGCTTCTGTTATTTTTCCCGCAGCAACGGCACCGACAGCTTCAAATATGTCGCTCAAGCCTATATTTTTTGACGCATACGGATTCGCTTTGTTTGGCACGTGCCCGCTCATCATAGGGCCGCCTGAAACGACAACTGTGGGCAAGTCAAGGCGGGCAGCTGCCATGAGCATGCCAGGCACAACTTTGTCGCAGTTGGGAATAAGCACAAGCGCATCAAACTGGTGCGCCTTTGCCATGCATTCGATAGAGTCCGCAATGAGCTCGCGCGTAACGAGCGAATATTTCATGCCTTCGTGCCCCATGGCGATGCCGTCGCATACGCCTATTGCAGGAAATTCAATCGGCGTGCCGCCCGCCATGCGCACGCCCGCTTTTGCCGCGTCCGCAATTTTGTCAAGGTCAAAATGACCGGGAATTATTTCATTTTTTGCAGAGCACACGCCCACAAGCGGGCGGCTCAACTCTTCGTCTGTGTAGCCCATCGCGTAAAAAAGCGAGCGATGCGGCGCACGTTCGATTCCTTTTTTTGCGTTGTCGCTTTTCATAGTGCCTCTTTGCGCCGCAAAACAGCGCATAAATATGCATATGCGCACGGCAAATCATGCCGTTCATGCAATTTTCGTACAGTTTTATCTTACTGGCAAAAAATCAAATAGTCAATACAAATTTGAAAAAATATTTAATTTTTTTAATATTATAAAAGTTAGCCAACAAGCAGCAAATATGGCTACGGCAAATATTCCCGTCGAATATTTTTCAGAGACTCAAACAAATGCATCTTTTTTGCCTCGCTACCATTTGTAAGCAAGCGCAGCAGCATGCGTGCATCTTTTCGTCCCGAATTATTTTGATAACTGCATGTACAGGTATATCTGTCCCACCCGCTCTCCTGCGCATGCGCCACAAGCATATCAACACTTACATAGCATAATGGGCGCAAAATAGTCACTGGATATTTTTCATATGCAAGACGTGGAGACATCGTTGAGAGCTCCGATTTATTGAGCATGTTCATCAACAGCGTTTCAAGAATATCGTCAAGGTGGTGTCCGAGCGCAATTTTATTAAAATGATGTGCCATCGCATAATTCAGCAATTCAGTGCGTCGCTGTGTCGAGCACCACCAGCAATTCATCTTGCGATTTTCTTTTAAACGCGCGAGCACATCAACTTTGACAACATCAAACGGCGCATGCCACTGCGCAAAAAGACGCATAAACGCATCTGGAAAGGAAGGAGCAAAATCACTCTGGATATGAACAGCTTTATACGAAAACTTGCAGTCTGGCCGATTAGCACGCGCGGCAAAATATTCAACAAGTGCGGTAGAATCTTTGCCGCCAGATGCGCCAATCAAAATAGCATCGCCATCTGCAATCATGTTGTAATCAAAAACAGCTTTATCTATGAGGCTTGAAAGTTTTACAGATGATTTTTTTGCGGCGTAATGGTGCATTGCTTTTTCCAGAACACGTAGCCGATTGCAGCTGCTGTTTCTTTATTGCAAAATCGCTTTCCAATGCGCGATACTAGAATCGAACTAGTGACCCCAAGCGTGTCATGCTTGTACTCTAACCAACTGAGCTAATCGCGCATAAGAAAGCGATGAAAAAAAATATAGCAGATTTTAACTGTTTCGTCAATGATTTGCAATATTTTCACCGTACCACAGTGCGAGCGCGCGCTCACGGAACAGTATATGCGCGTTTAAAATTGGCAAAAATATGCTCGGCAAATTCGGTTGCACGCTCGATTGCTGCTACGCGTTCAGTTGCTGCCATATGCTCAATCGCATCTATGCGCTCGGTTGCCGCTGCGCGCTCATCAAATTCTGCCAAACGTCCGGTCAATGCTTCCACTGCTACCCGCTCGGTCGCCGCATTGCCGCAGCGAATTGCAAATGCCACCGCATACACGCGCGCAATGCCGCTCAGTTTTGTCTCATCTTCGCCGCGCACTGTTTGATACGGCGCATCTGTTTCCAAAAGCAATCTGTCTATCGGAAGTTTTTGCACGCAACTTATTGCGCTCTTGTCGCCGAAAATGAGCGGATTGCCAAAGCTAAAATACGCGTTCACGCCATGTCTGAGCAGTGAAACTGCATCTTGCACGCTTCCCGTAAACGAATGAAAGATGACTGCAGGAATATGTGCAAGCAGCTTTGCATCTGCAAACATTCTGTCAAGCGCCTTGCGGCAGTGCACGATGAGCGGCACACTATACGCGCCTGCAAGCTCGCACGAAATGCGCCACGCAGTTTCTTGACGCGCTATATCATCTCTATATTGCTTGAATAAATCAAAACCTGCCTCGCCTATCGCGACAATCCGCTTCTCTTTTAAAAGCGATTCCATAAAGCCAGCGTTTTCAACAAGCGGCAGCTGCGGATGCATTCCAAACGCGCAAAAAATCTGCGCGCCAGTTTTTAGGCGACTGTCATATGTGCCATTTTCTGCGTCGTGAACAACAGCGCGAAGCTGCGCATCATTTTCTGCGCCGTGAGCAGTCTCTCCGTGCTGCACGCGCAATGCGCTGTCCGCCGCATCGGTCATCGCATTATTAATTTTTGCAACGCGCCTTTCCTGCTCTATGAATTCATCTTTCTCATGTGCACATGAAACAGCGCAATATGGCGCGCCATTCAAAACATGCAGCGAATCGTCAATAGACATTTCTGTAATGCAGGCAATATGCAGATGCGCATCAGCATATGAAGAAAAAGCTAACATCTCACTTGCATTGTACCGAAAATAATACTGTAGGTCGAGCAGTTTTCAGGAGTGCTGATTCTAGCACAACTGTGCGAAAGCATGATTACGCAAAATGCACTCGTGCAAACTGCTTAAATATTTTTGGGAGGAAAAATTATGAAGCATTACACATTAAAAAGCATCGGAAACTCATCTGACTATATGACAGTCGTGCGCGAAATGGAAGACGGCTACGTTGTACGCATTGTGCGCGATAAAGACGGATACGAAGAGATTAAAACAGATTACATCAGCAAAGAACTCTTTGAAAGCTGCATACGCACCGGCTATCTTGTGGAAATAGCGCAACCAGTAAAAATAGCTGTAAACGCGTAACTTCGCACTGCTCACAAACACGGAAGCTGCTTTTGTGTGCATTTTGTAAATGACCACATACTATTTGCCTAGCCCGCGCTGGAGTACTAGGACGGCGTGCCGTCCGTACCGACCGCAGGAGCTCGCCGTAGGCGGGCGATGAGGACGGTGAGGGTGACCGAAGTACGCAAGTGCGGCTATTCAAGTGACTTGCTCCATAAAAAAATTAATAATTTAAAAAGTGTTTTTCAGAACTTACAGTTTTGTGCTCTTGCCCTGCCCTCCGCTTTTTTCTATACTCCTTGTATGATATATCTTGCAAAAATCGGAGAGCTTATGCTCAAAGGCTCAAACATACGCGAGTTTGAAAACAGGCTCGTTGCAAACGCGCGCGCATACCTTACAAAAACCAGTGCACATGTCTCGCTCCGCGCAGGTCGCCTGTATATAAACTGTGACGAATGCGATGCCCCTGTAGCAGAATTCGCGCTCTCGCACCTTGTGGGCATTACGGGCTGGGCAAAGGCGGAAGTGTGCGAAAAAAACATCGGCGCAATAAGCGATGCTGTATGCAACGCGGCGCTGCACGCACAAGAAAAAGGAGCTACAACATTCAAAATAGAAGCGCGCAGGCAAGATAAAAATTTTCCGCTCACCTCGTACGACATCTGCTGCAAAGCGGCAGACAAAACAGTAAAAAGCGGCGTGCTTACAGTAGACGTGCACAAGCCCGACGTGAAAATCACTGTAGAAGTGCGCGAGCAGTGCTTTGTATATTCAGATGCGGAAAAAGGCTCACGCGGACTTCCCGTCGGCTCAAGCGGCAAAGGGCTTTTGCTGCTTTCAGGCGGCATAGATTCGCCCGTTGCAGGCTACCGTATGCTGAGTCGCGGCATGAAAGTTGACTGCGCATATTTTCACTCGTACCCGTACACATCTGAAGAAGCGCAAAAGAAAGTTGAAACGCTTGCGGCAACGCTTGCGCGCTACGGACTTACCGTGCATTTGAACATTGTGCCGTTCACCGACGTGCAGATGCGCATAAAAGAAAAATCGCCTGTTGCATGGACGACGCTCATGCTCCGCGTGTGCATGATGAAAACAGCGAACATGATTGCAGAGCGCGTTCACGCAGATTGCATCATCACTGGCGAAAGTCTTGGGCAAGTAGCAAGCCAAACGATTGCCAACTTGAATGTCACCGAGCACTTCGCAGCGTTCCCGCTCTTCCGCCCGCTTATAGGATTGGACAAAGAAGAAATCGTTGAAACAGCGCGAAAAATCGGCACATATGAAACATCTATTTTGCCATACGAAGACTGCTGCGTGCTCTTTTCGCCAAAACACCCTGTGCTGCACGGAACAATAGAGGAAGCAGAAAAAATCTACAATGAGCTTGAAATAGACGCACTCATTCAAACAACATTTGAAAGCCGCGAGGTAAAGCAGTTTACAGCTGTGTAATGCGCTTTGCTTTCATAAGCAACTGCCGAAACAGTGCTGTGCATCAAGTACAACAGTGAGATGTAGAGAGCCATTAAGCGATTATCTATCATGTTCAGCTGGTTGCATGTTTGGAACTTTTGTCAATACAGCCATGAATTTATCTCTTGAACCTCTTGCAGCTCTTTCTTCCAAATAATTATGAGTTTCCAAAGCAGAGATTTTCTCTACCACAGCAGAAATAATAAACTGATTTATTGAGATATTGTCTTTTGCAGCAATTTCTTTTACCATAGAGTGATACGAGTCGGGAAGTCGTAAACTTAATGTTGCCATTTCATGCCTCCATTTTTTCCAAAAATTCTTTTGGAGTTTGAATCTTTATTCCTAAAGTTTCCGCTTCAAGAAAATCCTTTTTATTGAAAGGTACAATACTTTCTGCGCTTGAGTTTACTGCAAGCTCAAGAATATGATCATCAAACGGATCTTTTAAACATGGTCGCCAAAGATAAAATATTTTTGTCTTCACTTGACATTCCTTTGCTACTTTGCAGAGCAGAGAGAATAACATTTGTATCAATTACTATCAAAGGCTTCATTTGTAGTATTATATATGATACCATAAATTATTATCAATTAATTTTTCAGCAAGGCTGCCAATAGTTTTCATTATATCGAGCAATGGTAAACTGATTGCTCATGCCTAACGAGTGTACTTTTTCCACTATGAGCGCCATTAGGCAATCCGTTTGCGTTTCATATTGCGGGTTACGCGGGCACGAACGCGCGTTTTTCAAGCAGCAACGTTGCAATCTTTCCCGCGTCTGTGTCCAAGTGAACACTGTCAAAATTCTTTTTCATTTCTTCGTCAAAGTTTTCGTCGCCAAGCAGCTCGGTTATCTTTTTATACACGTTGCCGGGCTTTCTGATGTACCAGCCAACGCGATGGTCAACTGCAAAACGCATGTTGCCAAGCTCCTGGTTGTGAATATATTTTATAATGATGACAGGCTTGCGGCACGAAATCACTTCCATGAGCGTTGCAGGTCCCGCTTTTATAACCGCGCAGTCGCAGATTTTTACAAGCTCGTCAAGGTAATCGACAAAGCCGAACACGTGCAAATCGAGCTTGGGATACGTATGCGCAAAAATGTCGAGCGTTTCTTTAAACGCTTTGTCGCGTCCGCACACGACAGCAACAGCAAACTTTGCGCCATGCAACACGCATTCGCTGACAATTTTAACCGCGCCGGGCAGCCCTTCCCCGCCTCCAACAAGCAGCACTATTTTTTTATCAGTATCAAAGCCATGCTTTACGCGCAGCTCGCGAATGCTTTCCTTTGAAAGAGCGCCCTCGCGATATTTTTCGTTGAGCAAAAACGGCACGACTGTCACATTCTTTTCCGGCACACCGCACGTTTCAACAGCCTGTTTTTTTGCCGCCTCAGAATACACAAAATAATTCTGGTCGTTTTCATAAAACCACGCGTTCGGCAACGTGAACGGGTCTGTAACCATGACAGTGAAATTGATTTTCCACGGAATTCCACGAAGCGCAGACTTGACAAACGGCGTAAGCGCAAAATGGAACGACACAATGTCGGTGGGCTGCTTTTCAAGAATCACTTTGCGCAAGTAGTTTGTCGTGTGATGGCGCAACGGCAGCACGAACATCGTTTGCCCCCATCTGTGCTGCGCCATGTCGTAGATGAGCGGAAACGCGCCGTGCACATAATTGCACGCGTAGTTGTAGCCTTTTTCAAACATCACGTGACCGAATATGTTGTATTTGTCAAAGCCGTTGAGCATCTCTATTTCAACATCGGGATGCTGCTCTTTCAACGCTTTTGCAAGCACGCGCGCCGCCGATATATGTCCCGCCCCAGTATCAAGATAGAGAAAAATAAATTTGCGTTTCATCAGTTCCTCTTTTTATTCTGTTTAATATGCATACATCAATCCAAATGAAAGATACACGTCATATTCATCATGCAGATTTGCAACCCAATTATCATATGCATTTCTGTGATCACTTGCAGAAGACTGCCCATAAATAGGCTTGCTAACGCCAGCATTATTTACATACGTATATACAAAATTCATTTCAAGAGAAAAACGACCTGCTTTTGTACGCGGAAATTCATAGCTGCATTCTATTCCTCCACGGCAAATATACATAATGTGTGCGCCCCATAAAAACGGTGCAGAATTGAAGAACAGCGTATTTATGCTTCCATCTGATGAATACTGTGTTCCCTCTTTATTCAATTCAAAAAGTTTTTCTGCATTTTCATCAGAAAGCGATTCATATGCATTTGCATGACGGGCTATTGATGCAAATGTAGAAATTGTTAAATTAGCAATCGGTTCAAGTTTGATTTTAAGCTCAACGCAATCTGAATTAGGCGGAATCAAGCTGCCTATGCTCCTTCCTCCATTTGCATATGAAAAGAAATTATAGGTATCTGTATTCGTTTTGTCATATGTAGCAGCATACGTGTACGGACTTATGAGCGTATAATCAATCGAAATAAATTTGCATAATGAATTGGACGGCGCATAGATGAATCCGCTTTTTAGCGCAATGCGATTATCTGAGTTGATGTGGAAGCGAGCAAGCTGCGGTATGTCTAGATGGTCTACATTCATATTGGTGATCCATGAAATGCCTCGCACAATATTCCAATCAAATATAAAACCAGCAAGGACATTGTCATTGTGACCATTTGCAGCAGCTATCAACAGCGAGGGCACAGGTATAAAATATGATGGGTCAAATCGTTTGCCGTAAATTACAGCATCATACAGAGAAAGGCGCACCTTACGCCCTAATGCAAAACGAATAGTTTGCAACGACAGAAATTTTCCAAAGTGACTGCCTTCACCATGCATGTCTGCTGCCTCGAGTGCGGCAAAATACTGTGCAAAATTAAACCATCTTCCATTAAACATAAATGTACACTGAGGAGCATTACGCGCGCTCGAATTGAGCGCATTGTCGCCACTCACGAATGAGGAGAAAGCTGTTCTATTATATCCCACCGCTATGCTCACGGTATCCCATGCATATGAAACCACCGCATTTGCATTGAAATCAATGTTTGCCGCACTCGTGCCAATGCGCTTGACAAACGTATCGTATTCGGGAGCAGCCCATGTATCGCCAAGTACATCACGCGACAGTTCAAAAAATGTAAACGAAGCGCCTGCTCTGTAGCCAAGAGCAAATGCATCGCCAAAAAGCTTATCGCCATATCCTTGCACAGCTGTTTTTAATTGAACAATGCTTGAAAGTTCCTTTGTAGTGTCGTTTATTTGAAACAGGTTCCGCTCATTGACTTTTAAAGAAACACTCCACGCTTTATTAAAAATTTTTTGATAATATGCTTTTGCTTCAGCAATATCATCTTCCGTCCCCCGTTCAATGACAATAGCGATGATTTTTTTTATCATGCGCAACGGATACGGCTTGAGCTGCGGTAATTCATCGACAATGCCGCGTATATGCCAGCACAACGCAGCTTCATAAAAATCATTGTTCGGATCAACGCTTACCTGTGCATTGCCAAAAGAGAGTACGAGCATAAAAATGACAGGCACAAATAACACCTTTTTCATACAATGCTTTACTATACCCTATTATTGCGCGAACGGCAAGCAATATGCTATGCTGTGTTCATGCATGCAAACGAAAAAACAGCGCTGTGGACAGTGCTCAAAACAGCATCTGACTGCTTGTATGGATACGCGTCGCCTGACTTTTCAGAAACGCCGCCGCACTTTGCTGATGACACAGACAAAACTGCCAGACAGGCAAACACCGCCGCACAGCAATCAGCAATCGCGCTGCATCCGCACCAAAGCTTTAATCAAAGCGGCGAAGCACATACCCCTCTGCACGAGCCACAGGAATTGTTTGCCTTCCAGCAGCAAAGCGACAACATGCTCGACTTTGCGCAACAGCAAAACGACAATGGATTGCCGTCTGTGCAAACAGCGCCGGCAACGCTTGAATCGATTGCGCAAAAAATCGCGGCGTGCACGAGGTGCGAGCTTTCAAAACGACGCACGAATGTTGTGCCGGGCATGGGCGTGCAAAATCCAGCAGTGCTCGTTGTCGGCGAGGGACCAGGCGCAGAAGAAGACGCGCAGGGATTGCCGTTCGTAGGACCCGCCGGAAAACTGCTCGATAAAATGCTCGCCGCCATATCACTCGACAGAAACGTAAACTGCTACATTGCAAACATAGTAAAATGCAGGCCGCCGAACAACCGCACGCCGTTTCCCGAAGAAGCAGAAGCATGCATGTCGTTTCTCGAAGCGCAAATTCATATTTTGAAGCCCAAGATGATTTTGGCAGCAGGACGAACTGCGGCGCAAAATTTATTAAAAACGACTTCGCCGCTCGGACAACTGCGCTCGCGCTTTTTCGTCTACAACACTATTCCGTTGCTCGTCACATATCACCCGAGCGCGCTGCTGCGAAACGAATCGCTCAAACGTCCCGCATGGGAAGACTTGAAGCTGTTCCGCACAAAACTCACAGAGCTTGTTCCCGACTACGCAGCGCATCTAGCGCACAATTGAAGGAAGCGCGAATGCAGTATCTTGAAGTTGCGCTCAATGTGCCGATTGGGCAAACATTCACTTACGCATATGATGACGCTGCGAAAAATGCGCCGAGCACTGCGGCAGTCGGCAAGCGCGTTGAAGTGCCGTTCGGCTCGCGAAAACTCACGGGCTTTATTACGGTAATCAACGACGCGCCGCCCGCAACTGTTCCAAAAGAAAAAATCAGAAGCGTGCGCCGCATCATAGACGACGAGCCGCTTTTAACGAGCGAGCTGCTTTCGCTTGCTGCGTGGATGGCAGACTACTACGTGTGCACGCTCGGAGAAACAATTTCTGCGATGATGCCGTCAGGAAAACGCGAGGTGAGCGCGGGCGGCTTTTCATTTGACGACGAGCTGCCGTTTGAAAAATCGCGGGAGCTGTCTTGCGAGCAGCAAAACGCTGTTCAAGAAATTCTTGCCGCACGCACAAATAACACTGCACCTGCAACGAGTGCCGCACGCATGACGAGCGCGCCAGATGCACGCGGCAATGCAATCGCAGCACATGCACGCGGCACACCGAAAACCAACGCAGGGCACGCAACTTTTCACTATCTTTACGGACCGACGGGAAGCGGCAAAACAGAAGTATTTTTGCAAGCGGCAGAAAAAATCATCGACGACGGAAAAGGCGTCATCTACCTTGTGCCAGAAATTGCGCTCACGTCGCAAGTGCTGAAAGCAGTTCAAGCGCGTTTTGGAAATACGGTAGCCGCCATTCATTCAGCGTTGACACCGAGCCAAAAGCTTTCAGAATGGAAGCGCATTTTGCGAAAAGAAGCACGCATTGTCATAGGAGCGCGGAGCGCAGTGTTCGCTCCCGTTCCCGACTTGGGGCTCATTATTATAGACGAAGAGCACGACGGCTCGTACAAGAGCGGCACTGCCCCACGCTATCACGCGAGGCAAGTTGCAATGCACCGCGCGCAAACACATGCAATACCGCTTGTCATGGGAAGCGCAACACCATCTGTTGAATCGTGGCATTTGATGAACACAGGAAAGCTCATCAAGCACACGCTTTCAAAACGCCTCGCGGGAGGAGCGCCGCCTGAAGTCACGTGCATAGATTTGTCAAAGCGCACAGGTGACAGCTGCATTTCTGAAGAGCTTGCAAAAGAAATGCGCGCCACGCTCGCAGTAAAAAAGCAAGTGATTCTATTTTTGAACAGGCGCGGCTTTACGCATTTTTTTCGCTGTGCAAGCTGCGGCTACGAGATGATGTGCAAAAACTGCTCAGTGCCCATGACATATCACAAGAGCGAGCATAGGCTCCGCTGCCACTACTGCGGCTGGTCATGCGAAATGCCCGAATCGTGCCCGCAGTGCGGCTCGCTCGACATAGGCTATTCTGGTTTCGGCACGGAATACATCGAGGCGGAAACAAAAGCAAAATTTCCAAACGCAAAAATCGTTCGGATTGACACGGACGCGCTTTCAAAAAAAGGAGAGCTTGCAGAGAAGCTTGATGCGTTTAGACACGGTGACTACGACATTATGCTCGGCACGCAGATGGTTGCAAAGGGGCTGAACTTTCCGCATTTGCAGCTCGTAGGCGTCGTGCTCGCGGACACTGCCCTTCACATGCCTGACTTCCGCGCGGCAGAGCGCACGTTTTCACTCATCACGCAAGTTGCAGGAAGAGCGGGACGATTTTTCCCCGACGGAAAAGTGCTCGTGCAGACATACAGCCCTTCGCGCGCGCCGATTGCAGCCGCCTGCCGCGGCGACATTCAAGGATTTTACACGAGCGAGCTTTTGCAACGGGAGCTGCTCGGATTTCCGCCGTTTTCACGCATAGTGCGTCTCGTCTTCAGAAGCGCAAGTCAAAAGGCTGCGGAAAGCAGCGCAGAAGAAGCGGCAAAACTTCTTGCAGCGGCGGCAAAAAAACGTAAAAGCGGCGCAGAAATACTCGGCAGCGCAGAGTGCCCGATTGTAAAAATAGCGCAAAACTATCGCTATCAAATTTTGTTGCGCGGAAAAAGTATTGCGCCTTTGCAAAAGCTCGCGCATATGCTGCTGTTCGAGTACAGCCATCCGCAAAACGTATACATTGAATGCGACGTAGACCCTGTCGCGCTGCTGTAAATGGAAGCAGTGCAACTTTCACGCGTTTTCGAATAGTTCCGTCACACGTTATTTCGCAAACTTGCTTATCTATGTGTACGCGTAATGCGCACCAATACACTAACTCCTGAAACTGATATTTCACTCGTTGTTGCCTTTTCATGAAACAGTATATTTTTATACGCGTTTCTAAAATTACTGTTTTCCTGCTAGTTTTTATTCGTGCGAAGGGGTCATATCCCGACGCTCTGCGGCAAAGTTGGTAATTTCCTAGTTTAAAAGTGAAAATATATGATAAAAAATCTCATATAAGGTACGTTTTATTGATTTTTTATAACAAATTGTTATTATTGGTTACAAACTATTTACCATAAGAGGTATGTTATGAAAAAAAACAATATGATTTTGCTTGCCGCGGCAATATTTGCGATACTTGCAGGATGCAAGCAAACGACAGACAGCAGTTCTGGAGCAGGTGGTTCTGGCGGCGGTAGCGGTGCGCCAACAATCACCTACAGCGTTACATTCAACACTAATGGTGGCAACGATATTTCTGCGCAGACAGTAGAAACAGGAAAAACCGCAACGAAGCCTGCCGTTCCGACAAAGAGCGGTTACCTGTTTGGCGGCTGGTATAGCGATGAAAGTTGTACAGCAGTGTTTAACTTTGCCGCTGCAATCACAAAAAATATGACACTTTACGCAAAGTGGCTGCTTGCATACACTGTCATGTTTGACGCA
>JAGAZO010000005.1 GCA_017940005.1 Treponema sp.
CTTGCCGCACACCTTGACGAAGCGCGCGAACGTAGCCGCCTCAATCATCGCGGGGAGCTCGAGGCTCACGCCAAGCCTGCCCTGCGCGCCGCCGCCCTGCACCAGCGCCTGCACCGCGCCAGCCTGCACCGAGAGCATGCCCACAAGCTCGTGCTCCATGTCGCCCACCCGCAGAAGTATCTCGCTCTCGCTTATGCTGATGCTCGCGCTCTGCGCCTTGTTAACAATATTTTAATTTCGTGTACACCAGAAATGCAAACTTGATTATTAATCAAGCTTGATTATCTTGATAATACATCATTTTCATTTTTTTCAAGCGGAAAAAGAAAAAATGATGGTTGACATGCAATTTACTTGATGAGATGCAATTTGTAAAAAATATTAATTATTTGTTATTATAATGGTTACAGCTGTCATTTTGCTTGATTTATTCTTTTTGTTGCTATATAGTTTTAATCATGAAAGCAACAAAGAATACTGCTGCAAAATCGGCAGAGAAAACGTCACGCAAAGCAAAAAATCCTGCAGAAGCGTCAAAGTCACACTCTATTTCATGCGATGATGTAAAATGGGAAAAAATTAAAAAACTTGCTGAAAAATCTGGCATGAATGTCTCTAAATACATCATTGCGCAAGTCTTGAAATAGCATATGATTTTTTTCTGCCCGCAAAGAATGCTTTTGCGGGCTTTTTTATGGCTTATGAGTTTGTACAGGTGCTTGTAGACGCGCAATCACCATATCTTGCCACAAGCGATAAGGTATGTCGTTCCCTGATTTTGAACAGAGAACGATTTTTCAAAATCGGAGCTGTTCAAAACCGCGCGGTCGTAATACAATGAGAACGCGCAATCAATGCGCGAGTTTTCGCGATAAAACTCGAAGGTAAAACCGCCGCGCTATGTTAGTGATGATTTTAAACATTCCCTTAAGATAATCGGATTTTATACCCGTTTTAAAACGCAAGCGACGAGATATACGCTCGTTGCGTGAGCAACTAGTAAAATAATTTCTTTACAGTTCGTGTCACGAAGTGATACATTTACTCCTCCTCACGAATAAACTATCTACTACGCGTTCGTTGGACATGCATATTTTTTATAGTCAGCTCTGTATTTATTTTGACTCAAGATTTGACACATTTAATAATTTTATTTTTGGGCCAGCCAGGACTTGAACCTGGGACCAATGGATTATGAGTCCACTGCTCTAACCAACTGAGCTACTGGCCCGAATAATTTGAAAAGTAGTATATCATAGAAAGCATTTATTAGTCAATATGGCGTATCGGGTGTACACGGAAATCAGTTTTTGTCCACGAAAATCAATTTTTTAGAAAAAAAGGTTGTTGTGTCCGTCGAAACCACCGTTTTAGGATGTTTTTGCCCGAATAATGGTCATTGCGACAAGCTCAATGACCGAAAAATCTCAAAAACTGATTTCCGTGTCGGGTGTATAGTGGAATTTTATGTTTTCCACCCCACCTGTTTTCCACACACAATGACAAATTTGTGGTACAATTATTAACTTCAATCAGACAGGAATCTTGAAATGTTAGGAAATACCCTCATAGACAACTCGCAAAATCTGAAACTTGTTGACATAGTGAATGAAATCATCAATATCCCAGAGATAAAAAAAATTTGCATCGCGACGGGGTACTGGGATTTAAAAGGTACTGCCCTTGTAACCGATTCTTTAAGAAAGTTTTTGGAGCGAGATGGGGCAAAACTCCGCCTGTTAATTGGAAAAGACCCGAATGTGTATCAAAAAGATTTAACGGCAGATTCTTACAAAACGGCAAAAAAATATCCGCAGGACTACATAAAAATTGACTTGCAGAATGTGGAGATGAACAACCAGTCATATCAGGTAGCCGCGCGGTTGTTGATGGATTTTTGCAACGAAGAGAAAAAGATTGAAATCCGCACCTTTGCATTGAACGAAAATGATGAGCGGCAGTTTTTCCACTCAAAGTGCTACATTTTTATGGGTCTGAATGGAAAGACTTTCGGAATCGTAGGAAGCAGTAATTTTACGCAAAAAGGACTTGAAGGAAACTCGGAGCTGAACTTTCTCGATGTTGATTCCTCGCATATAACGGCTGAACCTAATCAGTACAGTCCATTTAAAGGGCATTATTATTGGTTCAATGAAAAATGGGAGCTGGCTCAGGACTGGACAAAAGAATTTATTGTTGAACTTAGGAACTCTCCTGTTGGGAAAATGGCTGAGCTAAAAAATCCTGTTCCGCCTGACGATTCGCACAATTACGCCGTTCTTTCCCCCTACGAAACCTATCTCAAATTTCTGCAAGACCAGTTTGCGGAAGTGATTGATTCTGACGGCATTGTAAAAGAAGACGATTATCTACCAAAACCGAAAAGCCACAATTTTAAGAAGCTCACTTACCAGCTTGAAGCGGTCAATCAGGGCATTGCGATTATGAAGCGGCACGGCGGTTTTATTCTTGCGGATGTCGTTGGTCTTGGAAAGACTTACACCGCGCTTATGGTCGTAAAACGCCATCTTTTGGAAACGGGATTCTCGCATCCTGTTCTTATCATTACGCCACCCGCAATCAAGCAAAATTGGATAGATTCAATCGGTTTTTTTGATGAAGACGAGATTGAAAGCCGAAAATTGAAGTCACATATCACGCTCACCACAATCGGCTGTCTTGATACGGATTCGGAAAATGCGAATACTTCAGAAGCCGTCGCGGTTGATGATTTTGACAGCGCATTTGTTGATGATAACTACGGAATGATTGTCGTAGACGAAAGCCACCGATTCCGAAATGACGGAACGCAGATGTATCAAAAACTCGATGATTTAATCGGGAATATCACTGCCCGTTTGGGAACACAGCCGTATATCGCTTTGCTTTCCGCAACCCCGCAGAACAACGCACCCTATGACTTACGAAATCAAATTTTTTTGTTCCAGCGAAATCACCGAAAGTCAGATTCAATTCAAAATCTGGGGGAACATGGAAGCAATCTGCTTGAATATTTTGGCGAAAAGCAGAAAAACTATAAAAATTACATCAAACGCGACAAACCGAATCCGCAGAACCCAAAAGAGCGAATCCCAAAATCAAAAACTGAAATGGAAGAAGACCGCCGCCGCCTTCGGGAAGACAGCGAGGACATCAGAAAGCGGATTATCGAGCAATTGGTCATCCGTCGCACAAGAACCGACATTGCAAATTTCTACAAAAAAGATATGGAAACGCAGAATCTGCACTTTCCCAAAATTATGCCGCCACAGCCGCTTCTGTATGAGATGGGAGAGGAGCAAGGTCGGCTTTTTATCGACACAATCGACATAATCGCTTCCGAAGTGAGTGCCGTTGATGTGGACGAGGACGGAAACGGATTTTTGCCGTTGCAAAAAGAGCCTGGCATTGACGCACTCGGCTATTACCGATACCGTGCGATCGAATTCTTAAAATCGGAGAAACACAAATCGCTTTACGAGGCGAACAACCTCAAAGTAAGCGGAACTTCTGAACGGCTCGCCCAGCTTACCGAAATGAACCTTGTAAAGCGGCTTGAAAGCAGCATCGCCGCATTCAGGGAATCATTGCACAATCTCGAATCCTACACGCAGAACATGATTGATATGTTCAACGCGGACAGGATTTTTATCTGCCCCGACTTGGACATCAACAAAGAATTGAGTGTGGAGAGTCGAAATAAAAACGGCGGATTTGAAAAGACGCTGGCTGTGATTGCCCAAAAAGCGGAAACGGCGAACAAAAAGCGGCAGACCGCCCACAACGCGGAATTCAAAAAATCAGATTTTACGGACGATTACATCACAAAACTGGAAAATGATTTGCGCCTTATAAAAGAATTGTGCGCCAAGTGGGACAGGCAGACCGAAGACAAAAAAATGCAGAACTTCATTTGGACTGCGGCAAGCACGATTTTTGATAAAAAACGCAATCCAGAGCAGCGGCTCGTCATTTTTACGGAATGTCTTGCGACTCAAAAAGAACTGTACAAAGTTCTCTCTTCATCGCCAATCAGCAGCTACGGAATTCTTTCAGTGGATGCCTCAAATCGTGACGACCTCAAAGAAACAATCGCAGCAAATTTTGACGCGAACTACAAGGGCGACATTGCGGAAAGCGGGCGCAATAAATATAAAATCCTCATTACGACCGATGTTTTGGCGGAGGGCGTAAACCTGCACCGCGCAAATTCCATCTTGAATTACGACTCTCCGTGGAATGCCACAAAACTCATGCAGCGGCTGGGGCGAATCAACCGAATTGGAACAAAGGCAGACAAAATCTGGAACTACAATTTTTACCCATCCACGCTCGGCGACAACCAGATAAATCTAAAAAACAGAACCTATGTAAAGTTGCAGAGTTTCCACGAACTTTTTGGCGAGGACAGTCAGATTTTCTCCGTTTTTGAGGAAGTGAAGCATTTTGACAAGGTTGAGTATGAAGTGGCAGACGATTCGCAGACACCGATAATGCCGTTCATTGCGGAACTGCGGGAGTTTAAAGAACAGAATCCAGCGGAGTATGAAAGACTTTTGAACATTCAGAAAAAAGTAATTTCTTTCGCGCAAAACGAACAAGGTCTTTCTTTTGCTTCTCTGCACGAAAAAAATAAGAATCAAAAACTGTTACGCACTTTCCTTTACATCGCAAATGTAGAAGGAAACACAAGAAGTGTGAGCCAACTGGAATTTTTTGAGGAGCTGAAGTCTCTTTGTCATGCTGAGGAAGCGAATGCGACCGAAGCATCCAGATGTTTCGCGTTCGCTCAACATGACAGGAGAAAGTCATTCTGAACGAAGCGAAGAATCTAAATCCACGTGGATTAGCCACATCAATGAGAATCTTGAAATCCGCCGCGCGTTCTTGCAGCCGCACGCCGACCTTGTGCAGGACGAAAAGACGCTCGTGTGGAATGTGACGCAAGAAAAACGCGAGACGAACCGCCACGCCGATATGCATGTATTGGGCGATTATTGCTATGTGAGCTATGGATTGCGCCCGAATTCTGATGAAAAGACGGCAAAAGGTGAATTCAAAAAAGAGGATTTAATCAGCGAAACACAAGACTCTGTTCCGCGAAGAAAATACATTGAAGCAAAGGACATTGAGAAATACAAAATCAACAGAATTCGCTATCTTGAATACGGAACTGAAAGAAGTCCCGCAAAGTTAGTTCGCCCAACTTTTGACGAATGGTTTAATCCTTCAAAATTATTTTTCAACAGGCTTGGCGATTTAGTTGGAACGATGGATACCGAAAATCATTTCCTTCACAATGATTCCATTATTGGTGCGGCACTTTGGAAAGACCTTCAGGGGGGCGAAAACAAAAGCATCGCATCAAGCATCAAAAAGTTCAGCACGATGACACGAGCCGAGATGGAAAAACTTTCCCAGACCGTTGATTTGCGCTACCTGCTCGGCATTATGAACTCGCGCTATGCGTCCGTCCTGCTCACTGCTCTGCGCGGCGGCGACTACCACATTTACCTCGAACACATCCGCAACATCCCCATCCCGCCCGCCACAAAAACACAACAAAAGCCCATCATCGCGCTGGTGGATGAGATTCTTCGCCTAAAGGCTCAGAATGACACGGGCAGTCATTCTGAGGAAGCGAAAGCGACCGAAGAATCTACAACTGCACTGGAGCGGGAGATAGATATGCTGGTGTACAAGCTGTACGGACTGAGCGAGGAAGAAATCAAAGTCGTGGAGGGGGAGTAGGTGAAATTTTCTGCAAAATGTGATATACTTTTGAGAACGGAGGATACAGTATGAGCGACTTGGCATATACGGCATTCGCAACGACGGTGCAGGCCGGTATCGAGGAGCTGGATTATGAGCAGCAGGTTGGAATACTGCAAATTGTGATAAGCGCAATGAGCAGAAGAAAAGAGAGCAAAGAAATATGACACTTCTGTTTAGATTCCCTTGTATGAATTCTCTGTTAAAAAAACAGGGGAATGTTTTTATCCAGAATTTACAGAAGATATTTGTTCTTTAAAGAGTGCTTTTATCCATAAATCCGATTTTGACAAGGCAACTGTCTTAAATTGGAGCAACTTAGGAAATCATCATGAATCAAGTTCATTTGTTGAAAGCGAGAAATATATTTCTTGCGACACACTTTTTAAAGACTATTATGATATTGATGGAATTTTCCCTGTTTTAGTGCAGCAACTTGGGCATGGTTTACCCGAAATTTGGAGTTTGCATCAAGATATTGTCATCGCGCTAAGACTATATCGTGAAGGTGATATTTGGATTTGCCCCGATGAAGATTATACAGAGGTCGCACATTTATTGCGCGATGAAAAAGGAGTCCCAAGAAAAATAGAAATTAAAAATGAATTTTTGAAGGATTACCTCTGTGCGCTAAATATGGGGTTGGTGCTTACTTGGTATCAAGACCATGAAAAATATGCTTCTTCAAAACCAAATTTTGGATGGGCTAATGAGCATGAAACGATTCCGCTTAAAAATGGGCATTGGGAAGGGAGAATATTTGAGACAACTACTACAGGAAATCAACTAGGTAACGGAGCTTTTGTGATGCATGTAAGCAGAAATGATATTGATAAAGATGATGATGTTCCTGTGATGGAGCCTCCCAATGATGATAATATCTCAGGGGAAAGCAAAGTTGTTTCCTTAAAAACGGGAGAAACAGTTTTTAGAGTAAGCGGTGAAATTTGGAATAGTGAATTGATTTTGCCAGGAACATTTAGTACTCGGGTGAGAGGTGACGAGCCACAGAATTATCCTTTTTTTAAAATTGATGCAAGTGGAACTATAAAAACTGCAAAACAATTAGAAGATGATGGAAGATGGTTGTGGTTTACGCCAGAAGTGACAAATGCGTTGTTAGAAAGGAAAGACGGATGCTTAAAATGGTACACTCGTGAAACTGGGCGAGTGAGTTGCAGTTATGGATATTTTATTCATTTTGGAATAAATGAAAAAGGATTGATAACTGTATATGCGGAGGATATAGCATCATTACCCCTTTGGCAACAAATTATTTGGGCAGGGTATAATGTTGCGCCCGACGGCGGTGTTTCAAAAGAATTGCTGATGTCTCAGGTAGATGCCGAACCTGCATCTACACAGGCTGCGGAAGAATTTTTACCGATTGAATACAACAGATTGAATGAATTATTTCAAAACTCATTTGATACTTATCTATTTCGGAAACAAAAAGAAATTGACAGTTTGTTACCGAAAGTTCATCGTTTTAGAAGTCTGTCAGAAGATGGGTTTTACAATCTCGCGAAAGATTTAGCAAGATTGACAGTAGATGCCATTTGTGCAAAAGAGATTCAGAAATTATTGACTATTCCAGCTGGCGAAAAATGGGGTTCCTTAAAAACATTGCAGAACTTTTTGATTCAAAAATTCAGCGTGGAAGAATCTAAAGCCAAGCAGATTATGGCATCGTTATTTGGTATTTATGATATGCGGCAAGTTGATGCTCATTTAGGTGATGCTTTAAAAGACGACCCGTATGTAAGTCTTGGTGTTCTAAGAGAACTTGCTCCTTTATTTCGAGGTCAAAAAATGCTGGAGCGGTTTGTTACGACATTGTGTGTAATACAGAAAGTAATAAAGGGGGAATAACAATGAAATCAATTACAAAGGATTTTTCAATCTATATGAAGCCAATTGTATTGGATTTTTCTGATGTGGCAGAAATCTGTAAAATTCTTTCTGTGATTTCCGATGAATATGAAATCAAAACTGATGATACAGAATTTGAAAATTTTGAAGAATTAAAAAATTATTCAAAAGATGTTATTTCAAATTTAAAAATTTCTACGAAAATTCCGTATATAACTATTGATTTTTATAAACATTCGCCTGCAAAACTTTATATCGCAGAAGATACCCTTGTTTCTAGAGGAGCATTAGAAAAAATACGAGATGTTTTGAATGCAAAAATTGTGAAATCCTATTCTGTGATTTCTATTTTTGATAAAGTTTTAAAACGAGTGTTTTATGCGGATGTCCTTCTTTCTATAGTGTTATTTGCTTTCAATTTATTAAAACCTTTAACAATATTTGAGTTTTTTTTACCATTTGCTTGTTTTTATATTCTTTTTGGAGTCTTTTCTACGACTTATACGACCTTAATTGAAAATCGATATTCTCTGATTTACTTAAAAGGGAAAGAGCCGTCATTTTGGATTAGAAAAAAAGATGAAATTATTTTATTGATTATTTCCAATATTATAAGCTTTATTTTAGGTCTGATTATATCATAATTGTAAAAAGCTTGTGATAGTATTTGTCTTTAATAGGAGTTGAAAACTATGGAAATTAAGGAAACAAAAATATATAGATACTTGGAAAAGAACAGCAAAACTTTTCATTGTGAAAACATAAACAAAGTAACAGCTTATGCACAAAGTTTTCTTTCTCGTATACCCACAATGTTTTCTAATTATACGAACCATGATATTGGGCATTCTGCAAGGGTTGCAGATTATATGGCTGAATTGTTGCCTTGTTCAATCGAAAAATATAATGACACAGAGCTTGTTGTAATGTTGTACTCTGCCATATTTCATGATATTGGAATGGCTGTCTCTGAAACAGAAAATAACTTAACACCTTCTACACAAGATGATATTAGAAAAACGCATCATATACGCTCTGAGAAATTCATAAATGGAAAGACTGAAAAAGACGATTGTTTTACTATTGACAATGAAAGTTCTGTGAATTTTAAAAGTCTAGTAGCATCAATAGTCAGAACTCACGGTGAAGATTTTTCTTGGATTGAAAAAAATCTGAAGAAGAATGAGTGCTTCGGAAATGATATAGTCAATCCTCAGTTCATATCTTGCTTGTTAAGATTGGGGGATTATCTTGATTTTGATTCTAGAAGAACCCCGTATCATTTATTCCAGTTTTTAAATCTTTCAAAAAAAAGTTTCAGTGAGTGGAAAAAGCATTTTCCGATAACAAATTATAACAAGGTTTAAAATCAAAAAATATATTTTACAGGAAACTGTGAAGAGCCAGATGTTTTCCTTGGAATTTTGAACTATTTTGGTCTAATTGAGGAAGAAATAAAAAATGCGAAATCGCTGTTGGTCGATAATGATGAAAAATATAAGTTAAACATAGAAGATAAGATTTTAAATCAAATATCACATAATAGTTTTGATTCGGTCGATTTGCAGTATTCAATGGATTATATATCTATATCAAGTTTGTTGATGGGAGAAAATCTATATAGTGATAAAAAAGCGGCTTTGAGAGAAATAATACAGAACTCGCTGGATGCTGTTTCCCTGAGAAAAGAAATTGCTGAGAAAAATAAAATTGAATATGCTCCTGCAATAAAAATAATAATTTCTGATGATATTGTTACTGTAAAAGACAATGGAATTGGAATGACTCTTTCAGATGTTAGGAATTATTTTCTTAATATTGGTCATTCTTTTTACCGTTCTGCAGATTTTAAGGATTTATCGCTTTCTTATAAGCCTATCAGCCATTATGGAATAGGTTTTCTTTCATCTTTTTTGCTATCTGATACAATAACTGTAAAAACGACATCATACAAAGAACCAAATGTTTGTAATACTCTTGAATTACAAAAAAATAATCGATTTGTGATTCAAAAACGAGAAGAAAATACCCTTCCAGAGGCAGGAACGGAAATAAGGGTTGAAAAATTACCATTCTCAAAAGTATTTCCTAAACGAGAAGATGTTTGCAAATATATTTCTGAAACCTTTAAAGATACTGGAATAAAAATTATTGTTTCAGAAGATGGACAAGAAACGGGTGTTAATTTTGAACTTCAAAACACAAAAAATAAAATAAATATTTCTGAGTATCTAAATAATGTTGAATGTTCTTGTAGTATTCCTTTTATTGTTGTTACAAAAAATGCCATAAAATTAAGAGGAATAAATTCTATTACTTCTCCGTTTGAGAATACCACTGAATATTTATATGATGCAGAGTATTTTCCCGAAATGATAGTTGATAATGAAGATTTGTATAATTGGACAGAAAATGAATACTCCATATATCCAATAGAGCGTTTACTTGATTCTGATGGAAACCTAAAAATTTTAAGCGTTTATCCTTTAGATTATGATGAGAGTGAATGTTTTTTTCAGGCTCAAGAAATTCTAGATGATGATGATTCTGCGTTTGAATATCTACAAAAAAAACATTCTGTATATGAACCTATTCGTATTTATATAAGTGATGAAACTCTATTTTATGAGATTGATGATTTTGAAGTTATTGATATTGAATCAAAGATAAAAGGTTATGATGAAACATCGGAATTTAAAAAACTTTTAATAAGTTTTATTAAAAAAGTAGAGAACTATGATATTTGCAATTGTTTAATAAAGAAAGAGTTACAATTTATATTTATAAATAGAGATTCTTTTTCAAAAACAGAATCGAATCGGACTATTTCAAATTACTATCATAATAATCTTTTCATAAAGAATGTTAGAATTCCAAATTTCAATATTTCAATTCCTATTTTATTAAGAGGGCTTGTGCTTGCCAATTTTGATATAAATATATTTTCAGATAATTGTTATCCAGATGTGTCAAGAACAAGGTTAAGTGAAGGAACTTGTAAATTGCTAGGTTATGCAATAGGTCGGGCAATTCATATTTTCATATTAAAACATGCTGATTTAAACGAATCCGAGAAGAATTTTTTACGAGCGTTTATCAGTAAATTCTATAGATATGATTCCAAAAATGAGTTTTGTAAAAAAATAGATTTTTAATGGGTATTGCGAGGAGATTTCTACTATGCCCGAATCCCAGTTAATCGAATGCAAAGAGGAAAATGAAATATGAACAGACAGGAAAAATCATTTGAGGAAATTCGTTCAATAATCGTGACTCACCGCAGTTCTGCCTTGCGCGGGGTAAACACAGAGTCTATCCTTATGAATTGGGAAGTCGGCTGTTATATTTCCGCTCGGCTCAAATCAAATGAATGGGGAAGCAAGGTTGTGACGGAACTTTCGGAATATCTCCGTGTTCAAGACCCGACATTGAAAGGATATAGCCGCCGTAATCTGTATAACATGGTCGCATTTTATGAGGCATATTCTACACAAGTTTTTTTTGAGATGGAACAAAGGCTTATTGGGAATAAAATAAAAAACTTGCAGACTGCTCAAATTGTGCAGACGACATCTGCACAATTGCCGATAGAATCTTCTGAATTTGTGCAGTCGAAAACTGCACAATTACAACCACCCAAAGTACTTTTCCTTACGACTTTTTCAAATCATGTGGAAATCATAAACCACTGCAAATCTGATGAAGAACGGCTGTTTTATATCTTATATTCATTCCGAGAAAACTTGAAGTTTAAAGAATTACAGCGTTGCATTCAGACAGACACCTATTCTAGCTTGCTTGGTGATAAAAAGAACATTTCAAAAGGATTGAAAGAAGTATATCCAAAAGCAGAGATTCTTTTCAAGGATACCGCATTTGTTGATTTTTTGAATCTTCCGCAGAAACATTCGGAAGCGAAACTTCACAAAGGTCTGCTTGAAAATATGAAGCAATTTGTGCTTGAACTTGGGAAGGATTTTATCTTTATGGAAAGCGAATATCCACTCAGAGTTGGCGGCTCAACCTTCAAAGTTGATTTATTGTTTTTCCATCGCGGCTTACAGTGTCTTGTTGCTGTCGAGTTGAAAACAAAAAACTTCAAGCCAGAACATTTGGGGCAGCTTGAATTTTATCTTGAAGCTCTTGACCGTGATGTAAAACGAAGCAACGAAAATCCGAGCGTAGGTATTCTGTGGTGTCCGTCCTCAGACCACAGTGTCGTGGAATATGCCATGAGCAGAAGTCTTTCGCCAACAATGGTAACTGATATAAGCGTTTATTGATTCCAAAAGATGTTGTCGCAAAGAATTTGGATGAATATTGCGGTTTTGTTGATGAGGAGAATTAACCTATGTCCGAATCCCAGTTAATCGAATACAAAGAAAGTTGGCGTAATGAATATCTCAAATGGATTTGCGGCTTTGCAAATGCGCAGGGCGGTGTGCTTTATATCGGCATTGACGATAAGGGCAACACCGTTGGCATTTCAGACAGTAAAAACTCCTTGAAGATATTCCAAACAAAATCCGTGATACAATGGGAATCATTACGGAAGTGAATTTGATTAAAAAATCAAACAAAAATGTAATTGAAATCAAGGTAGAGCCGAGTCAGTTTCCCGTAAATTATAAGGGCGAATATCATTACAGGAGCGGAAGCACAAAACAGCAGCTGAAAGGCAATGCGCTCAATTCGTTCCTCATGAAGAAGATGGGCGTAACTTGGGAAAGTGCCGTTGTGGAAAATATTGCACCCGAACAGTTGCCCGACACTTCATTTGATATTTTTAAGGAACAGGCTCATCGTTATAACCGTTTGCTTGAAGAAGATATGAACCTTTCAAAACGGGAACTGTTGGAGAAATTGCAGCTTTTGACCGCTGACGGAAAACTTACTCGCGCGGCGTATCTTTTGTTTGCGAAAGACCCGAACAAAGTTGCGTTCAATTCTTTCATAAAAATCGGCTATTTTGACGGCTCTGATGTTCTGTATCAGGACGAGGTGAAAGGCTCGCTTTTTGAGCAGGCGGAAAAATGCATCGACTTGATTTTTACAAAATATTTGAAAGCGACGATTACTTATGACGGAATCACGCGCGTTGAAACCTTTCCTTTTGCTTATGGAGCAATCCGTGAGGCAATTTATAACGCAATTGTTCACCGTGCCTATAATTACATGAATCCTACGCAAATTCGCGTGTATTACAATCAGATTGTGATTTCAAATGACGCGGCGAATGTAACGGAAGATTGGACGGAATAAAAACTCTTTCAAAAGCATAAGTCCATCAAATACAATCCGCTGATTGCCGATGCATTTTTTAAGGCGGGCTATATTGAAACATGGGGGCGCGGAATTCAAAAAATTTGCGATGCCTGCAAGGAAAACGAAAATCCCCTGCCGCATTATCAGATTGACGGAAATGATTTTACCGTTATTTTTGACGCGGTAGCGGGTACGGCAAAAGATGGTCTTATTTACAAAGAAAACCTTGCTCCTGGTCAAAATACTTGGGATGCGGAACGGGGCAAGACTGATGTGAACGGTGGAAAAGAGGAAAAAAGTTCACAGAAAAGTTCACAGAAAATTATTGAGCTTATAAAAATGGACAGGACGATTACAACACAGGCAATGGCTGATAAAATAGGCATTTCTCGCCGAGCAGTCGCAAAGCAAATTGCTATTCTTCAAGAGAAAAATATTATCCGTCGTATTGGCGGTGATAAGGGCGGATATTGGGAGGTAATGAAATGATCACACCCCGAAACGCCGACATTACAACAATCGATGAACTGGAATTGCGCGGAAAACGCTTGTGAATATGCACATGCTGTAAAAGTATAAAAATACATTTGTCTCAGGTAGAAGGTGCATACAACTTTGTTCTGGAGCATATAAATCTTGGTATTGAAATAAACGGCTTGTATCGCAAAGAACAGTATGAACTTCCAGAGGCTATAATCCGCGAGCTGATTCTTAATGCTGTCATTCATCGAAATTATATGATGTCGTCCTGTGTTCAGGTCGCCGTGTATGATGACCGCGTGGAAATTTCTTCGCCCGGTAGTTTGTTCGGCACGCTGACTTTGGAAGAAGCGTTGAGCGGTCGGTCGTCAATCCGAAACAAGGTGATTGCGGGCGTGTGCGAAAAATTGGGCATCGTGGAAGGCTGGGGAACGGGCTTGAAGCGTATTATGGATATGTGCAGGGAGCTGAATATTCGCGCTCCTGAGTTTGTAGAAATCGGTGATTTGTTGCGGGTGAACTTTTACCGCCCATCATATAATGACGGCATTTACACGGCAGAAAGTGCCGAGAAAGAACTTACAGTGCAAAACACCCCTGAAAACTGCACTGTATCTGCACTCGAAACCGAAAAATTGCACTCTAATTGCACTGTAAATATTCCCGAAGTTGCACTCAAAACATTTTCTGCACTCAAAGAAAATCCTCATGCAACAGCAAAAGAACTGACAGGAGCTTTGGGGATTTCTTTGCGGACTGTAAAAAATCATTTGGCGTTGTTAAAACAAAATGGTTTAATTGTCCGTATTGGCAGCGATAAATCTGGTTATTGGGAGATTGTTAATAACGGAAATTGAAAATGAACGAAGAAACGAGCGAGTTTCCGAAAGATTTCATCAATTCTCTAAAATCATTAGGTGAAATGGCAGCATCCAGCCAAAACTGTGCGGCGGCAATGCTTTACAGGCTGATGTTCCGTCATGAAAAGAATATCCATGTCCTTGACACCTACGCCGACCAAGTGTTTGACGGGATAGTTGGAATTGGGAGCAAATTTGCAGAAGAAGATTATCGAAACTACCTTCAATACTTGAAAATAGTCGTTCCAACTGAGTATGAGGGGCATAAAGAAATGCTTGATGATTACACATCGGAAGATGAAAATGTTTCAGATGAAAAGTAACCTTGAAGCAATGCGACCCAATGATTCTCAAATAATGCAACCTTGCACCCCAATTCGAGCGAAGCGAGAATTCTTTGAGATTGGCTCCGTCAATCTCAGTGTACGCTATACTGGCACCGACAAAAGTGATGAGCCTTTTATCAGTGTTATTTAGGTGTTCCCCGCTCCGCCCCTTCACTCGCGCACTCTCGTTGTCGTGCACGTTCAGCGTTCAGGCAGACAACGTGCGTTTTCTGGACTTTCCTTGAGGGGCTTTGCGGTCGCCCCTTAAAAACTGTGCAACATTGTACTCATCTGTCACGACCTGAAAAGTCGGACAAAATGCCCGTGCTGCTGTTTTCAGTTTTTTCACCCCTCTTTTTTTGACGGCTATCGTGAGTAGCCCTCGCGTTCGCGCTCCCTGTTCAACTCAATCTGCCATTCTTGCGCCAGCGTTTTTGCTTTCGTAAAGTAACGCTCGTAAAAGGAAAGCCCCTCGTCTTTTACCATTTCTGAAAAAGCGCACCTCCACTTTCTCTTGGTTTCAGCAATCGCCTTTTCGATTTCTGAAACGGGCGTGTCGCAAAGCATATCGGCATAGTCGCTTTCGCCGTAACTGTATTTGCACACAATATTGTCACCAGAATGATAGCATCGCTTGTGACCGAAAAGTCGCTTGTACAGCTCGGAAAGTTTTTTGTCATATGCTTGCTTCACTTTTGCGATTGCCGCCACGATTCCCGCTTTGACTTTCTGAAACAGACTTTGCAACGCGTTTTCTTTATAGCGGTTATTATTGTATTCGACAAAAGCATGATGTATCCATGAATCAGAATCCTTGATTTTGCAAGGCGAGTTCTCTTGCTTCAAGCAATTCCTGCGTTTCGTTTAATTCCGCTTCCAGAGCCAAATTGTCCTGTTCAGCCTTGTAAATATCTTTTTCTTTATGACTGGGCTATACCCTTTTGTACGGTTGATTTTGATACCCATCGACTCGCAAAAATCCATCAAATCATAGCGGAGCGCTTCCTCAAACTGCTGTTGTGCAGTGCCTTTTCCCCTTGCGGTAACTGACTTTCTATTGCATTTTTATTTGGGCGTTCCCCTCACTTCGTTCGGGTCGGGCTACTACAGGTTCCGCTATCGCTCCATTCCTACGCTCGCGTTGCTCGCTTCGGAACGGCTATGCCGCCCCTCCAATCCCTAACGCTCGGCTTAATACACATTAAATGCCGCTGTATTTTCAATACCATTTCTTAGATATTTTATTGTTACAGGACTTCCCGCAGATAAAAACATTGATGCAGTAAAAACGCTATTGGAATCAAGTATTTGAATACCATTTATTTCTGTGATAATATCGCCTTTTGAAAGATTTGCATAAAAAGCGGGCGATTTCTCGTAGACTATCGAAATATAAGCACCTGTATTTCTTTGTGCAGATAAACGGTCTGAGGCATTTAAATCTCGCCACTCAATTCCTATTTTTGGCATTTGGATATAACTTGTCTCATAAGGAACAAACAGATAAATATTGCAATCATAGCGTTTTATTGCATAAGAACCATATTGTGTCCAACCGCTTCTTGTATCTGTATATTCGTAGGAATACAGCGCAACTTTTGCACCGTATCTTCTGCAAAGTTTTTTTGCATTTGCTTCTATCTTGTTCACACTTTCGGCAGTTCCATTCCAACCTGCATAACCAATCACATAATAGTAATTCGATTGTAAAAAATACAAATCAGATGAAAAATCGCTCGTATAATAAACCTTTGGTTCTTCATCGACAGAAAGTTTGCATTCCTCTGGAATTTCATTAGAGTTCTTTATGACTTTGTAAAACTCATCAATATCAGTCCTGTTAGATGATACTCTGCTTGTTGTTTCACAGCCGAGAAAAACAAAGGATAAAAGCAGGGAGATAAAAACAGATTTTAGTTTCATAACAAATACTCCTTCATAAATAAGTATATCATATATTCTAGCAAAAATCATCGTCTTCTTCGGTGACTGTAATAATGATAACGGTTCTTTCGATAATTTTGTTGTGAACGATTTTGTGGTGTTGTATACGCTGTAGTAGGTGCATATAACCCACGACCAATATCAAAAAATCTGTAATATTGAGTTTGCATTGCTCTCTCCAAATTTTGGGCAAAGTTTTTATCGTATTCACGAAACTCAGTTGCAAACATCACCTTGTTTTCATTTACAAAAACATTGGCGAATAGTTTTCTCCGAGTTTCAAGATTAAGCGGACTTGGTAAAACTCTTCCACAACTTACAAAATTACTTTTATTTTGATATACGCAATGTGGACAATGCAGACAAAAATCTAATGTCACAAACCGTGCGAACTGATTCTGTTGATTTGCGAGAATCGGACAACCAATTGCATTTCCAATTTGTATGGGTAATTTCAGCCCAAACTGCTGAATAATTTCTCTCTTCTGCTCAATCAAATCAATATCCGCGTCATATACCCAACTGAAATTTTCAGTATTGCAAAGTTCGCGCTTCAAAGTTTCCTTATCAATTATCTCATGCTGAAACTGCAAGATGTCAATTTCAATGGCAGAAATTTGTAAGTCCTTTATTTTCTGTTTTTTCACATCATCGACAGCATGGGTAACATAAATTTCGACGATGAACCGTTTGCCGTCGCAAGTCACGATAATATCTGGAATGATGTCGTTAATTTTGTGTTCAAGCTCAACAGAATCAATTTTATATTGCACAGGAACGCCATTTTTTATGAATGTCAAATATTTCAGTTCTAAAAAAGCGTCTTTGCCCATATAGTGCAACGCAGACTGATAGCCATGCTCGCATTCAACGACATTCAAATGTGCAAAATGATGCTCGCGCTTGCTTCCGCCGTTTTTTGCGACAAGTGGCTGTTTGCACGCAGGGCAGACGCAATTACATTCCAAGCCGTTTTTGGCTTCGTCGATGTAAATCAGTTTTCCGTCATGCAAAAGTCCGCAAGGAAGAGAAATTTGTTTTGCCATTATTCCCGTCCTCCTGCTCTGTCCGCGCTCATCATATCAATCAGCGTACCGTCGCACTCTGGATAATGCTTGCAGTGTATATACGCTTCGCCGTCATCAGGAGAAACAACAACATTCGCTTCGTTGTACAGATATTCCTTGCCACAGTGAATGCAATGCACTTTTGCATCCAGCTTCAAATGTGGAAACGCTTGCATACCGAGCTCCAATTCCGCAAATCTCGCTTCGCCGTACAGGATTGTCGGGGTCAGGACTTTGTAATCAAGATAAGTGCCGTGACAGTCGGGATAGTTCTTGCAAACGACCATCGTGAGATTCTTCTCATTGTCTTTTATGACTTTGGACTGCTTGAAGTCAAATGCCTTTCTGCACTGTGTACAAAATACACTGGAATCTTTCCGCAAGCTGCCTGAGGGATTGTGTTCATCGTCAAATTGGTTCAATGCTTCGCTTCTGAACTTTCCTTGCAAGACCGTGATTTTATCGGTCGGTAAATGCACGATTTCTTTTGCGTCGCCAAGCTGATAATACTGGCGGGCATAATCAAGCACTGCTTCCGCACCGTATTGCGCAACGCCCGTAAACCGAAGCGTTTCTTCCCAATCCTGCACAGCCTGCGCGTTCTTGAACCTGCGGAGAAGCAGTTCCGCAAGTTCCTGTTCTGTTTCCGAAGCATGAATCAAATCATCCCACTTCTTAAAGCCGACCATTTTTGCAATCAAGTGCTGTGCGCGAGCTAACTTGATGTCCTGTTCGTCCTTGTCGTCAAATTCGTAATAGAAAAACAGGTCTCCCACATCGTAGAATTTCCAGTCGTAGTGATAGGAAATGTAGCCGTCATCTTCCACGGTCTTTGTTTGAGTCTGCCAATCTTTTAAAAGATTTTTTGCTTGTTTCTTGAAGAATTCAAGATGAGACATAATGATACTCCTTGAGCATCTGTTTTATTGCGTATGCTTTTTTGCCAGTACCGTAAGCAGCAACAAACCCGATGCTCTTAGGTAATCATTATTTGTTTGGTATGGTATGATAAAAATCTTCGCACTGGCTGCGAGCTCTACCACGGAACTGATTTAAAGATAAGGAAATTTGAGTTCATCGTCAAGTGTAATTTCCGAGCGTTAGGGGCTGTAGCACCGCTGTAGGCGTTCTGAAATGAGCGAAGCGAATGGAAGAATGGAGCGCGGTTAGCGCGGAAGTGCGAAAGACCCGACCGCCGCTTGTCGGCGGGAACGCCCAAAATAATTCCATAAAATCGGTTTTTCGGTAACACGCAGCTTTTCTGCGAACTGGCTGGCTGTATTAAGACTCGCCGTTTTTCAAGTATTGCAGAATCTGATTTTGCCGTTCATTTACAGGGACATTTACTTGGGAGGGTTCCTCGCTACTTGGGAGATTTGCTTTAATTTATAATGCGTCACATCTTCAGTTCGCCCTTTCTGAATCAGAACACCAGTGTCTTTTATTTTGCCCAGTTCCTCAAAAGCAACTTTCGTTGGTACAAGATTTATCTGTGAGTATGTCGCTGTATCTACCGCTCCCACCTCGCGGGCGAAAATCATCGCTTCGGTTTGATGCAAATGTCGGGTGCGGCATGTTGTTTTCGGAGAGTAACCGCCACATCGTCCTGATTTCCGTTCCTTTTATTTCGGCAAGGTTTGTCTCGTAGAAAATTGTCGCGAGGTGCAGATTGCGGGTATAACTTCCCGCCGTGCCGATGGACTCCTGATTTCGCAAAGAATATCCTGCGTTTATAATCTCAATGCGGTTGTTGTAGGGGATAATCTGCGCGGGGCAGTTCATTCTGTAGGAGCGGTGTATCAAAGCATTGACGATTGCCTCTCGCAAAACGAGCTCTGGCAAGTTCTGCTTTGTCGTTGCCTGAATCTCGCCTTCTTTGAGCAAAAAATTAAGCGGCGCTCGGCGATTATCGCGTCAAGAATCCTATCAAGCTGCAATAAATATGAGACAGCGAATTCTACTTGCGCCTCCTTTGCCTTTGAACGTTGCGGGGTAAGGTTTTGGGCAGTTTCACGCTCTTTGTGCGCTTTTTTTATTTGGCTTCAAGTTTCTTGAGGCGTTTGTTCCGCGCTGCAATCGCTTCTTCTTTTTCTGATATTATTGCGGTGGCATTTTCAAGTTCATCTTCTGCTCCTCGATTTTTCACGCCTGATTTTAACGAGAGGCATCAGGTTGGTTTTACGCTTTGTCGGTTCAGGAACTACAAAAGGTTCTTTTCTAAAAGAGCCGTCTCCGTACACCTGCATGAGCCATACAGCAATGCGATAGGTGAATTTAAGAACCGTGAGCATTTCCTGTTTAGGGGCGATATTTTTATGTGCAGAATCGTTGCGACTCATACGCACTTGATTTATCCACTGTGTTACATCGTAAGGAAGATGGCCGCCATTCTTTAAAAGGCGTATGCGATTATAATGTGTATTTTCCTAAACACTGTCGTAAAAGCGGTAAAAAAACGCAATTCTCGAAGTCAGTACAGGACTGTAATAGTACTTTTTGAAAATCGTCTACCAATGGAGAACACAATACTATTGGAGAACACAATACTATAATTTGGAAAAAGAGTAGCCAGAGCGTGTTCGCCAAGTAAATAAAATCTTGTGATGAATGTGTCATTTTCCGACGCAAAAATTGCTGAACACGCTGTCGAGCACATCGTCAGGAGTCACTTCGCCTGTCACTTCTCCAAGCGACGCAAGCGCATCTTCTAAATCTTGTACAACTGCATCGAGCGTATACTGTGCGCCGCTTTCCTGTGCGTGTTTGACGCTTTCAAGCGCATCGACAATGGCGACTTTTTGACGCGCAGAGCCAAGCCCCGCCTGCACACGCTCTGTAGCCATGCCTGAGGTGAGAACTGCCCATACTGCTTCTACGAGCGCGGCAATGTTTGTGCCGTTTTTTGCGCTCACCGCGATTTCACCGTGCAGATTTTTTATTAATTTTTTTTGCGCGTCAGAGAGGCGCACCTGATTCTGCGCAACATCGCATTTATTCCACACGACAACAATACGCTCTGCACACGGCCTTAAAAACTGCGCGTCGTCTTCTGTATATCCTTCAGTGCTGTCTATGACATAGAGCACAACATCTGCGTCGTGTGTAAGTGAATGTGCAAGCGCAACGCCTTGCTTTTCAACTTCGTCTGCTGTTTTGCGAAGCCCAGCCGTATCGAACAGGCGCACGGGAATGCCTGAAAAATCTGCCCAGCTTTCAAGCCAGTCGCGTGTGGTGCCTGCAATGTCGGAGACAATCGCGCGTTCTTCTTTGAGCAGCGTGTTGAACAAGCTCGACTTGCCTGCGTTTGTTTTGCCGCACAGCACAACGCGTGCACCATCTTGATAGAGCTTTTCGCTCTGCCACGAATCTGCAAGCATTTGAAGACGCGCTTGTGCCAGTTGTATGCCTGCGGTGTCAAACGAATCGGCAATAGTTTCTTCATCTTCAGGGTACTCTACTGCAACTTCAATCGATGCAAGCGCAGCGATTATTAATTTTTTGACCGCATCGATTTCGTGATAGAGCGAACCTGCAAGTCTTCCCGCTGCATGTCCGCGCGCCTCGTCTGTACGGCTTTCAATGATTTCGCGCACTGCTTCTGCTTTTGTTAAATCTGATTTACCGTTCACATATGCACGAAACGTAAACTCTCCACGTTCCGCGCTGCGGAATCCATGAGAAATTAATAAATTGTAAATGGCTGTTACAATAGACGGTCCGCCGTGGCATGAAATCTCCGCCATGTCTTCACCAGTGAAACTTTTGGGAGCGCGAAATACAGATACAAGCACTTCGTCAATTTTATTTGCGCCGTCTGCAATCCAGCCATATACGATTGAATTTCCCTGCGCGGTGCAAAGCGCTTCTGGGCGCGAGAACAATTTTGCCAAAAGCTCAATGCAACCGTTCCCAGAGGCGCGCACTATTCCGAGTGCGCTTGGCGCAAGCGGCGTTGCAATCGCTGCAATAGGTTCGCCAGGCGTGTATGATTGTGCCATTACTTCTACCTCTGCTGTTTCATGAATGGCACATATAGGAACGGTGTGTACTGCATATCTCCTGTTTTTTTTCTTTCTTCTTGTTCGAGTATTGAATCAAGAATGGAAATTGTTTCGTCGGCGAATGTCATTTTTTTCTTATTTCCGATAGCAGGTTTTCTAAATTGTGTAGCTGCTTCGCGAGCTGTTCCGATATATTTTGATTCAGTTGTTATGTCGGGAAGAATATAATCATAATCACCCGAATTGTTCCAATACAGGTAGCCGCGATCTGCAGCATCACGCACGCCAAAGATTTCTTTTTGAATGTATGCTGTACCGTAATATTGCCTGTCGTACCGTACATTCAGCCTGAACGCTTGCACCCATGGCCTTGCGATTGCCCGATTGCGTGTCATCACTGATGTGCGGTATGTGCCGTAGTAGTAAATTCGATATGTGCGGTCAGCATACGGCTCATGATTCATAAACTCCTGCTCAAAGTGGCTTGGATAGAACATGGGCGAGATGACATCAACATATTCGCAGAGCATTTCTGCATCTTGTCCAGTACGCGTACCACTTCTGTACCAGCCATTTGCACCGTATATGTCAATGCCAATCGGCGCATCAATATTTTCGCGCGCATACAAAAGAAATGAAATGAGTGCACTTTCTTTTGTCATGCCTTGCGCCTGCCAACGGTATGTTGCAAGATTCAAATTGATGCCATCTGTTGGAAAACGTATGTAGTCAAATTGAATTTCATCGAATCCGCGGTTTATTAATTCTTTTGCAATGGCAACATTATATTCCCATACTTCTGGAGAGTATGGGTCAACCCAATGTTCGTCGTAATATGCGGGCGTTTTTTTTGTACTGTTTCCCGTTGTGCTATCGACAACTTCTTCGTATGCTTTTATGCCTATCCAAGGAGATTTTGCAGCTGCATCCCAAACTGCATATTTTCCGTTTGCATATCGTGAAAGATTTCTGTCTTTAAATACAACGATACGCGCAATGAGATATGTTTTTGATTCTTTGAATTCTTTAACAAAATGTTCAAGGTTGACAGCGTATTGAGACACTTGAGCTTTTTCTGCTATAGATGAATCATGTGTGTGATAGCGCAAAAGACCGTAGTCATCTTTCATGTCAATGACAAGTGCATTCAAATTATTATCATTTATTATTTTTTTAAATTTAGTAATACCTGTTTGATTTCTGCACTGATATGCAGAAACATAGATACCTTTTTTTCCATCTGCCAGTTCAGCATATGGTGTGTTTATCGTTCCGGGATAGAGCATCCACAATTCGTTCAAGAGTACGCCTTCTGAAAACCCGCTCCTATATTGGGGAATCCACGCTGTATTTACCATGCCTGGAATAAATGAGAGATTTTTTTTCCATTCTTCAAAATTTGCAGGAACGCCGAGAGTTGCAAGCGTCGTCACATCGATAGCACCGAGCGACTCGATTCGGGTAAATAGCAGTGCATTGCCTACACTTGTAATGCCATCAATGCTGTCTGCTGGTTCTGTCCCTTCGTAAATGCGTATGCTTTTCTTGTTTTTCCAATCAAAGCGATAAATGCAGGGAAGATATGACTGCGAAAAATATATTTCGACATATTTTGTTCCGTCATCACGCGTTCTAATCATTGGAAAAATATCTGCAATTTCATCGGGAGAAGAAAGCGATTGCATTATTTTTATGCCGTTTGTCACATCTGTCCATTTTGCGTTTTTTATGTACGGTAAAATATATGCCAATCCGAAGACAGGATGCGATTCAAAAACAACAACTTCTCCGCTTTCCATGGTAGCAACAGCAACAGCTTTTATTCCAGGCGTGCGAGGGCTGGAAGAGCTGAGCGACGACCACGAGATGCCGCCATCACTCGTAATGTATACGTTGTTTTCCGTTGCAGTAACGAGTCGTTGTGGATTGAGCGGATCGACGCATAAATCTTTGAGCATCGGTACATGTGGCACAAGTGTTGTCGTTGTACCATCATACTTTTTTATCATAAATGATTCTATGCCATTGTTGCGCAACTCAAAATTAACAAGGTCTTCGCTATAGAGGATTCCTGCGGACGTGCGGAAATACCACAGCTCTTTTGAAGTGTTGGCATCATCTTTTGTTTCTACACGGAGAATTTGTTCGACTTTGCCACCTGCCCATAATGGAATTGCCGTGTTGCTTACGGAAATTTTATATAATCCTTTATCACTGCCTGCAAGATATGGCTGTTCAGTTTCTGACGAAATATATGATGTTGACGGAAGCCTGTACAGAGGTTTTATTTCCTGTGCAAAAATTCCTGAAAGAGGGCAAAGTAATAGTGATATGATAAAAAAACGTAAAGCTTCCATATTTCGATTATCGGCAGTACGGCGATAAATATTAAATCGTCGTACTGTCTGTTTTGCATCATATGCAACGTTAGAATACGTTTATTCTTATGCCTGCGGCAATTTGGGGTATGATGTTTTTTATTTTCACGTTGCTTGTCACATCTGTAGGGATAAACCATAGTGAGCCTTCTGTATAAAGCGAATACGTGCTGAAGTATTTTAACCTTTCGATTGTAATGCGCGGGAACTCAAGTTGCGTAAGCAGTGCGCTCAGTATTTGTGGTTTGCCGCTGCTCGTTTGACTGAACCATGAAAAGTCTGCTCCGAGTGCAATATTTGCAGAAAGCCAATCCCAGTTATGTCCAAAGAAATAGCCGAATGGTATGTGTGCGACGTTCGCAAGAATCTTTACGCCGAATACATTGGTACCGCCATACCGCATTTCTGTTTTTGAAAATGTATTGCGTTGCGATTGCGTGAACTGTCCCCATTGAAATTGCAACTTTACGTTGTCGTTGAAAAATGAAAGACCAATGCCTATATCAAAAAGCGTCGCACCCCAGAAATGGAAGTCAAAATACAATCCTTGAATGAACGATGGCACTTCGTAGGAAGCCTTGTCCCCTTTGCGTAGAGAAAGCGTTACGTCTGTTAAGCCATACTCATCTGATGTTATGCCGATGAACTCGAGCGCTTGATTGTATCTCCCTCCATTGCTCGGCGCAATAAGGCGAATGGACGGCTTTGTGTTATCTATCTGTATAATTGTTCGAGTGACTGCTGTTTCTCCGTTTTTCATGGTGGCGCGCACAAGCAGGAAGTGATAGCCTTCAGGTATGTCTTTGTTTTCAATTCGGTAGTGCCATTTTTCGTTTTTTGATATGCGCGTAAATGTCTTTCCATTGTCGAAGCTCAATTCGACATATGCGACTTTTTTATTGGCAATCGCTTGTTTTTGTGCTTTTGTAGCTTCTTTTGTATTTGCAAAATGCAATTCTGCTTCATCGATTGCATAGCCTGCTGAACCTCTGATATATGGACGGTCAACAGCAAAATCACCATACGTAAAATTATCGATAGTAATCCATGGGCCTGTTGGCGAATACACGATAGATTGTGTGCGCGACGAAACAGCAATATCACCTTCAACAGACGCAGCAACGCGATAGGTATGCGTGCCTTTGCTGACCATATCGGGTGTTACGTCAAAGCTGAAGAATCCCATAGGCGTGATTTCTGTGGTACCCATAGAGATGTCGTCAATGTAAAGTGTCAGTGCCGTTATCGGATTTTCTGCGGCGGCTTGTCCATAAATCTTGAATCTGCCTTGTTTGTGCTCACCGTCAAGTGGATACAACAGATCAACAGAGGTGAGCGCTTTTGCTTTGTCGAGCTCAATGTTGCGGCTTACCCGTGCAATATTTCCTGCTTTGTCTTCGCTTGTAACTTCAATATTGTAAAATCCGTTTTCAAGACTTGAAATATCTACAACCTCTGCAATAATCTTGTCAGGCTCAATAGCGATGTGCTTGAATGATTCACCTACCGGTTTTTGTTCAAGGCTTCGCACAGTGATGTACATATTTGTAATTGCAACATTGTCGTATGAATAACCTGAAAAAAAGAGATTGCCTGCGGTTGTTGAATCGTCAAGCGGCAGTTCGAGCAAAAGCACAGGACTGCTGTTGTCGATTGTAAGCGAAGTTGAGTATAATCCTGTAATGCCGTATTTGTCAGTCACTTTGACAAATACAAGCTGTGTGCCGTCTGGAATGGCACGTGTGTCTACCGTATATGTCCACTCGTCTGTACCGATTGCATCGCTGTAGCTATTTCCATTGTCGAGCGAAATCTGAACTTTTGCAATACCATTTGCATCTTTTGCCGTACCGCGTATTTCAATACTGTTACGCACTGACATGTCGATTGTAGGCGTAATGACTGCCGCTTCCGGCTCTTTAAGCGATATGCGAAATGTGCGTGATACCTCATGTCCTTTCACGCCGTTTGCATCGACAGCATACACAGTGATTGTATGTTCATTGTCTGTCATTACAGAAAGTGGAACATCTATTGAAAAGCTTGTTCCAGGTTCTGGAAGTTGGATAAATGAGCCGTTGTCAAGTTTGTACCAGATTGTACTTGCACCGTCATCATCATATGCAACGCCTGATATGGAAAAATCGCGCGTAATGATAGCGTTTTCTTCTGGCAAATGAATCTCTACGCGCGGCAAATCGGATTCAGTGTCAAAGCTGAAATTCCATGAATCCAGTTTTGTCATATTTCCCGCCGCATCGTAAAACTCAAATGACATTGTATCGCCCATGGGCTGCTCTTGCGTGCCAACATATGTTGTTATGAGCGGAGCCGCTTTGAGTTCAATCTTTTTTGCTGTTTCATTTGCATTGTGTGGCGCAATATAGTACACATTGCGTATACCTGCACTATCTTTTGCAATAAATGCTACAAGCGTGTTCCCGTTTACTACATCTGATTCGAGCGGTAGCACCATGCGTACATCAGGTGGCATTGTATCTTTCTGTACGGCGGTATGCATATAGGCGTAGCGATTTGCATTGTTGCATGCGCGTATGTCGAGCCGCACAAGCCCGTCTGTCATGTTTGCAAGTGAAATGTCGTAACTGAAAGAAACGCCTGTAGCAGTCTGTGCGGAGAGCGGTATTGGCTGCCATGTGTGTCCGCCGTCGGAAGAATATTCGATTGATTTAATGCCACTTTTATCTACGGCAGTTCCTGTTACTTTGATGAAGTCTTTTACCCATTCGTGAAGCGCAGGTGATTCTAGATGGAGTTCAGGCGCGCCAGAGGTAGAAACAATATTTACTGACGGTGAATAATGTAAAGCACCTTCTCCGTCGTGTATGTTTAAGATGATTGAGCGATAGGTGCCTTCGGTAGTTGCGGTGAGCGTAACTATGTTTCCCTGAGTCATAACAGCAAGCCCATCTGCGGAAGCAGCAAGTGATGCTGTTATTGGCGTGGCAACATTCGCGTAATAGATGAGTGATTGACCAGGCGTCATAACATACGCTCCTGCACGTTCATCGTATTTTACATTGTTGTCAGGCATGACATACACGATATTTTCTTCTATGCTATTAGTTGCGTCTTCTTCGTCATTTATGATTGAAAACACTGTGTGCTGTTCAGTTGTTCTGCCCTGCATGTCTGTTGCAATAATGTGTAATTGTGTTACGCCTTCTGGTATATCTGCGGGCAACGGCACGACAATCATTTGTTCGCCAGATTTTTCTGTCCTGATTTTTGCGTATTGCGTTTCACCGATGTTATTGCCAAACACAAAATGCCATGCAACTTCTGACAAGCCCGATTGCGTTGTCACTGTTGTGAAAAACTGTGCTTTTGGAGCAAGTACGATTGCCGTGCCATTAGTCACATCCATTTCTGTTTTGCCCGATGAAAATTGTAACCTGCCAAAAACGGGTGCTGTTCCCGGTGTTTCAAATTCAACAGAGGTGGCAGTGCCTTCAACCCCGTATATATTTGTGGGGATAACAGTGACAGTGTGCTTGCCACCTGCGAGCGCAGATACGTCTGCAAGTTTTGCATAGAACACGCCGGCGGTTTGCTGAATTTGCTCTTCGCCATTGTCCAAGCGATACTTCACGTATTGTATGCCGTCGCTGTCTGTTGCAATGCCGCGAACAAAAACTTCGTCTGCTTCATCAAATGAAACAGATTGTGTTGGTTCAGTGATGATGGCAACAGGTTTTGGCGCTTGGTTGAGTATAATGTTTCGCGACATTGTGATGACGTTGCCCGCTTTATCCCGTGCTGTAATCGTAAATTTGCGTAATTTTTCTTTTGTGTCGCCTGTGTCGAATTCAAGTGCCCAATATGGGTTGCCCGGAATAATTTCTATCTCTCCGCTATCTTTTCCAAATATCCATGTGAGCGTTTCAAGGCCTACCGTATCTTCTGCATATCCTGCAATAAAGAATTTGCCTGCTTGCTGTTCATCTTCTTGCGGTGTTGTTATCTGAACTTTGGGAGGACTATTATCGATAAAATAGAGAAACGAGTATATGCTTTCGCTTCCTGTTTTATCTTTCGCTTTGAACCAAATTACTGCCGGACCGTCTGGCGATAGCTTCGTATTTATCGGTATTTCAAATGTACTATTGCCGTCTTTTTTGTTCAATTTGATTTTTGCTTCGGTGAATGTTACGCCGTTATCAACAGAATATGAAAAAGAAGCGATGCCGTTACCATCTGTAATAGTGCCGCGAAAATGCGCATTGCCAGAAACAAGTGTGCCCATGCTGTAATTTTGTACTTCGCTTGTTGGTCCCTGTCTATCGAGATTCCATGTAACGATGACCGGTCTTCCTTCCAGTCCGTTTATATCTGTGCCGATGACTTTAATCGAGTGAATTCCATCTTCAAGAGCGCTCGTATCTAAAAAGTATGACCAAAATTCTTTACCGTCTGCACGAATTGGATTATCTTCGTCATTGTCGAGAATGATGTTCACAAAGGCAACGCCATCATCATCAATACATGTACCGATGATATTTAAGTTGCCAACAATACGCATATTGGGTGCAGGATGTATAACACCGCAGACAGGTAAATCCGATTTAGGATCAATATAGATGTTGTATGGTCCTTCAACAACGCGATTGCCACCAAAATCTGTGGCGGTAATCATAATATTGTATTTGCCTTTTTTCTTTCCTGTTAAATCGAATGTTTCTTGCCAACTGTCAAAATTTTCTGCCTGTTTTTTTTCAATATCATTTTTCCCGTGTGCGCACAACAGAGAAGGCATAACGGCAAGGGAAATAATTGCAAGAATTTTTTTTCTGATTAACACCTTTACACTCCTAACAGTCAATATATTTTATACAGTTGTTATAACAGCAATAACCTAAATTGTACAAGATATTTAATAAATTGTCGGCAAAAGCTATATTTTTTATAACAGATGTGTAAAAGTGGTGTATACTGTACTTATGAAAACGTTATATACTGATGATGGTATTGCTGCATTACAGCGATACGTCGATGAAAGCAATCGAATTGTATTCTTTGGAGGAGCAGGCGTTTCTACTGAAAGCGGCATTCCTGATTTTAGAAGTGTCGACGGGCTATACCAACAGAAATGGAAATACCCTCCCGAGCAGATGTTGAGCAGAAGTTTTTTCGATGCGAATACTGACGAGTTCTATCGTTTTTATCGAGAGAAGTTGCTTATTGCGGGAATAAAACCGAACGCAGCACATATAAAACTTGCAGAGCTTGAAAAAGTGGGAAAGCTTTCTGCAGTGGTAACGCAAAATATTGACGGTTTGCATCAAGCGGCAGGAAGCAAAAATGTGTTTGAACTGCATGGAAGCACACTGCGCAATTACTGCATGAAGTGCGGTGCTTCGTATAGCAGTGATTTTATTGTGCAGAGCAAAAGTACTGTTCCGTTGTGTACAAAATGTGGCGGCGTTGTAAAACCGGATGTAGTGTTATATGAAGAAAGCCTTGACCAATCATGCATGGACGGTGCGGTGCGTGCAATTCGCGCGGCAGACATGCTTATTATTGGTGGTACATCACTTGTCGTATATCCTGCTGCAACTCTTGTTAATTATTATTGTGGCGATAAACTTGTGGTCATCAATAAGAGTGCAACGAGTGGGGATAGTGTGGCGCAACTCGTGATTCACGAGGCGATTGGCAAAGTGCTCGGCGCCATACATGTGAACGCGTGAATACACCGCACGGCAGTACGTTTCATAAATTGCCGCGCGGCATGCGCAATTTGTGTAAATGTACTTTGTGTGGCAAATGTGTTGCCGCACAAATGAACAAGCCCGACGCAACTCGTTCGTTCTCATACGGTATCGCAGTCGGGTACGTTCCTTTATTTTGCCGCACGCGTCATGGTGTACGCCAGTCGCGTAAGCGACGATTTATATAATTTCCTTGCAGTAAACGACACGAAGTGATGCAGGTATTCTTCATATGAATCAAACTACCGCACTGTGTGCGTGCACCTGCACGGCGGCGTGTTTGCGTGAGCGTTACGGCGCATTTGTCTGCGTGCGCCATGCTTGCTGCGCGCCGTGCTTTGTGAATGCCTCGCTTGCTTACCCGATGCCGTTTAAAAGCGCTCCTGCAACAAGCGCGATAAGCGCACATGCGCAGTACACATATTTTGCAAGCGGGTAGTACCACGCGCCAATCGGCTTTTTCGCGCCCATGTTGACGCTGTCGAGCGCAAATTTTTTGCCTGCAACCCACAGGAACATGACGCCTGCAAGCAACGCACCGAGCGGGCAAATGTAGATTGACACGACATCCATCCAGTCAGAGACGATGTGCTGAATTATGAGCGCGACAACAGTGCCTACGACAGCAATGATGATGACAGACGGAAGTCGCTTCAGTCCGAACTTTTCTTGCAGCGTTGCAACAGGAGCCTCATACATGTTGATGACGGAGCTTACGCCTGCGAAGAGCACGCACACAAAGAAGATGATTCCCACGAGCCTGCCGCCGGGCATGCCGTTCATGACGCGCACCAGGTGGATGAACATGAGGCCTGGTCCGCCCGACGAAAGCTCTGCATTTCCCGCCGCCATCGCAGGAATGATGACGAATGCGGCCAAAAGGCTTGCGAGCGTGTCGAACACTGCGACGTTGCGCGCGGCGCTCGGAAGGTCTTCGTTTTTGCTCAAATACGAACCGTAGATGACCGTGCCGTTGCCCGCGATAGAGAGCGAGAAAAACGCCTGCCCAAATGCAAAAATCCAAAGCTTCGGGTCTGCAAGCCCTGCTGGATTGATTGTGAATATGTATTTGTAGCCGTTGCTTGCGCCCGCAAGCGTGCCGATGTAAATGCCGAGCGCAACAAGCAGGAAGAACAAGACGGGCATCATCACTTTGTTCGCTTTTTCAATGCCGTTTGCAACGCCAAACGCCATAATCGCAAAGCTCACCACCATTGCAATGATGAGCCACATGTTGTTTCCCCACTGGCTTGCAGTGGCTCCGAACGTGCCGCCGATTGTGTCCATGTTTTGCCCCATGCCGAAAAGCCCGCCTGACAGTGACATGAACGTGTATTTGAAAATCCAGCCAACAACGCACGAGTAGCCTATTGCAAGCGCCATTGAGCCGAGCACTGGGATGATGCCTATGCCCTCGCCGATTTTTCTGTTGCCCGTCTTAAGTTCAGTGCATGTTCCAAACGCGCCTATGGGACCTGCTGAAGCGGCACGACCGAGCGCCATCTCTTCGATAACACCTGTTGATGCGATGAGCACGACAAAAATAAAATATGGAATGAGAAATGTCATGCCGCCCCAGCTCGACACAAGAATGGGAAAACGCCAAATGTTCCCCATGCCTACCGCAGAACCGATGCACGCCAGTATAAATCCCCATTTTGAATCAAAGCGTCTCGTTTTTGTTCACTCATTTTTATCCTCCTTATGAAAAACAGCGGCATAATCGCCGCCGTTTTTTATTGTTATTTTTCCGGTGCGTACGGTTCAAGGAACGCGTGGAAATGGCGCATCGGCAAGTTGTGCCCCATAGTAATGCGCATGTTTGGAATGCTCTCGCGATCTTTGTACAGCGCGGTCACTGCTGCAATCACGTAGTCGAGGTGCTCCTGACTGTACATGCTCCTGTTCACTGCAAAGCGCACGACGTTTACAACTTCTTTTTGCTGCTCGGGCGTTTTTAAGTCGTATTCCATGCTGTAGTCGCCAAGCTCGGAAACACGTATGCCGTATCTGCGAATCAACTCAAGGCTGAATCCCTCGCCCGCAAACGTGGAATGGTCGCGCTTGTAGTCGAAGAATTTGTCCATGTTCAAGTACACGCCGTGACCGCCTGCAGGCAGCACCACAGGGATGCCCGCTTTGTAAAACCCTTGAGCAAGATATTCGCATTGTTGCACGCGTTCGTCAAGATATGAAAATTTGCCGCACTCGTACAAACCGCACGCAAGCGCCATGATGTCGCGCCCCGACATGCCGCCATACGAGTCGTTGCCATATGATGAAATCTGCTTTACTTTCAGCAAAATGCCTATGTCAGTCTTTACCGAGCCGTCCGCGTTGAAGTCGCTGAATTTTTTCCAAAAATATCCCTTGTCGCGGAATGCAAGCACGCCGCCCATATTCGAGTGGCCGTCCTTTTTCAAGCTTGCAGTAAATCCGTCGCAATACGAGAACAGCTCTTTTGCAATTTCAAAGATAGATTTGTCCGCGTAGCCGTCTTCGTTCATCTTGATAAAATAGCAGTTCTCTGCCCATCGAGCCGCGTCGAGCATGTACGGAATCTCGTATTTGTGCGCGATTTTGCTCACCTCGCGAATGTTTGCCATAGAGACAGGCTGACCGCACACCGTGTTGTTTGTGATGGTCGTGTAAATCATCGGCACATTTTCAGGACCAACTTCATCTATAAGCGACTGAAGCTTTGCCAAATCCATGTTGCCCTTGAACGGATTTTTCAAATACGTGCCGCCTTCAGGAACTTCCCACAGCAAATCTTTATTAAAACAGTTGCGCGGTGTCGAGCCCATCTGCTTTATGTTGCCTTCTGTCGTGTCGAAATGGCCGTTTGACGGAATCATGAAATTTTTGCCAGGATGACGCTCGCCGAGTATCTTGCTCACAAGGCTGAACAACAGTGACTCAGCGCAACGCCCCTGCGGCACTATGAACGTGTTCGGCCGCTCCATCTGCGCGGCGCCTCCATTGAAAAGTCCGCCTTCGTACTCGCACAAATACATGTCGTTCATCATCTTTTCGATGTCTTCGCAGCCCGTTCGCACCAAGTCAATGACACGCTTTTGTTTGTCGCCGCGCTCAAATACATCGCGCATTGTGTCGAGCAAAACGTAGTAGCCTTTGTTGCGTCCATACGACTCGTCGCCGAGCATAAGCGCAGACCACTGCATGTCTGTCATTGCGGTAGTGCCTGAATCGGAAAGCATGTCTACGGTGAGCATGCCCGCAGGAAAACCGAACTCGTTGTAATGCGTTGCTTTGAGCACGCGTTCGCGCTGTTCAACAGTAACTGTCGGAATGTCGCGTTTTACATATGAAAACGACGCAGGCGTTTTTACATCCAAGTCATACTTTTTTGCCATATTTATACCTCCATGATAAAAATACACGGTGACTGAAAAGAGTTCTTTGAAACCGCCGCGCCATTTCAGCGGCGATTTTAACAATTATACTTCAGCAATAGCCTCTATCTCTACGAGCGCGTCTTTTGGAAGCCGTGCCACTTGCACTGCAGAGCGCGCGGGAAAGCTACCATCGGAAAAAAATTGCGCGTACACTTCGTTCATCGCAGCAAAATTGTTCATGTCTGACAGGAACACTGTCGTCTTGACAACGTTGTCCATGCTGCTTCCCGCTTCCGCAAGAATGTTCTTGAGATTTGTTAAAGACTGCTTTGTCTGCTCTGCAATAGTCGCAGGCATTTCGCCTGTCTCCGCATTTATAGGCAACTGCCCCGACGCAAAAATGAAAGTGCCGCATTTGGTTGCCTGTGAGTATGGTCCTATCGCTTTCGGCGCTTTTTCTGTTTTGATGCATGATTTCATGTGCATTCCTCCTGAAGTAACATATGTGATAATTATCATATCTCGCCGCAGGACGACGAGGTATGACACTCTCTGTGCAAATAAAATTGTATCATGAGAATTTTTTATTGTCAAATTTTATTTTTCTTATTTTGATAAAAAATTATAGCAAAATATTTGAGTATATGATAAAATTGCATAGTGAAAATCGTCGGCAGCTTTTTCACAGCGCAGGAAACGTGATGCGCTTGTGAAAGCGTGCCGTTGTACAAGTTGAGGTGCTGCATGCAGGAAGACCAGCGAATATTAGACCAGTACAAAATACTCGTGCGCTTTCTCGGAAAAACGCTCGGACCGAGTTACGAAATTGTGCTTCACGATGTGCGCGAAAAAAATCCCGGCATCATCGCGATTGAAAACGGCGCTATCAGCGGTAGAAAGCTCGGAGCGCCCATAACGAATAAAATACTTCGCGCTGTAGAGCAAAGAGACTACAAAAAAGTAGATTACATTCTAAATTACACGGGACAGCTCAAGAGCAACAAGTATACGCGCTCATCAACAATGTATATCAAAAACAGCAAGCATGTGCTCATAGGTCTTTTATGCATCAACTTTGACGACAGCAAATTTTATCATTTGCATGAGCAGCTTTTGCGCATTATTCACCCCGACACGTACAACGAGCACATGGAGGCGCAGCTGTTTGCAGACAAGGAGCAGTCGTCGCTCGTGCGCAAAAAACTGACGAAGACAGATGCGCTTGACGTGGAGCAGTTTCATAGCAATGTACCTGAACTGATTGCAGGAATTTTTAACAAAGTTGCCGCGCAGTACACAGTGCCGCTTAATCGACTCACGCAGGAAGAGCGCGTTGCTTTTATTTCGCAACTCAACGAATTTGGCATGTTCCGCATAAAAGGCGCAGTCCACTATGTTTCAAAACACTTGCACTGCTCTGCTGCAAGCATATATCGGTATCTTGGCAAAGTTGCTAAATGACAATATACTTGTTGATAGAGGTGCTATATGAAATCGAAAAAATTTATCGGCATAGCAGCAGGTATATTCGTTGTTGCTTCAGCAGCTGCGATTATTAGTTGCATGAAATCATCAGGCGGTGGCAAATTTGTCGACGGCGAATATTCGGCGACGGGCAACGGACGCAACGGTCCGATTGAACTCACAGTCACGATAAAAGGCGGAAAAATCGCAAGCGCACACGTGATAAAAGAATCTGAAACAGGATTTGCAGTGCCTGCGGAACAGTTTGTCATTGACCAAGTGATTAAAAATCAATCTGTTGAAAACATTGATATAGTAAGCGGCTCAACGATTACATCAAATGCAACGCTCGAAGCGCTCACCGCTGCGCTCGCTGCTGCAAGCGGCGCAAACGCGAAAGCAGCGGCTGCAAAAGACGAGGCGTGCGACATCGTCATCATCGGTGCTGGCGGAGCGGGACTCACCGCCGCTACGGAGGCTGCAAACAAAGGCGCAAAAGTGATTGTGCTCGAAAAGATGGGCGTTGTCGGCGGCAACACAAACAACGCGACAGGCGGCATCAACGCGGCGTACACAAAAGAGCAGGAGCGGCTCGGCATCACCGATTCAAAAGAGCAGTTTTTTGCAGACACGATGAAAGGCGGTCAAAACATCAACGACCCCGATTTAGTGCATGCAATGGTTGACAGCTCTGCGGCGATTGTCGAATGGCTGCAATCTGACATTGTGGGAGCAGATTTGAGCGATGTTGGACTTTTCGGCGGCGCGACAAACAAGCGCATTCATCGGCCGCAAGGCGGTGGCGCAATCGGCGCGCATTTGGTTCCGCTGCTCTATGAAGCGGCGCAAAAGCAAGGCGCAGATGTCCGCCTCAACAGCACAGTCACAGACATCATCTCCGACGGCGGAAAAGCGGCAGGCGTAAAAGTTTCAGCGCAAAACGGCGACTACACGATTACTGCAAAAGCAGTGATTATTGCATCGGGCGGTTTTGGCGCAAATCCAGAGATGATTGTTCGGTATCAGCCAAGCCTTGCGGGATTTGGCACGACGAACCACAAAGGCGCGACAGGCGATGCGTTTGCATGGGTGGAGAAATTTGACGCCGCGCTCACGCAGATGGAGCAGATTCAAACGCATCCGACTGTTGTTCCTGAAAACGGCATCATGATTACAGAGGCAGTGCGCGGCAATGGCGCAATTCTTGTGAGCCGCACCGGCAAGCGCTTTGTCGATGAAATGGGCACGCGCGATGTCGTTTCAGAAGCGATTCTTGCGCAGCCGAACAAGACAGTGTTCCTTGTGTTCGACCAGGCAGTGCGCGACTCGCTCAAAGCGATTGAAGGCTATGCGAATCAAGGGTTGCTCACAGAAGGCGCAACGCCAGCGGAACTTGCCAAAAAGCTTGGCTTCCCCGCAGATGAATTTGAAAAGACGCTTGCAACATATGCAGGTTATGTGCACAATAAAAACGACGCGGAGTTTGGACGCAACCCGCAAGGCTTGGAGCGCGATTTGACTGTGCCGCCGTACTACGCGCTTGAAATAGGACCTGCGGTACACCACACGATGGGCGGCATAAAAATCAACACAATGGCGAACGTGCTTAACACAAACGGCGAGGCAGTTCCCGGTCTGTTTGCAGCAGGCGAAGTTACTGGCGGCGTGCATGGTGCAAACCGCTTGGGTGGAAACGCTGTTGCAGACATAGAAGTGTTTGGCAAAATTGCAGCTGATTCAGCGTTGGCATATATTGGAAAGTAATGTGCATTGTTCCGAAAGGGAAGCACTCGTGCCGTTTTTTGCGGCGTTGTGCCTTTTCCTTTCGGCAGTTGAATATGCAATTCCGAAGCCGCTGCCGTTTATGCGGCTCGGTCTTGCAAATCTTCCTGTTTTGCTTTCGCTTGCAACGATGCGCAGACGTGACACACTTTTGCTCATTGCGCTTAAAGTGATAGGGCAGGCGCTCATCTCCGGTACGCTTTTTTCATATATATTTGTCTTTTCGGCGAGTGGCTCATTTGCATCTGCCCTTACAATGCTTGTGCTTCATATGCTGTTTTACAAAACGAACAAATTGTCTAATATAGGATTGAGTCTTGCTGGTGCGTTTGCTAATAATGTCGCGCAGATTGCAGTTGCGCGTATCATGATTTTTGGTGAAAATGCACGTTACATTGCTCCAATTCTTTTTACAACAGGATTAGGTACAGGATTTGTGCTCGGTGTTTTTGCAAATATATTTTGTCAAAAATCGCAATGGTATCACAATTTATTGATTAATAATTTTGCGAGAGAAACAATCTCTTTGTACCAATCACCTTCATCAAGCGCGCGCGAAAGCACAGTTCCCACATGCATTCAATTCATGCAATCGACTGCAACTCCTGCAACGGAGCTTGCCTCTGACAGTGTTTGCCAAATACGGTCTACGGCGCCGTCTCATGCGCGTGTTCATTTCATTGTTGCAATGATTTTGATTCCGCTATTTTTGCTCCAGCAATTGTTTATGCCGCGTGCTGCGAGCGATGGCATTCGCGTATGCGTTGCATGGTGCTGTGTTGTAGTGTTTTTCTGTATGGTTGCAATTAAAAAACGCGGAAATGTAAAGCTGCTTCCTTCTGTTTTCATGACGTTGGGCATCACGTTTTTTGCACTGCTTACACCGTCGGGGAAAGTGCTTTTTGCAGTAGGGCGCTTCCGCGTAACATATGAGGCGTTGCTGCTTGGATTGCGTAAAAGCGCTGTAATTGTCGGTATGGTGTTTCTTTCCCAATTTGCAATAGACCCACGCCTTGCGCTTCCAGGAAAGGCGGGAGCGTTTTTGAATAAGATGTTCGCTGTATTTGATGCGCTCACGTCTCGTCGTCTCCGTTTTAAAAAAGGTCATATAATAGAAGCTCTTGATGCACATCTTATGGAACTGTGGCAGTTATGCTGGTAGCTGTGGTACATATGAGCATGTAGCGTTGATATTTTATGCAAATTTTGTCTTGTCTTTATACTTTTGATACTTTATAGAAAGCAAGCAAAAATATAAAAAATTTTCAAAAATTCGCCTTTTACCACTTGAAACATTTTTATAAAAGTAGTATAAATTAAAAACTTCGCTATTTTTCCGAACAAGGCAAAATAGCGGCAAAAGATGCTTTAATAATCAGGCAGGTTTTTACCTGGTACTGCCGTAAAGTCAGCTTATTTCAAGCTTTCAGGTGGTACGGCGTGCAGTATGGAGTTTTTTGTCGTTGGCAAAAAATAGTGGGATATGCTGCATGTTTTTGATGTGTAACGTAAGGCTCGTTTGCCAAACCAGTTATCAAAGTGATTTTGATGATGTTCGGTGGTGCGGCCAAGAGTGTTCCGAAATTTATGGAGCATTTCTCAAGGAATACAGTTCTTGTCCGTTAATATCGTCTCATCAATATCAGCAAATAAATAGTGTGTATGCGAATGTGGCGTTTTCTGTAGGAAAGTGTCTCGTTCTGGCTTAAAGTGCAACACATAAAAATAATACATGTCGGGATTGAAAACCGACAAGGAGAAAATCATGGCAAAGGAAAAGTTCGTTAGAACTAAACCCCACATGAACGTTGGAACCATCGGTCACGTAGACCATGGTAAAACCACTCTGTCAGCAGCGATTACACAGTACTGCGCACGCAAATACGGCGACCACGCGCTCAAGTATGACGAAATCGATAATGCTCCTGAAGAAAAAGCACGCGGCATCACAATCAATACGCGTCACCTTGAGTACCAGTCGGACAAACGCCACTATGCGCACATCGACTGCCCTGGTCACGCTGACTACATCAAAAACATGATTACTGGTGCTGCACAGATGGACGGTGCAGTTCTCGTTGTTTCAGCTCCAGATGGCTGTATGCCGCAGACAAAAGAACACTTGTTGCTTGCTCGTCAGGTTGGTGTTCCAAAAATCATCGTTTATCTTAATAAAGTTGATCAATTCGATGCGAGCGAAGCTGCTGATATGACAGAAATGGCTGTGGAAGATGTAAAAGATACAATCGGAAAGTATGGTTTTTCTGCAGATACGCCAATTATCGTTGGCTCCGCTTTTAAAGCGCTCAACGAATCTGAAGTTGCTGAAAATACAAAGAGCATTGAAGAGTTGCTCACTGCTATGGACAGTTGGTTTGACGATCCTGTTCGCGATGAAGATAAAGCATTCCTTATGCCTATTGAAGATATCTTTACAATCACAGGGCGTGGCACTGTTGTTACTGGGCGTGTAGAGCGCGGTGTTGTAAATATGGGTGACGAAGTTGAAATTGTTGGTATTCGTCCGACGCAGAAATCAACTGTTACCGGCATTGAAATGTTCAATAAATTGCTCGATCAGGGTATGGCAGGCGATAACGTCGGCATCTTGCTTCGTGGCATTGAAAAGAAAGATGTGGAGCGCGGTCAGGTTCTTGCAAAGCCCGGTTCAATTCAGCCGCACACAAAATTCAAGGCACAGATTTACGTGCTTACGGAAGCAGAAGGTGGTCGCAAAAAACCATTCTTTACGGGGTATCGCCCGCAATTCTATTTCCGTACCACTGACATCACAGGAACAATCGAGCTTGATCCGAGCATCCAGATGGTAAAACCAGGCGATAACGTGGAAATTACCGGTTCGCTTATTCACCCGATTGCTATGGACGAAGGTCTTAAGCTTGCTATTCGTGAAGGCGGTCGTACGATCGCATCAGGACAGGTTACGAAAATTATCGAGTAGTTTTCATAAGCAATCAGCGTCTGTCATTTTTGTGACGGGCGCTGATTTGCATTGATTGGAGGAATGATGGCTAGTGGTAAGATTCGTGTCACACTCCGTGCGTATGATGCGGAAGTGATCGAACAAAGCGCGAAATCAATTGTGCAGACTGTTCAGAAAGCAGGCGCAAAGGTCTCTGGACCAATCCCGCTTCCGACGAGAATTAATAAAATTACGGTGCTTCGTTCGCCGCACGTCAATAAAAAATCGCGTGAACAGTTTGAAATGCGCACGCACAAACGCCTTATCGACATACTTGATCCAACTTCTGATGTAATGGATTCATTGATGAAGTTGGAGTTGCCTGCAGGTGTCGAAGTAAAAGTAAAGCAATAACCTGCGTAGCAGTGTTGTTAATATAAACGGTACGGTCCTGGGGATCAAGGATGACGGCCGAGAGCATTTTTAGCTCGTTTAAGGAGAATCAGCAGAATGAAAGGTCTGATTGCAAAAAAAGTTGGCATGACTCAGATTTTCGATGAAAGCGGTAGCCTCATACCGGTAACCGTGATCCACATTGAGCCGAATACTGTCATTGCCATGAGAACTAAAGAGCGCAACGGATATGATGCAGTTGTACTCGGTGTCGGCGAAATGAAACCTAAAAAAGTGACAAAGCCGTATAAAGGGCAGTTTGCAGAAAATATTGCGCCCAAACGCATGCTCAGAGAATTTCGTGATTTTGAAAAAGAGGTCAAAATTGGTGATGAAATTGGTCTTGAGCTTTTTGATGATATTCGCTTTCTTGATATAACGGCCTTATCTAAAGGTAAAGGTTTTCAAGGTGTTATGAAGCGCTGGGGGTTCCATGGCGGACGTGCATCGCATGGTTCAAAATTTCACCGTGAGGCTGGCGGTACAGGTCAGTCAACGACGCCAGGCCATACATTTAAAAATACAAAAATGGCGGGACGCATGGGCAATAAAAGGGTCACTGTTCAAAATTTACGAATTGTCAAAACTGACCCCGAGTTAAAAGTGATTTTGGTTCGCGGTGCTGTGCCCGGGAATAAAGACTGTACACTCATCGTCAAATCAGCGGTGAAAAAATAACGCAGGAGGCGGCTAACGTATGGAAAAGAAAGTCTATTCGGTTGACGGCAAAGAGCTGCGTACAATCACACTTGATGACGCTGTGTTTGGTCTTCCGTTAAATGAAAGTGTTATTTACTATGCAATTACAAATGAATTAGCAAATAGGCGTATAGGTACTGCATGTACAAAAACGCGTGCAGAAGTGCACGGCAGTAATGCAAAACCGTATAAGCAAAAGGGGACAGGACGTGCTCGTCGTGGTGACAAAAAATCTCCGCTTCTCAGAGGTGGCGGTACTGTGTTTGGTCCAAAGCCGCGTGATTACAGCTACGCTATTCCCAAAAAGGAAAAGCGCCTTGCTCTGAAAACTATTTTGAGTATGCAGGCTCAAAGCGATCGTTTCACTGTTGTCGAAGATTTTACTGTTGAGAGCGGAAAAACAAAAGACTTAATAAAAATTCTCGACAATTTTGCAAAAGGTGAGCGCACTGTGCTTATTCTTAAAGATGACGATGCAATGATTAAACGCGCTGCACGCAATATTCCGACAGTGCAATTTTTATCGTATAACAGATTGAGTGCACATACGTTGTTTTACGGGCGCAAAATTATCGCACTTGAGGGAGCTGTAAAGAATCTCTCCGATTTCTATGCGGTGCAAGAGAAGGAGGCAAAATAATGAATATGATTATGGAAGATATTCTTATTAAGCCTGTTATTTCAGAAAAAGCGAATATGTTGCGTGAACAGAACAAATATGTATTTGTTGTGCGCAAAGATGCGAGCAAAATACAAATAAAAGAGGCTGTCCACAAGCTTTTTAATGTAACTGTTGTTGGTTGCACAACAATGAATGTAAAAGGAAAGCCAAAACGCACACGGGGTATTCCTGGTTTTACGGCTTCTTATAAAAAAGCGATCGTACGCGTTGCCCCTGGTGAAACAATCCAGGCATTTGAAGGCGTGTGAGATTTTAAAGATTAAGGGGATTTATTATGGCTCTTAAGATATATAAGCCGATAACACCAGGTCTCCGCGGACGGGTAGGTCTTGTGCGGGATCATCTTACGGCAGAAAAACCGTATAAAAAACTCACATCGGGAAAAGTGTCTCATGCTGGTAGAGGTGCTGGGGGGCGTATTTCTGTGCGTCACAAAGGCGGTGGTCACAAGCGAAAATATCGCGAAATTGACTTTAAACGCAACAAGCACGGCATTCCCGGCACCGTGAAAACGATTGAATACGACCCAAACCGTAGCGCCAATATTGCACTTGTGTATTACGCGGATGGCGACAAGCGTTACATTATTGCGCCGAGAGGTTTGGAGGTAGGGCAGAAGATTATGTCTGGGGAAAAAGCCCCTCCTACAGTAGGCAATGCGCTTCCACTTGGACTCATTCCTGTCGGCTTTACTGTGCACAACATAGAATTGCAGCTTGGACGTGGCGGGCAGCTTGCTCGTTCAGCAGGAACAAGTGCAATGATAACAGGCAATGAGGGCAAATATGTCATCATCCGATTGCCGTCGAGCGAATTGCGTAGAATCCATAGCAAGTGTTATGCTACAATAGGTGTTGTTGGAAATGAAGACCACATGAATGTGCGTCTCGGCAAAGCTGGCCGCAAGCGTTGGATGGGTATTCGCCCAACAGTGCGTGGCATGGCTATGAACCCTGTTGATCACCCGCTCGGTGGTGGTGAAGGCGCCGGCAAAGGGCGCAATCCTGTCACTCCATGGGGGCAGCCATGCAAAGGGTATAAGACGCGCAATAAACGCAAGCCGTCAAGTAAATTTATCATTTCACGCCGTAAGAAATAGGAGCAAGCATGTCAAGGTCAGTTAAGAAGGGGCCTTTTGTAGAAAAGAGCCTGTATAAGAAAGTGTTGGCGATGAATAAAACATCAGATAAAAAAATGATAAAAACATATTCTCGCTGCTCTACAATCATTCCAGAAATGGTCGGAAACACTATTTCTGTATACAATGGCAAGTCGTGGATACCTGTGTACATCACAGAAAATCTTGTCGGACATAAGCTCGGCGAATTTTCTCCCACGCGTGTTTTCCGTGCTCACGGCGGTACAGATAAGGCGGCGGCAATTGCAAAAGCTGCTAAATCTTCGTCAGCAGCTAAATAAGGTGGATAGATATGGGTAAAAAGAGTTGGGCTGAAAGAAGTGGCGCTGTTGAAAAAAAAGGATATAGAGCGATTACAAAATATTTAATCGCTTCTCCAACGAAAGTTCGTCCTGTTGCTCGTGTAGTACGTCGAAAGCCGTGTGTTGAAGCAGTGGCTATTCTTGAAAATATGCCGCAAAAAGGCGCGCGCCTTATCAACAAAACGCTTAAGTCTGCTATGGCGAATGCGCTCAATGCAAACAGCAAGCTTGATGAAGATATGCTTTATATACGCGAAATTAAAATTGATGAAGGACCTCGTCTCAAGCGAATCTGGTTTCGTGCGCGTGGTCGTGCCGATCAGCTTTTGAAACGTATGTGTCATATTACTGTCGTCGTTGACGAAAAGGCGGGAAAATAAAGTGGGTCAGAAAGTTAATCCTATCGGTTTACGTCTTGGCGTAAATAAAACATGGCAATCTCGGTGGTATGCAGATCCGCGTGAATATGCAGATCTTGTTCTTGAAGATTTGAAAATTCGCAAAATGATTGCTAATCTTCCCGAATGTAAAAATGCCGATATTGCAGAAATTGAAATTGTGCGCCATCCGCAGCGCGTTACTATTGTTATTCATACAGCGCGGCCGGGTGTTATCATCGGTGTAAAAGGTGCAACAATCGAAGCTATCAGTGCGCATATACAAAAACAGCTTGAACCTAAAAAAGTGCAAATTAAAATTAAAGAGATCAAGCGCGCTGATTTGAATGCAACGCTTATTGCTGCAAATGTTGGAAGACAGCTTTCAGGACATGGTTCATATCGCAAAGCGCTTAAACAGGCAGTGAGCAATGCAATGCGCGCTGGCGCACAGGGGATAAAAATACGTCTTTCCGGTCGGCTTGGCGGCGCTGAAATGAAGCGCACTGAAGAGCATAAAGAAGGACGCGTTCCGCTTCATACGCTTCGCGCCGACATTGATTATGGCGTTTACGAGGCGCTCACTACATATGGTAAAATCGGCGTAAAAGTCTGGGTATACAACGGCATGAATTACGGCACGGAACAAAATGAAGATGCAGGGCAACTTGTACGCAAGCCGCGTCGCGAACGTGTCGTTCAGGCTGAAAGGGCGGTAAGGAGTTAGTATGCTTAGTCCAAAAAGAGTTTTGCATCGCAAAGTACAGCGTGGAAGAGAAAAAGGCAATGCAACGCGCACAAATCATATTGACTTTGGCGATATTGCGCTTGTTGCTACAGAGCCGACATGGCTTAAAGCAAATGTTATTGAAGCGTGTCGTGTTGCAATAAATCGTCATCTCAATCGTAAAGGTAAAGTATGGATTCGCGTTTTCCCTGACAAGCCTATTTCAAAAAAGCCTGCTGAAGTCCGCATGGGTAAGGGAAAAGGCTCTCCAGAATGGTGGGCAGCGGTTATAAAACCGGGAACGATTTTGTTCGAGATTGGCAATGTTGATTTAAAGCTTGCTCATCGTGCGCTTGAATTGGCGCAGAGTAAATTGCCGATTATGACAAAAATCGCCTATAAGCCGACTATTGCGTAAGGAGATTCAGATGGCAGATAAAAAAATAAAAGATAAAGATTTGTCATATGAAGAGCTCGTTGCTAAACGTGACAAGCTTAAAAAGGAATACATGGATTTACGTTTTAAAATGGTAATTTCGCATGTAGATAATCCGATGCAAAAACGTACGATGCGTCACGAAATAGCGCGTCTTAATACGTTTATCTGGCAGAAAACACCGGCAGATAAAAAGCCTGTGAAAAAATCTGCTAAAGTAACGAAATAGGAGCTGAACTGTGGAAGAGCAAACTGTTCAGGTTAAAAAGCCTAATAAGCGTTCATTTGTAGGAGTTGTAACGAGCGACAAAATGGAAAAGACGATTGTCGTCACTGTAACAACGCGCAAAATGGACAGGTTGTACAAGAAATATGTAAAGCGCACAAAGAAGTACATGGCACACGATGAGATGAATGATGCGCATATCGGTGATACAGTGCGTATTGTTGAAAGCAGGCGGCTCAGTGCACACAAGCGTTGGCGTCTTACCGAAGTCATTGAACGCGCTAAATAGGAGCATAAGTATGATTCAAATGCAGTCTAATCTTGTTGTCGCAGATAACTCCGGTGCAAAACTTGTTCAATGCATCAAAGTGCTTGGTGGATCGCGTCGTCGATATGCTGGCATAGGTGACATCATCGTAGTGGCGGTCAAAGACGCGATTCCTACATCTACTATAAAAAAAGGCTCAATAGAGAAAGCCGTTATAGTGCGTCAATCAAAAGAATATCGCCGCCCAGATGGTACATACATTCGTTTTGATGACAATGCATGCGTTATTGTGGACGAAAATAAAAATCCGAAAGGTAAGCGTGTTTTTGGTCCTGTGGCGCGTGAATTGCGCGATATGGATTTTATGAAAATCGTTTCGCTTGCACCGGAAGTATTATAAGGAGCACGTGTATGCAGAATAAGTTTAGAGTCAAAAAAAATGACAGTGTTGAGGTGCTCGTAGGAAAAGATAAAGGCAAACGCGGTACTGTTGTGCGCGTTATTCCGAAAAAAGAACGAGTTGTTGTGTCAGGTGTAAACATTGTAAAAAAAGCAATGCGAGCGCGCAGCCAACAAGAACAGGGCGGCATTATTGAAATTGAAGCGCCGTTGCATATTTCAAATGTAGGCATTGTCTGTAAAAAATGTGGACACCCTGTGCGAGTCGGTTATAAATTTGAAGGCGACAAAAAACTTCGTTTTTGCCGCAAATGTGGAGAAACACTGTAATGGATAATTACGTACCTCGTCTTAAGAAAGTTTACAAAGAAACAGTCGCACCCGAACTTACAAAAGAGTTTGGATATACAACACCAATGCAGGTGCCACAGCTTAAAAAGATTGTGGTGAGTGTGGGTGTGGGCGAAGCTCTCACCAATAAAAAACTCCTCGACGCTGCCGTTGCTGATTTGACACAGATTACTGGACAACGTGCGGTTAAAACAAAAGCGAAGAAAAGTATTGCAAACTTTAAATTGCGTGAGGGTAATGAAATCGGTGCAATGGTAACGCTGCGTGGAAACATGATGTATGAGTTCCTTGATCGTCTTATAAATGTTGCACTACCACGTGTCAAAGATTTTCGTGGCATTAAGTCGACAGGTTTTGATGGGCATGGAAATTTTTCTCTTGGCATTACCGAGCAAATTATTTTTCCAGAGATAGATTTTGATAAAATTGAGCGTATTTCTGGTATGAATATAGCAATTGTGACGAGCGCAGGCACTGATAATGAAGCGCGTGCTTTGCTCTCAAAATTTAATATGCCGTTCCGGAAATAAGTGAGGAGTTATGGCTAAGAAATCTATGATTATTAAAGCGGCCCGCAAACAAAAATATCCGACACGAGAATATAATCGCTGCCAGATTTGCGGTCGTCCGCGTGGTTATTTGCGGAAATTTAAAATGTGCCGCTTGTGTTTCCGTAAATATGCAAGTGAAGGCCTTTTACCAGGCGTCACTAAATCAAGCTGGTAGTGGAGGAAAAAAATGAGTGCATCAGATCCTGTAGCAGACATGCTCACAAAGGTTCGGAATGCGGTTGCTGTCCGCCACGAAAAAGTTGACGTGCCTACTTCAAAGCTCAAACTTGAAATCGTGAAAATTCTGAAAACCGAGGGATATATAAAAAATTTCAAAAAAGTCTCTGAAGATGGACATAATATTATCCGCATTTTTTTGAAATATGATGATCAGAATAATTCGGTTATACATGGACTTAAAAAGATTTCGACGCCCGGTCGCCGTGTATATTCTGGTTTTAAAGATTTACCGCGTGTTTATAACGGATACGGCACGCTCATCGTTTCTACGTCTGCTGGTGTTACTACGGGCAGAAAGGCGACGGAAAAAATGGTGGGCGGTGAATTAATCTGCACGGTATGGTAACAGGAGGCGATAATGTCTAAACTTGGTAAACTTCCTGTCGTAGTACCGACAGGTGTAACTGTTACAGTTAATCCTGACTCAATTTCTGTGAAAGGTCCAAAGGGTGAGCTTACACAAGCATACAGCAAAAATGTGAAAGTTGCATTTGAAGACGGAAATATTACAGTGACGACATTGAATACTTCAAAACAAGCAAATGCAGATCACGGGCTGTACCGCAGTCTTATCAACAATATGGTGATTGGTGTTACAACTGGTTTCACAAAATCGCTCATTATCAATGGTGTTGGTTTCCGCGCTGAAGTAAAGGGTAATGAACTTGTAATGAATCTTGGCTATTCAAATGATTTTATTGCGATTATTCCAGATGGCCTTACTGTTGCGGCTGATAACAATGGAAAAATTTCTGTATCGGGAATTAGCAAGCAGCAGGTAGGACAATTTTGTGCGGAAATCCGCAGTTTACGAGAGCCTGAACCGTATAAAGGCAAAGGTATTCGTTATGAAAATGAAGTTATCAGACGCAAAGTCGGTAAGACAGGCGTAAAATAAGGCGGCAGTATATGTTGATTAGAAAGAAAATGAGCGACAAATTACGAAAACGGTTGCATAGAAAGATTCACATTCGCAAGCGCGTGTATGGCACTGCGGCACGCCCGCGTTTGACGGTTACACGCAGCAATAGAAATCTTTTGATGCAAGCGGTGAATGATGACAACGGTACAACGCTTGCAGCTATTTCTACGCTTGAAAAAGAATTTGCAGGCTTGAAGCCAACTGTTGCAGATGCGGCAAAACTCGGTGAAGCATTTGGTGCCCGCCTTAAAGAAAAGCAGATTACAACGGTAGTATTTGATCGTAATGGCTATCTATATCACGGTGTTGTAAAGGCACTCGCAGACGGAACCCGTAAAGCGGGAATCGTATTTTAAGCGGGCGCTCCCGATAGGAGAATGTATGGCAGAACAACAGGAAATAGAAAATAAAGAAACAATCGCGTCGGTAGATGCAAAAGCCGCTGTTGCGCGTCAGGAAAATACGAACGCTCGGGAAGCGAGAAATGGACACGATGGTGCTAATCGCAGAGGGCGCCGTGAGCGTGACAGACGAAGCGAAGAAAATAAGGAATTTGTTGAGAAACTCGTTACGCTCAATCGTACTGCGAAAGTGGTAAAAGGTGGTCGTCGGTTTTCGTTTGCAGCGCTCGCCGTTGTTGGTGACAAAAAAGGGCGTGTTGGGTACGGATTTGGCAAGGCAAATGATGTAACTGAGGCTATTCGTAAAAGCATAGATAGGGCAAAGCGAAATCTTATTGTGGTACCTATTAAAAATGGAACAGTGCCGCATGAAATGATAGGCAAGTTTAAAGGCTCTTCTGTGCTGCTCAAGCCAGCACGTCCTGGTACAGGAATTATTGCGGGCGGTGCAGTTCGTGCGGTTATGGATGCAGCTGGTGCTACAGATATCATTTCAAAATCCATAGGTTCGAGCACTTCTGTAAATGTCGTGCGTGCCACGTTTGACGCTATTGAGCATCTTATGGATGCAAAGAAGATTGCTGTAGGCAGAGGTAAAACGCTCAACGAGTTGTGGGGATAATTATGGCTGGTAAACTCAAGATTACGCTTACAAAAAGTACAATCAGGCAAAAAGCAGACGTAAAGGCGACAGTACGTTCGCTTGGTCTTAAAAAGCTCAACTCATCTGTTATACACGATGACAATCCGTCTATACGTGGAATGATTAGAAGATGTTTTCATATTCTTACCGTTGAAGAGGTGCAATAATGTCAGATTATAATCCTGTTCTTCATGCGCCAAAGGGTGCAAATAAAAAGCCGAAGAGAGTCGGACGTGGTTCTTCTTCCGGCCACGGTACTACTGCCGGACGCGGTAATAAAGGTCAGCAGTCTCGTTCAGGAAAAAAACTTCCGTATGTTGGATTTGAAGGCGGGCAAATGCCGCTCTACAGGCGCCTTGCGCAACGTGGATTTTCAAATGTACGTTTTAAAACCCCTGTCGTCTGTTTCAATATCGAGGAACTTGAGGCAAAGTTTTCAGATGGCGACACAGTTGACCGCGCAGCTCTCATAGAGAAAAAGCTTATCTCGTCAAAGAAAAAAGAACAGATAAAGATACTCGGCAAAGGTGATGTTACAAAAAAATTCACTGTAAAGGTCGATAAGATTTCGAAATCTGCAAAAGAGAAAATTGAAAATGTTGGCGGCACGGTTGACGCTGTTGTGGGCGCTCATCGAAAAGAGCGTAACATGGCATATGCAAAGTGGCGCGACGAAAAAAATGAAAAAGCTGCTGCAGTAAAAAATGATGACAAAAAGAAGAAATAAGGCGGAATAGAACATGGCAGGCAATCCAATTGTGAATATGTTTAGAATAAAAGAACTCCGCAGTCGTTTGCTTTTTACGCTGTTCATCATGGCTGTGTTCCGATTAGGAAGCGTGCTTACAATTCCGGGAATTGATGCAAACGTCCTGCTTGCATATTTTGATGAGTTGGCGGCACAGAATAAAAATGCTTTTGCAAGCTACATGGATTTTTTTGTTGGCGGCGCATTTTCCAATTTTTCTGTTTTTATGCTTGGCGTTATGCCGTATATTTCTACGCAGATTATCATGCAACTCGCGATTATCATCTTCCCATCTCTTAAACGGATTGTAGAAGAAGATGGCGGTCAGCGAAAAATTGCCATGTGGACACGCGTTGGCACAATATTGGTATGTTTGTTACAGTCGTATGCAGTGACTGTATACGCATCAAGCATACCAGGTTCAATTGTCATTGAAAATAGACTCGCATTCCGTTTGCTTGCAATGATGACGGTGACAACGGGCTCAATGATTACGATATGGTTAGGCGACCAAATTACCGCACGTGGCATTGGCAACGGCATCTCAATGATGATTTTTGCCGGTATTGTAGCTCGCCTTCCTCGAGCAATAGTTGACTTGTGGCAGGGTATTCGGAATGGCTCTGTTCAGCCAGTGTTTGCTATTATTGTGCTCGTGATGTTTCTCGGTATTATTGCCCTTGTTGTGTACGAGGAATCTGGTGAACGAAAAATTCCTGTGCATTATGCAAAACGTGTTGTAGGCAGAAAAATGTACGGCGGACAAAATACATACATTCCATTTAAAGTCAATCCGTCAAATGTAATGCCGCTTATTTTTGCATCATCACTTCTTACGTTCCCTATTCAGCTTATTCAAATGTTTGGAAGCAATCAGAATTCTGCGCGCTGGGTATCGAGGCTTGCTGTATTCTTGACCCCGAACGGATTGTGGTACAATATTTTATTTATCATACTTATCGTCTTCTTCGCATACTTCTACACTCAGGTTACATTGAATCCTACGGAAATTGCGAAGCAAATACGGGAAAACGGCGGCTCCATTCCCGGTGTTCGCACCGATAAAACAGAAGAATATCTGCAAAAGATTTTGAATAGACTCATATTGCCTGGCTCGTTGTTCTTGTGTATAATGGCGGTGCTCCCGACAGTCATTCAAACGCTTTTCAAATTTCCGCAGTCAGTTGCGATGCTTATGGGCGGTACGTCTTTGATAATCATGGTTGGTGTCGATTTAGATACGATGAGTCAGATTGAAGCGTTGCTCAAAATGCATCATCACGATGGGCTTGTGTCGAAAGGCAGAATCAGATCGCGAAGGTTGTAGCTTGCGCGAATTATTCAGTAAAATGGATTTTTATAATAGATGGAGGCTTGTATGAAAGTACGTACCAGCGTAAAACCTATCTGTGCAAACTGTAAGGTTATTAGACGAGGCGGTATTGTCCGCATTATTTGTTCAAACCCAAAGCATAAGCAGCGACAAGGATAAGGAGAAAATATAATGGCAAGAATTGAGGGTGTAGATATCCCGAATAAGCACATATTCATTGCGCTTACGTATATTTATGGAATCGGTCGTTCTTCTGCAAATGAGATTTGCAAAAAGACGGGAATTGATCCGCATAAATTAGCAAACGATTTAACCGAAGAGGAATTGGCAAAAATCCGCGACATAATTGATAAAAATTATAAAGTGGAAGGGCATCTCCGTACGGAAGTCGGTCTTAATTTAAAGCGTCTTATGGATATTGGCTGCTATCGTGGGCTTCGGCATCGTAAAGGGCTTCCTGTGCGAGGGCAGCGTACGCGCACAAATGCTCGCACGCGCAAAGGTAAGAAAAAGACTGTTGCCAATAAGAAGAAGGCGTAGTAGAGTACACATCTGCTGTTGTTTGCAATAAAGAACAGCAGCGAGATTGTGCCGTTGTATGAAAATTGCGGCACACAGCAAATTATGATTTTTATATAGGAGATAAAATGCCTGCTGCTAAAAAAACAAAGCGAAAAGAGAAAAAGAGTGTATACGAAGGTAATGTATATATTCAAGCAACATTCAATAATACTATCGTGACTGTTACCGATTTGAAAGGCAATACAATTTCATGGGCTTCTTCTGGCGGGCTTGGTTTTCGCGGAGCTAAAAAATCAACGCCGTTTGCCGCACAGTCTGTTGCAGAAACAGCTGTTCAAAAAGCGCTTTCAAGCGGTTTGCGTGAAGTTCATGTATATGTAAAAGGGCCGGGAATGGGGCGTGAAAATGCAATTCGTTCACTCGGAAATTTAGGGCTTAAAGTAAAATCTATTTCCGACACTACGCCGATTCCACATAATGGTTGCCGTCCACGAAAAACACGTCGCATGTAAGGAGTTTGACAAATGGCAAGATATACAGGACCTGTCTGCCGCTTGTGCAGGGCAGAACAAAAAAAATTGATGCTTAAAGGCAAACGCTGCATGAGCGATAAGTGCCCGATTAATAAAAAACGCCCTGCTCCGGGCAAAGACCCAAAAGCGCGTATTGGCAAGCGCAGTGAATATGGTACGCAGCTTCGTGAAAAGCAAAAAATCAAGCGAATGTACGGTATGCTCGAGCGGCAGTTCCGTTTGACGTTTGAACGTGCACAGCGCATGTCTGGTGTTACTGGCGAAAACCTTATCCGTTTGCTTGAATCTCGCCTTGATAGTGTAGTGTATCGTATGCGTTTTGCAATGAGCCGTAGTCAGGCGCGTCAACTTGTTCAGCATGGGCATATCTATGTGAATGGCAAAAAAGTTGACATACCGAGCTATCAAGTGCGACCGGGCTCTGTAATTGAAGTTCGTGAACGAAGCAAGCGACTTACACTTGTACAGGACGCATTGTCAGAAATTTCAAAATCAGGAACAATGCCGTGGGTTAGCGTTGATGTTGATGCAGTAAAAGGTACATTCATGCAATATCCTATGCGCAATGAGGTTACTGATTTGGCTGATGTAAAAGAGCAGCTCGTTGTTGAGCTCTATTCTAAATAGAGATAAGGAGTTCAGATGGCTCGAAAAAATTTGCTTAAAGGTTTTAGAAAACCGAAGGGCATTACGTATACTCCTATTGATACAAATCCTAATTACGGAAAATTTACAGCGTATCCGTTTGAAACGGGATTTGGCACGACGATTGGTAATACGCTTCGACGTGTACTGTTGTCTTCAATTCAGGGGTATGCTATTACGTCTGTGCGGATTACATCGTATGATGCCGACGGGGTGCCTCATGTTATTTCTAGTGAGTTTGAAGCGATTCCAAATATTGTTGAAGACACACTTGAAGTTATCAATAGCTTGAAACAGGTGCGTTTGCGTTTGCCAGCCGACATAGAGCAAGATACAATTCTGTATGAGTTCAAAGGCCCCGGCGTGGTAAAAAGCAATGATTTTGTCAAAAACGGTGAACTTGAAGTGATGACAAAAGATATGCTCATTTTTACGATGATGGAAAATGCGCGCCTTGACATTGAAGTGCAAATTGATTTGGGCAGGGGATATATTCCTGTTGAAATGAATGAGCGGTATATTGATGTTGTTGGCACAATTCCAATGGATGCTATCTTTACGCCTGTCACAAAAGTAAAATATGCTATTGAACCGTGTCGCGTTGGACAACGGAACGACTACGATAAACTTGTGCTTGAGATTTGGACAGATGGCACAATTTCTCCAGAAGATGCGCTTGCTGAGGCTGCGAAAATCGCAGATGATCATTTTAGGATTTTTATCAATTTTGATGATGATGCTCTTTTTGGTTCGGATGACGGTGATGAAGGTGACAAGCGTATTCGAGATATTCTCAATACCCCTGTTGACGAACTTGAGCTTTCAGTGCGTTCGTCGAACTGCTTAAAAAATGCGAGTATACGTACAATCGGCGAATTGACAAAAAAAACAGAAGATGATATTGCTAAAACGCGTAACTTCGGCAAAAAAAGTCTTACCGAAATTAAAGAAAAGCTTCAGGAATGGGGACTGACTCTTGGCATGACGGACTACAGTCATCTGAGAAATGCTGTTAACTTATCAAAACAGAAGGAAGAAATAGATGAATCATAGAACAGGTTTTAACCCACTTTCACGTCCTACTGGGCATAGGCGCGCAATGTCGCGTAACATGGTAACCTCTCTTTTTAGATTTGAACGTATTACAACAACAAAAGCAAAAGCGAGAGAGGTTCGGCGTTCTGCAGAAAAACTCATTACGCGCGCAAAAGTTGATTCCGTGCATAATCGCCGTCAAGTTGCAAAATTTATTTCAGATGAGAGAGTGCTGAATAAATTGTTCACAGAAATTGGTCCACGCATGAAAGAGCGTCCGGGTGGATACACGCGTATTTTGAAGCTTGGATTCCGTCAAGGCGATGCAGCAGATATCGTGCTTCTTGAGCTTGTCGATTATAAACTTGATGACGGCAGCGCGGATACAAAAACTGATAAAAAGGTCTCAAAGAAAACATCGGGCGGCACCAAAAAAGCAGCAGATAAAAAGGAGCACGATAAAACTGTGGCAAAAGAAAAAAAATCTGCTGAAAAACAAAGTGCGGAAGTAAAGGAGTAAGTATGGCTAAGAATCATAGAGGGACAGGAATCCGCTCGCTGCCGTCGCATGGAAGAGGCACATGCCCAGTATGTCATAAAACAGGCGTAAAAATCATCTACGAAGTTGAAATTGACGGAAATAAAGTGATGGTATGCAAATTTTGCAATGCTGCTATGAAAAATAAAGCACGCAAAGAAAAACGTGCGCAAAAAGCTGCTGTCTCTGTTGCCGAACCTGCTGCAACGGAAGCTCCTGTTCAAGAATCTGCTACAGAGTAGCTCTGTACATATGTGCCAAACGCGCATATGTACATGCCGTTTTCATGTAGAGTATTTACCATTGCTGTTTGGTAAGCGTATTGAGTAACTGTTTGCCTGTGTCTCATGTAGATGCAGGTGAACATATGTAGTAGTTATGTGTTTTCATTTCTCAATGGTGACAGATTATATGCTCGGGTAAGCAGATTGCTATGGGCGGTAAAAGCCAAAGGCGAGTAGATGATAGCTTTACCACAGAGCGTTCTAGGTGCTTGCAATTCTTTAATATTTTTAATATATTAAGTATAAGTTAAGTAGTTCAAGAGGCGTGTAGCCAGTTTTCATTTTTATGGAGGTTTGATATGAAAAAAAATGTATGGTTTGTGGTAACTGCACTGCTTGCAGTGTCGCTTTTTGTGGGATGCAGTTCCGACAGCGACGCAATTAAAATAGGGGGCATTTTTCCACTTTCTGGCAGCGTAGCAGTGTATGGCGTAGAGTGCAAAAAGGGCATTGATTTGGCAATCGAGGAAATCAACTCGGCTGGCGGTATCGAAGGAAAGCAGTTTGTACTTATCAGTGAAGATGATGAAGGCAATCCTGACAAAACAGTTAATGCATATAAAAAGCTCACCACAAAAGACAAGGTGAAAGTTGTCATAGGTTCTCTTACATCTGGCTGCTCGCTGTCTATTACGACGTTAGCACAAGCTGGTAAAGTTATTCAGATTGCACCTGCTGCAACAGATCCTGCAATTACAAATGCGGGTAACTACATTTTCCGCACGTGCTTCATTGATCCGTTTCAGGGAGCTGTGGGTGGTAAGTTTGCAGCGGAGACGCTTAATGCAAAACGTGCTGCCATTTTATATGATGTGCAAAACGACTACTCTGTAGGGCTTGAAGAAAATTTTCAACAGGCGTTTACAAGTGCTGGTGGACAAGTTGTTGCATTTGAGTCGTATTCGACTGGCGACAAAGATTTCAATGCGCAGCTCACAAAAATCAAAAACGCGAATCCCGATGTAGTGTATCTTCCCGATTACTATGGTACTGTCGCGCTCATTGCACGGCAACTTCGTGCGCAGGGAATCAATACGCCTATTGTTGGCGCAGACGGTTGGGATGGCTTGACTGAAAACGCTGGCAACGAAGTGCTGGGTGGATTTTATTCAAATCACTATGCCGTAGATTCAACGGCACCTGCTGTCCAGCAATTTGTGAGCGCATTCAATGCAAAATACAATTCCAGCCCGAACTCGTTTGCGGCACTCGGCTATGATTCTGTGTATATGCTAAAAGACGCTATTGTTGCGGCAGGTTCTACTGATGTCGCTGCAATTCGTACTGCGCTTGAGCAGATAGATGGCGACTACGTTACCGGACATCTTACGTTTGATGCAAAACACAATCCAGTAAAGTCGGCAGTTATGCTTGAATTGGTGCGCGGCAACGATGGAAAATTGACGACAGTATACAAAACGACAGTCAATCCGTAATATACGTTTTTTGACTGGTAACGCGGCTGTCTCTGAAGGTAATACTGTTAGCTTCGGACAGCCACTTTTTTTATGCGCGCTGTATGCATCCATCTTGTGCATTGAAAAAAATACGCGCACGTGATAATCTAGAGTATTGCAAGCGACTCATTGTTTATGCAGTACGCATTTTATTGAAGGGCGCATGCGATGCGCTTGGAGGATATGTGAACACTGGTACTATGTTTGTGCAACAGTTGATAAACGGTTTGTCGCTTGGCTCAATCTATGCGCTCATTGCGCTTGGCTACACAATGGTCTATGGCATTGTAAAACTCATCAACTTTGCGCACGGAGATGTAGTGATGATGGGCGCGTATGCAGGCTATTTTGTGCTTGTTGCGCTTGGCTCGAATATGTTTGGCACAGTTGATGTTACAGTGCCCGGCTTGTTGCTTGCATTTGTAACAGCCATGTTTTTTTGTGCGCTGCTTGCATTGTTGATAGAGCGCCTTGCATATCGTCCGCTCCGTTCTGCGCCGCGCCTCAATTCGCTTATTACTGCGATTGCTGTCGAACTTATTTTGCAAAATACTATGCGCGTGCTGCCGTTTGTCGGTCCTGACCCGCGCCAGTTTCCTACTATGGAAACGAAAATAATGCAGCTTGGATTTATCGCTATTTCAAATATTCAGCGAGATGTCATCATTGCGAGCGCGGCGCTGATGATTGTTCTGTATCTGCTCGTCAATTACACGAAAACAGGAAAGGCAATGCAGGCCGTCTCTTTTGACATGCAAGCAGCAAGCCTCATGGGGATAAGCGTGAACCGCACAATTGCAATCACATTTGTCATTGGTTCTGTGCTTGCTGGTGCTGGTGGTGTTTTGTATGCGACGGCCTATCCACAGATTGACCCGATGATGGGCTATATGCCTGGCTTAAAAGCGTTTATTGCAGCAGTGCTCGGCGGCATAGGTTCTATTCCTGGCGCAATGTTCGGCGGTATTTTGCTTGGCATTGCAGAAACGCTTACAAAAGGGTTTCTTTCATCGCAATATGCAGATGCAATCTCGTTTTCAATTTTAATAATTATTTTGCTTGTAAAACCTGCTGGCATATTCGGAAAAAACAGACGCGTAAAAGTGTAGCGGCATTGTGCGTTATGTGGCGATTACGCGTTGCATGCAGTTTTAATATTGTATGGGAGTGCTTGAAAACCTATGAGTAATTTGAAAAATACAGTAGTTCCTGGCGTATGTGCGGTGTTTATTATCGTTGTGCCTGCGTTGCTCATTCAGTTTGATGTTATTGACGGATACACGGCACAAATCATTACGCTGTCAGGAATCAATGCGATAATGGCGTTGAGCATAAATATCATTTGCGGCATTACCGGTCAGCTTTCGCTCGGTCAAGCAGGATTTATGGCGATTGGCGCATATGCGACTATATTATTTTCTACAAATTTGCATATACCGTTGCCTATTTCAATTATATTGGCAGCAGCTGTTACATCGGTGTTCGGTTTTTTGATTGGCTTTCCGACACTCAAACTTGAGGGTGACTACCTCGCAATCGTTACACTCGGCTTTGGCGAAATCATTCGCGTTGTCCTTGTCAATTTGAAAAATATTACCGGTGGTCCAAACGGCAAGCAGTTTCCAACATTACTCACGCTCAACGCGACATTTGCATATCTTGCAATAATTGGCACACTTGTGCTCTTAATAATTTTAATACAGAACTTTATACGCTCAACATATGGGCGTGCAATTCTTGCAGTGCGAGAAGACCCTATTGCTGCAAATTCATCGGGCATCAGCGTATTTAAATACAAGATGATTGGATTTGTAGTCGCATCGTTTGTGGCAGGCATAGGTGGAGCGCTATATGCGCCGTTTATCGGTTTTGTTAAGCCTGAACAGGCATCGTTTTCGAGGAGCATTGACTACTTGATTTTTGTTGTGCTCGGCGGCATGGGATCGATGACAGGAAGCGTGCTTGCAGCTTTTGTACTCACATACTTGCAAGAGTTTTTGCGCTTTTTGCAAAACTACCGTCTGCTCATCTATCCTGTCATTCTCATCATGGTCATGTTGTTTAGACCGCAGGGACTTATGGGCATGAAAGAATTTTCGTTTGTCAAAACGTTTGATAAAATTGCGCAAAGGCTCTCTCGGAACAAAAAATCGGAGGCGACGAATGCCTGATAAAGAAAAAGTTGTGCTGCAAGCTACCGATGTCTCGATTGTATTTGGCGGGCTGTGCGCGGTGAGCGAGTTTTCATGCAAGCTGTATGAAGGGGGCTTGTATGGTTTGATTGGCCCAAACGGCGCAGGAAAGACAACGCTGTTCAACATGTTCAGCGGCGTGTATCAGCCAACATCAGGGCAGATTACGTTTTGGGACAGCAACGACAACGTTCGTGTTATTAATAAAATGAAGCCCGCCTCGCTCAACAAGCTTGGCATTGCGCGCACATTTCAAAATATCCGTTTATTTGGCAATCTTTCTGTGTCTGACAATGTGCGTATTGCGCTCCATAACTCGCGCACTGTGCAGCCTGTAGATGTGCTTTTGCGCACGCCGCGGTTTCGACGCGATGAAAAGCGCATGACGGAGCGCGCCATGCAGTTGCTGGAACTTTTTAAAATTGAAAACAAAAGCGAAGAGCTTGCAAAAAATTTACCGTATGGCGAGCAGCGCAAGCTTGAGATTGTGCGCGCGCTTGCCTCGAATCCAAAACTGTTGCTGCTTGACGAGCCTGCCGCCGGCATGAATGGGCAGGAGACGGCGGAACTCATGCAGCTCATTCATTTTATCCGTGACAAATTTAAATTGACAATTCTGTTGATTGAGCATGACATGAAGCTTGTTATGGGAATATGCGAGCAAATCTTTGTGCTCAATTACGGGAGCGTTATCGCTTCTGGGAATCCCGAAGAGATTAAATCAAATCCGCTTGTCGTCAAAGCGTATCTCGGTTCGGAGGCGGTGTAATGGGCTCACTTCTTGAAGTAAAAGATCTTTGCGTCTCGTATGGAACTATCAAAGCGTTGCGCGGCATTTCGTTTTCTGTAGACGAAGGCGAGGTCATTACGCTTATTGGCTCAAACGGCGCGGGCAAAACAACGACGCTCCACGCCATTTCAAACATCTTAAAAAAGGCAAGCGGCTCTGTCATCTTTGATGGCGAAGACATCACGACGCTTGCGCCTGACAAAATTGTGCAGCGAGCGCTTATCCATGTGCCCGAAGGAAGGCGCATTTTTCACAACCTTTCAGTGCGTGAAAATCTTGAACTCGGCGCGTTTTTGCGAAAAGACAGAGACGGCATCAAGCGCGATATGGAAAAAGTATTCGAGCTTTTTCCGCGCCTCAAAGAGCGGTTGCGGCAGAATGCAGGCACGCTTTCTGGCGGCGAGCTGCAAATGCTTGCAATAGGACGAGGGCTTATGGCAGAGCCAAAATTGCTTTTGCTTGACGAGCCGTCTATGGGGCTTGCGCCTATCCTTGTAGATGAAATTTTTTCGATTATTAAAAAAATCAGCGAAAACGGTACGACGATTTTGCTTGTTGAGCAAAACGCGTATAAAGCGCTTTCTGTTGCGGACAGAGCGTATATCCTTGAAACTGGCTCCATTTTGAAGCACGGAACGGCATCCGAGCTTATCGCAGATTCTTCGATAAAAGCTGCATATTTAGGCGGATAAATCGAAAAAATGTGATATAATAAACTATAGGGGATTTTTTCAAACTGGAGGTTTTCGATGGTTGTTAAAGATGTGATGGCGCGAAATCCTGTGCATGTTGCGCCGGAGATGACGCTTATAGATGCGAAAGCGCTTATGTCGAAAAAGAATATAAGCAAACTTCCCGTCGTCGACAGAAACGGCAGGCTTGCAGGAATCTTAACAAAAAATGATTTGGCAAAAGCTGCCCCATCCGATGCAACAACACTTGACATGTATGAAATAGGTTATCTGCTTTCAAAGCTCACTGTGGAAAAAATCATGACAAAAAAAGTGGTGACTGTTTCCGAAAGTGAAGTTGTCGAAGAAGCTGCGCGCATCATGGTTGACAATCAAATCGGATGCCTTCCTGTAATAAAAGACGGCATTCTTGTCGGCATTGTAACTGAAAGCGATTTGTTCCACCTCTTTACGAACATGTTTGGTGCTCGTCACAAAGGCGTGCGTGCAATAATTAGCGCGCGTGACAAACCTGGACAAATTGCGCTGATTGCAGAGAAAATCGCGTCGCTTGGAGGAAATATTGTTTCGCTTGTTACTCATGAGTCAGGCGAAGCGGGAATCAGGCGGTTTACCATTAAAATAACTGACGTTGCGCTTGAGCAGATAAAATCCATCCTTGCAAATTGTGATTTTACTGTTGACGATATACGTGTAGTATAATGCTGCTTGATTTTTGGAACAGAGCATTAGTATCTTTAGAGTATGAAAGTTCAAGCAGAGACGCTTATCAGCAGATTTCTCAGGACATATCGAGATGTTTTTTCCAACAAAGATTTTATGCGCATGTTGGTAAAGATGGGGGTGCACGCTTCGCGTGAAGAGTGCGAGGACTATTTACATACAAGCAGTTGCGTGTTTGCACTGAAAGATAATGTGTATATAACGCGCGCTGGTGCATTTACAAATCAGTGGTTTAGTTTCAAGCCAACAAGATATGAAGTGGAGAAAAATGTTTTTGCTGCGGGCGGTAGATGCATGCCGTTTGTTGATCCTGAAATGCTTCCCTCTGCGCTTACGTTTATATACAAAGGTGAAATGCTTGCATATGAATCAGTTGAGTTTGATAATGGGGCTGCAGGTGATTTATTTGCGCTTTACGGGAGTGAATTTGCCTCGCAGTATATTGCAGCGGATCCTGCAAATGCGGGCATGGATTTAGCGCTGCAAGATTTTGAGCTTCCACCAAAAGTGCGTTTAACGTGCAATTCGCTAAAACCGCTTGTGAAATATTGTGGTTTTAAATTCGGCGACAGAATTCTCTGCCGTGTTGCGGATTGGGATTTAGGGTACGTAGAAGTGATGCCTATAAAACGCGATAACAATGTAATGCAAATGCGTGCAGATGATTTGGAGCGACAAGGCTGGTATGAAAGGCTTGAAAAGATTCTGCTAGAAAATTTTGATTTGACCGGACCGTGTTCTTCAATTGAAGAGCAACTTGCTGTTGTGTTTCTTAACAATAGTAAAATGCTCTGTACGAGTGAATGTGGCTCTGTCGAAGAGTTCCTTGCGCAAAGCAGAAAAGTTGCATATGAGCCATTCGGTGTGGAAACACGGCTGTGGCGGAGTGGCGAAGATGTTCCTGCTATTGGCAAATGGAATGAGCTTGCGGAAGACGACGAAATATCTGACGCAGAAGAGCATTTTTTAAATGATTTAGCAGTAACTGATTATGTTCTTGATGCATATATTGAAGACCAGCTTTTTAATAAAAAATATGAACCAGAGAAAATCGTTGCGCAAATTTTGCCAAAGGACATTCACCTTACAGCAGCGGAAAAGCATTTTTTCTTATTGCATGTAAATGCACGCCATGATATAATTAATAAAACGTACAACTGGTTTGCCGATTTTTCAATCGGTCCATTGCGGCATCGTGCGCTTGCATTATACAGAGAGACAAGTTCGCTTATTTTTGAAATAGACCGTTCTGCAACAAACTTGGAACGGTATCCGCAACAAGGGCTTGTAATTTTATCACAGATTTTTAGCCATGTGATGCATATTCTTGAGATGCTTGAATTTGAGCCGATGAATGCAGCAAAAGACATCGATGAAATAGAATTATCCCTTGAAGGAATGGAATGTAATTTTGAGGGTATAAGTAGTGAACTTATTGATGTTGTTGAATCTGAAAAACGGCGAGGATTTGTCGTCATAAAGTAGTCGCGAGGAGTTTATTCATGGATACGGAAATCAGTATTGCACATCTTATTCATAAAGGTGGAGTATATGCCGATGTAGAGGGGAGTTCGCCAGAAGAAATTTATAAAAAAATCAGCGGCATAATTCCATTGCCGAAAAATATTTCTCCAGATGCTGTATATAAAGCGCTTTGTGAAAGAGAACGCGTAATGAGTACTGCAGTAGGAAATGAAATTGCGCTTCCTCATGCCCAGCATTCAATTTTAAAATCAAAAGCGGATGAAGCGATTTGTGTTGTGTATTTAAAGAATCCAATAGATATGCATGCTCCCGACGATCGATTTGTCTCTGTCATGTTTGTCTTGCTTACACATGACGCGCAGTCGCATTTAAAAATACTTTCAATGCTTGCAACGTTGCTGAGAAAAGATGAATTTAAAAAACTGCTTGAAAGTCATGCAAATGAATCTGTGCTGCTTGATGCGGCAGAGAAAATTATTCACGGAAATTAATAATTAATAATTTTATAAATCATATATTTTAGAGGAGTTCGTTATGAATGAAAGAGAGATACATGCGGTTGCAACTTCAGTACGTAGTTTATCAATGGACGCAATTCAAAAGGCAAACTCAGGGCATCCAGGTATTCCGCTTGGCGCAGCAGAGCTTGCAGCTGTCTTGTATGGTAAAATCTTAAAGCACAATCCTGTGAATTCAAAATGGGCAGACCGCGACCGCTTTGTGATTTCTGCTGGTCACGGCTCAATGTGGCTCTATTCAATTCTGCATCTTGCAGGGTATAATGTATCGCTTGATGATATAAAAACATTTCGGCAAGTCGGTTCCAAATGTCCCGGTCATCCTGAGTATGGTGTAACAGATGGCGTTGAAAACACAAGCGGCCCACTTGGGCAAGGTGTTGCAATGGCGGTTGGAAGTGCAATTGCAGAGACAATGCTTGCCGCGCGTTTTAATACGAGCACGCATAAAATTGTAGACCACTATACGTATTCGCTTGTCGGTGAAGGCTGCTTGCAGGAAGGCGTTGCTTCTGAAGCATCGAGCATTGCGGGGCATTTGAAGCTCGGCAAGCTCATCATTTTTTATGATGAAAACAGAATAAGCATAGACGGTTCCACAGACATTGCGTTTACTGATGACATTGCAAAGCGATACGAAGCATACGGTTGGCAAGTGTTGCATGGTTCAATGTACGAACCGTCAGAAATTATTAAGCTCGTCGACGAAGCAAAAAAATGCGCTGACAAACCGTCGCTCATCATGCTCAAATCTGTCATAGGAAAGTATGCACCAAAAGCGGGAACTGCCGATGTACATGGAGCACCGTTGGGAGTTGACGGCGTAAAGGCTGCGAAAGAAGCGCTCGGTCTTCCTGTTGAAAAAGAGTTTTATGTGCTTCCGGAAGCATATGAGTATTTTTCCGCAACGAAGCATGAGCGCGCGCAGCGCGAGGCGCAGTGGCAAAAAGAGTTTGATGCGTGGTCAAAAGAAAATCCAGAGTTGCGAAAACAGTGGGACGCATTCCATTCCGATGCACCGACAGCAGATGTAGTCGATAGTGAGTTTAAAATAGGTGATGCGATTGCTACGCGTGACGCAAGCGGTAAAGTTATCAATGTAATTGCACATCGATATGGCAACCTTGTAGGTGGTTCTGCGGATTTAACAAGTCCAAATAAAACAAAACTTGAAAATTGTGATGGCACATACACGCCAGAAAACCGTAAAGGCCGCATGATAGAATTTGGCATTCGTGAATTTGCAATGTCTGCGATATGCGCAGGAATCAGTTTGCATGGCGGTCTGCGTCCGTTTTGCGCTACTTTCCTTGTGTTCAGCGATTATTTACGTCCATCGTTACGCGTTGTGTCGCTTATGAAAAAGCCTGTTATTTACGTATTTACGCATGATTCAATTTATGTTGGTGAAGACGGTCCAACGCATCAGCCAATTGAAACGCTTGCATCATTGCGTGCAATACCTGGTGTGCAAGTGCTTAGACCAGGCGATGCAGAAGAAACTGTTGAAGCGTGGAAAATGGCATACGAAAGCAAAGAGCATCCTGTGTGTCTTGCGCTTACGCGGCAAAAACTTACCGTATACGAAAAAGCTGACCCCGATTGGAAGAATACAATCCGCACTGGTGCATACATTGTGCAGGAAGGCAGCTCGCATCCTGACATTACAGTGCTTGCTTCTGGCTCCGAAGTCAATATGGCGCTTGCTGCTTCACGCATGGTAAAGGGCAAAAGCATTCGCGTTGTTTCGGTTGTTGATGTAAAACTTTTTGCAGCACAAGACGCTGTAATTCGCAACAGGATTATTGGTGAGGCAAAACGTGTTGTGGCGGCAGAGGCAGGTGTTGGAAATGATTGGCTTGAGTTTACGAAAGATAAGAGCAACATATTCAGCATAGACAGGTTTGGCGAATCAGGTCCTGCAGATGAAGTTGCCGCATATTTACATTATACGGCAACAGATTTTGCAAAAATGCTTGAACGATAGCATAGCTTTCTGAAAGCGTATTACGACGCTTTTGCATTACGCGGTTGTCACCGCTGTTTTCGTATTCAATCAATGCGAAAACAGCGGTGCTTTCATTTACAGATAATAGTTATTTTATATTAAATCCTATGCGCCTATTTTTGTGCGTTTTTTCTCATATAGATACGTGCCTATTCCAATTCCAATTCCGCCGATAATCATGAGGAAGCACAGCACTTGTCCTGTTGAAAAATTTAAAAGCGATGTATTCATGTAGATAGGCGCATTTGCATCTTTTGCAATTCTGTAGCCTATGTCTGAATCTGGTTCACGGAAATATTCTATAAAAAAGCGAATGATGCCGTAACCTATCGTATATAATGATGCGAGCATGCCATGCCACTTTTTGTGGTTGTGAACTAACCATAAGATGATAAAAAGCACAATGCCTTCAAAAAACGCTTCGTATAGTTGACTTGGATGGCGTGGTAAATTTACAAGCTTCATTTCTGAAATGTCCATGCCAATTTGCGCCGCAAATTCTTGTACCCACTCTACGCTCGCAGAAAATTTCTCCGCAAACGGAAATACTACTCCCCACGGCATCGTTGTAATTCTTCCATACAGCTCTCCGTTGAAAAAATTACCGAGCCGTCCGAATGTGTAACCTGCGGGAATTGCAACGACCATTGCATCAATCCATTTAAAAATTTTCTGCTTGCGTCGCACGCACCAAAAAATCATGCCGAACAATCCACCTATGAATCCCCCGTGATACGACATGCCTGCGAGCCCTGTGAATTGGTGCGTTGTTGTGTCGAATGGCCAGAATATGAGCCACGGTTTTTGTCGGTACAAGCCGCTCGTGTCATAAACCATTGTGGCAAAGATGCGCGCACCGATTAATAAAAAAATAATTCCGGTTGCGATAAAACTGATTATGTCGTCTTCTGTTGCTTTGTAGTTTTCATTGTTGAGCATTCCTTCGTTCATTTCTTTGCGCAATATCATAAATGCCGTGGCGAATGCAAAAATGTACATGAGCCCATACCAGCGCAACAGACCGAGCACAGGTATTCCTGGAAAAATTTGCGGGTGGATAAACGACGGATAATTGATATAGAGTGGAAACATAGCTTTTTCCTTTACACTTTAAAGCCCTGCGCGGCTGCCTGCACAAGCTTTGATTTTAATAATACGTTTTCTTTTCTTAGTTGCGTGATTTCAAATTGTTGCGTTTTGATTGTTTCTGCAAGCTCTCCGACAGTAAGTGTGCCGCTGCCGACCAAATCATCAATGCCTGAAAGTTTGTAGTCGTAATCATCATTTGCTTCTTCTTCTGCAATTTGAAATGTGTCCGAACCATCTGAGTCTGCTGCATACGCTTGATCGAACGAGCGCGCTTCAGCAGCAAGAATCTTTTCAGCGATGCGATAAATCGCCTGCGAGAGAACTGCTTGCGGTTTATACACAATGACAGGCAGTTGAGCGGCAAGCGCTTTTTCTTGCAGCGAGTCGCGATACATAACGCCGAGATGCTCAATGTCAAGACCGAGATACTGAATGCATGAGCGGCGGATTCTTTGCGCTTTGTCTGCATCTTTCGGGTCGTCAATCATATTCATGACGAGGCGCGGGCGGAATGCATTCATGCGTGCAAGAAAAAGTTCTGTTGTTTTTTTATCGACAGTTTGAAGCGTCTCAATTAACTTTGGAATGTACAGTCGCTGAAGCGATGTGGAATCTTTTCGTAAATTTTCAAGCTGCGTGTATCCTGCTGTACCTTTTTTATATGTCGTGTACATAAGGCGAAATACAGCATTTTTCAAAAACAAATATCCGTTAAGCGTGGCAGTAACTGTAGGCGCGGTAACAACAATACCCTGCGGTGAAAGCAAAAACATGTCGAGTATGATTTGATGAGTACCTGCTCCCAAATCGAGAACGAGATAATCTGCGTCTATACTTTGAAAGTTTTTTACGAGCTTTATTTTTTGAAACGGTTTAAGCGAAGTGAGTCCAGGTATTTGACTGTCGCCTGCAATAAAACTGACATTCGCATAGTCTGTGGGAGCAATGATGTCTTCAAATTCGCCTTTGTCCGTGAGCCATGCGCCAAGACTTGCCGTTGGATCAACATGTTGCCCGATTGCAAGATGCAGATTAGATGCGCCCAAATCTAAATCCGCGAGCACAACTTTTTTGCCTGCTTGTCCGAGAGCAATCGAAAGGTTTGCGGAAAGCAAACTTTTACCAACGCCACCTTTACCGCTCGCAATAGGAATAATTTGCATAATTCATTATATCATACGTTTGCAGTTCTGCATAGTTGCCCAGTGCCACAGCGGTTTTGCAAGCGCGTTTGAAAATGGCTGTGGTCGCGCAAAGTCGGGAAGCCAGTCTGTGTCGTCAGATAGCTCTTGATAGAATAGGTAGCTGAAATCATATGCATTTATTAAGTCGCGCAGATCGCAGTCCTCTGTTTTATTGACCAGACGGTTCTCAATTGCGGAAAGCGCATGCTGCCGTTGTGCGTTATATTCGGCAAACGGCACAGGCGTATACTGCGACATGAGCGAAACGATTGCACGGTTGTCCGCATGTTGTTTGAGCCATTCAAGCGTGGCAGCAGTTTCTTCAAATCGTCCCGGCAAAAAAAGGTGCCGCACAATTACTCCTTGCATTATTTTTTCGTGTGATATAGTACTTCCCGTTATATGTTGCTGCGTTTTCATTGTGCTGTGTTCCGTCCACGCGTTTTTACTAGTGGTACTGTCGCTGATTTTGAGCGGGAAGTGTTCAATCATCCATGAGATTGCACGCGTTGCTATTTGGGGATAGTCATGTGCGCCGAACAGTTTTGCGGCAAGCGCGGGCGAAAGTGTTTTCAAATCGGGCAGCCAGATAGACACGACATCTTTGAGCAATTCGAGCATTTCAACAGATTCATATGCAGATGAATTCCAGCAGAATGGAATGGCAAGCCCTGCATTTTTTGCCGCATGTGCATATGCAGCAATATTTGGAATGTGGTGGCTGCCCGTCACAAGATTGATGTTTTCAGCGCCCGCTTCCTGCAAGCGAAAACATATATCGATGAATTCTTCCTGTGAGACGGCGGCACCCATGCCGTTTTGCGAAATCTGATAATTTTGGCAAAACGCACAATGCAGCGTACAACCAGTAAAAAAAATTGTGCCGCTGCCGCCGCTTGCAGTAATGAGCGGCTCTTCGCCAAAGTGCAGACACGCTGATGCAATACGCACTTCATCGCTTTCGCCACAAAAGCCGGTGGCGGGGTGTCTGCTGTTGAGTGCCACTGTGCGCTGTGCGCCGCATTGCCGCGGGCATTGCATGCAGCGTTCGTAATATGCGCGCGTGTCTGCACAACATCGTTGTGGTTCGCTCATCATTATAGCGCTTTTTTTTCTACGAGTAGTGCCATGAGCGTAGAAAGCGTATCGAGTGGCAATTTATCTGCTTCGTAGTTGATAAGATTTGCAATTTCTTTCCAGTCGCTGGAAGAAAAACATGCGTCATCTTCTGGCGAAAGCTCGCCGTCTGCAAGCAATGAAAATATGGCGCACAGTTTATCAATATACGCGTCGTTCGGCGCTTCAGGAGAATCTTTGAGCGCTTGTGTTGTCCAATAGTCAGCGAGTGAGCTTGGTAGTTCGCCCAGCGCGCGGAAACTATTTTCAAACTGCGCGGCAATTAATTCACATGTTTTGCGTGCATTGTAATGTTCGGACTCTGCGCGCGCAACGATGCGGGTAATTTCGCTTCGGAATTTATCAGTTTGCGTCATGCCCATACTATAGCTTGTTTATCAAGATAAGAAAAGGGCTGCAATTGTGCAAGATGGAATCGCTATGCAGAATTGCCCGCAGCTTGTCCTAAAATCAAAGTCACTGTGTCTATGCCCGACGAAACAGTTTGTTGCATCAAATTACAATAGTTTTCTTGACAAGAAGCAAAACTACTCTTATACTATACAGCATGGACTTGAAAACCGTTTTAACTATTGATACCGTTGAACTTCATTTGAAGGGAACGACGAAGGAAGAGATTATTGATGAAATGCTCGACATTCTTGTAAAGGCTGGAAAAGTTGCAGACAAAGCGGCAGCACGAGAGTGTGTGCTTGACCGCGAGCGCAAAATGTCTACAGGCATGAAGCACGGCATTGCCATTCCACATGGAAAAACTGATACGGTGAATGACCTTGTCGCATGCATAGGTATTTCAGATGCGCCGGTCGATTTTGATTCACTCGATCAGGAGCCGTGTCGCATTTTTATTATGACGCTTTCACCGGTAAATAAAACTGGACCGCATTTGCAATTCCTTGCAGAAGTGAGTCTTTTGTTTAAAAGTCCTGAAAAACGCCAACTCATTCTTGATACGCAAGATAAAGCAGAAGTCATTAAAATATTGACAGAATAATCTCAAGAAAAAGTGACCTTTGTGCCTTGCATGAAGGTCATTTTTATTTTAAAATAATCGCATGAAATTTACAGCGCAATTTACGTCCCGCAATGGAAAGCTGTTTTTCAAAGATAGCGAAATAGCTGTTCCGCTCGAATGCATTGTTTTCATAGACGCATGTGAAATTCCGCTTGATGCAGCAGCATTGGAACAGTTTGCTCGCTCGTTTGACGATGCGTTTATCGTTGCAGTGCGTGTGCCGCGTAGCAGTGTTGACATTGGTGAAACCCGCTATGATGAAGCGTTTCTCGCTGTGTTACGTACGTTTTTGAAAAATCGCGAAGCGCGCAACTCATTTTGCAACACGTATGAAATCATTGTGCCCGAATGCGACAATAGTGCTGTGTATTCGGAAGAAGCGGCTATGCGATTTATTGCAGCAATGTGCCATACAGCGCGGCGCATAAAAGATTGCGCATCTGTCATAGGTTTTGCAATTCCAGAAGCGTTTTCAACGAGTCAAGCGACTGCATTTATTGAAGAGATGCGCATAAAGCACAGTCATTATATCTTTTTTTCAAAAACCTCACGTGCTGATGCTGTCCTATATTAAAGCATCATTGTGTAGAATAATCGCTGTAATTTTCTTGCACTAAAATTGTTTTTATATCACGATATAATAATGTTTATCGTGCGTCTTTCAGGGGAGCGATATGAGAATTACATCAGAGAGCACAGAATTTTCGAAAGTATGTTGCGGCACTTTTGTATTGCTATGCATATATGCAACGCTTGCAATTTGCATTGCTGTTTTTTTGCCTGCGCCAAAAGTGATTCCGTTTACTTCGATTGCTCAAAACATCGATATGACGACAGATGAAACTATTGATGTTGGTATCGTGTTTGACGAAGTGAGCTACGTTTCTTCTTCTCTGCGCAGGGGCGATGACGGGCTTGCGTTGTATCGTCAGCCATCTTCGCGTGCTGCAGTAGAATGGTTTTACATGAATGAAACAGGCGAACGCTCTGTGGCAATGGCAATCCTCGAACAGGCTGATAAAAATGATATTCCGCTTTCACTTGCATTTGCGCTTGCATACACAGAGAGTCGGTACAATGTCCGTGCAGTAAATCACAATACGAATACTTCAATTGACAGAGGTCTTTTTCAGCTCAATTCCAATTCGTTTCCACAGCTTACCGAAGATGATTTTTTTAATGCTGCGACGAGCGCGCGCTATGGCATGTCGCATTTACGGTTTTGCCTTAACATTGCAGGTAATGCGGTACCGGCACTTGCAATGTATAATGCTGGGGCAACGCGCGTGCGTTCAAATAACACGCCGCAAATAACGCTCAACTACATCGGTAAAATTATTTCATATAAACAAATGCTTGACAAACGCTTTGCAAACGATGTGCTTTCATTCTACGACACAACGCTCAACATGGGCGCATCAATCGCATATCAAGATTAATATATTTTTTCTGAAAGGACACAACCTTTCAAAAGGTTTTTTCCTTTCAGACTTTTCTTTTTCCAAATTTTTTCTAAAAATCTTTCTTCAAACTTCTGCTTTTTGTAAAAAAAATGCGAATTTAAAGAGTATGATGTTGCGGCGATTCGCAACATGGTTTTGAGTAATTTTTTAGCAGGAGGTTTTATGATAAAAAAGGTATTGATATGGTTGTTGCAAGTTTCCGTTGTATTGACTGTGGTGCTGTTTGCGGTATGCCCTGTTTCGTGTAAAATCACTGACGAAGGAGTACAGCTGCTTCATGGCGATTATGTGCCACCGATGCTTGAAGCATATGCGTCAAACACGGAGCAATCGCTACTGCTTTCATTTACGAAAAGTGTAAAAATTGTTGGCGCTATTGTTACGCCGTTTACAGAAGCGTCAACTGCTGGCGACAATGATTCTGCAAAAAAAGGCGTCATTGCACCAGCGCTTGCGGCTGCTTCAGGGCAAGAGCAGGGAATTGCTGTAACGATTTCTTATGAAGACGATGGACGAACGGTAATCGCAACGGCAGCAGAAGCGTTTGAGGTTGGAAAACAGTATGAGCTATACGGAGAGGCAGAAGATAAAAACGGCAATACGCTCACATTTTGCATTCCGTTTGTCGGATTCAATGCACGTGTGCCGCGTATGATTATAAGCGGTATTCATCCAATGTATGCTTCAGATAAATTCAAATGCGAGTTTGTGGAGCTGTATGCGCTTACTGCAGGAAATATTGCGGGTATTGTTGTTTCAAGCGCAGTTGACGGCAACAGTAAGTCGTTCACGCTTCCTGCGGCAGAAGTCAATGCAGGCGATGTGGTAATTGTGCATGTGCGCGCAAAGGGTGACGGTTGTATAAACGAGCTTAGCGATGATTTATCGCTTTCAAGCGGCTGGTACACCTCTGATACAGTGCGCGATATTTGGGCATCGAATGAATCCGCGCGACTTGCAGACAAAGAGGACATTGTGCTGCTTACTAACTCGTTCACCAACGAAATACTTGATGCTGTAATGTATGCGCCGTCTGCGAGCGAGTCGTGGAGTAAAGAAAATATTGCTTCTGTTGCGCAGGAAATTGCGCATGCAGGATTTTGGGAAAGCGAGCACCCTTCTGCCGCTGTTCTATCTGACGGCTTGAGCGCGGCAAAAATGCTCAAACGAAAAGGGTGCAACGCGTTGCTTACTGCTGCGCAAAACGGTACGCTCAAAACAGTAATTGCGCAAAATAGCGAAAATTGGTATGTCGCGTCGATTAAGAACGGAGCATTTTTGCCTGTAGAGTAAGCACGTGAAAATATAATATCAGTGTGGCATATTCTGTTTTTTTTTGCTATACTCCGTTGTTATGGTAGAATTACTTGCACCGGCAGGAAATATAGAATCGCTTGATGCGGCAATAGGAGAAGGCGCTGACGCAGTATATCTCGGTCTCAAAAGCTTCAATGCGCGCATGCGTACGATGAATTTTGCGTGGAATCAGTTTGAGGCAGCTGTTGCGGCAGTGCATCGGCAGGGTAAAAAAATTTATGTTGCAGTAAATACTGTGTGTGAAGAACGCGAAACAGAGCAGTTGTACAGGCTTCTTTCGTATATTAGCAAAATAAAGCCCGACGGCATCATTGTACAGGATTTTGCCGTTATCAGAATGGCGCAAGAATTTTTTCCTACATTGCCCTTGCACGCTTCGACGCAGATGAATGTGGCAAGTGCAGCAGGCATCAATGTGTTGAGCAGAGAAGGGTTTAAGCGTGTGGTGCTTGCGCGCGAACTTGGCCTTGAAGAAATAAAACTGATAAAAGCGCAAACAAATGCACAGCTTGAAGTGTTCGTGCATGGCGCGCTCTGCGTGAGCGAGTCAGGCTTATGCCTTTTTTCAAGTTTTCTCGGTGGAAAATCTGCAAATCGTGGCATGTGCACACAAGCATGCCGCCGCTATTACACAGCCGACATAAACGGCAGTATTGAGCAGGGGTATTATTTTTCTCCATGCGATTTAGAGCTTGTTTCCCAGATACCGTCGCTTGTTGAGGCGGGCGTTGATTCATTCAAAATTGAAGGGCGCATGAAGAGCGCAGAATATGTTGGTTCTGTAGTGGCGGCATATCGATATGTTATTGACCATTGGCAGGAAGATAAAAAAGGCGCAATCGTCACAGCAAAACGTATGCTCTCTTCAGATTTTGCACGTGCGAAGACATCATATTGGTATAATTTTAAAACGCAAGAAGAGGGCATTGAAAAGGCTGGAGACGAAATATTAAATCCAAAGCAGGCGGGTGGCACTGGAATTTATCTTGGTAAAATCGTTGCGCTTAAGCCTGTGCCTAAAAAAATTATTGCAGAGATGCAGCACGGTTCAGATGAACGCGTTCACATACAGTTGGCGCGTCTTGAAGGTGACGCATATGAGCCAGATGTCGGCGATTCAATCAGGTTGCATAGGCAGGATGATTCACATCGTGAAAGCCATAAAGTGCGCAGCGTCGAGATTCTGAAAAATGGCATACGTTGGATAGATATTCCAAGCGGTTTTAAAATTGGAGATGATGTGTATCTTCTGCAGATAAAATCTTCTGCAAAACGATATGCGCATGTATTGCCCAAAGATTTATCGCGCTATAAACGGCATCCTGGCAATAATGAGCTTCCTGTTCTCGATTTGACTCCTGTTGAAAAAAATGAGCTGGCCTATTTTCCTGCGGGACTGTATGTGCAAGTCTCGTCAGTGCAAGATGTGTTTATAGCGCAGGCGGCTCGTCCTGTGCGCATCATCATTGAGTTGAACAGTGAAACACAGTACGATTTTGTCAATCGCAAAACATCGCTGCCAATTTCAAAAAAACAAGTAATTGTTTCTCTTGACCCGTTTTGTCCTGCGGCGAGTGAAAATGATTTGCGAAACACGCTCAATGCGCTTATCGAGGAAGGGATTACAACATTTATCGCAAACAACATAGCGCATATTTCAATGCTCAAAGGCAAGAAAGCCGTAAACGTAATAGCTGGTCCGTATCTGTATACATTCAATCGATGGGCTGTGTCATGGCTTGAAAATCAAAATATAGGCGCATTTATAATGCCATATGAAAATTCGCGCAAAAATCTTTTAGCAACTTTTTCTCAATCAGTGCGTGAGCGCGTGCTTATTCCTGTTTTTGCATATCCGTCGCTTTTTAGAATACGTTTTAAAAAGCCGCAATCATATGATTTTGCGTATTTTTCTGATAGGGAGAATGCAGAATTTAAAATTGCTTCAAATAGCGACGGCTCTTTTGTAATGCCAGAAAAACCATTTTCCATAGTAGACAAAGTTGATCTATTGTATGGCGATGGATTCAAGCGCGTGCTCCTCGATTTTTCAAAAACACGGGTGACAAAAGCGCAGTTGCGCGAAGTTGTCAATGCGCTTGAAAAAAAGATACCGCTCGACGGTGCGTATCGCTTTAATTGGAAAGAAGGGTTTTATGCGCCGCGCCTTGTAGAAGAGCGTGATAAGGCGAGTGAGAAAGCGCGTGACGCACAAAAGACGCGGAGCAGCAAAAAACTGCCCCGCACGAAAAACTAAAATGCTACAGCTTCTTCCTCCTCGTCGTATACTTCTTCTGTTGCAGCTGCATTTGCCTCTGCAATTTCTGCAAGCTCTTCGCTTGTGCTATCTTTTTTATTGACAAGCGGTTTAAACTCCACGTGCTCGGCGATTACTGCGACGCGGCTTGCATTTTTTCCGTCTATGGTTTTCCACCTATTTTGCTTCAGTCTTCCAACGACACGGATGCCGCGCCCTTTGGGTGTACGGCTTTCACAGTATTCAGCCATTTTCCCGTATACTTCTACATCAAAGTATGACACTTCCTGTATTCCTTTACCGTCGCCGCTTTTATACCAGCGGTTTACTGCAATAGAGAGTTTGCCAATTTTGCAGCCATGCGGAGATTCTTTGAACTCGCCGTCGCGCGTAAGATTTCCTTCGATGATAGTCGAATTGAGTTGATTCATAGCAATAAGCTCCTTTGGATAATTTTGTGCAAGATGGTTTCACCCGGCCGGATAAAACATGATGTTCTGATTGAACATCAGCACTATTATATATCGCAAAATTTTTCACTTTTACGCGTTTTTTTTATATTGTTTTTGTGAATGCATAAAAATTGTCGCGCCAATTTATAAGCACATTATTGCGGTTTATATGTTTGCGATGTCACGCATCTAACAACAGCGATGGGCTATCAAAAAACGCTGTTGTATGTTTGCGTTATCCGTTCTCGACGAGATAGAGAATGTAGAGCTGTACATACATGAATAGCGAATCTTGATCAGTGATTTTTTGCATGTTCGGCGTTTTGCAGAGCGACTCGGCAAGGCTTTCGATTCTATCAACAGTGAATGTCTGTGTTGAAATCGTATGAATTACTTTGCGCATGTAATCTCTGATGAGCGCGTTCACGTCTTCTGTGAGTTGCGCGTGCGTTTCTTTTCCAATGAGTTTGTTCCATTGCTTGCAGTATAAATCAAGTTCGCGGTCAATAGTTGAACCTTCAGGAATGTAATGTTCTTCAAGCGTTTTCGCTGCTTGTGCAAGCGCATCACGTTTTGTCAGTGGCCGCAAACTTTTTTTCGTTACATCTTTTTGCGTTTTATCTTCTGTCGCCTGCTTTTTGTTTTTAGGTTTGCGCGCAAAAAATCCTATGATGTGTGAGAGCACGGGAATAGAATACCAGAATGGCAGAAGCATTTTTGCATTTGCAAGGATAGTCGTATTGTTGAGCATGAGCAGTTCGCTATATGGCAAAAGATGTCCGTTTGAAAAGATTTTAAAATCGCCACCTTCAATACTATGTTGCAGCTCTATGTCGAGCAATGTGAGAAAATTGGCGTTGAGCAATGCGTAAAGAACAGGCGAAACTTTTTCAACTTGATGTTTTAGCGTTTCTTCAAACTTCTGTTTGTCGTGCATTTCAGGAAGCTTTTCGTAGTTTTGCAGCACTTTGAACCATTCGTTTGTAAGATTTTTTTGAATGACATCATGCGCCTCGTTGCACCGCCGTACAATGAGCGGAAATACTTTTGACTTATAGATGAAGTAACGCGTACCAGAATCAACTTTGAACACGAGCAACTTTGGAAGATTTCCGCTTTCGCTTTTTGTCGTGAGCATTTCGAGGAAATTTTTTAAGTCGTTGTCGCTATACTGCCCATGCAATGGCACGCCTTTTGAATCTGTAAACTTGAGAATTGCGTTCATTGAATAGCAGTACGGCGGTTTTGCAAGTTCTGCTTCGAGGTCTTTAAGCGCTTCGTCTTTTTTACGCTGCTGCTGTAATCTGTTTTTAAGCAGCATGAGGTACAGTTCTGAAATTGCAATTGATTGAAGTATGTTTGTATCTTCCAGTGTTGTGTCTTTTACTTTCTCAAAATCTTGTCTGATAAAATAACAGAGCTGACTCCAAAAATAAAAAGAATCTCCTGAAGATTCCATAGCCTGGAGTGCTGAATCAGGACGCGTTATAAACTGGTCAAAAAAATTTTTTGTAGAAAGTTCTTTTCCTGGATTTGCATTTCGCAATTTTTTTAAGAAGTAGTCGTGATACTCTTCCCGTTTGAGCATAGTGCGTATTTTTGACATTGCGGCATCTGTTAGAATGTGAATAGGCACGCATTCAGGAAAGAGGATTGACGGTGCGTCATGCGGAAGCTGAATAATATACAGTTGCGGAGATTTTAAATCTTGTTTTGCAAAAAGCGCTGAAATAAAGTCTGCCGCGTTTTTGCTCTCTATTGCGTCTTTGGGAAGCTGTTTTGGCAAATCGGCGAGTGTTGGAAACAATGCTGCGCTGTTGTAGGAGATTTCTTTGTACCGTTGCGCAAATTTCATCGTGTAATATGTGATTACAGTAATTATCTGTTTTTCTGGCAGTTGTTCGGATAGATAGACGAGATGTTTCTTTTGAAGCTTTTCGAGTTCTGCGGCAACAGTATCTTCTGGATTGCCAAGGTATCTGACAAGCTCTGCATTTTCCTCTATGTGATGTTCTGCATATTTCTTTATGTAATCACAGAAATCGCGGCGGTTGACAAAAGCGGAGCCCTGCCGGTTTGCATAAGATCGTAATAATGTACCCACATTTGTGATAACAGCCATATAGATTGAGTATAACAGAGAATTTTCACTTCGACAATCACTTTTGCTGGTTTATGCAGAACAGTTGCCTTTTGTAATAAAACTCGCGAGCAGTACCGCACTACTTGTGCACTTTTTGCCATATGCTTACAATAGGCGTATGATGATTTCGACGCGTATGGAGAATCTGCGCCCGTATGTGCCTGGCGAACAGCCGAGCGACAAGTCGTATATCAAGCTCAACGCAAACGAAAATCCGTACAGTCAGTGCGACAGCGTTGTTTCCGCCGTGTGCAATTTTGTTCGCGCGCATCCTCAAAAGCTCAGCTTGTATCCCGACCCAGATTCGACGCTGCTCAAAAACGCTGTTGCCGCTATGCTCAATCGCACGGGCGGGGTGCTTTCGCGCGCGCAATGCTGCGGTGCGCAGTGCACACCGTCTTCGCAAGATGCGCTTCCGTTTGCCGTAACGCCTGAAATGATTTACTGTGGCAACGGCAGCGACGAGGTGCTCTCGTTTTTGTTTTACGCGTTTTTCGATTCTTCTGCGCGCCTCGTGCTGCCCGAATTCACGTACAGCTTTTATCCCGTGTATGCAGGCTTTTACAATATGCCGCTTGATGTAGTGCCACTTTACGACGATTTGCGCCTTGACGTGCAGGAGATGAGCGCGCGCGCAAAGCGCAATAATTCCGGCATGATATTTGCAAATCCGAATGCGCCAACGGGGCGCGCGCTCTCGCGTGATGAAGTGCGCGCCATGTTGCAACGCGCAAACAGCGACAAAGCATTTATTGTAGACGAAGCGTATGTTGATTTTGGCGGCGAAAGCTGCATTGCGCTGCTCAAAGAATTTCCTAATTTAATAATTGTGCGCACGTTCAGCAAAAGCATGTGCGGGGCAGGGCTGCGGCTCGGCTACATTGTGGCATCTCCAGAAATCATCAAAACAGTGACGACGGTGAAAAATTCGTTCAATCACTTTCCAATAGATGCAGTTGCGCAAGTTGCAGGCGTTGCCGCGTGCGAAAATGATGCGTACTATTGCAGCTGCGCCAAAAAGATTTGCGCAGCGCGTGAAAAATTTTCTGCGTTTTTGCGCACGCGCGGGTGGGATGTTGTTCCGTCATCGGCAAACTTTGTGTTTGCAAGGAAAAAAGGCGTTGCGGGAAAGACAGCATATGAAACGATAAAATCGCGCGGCATTCTCGTGCGCCATTTTGCGACAAAAGGCATAGAAGACTATATACGCATTACAATTGGCACGTCGGAGCAGATGGCTGCGCTGTGCAATGTTATGGAAACTCTGTGAGGCGTGTTGAGGCAGTGCAGCTTTTGGAGATGATGTATGAACAACAACGCTGAAATAGCGTGACTTTTATGGAGGACGTATGAAATTTTTAGTTATTTCTGATTTGCACGGAAATATTCCCGTGCTTGAAAAACTCACCGACGAATTCAATGCGGCGGACGCTGTTTTGTTTGCAGGCGATTTTGCGCAGTTCGACCACACAGAGACAGGGCTTCCATCGCTTAAAGCGCTGTGCAAAATGCACGAAACGATTTTTGCAGTAATCGGAAATTGCGACGAGCCGGCTTTCCTTTCCGAGATTGAAGAAAAAGACATAAGCGTGGAAAAAACGCTTGTATTTCACAACGGGCTGTATTTTGCAGGAAGCGGCGGCGCGAGCAAGTTTACCGGGAGCACGCCGAACGAGCGCACTGAAGAAGAGCTGCTTTCAGATTTTTCAATCGTTGCGAACACAAAAGACGGCGCAGACGAAGATGGTCATTGGCGGAATCTCATACTCATTTCGCATAATCCGCCAAAAGACACAAAATGCGATGCTGTGAACGCAGAGCTTCACGCAGGTTCGCAGCAGTTGCGCTCGTTCATAGAAGCTGTTTCCCCGCTCGCGGTGATTACCGGTCACATCCACGAAGCCGCCGCAATCGATAAAATTAATAATTCTGTGATTATCAATCCTGGTGCGCTGCTCGACGGCAGATACGCGGTCATGGAAGTTGAGAAAGTTGGAGATGCGTGGAGCGTTGCAAAAGCAGAACTGCGGAGCGTGGGCTGATAATGACAGTAAACTCATCACGTGCGCGGTTGCGCTTTTGTCTGTATTGCAGCATGCGAGCGTGTACGGCTCGCTAAAAATCATCTTGCGTAGACTCGGACGCTTCTTTTCGTTTGTATCGCCTATTTACAGCTCTGTTTGTGTAATGCACAACGGTGAAGAAAAAAATCATGAATGCATATGCAATGCCAAGAAAGAGCGTGCTTATCGTTTTTTCCATGTGCGATATGATGTATACAACGCTGCACAGCAACATCTGCATAGCTACGAGTAAAATCATCGCCTGTACGCGCGTAAATCCAATGTTGAGCAGCTTGTGATGAAGATGTGCTCTGTCTGGCCGAAATATTGGATAGTGATCGCGTAACCGCCGCCAAATTGCAGCGATTGTGTCCATCATAGGGATTGATACGAGTACAAGCATGATAAGAAATTTGTTGTATTCGAGTGCCCCTGCAGAAAAATAGAGCGGCGCGCTCGCAATCATAAATCCCATGAATTGGCTTCCTCCGTCGCCCATAAAAATCTTTGCAGGAGGCCAGTTGTAAACGAGGAAGCCAAAGAGCGCCGCTGCCAAGATAAAAAAGATACCTGCGAGTGGGTCGGAGAATGTGCGGAATAAAATGCCAAGCACCAGCATAGTAAGGAACGAAAGACTGCCGCAGAGCCCGTCGAGCCCATCGATAAGGTTATATGCGTTGATAATGCCGAGCATCCAACCGCTTGAGAGCGGAATGCTGAGCCAACGCGGAAGCACCCAATCAAAAATTTGTCTAAATTCGTAGCCGTTCAGTATGACGATAAGCGTAGCGATAATTTGTGCTGGCAGCTTATGCCGTGCTTTCATTTCATATACATCATCGAATATACCGAACACAAAGATGATGAGGCTCGCTATAAAAATCGGAAAAATACGGGGAAAAGACATTTGGCGCAATGCAATTGAATAAACGAGTAGCCCGACGATATATGACGCTATGATTCCTACACCGCCAAGTCGGGGAATGTTACCTGTATGAATCTTTCGCGCATTTACTGGATCGTATAGGCTGTAACGTTTACAAATTTTTATAATAATGGGAATACTTAGTATACTTATAACCAGCGAAATCCCGATGGCCGTCCACATCGCAGTAAAAATACCATTTTTTATGATTATGTACAATATGCTTTATGAGATTTTATATCTCATTGCTCTACGGTGAGGTTGGTAATTCATGCAGCAGATTGCATGTCTAGCACATGCAGTTGGAACGGGCATTGTGCCTGTTTGCATTTTTTTTAAGACTGGACATGCTGAATTGCTTTTCTGTATATTTATGATATGGCGTTGCAAGCAAAATCAAAGCAGAAGCTAAAAAATCAGATTAATAAAGGTATTCCAATCACGTTCATTGCGATTGCGATTGTAATCGCGGTACTTCTCATTGTGCGGGCAACATCGGATACATCTGATGCAAAAGCATTTTCACGCGCGCGTGTTGTAACGCCTGTTTCTCCTGGAAAAACTGGCGGTATGGCAAATGCAGATAGTGTCGCTTCTGGCAGCTCTGACATGGCTTTATTTGTGCCGCTCATGAATACCGAAACGCTCATAAATATTTTGTCGCTCGATATGAACAACGATATGGTAGAAGACCAAGTTGTTGCAGTACTCCGTGAGAATGTACCGCATCTTGTGCTTATAGTAGGCATCTATAATGCTGAGCGGAACACATACACGCGCGCTGCAGAAGTTGCAACAGCAGTTTCTCGCGTGCGTACATTTACATTTACTGGCATTGATATGACAGGCGAGCATAAAAACGAGCTTGTCTATCAAGGGGTAAAAGATGATGGCACGAATATCATGGAAATTTTTATGGTAAAGGAGGAAAGAGCGCGTTTTGAGCTGCTAAAAATTGGCAGTTTTGAGTCAGATGGCACAATCTTTATTCAGCAAGATGACCGCTCGCTTTCGTACGAATTATCGCAGTCACGAGGCGCAAGTTTTCCCGTGTGGGTGTACAGCTCTGCGCAAGATGAAAGCGGCGGGGAAAATGCAAATCTGAGCCAAATCCAGACAGAGTACCGATGGAGTGAACCTGAACAGCAGTATGTTGAGACGCGTCAAATCCGCGTGACAGGAAGCAGGATAGCAGCACAGGAGCTCGCGCGCATTCAGGACGGTACAGTAGACACGTTTGCAAATTTTCTGCACGGTTTGTGGTATAAAACGGCAAATGCGCAGGACAGTATACGATATGTGTTTTTTGATTATGCTTCAAAGGAAGTGATTTTCCTTCACGATGATACACAGGAAGTTTACTCATGGGAAGACAGCAATTTGCGCAGAGGCGGCATGTATATCATGACGACAAACGAGTCAATTACAAACATGCAGCGCCGCTGTGATATTTCTCTTGCAGGCATTGATGAAGTACGTATGCATATAATCGACGATGTGCGCATGATTATCAAAGAAAGCAATCTCTGGGACGGAAATTATCGCAAAATGTCAGGGCAAAGCCAGTTTGCTGAACCTGTGCGTTCGTCTTCTGTAGGACTTGCTGCCGAGCTAGCAAAATCTGCATGGGCAATAGATAGCGGTTTCCGCATTTCATTTGCAAATGGTGCGTATGCGCTTGCCGACAATTCTATTTCAGACAGCGGTATATTCATTGTCGGCGCTGTATCTGGCAAAGATGTGATTCAATTTCGTTCATCGTCGCAAGGTTCTATTTTAGCAAATGCGTACGAGATACGTTTTGGAACTGTTGCGTTGTCGGCAAGCGCGCGTCGCTCTTCAGAGGCGCAAGTTGATTACAATACGCTGTACTTGGTGCCAGTGCGCCTTTCACCAGATGCTGTATATCCTGCAGAAGGGCGGACGCTCACGCTTACGCGCGAAAGCGATTGACATTACTTCGGTGAATATATAATATGAAATTTATGACGGCAGATGAACTTCGTTCAAAATTTATCACGTTTTTTAAAAGCAAGGGGCACGCGGAAATAAGCGGGCAGTCGCTCATTCCAGACAATGACCCCACAGTGCTTTTTACTACTGCGGGAATGCAGCCGCTCGTTCCGTATCTTTCAGGGCAGGCACACCCAGCCGGCACGCGCCTTGTAGACTACCAAAAATGCGTGCGTACTGGCGACATTGAATCTGTTGGAGACGCTGCCCATCTTACGTTTTTTGAGATGCTCGGCAACTGGTCGCTCGGCGACTACTTTAAAAAAGAATCGATTGCGTGGAGCTACGAGTTTCTCACCGGCAAGGAGTGGCTCGCGATTGCGCCAGAAAAACTTTCTGTTACTGTGTTTGAAGGCGAAGAAGGCATTCCGCGCGACGAAGAGGCGGCAAGCTTTTGGCAAAGTCACGGTATCCCAAAAGAGCGCATTTACTATTTGCCGCGCAGCGACAACTGGTGGGGACCTGCAGGGTTCACCGGACCGTGCGGTCCAGATACAGAAATTTTTTACGACACGGGAAAGCCTGCATGCAGCAACGATTGTAGACCTGGCTGCTCGTGCGGAAAATACGTAGAAATCTGGAACAATGTGTTTATGCAGTACAACAAAACTGCTGACGGCGCATTCGTGCCGCTTTTGCGCAAATGCGTGGACACTGGCATGGGCGTTGAGCGCACGGTGGCAATGCTTAATGGCATGAAGTCAGTGTACGAAACAGATGTATTTGTTCCCATCATCAACGTTATTGAATCGCTTTCAGGCAAAAAATATGGCAGCGATGAAAGCATTGACAGCTCTATCCGCATAATTGCCGACCACGTGCGCACGGCGGTGTTCATTCTTGGGGATAAAAAAGCGGTAACGCCGAGCAACGTAGGAGCAGGCTACATTTTGCGACGCATTATCAGGCGGGCGGTCAGGCACGGGCGCAAAATAGGTATTGAAGGCGCGTTCCTTGCAAAACCTGCCGACGCCATCATCGACGAGTACGTGCAAGCATATCCCGAATTTACGGGCAAAAAATCATTCGTGCAAGAGCAGCTCACGGCAGAAGAAAATAAATTTCTCGACACGCTCAAAAAGGGCGAAGCAGAATTTGCAAAACTGCTTCCCAACCTGTTGAAAAATCCACAAAAAGTGATTCCCGGACGCGTTGCCTTTAGATTATACGACACGTTCGGCTTTCCGATTGAGCTTACCGAAGAGCTTGGGCGCGAAAACGGCATGACAGTCGATATTGCAGGCTTTGCAGCGGAAGAGAAAAAGCATCAGGAGGAGTCGCGCAGCTTGAGCGCAGGCGCATTTAAAAGCGGACTTGGCGACCACTCGGAAGTTTCCACAAAATATCACACGGCGACGCATTTGCTGCACCAGGCGCTCGCAGATGTGCTGGGGCCGGAAGTGGCGCAAAAAGGCTCGAACATTACGCCTGAACGCTTGCGTTTTGATTTTTCGTTTTCGCGTGCCATGACAAAAGACGAAATCAAAAAAGTGGAAGACATCGTAAACGAGCAAATTAAACGCGATTTGCCAGTTTCCATGAAAGAGATGACAGTTGAGGAGGCAAAGCAACTTGGTGCGCGTGCGCTTTTCACTGACAAGTACGGCGAGCGCGTCAAAGTGTATTCGATAGGCGATTACAGCAGGGAAGTGTGCGCAGGTCCGCATGTGCAGCACACTGCGCAGATAGGCGCTTTTAAGATTACGAAAGAGCAGTCCTCTTCGGCGGGCGTGCGAAGGATCCGCGCAGAAATTTCTGGCGGGCTTCCACTTGAAACGTAATGGCGCGGCTGTTTGGAAGCATAGGCTTCCGATTGAAACGTGCGGAAAAACGGGGCGAGTTTTACAAACGCTCTGTAACGCAAAAACGCAAAATTTGTTATTAGATACGTAACAAGGGTGATTTTATGAAAATGAAACATTGTACATTTGTCAGCATGATGATGTTTGCGGCTGCCGCGGTATTTGCGCAGTCAGATTTACAAGTGCTTGCAGTAGTCAAACTGAATAAAAGCGAGTCTATCACCGTGCGACAGTTGAAAACGCGCGTCGGCGTGTATGAGAAACAAGCTGGCAAAGTGCTCACGGTAGACGAGCGCAAGCAGACACTCGACGCGCTCATTTACGAAAAACTCGTAACACAGGCAGCGCAGAAAGCTGGCCTCTCTATTGCTGACAGTCAAGTTAATCAATATTTTCTTCAGTCAATGTCGCAGATGGTGGGCAAACAGGTAAACGAACAGGAGCTCAACACAATCGTGCGTCAAGAGACAAAGATGTCACTTGACGAATTTATGAAGCAGCAGGCAGGCATGTCTGTAGCAGAGTATAAGGAATACCTCAAAGCACAGCTTACGGCGCAACAGTATATTGTGTCACAGCGGCAGAATGAGTTGCAGGACATTACACCAACAGATGAAGAAATTCGCACCTTTTATGAAATTCACAAGACAAATTTTGTATGGAGCGACATGCTACGCCTCTTTCTCGTTTATGTTCCAAAAGGTAATGCTTCTGTCGATGCAAAAGCAAAAGCTGCGGAATTACTCGCAAGCTATAAAAATAAAAAGAATACGCGCGATCAAATTGCTGCACAGTCGAATGCGGCAAATTCCGGCTTTCAAGCAGGCGAAATATTAATCAATAAAACGGAAAGCAGCGCCATTCAACTTGGTGTGCCATATCGTGTGCTCATCGATTTGTTTTCGCAAAATGTAGGCTTTATTTCCGAAGTACAGGACAACGAAACGAACTGCCAATTCTATTCAGTCATTGAAAAATACGATGCAAAAATGCTTGCGTTGAGCGATATAGTGCAGCCTGGCACTACAGTCACCGTGTACGAATACATACGACAGAATCTCGGACAGCAAAAGCAGATGGAGTATTTACAAAAAGCTGCCGACGAGATTTCAAAATCGCTTGACACGAGCGGCAATGTTGAACGCAAAAAGACAGGTGCAGATTTAGACAAACTCTTGAGTTGGTAACGGGAGATTGATTTGTGTCGCGCAGAAAAGGCAGGGTGCTCGCGTTTCAAATGTTATATGCCTATGAAGTGGGGCATGTGCCATTAGAACAGTTACTTCAATTTTCATGGGTAGGCAAAGATGGCGTTGCGGCAGAAAATAGAGAACGTGAGGAGTATGTCTTTGCTCGATTTCTCGTAAACGGTGTACTGGAGCATTTGCCAGAGATTGACGAAAACATTAAAAAATATCTTGCAGAAAATTGGAATTTTGATCGCATCAGCAAAGTATCGCTTTCGATTTTACGCATGAGCGCATATTCAATTTTGTATCAGCGCGATATAAGCGTTTTGATAATAATCGACGAAGCAATACAGATTGCAAAAGAATTTGGCGATAATGACGCGTTCAGATTTATCAATGCTGTGCTCGATAAAATATATAAGGCGGCTCGGAATGGTACGTGAACGCCATTCTGTCTTTTTTGTTTTTTGTGTCCAAGTGATGCTCAACGCGTTGGAGACAGCGTGTAGGCATTGTTTTATTTTTTTAGCAGTTTGTAGCTTTAGTAGCCTATTTTTTTCTTCTTGCAAAATGCAGGCAACGCGCTCGTCATTTACTGGCATGCTCGACGACATTGATTACTTTATTGTGCAGGGCATGAATAACGATGCATTGACCGAGCTAAAAAAAGCTGAAAAATACACATATGACTCGTGGTCGCGCATTGGAATATACCGCCGCTACATGCAGCTCGGCGAGTCGAAGCGCGCGGAAGACGTGCTCAAAAAAGGGCTCAAAAAAAATCCCAAAAATCCAGAGATGTCTGCCGTGTACGCGCAATTTCTCATGCGTTCGGGAAAACATACGGACGCGTTGAACGTGGCTGAATGTTTGCAAGGCACGCGCTTCGGCTCGCTGTATGCGGAAGCATATTTTGCTAATTTAGGCGGAGCTGTTTCGCTCTTTAATGAAGCGCATTTTCAGATTTTTTACGACGCATATGTCGGCTCGCACGATTTGTATTGGCTTCGCAACTGCGCGCTCATCTGCGTAAAGGACGGCGATTACGAGCGCGCCGCGCTGCTGCAGCCAGTTGCATGCTGGGAGCCTGAAGACGCATATTTTTGGTCGCTCGTCATGTTTGACGCGCGGCAGTTCAGCGCGGCGGCGGCGTATGCAGAAAAAGCGCGCGAGCTGTATCCTGTTTCGTCTGTGCGCTCGCGCCACCTTGTGTCGTTGATTGAAATTGTGTCGCTGCTTTCAGATTCATATGTTGCGCTTTCTGAGACGGACGCGGCAGAGCGCGTGCGCCATGAGTTGCTCGCGCGCCTTGAAGAAAACACTGCGGGATTCAACATGGCTGACGAGACGGTGCAGGTGCTGCTTCCCGTGCTCTATGTTGACAGCGCGCTTTTTGCAGAAGCGAGCGGAGACGACAACGAGTGCGCGCGCTTGCTCACTCACGCTGTTGACACATGGCCTGATTACGTGCCCGCGCTCGTGGCATATGCTGATTTTGCATATCGCACAAGTTTGCCGAGCAATGAAGATATGCGCGAGCGCACGCTGCGTGACGCGGGCATTGCTACACTTAAAATGGAAGCATATGACGCAAGCGCAAAGATTCCTGTGAGTGATGCCGCGTGGCGCATGGACAGAAGCCTTGAGCGGCACAACAATCCGCAGCTGTATATTGCGCGCCTCAATCTAAAATATGCTATGGACAGCTCGCTCACGAAAGAAGAGAAGATTGCAGACGTGTGGAATGAGCTTGAAAAAAGCGCCATAGGCACAAATGTGTATCCGCCAGAGATTTTTGAATATGCGCTCAATACGCTTTTAACGTACGGCGGCGCAGATGACGCGGAGCGCATTTTTAGAAAATATGTTGCAGCAAAATATGACTACAGCGCACTGCACGACTTTTGGCAGGAGACAGCAGCTCATGTGCGCGACTTTACGGTGCGCGAAGCAGAATATGCCGCATGGTTTGCTGCGCATAATCGCCGTGCAGATACGGCAGTGCGCTTGTACGAGTATTGCGTGTACGAGAGCGGCGGCGGCGCTGGAGACAGCAAAACTATTTCTGCGCTCGTCTCTACGCCGTCATGCATAAACCTTGCAATGATATATCGCAGTCTAGGCATGACGGCGCAGTCGCTCGACTTGTACGCCGCCGCCGCGATGCGCGCCGCCAGTGCTTCGCATAAAGCGGAGATACACTACCGCATGGCGCTCATCTATGCTGCGCAGAATAAAAAACAGGAGGCGTTGCGCTCATGCGGCTACGCGCTTGCGCTTCGTCCAGCATTTGCACGCGCAAAACTGTTGCGCGACAAACTGCTCGAGCACTAGGCGGCGCGCGCTGAACTGCGCTTGTGCGTGGCGTTGTTTGCGTTTAGTTTCAGAATGCTGCTTGGGGCGTTGCGGGGAGCACTCGTGATGTGCCGTTCTCCCCGCTAGAGGGGGTAGGGCGCAACACACGTGCGCACGCAGGGGGAGACTTCCCCCTGCAAAATTGCTATGCTTCGATAATTGCGATGATGTCGTTCATCTTCAAGATGAGGTGGTCTTCGTTGTCGATTTTTATTTGCGTGCCAGCGTATTTGTCGTACATGATGCGGTCGCCTTTTTTAACGGTGATTTTTTCTTCTTCCGTGCCGGGACCGACTGCGACGACAACAGCGGTCTGCGTTTTTTCTTGCGCTGCTTCAGGAATGATGATGCCCGATGCTGTCTTTGACTCTGCCTTTTCGTTTTTAACGAGAACTCTGTCTGCTAATGGTTTGATGTTCATTATACTTGCTCCTGATATTAACATACTTGAAAATCAAAAGATTTCATACTGTATAATATACGAATTTTATACACAGCTTGTCAATTGAAAAATTGTCTTGAACAAGCGTATATGATGCCGTATGTATTTTCATAGAATACAAAAATACATCGACGAATTGCGCCCGCGCGGTTTTGAACAGCTTTCGATTTTGAAAAATCGTTCACTGTTCAAAATTACGGAAGTTGAAAAACAGCACTAAAATGGCGCGGCATTTTTAGCTTCGAGTTTTCTTACGAAAACTCGCTCATGTGCGCGTGCGCTCCGCCTCTTTTCTATCTGCTGCACATATGCTACAATAAATGTATGTTTATCACGTGTCTTGACCTTGAAGGCGTTCTTGTTCCAGAAATATGGATTGCATTCAGCGAAGCGACTGGCATTCCAGAGTTGCGTCGCACTACGCGCGACGAGCCTGACTACGACAAACTGATGCAGTACCGCATTGCGATTCTCAACGAGCATAAGCTCGGCTTGCGCGAAATCAAGCAGACAATCGCAAAAATCGAGCCGCTGCCCGGCGCAAAAAAATTCCTCGACGAGCTGCGCGCGCTCACGCAAGTGCTTATCTTGAGCGACACGTTTGAACAGTTTGCGTCTCCGCTCATGGAAAAGCTCTGTCGCCCCACGATTTTTTGCAACACACTCGAATGCAACGTAGATGGAAAAATTACTGGCTACAAGCTGCGGTGTCAAAACGGCAAGCTTGCGACAGTGCGCGCGCTCCAGTCAGTCGGCTTTGAAACGATTGCCGCAGGCGACTCGTTCAACGACCTTGCAATGATACAAGCGTCAAAGGCTGGCTTCCTGTTCAAATCGACTGAACAGATTATCAAAGACTATCCAAACATCCCCGCGTACACTGAATACGACGAGCTGCTCGACGCAATCAAAAACGCGATGAGCGCCTAGTGCGATGCACGCGATGCCGCATGCACAGAATGAGCAAGCGATTACAATTTTCGTCGCGCGCAGTGAATAATTTTTTTCGGAGCGAGCTGCGGGAAGAGCCGCCCTTTCGGAATTTCGCTTATCGCTCCAGCCTCCTCGACTGCCTGACCTGACTGCCGTCTGCCTACCGGCAGGTAAGGACAGGCAAGTTGGCAGTCTGCGGTGGCCGCTTCGCGTTCCTACAGGGCGGGCTAGGCGCATTGTTTCAACATGCACTGCGAGGAGATTTTACGCGAAGAACTGCGCGTGCAGCGCAGGGAGTGCGGAAAAATCGTGTACGGCGCAGAAACGGCTGAAGTCACTTTTGATGACTTCAGTATAAGGGACGAAAAACATATCGCCCTCCTAAATCCTGTCGCTGTAAGGAAGTGATTTTATGTAGCTCTCCATAAAACTCCAGTCGGGCTTTCCGTTTGGCGTGACGGGGAGCTTTATGACTGATTCATGCATCTTTTCAAGCGTCCACTTGCGCCCGTAACTGAATCGGTACCGCTCTTGCTTGATGACCGTGCAGACGAACAGCGCAATATACTTGTTCAAAGCCCAGCCCTTGGGATACAGCGCGTTTACATCATCGCTCGCCCAGAACGGCTCTTCCTGATAGAATGCTTCGCCTACACTGCCGTTGTAATTCACCGTTATGCAGTTTGCTTCCCACACCTCTTCCGTATCGATTTTTTCGCGAACACCGTTGTTCTCGCTGATTGCGCCGAGAAAATTCACCGTGCCGAGAATCATGTCCGCCTTCGTGAGCCGCTTGCCTTTTTTAATGTCGAACAGTTCGCCGAGTATGAACGGTTGCCACAGAGCAGTATTGAATGGCATTGTTTTTTTCTCTATCTGTGTGGAAATTGGTTTATGATGCAAAGATTTTATGTATTGTTCCATAAATTCAAAATCGGGTGCGCCGTCTTTTGTGACAGGCAACTTGATTGAAAAATCTCTTTTTATATGAATATTCAGTTCTCGTCCGAATGGATAATACTTGAATTTACATTCATATCGTACTAATGTGGAAATAAACAAATTTACTTCTAAAGACATTTTTTCAAAAAGCGGCTTTAATACGACAATATTTTGGGCGGTATAAAAATCTTCTGTTTGCACAAAACAAGAGCCTATCTGTCCGCCAAGTGCGATGGTCATAAGACCTGCTTTGTATGGCTGAACTCCGTCTATTACATCAGCTTTAGAATCCACACCGTTATTGTTTCCTTGCCTTGAAATGAAATTTATCGTTGGATTTTCAAAAGTCATTTTATTCTTATCAAATTTATTGCCCATTTCGATTGAATAAAGATAAGAAAGTAAAAAAGTTTTCCACGAAGATGTATTAAGATTCATATACATTCCCCGCCTTTACCAAATACGCAAGATAATTATTTATTGTCTGTTGAAAATCATCTTCCGTAAGTTTTGAGTAATCAGTTTCCATGTATGCCTCACAGAGCCATTCGTCCTGCCACGTCACACACTTTCTTGCAGATAGTCCATCAACGATATCACGATTTCTGTAGAGTTTGAGCCATTGATTTTTTATTTCTTGCCATTTTCCTAAAGCATCAATCCTGCCTAGTTGCTTCCGCTTTACAAATCCGTCATCTTTGTAATAGCCGAAAAATGTCTCCTGCGTACTGTCGTGCGGCGTGTGCGCTTCCCACACCATAACGCAGACGGTTGTGCCGACAGGATAGAAGATGTCATCGGGCATGCTGAACACGGCTTTAAGCGTATGCTTTTTGAAGAGCCGTTCGCGCGTTGCCTTGAACTTGGTGCCGATGGCGCAGCTCATCGGGACGACGACAACGCCCGTGCCGCCGGGAACAAGAATATCGAGCACATGTTCGGTGAACTCCAATTCTTCCTTGTCATTCTGCGAGTACGGTGGATTTATCAATCCGATGTTGATGTGCTTTTCCTTGAGCGCGGCGGTAATCTCCGCGTTGAAGCAGTCGCCCTTGTAAATGTTTGATTTTCCGTCCTTGCGGATAATCATATTTGCGATGGCGAGCGTGTACAGTCCGTCGTCAAATTCTACGCCGTACAAGCCATCTTTTCGGATTCTCTCAATTTCCTGCGGATTTGCATCTTTAAACATTCGGCTCATCGCGGTAACAAGAAATGAGGCAGAACCGCAACAGATGTCAACAACACGGCTGTTCTTGTTCACGCCCGCAAGGTCACACATGAATTCGGTGAGGTGCTGCGGTGTAAGCACAATCCCAAGCCCGCTTCCGTCGCCGCCCGAATACTTGATGAACTCGTGGTAGAACACACCAAGCGCGTCAAGCGTTGAGTCTGCATAATTCATCATCGGCTTGATTTTCATTTCAAGCTGTTCGATGTACCAGGTGATTGCTTTTTTATGTCCAAGTGGAATTTCTGAAAACTTCGTGTTTTCTTGCAGTGTCTTGAAAACTGACTTTATATAACTAATCCTGCTGTTTTTTATGTCGCTCTCGGCAAGCACATTTTCAATGGCAGTCTGAATATTCTGCATGACGAGCTTGTAAGAAGTGAGCGATGAGTATGATTTGCAAAAATCCTCATCGTTCAATGCAATCAGAATCCCTGCAATAAAAATGGGCTTATGCGCTTCTGTTACTTTGATTTCGCGCAGAGCATCGTGCATAGCGATTGCAGTCTCGCGGATTTCGTCAAGCGAATAATTCTTTTTGAGCTTGTTGCCCTTTACCAATTCAAGATAATTCTGTGGCTCAAGGATAATATCGCGGGCTTTTTTCAATTCTTGGAAGTCAGTTTGATCTTTTACCCAATAAAAAGTGCTGACTTTGACAGCTTCTTTTTTTGTTCCGCTTATGGCAACCGCGATGACATTGTATTCCGCTTTGAGATATTTTGCGTAGTAGAGAACGCCATCAACGGCAAAATCTTTGGGATGGTCGTAGTTTTCAGTGGCATGATATTTTACAGATTTTTTGCACTCGACCACAATAATCGTAGAAGTATCATCATTGAACGTGATGATATATTCGGGCTTTGCCTTGCCGTTTCCGTCTAATGAAAAATCGGCAAGCGGGCAATCTTTTGGCTTTCCGCCCGCCTTTTTGAGGAGATTTTCAATTTTATCTACAGCCCCGACATCGCCCTGCGGAAATACGAAACCAAACGGATTTTCTCCGATGGAGCAGTTCATTTCTTTGAGTGTGAGACTTTCCGTAAACTGTTCGATTGCCATAAAGCCACCTTGACAATCAAAGTATAGCATATATGTGATATTTTGTGTGAGGATTCTAGTAGCTTATGAAATCTTATCCCTTGGACACTTTTCCTGCGCGCTCCATATTTTCCCGCATAAAAAGCTAATCGAAAAGCTGCCTGTTGACCGTGCCCGCACAATGCTCTATACTAGCATTAATACCGGGGTGGAAGTGCTGCTATGCCGAACATGCAAACAGCGCAACCTGAGATTATACCCGCAGAGCATTGTATGATGCTCCAACCTGATCCGGATAATGCCGGCGGAGGAAGCTATGAGAACTCATCATATCTTTTTAACAATTTCCGTTTTATCAATCTTTTTGTTTTTCTCGTGCAGCAAAAATGCGCGCATCGCTGAACAGCGCATGGAAGAAGTTGTCGTGTACGCGTACGATTCGTTCATAAGCGAATGGGGCGCGGGACCTGCCATTGCAAAAGGCTTTGAAGCAAAGACGGGCTATACGCTCACGTTTGTCAACTGCGGAGACGCGGCGCAAGTGCTTTCTAAAGCTATTCTCGAAAACGGCAACCCGCAGTCTGATATGCTGCTCGGCATTGACAACAACATTGCGCAAAAAGCGAGAGACGAAAACGTGCTTGAGCAATACAAACCGCTTCACGCAGACGAAATCATTTCGGATGAATTGCGCGATGCGCTTGGCGGCGACTGGATGCTGACGCCATACGACTACAGCAAATTTGCGCTCATCTACGACACGTACGCTTCTGTGCCCGCGCCAAAAAGCCTTGCAGATTTAACAAAGCCTGTGTACGCAAAAAAACTGATTCTCATGGACCCGCGCATGAGCACGCCGGGCTTGGGATTTGCCGCGTGGACAGTCGCTTTTTTTGGCAATGAATATGAAAGCTACTGGCGCAAGCTCAAAAGCGCAATCTTAACAATGTCGCCGGGCTGGAGCAGTGGCTATGGGCTTTTTACTAAAGGTGAAGCGCCGCTTGTCATAAGCTACGTGACAAGCCCCGCGTACCACGTGTACGCAGACAACTCAACGCGCTACAAGGCGCTCGTGTTTGACGAAGGACACGTGCAGCAAGTTGAAGGCGCAGGCATTACAAAAGGAGCTGCAAACAGCAAGGGCGCAAAAGCGTTCCTCGACTATTTGATAAGCGATGAAGCGCAAAGCGAACTGCCAATCGGTCAATGGATGTATCCTGTGAACAAAAACGTCGTGCTCCCCGACTGCTATGCGATTACGCTTGACGATGAACTAAAAACGCTCTCGTATGATGGAGCGGTTGTCGCTGAAGCTGTCACAACGATTGCCGCTATTCTTGCTGAATAACACGCGCATGGGGTACGTTTCACGCGCGCACAAATTTTTTCGCGCGTTTGAATACAGCGTGAGCGCGGCGAGCATTGCGCTTGCAGGTACAGTGATTTTTGCGTTTGCGCTGCCGCTTGGAGCGGCGTTTTTGCCACTCGTCACAAGCTTTGCGCCGCTTGCAAAAAGCGTAGAGTCGCTTTCTATGGGCGGCACGCACATGCTCCGCATCGCACTATATACGCTTTCGATTGCGCTCCTCTCAACTGTCGTGGCATGTGCTGTCGGAGTGTGTGCAGCGTTTTTTACTGCAAACCGCTTGTTCTTTGGCAGGCGATTTTTGCTTTCGCTTTCTGCAGTGCCGCTGTGCGTGCCGCCGCTCGTGATTGCGCTTGGATTTGTGAGCGTGTTTGGTGTGAACGGCATTTTTAATAAAGCAATTGCCGCGTCATTTCACGTAGAGCCGCTCACGTTCCTCTATTCGCCGCTCGGCATCATCATTGCACAAGGATTTTACAATTTTCCGCTCGTCATGCTCATTGTCTCAAATGCGTGGCAGGAGCTGGGGCGCACCGAACTGGACGCGGCACGACTTCTCGGAGCACACGAAGCGCGCATATTTTTTACAGTAACGGTGCATAAACTTTCGCCTTCGATTGCCGCGTCCTGCATACCTGTATTTCTCTATTGTTTTTTCAGCTTTATGATGGTGCTCTTGTTCGGTGCGCCCGGAAGCGCAACGCTCGAAGTGGAAATATATCGCGCAGCAAAAGTAACACTCGACTACAAAGCTGCCGCCATGCTTGCACTCATAGAAACATGCTGCGCTATGGCGGTTGTAATTGTGTACAGCGTGTTGAAAAAATCAGCGGGCGCACAAAATGTGCAAAATGCGCCAGCCACAACGAATGCGCCTATGGTACATGAGCCAAATACGCAAACCAAACATGCTGCGCCGTTTGCATTGAGCGGCAATGAAACGCGCGTAAAAATTGCGGGCGCACGCTATCAGTCTACTGCAAGCAAATGCATGGAACTTGCAGGCGCGCTGTTTCTCGGCGCGGCTATTTTGCTCTTTTTTATATTTCCGCTTGTAGGAATTGCGGCGGGAGCGGTTTCTTCAAGCAGCATGGGCGCGCTTTCTGCAAAAGGCGCGCCGCGCGCGCCGCTCTTTTTTTCGCACGGATTTCGTACTGCGCTTCGTGGCACATGCATCGCTGCTCCGTGCACTGCAGCCCTGTGCGTGACGAGCGCAACAGTGTATGCAGTTTTTTTACGGATGAACAAGCGCCTTTCTTGCTCGCTTGCGCTTCAGATAATTCCACTTGTGCCGCTTGCCGTTTCATCTGTTGTCGTCGGCTACGGATTGACAGCTGTCGTAACGCGCGCGTCAGTTTTTTCGCTTGTACTTGCGCAAAGCTCGCTTGCATGGCCGCTTGCATTTCGCATAGTGCATGCCGCATTGCAAGCTGTGCCGCAAGAAGCAGTTGACGCGTCGCTGTTGCTTTCAACAGCACGAATCGACACAACGTTCCGCATACTGCTTCCATCTATAAAGCGCAGCATTGCGAGCGCATTTTGTTTTTGCTTTGCCGCAAGCGCAGGTGACGCGACGCTGCCGCTTGTACTTGCAGTGTCCAAGTTTGATACGCTCGCGCTGTACACGTATCGCCTCGCGTCTTCATACAGATTTGCAGAAGCGTGCGCATGCGGTATGCTTTTGTGCGTGCTGTGCATGGTGCTGCTTTGGGCAACGAGAACAGAATGAGCGCACAGCGCAATGATGTTTTGCACTGCTTCAACATGCAGAAAATATGCGCAAGGGATGCGGAAGGCGCGGAGCCTGCTGCGTGCAGCGCGTGCGCAAGCTGAAGCAGGCGGAGCGGCCACCGCAACGAAGTGAGGAGGCTGGAGGCGGAAGCCGAAACCTAAAGCAGCCCGACCGCGCCGCACGCAACACAAAAAGCGGCGCGGATGCGCCCAGAAAAAAATTGTGTGAATGCTTATGTTGTTGTGCACAGCGCGTTGTGTGATGTGCCGTGTCGAAAAGGAGAATTATGGAACCATATTTTTGTGCAAAAAATCTTTACCGCGCGTTCGACTTGATTGCAATCGATTTTTCATGCGCAGCGCAAAAAAGCTCTATGACTGTCATCGTGGGAAAAAGCGGCAGCGGAAAATCGACGGTGCTGCGCCTCATTGCGGGGCTTGAACAATTCACCACACGGTCAGACGGGAAAGTGCCGTGCGTCATGCTTGACGGAACCGACATAACAAACGTGCCTCCGGGAAAACGCGGCGTGGGCATGGTGTTTCAAAATCACGCGCTTTTTTCGCACATGAATGTGCTTGAAAACGTTGCATACGGATTGCGTGCGCGCGGCGTTAATAAAAAAGATGCGCGTGAAAAAGCGGCGTTTATGCTTGAGCAGCTTGGACTTGCAGGATTTGAAAAACGGTTTCCCGCAACGTTGAGCGGCGGAGAAGCGCAACGCGTGTCGCTTGCTCGCACGCTCATTGTGCAGCCGCGCCTCGTTTTATTTGACGAGCCGCTCTCCTCGCTTGACGCGCCGCTTCGAAAGCATCTTGCAGACGACATACGCAAAAGCCAAGCGCGCGAGCAGTTTACTGGCGTGTTCGTGACGCATGACATAGCAGAGGCAAAAACTGTTGCGGACACAATCATCGTTATGGAAGCAGGCAAAAAAAAGTGGCAAGGCGCGCCAATCGATTTTTGCGAAGAGATGATTAGGTGATGAAGGCGGACGGTGCGCAAGCAGTTGGCGGCAGTTTTTTGAGAGATGAGGTTTGGGCAGCAGTTTTTACGCGCGGGTCAAAGCTGTCGAGAAGCGCGACAATGGTATGAAGTTGTGACAGCAGTTTTACGCGCGGAGAGATGCAGTGATTTTTTTGCGACGTTTGCTCGTACTATTATTTTTCTTGACATCATTGTATGCTTGTTAGTATCTTATTGTAGAACTATATATTTTACAGGTGACAACTATGAGTGAATCAGAAAATGAATCGACAGAAAACGGAGAGTCCGTTTCCGAAACGACTGTTGAGCAGCATGGCGAGCATACGCAGGCAGTTGCAGAAAACGGACAAACACGCGATGGCAACGCAGAGGGAGCGAATGCGGTAAATGAGCCGCTCACGGATGAAGATGCAACCACTGCGCTCAAAAATCATGTGGAGGCGCTTAAAAAAGAAAACGCGGAGTTGCAAGACCAAGTACTTCGCCGCGCGGCAGATTTTGACAACTATCGCAAGCGCATGATAAAAGAAAAGCAGGACGCGTTTGATTACGCGAACGAAAACCTTTTGCGCGACTTGCTTGAAAGCCTTGACAACTTTGACCGCACAGTAGCAGCGGCAGACCAGGCAAAAGATGCAAAGTCCATTGCAGATGGCGTAAAGATGATAAACAGCGCGCTCGTTAAAATGCTCGAAGAGAAATACAATCTTTCAAGCTACGGGGCGGCGGGAGATCCGTTTGATCCTGACGAACATGAGGCGATTGGAAGCATGCAGGGGGAAGTTGCCGAACCTGTTTTAAAAGAAGTATATTTAAAAGGATATAAGCTGAAAGACAGGATTATTAGACACGCAAAAGTTATGGTGATGATGCCAGATGGCTCTGCTGAAAGCGACAGAGCTGCTCAAGAAGGCAGCTCTGAAGCGCAGTAACAGACAGTCGCTAAAAGCGGGATTCGTTTTCAGCGGCATTCAAGAGAAATTATGCAAAAGCGGCGTTGTGCCGCATTGTTGGAAAGAAACAGGAGATATACAATTATGGGAAAAATTATTGGAATTGATTTAGGAACAACAAACTCATGTGTTGCCGTTATGGAAAACGGCGAGCCGGTAGTTATTCAAAACTCTGAAGGCGGACGCACAACGCCGTCAATCGTCGGGTTTACTGCAAAAGGCGACCGCATTGTAGGACTTCCTGCAAAAAATCAAATGGTCACAAATCCAAAGAACACGGTGTATTCAATCAAGCGTTTGATTGGGCACCGCTTTAGCGAGCTTAAAGGCGAGGCGACAAAGCTTCCGTACACGGTGCTCGACAACGGCTCTGACTGCCGCGTGGAAATTGAGCAGAGTGGTCAAAAAAAGCAGTACAGCCCGCAGGAGATAAGCGCGTTCATTTTGCAAAAGATGAAAAAGACTGCCGAAGACTATCTTGGGCAGCCGGTAACGGAAGCTGTCATCACGGTGCCTGCATATTTCAACGACTCGCAGCGCCAGGCAACAAAAGACGCAGGCAAAATTGCGGGGCTTGACGTAAAGCGCATCATCAACGAGCCGACTGCCGCCTCGCTCGCGTTTGGTTTTAACAAAGACTCAAACAAAGAAAAAACGATTGCTGTCTACGACTTGGGCGGCGGCACGTTCGACATTTCAATTTTGGAGCTTGGTGACGGCGTGTTTGAAGTAAAATCAACGAACGGCAACACGCAGCTCGGCGGCGACGACTGGGACCGTCGAGTCATCAACTGGCTTGTAGACGAGTTTAAGAAAGACACGGGCGGCATAGATTTGTCGAATGACGCAATGGCGATGCAGCGATTGCGCGAGGCGGCAGAAAATGCAAAGATTCAGCTTTCTGCACAAACGACAGCCGACATCAATTTGCCGTTCATTACCGCCGACGCGTCTGGTCCAAAGCATTTGCAAAAGACGCTTTCGCGAGCGCAGTTTGAGGCGATGACTGCCGATTTGCTCGACGCGACAAAAGAGCCGTGCAAAAAAGCTATGGCTGACGCTGGCCTTACGGCAGACAAAATCGATGAAATTTTGCTCGTCGGCGGTTCAAGCCGTATGCCAAAAGTGCAGGACATTGTAAAAGAGATTTTTGGCAAAGAGGGAAACCGCTCTGTAAATCCTGATGAAGCTGTCGCAGTGGGTGCTGCTATTCAGGGCGGCGTTCTCGGCGGCGACGTAAAAGACGTGCTGCTCCTTGATGTAACACCGCTTTCGCTCGGCATTGAAACGATGGGCGGCGTGTTCACGCGCCTTATTCCGCGCAACACGACAATTCCTACAAAGAAGAGCCAGATTTTCTCTACGGCGGCAGATGGGCAGACTGCTGTTTCCATACACGTGCTGCAGGGCGAGCGCGAAATGGCAGAGCAAAACCGCACGCTCGGTCGGTTTGATTTAGTGGGCATTCCAGCAGCTCCGCGCGGCGTTCCGCAAATTGAAGTGACATTTGACATTGATGCGAACGGCATTGTGCACGTGTCTGCAAAAGATTTGGGCACGGGCAAAGAGCAGCATATTCAGATTACGTCTTCAAGCGGTTTGAGCGAGTCGGAGATTGAGCGCATGGTAAAAGATGCAGAAGCGAACGCCGCCGCCGATAAAGCAAAGCGCGAAGCAGTAGACGCGCGCAACGATGCTGACAGCCTTATCTATGCGACTGAAAAAACGCTCAAAGATTTGGGCGATAAAGTGAACGATGCGGACAAACAAGCGATTACTGATGCAGTTGCCGCGCTCAAAAAATCGCTTGAGAGCGACAATGTGGAAGACATCAAGTCGAAAACTGAAGCACTCAAGCAAGCGTCGTACAAGATTGCAGAAGAAGTGTACAAACAGCAAGCGCAACAGCAGCAAGGAGCGCAGCAGAGCGCAGACGCCTCTGGTGCAAATGCGCAAGGCGGCGCTGCTGGCACGCAGAGCGGTTTTGACAAGGGCACTGCCGACGATGCAGAATACGAAGTGCACGACGACAAATAAACGCTTTCGGGGGCGTTGCGGGGGCAGCTGCACGGCGCGGCTGCTTTGGAGGCTCGCCAAAAACGCTTTTGCGTTTTTGCCTTGTTAATCATGCTTCTGCCCCCGCAGAAGGGGGTGTGGTGAAGAGTGCACGGCAAAGCTGTGCGCTCTGAACTCAGGGGGAAGGCTTTCCCCCTCAAACTGATTTTTTCTATGTGTGAATAGCCTTCGTCCATTGCGGCGAAGGTGTTTTTTATGATATACTTGCGTCTATATGGAGAAAGAATGCGGCATGTGCTGCTTCTTTAGATTGCTATGGCAGAAAAACGTGATTATTACGAAGTTCTCGGAGTTGACAAGAGCGCGTCGCTCGACGACATAAAAAAAGCGTATCGCAAGCTCGCGATAAAATATCATCCGGACAGAAATCCTGGCGATAAAGCCGCCGAAGAAAAATTCCGTGAGGCAACGGAAGCATATGAAATCCTTTCTGACGACCAAAAACGTCCGCTCTATGACCAGTACGGTTTTGCAGGCGTTGACACTTCTGGCGGCGGTGCGCAGTACTCGCGCGCGTTCCACGACTTTAGCGATTTGTTTGGCGGCATGGGCGGCGGCTTTTCTGACATATTTGAAAATATTTTTGGCGGCGGTTTTGGCTCTGGTTTTAATTCGTCTTCGCGCAATCCAGACGGACCTGCTGTTGGCGCGAGTTTGCGCTACGATTTGTCAATTTCGTTCAAAGATGCTGTATTCGGTACAAAAACGGAGATACGCTTCAAACACAACGAAACATGCGAGTCGTGTCACGGCACTGGCGGCGCTGCTGGCGCGAGCAAAAAGACGTGTCCATCGTGTCAAGGTACGGGGCAAATACGGCGCAGCGCAGGCTTCTTTTCTGTGCAGCAGACATGCCCTACCTGCCATGGCAGCGGTACCACGATAGACAAGCCGTGCCCTGTGTGTCACGGAAGCGGCGTGCAGGAAAAGAGCAAGATGATGACGCTCACAATTCCTGCGGGCGTTGACAACGGCAAACGCATAGCCATTCCTCACCAAGGGGACGCAGGCACAAACGGCGGACAGGCAGGCGATTTGATTGTTGTGCTGCATGTGGAGGGCGACAATTACTTTGAGCGCTCCGAGCAGGATTTGTACTGCGCTATTCCCATTACGCTTGCGCAAGCAGCGCTCGGTGCTGAAATCACCGTTACATCGCTCGACGGCAAAAAAATCAGCCTCAAAGTGCCTGCGGGTACAGCGAATGGCAAGCTTTTGCGCATAAAGGGAGAGGGTGTGCCGTACACGAACAGCACGCGGCGCGGCGACCTGTACGTAAAAATCATTGTGCAAGTGCCCACTCGCCTCTCATCTCAACAAAAAGCGTTGCTTGAGCAGTATTTGCGGCTCGAAGGCGCAAGCACGTCTCCAGAACTCATACCGCTTGCTTCTCTCTCGCGGTAGCTGACAGCAGCTATTGTACGCATTGCGGATGGTGCGGGCGCAGCGTATGTAGCGTGCACTATGTTTTGTTATCTACCTAAAATGCCGATAATATGATATACTCGAAAGGGAGTGTATCGCATTTTGAGGTAGCTATGTATAAAACGCGCAAACAAATCTTTTCACTTGCACTGAATAGTATCATACTGGTACTTTATATTGTTTTGGTGACTACCTTTGTTCCAAAAACGATTACCAGGCAAAACGCTTTAACAATTACTATCGTTCCTGTGATTGTATTTATTTTGCTGCTTGTGTTTTTTGATTTTATCAGACAACTATTTAAGAAAGCTGCATATAATGCTACATTTGAAAAGAGCGAGACGCAATATTTGGTGCAGTTTACTAATCGCGTGCGTTTTTGTTATTCACTTGACGATTTTTATAAAGCTATTGCAGATATCCTTGAAGACAAGGCAGATTGCTCTGTTTTGTTTATCGACCGCGAAAAGAATTATGTGCTGTACAATAGTCCTGACCGCATAGCATCTTCGACTGATGTACGTTTTACACTTGCACTCAATTTTCCCGCTACGCAGCAGGATGGCGTATATTTTATTGACGACTCGTTTAATATTGCCCGCAATCGAAAACATGCGCGAGGATTTTTTGTTGCAGCGGCAAAACTGCATTTATATGTTTTTTGTCGGTACACAAAGCTATTTGACGATGCCGCATATGAACAGCTCCTCATGGAATTAAAACGCTTTCCGTCTCGCGTGAGCATGCTCACTGATTTTGCTGAGATTGCGGATCTCATAAAGGAATGGAATCAGCTTGCAGATGCACAGCGTTCATTTCTTCCCGAACAGCTGATACCTGCAAAAAAATTGAAGCTGGCCGCATACTATAAACCGCTCGTAAATGTTTCTGGTGATTATTATTCTGTTTTTCACATCAATGAACACAAAACGCTTTTGCTCATGGGAGATGTGTCTGGCAAAGGATTGTCAGCAGCGCTTATCATGGGGCTTGTTGTGAATACAGTAAAAATTGTCAAAAATAAAGAAGACCTTGTGTCGATGATCCACGCAATTGACAATGCCATAAAATCGATGGAACTGCAAGATAAATATACTGCGCTGTTTCTCGGTATCGTTGATACGCAAGAGATGATACTGCGGTATATTAATGCGTCTATGCCTGAACCGATTATTTTGTCGCGCATTGGACATGTAAAGCAGCTTGCATCGAATGTGAGCGTTATAGGCATTATCGATGTGAATGATATACAAGTTGCAGAACAAAAGCTGTATAATGGCGACACCATCCTTTTGACAACAGACGGTGTATCTGAAGCGAAGAATGAAGAAGGTGTAGAATTGGGCGAAACGGATTTATTTAAGCAAACATTGCGATTGGATGCAGAAAAACAGCCGCAGCAATTTATCGACGATATTGTTCATCTTATTTCTGAATATACGAATGATACTAAAGCCCATGATGATGTCACGATAATGGCGGCAAAGGTAGGGTAGCATATGGTATATGTAGGCCTCAATAGTGCGTTCTTCTTATTTTTTCTCTTCCTCACGATTTATATATTGGCTGTTTTCAAAGAGCGAACAGCACAAATGCGCTCGTTCATCATCAGTTTATTTTCTCTAATGGTGTTATCCGCTATGTTTACGCTATCGGTGAGCGGCATTTTTTCTGAGAAAATAGCACAGATTTTCGGACAAATAATTTTGTTTTTTGAAGCATGTTTTTTTATCAATATTTCATTTTATTTTTTGCAGCACAAACCGATGCAATTTAAATTTGTCAAACTGCTATCCTATGTTGTTAAAGTAGTGCTGTATGCGTTTGCATTGTATATCTTGTTAAAGAAAATTGATTATGCTGCATTTACGAGTTTAAAATCGTCAGGAAGCATTGAGTCAAGCTATATTTTTAGCGGGGAAGTGCGTGCTGTCTTTCCTATACGCTGGGCAACACTGTACATAGTTTTTTTCCGATTCGTATGTCCTGGATTCTGCTGTTTGATTATGCTTTTGCGAAATGAGTATCGTGCAACACGTCTTGAAAGATTTCGCGGGTTATTAAATGCTTTAGCACTTGCTGCCATGTGGGCGCTGGCAATTTTTATCCAATATGCAGTACGGTACAGCGTTATTATGCGTGATCTTCCGCAATTTTCGCCTGTATACTTAACGTCATATGTATTCTTTATGTTAAGTTTATTTTATGCGTCAATACAGAAATCTGTGCCGACAAAAAATGATGCTGATAATTTTATTAATCACATCTTTTTTTTGTATATCGTGCCTGCAACGCTTGTAGGAGAACTCTATGCAGTCTTATTTAATATTTATATAACACAGTCTACGCTTTTTTTCGGAGTGTTAGGCGGTCTCATTGCCGCATCGCTGCTATTCATATGGCGTATTGATATTACGCTTGAGTCTATGCAGCGCGTGCGTTCCACTGATTATGAACAAGGATTTGAGCGCGAGCTAAAAGCCATCGATTATGACGAAGACATGGATGTTATTGCAGGCAAGATGGTTGATATTTTCAAAAAATATACAGCTTGTTCGTCTGTTACGCTGTTTGTTGATACTGGACAAAGTGCAATGGAAGCAGCTATTTCTTCGCTTGAAAAACCGCCTGTTGCTTCTTTCGATTTTGAGCTCTTCAATGAGCTTTTGAGCAGAGGTAGGAATATTGTTGCATACAACGATATAGAAAAAGAACAGAGCTTGGAGTTTGTGCGCGGTAAGCTCATCGATTTTTTTACGACAACGCATTCGGATGTGCTCTTTTTGCTCAATGAAGGGCAGAAAATGTTTGCATGCATGACATTGGGCATAAAGAATAATGGCGACCATTATGGTGATTACGATATGGAAGTGTTCACGCATTTGTATTCGTATTTCTTTGTATTCGGTTATTATATGCGCAATATTTCCAGCAAAGATGTTATCGGTATTGTCAACAGAGAATTGCGCATGTCGTCGCAAATCATTGCATCTATTCAAGAGAATGTTGACCAGATGCAAAATGAAAAAGTTGACGCGGGGTACCTCATGATTCCTGCCCATGCTATTGGTGGAGAATTCGTCGATTTAATCAGAATAAACGACGGCGCTCATCTGTGTGTTATAGGCAGTTTAAGCGGGCGAGGTATTGCAGCGAGTATGAGCATGGTTATCTTAAAATCAATTATCCGTACCTTCCTTGCCGAAACACATGATTTTAAAGAGCTCGTAGAAAAAGTCAACTCATTTATCAGGGAAAATTTGCCAAAAGGAACTATCTTTTCAGGCGTGTTCACGCTCATGGATTTCCGTACCAATGTGATGTACTACATCAACTGCGGAATACCATCTATGTTTTTGTATACGCAGGCGTATAACAACGTCATTGAAATTCAGGGACGTGGGCACGTGCTCGGTTTTGTACGCGACATAGTGCCGTACATTGCTCTGCGACAGATTAAGCTCAATGCAGGCGATATATTGCTCGCGTGCACATCGGGCATTATCAATTCGCGGTCGCTACGAGGTGAGCAGTTCGGCAAAGAACGGATTCAGGAGGTGTTGCTTTCTAATACCGCGTTGCGAGCGTCGCATATAGCTCGTGCTGAATATGACAGCCTCGTAAAATTCACCTCAAAAGAATTGCAAGAAGATATAAGCATGCTCACCATAAAGGTTTACGAAACAAGCCGCTCATTGCTTGAAGAATTGCAGGAAGACATCAATATGCTACAAGTAAAGTATAATTAGCTGCATTTGATTCGTGCGGATGAGTTCATGTATTACTTTGTGATACAAACTGTAGGAAAACTGTTGTATTCGTCGCTTACGCGACTGGCGAATGAGCCGTTGGCTCGTTCTGTAAGGAAATTATTTTATTCGTCGCTTACGCGACTGGCGAATACCACGATGCCGCTCGAACCTTCGTTGCGACGCTGCGTCGCAACGAAGGTATGAAAGCCGTCTATGACATTTTTAGAGAACGTTTAAAAACGCCGCTAAAATGGCGCGGCGTTTTTAGCTTCGAGTTTTCGCGGAAAACTCGCGTATGTACATGTGCGCGTGCACTTCGTGCAACTGCGCACTAATTGCACGCGCTCGCAAGTTGAAACTTGCTCTCTTGTGCAATTTCAAGGAAGTTTAAAAACGCCGCTAAAATAGCGCGGCGTTTTTAATTTCGAGTTTTCTTGTTTTAGGGATTAAAATTAACGTTTACTAACCATAGTTTCCGCTCATGTTGTTGTGTTGTAGAGAAGTGCATTCGTAAATAAACAAGCAAATTATAAACTTACAAGCGGTGCAGGCAAAGTTCCGTCCAGACACACATTTGGAATGTTGGCAAGCGAGTGCAGGCCAATGCCTAGTATATTCCTTGTGTGTTTATGGACGGGTTTTCGCCGAGAGCCGCCTGCTATTATTTACATTTATCACGAATAATAATATGTGCACTTCGCTACAACAGTTTTTGTGAATCCATCTACCTAAAATGTTGACAATATGATATACTTACGAGTAGTGCATCATGTTTGAGGTGAGTATGTACAAAATACAAAAAAAAGTTATGTCTATTTTTATCAACGCGCTTGTTGTTGTATTTTTTATCGTCATTTCAATAGCACTCATAACAAGTACGGTAAATCATCCATTTATATTGCTTGTTGCTGTGCCGTTGCTTGTGTTTCCCGTTCTTTTGATTGGAGGCAATGCGGCAAAAAATGTATTTGATAAAAAAATATATGCTGATATTTTTGAAAAAGGCGAAACACAGTATCTAACCCGTTTTATCAATCGTCTTAAGTTCTGCTATTCGTTCGATGACTTTTATAAAGCGATAGGCGACATACTTGAAAACGAAGCTGATTGTTCAGTACTGTTTCTTGACAGTGAAAAGAATTATGTTTTATACAACAGCCCCAATAGACTTTCTTCTTCTCAAGATGTTCGGTTTACGCTTGCGCTCAATTTTCCCGCAGCGTGGCCTGATGGCATTTATCTTATTGATGAAACACTTGGCATTGTTTCTTCGCATAAAAAAGCACGTGGTTTTTTCTTTGCTGCGAATAAACAGCATTTGTACGTTTTTTGTAGATATACGCGCCTCTTTGATACCGACATTTACAATCAATGTTTTGAAGAGTTCAAGCGGTTTCAGACGCGTTCCAAAACAATTGGAGACTTGACAGAAATTTCTGATTTGACAACGCAGTGGCAACAACTTGCAGATGCACAACGCTCGTTCCTGCCTCAGAATTTACCTGATATTCCAAAATTAAAACTTGCCGCATATTACAAGCCGCTCATAAATGTTTCTGGCGATTATTATTCTGTGTTGCCGCTTAACGCAGATAAAACATTGCTTTTGCTCGGTGATGTATCGGGCAAGGGGCTTGCAGCTGCGCTTGTCATGGGGCTTGTGGTAAATACAGTAAAAATCATAGATGATAAAGAAGACCTTGTGACAATGATTTGCGAAATTGACAAGGCGATTAAAAACATGAAGTTGCAAGACAAGTATACTGTTTTATTTCTCTGCATAATCGACACAAAAAAAATGACAATCAGATACATAAATGCGTCAATGTCCGACCCGATTATTTTGTCGCGTATGGCTGACAGGTATCGCATACGACCGCTTGCATCTAATGCGAGTCTTGTGGGCATTATTGAGATGGGGGATGTGCATGTTGCCGAGCAAAAATTGTATCATGGTGACACGATTCTCATAGCTTCTGACGGTGTGTCAGAGGTGATGAATAGCGAAGGTGTAGAACTCGGCGATACTGATATTTTTAAACAAACGATGCAAGCAAGCGCAGAAAAACGTCCAGAACAGTTTATCGAAGATATGGCAAAGCTCATCTTTAGATACAGCGAAGGAATTTTGCATGATGATGTTACCATGATGGTCGCAAAGGTGGGATAATATGATATATTTGGTGCTTAATGTTGTATTTGCTGTTTTTCTCTTTTATCTCACTGCTTTTGTAGACAGAGCGCGCATTCGTAAAGTTTATTATACAAATCAGTTGACTGTTGGTATTCTCACTGTAGCAATTATGGCAGCTCTGTTTGCCGTTTTGATAAGCACAGTTTTTCCACGTGGATTTTTCCAGCTCATAGCACGAAGTATGTTTTTTTGCGAGGCGTATTTTCTTGTTAACATTTCTTTTTATTTTATTACGCAGAAAGTAAAAACAGGTTTGCCCGTAATAAATGCATTTATGGTGGCGTTTTATGCTGTAGCATTTTACATTGTTTTTACAAAATTTCAATCTATCGAAATTTCCATAGAAAACGGCATCATCATTCAGTCGCCATTTGTTTTTCCTGTAAATATGCGTGATTTTTTTCCGTGGTCATGGGTTTCATTGTATGTTGTGCTGTTTCGATTTGCGCTTCCAGGATTTTGCTGCATTATCATGTTGCTGCTCAATGAATACAAGATGTCTCCGCTTGAACGAATTCGCAGCGTTTTTTTTGTACTTGCGCTCGTTGCAATGTGGGGCACGCTTCTCTTTATAAGTGTAATTTCCCGCGCTGTTCCGTGTTTTTCGTTAGTGTATTTGCTGGCGTATATATTCTGCATTCTCGTTTTACTTAAGGCAGAGACAATTACTTATGTACCATCAAAAAATGATATTGTTATTGTGATCCTTACAATAGTTTTTACATATATTGTGCCTATGATATTTATCACGTTGGTGTTCATAGCGCTGTTTGTGTATTTGGAGAGTCAACCTCTGCTCTTTGTCGTGCTTTTGGCGACAACTGTTGCGGGGACACTTATTTTTGCTTCTCGCATAACAGCCTTCTTTACCTCGACATTCAGCTTGCGCTCTGTTGGCTATGAAAAAGCGTTTGAACAAGATTTAGCGTCAATCGATTATAGTGGAGAGATGGATGGCGTTATCAATGCAATGTACAATGTTTTTGCTAGAAATGTTGAGTGTCGTTCCATGTCAATTTTTATTAATAGCGGCCTTGAAGTTTTTACAATAGCATTTTCATCCAACAATATTCATGCGGATATCCCTGTAAGCAATGCTGCATTTGACGAGCTTCTTAATATTGGTAAAACAGTTGTGGCGTATAATAAAATAAGTGAATACCATGGACTTGAAAATGTACGCGAGGAGTTTGCAAATATTTTTAAATTGACAGATTCTGATGCACTCATACTTTTGAATGAAGGAAGAAATATACTCGGTTTTATTACGCTTGGTGCAAAGACAAATGGCGAGCATTACAGTAGCTATGATGTGACTGTTTTTACAAATCTGTATTCATATTTTTTTGTTTTTGGATATTACATGCGTAACATTTCGAATAGAGATGTCATAGGAACAGTGAATAGTGAAATCCGCATGTCGTCGCAAATCATTGCATCTATTCAGCAAGACACAGATGCGGTAATAAATCAAAAGCTGGATGCAGGTTACATCATGATACCTGCTCATAATATTGGTGGAGAACTTGTCGATTTAATAAGAATTAACAATAATATGCACTTGTTCGTTACTGGTAGTTTGAGCGGACGTGGCATTGCAGCGAGCATGAGTATGGTCATTTTTAAATCAATACTACGTACATTCCTCAGTGAAACGCATGATTTTAAAGCGCTCGTCAGCAAGGTCAATTTATTTGTGCGAGAAAATTTGCCAAAAGGTTCCATCTTTTCAGGCGTGTTCGCGCTCATGGATTTTTGTACTGATACTATGTATTATATCAACTGTGGCATTCCTGCAATATTTTTATATACGCAGGCGTATAACAACGTCATTGAAATTCAAGGGCGCGGGCATGTGCTCGGTTTTGTGCACGGCATAGATCCGTATATTTCTGTACGTCAAATCAAACTCAACAGCGGCGATGTAGTTCTTGCATGCACGCACGGTCTTATCAATTCACGTTCATTGCGCGGGGAAGAGTTTGGCAAAGACCGTGTTCAGCAAGTGCTTATGGCAAATATAACGTATTCTGCGTCGCGCATTGCGCAGTTTGAATATGACGGTTTGGTAAAATTTATGTCAAAAAATATGGAAGATGATGTGAGCATTCTCGTTATGAAATATGCGGGAAAAGAATCTGTTGTCAGATAATCACGGCATGAATGCTGTGTCAATATTTTTGTTAGGAGCGAAATATGGATCAATTGACAATCACTGAAAAAACGGGAGCGAATTATCTTCTGTTTGAATGCAATGGGGCAATCAATGCATATACGGTTTCCGAATTTCAGCAAAAAGTATATAGCGCAATTAAGACAAGCAATGTCGTGCTTGATCTGTCGCAAGTAAGCGAGATAGACAATTCTGGCATGGGAGTGATTATGGCTGCATTCAATGATGGCGAAGATGCGGGACATACATTGTATCTCATGGCGCCGTCAAATGAAAGCGAGCGCGCAATAGAGGCTACAGGCTTTTCCAAAGTGCTACACATAATTAGCACTGCGACAGAAGTTGTTTGAGGTGTTATTCAACATCTGCTTCTGTCAGTCCATACTGCTCTTCTGCGTCGCGATTCATGGATCCTGCTGGTTCAACGTGAATCATTATATCATATATATCGGGGATGGTATTGCGTACCGCTTTCTCAACTTCTGTTGCAATTTCATGAGACGCGTATACAGTCATGTTTGCATCTACTTCTATATCTAAATCAATATCCCAATGCGCAGCTATTTTTCTGATGCGTGCCCGATGAGGATGCAACGCACCTTTTACAGAGCGTACTGCATCGAACATACGCTTATACATTTCCTTATCTGTATTGCCATCCATGAGTTCTGTATTCATGTCGGAGAAAATTTCAATTGCATTTTTAATAATCCATGCGCTTACGAGGAGTGCTGTTATTGGATCTAGTATTGGCTGATGGAAAAAGTGAGCGGCAGTGATTCCAATAAACACACCAGCTGACATGATGATGTCGCCTTTCATGTTTTCTGCGTTTGCTTGAATCATGGGACTTGTGCTTTTTTTGCCAAGTACGTATTGGCTTATTGCAAGCATCGATTTCCCTGCTATCGATATGAGTGTGGCGAGCATTGCATAGCCGCTCACTTCACGTTTATATGAGTGTTCTGCGAGATGTCGGATTGAAGAAACTGCAAGTTGCGAGCCTGCAAAAAAAATGATAAATGACAGCGCCATTGTTGCGGTTGTTTCCGCTCTGCCGTATCCCCATGGATGCTCTCTGTCGCTAGAGCGGGTGATTACTTTGCTCACAATGAGCGTCATGAGTGCAATGCCTACATCGGTGAGCGAGTCAATTCCGTCGCCTGCAACAGCAAGACTTCCTGAAACTTTTGCGAGCAGCAATTTAATAATTGTAAGCGCAAGATTTCCTATGAGCGCTATCATGCCGGCAGTACGTATGAGACGAGTGCGCTTTATATCATTACTGGTATCAGTGTGTGTATTCATGTGTACTGCAATCATATCGAAAAGCATACTATTTAACAATATCTGCGCATAAGAATTAATAAATTTTCTGGAATGCATGCGGTACATTTTTCAAAAAGCAGTTATTTATGTGAAAGCGAAACACTCATGGAAAATAGGGATTGACAAATGCATGCAAATTAATTAGCTTATGCTAATATATGTTTGAGGGAGCATTTCCTGCTTTCTTTTATGACCGCAATTCGTATCGATAGTTTGTGAGTCGCGGTATTTTACAGGAGTCATTTATGAAAAAATTACTTGCAGGCGCGCTTGCAGTCGTTGCATTCTGTTCATGCACTCGTCAATCTGTCAAAGAACAGACACGCGTTATTACTGATCATGCTGGCAGAGAAATTGCTGTGCCACATGAAATCACCAGGATTGTCATTACATCTCCGTGGCCGCTTCCATCGTATTTCTGTATTTTTAATTCAGAGGCGAAAAAACTTGTTGGCATTCCTCCTGCGTCTATGGCGGCGGCGCGCTATTCACTGCTGCCTGTCGTCTCGCCAGACATTTTGCATGCAAGTACATCATTTCTCAAAGGGACAGAAATAAACAGCGAGGAACTTCTAAAGCTTAATCCCGATGTTGTATTCTATTCTTCATCAAATACAGCACAATATGATCAATGCTCTGCCGCTGGCATTCCTGCTATTGGTTTTGAGGGAAGCGCGCCTGACGGAGATGTCATTGCGACATTCGAGCATCGTATTACACTGCTCGGCGAGGTGCTCGGACTTGGGAATAAAGCAAAAGAAATTATCGACTATGCATATGCCGTTCATGATGAAATTGAGAGTCGCATTGCTGCTGTTTCGCAGCGTGAAAAACCTCGCGCGCTCATCTTATATGGATATAGAAATGGAAAGATTGAAACTTCGGGCAATAATTCATTCGGGCAATATTGGATTGATGCTACTGGCGGTGAAAATGCAGCAAAAGAAATACAAGGCTTTTCCGAAATCAACATGGAGCAAGTGTATGCTTGGAATCCAGACATCATCTATATTACAAACTTTACGCCGTATCAACCAGAAGACTTTTACAACAACAGCATAGCGGGACACGACTGGAGCGCGGTAAAAGCGGTACGAGAAGGAAAGGTGTATAAATTTCCGCTTGGCATGTACCGATGGTTTCCGCCGTCATCAGATACACCGCTTGTGCTCAAATGGCTTGCCACGCATCATCAGCCGAAGCTGTTTTCTGACATAGATATGGAAGCAGAAACAAAAGCATATTACAAACGATTCTACGGCGTTGAATTGCGTGACGAAGATGTTGCGATGATTTTTGCGCCTGCACGAGAAGCTGCAGATTATTAATATAGTTGCTGTATAGATTGAAAAATTTGTGAGCGATTTTTCAATCTATACACAGTGCGATTTTTATGCTATTCTAAACACATGCCGATGTTCGTTTTAAATAACTTGCCGTGGTTTTGGCTTGCTGTCGTCATTGTGTGCGTTGTCATTGAAGCGCTCTCATTTGCGCTCACGACAATCTGGTTTGGTTGCGGCGCACTCGTGATGATTTTCCTTTCGCTCATGCCGTTGCCGTTCAAGTGGCAGCTGCTCATCTTTGTAACAATTTCGCTTGTGCTGCTCATCTTTACACGACCGCTTGCTGCCAAAAAATTGGCAAAGCGCATGCCCACAAACGCAGACAGCTTGATTGGCAAAAAAGCGCGCGTCACGCAGAAAATCACTGAGCTTGATAAAGGTGCAATAAAAGTGAACGGCGTTATCTGGACTGCAAAGGCGGAAGATGATTCGGAGATAACGGAAGGCACGGAATGCCGCATTGTACGCCTTGAAGGCAATACGGCGATTGTCACTGTCGAGTGATTTATTGTACGACAAGCGATTGTCGCTGTTGTGTAACCGTCGTGCTATAGGCAGATGATTGTCATTAATTGCATCAGGTGGGAGTTGGCAAATTGATTGCGTCTTGTCGCATCGAGTGGGGCGAGCGTATATAAATCATAGAACAATTTGGAGGAATTATGAGCTTGTACGTCATCATTGCATTAGTTGTCATAGCTATGCTTATCATCATTACGAATATACGCATTGTGCCGCAAGCGCGTGCGTTTGTCATTGAACGGCTCGGTACATATGTTGCCACATGGCAGACGGGACTTCACGTGAAAGTGCCGTTTGTTGACCGCATTTCAAACAAAGTGTCTCTCAAAGAGCGCGTGCTTGATTTTCCGCCGCAACCTGTCATCACAAAAGATAACGTTACGATGAAAATTGATACAGTCGTCTATATGCAGATTACAGATTCAAAGCTGTATACATACGGCGTTGAAAATCCTATGCTTGCTATTGAAAACTTGAGCGCGACGACGTTGCGCAACATCATAGGTGAGCTTGATTTAGACGCGACGCTCACGAGCCGCGACGTTATCAACACGAAGATGCGCTCAATTCTCGATGAAGCGACAGACCCGTGGGGCATTAAAGTGAATCGCGTGGAAGTGAAAAACATCATGCCGCCTGAAGCGATTCGCGAGGCAATGGAAAAGCAGATGCGCGCAGAGCGTGAGAGACGCGAGAAGATTTTGATTGCAGAAGGGCAAAAGCAGTCTGAGATTCTTGTTGCAGAAGGACAGAAGCAGGCGCGCATCCTTGAAGCAGAGGCGCAAAAGCAGGCGATGATTCTTCACGCAGAGGCAGAAAAGGAAGCGCAGATTCGCAAAGCAGAAGGCGAAGCGCAGGCTATTCGCGAAGTGCAACAGGCGACGGCAGACGGTTTAAAGATGATTAAAGATGTGCATATTGACGATGCTGTTGTAAAGCTCCGCAGCCTTGAAACGCTTGAAAAAGCCGCAGACGGCCAAGCGACAAAACTCATCGTGCCAGCAGATTTTCAAAATCTTGCGGGAGTAGTAAGCGCAGTGAGCGAACTTGCAAAAAAGTAACAGCCACATAGATTATTATACGGTCGTAGTCAATGACGACCGTTTTTATTTTAAAGCCTGTCATAAGTTTTGTGTAAATGGCAAGTGTATCAGAACGGAACCCGTCCCCCGAAAAGATTGTGAACTGATTGACGGTCGTCCCCACTCTAATCGGCATAATCTCGTGCGCCCGCATTCTTGATGGCGAGGTTCATCACCTTGTATATCGAGTGGCGTCAGGGAAACTTAACCTGTTCTTGATACCTTTCTGCAAAGAAAAGTTCAATGATGCGATTGCATTTGTCGTGTAGATTGTACGGAGGATTTCCTCCGTGTAGTTGAAGAACTTCGTGATGTCTCTCATCACTATTGAGATATAGATTAAAAACGGCACTGAAATGGCGTGCCGTTTTTAATTTCGAGTTTTCTTGGGAAACTCGTGTATTGATAGCGCGTTCTCATTTCATTGTGCCCGTGCAGTTTTGAACAGTTCCGATTTTGAAAAATCGTTCATTGTTCAAAATTAGAGAACGCTATGTCACGCTTGCAGAGCAGCGCAGCATGATGATTTTTTTGTGGCACAAATCCCGCACAGTTTGCGACACAAATCCCGCACAGTTTGCGATACAAACCCCGCACAGTTTGCGTCATAAACCCCGCACAGTTTGCGACACAAACCCCGCACAGTTTGCGACACAAACCCCGCACAGTTTGCGACACAAACCCCGCACAGTTTGCGACACAAACCCCGCACAGTTTGCGACACAAACCCCGCACAGTTTGCGACACAAA
>JAGAZO010000001.1 GCA_017940005.1 Treponema sp.
CAGTTGCACGCAGTGTAACTGCGCACACGTAAATAAGCGAGTTTGCGAAGCGAACCGTGACGAAGCTTTGCAAACTGCAAGTTAAAAACGCCGCGACATTTCAGCGGTGTTTTTTAACTTCCTTAAAATTGCACAAACGAGCAAGTTTCAACTTGCGAGCGCGTGCAATTAGTGCGCAGTTGCACGCAGTGTAACTGCGCACACGTAAATAAGCGAGTTTGCGAAGCGAACCGTGACGAAGCTTTGCAAACTGCAAGTTAAAAACGCCGCGACATTTCAGCGGTGTTTTTAAACGGTCATTTTATCAAGATAACCGCATCAGATAAAATCCAGCCGCCAGTATTTCCATACTGTATGTATATCCATGCGCCAGCTTCTTCTTCTACTTTCACGCGTTCACCGCTTTCTATAGGAGACACAACTCCCGAAGATTCATCGGGAACAGATCGTATCACACCGCCCTTAAAAATTCCATACCGATTTGAGAGCTGGATGCCAGCAACAATGGCAGGCATAAGCACTACACAGACACAACTGAATAATATGACCCCCACTATGCGTTTTTTTACAGCAAACATGACAATCGCAAACACCAATAAAATACACGCTATCGAAACAAACAAAACAAATGTCCATATGTTTGGCTCCGTCTGTCCAGATGCGATACCAAGTGATTTTTCAAAAGCGCGTCGTTCGTTTGCCGCTCGCAATGGAATCAGCGAATGACGTTCTTTTATCCGAAACGCGGCAAGCGCTGCGCAATCACTTTCCGACAACACAATTCTTTCTGGTTCATCCTGCGGCGCAACAACTTCTGTAAACGCATACGAAAAATAATTTTCATGCATCATGTGAGCACTGTTGCTCGAATCAGTTGCAGCAAGCACCGTTATCCGCGCTGCAGCTTGTGACAACCGTTCGCGCTTGCCGCTATATGCCGTAGCTGTAAGTTGTATATCAGGAATAGTTGCTTCTCCAGGTACAAGCGGCTGCCACTCAAAGAGCGCTAAAGGAATAAGCGTTGAAGAAAAATCAGACGCGCGGGGTTTTCCTTCTGTTATCTCAAATCGCTGTACTTCAGTAAAAAGGGCATCACGTGGCACACTCCACGTAAATTGAATTATTTGAACAGCATATTGCACATAAAGCATAAACCGCACTGTATTGCCCACATGCACAGAAAAAAGCGAATCATCGTACAGGATATTGTCGGCCACTTCAATACCGTTTTCAAAAAGTATAATCAAACGTGGAGTTGTTGCATCTGGATTTTGCAGCACAGTGACCGCAGCAAACGGAATCTCATGCATACTTCTCTTTATCCTCACACGCAATGGAGGAAGCTGATATACATCTGGAGTGCGAAATAAAAGCCATACGTCAATTTTCGTGCCTCCTTGCACGCCATACTCATGATAATCTGTCCGCCTCATAGAAATGAAATTAACTTGTGGTGGCAAATTCGGCGTATCGACTTGCACATCACTCGGCTTCGCATCAGGTATCACAAGCGAAAATATACACTCCATTCCAGTATACACTGCATCAGTTTGCGGGACGACGCGCAATCTTTGCATGTCAGAAAAAGATTGCGCAAATATATCTGTTGAAAAAAATAATAAAATCAATAATCCTCTGAAGAACCTGCTGTATCTGTTTGTTCGCTGTTTTTCCATTGCTTTTGATCATTCTCCCGTATTCGCTGAAATATCACGCTCTCCATCATAGATGCACCATTGTCACGCTGCACAGTAGGAATAAGCTCGTTTTCAGTCAAATGAGTTTCTTTAACAATCTGCTGATGTCGGGCAATCTCAAGATTTTCTTTCGCTTTAATTTTTGTACCGTCAACTTTCAGTGCATTGCGAAAGCAGTCTACAGCCATGTTGTAGTCACCTTTATTATACGCGACAACTCCATAATTGTAGTATGCTGCATACAGCACTTGTTCTGGCGCATCGCGCGTTATGTTTGAAAGACACGAGAGCGCTGCGTCATACTCGTTCTGCACAATATAGGTAACCGCAAGATTATACTGCGCATGTTGCAGTGTAAGCATGTCTTCATTTTGTTGCGCAAGTTCTTTCACACGCAGGAATCCTGCAGTCGCCCGATTATAGTTCTTTTGATACCATGCCCATGAACTTGTCAATATTTCGCGCGAGTTTGCCGCATATTTATTGGCGCACGAAGATAACAGCATTATACCTGCACACAACAGCACAGCCGACAAATGTTTTTTGTGAAATAGTTTCCTATAATTTTCAAAGTCAAATTCCGATACGATAAAACTTATCGCAAAAAATAGTATGGCAAAAAGTAAAAATACAGTATGTCTTTCAACGGGCACCATCTCGTACAATACAGAGAGAGAACCATCGCTTTTACTCTTTTGGAGTACCTTGAGCAGTTCAAGAGCTGAACCTACTTCCGTAGCATCAATATATTCGACAGATGTACTCGCGCCAAGATTGTGCGCATACTGCGACGACTGTATGGCAAGCTTTTTCATTTTATCGGAGCGGAGTGCTGTCATCACTTTTGTTTTTCCATCTCCCGCAAGAACTTCAACCTCGCGCTCCGTTCCAAACCCGACAAGTGAAACGCTGATGCCGTACTTCATGCAACTGTCGAGCACGCTGGAAAGCCCGCCATCAGTCTCATCTCCGTCAGTGAATACCCATATGTGTCTAGCCTGCGCAGCATTTGAAGGGAAAGATTGTACGGCAGCTTGAACTCCTTTGCCAAGAGATGAGCCCGATGCCGACATGAGCGTGGGAGAGAGCGCGCTAATGAGCGATTGCACCGCAGCAACATCTTCTGTAAGCGGAACAGCGACGATACCATCTCCTTTTGCAAGCGTTACAGAAACAAGCGTTTCATCCATCCTCTGGAGCAGCATATCCGCATAATTTGCCGCAGCCTGTAATCTTGTTAAACCGCCTGGCGCATCATCCGCATTCATGCTGTATGAAATATCAAAAACAAAAGATACCGCATTGCCGATTCTTTGCACAGGAACTTCATACGAACCCCACGAAAAACCTGCATACGCAAATACAAACAGACACCATGCAAGAACACGGAATATTGTGCGCAGAATAATCGCACGCGGTAAATTTTTGATGCGTTTTTTCTCGGGCAGATTTGCAGCAACAGCGATAAGCTTGCGCGACTGCACGATAATCAAACGGTATTTTTTTATCGCAATAAATAATGCAGGAATAAGCAATATGAGACCATAAAACGCATATGGACGCTCGCACGAAAAAATCATATCACATATACTCCTGTAAATAAATGCGGCACATAAGCCATGCAAAAATAAACAAAGCTGCAGCTATGACAATCAATTTATCATAACGGTGCGTGCTTTCTGTACGCAAATGATATGTCTGCGCAACATTCACTTCTCTGCCTATTGACGAAAGCACATTGGACAAGTCGCCTGCACTTTGCACGCTATAGTATCTTCCGCCAGAAACAGCAGCAATGCGCTGAAGCGGCACAGGATCAAATTCAGATTGCAGATAGCCTGAATAAACGCGTCCTGTTTTTGGATCAACATAATTGAGTGGAACTGTGCCGCGTGTTCCGATGCCAAGCACATAAACTAAAATATCATTCTTTTTCGCAAGTTCCGCCGCAGTTTCAGGATGAATTGAACCTGCATTATTTTCTCCATCAGTAACGAGCACTATGCATTTCTTCGGAGCACTTGAAGATGCAAGATGATAAACTGCTGTGCTCAAACCTGTACCGATTGCAGAACCGTCTCCGAGATTTCCAACTGCAAGCGCATCAAGCTGTGCAAGAAATGCGTTTCGATCAGGTGTAGGCGGCACTATTACTGCGGCTTCACGCGCCATGGCAACAAGGCCGAACGACATGCCGCCAACGCTATCTGCAAGCATGCGTATGGAACGGCGGGCTTCATCAAGCCGTGTGGCATTTGCCATGTCGCTTGCCGCCATAGACGGACTCGTGTCTACTACAAAAATGATGTCTGTGCCGCGTGACGTGTAAATGCGCTCTTGATGATAGCTGACAGGATCGGCAAGCGCTGTGACGCCCGCAATAAAACCCGCTATAGCAAATACGCGTGACACATATGAAGCAAAACTGCGAAAACGTCCTTTCCATTCAAATGTTTTTCCGCCCCAATCTGAAAGCGTTATGGGAAACGAAATTCCTGAAAATAGTTTAAATGAACGCGCTACATAAAGCGCAGGAACAAGAAGCAGAAAAAGAAACGCAGCAGGATTTTGAAAATCAGGCATATGCAGCACTCCTCAAAAAACAAATAATAAATTGCTCATCAACAAACTCACCCTTCAAAACGCTCCACTGCATCTCGCATCATGTGTATAAGCGACAACCGTTCATCTTTGCCGAATTTTGCAGCATACTGATCAGCAGGCTGCCGTTCAGAATCAATTGAACCGCGCGCATAACGGATATAATCAGTACGGCGCATCACAGCGACAAGAGACATTATTGCTGATTGCTTTCGCTCCGACATAGTGCCTGCCATAATAGTATCGAATGTCTCCATGATTGATGACGTAGAAACAGTAGTAAAATGATACCCGATTCTAAAATCAAGGTACTTGCGTATCATGTGTTGGAATGCCGCACAAAATGCGCCGTCATCCATACGTGAGCCGTTCCGCTCAAGTTTGCGGAGTCCACGCAGCAAATCTTTTGCATTCTTCACATACGCGCGCAACAGTTTTCTTTTTTTATAAGCGTCGTACAAGTGCCGCCATCGTGCAACAAGCCGTATCAACAAAATGAGTAGAATAACCGAAACAAGCAAAATGGCATACAGCGCATACATTGTGCCAGGAAGCAAAAGTGGACCCGCACTTGCTCGAATAGCTGTATCGCTGTTGTTTTGCAAAACAGACGACACAGAAACTGGCAAGAAATTCAAAAAAAACGATGACGTGCCATCTGCACGAACGACAGCGGCTATATCAAGAGGAGGAAATTGCAGTTCTCCAGTACGCCACGGTACAAACATCATACTGAATGTGTACTGCAACTCATTTCTTGAAAAAGATGCTTTTGTAATCGTATAGTCGTCAGTTTCAGTTTCAAAGCCGATTGTCGTTAAATCAACATCGAGCGCGCTTGCCTTATCATCTGTATCGGCAAAAAAATCAACAGCAGAATAAAATACATACCGAAGTTCAACAGTATCACCAACATATATTCGCTTCGGTATTGTCACCTGCGATTCATCAGATTGCGCATACAGTGAAAAAATTATCATTATTTTAAAAATAATAATTAATAATTTTTTCATCGAAACTGTCTCCGATGAGAGAAAAAATTTGAAAGGACACGCATAGGCTCATCATCAGTAGAAAGCGAAAGCGCTATTGCTCCATGCCGAGCGCACAATTCCTGCCATCGCAAAAAATGCTGTCTGTTGTCAGCGCGCCACGCATTTCTAAACGATGTAGACGAAGAAGGCAGTACAAGGCGCGCGCCCGACTCGCTATCGATAAAAGGAACAGTACCCATTTCAGGAAGCTCGTTGTCTATCATGTCGGTAATGCGAACGGCAATCACATCGTTCTTTTGCGCAAGAGATGCAAGCGGAGTCACCCAGCCCGTAGCGCGAAAATCAGAAAAGACAAAAACGAGCGATCGTTTTTTTAATAATTTTTCTGCACCTGAAATTGCATTGGCAAGCACAGAACCAGCAGTGCCGTTCTCTTCCAACTCGTCAAGGCGGGTAAGCAATAAGAGCGAGCATTCACGTCCGCTTTTTGGAGCACAAGAAAATTGAATAGCACCATCAAAAAAAACTGCACCTATGCTGCTTGCATTCAATTCCGCAGCTATCACAATGAGTGCCGCCAATTCTGCCACAGTTTCATAGCGCGTTCTGTAACCAGTGCACAAAAACATCGATGATGATCTATCTACAATGAGAAAAATTTGCAATTCGCGTTCTTCCTCAAATACTTTGACAAACGGCTTTCCCATGCGCGCAGTTACGTTCCAGTCAATTGCCCGCACATCGTCACCATGCAAATATTCCCGCACACCGCTTGTTTCAATTCCTTGCCCACGTAAAAGCGAACGGAACGAACCCGATTTAAAACTGTCTGCCAGTTTTCCCGCAGAGATGCGGAGCGATGCTGCCTGTCGTGCAAGCGTTTCTCTATTAGCGCCCAGAAGATGTTTCATTGTTATGGAACCGGTACAAAATCTAGAATGCGCAAAATGATTTCATCTGCACTGACTGAATCTGCGGCAGCCTCATAGGAGAGCACAAGACGATGACGCAATACATTTGTAGCGACATATTTTACATCTTCTGGCAGAACAAAAGAGCGCCCTTGAAAAAGAGCTGCCGCTTTTGCACACTGTAAGAGCGCAATGCCCGCACGAGGAGATGCGCCGAATGTAATATACCGTGTGATGTCATGTTCAGACTGCTTTTTTTCTGATGACGGGCGCGTAACTGAAATAATCGACACAATATAGCTGACAATTGCATCATCGCAGACAATTCTTGCAAGGAGTTTTCGCAAGCGCGCAATATCGTTTAGCGTAAGAATTTTTTCGACAGACATAAGCGGAGCGTTGCCTGCTGTCCGCACAATCGCTAATTCATCTTCATGGCTTGGATACGGCACTACCAGCTTTAACAAAAATCTGTCAAGCTCCGCTTCAGGAAGATTATACGTACCCTCCTGCTCGATAGGATTCTGCGTTGCAAGCACAAAATACGGCTCTGGCAATTTGTGCGATTTTTCTCCTATAGTGACTTGACGCTCTTCCATCGCTTCGAGCATAGCGGACTGCACTTTTGCGCTTGCCCTGTTTATTTCATCAGCAAGCACCACATTTGTAAACACAGGTCCTTTGCGCACAGAAAAAGTTCCTTTGCCTTGCTCATAGATGAGCGTACCCGATACATCGGCAGGAAGCAAGTCTGGCGTGAATTGAATACGCTTAAAATCGAGCCCCGAAATTTCTGCAAACGTTTTTACCGCAAGCGTTTTTGCAAGACCAGGAACACCCTCAAGAAGCACATGTCCATCAGCAATAAATGCAGTCATAATTCCATCGAAGAGCGCATCTTGGCCTATAATCCGTTTGTGCGCCTCTGCTCGACATTTTTCAATGAGATTGCGACATGCCGCAAATTCTTCGTGTCCGATGTTATTTTTTTCCATCTAACAACTCCAATTCTGCATAAATATGCAGTTTTGTAATTGACAATCTCTCTGCATTTTAGAATAATCTACTCTATCATGTTAAACAAATTAGCACAAGATTTAAATAGTATATTAAAAGATACTGCCGCAGAAGCGCTCTTTTCACAGTTAGGACACCGCATGTATTTTCCAAATGGAATAATCGCGCAAAGTGCAGAGGCAAAAAAGAAAGCTGCAAAAGCAAACGGTACAATTGGCATGACAGTCATAAACGGGACTCCAGCTATTCTACCGTCAATAAAAAAAGATATGCCATGTATCGATGCAGGAGCAATCGTTGCGTATACGCCAACAGCAGGCAATATTGATTTGCGAAAACAATGGCGGGAACAAATAATCGAAAAAAATCCGCTGCTCGCCTCAAAAGGCATTTCTTTGCCTATCGTAGTAACAGGGCTTACTGCCGGCATTTCATACATCGTCAATTTATTCTGCGATGAAACAAAACCGCTGCTCACACCAGCACCCGCATGGGACAACTATGCATTTATTGCAGAAGCGCAAGCCAATGCCAATCTCCATCAATTTCCGCTGTTTAACAACAGCTCATTTAACATCGCTGCATTTGAAAAATGCATGTATGAAGAAGTAGAAAAATACAACACTGTCAGATTGCTTTTAAATTTTCCGCAAAACCCATCAGGCTATAGCCCTACGCATGATGAAGTTATGCAAATCTGCAAAATAATACAACATATTGCAGAGCAGGGAGCAAAATTATTAATTATATGCGATGACGCATATTTTGGACTCAACTACGAAGACAGCATAGAAAAACAGTCTCTGTTTGCATACCTTGCAGATATACACGAAAATGTGCTTGCAGTAAAAATAGACGGTCCGACAAAAGAAGATTTCGTATGGGGATTTCGCTGTGGGTTTCTCACATTCGCAAGCAAAAATCTCTCTGATGTGCACTACGGTGCGCTCGAAAAAAAAGTCATGGGGCTTATCAGGGCATCTGTGTCATGTAATCCGACGCTTTCGCAAACGCTTCTCATGCGCGCGTACGCCGATCCCATGCACCAAGAGCAACAGGCATTTTTTCGTAAAACGCTTGAACGTAGATACTGCGCAGTAAAAAGTTTTGTCAACGCGCATTCATCGTCAGTACTCACGCCGTTGCCATTTAATTCAGGCTACTTTATGAGTTTTCATGTTGCTAAAATCGACGCAGAAGATTTACGAAAACAGCTCCTTTCCGACAAGGGCATCGGCACCATTGCAATCGACAACAGTACGCTGCGTGTCGCATTCAGCAGTATAGACGAAGACAAAATCGAATCGGTATACTCTGATATATATGAAACAGCTGAAAATATGGAACACGCCCATCAATAGTTTTCTCAAAAAAACATGCCTATGGACAAGTGCAGCGCTGGCAATGATTTTTACTGCAAGCTGCACAACGCATACAGAAACGCGTCTCACCGTTTGGACAAACTGCGCAGAGTTTGCTCCATATGCAGAACTTTTCAACAATATGCATGATACAAAAAAAATCCTGCCCATTTACAAAAAAAATCCTGCAAATGAGCTTTCGCTTTCCAGAGCAGACTTTCCTGATGTGATAATTGCGTCAAATCTGCGCACGAACAAAACTGCACGCCAGTTCCGTCCGATCGACACAATTTTCGACAGGAAAAGCATTGCACCAACAATTTTTTATCCACAACTTCTTGAAGCGGGAAATATACAACATGTGCAGTATCTGCTTCCAGTCAGCTTCAATCTCCCTGCCGTTATCTTCTCAAAAAAGAACAGTGAGTTTATCGAAAATGATTACATGCTGTCGCTCGACCAAATACGTACAATCGGGGCAGCTTTCAACATGCAGCAGCAAAATGGCATGTACTCGCGAATCGGTTTTGCGCCGCTTGCAAGCGACGAGTTTTTATATTTCGCGGTAAAAGCAAAAGGCGCAAAATTCCGTGAATCAAAAACAGCATTCACATGGAATGAAAAAGCGCTTGCCAGTGCCATTTTATTTTTACAAAATTGGACAAACGAAGCAAATGGCTCTTCTCTCATAGAGCAGGATTTCATCTATAAATATCTTTTTACGTCGAACTACAAACAGGTAACATCGGATCGCACACTCTTTACATACATTACGAGCAACCAGCTTTTTCAACTCTCTACTGAGCAGACAACATTTATCGACTACCGTTGGATTTATGAAAACGACAAAATTCCAATCGAGGATTCTTTTGTCATGCTCGGCATTCCTCGTCGCTCAAAACATCCAAATGCAGCATACGACTTTATACATTGGTTTTTAAATGCTGACACGCAACAGGCTATTCTTGAATACAACGCAACACAAAATCTTGATACTAATTTTTTTGGAATAGCGGGAGGATTTTCATCAATTAAATCAGTAAATGAGCACATTCTGCCACTCCATAACATACAACTTCTCACAAATACGCCTCCAACAGATATGCTTGCTATATCTGAAAATCTTCCCGCAAACTGGGATAGCATGAAAGAGCAAATAGTACTGCCTTTTTTGAAAGACAAGATTACAAGCACAAGTGAAACACTTGTCGATGCGCTTGATGTTCGCATTGACGAATGGACAAAGCAAAACTACAACTAACTCAATATACGACGACGGCAGAAATCGGTAAATGATCGGAATATCCTTTGCCCGTGAATATAGCATATCCCGATGGAATGCCATCGTCTGATGCCCAACTGCCGTCTGCTTCAGCGGCAAAAGCGGAAACCATAATGTCGCCGCTTGCAAAAAAATGGTCGATACGCTCGCCGCTGCCTTGATAATAGTAACTGTACATAGTAGGAATTCCATTGCTTTTCCACAGCCACGGCGAGTGCACCGCCTGTTCATGCGTTTTGCCAAAGTGCGCGCCGCGCAACAATATTACATCGGATTCTGCACCATGTGCAAACTCTGTTATATCGCGGTTAAAATCGCCACATGCTATTGCTGCACCGCCGTTTACTTGGATAAGTATTCCCGCCAAAACAGATTCTTGCCAATCTCGCCAGATTTCTGTTTCAGCTTCGCCACCTAATTTTGATTTCCAATGATTAACAAAAATTGTTAATGGTTTTTCTCCAGCAAATACCGATACCTTAATAATCGGACGCATGCTCGGCTGCTTTCCGTGCACTCGAATGTCGAGCGAATGCGTTGTCATTGCACCAAGCTCATAGCGCGAAAGTACAGCACATCCAAGCGCATCGTCTGGAATTTTTGCAAAGCATGCATAGTTCCAATTTTCCCTGCCCCATGCGCCACCTGCAAGTGCATTAGCAATGTCGTATACAACGCCTTCATTTTCAATCTCTTCAAACACATACACATCGGCATTGAGTTTTTTTATCACTTCGCAGATGCGTTCAAGGCGTGCCATGTACGCATCGCGTCCCCAGTTTGATTTTGACGATTTATACTCGCTGTATTCTGTACCATCTTTTACCGCATCGAAAAATGTCTGCACATTCCAATTCACAATGCGAAGCTCCTGTGTCTTTCTTTGAGCATTCGCGCGTTCTGTTGTCTTTGCTTGCGGTGAAAGCGCACAACCACAGATGAACAGCACCATTGCATATAGTGCAGCGGTTATAATTTTTTTCATATATCTTACCTCCTGATAAAAAACGGACTATACTTGTAGTTGTACCACGGCCATGTAGGCAAAACGTCAGTGCATGAAACAACACAAGCGTGCACACAATACAGCATACCAATGTCGTGCATGCATACTAATATTGCGCACAAAATACGTTTTTACGCGGATTTTCTCAAAAAAACATGCATATGCATGCGCAGAACGGCATCGCTACATGCAATCCCCCGCACTGTTTTTTTCGCGTCATTTCCTATTTTTTTACGTTTCCGCCTTTTCCTTACTGCAAAAATCATCTATAATGAACGCATGGCAAATATACGCATATTCCCCGATGCGCCTGAAGGCACGCCCGTCTCGCAATTTGTCCACTTGCACGTGCATTCAGACTACTCGCTGCTCGACGCAGAAGCAAAGATAGACACGCTCATAGCGCGCGCAAAAGAGCTCAACATGAAAGCGCTCGCGCTCACTGACCACGGCAACATGTTCGGTGCACTCAACTTTGAGCAGACATGCCATGCAAACGGCATCAATCCCATTATTGGTCAGGAATTCTACGTCGCAGAAAAAGACCACACCGTAAAAGAAGGAACGCGATACGGCGGAAAATATTATCACCTCATTCTGCTGTGCAAAAACGCAACGGGCTACAAAAACATGTCGTGGCTCTCAAGCAAAGCGTACACAGAAGGCTTGTACTACGGAAAGCCACGCATAGATTTTGAATTATTAAAAAAACATCACGAGGGGCTTATCTGCCTTTCCGCGTGCATTCAAGGAGAACTGCCACAAGCATTGCTGCACAATGACGAAGCGCACGCAGAAGACGTCATCAAGCGTTATTCAGAACTATTCGGACCAGAGCACTACTACATTGAGCTGCAAGACCACGGTATACCTGCACAAAAGCACGTTGCAGAAAAACTCATAGCGATTGCAAAAAAAACAGGCACGCCGCTTGTGCTCACAAATGACATACACTATTGCTATAAAGATGATGCAGAAGCGCAAGATGTGCTGCGCTGCATAGGTTTTCAGACAAAACTGAAAGAACCGCATCAAACAATGGGCGACGGCAAAACAGAGTGGTATTTTAAAACAGAAGCAGAGATGGCAACACTGTTCCCGCAATGCCCCGAAGCTATGGCGAACACGCTCAAAATTGCGTCCATGTGCAATTTAACAATTCCGCAGTACAAGACACAAGAGCTTAAAGATTGTTTGCCGCACGTCAAAATCCCTAACCAATTTTCAGACGAAGACAGCTACCTGCGCCATCTCGTAGAGACAGGGCTGCAAAAGCGATACAAAACAATCACACCTGAAATCACTGAGCGTGCAGAGTACGAGATGACCATCATTTTTAAAATGGGATTCTCCGGCTACTTTCTCATCGTATGGGAATTTATTAACTGGGCAAAAGAGAACGGCATTCCTATAGGACCAGGACGTGGTTCAGGCGCAGGCTCGCTCGTCGCGTATGCGATGATGATTACTGACATAGACCCGTTCAAGTTCAAATTGATTTTCGAGCGGTTCCTAAATCCCGAGCGCATTTCCATGCCCGACTTTGACGTGGATATGGACTACGATTTTAGGCAAAAGATAATTCAGCATACGCGCGAGCTGTACGGCGACGCACAAGTCGGTCACATCATCACATTCGGCACGCTCAAGGCAAAAGCTGTCATCAAAGATGTGGGACGCGTGCTCGACATTCCGCTTGCGGAAGTAACCATGCTTACAAAATGCATCCCGAACAACCCGAATTTCAAACTCAAAGATGCATTCACGCCTCCCGATGAAAATCATCCCGACAACGGATTATTAATTCCATACAAGGATGATGAACGATATAAAAAATTATTCGAGCTTTGTTTTAAACTTGAAAACGTGAATCGCAATACGGGTCTCCACGCGTCTGGCATGGTCATTGCGCTCTCTCCGCTTCCAGACTGGGCGCCCATTTTTAAAGACTACAAAACGGGCGAAGTTGGCGTGCAGTACACCATGGACATCATAGAGCCATGCGGTCTTATCAAGATGGACTATCTCGGTTTAAAGACGCTTTCACTGATACGATACGCTGAAACGATAATCAACAAGCACCGCGCGCCTGGCACGCCAGAATTCCACACGGAAACAGTTCCCGAAGATGACAGCGCAACATTTGAGCTTTTCAGCAGGGGCGACACCATTGCCATTTTTCAATTCGAGTCGCCGGGCATGCAAAAAACGCTGCGGAAAGCGCAACCGCGTAAGCTCGAAGATATTGTAGCATTGAATGCGCTGTATCGACCTGGCCCAATGCAATATATTGAACAATTTATTGAAGGGCGCTTTCATCCTGAAACGATAAAATATCCCGATGACTGTCTCAAAGACATCCTCGAAGAGACATACGGCGTCATGGTGTACCAAGAGCAAGTTATGCAAGTTGCGCAGCGCATTGCAGGATTTTCGCTTGGTCAAGCAGACGTGCTGCGCCGCGCTATGGGCAAAAAGAAAAAAGACGTGCTTATGGCAAAGAAAAAAGAATTCGTCGATGGCGCAATCAAAAACGGATTTTCGGAAAAACACGCCGACGAAATCTTTGAAATTATGGTGCCGTTTGCCGGCTATGGATTTAACAAATCGCACGCGGCGGCATATTCAGTTGTCGCATACAGGACGGCGTGGCTCAAGTGCCACTACCCTGCTGAATTCATGGCAGCAAACTTGACGAATGAAATATCTTCTACAGACAAGCTGCCTGAATATATTGCAGAAGCGCGGCGCATGGGCATTGCAGTTGACGCACCCGACGTAAATCGGTCAGATACTGTGTTCGATGTCGTTGACGGGCGCATTGTGTTCGGACTGCAAGGCATCAAGGGCATGGGAGAGCTTGCCGCGCAAAATATTGTTGCGGAGCGCACAAAAAACGGACCGTATAAATCATTCATAGATTTTCTTGACCGCGTCGATTTAAAAACAGTAAACAAGCGCGCCCTTGAGGCTCTTGTTAAAACAGGTGCGTTCGACAAGCTTGGACAAAACAGACCAACGCTGCTAAAAAATATGGAAGGAGCAATCTCTTACGCAGAGGCAAAAAAAGACGACGCGCTCAATGGGCAGGAAGATTTGTTTGGCGGCACAGACGAAAAAGTCTTTTCAGATTTTGTCTTTGAACAACTTGAGGACATGCCGCGCATGGAAAAGCTCAACGAAGAAAAAGAGCTCATCGGCAGCTATGTGAGCGGACATCCGCTCGACGACTATAAAACTGCAATTCAAAATGCGGTTACGCTCAACTCGCAAAACATTTTGCGCGAGGCAAAGTCTGTGCTTGCAGAAAAAAACGCATTGCTCGCGCGCGGTTTATCTGAATGGCAAACGCGTAATGTTGGCAGAGAGCACATAACGCTCGGACTGCTCACAGGATTGCGCGTCATTCGCACAAAGAAAGGCTCTGAAATGGCATTTGCAAAACTCCAAGATTACGGCGGAGAAATTGACGTAACCTTTTTTCCCGACACATGGAATTCCATTAAAAATGCTGTTCACGACGACGGCATCTATGCGTTTCGTGGAAAAGTTGATACGAACAAAGACACGCCGTCTTTCATCATCGGAACAATCGAGGACCCGCAAAAACTTCAAGCACGTGCTATTCAAGAAGTGCACATTGAAATAGAAAACACGTTCTCGACCAGCACGGAAATTGTTAAAATGAAAGATTTTTTATTTGGCAAAACTGGCTCATGTTTTGTATATTTTCATATAGACACCAGGAATGGACCGTACATCATAAAAGCAAATTCGCAGCTCGCAATTCCATCTGACGCTGAAACGATTATGGAACTCAAAGAGTTGCCATTTGTAAAAGATGTGTGGACTGCATGATGAAGCAGTGTCTTATATCACCAGAAAATAAAGAGGTTTTAGCATGCTGCGAAATGTAATACAACTCCTTGTAAGCGCAATAAACATCTACTCTACGCTTTGCTTTATTAGGATAATCCTTACGTGGATTCCAAACGCCCAGTATACGGGATTCGGGCAATTTCTTTCCGCGCTCTGCGACCCGTTCTTAAACATGTTTCGCGGCATACGATGGCTGCAAATAGGCAATATCGACTTTTCGCCTGTGCTTTCAATCGGATTGCTCTACGCACTCTCATCGATTCTCGGCAATATAGCGATTACGGGAAGAATTTATGTTGGCGGCATACTCGCAATCATCATCAGAATGTTCTGGTCTATCATTTCTCCGCTCATAGGATTTTTATTAATTTTATTCATTGTTCGTTTTATTGTAACGCTTTCGCAAAAAAGCACAAACTACTACGGCTCTTTTTGGGCACGGCTCGACTACACGCTTGAACCGCTTGCACACAGAATTGCAAGCCCCTTTACGCGCGGAAATAAATTCATCAGCTATAAGACATCGCTGCTCATCTCCAGCATTGTGCTTATAGCGCTGTATGTCGGCGGAAAAATGCTTGCCAATTTTTTAATACGACTTGTCATACAGCTGCCGTTTTAGCAGGACACCGTGAAACTTGCCGACATACAGAATTCCATAACGGCGCTTTCAGGTATTGGCCCTGCCGCAGCAAAACTCTTTGCAAAGCTCAACGTATTTTCTGTCGCGGACTTGCTGACATTTTATCCCAAAGATTACGAAGACAGAACGCAGCGCATTCCGCTCGCATCATACCGCACGGCAAAAGTGCATTGCGCAGCTGTTGTCACTGCGCATGAATGGTTCGGTTACGGCAAGATGAAAACGCTCAAACTGTTGATTTCCGACGGAATCGTAGACGCAGAGCTTGTAGCGTTCAACAGACCGTTTTTAGAAAATCAATTTCCGCCAGGCACAATCATCTCTGTAAGCGGCGCGTTTGATGTGAAATACGGTGCGCTCCAAAGCACATCGTTTGAAATTGTTAAACTGAGCGACAGCGGCAACATATCAGAATACGCGCATGTAGCGCTTCCCGACTCCCGCGTGCTGCCGCTCTATCCGCTCACAGAGGGCTTGAATCAAAAGAATGTGCGAAAAGCAATCGCAACAGCACTCCGCGAATACGGCAGCGGCATTGAAAATGAGCTTCCCGAAAACGTGATGCAAGCCCGTTCACTGCTTGCAATGCGCGATGCCATAAAAATGGTGCACACGCCCAAAACAATTGCAGAAGCGCAAGAGGCGCGCAGGACGCTCATTTACGAAGAGCTGTTCCATTTTCAATATACGATTGCACGGCGCGCATGGGAGCACAAAGGAGATGTTCCCGACGCGTCGCTCACTGCATTGCACGCGCAAAACGTTGTACGCGCAGATGACAACAGCGCAACGCAGGTGCTGCTCGAAAAAGAATTTGCGGCATCGCTTTCACCGCTGCAAACAGATTTATACAAGCGGCTGCCGTTTAAATTGACAAGCGACCAGATGCGCACCATTATGGAAATGGGAAGCGACATTGATAGAGGGTATCGCGAGCGCGCACAGCTTAAAGAAAATACGCACGCCGATGGAAACGCCTTGCAGAAAAAAAACAACGCAGCAGCTCGCCCCGTCTTTACTATGGCGCGCCTCTTGCAAGGCGACGTAGGTTCAGGCAAAACGCTCGTCGCTTTTTTTACGTGCCTTCGCATCATAAGCTGGAAAGGACAATGTGCGTTCATGGCACCGACAGAACTGCTCGCGCAGCAGCATGCGGAAACAGCTTCAAAACTTTTAGAGCCGCTCGGCGTACGCGTTGCATTTCTCACAGGAAACATACAGGCAAAAGGTCGTTCAGAATTGCTAAAGCAGCTCAAAGCAGGAAACATAGACATTGTCATAGGCACACATGCGCTTTTCTCGCAGACAGTGCAGTACAATGACTTGCAGCTTGCAGTCATAGACGAGCAGCATCGATTCGGCGTGCTGCAGCGGCAAGCGATTATTGAAAAAGGCAGGAAAATTGCAGGCACATCGTCATACACGCTGCACCTTTTGATGATGAGCGCAACGCCAATTCCGCAAACGCTCGCGCTCACCGTGTTCGGAGATTTGGACGTATCGACGCTGCGCTCAATGCCGCAAGGTCGCAAAAGCGTCGCAACATATCTTGTGCGCGAAGGAAACGAATCGAATGCATATGAAGCAGTGCGAAAAGAACTTGCATCAGGTCATCAAGCGTATTTTGTGTATCCCGCAATTGAAACAGATGAGCACAACGAAACGGCACAACGCTATGCTCCGCACCGCACGCTTGAATCGTCAGCAGAAAAAAGCGCGCTCAAAGCCGCAGAAGATATGTTCTCGTTTTTGCAACAGCACGTGTATCCAGAGTTTACGTGCGCGCTTATCCACTCGCGTGTTGATGAAAGCACACAGACAAAAATCATCCGCGCTTTTAGAGAAGGCAGCGTGCACGTGCTCGCAGCCACAACAGTGATTGAAGTAGGTGTTGACGTGCCGAACGCTACATGCATTGTCATTGAGCAGGCAGACAGATTTGGTCTTGCAGCGTTACATCAGCTGCGCGGCAGAGTGGGACGCGGAAATGCGCAGTCATATTGCTTTTTGATTTACCGCAAAGACATAACTGAAGCAGGCATCGCGCGCATGAAAGCGCTGCGCGAAAGCACTGACGGATTTTACATTGCAGAGCAAGATTTGCAACTGCGCGGTCCTGGCGAAGTGACAGGAACGTTGCAAGCGGGCAATTTGCAGCTCGGTATTGCAGATATCCACCGCGACAGAGAACTGCTGCTGCAAGCGCGCAGCGATGCGTTTGCACAACTGCGCACAGAGCTTGCGCCTATTTGACTCGTGCGGAGGGGCACAAATCCCGTCACCTGCGTTATTATGCTATGTACGATTCAAGCTTTTGCATTCTACGCGGATGGCGCATCCTCACAATCGCGTGTTTTTCGATTTGACGAATACGCTCTTTTGTAAGATTGCATTTATCGCCCACTTCTTTGAGCGACATGGGAGCACTTCCATTTAAACCGTAGCGCAGCCGCAATACTTTCGCTTCATTCGGACGTAATGTTCCAAGCACAGCATCAATGTCGTCGCGCATAGCGCTTGCAATGGCAACTTTGTCAGGATTCTCGTAGCGTTCGTCTTCGATAAAGTCGCTCACAGACATGCTATCGTTGCTGTTTGAAACAACTTGTGAATCGAGCGACACCATCTCGCGCGAAATATTTACCATATCGCGCACATGGGATTTTTCCATGCCGAGCATTTTTGCAATTTCAGCAAACTCCTGCTCATCAGTTTTATTGCCAGAAATCATTTTGCGCGCGCTTTCAATCTGCACAAGCTCATTTGCCCGATTAAGCGGCAACCTGATTGCACGGCTCTTCTCACAAACAGCTTTGAGAATCGATTGACGAATCCACCACACCGCATATGAGATGAAATGATATCCTTTCGTTACATCGAAGCGCTCAATCGCTATGAGCAATCCAATATTTCCTTCGCTTATTAAATCAAGCAAATCGAGCCCATGATTTTGATATTTTTTTGCAACATTTACCACAAAGCGCAAGTTTGCATTGATAATTTTATCTTTTGCCGCCTTACTGCCTGCTTTTGCTTTGAGCGCTAAATCAGTCTCTTCTTCTCGTGTCAAAAGCGGAATTTTATTGATATCTTTTAAGTACATTGCAAGAATTGTTTCATCATTAGTCATATAAGCCTCCAGAAGAACGCAATATACAGTTCCGTCTAGTTACATATTTTGTTGCAACTTTTATGCCAACTTTGACAAAACAACAATAAACATACTGATATATAATCCATACACACAATGTAATTCTTTACTATACAATAAATTAATATGTACAAACAAAGAAAAACAACTTATATGCTGCACAAAGCATTTTTTTGAATTTTATGCATGTCACGGCTATTTTTACTCAACTTGTTAAAATATAGCAAAAAATGAGTCTTTTTGATACAGTTTTACAAGCGTACATTATACGGCTTTCAACGTAAATTTGCCAATTTCGTCAGTGAGCCGCTGCATATTCTCTCTATTTGTTGAAGATGCCTCGTCAACGTTGTGCACTGAATTGACAATTGTTTTTGTTCCGCTCAGCATTTCTCCCATCGCATTGCTTATCTCTTCTGTGACATTTGAAAGCACATCCATCTCAGATGCAATCTGCTGTCCGCCAGAAGCAAGCTCTGCTGAACTCGTTTCAACTACACTATTCGCTGCTTTTATTATTTTGATAGACTCGAGTACTTGCGCGCTTCCAGCAGCTTGTTCCTGCATTGCAGCCATAACGCTTGCATTTTGCATGGCGACAGAACTCGCAAGCTTATAAATTATGTCAAACTCATCTTTTACTTGCATTGTTCCTTTTGAAACGGCTTGTATCGCTTTTTGAAGTGCATCAAGCTGCATCGCAATGTCCTTTCCCTGGGTATTCGACTGCTCTGCAAGCTTTCTAATTTCGTCAGCTACAACAGCAAAACCTTTGCCGGCTTCTCCCGCATGAGCTGCTTCAATAGCAGCATTCATAGCGAGCAAGTTTGTCTGCTCTGCAATCATTTGAATAATCGTGCTCGCCTCAAGCAAGCCATCAGATTTTTCGAGGATATTATGCGCCTCATCTACAGACTGTTCAACTGCTGCCCGTCCTTTTTCTGACTCTCCGCTTAAATCGTTGACTGCATCTTCATTTTTCTTGAGAATCTCAGTGACCGAACGCACATTCGCAACCATTTCCTCAACAGCTGTTGAAGATGTTGCAACGCCTTCAGTTTCGCGCGCAATGCTATTGCCAAGCTCTTGAATACGCGAAACCATGCTTTTCACTGTAGCTTGTGTCTCTTCGACACCTGCCGCTTGATTCACAATACGCGTTTTCACCGAGTCGATATTCGAGACAATTTGTGCAATGCTCGCAGACATTTCGGTAGCATTATCGGACAAATCTTCTGCAGAGCCAACTGAAACAGCAACAGAATCAGTGATTGCACGAAGCAAACGTCTTGTTGTATTATAAAACTGATTTAAGTCTGTCATGAGCATACCAAAATCATCTCTGCTCGTAACAATAATGCTTTTTTGCGTATAGTCATTTTTTGCAAGATTTGCTGTAAACGCAGACATCACTTCAATGCGTTTTTTCATGTCGCGCATGAGCAAATAGGAATCGAGTACGACCGCAAGACTTCCCACTGCAATAATTGGAGAAACTTTTGCAAGAACCAGTGAAATTATGCTCATTTCCGTATTTACGCTGCAAAACACCGGCGCAATCGCCAAAATGATGAGTCCCGCAAATGCATAGCCTGTGACAGCTATATTACGCGACAATACAGTAAGCGTTATGTATTCTTTTCGCAATGGCAAATTGTGAATATGGTGCTCCATACTCTGCATAAAAACAACATATGGGCACAATGCAAATAAAAACGTATTGCCAAGACACACAAATATGATGGGGAGCAGCTCATACTGTATGCGCATAATACGGCACGTCAAAATAAAAAGTAAAATGGTAAACACGCCAGTCATGTTTCCTGCAATAATCGCTATGATTTCAAAACGTTTTACCGCATGATTCACTAATTCAACTGATTGCTGAGAGCCATCGTATTTTCCAATTTTCTTTGTGTATGTAAAATACAACAGTATCGGTATGCAAATACTGAACAGCGCAAAACCTATCCCATAAACTGGAGACAAAACAATGCGAATATAATCCTCACCGGTAAATCCATTTACAAAAACAAGGAGTGGGCCATGCATCACTGCGGGCAATAAAAAAGTTGCAAAGAAAAATACTGTTGCTTTTATAGGAAATTTTTCAATCAATCGAAAAGAACCGGTCGTCTCACTCATCATAAACCTCCCGTTATCTACCAATATAGTAAAATCATAGGTTACATTAAAAACAATTTTTATAAAAATACAATCTTAATTATACTACATTCTCGGTACAAATTCTTATTATATCAATTTTTGATTTGTTATTTTTAAAATAATTAAAACAAGTGCGAGCCATTTATATACAGCTTCACACTTGTTTTAAAAAGCACGTATTGCATTAATACGCAGGTTTGGAGTCACGTTTGAGATGTGTTTTTTTCAAAAGCTTACGCTGGGCAGCTTTGTTTTTACGATTTAAAATAGTAGAAGGTTTTTCATAGTATTCACGTTTTTTGTATTCGCGGATGATGCCCTCTTTTTCTACCATTCTTTTAAAACGTTTAATAGCTTTTTCAAGATTCTCTGAATCATCGACAGAAATCGTTGCCAAATTTTTCACCTCATTCAAACCGAAATATCGGGTAAGGTGTATAGTGTAGTACAAATTTTATGTTTATGCAAGAGCACAAAAAATCCGAGCAGTGCGCCACCCGCAGCGAGCGCGCCGCGCGAAGCTTCGAGCGGGATTTTTTGTGCGTCTCAATAGCGAAAATCGCGTGAGCGATTTTTACATGCATTGACAAAAAATCCGAGCAGTGCACCACCCGCAGCGAGCGCGCCGCGCGAAGCTTCGAGCGGGATTCTTATGCAAGTAGTTATCGCTCAAATCGTTGTGGCGGCGTGACTATCCAAATCGCTTCAACGGTAGCCTTTGTCTTATTTTCTATCATATGCGACGTACCTGCGGGAAAAGAAACGCTGTCGCCTGTATTAAGTTCGTATTCATTTTTTTCATATTTGAGCACAGCCTTGCCTTTTGTGATTATGCCGTATTCATGACCGATGTGGCCATAGGAACCACGATGTGTATGAGAACCTGCAGGAATTGTTATTACATATGCTTCAAGCGCTTGCTCCGTTTCCGTCCCAACAGTGCGCGCAATTTCTTCATACATCACATCATCTTCAGCAATCGTCCTGCGCTCTCCTGCACGAATTATTTTTACCGGCCGCTCCCGACGATATTCATCAAATAAAAACTCAAGATTTATATCAAGTGCATCGGCAAGTGCAAGCAACGTATCGATTGCAGGCGACACACGGTTACGCTCAATTTGGGAAACGAGACTTTCGCTTACTCCTGCTTTTTCCGCCACAACTTTTAGTGTAAGCCCCTTGTGCTCTCGCACTTTGCGTAACTTTTCACCGAAATGATACGGCACGCGTTTTTTTTCTTTTTTTTCTACATCATTTTGTTGACGTAACATACTCTTTCTCCTCCTCTTTCTGCTCCGTAACAAATTGGATAAAATAGTCTTCGAGAGTTTTATGCGGACCAGGAAGCTTCATTCGCGCGCGGGCACGAGCATCATCACGTCGGACAGTGTACAGCGAATAAAAATCGCGATAATCAAGTCCTGCATCCGCTTTCACATGCTCACCGATAAATTGAGAAACTTCATCTCGCCCGATTGCAGCAATACCTTTTGTTTTCAATATTGCACGAAGCTTTTTTATTTGCTCATAAGAAATGCCGAAAAGGAATTCCTCCATAGCTTGCGATACACCTTCATCACCAAGCTTTTGCTTAATAAATTGCAACCACTGCTCATCAAGCTGCATTGAAATAAGCAACAGCTCGCTCGTTCCCATCATCGTACCGAACGCAGGCGCAAGTTTCCGCCGCGCGCTCCACACTGTACGCAAAATGGGAGCAACAACTTCAATCCGCTCATCCGTGCGGTATTGCCACAACATGAGCAGGGAATAGCCCCATTGACGACGAAATCGATTCGGCAAGGTTGCATCGCTAATTAAGTTTAGATACACATCTTCTGCGAGCAGTGAAAACATCATCATGATAGCTTCAAGCTCAAGCGCATCAGAAAGCGCAACGGGCGTTTTTATGCGCCTGCTTTGTTTTGACAGCGAAGAAAACGTATGCATCTTTGCCACAAGAAATCCTTTTCCTAAACTCGCTTTTGACGGAAGCTGCAACGTTGTATCTCCCGCATCCCGATGCTCTATGAGCGAATCGATGAGCGACTCAGGCGTGCGCATGCCGCCGGGTAAATCATGCTGCTCGAGCAGCGAAGGGAATATTGCTATTGCCGACGCAAGATTTTTTAAATCGCTTAACCTGTCTTTGATGATTGCGACGCGCTCAACATCTTCCTCTTGCAAATAGACAAACAATTCGTCAATCAATTTTTTTTGCTTGGGTGTAAGGATGACTATGCAACCGTCGCCTTTGCTCCGCGTGATATTATCAGTATCATAAAAAGGAGCGAGTTTATTAAAAGAAACTTTTTGTTCTGCGTCAATTTCCGTTTTCATCATTGCACCGAATCAGTCTGCATTGATTCAAATTGCATATCGTCTATGTCTGGCTTTATTTCAGCCAACTTTGTTGTCGGCAGATATTTTTCAGGGATTTTTACCATTTCAATTTGCGACAACTTGTTAAAAGCGCCAGGAAGCACTCCCGGCTGCGTCGACTCATACAAAGTGAGCAACTCTTTGAACGCAGCATACGCCTTGTCATATTTTTTCTGTTTCATGTATAAGTGACCAAGCTCATACTTTGCTTCAACGTATATACTTGTATCTGTACCGTATCGCGAAATTACTGTGTGATAATATATTTCTGAATTTTTATACTGCGCATTTCCATACGCATTCTGACCGAGCTGGATAAGCTGTGCCGCAGACAAATCATCGGGTATATCTTTTACTGTGCGACATGACAAAAAAAGAACAGCAAAAAATACCATGCATAGAGTAAGCTTTTTCATACAATCAGTGTACAGCGAGATGCATAAAAAAACAAGCATAAAACACGCAATTTTAGTACTTGTCTCTCTCCAGAAAAACCAATATTATTGATATATGGCAATTGCTACCAACCAACAAATAGCAAACTATTACGATTTTTACCGCGATACAGAAATCATCTTTTCTCGTGAAATTTTGCGCGTGCTCCGTGTAGATCCGCGCCAAATATACATAAAATGCAATGGAGCGCAATGGCCATGTATCGTCAACTCTACCTCTTTCCAAATGGCAAAAATAATTCTCGGCACAAAAGGCGGCGCGTTCGCTCAAGTAACACAAGAAAATGTTCCGCCTGTAAGTTTGCGCTTTTGTTTTATCGAGCAAGGAAACGAAAAACTGAGCTTTTTTATCTCTGGTAAAGTCACAGAAGTAACGCCATACTTGAACTCAAAAGAGCTTGCAATCCTCACGCTTTCGTTCACACAGCGCCCGCCTGACGATTTTATTTTAAAGCTCGGCTCTGTTATTGAGGCAAATGTCAATTTTGCACAGCGCAAGGAAGACCGTATCATCATCACGAAAGATGCAAAATACCGACTTGGCATAGAAAGAGAAGAAGTTGTCATATTCGTGCAGAATGTACCACGCAAATGCATCCTGCGCGATTTGTCATTTTCAGGAGCAAAAGTTGTCCTGCTTGGGTTGCCAAAATTTGTGCAGAATAAAGAAATCACGCTGCGCATTCAATTCACTGACCCGTATGAAACGGTAGATATAAAAGGCTCCGTCCTCTCCGCAGACTTTATCGAAGGGCGCAAAGACATTGTCACTGCAAGCATCAAATTTAACGAAACGGAAGTGCCGATTGCATACAAGATACACATCAACAATTACATTATGATGAGCAAAAAGAGTTTACTTGAAATATCTGAACACGCGCAGCAAAAAGCAACAATGCAGACGCAAGAAACAACAAAATCCGCCCAAGCAGTAACAACTGATGTGGGAAAAACGCTGCCTGCACAAAGCGAATTCCCGCTGCAAGACAACGAGGTGAACGCACAAACATGAATCCTGCAAATCCGCTCGATACCATTTATTATATCAAACTGCCTGAAAACTTTTCTCTCTCTCGCGACACGCTGCACATCGATCCCGCAATTCCGCTTCCCGTACAAAAAAAAGACAGAGACGCGCCAGGTTCATTCAAAGTTGAAGAGCTCTCGCAAGAACAAATTCTGGCAGGAATTCTCACCGTGCTCGCATACGACAAGCACAATGAGCATAGCGCATACTATCGCTCGCTTTTACTCAAAGCGCGTCCGAATATAAAAAAAGAACTTTCTGAAACTGCAATTCTAAAAGCAAAAAATGAAGATTGGGACATTGCAGAGGAAATATTTTCTGCGCTACTCGGTCTCGATCCTGATGATATGACCACTGTGCTCAACACTGCGCTCTTTTTTGATGAGCGTGCAAACTCATACCGCCGTTCAAATCTCAATGAAGACGCTGACGCGTACGACAACGACGCGCTTGAATACTATAAAACAGCGATGAGCGCAGAGCCAGCGCTTCCTGAAGCTTTTTTCAATGCAGGTTTTTTTTATTTAAAACAGCACAATTATCGCGACGCAAAAGATTGTTTTGAAACATACATTGCGCTCACATGCGACATTGACGACGACAAGCTCGGTACAAACGGCATATACAAAAAAGAGCGCGCGCAAGAGATAATCAACAACATCAATTCGCAGAACATGGACGACGCGCATTTTAAGGCGGCATACGATTTGATTTCGTCGGGTCAAGAAGAGAAAGGTCTTGAAGAGATTCGCCAGTTCATTCAATCAAATCAAAAAGTATGGAACGCGTGGTTTATGCTCGGTTGGGGACTGCGCAGGCTTGGACGGTATGCAGATGCACAACAAGCGTTCCTCGAGTCGCTTGCATGTCCTGGCGGAGACAGCAACAGCGACACGTACAACGAGCTTGCAATCTGCCTCATGGAGCAGCAGAATCTCGGAGAAGCAAAAAACGCACTCAAAAAAGCGCTGTCGCTTGAAAGTGAAAATACAAAGATTATTTCAAATTTGGGTTTTCTCGCGCTCAAAGAAGGCAATGTTGCAGAAGCACAGAAATATTTTACCGTTGTTCTCGAATTTGACCCAAACGATAAAATTGCGCGAGCAGAGCTAGAACGTCTCGAGCAGTTGTAATGCTACTCTGCCCGTACATCAAAATCAAGCACAAGCTCGTCGTCTATTGATATGTTCATTTTTTCAAACCAGCCCTGCGGCACTTCAAGCGCATATCGGACGCTCACTGTACTGTTTACGTTTGCAAGGCTGAACGGAGTCATATTGAATATATCACGTATTCTGCCATGTGCATCGATAAATGCAATCGAAAGCGCATGCGGCGTGTCTTTCATCCAAAATGAAAGACGCTGATCGCGATCAAACAAAAAAAGCATTCCCGTACCGTCAGGAATTTTTTTGCGCCGCATGAAACCGTTTGCGCGTTCTTCATCAGTTCGCGCCATCTCTGCCTTTATGCGCACAGTACTGTTGTCGTTGCGAATAAGTGTGAGCGTCCGCGTTTCAAGTTTTTTTGTACACGAAAAAAGCGGCAATGCAAGCACAATTATAAAAAATGATGCGACGAATTTAGTAATTATTAATGCGGCGGGAAAATGGCGGCACAAAGCAGACGAATGTTGTTTCATCAAAGTTCATCCAAAAACATTTCACGAGTCATTTCAGTGCCCGAAAGCGGCACGAGGGAAGCGGCATTCACTTCGCCAAACACGTTGTTGTCCACGTATTTAAGGGCAAGCGGTCGCTCAAGCGTCATCGTTATGCTGTCTGTTCTCCATTCTGATTTTTCAGGAGAGAGCGACGATGGATTGCCATATTTTTCGCACAGCGTGCTGAAGATGCTGTAATGATCCATGCGCTCGCGATTTACATTGATGATGATTATGTAGAGCTTTTCATTGTAGAATTGAAAGTAGCACCGCTCGAGAAATGAATTGACGTGACCTGCCGCTGTATCTGTCTCAATGAGTACGCGGTTTTCTCCGGGAAGCAGCGACACATCTCTGTCTCCGTGGTAACCGAACTCGCTATTTTTTTTGAGTTTTTCTTTTACTTCGTCGAGCGTCATGCCGAGCTCAATACCGCCGTAGCCGCGCGGAAGCGGCGCTTGCGCAAAGCAAAAAAAGGCGGCGAGCAATAAAAGCGAAATTGCTGCGATTATGCGTTTCATAGCTACACACTCTGCTTGCGGTAGAATGCAGCTTGTTTGACAAGCTCCATGCAGTCTGGCACGAGTATTTTTCCATTTACAAAACGTACATGCGAATCAGATTGCAAACGCAAGAGGCTTTCCGCCTGTTGCTCTTTTGGAATGCCGCACATGTTTGCCAAGTCATACGGCGTCAAATCAGTTTGGTACTGCACATTTGCTTGCATAAAATTGAGCTTCGTCTTTTCAACTTGCAATGCAAGCATGTCGATGAGCTTGTGGAGCAAATCCTTTAAGTTCGCGTTGTCAAGCTGACGGGACATAGACCACAACCTGTCTGCAAGCATAGTGGTTAAGCGTGAGATAAGCTGCGGTTGTGTCGCCACCATTAAGTCAAAGTTCTGCCTGTTCACTACCATAAGCTTGCACTGCTCATGCGCGATTGCGCTTGCAGAGCGCGGTTTATTTTCGAGCAGCGCCATTTCGCCAAACATGTCTCCTTTTTTAAGCATGGCGAGCGTCACCTCATTGCCATCGACAACTTTTGAAATTTTCACCTGTCCGTCTTGAATGATGAACATGTCTGAACCACTCTGGCTCTCAGAAAAAATCATTGTGCCTTTCGGATAGACGCGCAGTAAATCTGGCGTTGACTCAAAAAATACTGCATGCGTGCGCGCTTTTAAAACAATAAAGCGCGACTTTGCTTTTTCTGCATTTGCGCCGCGCGGACATGCTTTCAGATATTGATAGTATGCGTATATTGCAATGTCAGAAAAACCAGATTTATCGTAAAAATCTGCAACGTCGAACATGTGCTCAGGCGTGTCTGCGACAACGTTATTGAGTGTGAGCTTTGTGAGCGTTTCGTTCATAGAGCGCATGCTGTTTGCAAAAGTGCGGATAATTTTCATGGCAACAGGCGTATTGCGCAAAATGAGCTCGGGATACTGATCGCGGCGCACTGAAATGCCGGTAACATCAGTAATGGCAATCACTGTTTCAATCTGAGAGTGTCCCGACATACACGGAATAACACCGATAAAGTCTCCCGGTCCAAGTATTTTCATAGGGCCGCCAGCCGTATCGGTGGCTCTGAAAGCGCGCACATTGCCGCTTTGAATGATGAAAAAACGATCGCTTTCTGCCTTTCCCTCTACGACGAGATACGAGCCTTTTCTGAAATTAACAAATGATAACTGGAGCAATTCGTTTCACCGTTCCTTGCTTATGAATAGAGTATAAATTGCACAATACTCTTTGTCAATCTTTAAAATCGGCATAAAACAAACGCATCTTTACCATATCCCACAAAAAATGATTTCTGGCTCAAGGACGAATCCTGTCTGCTTATGCACTTCATCTTGCGCATGTTCGACGAGCTGCTGTACGTCGCGCGCTGTCGCGTTTCCCGTGTTGATGATAAAGTTGCCGTGCCACGGCGCAATCTGCGCGCCGCCGATTTGAACGCCTTTGAGGCCGCATTCGTCGATGATTTTTCCGCTCGGTTTTCCGAACGCGCGGTTGTTTTTGAAAACGCTTCCCGCGCTCGGGCATTTGAAGTGACCTTTTGCGCTGCGCTCGCGGGCAAAGCGGCGGCAGCGTTCCGCAATCGCTTGTTGCGCACCGGGTACATGGCGCGTTTTAAAGCGCGCGCGCGTGATGATGCAGTGCTTTTTTTGAAACGGCGAAACTTTGTACGCCCAGTCTGCTTGGTCGCACCTGTATGTGGCGCGTTCAAGCGTTTGACAATCGATGTAGTCTGCGGAAAAAAGCACGTCGCTTGCTGAAACGTCAAAGCAGCGCGCGTTCATGTAGAGCGCGCCGCCAGCAGTGCCGGGAAGCCCCGCAAATGATTCAAGCCCCGCCCGCTCGTGCTCCGTGCAAAACGAAACGACAGCGGAAACAGCAGCTCCCGCGCCGCACGTGACGATTGCAGGCGGGCGGCTCTCTGCACTGCACGGCACATCGTGGGACAACGATTTGTCGGGCGTGCCGCTTTCGAGCGCAACATCGTTCAGCTTGCACGTGGAGATGACCGCTCCTTCAAAGCCGCTGTCCGACACGATGACGTTTGAGCCGCCGCCGAGCACAAAGTACGGCGCGTCGCATTCGCGGAAAACAGTGAGCGCGTACAGGAGCGATTCTTCGTCGTGCGGCTCGACAAAAAGCGGTGCCGCGCCGCCGACGCGCATTGTTGTGCGATGCGCCATATTTTCCGAGCGCGTTACTGTGCCGCGAAAGTGCGGCGTATTGAATTTTTCAGCAGTTTGGCGTATGCTTGTCATTGCTCCAGTATACTGCAACGCGCACATAATTGCGAGAGCGATGGGGCGTTGCGGGGAAGGAGCGACCCGTCAGGGCAAAACGTGCACGGCACGTTTTGAGCGAGTCTCGGCGAAGGCTGTGCCTGAGCCGTTCCCCGCTAGAAGGGGGAGCGAACAACGAAGTGTGAGCGCGGGGGAAGGCGTTCCCCCGTATAAAAAAAGGCTTATGAGTTTACGATTATTTAATACGATGGGGCGTACCATGCAGGAGTTCGCTCCGATTACGCCGGGCTTTGTTGGGTTTTACGGCTGCGGACCGACAGTGTACAATTATGCGCACATTGGCAATTTGCGCGCGTATGTGTTTCTCGATGTGCTCGACAGGACGCTTTCATATCTCGGCTACAAAAAAAAGCACGTGATGAACATCACCGACATTGGGCACCTTTCGGGTGACGATGATTCAGGCGAAGACAAAATGCTCAAGAGCGCAAACGAGCGGCATCAGTCGGTGCTCGAAGTGGCGCAGTTTTACACGGATGCGTTTTTTCGCGACATAGACGCGCTCAACATCACGCGCCCTGATGTTGTGTGCAAGGCGACTGAACACGTTGACGACATGATTGCGCTCATCAAAAGAATTGAAGCGAACGGGCACACGTACCTGGCAGGCGGCAACTTGTACTACGATGTTTCGACGTATGCTGATTACGGGAAGCTTGCGCATTTGAATCTCGACGACTTGAAAGCGGGCGCGCGCGTTGGTGTTGACAAAAACAAGCGCAATCCGCATGACTTTGTGCTGTGGTTCACAAAGTCAAAATTTGAAAATCAAGCGCTCACGTGGGAAAGCCCGTGGGGACGCGGCTATCCAGGCTGGCACATCGAGTGCTCGGCGATGAGCATGAAATATTTGGGCGAGCAATTTGACATTCACACGGGCGGCATTGACCACATTCCCGTGCATCACACAAACGAGATTGCGCAGTCAGAAGGCGCGACCGGCAAAAAGTGGGTGAACTACTGGCTGCACAATGAATTTCTTGTGATTGCAAAAGACAAGGGCGATGGCGCGACTGCGGCTAGTGCCAAAAACGGTGCAAAGATGTCAAAATCGTCTGGCAACTTTTTGACGCTCCAGTCGCTCAGAGACAAAGGATACGACGCGCTCGACTACCGCTACTTTTTGCTCGGTGCGCAGTATCGAAGCCAAGTGTTTTTCAGCTGGGACGCGATGACGAGCGCAAAAAACGCGCGGGCGGCGCTCGTAAAACGCGTGGCGCAAATCAGTGAAGCGGCGCATCATGCAGGTGCTTCGGGCGCGGACGGCATGAGCGCGAGCACGTCGGCGAACTGCGCGGGCGGCTCATATATAGATGGCATGAAAACAAGCGGCGCGGAAGTGGCTGCGCGGCAATCATGCGCGCGCACGGACAGCGCGCATGCGTTGAGCGAGGCAGCGCGCGCGCATCACGATGCGTTCAAAGCGGCGCTCGAAAACGATTTGGCAACGCCGCACGCGTTGAGCGTGCTGCACGGTGTGCTCAAAGACACGCGCCTTGCACCAAAAGAAGCGCTCGCGCTCGTCAAAAATATGGACAGCGTGCTCGGCTTGCAGCTTGAAACATGCGCTCAAAGCGTCCGCGAGCAGCGCGTTGCATGTGTCAGCTCGCACGAAGGAGATGAGGAAGCGCACGAGATAGAAGCGCTCATCGCAGCCCGCGCGCAGGCAAAAAAAGCGAAAGACTTTGCTGCGGCAGATAAAATCAGAAGCGACTTGGCAGCGCGCGGCATTATCATCACAGACACGCCGCAGGGTACCGTGTGGAAACGCAGCGCGCCGTGAGCGGGAACTGCATGCGGCAGGCGGCAACTATTGCCGCACCATGCTGCTGACAGCACACTGTTGACGGGCAAAAGTATTGTAACATTTTGGAGTTTTAGTGTTTATGGATATAGCGGAAAGCCAGCGGGAAACAGGCGCGCTCAACGCGGGAAACGACGCCGACTTTAAAACAATATACGACGCGACAATGCAGCTGCTTTTCAGAATTTCATATCGCATTGTAAATGATGAAGAAGCTGCCGAAGATTTAGCGCATGATTCGCTCATAAAGGCAAACGAAAAAAGCCTGGCATTTCCGTCGCTCAACGACGCAAAATACTGGCTTATCCGCGTGGTGAAAAACGCGTCGCTCAATTACGTAAAGCGCAAAGGGCGCGAGCGCAAAGCGTATCAAAAGGTGCTATACGAAGAGCGTCATACAGTGCCGTCGGGCGAAACAGATTTGCTCAAAGCTGAAAGCGTAAAAAAAGCGCGCGAGGCGTTGTCGCAGCTGCCCGAAAAGCTCCGCGAGGTGCTTGTGTTGCGCGAGTACGGCGACCTGAACTACAAAGAGATTGGCAAAACGTTGGGAATTACGGAGGGAAACGTAAAAGTTCGCGTGTTTCGCGCGCGCGAGCAATTAGCAAAAATGTTAGGAGAAGATGATGTCTACTTGTCCGAGTAACGATATTCATTCAATTTATCTCGACAACGAGCTGCCCGCTTCGTATGTAGCAGAATACGAGGCTCATGTCAAAACGTGCGAAAGTTGCGCGCAAAAGATTACTGCGTTCCGTGCATTGCACGACGCGCTTAAAACAGAAGCGCTTGCTACTACGCCCGACAGCCACTACCTTGCGCAGAGTTGGGAGCGGTTGCAGGTGCGCAAAAGCTACAGCAGAGTGACAAAGCACGTACACGAGTACCCGCAAAATCGTCTTAAATATGCAGCAGCAGTAGCTGCGGCAGTACTGCTCGGCATACTGATTCCAACAAAATTTTTACACACATCTGCTGCAATGCAAACGCAGACATCGCTCACGCCCATCTCAAGAAATAGTTCTGTCGCTTTATCAAAAGACAATATCGTAATAAACGGTAACTTGGAGCAGCTTGATGTTTTTGCGCCGCCGTTTTCATCAAACGAACATTCGCATGCATTCGTAAAATACAACGGTGCATTCCCTACGCATATGTCTGCGCGCAGTGCAGCTGAAAGGACTCGCGGCGATTTCGATGTGTTCCGTCCCGACTTTGATGATGGACATGCAATCACCATAAAAATAAGCGTGCCTGGAATAGTCGCTCCCCCGCTTCTCGCCAATGTAGATATGCCTACAGCACAGTTTTCGAGCGCAATAAAGTGAACGCTTCAGGACAATTTAGCTATTCTTTCAGAAAATCGCCTCTATTCAGAGTAAGTTGCAGTATTGCCATCATCATCGTTATTTCGTTTATTCTTTTTTTTACAGAACGACAGATGAAACGCATTCCTGTAATTACTAATTTGCAGCCTCCAATAGGCTCTCCTGGTGATATAGTCATAATCACTGGAAAAAATTTTGGTAATTCTCGCGGCGCAAGCTTTGTAGAATTCGGTGGTAGCAGACTTACGGCAAGCTCGTATCTTTCGTGGACAGATACAGAAATCAAAGTCGTACTCCCCGCCAATGTGCAGGACGGACTCGTTGTCGTTGGTACAGATAAAATAAAATCAAAACCGTCGTTTTTTGCAAATGAGCGGGAAATTCCTGTAGCTGTTCGTCCAAATAGGCAGACATCTACGCCTGTAATAGCTTCGCTGCCAACAACATCGCTTGCCGTAGGTGATTTACTTGTTATCACCGGCAGCAATTTTGGCAGCACCTACGACAATGCCGCCGTATATTTTACAGCCTCTCGCGACGATGCTGCAACGCGCACCGGCGTTTCACATGACGGCACGTATAGCGACAGCACACATTACATACAAGCAAACAAAAACGATTTCGATTATGAGTTCTGGAGCGACACAGAGATACAAGTGCGCGTGCCGGACGGCGCAGTGACGGGCAATATATATGTTCAAACGCCGCTCGGAAAATCTACACAGCAAAAAATCACGATAGATTCTCGAGCCGGCACAAAAACATTTGGCTCATCTCGTACCTATCTTTTGCAGCTCTCCGCAGACATAGCTGACATTGTTGTAACAGAGCCGACGACAATACGGCTGTATTTTCCACGCCCTATACGCACATCCTCGCAGCCATCCATAGAGCTGACAGAATGCATTCCTGAACCTGCAATTACAGATTATCAAAATACGATAATCCAACAACTGCAAATAACAAAAGCAACGCAACAAACAAAAAAACGATTCAGCGAGAACTTTGTCGTCTCTGTATATGAAGTGCATACAATAGTGCGACCGCAGGCTATTCAACCATATTCATCTATGAGTGAAAATCTATTTGCCACAGCAACACGCTCAGACAACTTTATACTTGCTGCCGATAAATCAGTTATAACAACGGTACAGCAGATTGTCGGCAATGTGACTAATCCGTATAATAAAGCTCGTCTCATCTACAACTACATGATTGACAACTACCGCCTCGAAAAGACTGCTGCAACGACAAGTACCCCTCTCAATCTATTGAACCGCAAACGCGGGGATGCATATGATTTTGCAATCATGTATACAACGTTACTCAGAGCCACAGGTATTCCTGCGCTTACAGACAGCGGCATCCTCATCGATAAAGACTTGCAAGCGCGCACACACTGGTGGTGTGAGTTTTATGTGGGCGGCATAGGCTGGATCCCCGTCGATGTTGCGCTTGGTGCAGGTTTAGCATATCAAAGCTGGACAAATATAGACAACACGCGCGAATACTATTTCGGCAATCTCGATTCGCAGCATGTAACGTTTTCACGCGGCATAAATGAGATAAAATCAAGCACAGACAGCACAAAAATAGTTCAGCGTCCGCGCGGCTATGCATTGCAAACAGTGTGGGAAGAATCCTCTCAAAAAACAATCAAATATAGCTCGTTCTGGGCTGCTCCGATTGTGCTCGGCGTATATTAATCTATGGCGCGCCCGTGTGACGCTCATGCAATAAATTTTATAGGAGAACGGAATGATAACAAAAATACTTTCTGTAGGCGGCTCTATCATTGCGCCGGAAAAACCTGATGTTGATTTTTTGCGCCAGTTCGTCGCTATGGCGCGCGCATGGATAAGCGCAGAAAACGACAGGCGGCTCATATTTGTTGCAGGCGGCGGCGCACCTGCGCGCGTGTATCAGCACGCATACCGCGAAGTGCTCGCAGATACAGGCATGTCGCAATGCGGCGCGGCACAATCAAGCGGCGCAAGGCGGTCTGACGCAGCGCAGGACAGCGGCGTAGTGAATGCTGGCAGTGCACTACAAGCAGACAGCGACGCAGCAGACTGGATTGGCATTATGGCGACACGCCTGAACGCGCAGCTACTCAAGGCGTGTTGCGGAAGTTTGTGCACTGACGACGTTGTGTACAATCCCACAGGCGACGTGTCGTTTACCGGAAAGATTCTCGTTGCATCGGGCTGGAAGCCCGGCTTTTCCACAGACAACGACGCAGTATTGCTTGCAGAAAAATTCAGCGCCGATACGGTAGTAAATCTTTCAAATATAGAAAAAGTGTACACTGACGACCCGCGCAAAAATCCCGACGCAAAACCGCTCGATGGTATCTCATGGAACGATTTTCGCGTCATGGTAGGCGATGAATGGACGCCTGGCAAAAACACGCCGTTTGACCCTGTTGCAAGCAAAAAAGCGGAACAGCTTGGCTTGACAGTTATCTGCGCGTCGGGAAAAAACATCGAAAACATACGCGCAATACTCGACGAAAAGGAATTCGTCGGCACAAAAATCGGCGGGTAGCGTTTCTGTGCAAGCGACTTGCAATCCTGTAGCGTTCTGCATAAAAATCACACACGGTAACAAAAAATCGGTTGAAAAAGATTGCGATTTTTTTTATAATCAACCCGTTCAACAGTTTCAAATACATCTTTTTTCGAGGAAATGCCTATGGTCATCTTAACACTCAACTGCGGTTCGTCTTCCGCAAAATATCAAGTTTACGACTGGGACAACAAAGAAGTGCTGTGCTCAGGGGTCGTCGAGCGCGTTACAGAAAGTGGCTCTGTAATCACGCACAAAGTCGGTGCAGAAAAGCATGTTGTCGAAAGCCCGTGTCCTACACACAAAGAAGCGATTGAGCTCATTATGAAAGAAATCACTGATCCGAAAGTCGGTGTCATACAAGACATGAGCGCAGTAGGGGCTGTCGGCCACCGTGTTGTGCAGGGCGGTGACAAATTCACAAAATCAGTCATCATCACGCCGGAAGTGCTCAAAATATTCCGTGAAGTGCAAGACTTAGCACCGCTTCACAATCCAGCGAACATCACCGGCATTGAAGCAGCACAAAAAGTGTTCCCATCAGTGCCACACTGCGCAATCATCGACACCGCATGGCATCAGACAATGCCCGCATCCTCGTATATGTATGCAATCCCGCACGAATGGTACGAAAAATATCACGCGCGCCGCTACGGATTCCATGGCACATCCTTTTTGTATACAGCAAAACGCGCTGCGGTGCTGCTTGACAAAAAACCAGCAGATACCAATTTAATAATTTGCCATCTCGGAAACGGCTCGTCAATGTGCGCAGTTAAAAACGGCGTTTCATACGACACAACAATGGGACTCACACCGTTAGAAGGGCTCATCATGGGTACGCGCTCTGGCGATCTCGATCCAGAACTTCCATTTTACATCATGCGCAAAGCGGGAATGAGCGCGGACGACGTTGACAAAGCGCTCAGCAAAAAAAGCGGCTTGCTCGGCATAACAGCCGGCAAGTATTCTGACTTCCGCGACATAGAAGAAGCAGCGTCAAAAGGCGACGAGCTTGCATTGCTTGCAATTGACATGGTAGCATACCGCATAAAAAAAGACATAGGTGCATACAAAGCTGCTCTTGGCAACGTTGACGCAATTATATTCACTGCAGGAATTGGCGAGCATTCACCAACAGTTCGCGGACGCTGCATTGCAGGTCTCGAAGAGCTTGGCATCAAAATGGATGAGAACAAAAACAAACTTGCAGTTTCAAGCAACGCAGAAACATGCATCAGCGCGGACGACAGCAAGACAAAAATCTTTGTCATTCCGACAGATGAAGAACTCGTCATGACAGAAGATGCATATGCGCTTATGAAAGGCACGTATGACGTGCATACGAATTTTACGTACACATTCCAAGACGCCGCCTACGTGAACAAAGCGCGCGAAAAAGGCTTGAAAGGCGATCTTGAAAAAACTCCGCAGATGAGAGACATCCTCGCAAAAAAATAAGCGCAGAGCTGTATGACAGATGCCGAGTTCTACTGACGGACTCGGTATTTTTATCTGTACATGCCTATATTCTTTTAGGCAGCACCTGCCTGTTCAGTTGTCTGCAATCACTACCTTCGCCGCAAAGCAGCGAGGTATGGTGCTTTGGTGCGCAGTTGCACGAAGTGCACGCGCACACGTACATGCGCGAGTTTTTGCCGCAGGCAAAAACTCGTAGTTAAAAACGGCACGCCATTTCAGTGCGCATTTTAAACTTCCTTGAAATTGTACAAGCGAGCAAGTTTCAGCTTGCGAGCGCGTGCAATTAGTGCGCGGTTGCACGAAGTGCACGCGCACACGTACATGCGCGAGTTTTTGCCGCAGGCAAAAACTCGTAGTTAAAAACGGCACGCCATTTCAGTGCCGTTTTTAAACGTTCCCTAAAGATACTGCAGTCGGCTCCATACCTGACGCAGAGCGTTGGGGTATGAAACCTTCCGCACGAATCAAAATAACTCTCTATGATTCTCAATCATGAATGTAATTCATTTAATGAATCAGAATTTTTTGTTGCGCTTTTGTTGTACACAACAGCGGAATACGCAACAGGCACAATTGTCATAACGGCGAGCGAGGTGAAAAACACCACATAATAGATGCGCGTAAACGAAAATGCAAGGCTTATAAAGCCGAACACAACCCACAAGATGCCGCCAAGCCGATGCGTTTTGCGCCATACGCCGTCGCTTTTGAGCGTCCACGGAACGCGGATGCCGATGACGTTGTTTTTGCTGATTTTTGGAAAATAGTTTCCGACAAGCACAAAAAACGCGGACATAAGTGCGGGAATGATTTTGTGCACGGGAGCGTCAATGCCAAGCGGTTTTATTAAAAGAAGCGCCTCTGTTAAAATCGAAAGTAGCGGCACAAAAAAAGTAACAGCATAAAACAGCACGCTGTTCACTGATTTTTTGTTTTTGTACAATAGCACGCATGCAACACAGTTTATTGCAGCGCAATAAAACGGCAAAAGAAAGACAATCACCCATTTAGGGGCAAGCGTTCCTGCTTTTCCGTGAATACCGTAATTCATGGGGATTTTTTGCGGCAACTTTTGCCACAACGCACTGCCAAATATGATTGGCACAAGGCAGAGTGCTGTGGAAACCGCTATTGCTGTGATGCTGCTCGTTTTGTTTTCTGCATCAGTTTTATCTGTGTGCTTTTCGTTTTGCATTTTTTCCTCCATCGTTTTGGCAGTTTGTATTTTTACGCCCGCTTTGCTTTACAGACTTTATGTTGTTTTTCACAGATTTTGCGCTGCGTTCTTTTGCAGATTTTGTGATGTTCTTTTTTACAGGTGCTGTGTTGTGTTTTGTGGATTTTGTACTATCGTTTTTTGCAGGTTTTATGCCGCCGCTTTTGCCAAACTGCTTAATCCACAGCATAAGCTCCTCGAAAACGCTTGCATTAAGCTCATAGTACACAAAGTTTTTACATTTTGTTTCGCGTACAAGCTCCGCTTTTTTGAGCAGCGAAAGATGATACGAGATAGTGGCGGCTGTCATATCAAATTGACGGCATATCTCACCCGCGCTCATGCTGCCGCTTTTCAAATGCACGAGAATGTCGCGGCGCACCGGATCTGACAACGCTTTGAATGTGTCTTGAAACGCCATACAGTATGCCTGAATAAAATATTTAGATAGTTTTCAAATTAGAAAATTATCTAAATAGAATGTACTGCAATTATAATGACTTGTCAAGAGGAATATTTTAAAATTAAGATTTTCAGAGATTCTTCAATAAAGTATAACGTGCTTACACGCTCGCTGCCGCCATCACGGAAAAACAGAAAATAACAAGAAATTGCGAAAGCCCAAAATAAAGTGCAGTTGCACATTCGCTTTTGGGCGATGACACGCCGAGCAGCACCGAACGCGCGCGCAAAAATCCCGCCGCAAGCAAAAGCGCGAACGGCGCCAAAAACGGAATGTTCCACCATTCAAGCCAATACGAAACTGTTTCCGCAAACGAGAATCCGCTTGGAACGATGCTCAACGCAATCACCAGTTCAAACGCAAGCATGACGATTCGCGCCGTGTTCCTGCCCGCATCGTTTCCGTGATAGGCGGCGTAGCAATGGTGAGTAACCGCAATGAGAAAAGGGAAAAGCAATAGAACAAACATAGAAATTTATCTATTCTTCAAAATAATCGCTATCAATGCGTTTGATTTCGTATGTCTGCATTACACTGATTCCGACATTGTGCTCAATCATCAGCGAGGCAAGTTTTTGCCCATCGATAAGTACAATTTTCTGATTCACGGTTTTTGCATATTCGACGGCTTCTTTTGAAAAGATGCTCGTCGTGATGAATACACCTTTATTTGCTTTTTGCCCGAGCAACGCACCTGCAAATTTTTGAATTTCAGGACGCCCGACTGCTCCTTGCCACCGCTTTGCCTGAATATAAATTGCATCAAAGCCAAGCCTGTCTTCTTTTATAATTCCGTCAATTCCTTCGTCGCCGCTTTTTCCTACAACACTTGAAGCTTCATCAAATGAACCGCCGTAGCCCATGCGTACAAGCAAATCAACGACAAGATTTTCAAAAAACTTTGGCGAGCAAGCAAGGATTTTTTCAAGCACTTCGTCGACAAGATTCTCGGATACCCGTTTATAGCCTTCTGCAAGCAAATCGTCGGGCGTCTGCGTCTCAAGCACATCATTATCACTGTCTGTAGTTTCTTTTTCGTGCCGCAGTGTGCGGAATGTCTTAAATTCCTCAAATCGGTTAAGATACTTCATATCAATCCGAGCAGGATTTTCAGCAAGCGCCGCATTGCCTCGTTCTGTTATCTGAAAAAATCCGCGACGCACACCGGAAAGCAATCCTGCATTTTTCAGATACGTCTTTGCCCAGACCACACGATTATACATTGTTGCCTGCCGATTAGACGGAATCATCTGCTGGCGCTCTTCTTCCGTCAGCTTGAACTCATTGGAAAGAACGGTGACCGCATCAGAAACCTTGTGTTCCTGCCTGTCTGCTGCATAGCGAAGCAACGGTAACATAATCGTCTGAAAATCTGGAATCGCCATAAAGAATACTCCTTTGTGTGATGATCATAGAAGTATATCATGTTTCTGTCATACTGGCTATAACGCTACATGTTTATTTATCATTTTAGCATTCTGGCGCACCCCGTCACCACCATTGTCCACGCCCTGCCGTTAATTAAATGCTTGCCGATGACGTTTGTCAAAAAATGGCTTGCAATCATCTGCGCTTTTTATTGAACGGAAAGGTCGTTTGCTTCTACGAAGATGCGCGACTTTTTCTTCGTATGGATTTTGATAAGATAAGGTCGTCTAGCCACAATGTTGCGCCACCATTCTAATGGCTAACACTGATTTTCATGCTCCTTAGAATTTAGAAAATTTTTGAAATAGTTTGTAAGAGCAAAAAAAGCAGCATGGGATGGGAACAGCGCGAAAATTTCTTATGTACCAAAGATAAATAAAATATCATTCTCAAATATATAAGTGCATGACTGTGTTATTATATACAGTTACATAGTAACACAGTCATAACAAAACGGTGCACTATCTGTACAAACGTAAAAGATACACCTGTGCTGCTACGCAATCCAGATACGTACAAACTGATAAAGCTGGAATTTTTTATTTTTCTTTTTTTCCAACTCTGATTCTTTTGAACAGGCGACGCAACAGCCCTATTTTGCCAAAGCAAATCCAGTACAGCAAAAATATGATGAGTACAATAGGCACACCAAAGATGATTATATACAATACGACAAAGATGAGATTGCTGAAAAAGCTCAATACATTTTCTGAAAACGCAATGAATGAAGATTTCATATCGGGAAAAATAAATCCACTTTCTTCGTGATTGTATGGCAGATTCGCTTCAAGAAAAATTTCTGAATAATCGATTTGTTGAGAGAGGCGGTTGAACTGTCCTTGCATCCGCTCTATTTCTGTCGTCACGTCATTTATCTTTGATTCGATTGCAAGCATGTCTTCCACATTTTTTGCCTCGCGTAAATACGACTGAAGCCGCTCGAGCAAAATGCGGCGCGTGGCAAGACGTGTGTTCAAATCGTAAAACACATCTGTTACATCTATAGAGTTTATATTTTTTGAGACAACTTTGCCAATCCCGCTTGCATCCGACATGGCTTCTAAAAACTGCGTCGACGGAATGTGCGCAGTCACGTGAAGCAAGCGGTTGCTTTCAGATGTGTCAGAAATGTAGCCGCCATATTTTTTTACCCACAGCTCTATCGCACTCTTTGCGTGCGCAAGGCTCTGCACTTCAAAGCGAATGTTTCCCGTGCGTATGAGTTTTCGCTCCTGCGGTAAATCGAATTGCGCTGCCGCAGCATCATCGAAGTCTGCATCCGCAAAATCTGCCATCATTTGTCGCGAACTTTCCGTCGCTACGCTATTTTTTGCATAACTGCCGGAAGCTTTTGCACAGCCACATAGCATAATCACTGCGAGAATCATCGATGTCAATAGAAAATGCATATATTTCATAAATACCTCCTAAATTGCACAAGCGAACAAGTTTCAATTTACAAACGTGTGCAGTTGGTACGCAGTTGCACAAAGTGCACGCGCACATGTAAATATACAAGTTTGCGAAGTGAACTGTGACGAAGCTTCGCAAACTGCAAGCTAAAAATGCTGCATCATTTTAGCGGCGTTTTTAAACCTTCTTAAAATGCAACTACGAGCGAAACATCAGTTTGTGAGTTGTTGCATCAGTGCGTCACTGCATATAGACGCATATCCGTGACAATGTTATTATAGCACCAATAGGTTACAAACAAAAGGGGCGCATGGTTGCGTTATTTTAGAAGATGAATGCTGAATTGATAATTCGTGCCAATGCGCGCGACGCTGGTGCGCTCATGGACGAGTTTTTTACGACATTTGATTTTTACGCTGCAAACGAACAGGAAATGATCGCTGCTGCATGGAAGTTGCTCTGCGAAAAATCGGCAGATGCAAAGAGCGAGGATGGTGAGCCGTACTACATGCATCCACTTCGCACTGCGTATATCCTCGCGCAAAATAAAATGGACGGCGAGTCGATTTGTGCAGGACTGCTTCACGGCATATATAGTTTTGGCGTATCACGCGAGCATATTGAAAAGCAGTTCGGAGAAAGCGCTGCGAAACTCATAGACGGAACTGCAAAGATGGTGCGCATTCCGCAAACGCACACGACGCTACAACAGGCTGATTCAATACGCAAAATGCTTTTCGCCATGGTGGATGATGTGCGCGTCATTCTTGTGAAAATTGCAGATAAGCTCGACAGAATCAGAAATATTAAAAGCATTCCTGAAGCAGAACAGCGCTCTCTTCCATCTGAAATCCTCGACATATGGGCGCCGCTTGCGGACAGGCTCGGCATGCAAAAAGAAAAGAATGAGTTTGAAGACTTAAGCCTGAAATATACAAATCCTGATGTATACCAGCAGATAAAATCAATCGTATCGCAGACAAAAGGTGAGCGCGCTGCGTACCTTGAAAAAGCGGTGAGCCAGATTGCACAAGCAGCCGAGAAGGCAGGCATACACGCAGAAATCATAAGCCGCGCAAAACATTTTTATTCGATTTATCAAAAGATGCGCAAACGCAATGTGGCGCAAAACGAGCTGTACGATTTGCTTGCGCTCCGTATTATCTGCAACGAAAATGCAGAGTGCTACGCCATAGTGGGCATTGTGCACAGCTTGTGGAAGCCGCTTGACGGGCGGTTTAAAGATTATGTTGCTATGCCAAAAGCGAATGGGTACCAGTCGCTCCATACTACAGTAATGTGCGAGGGAAAGCCGCTCGAAATCCAGATACGCACAAAAGCGATGAACGAGGCGGCGGAGCACGGCATTGCAAGCCATTGGCTGTACAAAAAAGGCAAGAGCCACGATTTAGTTGATGTTGAACATTTGAGCATTATCAATGAGCTGCGCAAGTTACGTGACGGTCATGTGTCTGACGAAAATTTTTTCGCATCGCTCAAAAATGATTTGCTCGGCGACGAGATATACGTGTTCACGCCCAAAGGCGATGTCGTGCAGCTTCCCGCTGGCGCGAATGCAATCGATTTTGCATACCATATTCACTCTGCAATTGGTGAAAAAATCGTCGGGGCAAAAGCAGACGGAAAAATTATTCCAATTACAAAGCCACTCAAAAATACGCAGATTATCGAAATACTCACAAATCCGCAAGCGCACCCCACAGAGTCGCAACTCGGTGCGGTCAAGACGGCAAAGGCGCGACAAAAAATTCACGCATGGCTTGTTGCAAACAATCCGACTGCCGCAGAAAAAGCTGCAAAGCTTGAAGCAGAGCAGGCCGCACTTGTTCCGCGTCACGTGCAGCATCACAAAAAAGGAGCGGGCAGCGCTCATGCAGAAAGCGCGCCGCATGAAAACAAAGTGCTTATCGGCAGTACATCAAATTTTTTCATCACGTTTGCGCAGTGTTGCAAGCCAAAATATCCCGAACCGATTGTCGGCTACGTGTCGCGGAACAGAGGCATCACCATTCATCGCGCCGACTGCCTCATATATCAGCGCATCCGTTATGTTGAAAACCGCTCCGTTGACGTTGCATGGTCAGAAGAATCGCTTGCAAAGTAAACGCGCAAAGCGGCGACTGTAACGGGATATATACGAAATTGTTTTTATGATATAGTAAACAAAATTATGAATGAGGTTCATATGAAAAATACAATATGGCATTTTATTCACGCGAAAGTTTTTACATTCCGACGTTTGCGTTGCATAAAGAGCAAATCCGATTGCGCTATTTTTAGAGCGCAACGCACCTCGTTGCAAGCGGCGAAATTGTTTGTCGCGGCATGCGCAGCTCTTTCATGTGTGGCAGTGCTCGCATCTTCGTGCAAGTCGTCTTCTGTAACGCAAACTGTCGGAGACGCATACGGAGACGAACAGCAGATGCAGACAGCGGTAAAAGTCCCTGCAGCAAATCGTGACGCGCCGCGTAATGTTCAAGTGCAACAAAAAGGCAACGCACTCACGCGATTTTTTACTGGCGGGCAAAAAGATATAGAGCTTGACCAGTGCACACTCTCGCAAAAAACAGTAGGCGGAAAACTCAAGCTTGAAGATGCTATAATCATCTACAACATTGAAACAGGGCTTGTCGGCTTTAGCGCAGATTATCAAGTTGGCACGTATCACGTTTTGTTCAATGAAGCGACGCGCAGAGTTTTTCGCGCAGCCGTTACGAGCTACCTTTCCGATTTTGAAAATAAAACGCTCATACGCAACACAAAAAAAACATACAAAATATACGGCGAATGCCCCACGACAATCCACTGGAGCACGTTCACAAAGCAGCTGGTAAATCACGCAAACTCAAAGGTACAATTCGGATACGAGTTCAGAAACGGCTCGCCGTTTTTTTCCATAAGTGTTCTTGAAGCTGAAAATATTGCGCGCAAAAATTCGCGCTCGACTATAGAAACAAATGTACCGCTGCACTTTTACTTTACAAAGGCGCAGGCGAGAGAACTGGCAGATTTGCTTTCAGAAGAAAAAATAGACGCAGCGCTTGTACCATATATGAACGTGATGGAGCCGGACGGCACGCCAAAAGCTGACGAATACACCGCCATGCCGTCAGGCGACGAGTACACTACTGAATAAATTAATAATTATTTATTTTCGGGCGGCCCCCGCCTGCCTGTATTGCTGCAAGCAATACAGGCAGGCGGGTCGGGTATTGCGCGGTTTCGGCTTTCGCCTCCAGCCTCCTCGTCTATGCGCTTTTACACTGTAAAAGCGCATAGACTGCGGTGGCCGTTCCGCCGCTCCATCCCCTGCCGCACAACTACAATTGCGCGCGAATCTCTTTTTGGCACAGCTTGTCGCACTGCTCGTTGTACGCAATACCCGCGTGACCTTTTACCCACTTCCAGCTTGTATTGAGCGACGAGTTGAGCGCGTCGAGCGTTTGCCATAAATCTTGATTGAGCACGCTCTTTTTCGCGGCAGTCTTCCAGCCGTTTTTTTTCCACGAAGCTATCCATACAGTGATGCCGTTTTTTACGTACTGACTGTCGCAAAAAATCTGCACATTTCGCGCGCGCAACGCATCTGACTGCTGCACTGTTTTGAGCGCATTAATTGCAGCAGTCAGCTCCATGCGATTGTTCGTTGTCATTTTTTCACCGCCTGAAAGCGCAATCTCCTTTTCGCCGTCAAGAATGACGCATGCCCAGCCGCCAGGTCCTGGATTACCGCTACAGCCGCCATCAGTGTAAATGACGAGTTGTTTTTGAGTCATGTGAGCAGTATAGCGCAGTATGCGCATAAAAGGGAAGATGCATGGGCATAACACAGGGCTTCAGCATGAAAGAATTGCGCAGAAAAAAATGCGCAAGGGATTGGAGCGGCGCAGCCGCATTTTTTCAAAAATGCGGCTGCGGTACACGGAGCCGTGCCATGTGCGCGGCGAAGTACTGAAACCGCGCAAAGCCCGTCCGTCTGCCGTTCTTGGCAGACGGTGCGCCTGTGTTATTATTTTAGTTTTGCCACAAGCGCGTCAACTTCTGCGTCGCTCATGCCGTGCTTTGTTAAATATGCGCGCGCGCCTTTTGCAGGCGTCGTGCCGTTTGCAATGAACGAGTACATCGGCTCAAAGTTTGCTTTTGCAATGATGTCGTATTTGCGGCTGTTTTTTTCCACGTGATAAAAGTTCACGTAGCTTTCCATGTAGTCCGCGAGCATGTCAGTTTTTTTTGCGCCAGCAAGCGACTCGAGCAACACAAAGATGAATCCTGTGCGGTCTTTGCCTTCGTTGCAGTGCAAGTAGTACGGCGCTTCGTGGGAAAGCATAAAGCGCACGCCGCGCACAATGTTCGCCGCAAAGTCGTCGGCGGTAAAATCCATGCTCATGCTCAAACACACCACGCTGTCGTGCGCGGCAAGCGACGCATAGAATGCAGAGCGCTCGTTGTTTGAAGCAGCAAAGTATGAGGCGAGCTCTGCTTCAGAGTCAGACATATTGACAACTGTCTTGATGTGCGCTTTCTCCATGAGCGCAGAAACAAACGGCGCGCGCGTCCAACCGGTGCGCGTCGGATGGCTTCCGCGATACAATATGTTTTTACCTATTGCGCCATACGAGACTTCACGGAAATTGGCAAACGCGTCGTCAGAGCGGTAGTCGCCGCGCTCGTCGGTGCGAACAAGGCTGCGCACTTCGTACTGCTCAAGGTAGCCCGCCTTTTCTTTCATGGCAACAGCGAGCGTTGAGCCAACGCGCACATTCGCCGCCTCATTCATCTTGCCGTAGTTGATGCACGCGGCAATGAATCCGTTCGCGTAATTCGTGCGCACCAAATACGCGCCGCGGTCTACATCGTAGTTTGCAACGATTGGCGCGTCGAATGTATAACCGTTGTCAAACGTGACAGTGACAACATCGCCGTGCTCGTAGCCTGCCGCCTGCATGTCTGCAAACGCAATGTCGGTGACAGCGTGACCGTATTTCTCGATTGTCGTCACGCTTCCTGAAAACGCTTTGTATTGAGCAGAAGCGTCGGATGATTTTTTGCCCGTCGTCGCGCATGCAGCGAGCAAAAGCGCGCATGCGGCACATGCAAAACGAATGTGTTTCATAATTCCTCCTAAAGCAAACTTGATGTAGATAAAAAACCACATACTTTTATCGGTCTTATCTTACATTTCAAAGAATTAATTGTACATCGTACATCTCAAAAACGCAAGTGACTGAAGCGTTCGTGTTGGCAACCAAGTGACTGAAGTACATGCATCACAATTCCCCTTTAACAAAAGTGCAAGGCGATTATAATTGATAATGGTGACGCACGACGCTGGCAAGAGATATGCTGTAATGCTGTGTAGTGTTGATAACAACGACACAGGGCACGCATATTGCACTGTTGCACATAGTGATACTAGATATGCGAGATGCTACAGTCAGTCACAAGGTTGCAGCGCACGCTCACTTTAATTTTACAACAATCCGTGCTATAGTGAAGTGAGGAGGACACGCCCTATGCAAAACAACGCTTACGAGCAGACAACAAACAAGCCCGATGCCATATCTTTCAGCAGTTCCCCTACCCGTCTGTTGCATTTTGAAAGCGATTATCTTGAAGGCGCGCATCCGTCTATTTTGCAGCAGCTCGTTGAAACAAATTTTGAAAAAACAGCAGGTTACGGATGCGACGAATACTGTGAGCGTGCAAAAGAAAAAATCAAAGCGGCGTGCGGCTGCCCTGACGCTGACGTGTGGTTTCTTTGCGGCGGCACACAGACAAACGCCACTGTGATTGACGGGCTGCTTCGCGCATATGAAGGAGTTATTGCCGTGCAGACGGGGCATATCAGCGTGCACGAAGCGGGCGCCATAGAAGCGACCGGACACAAGGTAATTGCGCTTTCCCAGCATGACGGAAAAATGCGCGCAGACGATGTGCAGCAGTATCTTGCGGCATTTGAAAGCGACACGACAAATGCGCACATGGTGCAGCCTGGAGCTGTGTACATTTCTCACCCGACAGAATATGGCACGCTGTACACAAAATCAGAATTGGCAAAATTGAGCAGCATTTGCCGCGCGCATAATCTGCCGCTTTTTTTGGACGGCGCACGGCTTGGCTATGCGCTCGCCGCAGACAGCACTGACGTAACGCTCAAAACGATTACGCAACTCTGCGACGTATTTTACATCGGCGGCACAAAAGTGGGCGCGCTTTTTGGAGAAGCAGTTGTCGTTACAAAGCCAAAGCTGCTGCCGCATTTTTTTACGCTTATAAAACAGCACGGCGCGCTGCTCGCAAAAGGTCGCGTGCTTGGCATTCAGTTTGACACACTTTTCACTGACAACCGCTATTACACAATTTCACGAAACGCAATAGAAACAGCCATGATGCTTAAACGCGAAATGCAGAAAAAAGGCTACGAACTTTTTATAGACTCGCCCACAAATCAGCAGTTCTTTATTGTGAGCAACGAAAAGCTGCAAAAGCTTGCAGCACGCGTTTGCTTCAGCGTCTGGGAAAAATACGACGACACGCACACAGTCATACGGCTTGCAACGAGCTGGGCAACACGCACAGAAGATGTGGCAGAATTGTTGCAGCTGTTTTAATAATTAATAATTATTTTTTTTCGGGCGTTTCTTGAGCGGCCATTTTATGCAACGTCAGGTATGTGCTCGTTGCCGAGCGTATTGCGCTTTGTAAAACAGCAACATTTTGCCGTCCGCTCAAGACCGCGCTTTTGCTCGAACTCCTCGCCGCTTGCCAACTGCACATGCAGTGTAACTAGTTTTATACACAGCCGCCGTTTACCATTACGTCAATTCGATGCAGCAGCGGCAAGCGTCTGCGGTGTACTCGCGGCAATCGCTAACGCGGACACAATGCTTCGACAGAACGCTGTTTCAGTGCAACGCATGTATGCAAACACGTTTAAAAAGCAGTTTTTTCCTTGAATAGCTGCATTACTGCGTAATGACTGATATCCATCATAAATGCACATCTATGAATTGACATGTACATATAATTATTGTATATTAATAACAAAATGTTATTTTTTATTCATTTCAACAACTTTCACTAGAGGATATCGATGAATACAAGAACATACACACTACTCGTTTTTTTGCAGTTGCTGTTTTTTGCCGGCTGTAAAAATACAGTGCAACAAGACACCCTGCAAAAGCAGCAAGTCAACACGCAAGATAAAATTGTTAGCGTAACTGGGATAATACTCGCACAGAGTGATGAACTAGAAATCGGTAAAAATAAAACGCTTACCGCAGCAGTTATTCCTGCAACAGCAACAAATAAAAAAGTGACATGGACATCAAGCGATCCGAATGTGATTGCACTCAACAGCACTACAGATACCGTTGTAACGCTAAACGCAATAGCAAAACAGGTGGGAAAAACAGCTGTCATTACCGCGACTTCCGAAGACGGCAATAAAACTGCAAGCTGCATTGTAACAGTAACTCATATCAAAGTGCCTTACAGCGAACTGGAGCGTTATCTAGAAAATAGTGCATCTGCAACAGAGGTAAATTACATAGAAGTGACAGGGAATATTCCTGTGTCAGATTTAATCGGCAGCTATGATACTTCAAAGCGGCTTGGCACTTCTAGTGCATTTGGCAAAAAATTTAACGATACTCCCACGAAAAGAGTTGCTCTCAAGCTGCCGCATATAGCGGAAGAAAACAGAGACATGTCATTCTGTTTTTATAAATGCTCTAGTTTAGTGAAAGTGGAAAATCTTCCTCAAACTGTCACCAATATGGAAAGTTGTTTTGAATCGTGTAGTAATTTAACAGATATTCCCGCCTTGCCCGAAAAAGTTAACAAGTTGTCCAACTGTTTTTTGAAATGTGAAGCATTAACGAAAGCGTCTATCACTGCTGAATATGCGACTATGATGGATGGTTGTTTTTATGGTTGTACGAAATTGCAGGAGGTTGCTATTACTTCCGAAAGTATCCACTCAATGGAAGACTGTTTTACTAATTGTGAAAATTTGCAGAAAATACTATCGCTGCCAAATAAGGCTGTTAACTGGTATCAATGTTTTTCCAACTGTAGCAATTTAAAAGAGCTGCCAGCTATTCCTGCAACTGCTAACAATATACAATTCTGTTTTGCAGACTGTTCTGCACTTACCAGCGTAACGCTTAACTGCGATTATGACCATTTGACCGACAAGAAAGAGGCGTTTGATAAGTGTTTTTCGCTGAATGACGGCAGCATCAAAGTTCCGGAAGCATTCTACGATAACTACACAACAACAAATGCATTGCAGGAAATGGCCATACCCGGCGACACTACAGAGGAACGAAGAGCAAAGTTTGCAACGATAAAGCAAGATTAAGCGACAGTGGAGTTGCTCATGTAAATATGGAATAGCATATGATGCTGCTGCACAGCAAAATGTGCGGCAGCATAGTGAACGCGCTATTTTTTTAGCAAGTCTGCAAACGGATTGTATGTCATACCGTCGCCGTGCTGCTCGTTTCTGCGCAATGCGCTTTGTGTGTCGTTGCGGCGCGGTTCTCTGCTCGTGCGCGCTTTTGCGTCAGGGCGCTTTGCGCCCGCGTGAATTGCATTGCCACGCGAATCGCCATGTCCCGCGCGGTCAACGCGTGCTTCTTTTGCGTCGGCATATGCCTCTCCAGCAGGCGCGGCACCTTTTTTTGCCACAACGCGCGTTTGTTTGCGCGCCATGTATGTGCCAGACGCTGTTCGCACGCCAGCTGATTTGTCGCTCCGCTCTGCCGGTTGTGTGCCGCGCAGAGTTGTATCTCCTGTTGCACGAAACGCCGCATCGCTTTTGAGCGAAAGGCTTATGCGTTTTCTGTCTGCGTCAAGCGCAAGAATCGTGAACTCTTTCACATCACCTACCTTTACGTGCTCCATCGCCTCTTTTACAAAGCTGTCAGAAAGTTCGCTTATGTGAATGAGTGCCGTTTCGTGCAAGCCTACGTCAACGAACGCGCCAAAATCAACAACGTTTTTAATTTTGCCAGTCACTTTCATGCCGGGTTTTAAATCTTCAAACGTCAGTACGCCTTGCTGCATAATCGGCGCGGGACAGTGTTCACGCGGGTCGCGGTTCGGTTTTTTAAGCTCTTCGATAATATCTGAAAGCGTCGTGTCGCCCACATGGTATTTTTCCTTGAGCTTTGATTTGAGTTGTGCAGAAACAGTGCCGCCGCTTTTAATAACTTTTAAAAGCTCGCGCGCCGCTTCATAATTTTCTGGGTGCACCCACGTGTTGTCAAGTTCGTCCGCGCTTTCAGGAATTTTCAAAAATCCCGCGCACTGCTCAAACGCTTTCGGTCCAAGCCCGTTCACTTTTTTCAAATCTTCGCGGCTTGTGATTTTGCCATTTGCGTCGCGGTACGCTACAATCTTTTTTGCCGTGCCCGACGTGATGCCCGACACGTATTTTAAAAGCGACGCGCTCGCCGTGTTCAAATTGACGCCGACATTGTTCACCACAGAGCTTACCACTTCGTCGAGCGTATCAGAAAGCTTTTTTTGATTCACATCGTGCTGGTACAATCCCACGCCAATCGCTTTTGGGTCAATCTTAACAAGTTCTGCAAGCGGGTCTTGCAGCCGCCGCCCCATGCTAATCGCTCCACGAATTGTTAAATCTAAATCGGGAAATTCTTCGCGCGCAATGTCGCTTGCAGAATACACTGACGCGCCGCTTTCATCTACAACAGTGTAGCGCACATCAGGAAAGTTTTCGCTTATGACGCGGCTCACAATCTGCTGCACTTCCTGGCTGCCCGTTCCATTTCCGACGGCGACAATCTGCACGTTATATGTTTTGATTGCATCTTTGAGCGCATTGTACGAGCCTTCTGCGTCCGAAACTTGCTTTATCAAAAAGCTTGCAAGATATTTCCCCGTTTCGTCAAGCACGGCGCATTTTGTTCCTGTACGAATTCCCGGATCAACGCCGAGCACGCGGCTTTCTTTAATCGGCTGCGTCATCAAAAGGTTTCGCAAGTTTTCGCTGAATATGCCAATGCCGTGCTCGTCTGCTTTGTCGCTTTCATCGCTGCGTATCTCGCGCACTACCGAAGGCGAAAGCAAGCGCACAACGCCGTCCTCAATCGCTTCCGCGTGATAGCGGTTATTAAGCGTTGCGCGTTTTTTTAACAATGCAACAGCTTGCTCAACGTCTACGTCAAGCGTTACGTCAAGCGCCGTTTCACGCTCGCCGCGATTTATCGCAAGAATGCGATGCGGCTTTACGCTTTTGAGCGGCTCGCTGTAATCCCAGTACATTTGATACACAGACGTTTTCGCTGTCTCCTCGTCGCCAATTCCTTTTGTCCGTATGCTGCCAGTTTCACGGTACAAAGCAAGCACTGCCTCACGGTTTGCACTATCTTGTGAAACGCGCTCGGCAATAATATCTTTTGCTCCAGAAAGTGCATCTTCTGTCGTTGCAACAGAAAGCTCTGGATGCTCTTCGTCGATTTTAATAAATTCTTTTGCCTTTTCTTCGAGCGCCGTGTCATTAAGCACAAGCATGCATTCTGCAAGCGCTTCCAAACCTTTTTCAACTGCCATCATGCCGCGCGTTTTTTTCTTCTTTTTGAACGGCGCCCACAAATCTTCTAGCGCGGCGAGCGTTGCCGCATTCATCACCGCTTCGTACAGCGAGTCGGTAAGCTTCCCTTGCGCAAAAATACCCTTGATGATTTCAAGGCGGCGCTCCTCAAGATTTTTGTACGACGTAAACTTGTGATCGCAGTCGCGCACGTGCACTTCGTCGAGCGAGCCGTGCGCTTCTTTGCGATAGCGCGCAATGAATGGAACAGTGCATCCCTCTTTTATTAAATTGATAACGCTCGCTGCTTGGAGCGCGCGTATGTGCAATTCGTTTGCAATTTTTTCAATGATTTTTGCTTCGTCGAGCGCGAGCGCATCGATTGATTCTTGTGTAAATTCCATAGAATGCCTATTGTACGAAAAAAAAGCATGTTGTGCAATCGAAAGCGAATACTATATTGACAATCAGCGAAAAAGTGGTCTCCCAGAAATTCAACGAAAAGAATGCCTAGCATGATTGAAACGGGAACAGTTCGTCATTCTTTGAATGACGAAAAGACCTGTAAGGAAACGCCCATTTCTCTTTATAGGTCCTTTTTTATTAACACGGTGAAGTACATGAAAACCATGTATGGGCGGAATATGTATTTCACCATGCTTCCAAGAGGAACAGTATGATAATTGTGTATTCAAGCATGAAAGGCGGCGTAGGAAAATCGACAGATGCGATGATAACGGCAAACTGTCTCATTGCGTTTATTCGAGAAATTCCTTCCGAACTGACAAAAGCGGCGCTCGTAGACGGAGCAGGCAGATTCTACATCTTCCGCGCAATCGTCGTACCGCTCATTCGCTCTGTGTTTGCCATGTCAAAGCAATTTATAGCGGGACTTACTGCAGGAGCTGTAAAAGGATAAAGCAGCATGCTCGCCGCAAACAATATTGTTAAATAAAATGCTGCGTCGAATGATGTTCAATCATTTGCGTTTTCACTGCAACAATGTAGCTTCCAAACATCGCGGTGAGCACATCAAATGCTGCAGCAAATGAGCAGAGAATCGGCGCAACAGGTCTAAGCAAGAGATACCCTGTTTCAAAACCGCGCCCATACATTGTACACAGCATAGTAAGCGCAATAAACGGCCCGCCAGACGGATACCCACCAAGCAAAAATGACAATGCAAATGACATGAATAAAATCCAAAGAATATTGTCTACGCGAATAGCTTGCACATACGAACGCCAAATCACAATAAAGCAAACGATAACGACAAGCGCCGCGCCACCGCGCGCAAAAATTGAAAACAGTGGATACGTGATGCCATTTATGCGCCGCCGTATTCCAAGACTCTCTTTACCTACCCGCATGTTTATCGGCAAAACAAAATTGGTGTCACCGCTTATAAAGGCTGCAAAAATAGAAGCAAGGCTCGCATACAGCACGCGGTATGGGCGCGGGTCATGGCATACATAGTGGATGATTGCAGGATAAATTACAAACGCAACAATAATAAAAATAACAAACAGCATGAGAATGAGCGGTGTAAATGTGCCGTTCACAATGATAGAGCGAAAACGTATAGTCCAGCTACACATAACTGCAATCATGCCCACAGAAAGCAATTCGGTAAAAAGCGTTGCAATATTGTAGCAAAGTTTTGAAAGTGAATCGACGAGCGTTACAATAGGACGAAACGCAATTTGGTCGCCAGTGCATGCGCCGCCCGAAAAACAAGCAAATAAAAATACTGGCAGCAAAAATGTGCCGTTAATAAACGTTTCAAACGGAGAAGACGGAAAGAGCGCACGCACGAGTTCAGCAATATTAAGAGTTGCCGTTTCCACTGCCCTGTCCGCCGTGATAGGAATGCGTGGAAGCTGAATTATTAAAATAGATGCAAGTCCTATAAGCGCAAACATAACTGTAGAGATGATAATAATCGAAACAGACAACAAACCTGTTTTCAAAATTATCTTTGCTTCGCGTAGCTTGTCTACAGCTGTCATTGCCGTAAAAAATAAAAGCGGCACAATAATATATTTGCCAAAGCGTATTATGATTTCAGTAACAAAAGCAAGCATCACAGGTTCAGAATTAGCAGGAAAAACAAACGCAAGCAGCACACCAAGCACTATTCCTATAAGATATTTTATCCAAAGTTTCATGGGCGTAAGTATAGCACATAGAAATCGGCGTGTGAAGCCTTTTTATTTGTTCCGCAATATGCTATAATGCATCGTCATGGATAAAACGATTTTAATCGCAGGAAAAGATTTGCCTGCTGGCGGAGATTTTGCAGACGGCATGGCGCTTGCAGGATATAATGTTGTAGTCACGGGAAACCCTGAAGCTGACAGTGCGTCTGTTTCTGCCGCAAGCATAGTGATTGCATCATGGAACAGACCGTCGTCCATCTCTGCGCGCTCGCTCATGCTGCAAGCAGAAAACGCGTTTACCGTGATTGACGAAGCGGCGCTCTATTTTGATGCAAGTGTGTATGTTGAGCAGTTTACCGCGCTTTCGCCTGAAGAGTGTACGCGTGCAATCGACACAATGATTTCAGGCTATGAGTATCTAACTATGGAGCTGCTCAACAGAATTGAGCAACGGAAAGCGAGCGGAAAATTAATATTTATCGTAAAGCATCATCCAAGCATGGCAGACATTATCCGTTCCTCGTCGCTCCGAAGCAGCACAGCATCTCCTGCAAATCCATTTGTAAACAGCGCGGAAGCCGCATTTGTTGCGTTTGCAGAAAACATTGCAGCGTTTGCAGGAGACAAACAAAATGTAACCATTGTGCTTGTCTCGTGCGACACTCAAAACGAAATCGCATCAAAAGACACGTCGCTTGCTTCGTGGCTTGCCTCCTATCTTGCCGACATGGACAGCGCAAAGCGCAAGCCGAGCGCAAAGCAGTCGCTTGCGTGGATTAAAGCAGGTTCAAAGCGAGGAGGACTGCTCTCGCACTTGCCGTTCTAGCACCGGCAGGCATTGTGCGTAGCGGCATTTGTTTTCGCGTCACTGCTGCTTGTCATGCGCGTTGCTAGCGATTGCCGCGCGCTGTTCTGCTACAAACCCTTTTGCTTTGCCTCATTCCACAGCGCATCTTCATCTTCCAAATGTGCGTTGTCCATAGGAATGTTGCGTTCACGGCACTGCGCTTCCACGTAAGAAAAGCGGCGGTAAAATTTTTTGTTTGCATGTGAAAGCGCAATTTCTGGGTCAACGCCGAGATGACGCGCATAGTTTACGAGCGCAAAAAATGCATCGCCCACCTCTTCTTCCACATGGAGCTGCGCCGCATTGTGCTCCGCCTCGCATGGCGAAATGTCTGTGCATGTGCGCGCTGCCGTGCATTGTTGCGCTTCATAGCGCTGTACCGCATCAGCCACTTCCGCAAGTTCCTCGAACACTTTTTCCCGCACCGTGCGTATGTCCTGCCAGTCGAATCCTTTTTTTGCTGCTTTCTTTTGCAGTTTGTATGCGCGCAAAAGCGGCGGAAATCCTTTTGGCACATCGTCGAGCACAGAGTCACCAGTCCGCTTTTCTACGTTCGCTTTTATTGCGTCCCATTGCGCAAGCACTTCTTCGCCAGTTTGTACGTTTCCCGTTGCGGCAATTTTGCCTTCGCTTTCGGGAAATACATGCGGGTGGCGGCGGATTAATTTTTCGGTGAGCTCATTCAACGCATCTGCAACAGAAAAATCGTGCTGCTGCTCGTGCATGTATGCAATCATCGTTGCGTTGAGCAGCACGTCGCCGAGCTCTTCTTTTGCGTGAGCAGCGTCTCCTTCAGAAATCGCATCAACAGCTTCAAACACTTCTTCGATTAAGTCGCGGCGCATGGAAAGCGGCGTTTGCTCTCTGTCCCACGGACAGCCGCCTGGCGCGCGCAATATGCGTATTGTTTCATACAGGCGTTTGTATGCGAGTGCAGTTTTTTCCGCGTTCTCATGCAGCTTGTCATCGCGCCGTGCGTCGTCATGTTGTGCGCTGTCTCGCAGTACATCGCCAAGATATATACCGTCGCTCTGTGCGTAGTCACAGTGTGCGCCGTTGTGCTGTATACCGCCATGCTGCGTATTGTCGCGCTGTGCGTCGCCATATTGCGCGTCGTCACATTGCGCGTTGTCGCGCCGCACAGCGATTTGCAGCGCGTGCTCAATGCCATTCTGTTCCGCTGCACCATTACGTGATTTTTCTATATCAGCCAATTTTTTTCTTCCCCCATGTTTTGAGCAGCGCGCTCGGCTCCTGTGCGAGCAACGCTCTTGCAAGGAGTTCTGCCGCGTTTGGAAATGTCTGCTCCAACGTAATTCGCTCATCGCTTGTAAACGGCGAAAGCACGTAGGCCGCAACATCGTCGTCATTCGGACGGCCGATTCCAAAACGCAACCGCCAAAAATCAGCCGTATTTAAAACAGCTTTGGTGGAGCGAAGCCCGTTGTGGCCGCCCAGTCCGCCCGACCACTTGAAGCTGATTGTGCCCACTGGCAGTTCAAGCTCGTCGTGCACGACAAGAACTTCTTCCGCTTTGAGCTTATAAAAATTAACAAGCTCTATGATGCTTTCCCCCGAAGCGTTCATGTATGTTTGCGGCTTGAGAAAAAAAATCTTGCTCGACGCATGTTCTGCACGTGCAGGCGCGCGCTCTGCTGCAACAGGCACCGCATCAGATTCCGTTTTGCAAAGCGCGTCGCGAGAAATCCAGTCAACAAGCTGCGCCATTCCCACGCTGCAATACAATCCTTTAAACTTCGCTTGCCAATCCAAACGATGCGCGAACGGCAGCGCGTCCGCAAAAATCCACGCAGCATTGTGGCGCGTTGCGCTGTATTTATTTCCATAATTGCCAAGAAATGCGACAAGGTGAATCATGCACATTAGTATAGCACAAATTTCAGCGGGATGCGAGTGGCGCGCAGTGAACCTTGAAAGCGGTAATGCTCAAACCAGTGCGAATAATTTTTTCGGAGCATGCCGCTGGAAGAGCCGCCCTTTCGGAATTTCGCTTATCGCTCCAGCCTCCTCGACTGCCGTCCTGTCTGCCGCCCGCCTGCCTGTCTGCCGACAGGCAGGCGGCAAGTAAGGACAGACTTGCGGTCGCTGCTCCTCCTGCCGTACGGCAGTCTGCGGTGGCCGCTTCGCGTTCCTACAGGGCGGGCTAGGCGTATTGTTTCAACTTTAAGGCGAACTTTTAAATAATCCGCCGCTCCGTTTTCGGCAGATCGGCAAACTCATTATAAAAACTTTTAGCCTACCGTATGGGTAGGCTAAAAAATTACACTCGATTTGAGCTTAAGGCTCTACTAGGTCATTTTCTAAACACAAAGCAAGCACAAGACCGCGAGTTTTACTAGTGTGTTTACCTTCTACGATGCCTTCTCCTCCAATAGAAAGAACAAACAAGTCTGAAGTAGGGTCAGGAGTACGTAGCCAATACAATGCGGAAAACCAGTCAGCATAAATTAAATTCTTTGCAATTGCAAAATCTGTAGGTAGCTTTGCTCTACTAGCACTGTTTGGAAAGTATTCAGGGTTCATTACTTCTTTGTAACTTAACAAAAAGATTTTATCTTCCGTATTGTCACAAGCATAAATATTGGTCACGCCGTCTGTAATTACACCAGTATTGTCCAAATTGGTTGTAGCAATTCTAGCTTGCTCATCTTCTGTAAATGCTGTTTTCAAAAAACTTTGTCTTCCGATAAAATTCTCATAATAGTCTATACCATTTTTTTTAAGGTACTTAGAAGCAGTTATAAACGATCTAAGTTTACTCTCTTTGTAATTGTTTCTTTTCACGCTGCCGCGATCTGATTCAGTGTTCATGAACCCATCACCCCATGCATGAATTTTTTCTGTGACAAGCAACTTTTTGCCTGTTCCATTATAGTTATCTGTTACTACTTGCCATTTAATTGGCTCTACCTTAAACCACAATGGCTCGACGTCATTATCTCTTTCCCCAGTTTTTTGTGCTTTTGTTCCATCAGAATATTTGGCGTTAGCATCCATATCGTATGCATTTTCGTCAGTACATTTATAATACCAGGCGCCGTCACTTCCTTGACAATATATAAGGGCACCATCGATTTTCGCATCTTCGATTGTCTCGGTTGTGTCCATTGGAACGCCAGATGCTCTCTGTTTAGTTTCGTCAACTGTTACACTTGAGTCTTTTATGGTCTGTGGATATTCACCAAATTTCACAATCTCATATTCCTTGCCTTCAATTTTTACAGAGCTAAATACTATGTTAGCACTTCTCGTAAGTTTATCATCTTTTTCATTTTCTACTGTTTGCTCACATGAAACAACCAGCACACTCAATATAAAAAGGGAACCTATAACTTCCAATAATTTTTTCATAATACCCCCTATAAAAGTATCTCCTAACTACATAAAACATAAATTATAACTTAAACTTAAAGCTTAAGGCTCTACTGGATCTATTGGGTCTGAAGACTCAATTTTTTCCAAACACAAGGCAGGCACAACACCGACAAATTTTCTAGTATGCTCTGTACCAACAACTTTAGCACCAGAACTAGCAATAGTGTATGTTCTTTGTTTGCCTTCAGGTGTACGTAGCCACCACGACTCCGCAAAGCCTCCACCAACACGATATCCTGTTGCAATTGCATAATCTGTCCCCGTCTTTTTTCTAGCAGCATTATTTTTGAAGTATTTAGAATAAATAAAATCTTTGTAACTTAACAAAAAAATTTTGTCCTTTATAGGTGTGTCAGAGAAAAATGTGGAAGTTTCTCCCTCCTTCGTGACTTCGTTAGTAAAGCTATTATTGTGCGAGGTACTCACAGAATTATAGATTTCTGTTTCAGCAATTCTTTCACCTGTTTCAGTAAGTTCTTGTCCACTTGTAACTCCATCAACTTTTGCAAATGCTGTATCCAAAAATCCTTTGCCAACATGATCATTTTTATCTTTACTGTCGTTTTTATACACACCGCCGTTTAAATATGCTCTAATGCCGCTATACTCGTAATAACATTGAGCGTAAATCACTCCGTCTATGGTATTATCTTTAGTACCTGTAAAAGGAATACCAGAAACAAGCACTTTGTCTGAAGCAAGAAGCTTTTTGCCGGTTCCATTGTAGTCATAGTTTAGGACTCGTCATTTAATTGGCTCTACCTTAAACCACCTCTCTGAGCCTGAGTTTACACTTGAGCCATCAGAATATGTAGATTTACCATCCGCATTATATGCACTGTTATCTACAAGAAGTTTATAATACCAATTACTGTCGCCTTCTGGTTGGTAGTATTGAAATTTACCAAAAGTTTCCACTGTTGCATTTTCTGTATCAACAGTAAAACTAGCTGGCATTATGGTCTGTGGAAAAAGACCAAATTCCACGATTGGATCAGGGTCTACTGGCTCTGTGGGTTTTACCTCAGGCGTAACTGTAGAGTCAGTTGTTTGCCTACATGAATAAACTGCACCCAATGCAAGTGCTAGAGCTATAACTCCTACAATTCTTTTCTTCATAAATTCCACCTCCATAAAAAACTTGCTCTGCAAACTCCCTCATTTCTATTATAACAAAAAACAAAAAAAAACAATATTTTTTTATAGAAAAATGTCTTACTGGGAAACATTTGGAAGATAAAAGTCTGAAAAAGGAAACCTTTCCAAAGGTGTCCTTTTTCAGAAATGCTGTGCTTTTATTTGTGTGGAGGGTTTACTATCCTGACGCTTGCGGCGAGGTATGGTGATTGCGGTGTTGCGGCACGCGCCAATGCATCGTTTCTTGTCTATTTCTTTTTCCATAACATAACGCGCATGGCGTTCGCAACTGCGAGCAGCGCAACGCCTGTGTCGCCAAAAACTGCCGTCCACATGTTTGCAATGCCGAGCGCGCCTAAAATCATTATCGCAGCTTTTATACCGAGCGAAAAAACAATGTTCTGCTTGACGATTGCAACTGTTTTTCGCGAAATGCTGATTGCCTCTGCAATTTTCCCTATTTCGTCAGTCATCACTACAACATCGCTCGACTCAATCGCTGCATCGCTTCCGAGCGCGCCCATTGCAATGCCTATGTCTGCCCGCGCGAGCACGGGCGCGTCGTTTATACCGTCGCCCGCAAATAAGAGTGTGCCGCGTTTCTCTGTTGGTTTGTCGCCAAGCTCTGCGAGTAGCGACTCAACGTGCGCAACTTTATCACCTGGCAGCAACTCTGAAAATACTGTATCAATGCCCACATCGTTTGCAACTTCTTCCGCCGTCGCTTTGTTGTCGCCAGTGAGCATCACGAGTTTTTGCACGCCAAGCTTACGCAGCTCTGCCATTGCAGCGGCGGCATCGTCTTTTGTTTTGTCTGATATGACAATGTGTCCGCAGTACGCGCCGTCAAGCGCAACATGAACTACTGTGCCAAAATCATTTTTGTCGCATGGCACAACGCCGTCCACATGCTGCGATTCCATGAGCTTCATGTTGCCAGCGAGCACGGTCTTTCCGTCGAGCAGCACTGTAATCCCTTGCCCACTTATCTCGTGCGCGTTGGAAATATTTACCAGGTTGCAGCATTCTCCTGAATGCGCTGCTTTTATTGACTTTGAGATAGGATGATTTGAATACGTTTCCGCGTGAGCAGCGAGCGCAATAAGCTCGTCTTCTTCGATGGGTGCGTTGGCTGCCACGTGCACGTCAGTCACGACAAACACGCCTTTTGTGAGCGTGCCTGTTTTGTCAAATACAGCAGTCTTTGTGCGTGCAAGCGTCTCAATGCTTTCGCTCCCTTTAATGAGAATGCCGTTTTTGCTCGCTGTTCCTATGCCGCTAAAAAATCCCAATGGAACGGAAATGACGAGCGCGCACGGGCACGACACGACAAGAAAAATGAGCGCACGGTACACCCATGTGTGCGGGTCGTGCGTCACAATCGACGGAATGACTGCGAGCAGCAAAGCTGCAATGCAGACGGCGGGCGTATATACGCGGGAAAAGCGCGTAATGAATCGCTCCGATTTTGCTTTTTTCTCCTGCGCTTTTTCAACAAGCTCAATGATTCTCGCAGCAGCAGATTCGCCTGCAATCTTTGTCGTTTTGATTTCGAGCACGCTTTCTGTATTGACCGCTCCAGCAAGCACGTCGCTTCCAACAAGCACTTGGCGCGGCACAGATTCTCCGGTGAGCGCGGACGTGTCGAGGAATGATTTTCCAGCAACAACGATGCCGTCTATGGGGATGCGCTCGCCAGGCTTCACAATTATTAATTCTCCAACGCCCACGTCATCGGGAGAAACTTCAATCACGTTGCCGCCTCTTTTTACAAACGCTTTGTCGGGGCGTATCTCCATAAGCGCTTCGATAGAGCGGCGCGACTTGTCTACCGCTTTGTCCTGCGCGTACTCGCCTATTTGATAGAGCAGCATAACGCCGACAGCTTCCGCATATTGCCCGACAAAAACGGCACCGAGTGACGCGACAGTCATCAAAAACTGCTCGTCGAACAAAGAGCCGTGCAAAATATTTTTCACCGCGCCTATGACAACATGCTTCCCGCACACAATATACGACGCAAGAAACAGCAGTGCAGCGGCAAGCTCATCGGCAGAAGCGAATCGACCGAGCGAAAAATCAGCGGCTGCAAAAAAATGCGCGTGCTCGACTATGATGCCCGCAACAAAAAGCGCTGCCGCAATGATGATACTTTTCAAACCTGTTTCATGTTCTTCTTCATGATGATGTTCATGCCCGCAACATGAGCAGTGTACAGAATGTTCCATGCATGTCCTCCTGCAAATGAATTTGCCGCGCTTGCCGCCAACATGCCTGCCGCATTCCCGCTTGCAGGCACGCGCATTGCAGCAAACGTGTCTGTGGCGTTTATGCTTGCAGACGCGCGTGCGGCTGCGCCTTATGCTACTCCCCTATGTGCTCAATGCCTTGACTTAAAATAGTCGTAACGTGACTGTCTGCAAGCGAGTAGATGAGCGACTTCCCGTCGCGCGTGTATTTTACTAGTCCATTTGTTTTAAGAATGCGCAGTTGATGGCTTATTGCCGACTGCGTCATTTGCAGCTCGCTTGCAATATCATTTACGCTCATGTCAGATTCGAGCAGCGCAAACAAAATCTTTATGCGCGTCGAGTCGCCGAATATTTTGAAAAGTTCTGCTAAATCAAAAAGCATGTCTTCATCAGGGAAGTTTTGAAGAATGGCTTTTCGCGCATTTTTCTCTGTGCGTTTTACAGCAGTTTCATTGTTTTTCATAACAGCCTCGCATTCATCAATATGAAAGTCTCGAAAAATTCTTGTTTTAAGCCTTTCATTATATGATTTTATGATAATATTTACACATGAGCAATTATTCATATGATAACAGGTAAATAGCGTATTTGTCAATACACATAGGAGCGCAACAGGGCTTCAGCATGAAAACATTTTGAGTATATTTCATAGAGAAACTGTCGTTGTCGTGCTCGATGCGGAAATCTATTTGCCCAATAGGAAATCTTTATAAAAAACTGTTATTTCTAAAAAATATACTTCAAAAATAACATTTTATATATCATTTTTGTAAAACACTTTTATGAACCAATTATTTTTTATTTGCTTTTTGACGATATTATTTATATACTATCTATAGTGGAGAAGCATTTTTAGGAGGTGTTATGAATAAACGATTGTGCTTGTTAGTCATGGCATGCGCTGTAGCTATTTTCGCATCAGGTTGCCGTCACTCAGTAGATGAAAGGACTAAAATCGATGACAATGTATCACCAGTCACAAAAGAAAAAGTCCTTGAAAAAATTGAAATCTTAAATCCAAAAACTAGTTATCAAATTAATGAAAGTTTTACAACTCAAGGAATGGTAGTTAAAGTCACGTTTGATGACGGCTCCTCATCCAACGAGATTGATTTCACTGCAGCAGGTTGGAGTATTGATTCTAGCAAATTTGATTCAAGCGCCATATCAAGTGGTCAGGAAATCACTGTTTCCTACACATACAAAGGGGTAACAAAAAGCGCTTCGTTTACAGTCATAATCTATGACCCAGATGCAATTAAATCGATTGCAGTAAAAGAGAATACTGCTCCAGCACATGCAAAAGGAGCAAGTGATTTTAACTGGCAAGGTCTTGTTGTGGAGATGACGCTTGACGATGGCAGTGATACAGTAGTTTCTGTTTCCGATTTCAGCGATACAAGCAAATGGACATTCACTGGTTTTGATGCAACAAATGTGAATGCTGCATTGCCGATGGCTGTTACCTATCATAAATCTGTATCCGAAGAGTTTACTGCCAACTTCACCATTAGCATTTATGACCCAGATGCAGTTAAAGCAATCGCTATAAAAGCAGGTACAGGGCCGTTCATCGACACATATGATTGTAAGGCCGATGAATCCGAGTTCAAATGGCAAGGTCTTGTTGTGGAGATGACGCTTGATGATGGTAACGATACAGTAGTTTCTGTTTCCGATTTCAGCAGCACAAAATGGGCATTCTCTGGCTGGAATTCAGATACACCAACTGATACATTGACCATGACCATTACCTATAACGGGGATACCGCACTTTCCGATACTTTTATCATTAAGATTAAAGATGTGGTTACGGGCATTTCAATTAACACCGAACCGTCACAAAAAAACTATATGATTGGTGAAGCTCTTGATCTGACAGGATTAAAAGTATATGTAAACTATGCAAGTGGTACGCAAGAGCCATATGATAGCAGCATTGGCTCATCAAGCGACTGGGAAATCATAGGTTTTAATACAGGTAATCCCACAGATAATTTACCAATAACAATACGATACTCTGTAGAAGGAACAAAAAAGGGAGAAGCTACTTTCGATATTGCTGTTTACAACATAGATAGTGTTACCGTGCCCGATGAGTTGAAGACAACAGCGATAACTACTTTCTTCGACGGTGAATCGGAAGAGTTTTTCAGAAGTGAGTTTGTAAAAGATGCAAATAAAATAACTGTCGGTCTTTTGGCAGAGACAAAAACAACTTCAAGAGAATTTTCTTTGACAGACAGCCTTGTCTCTGTTTCGCTTGACGGCAACGGATTTGACAGCACGCTCAAAAAATTCGTAGAAAGTACAGGGGCTGGTTCCGACAGTGCCGTCACAAAAATCAGCATTACACTCAACTCAATTACACAAGAGGCTAGTGTGCCGTTGACAGTAAGGAGTATCTTTAAGTTCAGCGATGATATTCAAAAACTTACAAAACCTATTCAAATCAAAACAACTCGTCTACTTGATATAAAAGAAACATTGACAAATTCTGGTGGTCCAGAGAATTTTGAATATAACGGTATAGGAAACGAAGTCTATACAGCATCATTTGTAGAATATGGCTATTATCCGCAAACACTAAAAGAAAATAATGTAACGGTTTATCATACGAGTGGACGTATTTTACATCGTGGCGGTTTTGAGATGCACCTTGCTGATGACGGATGTTATTATGTGAGTTGCGTCGTAAAACCTTTTGCTAGCGGGGATCAATATGTGTTCTATAATAATGAGAAATTGAGTGATAGCAAGTACAAAGATAGTGAGCATTGGTTTAAGGTGGAACCTATTGTCTGGAGAGTACTTGATAATAATTATAATAGCAGTGGTGGCGCATTGTTGTGGTCGGTATTCTCTTTAGATAGAATCGCCTTTTACGATGATGGGGTAGATACTGCTAGTGGAGAAGGCGGTAAAAACGAGAGACAAAATACAGTAACATCAGAAGCTATTCCATGGATAAGCTATAAGTTCAGTACAGTGCGCGCATTCCTTCGGGGAGAATACGAAGAAGGTGATCCTGAATTACAACAATTTGACCCTTATCAAAGAGTAGAAAGTGGCAAGGGTTTCTTGCAGAGAGCATTTACTACTAATAATTTACTCAAGCCTGTAACGCTTACTGATGTAGATACAACGGATTGCATATTCCTTCTAAGTGTTACCGAATTGTCTACAAGTGCCCCTAGTTATTATTTTATAGAGGAGTCTGCTTCGTCAGGCGATGCTTCTTATCGACAAGCGCAATGCACTAAACAATTGTCTGACTATGCACTTGCAAGAGGCGGAAAACGATGGTCGACGAACGCAATGAATAGCGGTGCTGGAAGTGAGTTTGCTAGTTATCCAGGTTGTGAATGGTGGACGAGAACTTCGTCGTCTTCTTCTGTAAGAATGGTTGCTGGCACAGGCCGTGTTTTTGGAAGCAATAATATTGAAGTGGGTAGAGGTGCATACCCTGCTTGTTCACTCGTTCCTGCTATCTGTGTAGATGCGAGTGCTCTTCCAACTCCGTAAAACGCTCTTGTTCATACAATAATCAATTTCAAGGCTCGCCGGTCGGTATTCGTTCTGGCTGAGCCTTGTTTTTTGACAATGGGTACGTTGTACGATATTTCCATCAATTTTGCAGACGCTAGGCAGATTGCTCCGCCTAGCCGCACATGCGTTTACTCACGATACAAATCTGCGCTTGCCTGCATGAACTTACCGGCAGCATACTGGCTTAATTCAAACTTATACGGTGTTTCGCTGCAAGTGCCATAATAGCGCGCCTCATCGCCGTCATCGAGCGTGTACACTGTTACCGTAATCAGCCTGTCTTCTGCATTGATGACAGTAACTGAAACTGGCACGGGAGGAAGCATAAAATCGTCTTCAAGCCACGCGTTCACGTTGAGCACAGCGAGCGAGCTTGCCCAGCTTGCGGCTTTTTCGCTGTCAACAGTCGGCGCGCCTTCTGTTGCTTGCCATGAAGCAGGCTCTCCAGATTTTTTAATTGCGATTGTTTCGCCGTCCATCGTCTGTGCAATTGAGGAGAGTGCGCTTGCATCAAGCGAATATACGCTTTTGCTGCGCATATCGTCAATGCTTTTGTCAAATGTGTCACGAAGCCGTCCCGACACAAGGTAGATGTCTTTTCCGCCGTCAAGCAGCATGTACGACTGCGCGCCTGTTGCCGACGTTTTTCCAACAATGAGCGTGCGCTTTGCGCTCCCCTGCTCATATGCTGTTACAACGATGGCGCTCTCCGCATTGATTTCATACCGTTCGTCAACAGCTTCATTTCCCGCTTTATCGACAGCGCCAAATATGCGTACTTCTTTTATGGCAGTTACAATTGCGTTTACAGCGTGCGTGTTCGCAAGATATTTGTGTTCGCCTACAAGCCAGTCATCGCCAGATTTTGTCAATGTGAGCGCATCTCCTGCATGCTCAATCGTAATTTTGTCAAGCTCCGCGTTGAGCGTTTTGTTTTTGATGGGACTTCGCAGCGCAACAGCAAGCTGCACTATGTAGATGCACAGCAGCACGCCGCATGCACAAAGCAATATGATTTTTCGTTTAGTCATGTTTAGCAGCCTCCTCTTACTTACTCATGCGCGCATCGTTTGGATTATATGTGTCGTGAATAGCCGTTTTTCTCTTAATGCGCATGCGCCACATAATCAGTCCGAACAGTATTACGATGACCGCAATGCCAAACTCGTTAAAGTATTGAGCGGCAGCAGCAAGCGCGCTGTGTGTGTTTCGGAGTGTGCTCATTGAAAGTCCTTTTGTGCGCATTGCGCATAAGTCGCCATTGCCGTTCATGTAGTCAACAATATTGCGCGTAAAGAGTGCAACAGGCTCCTTTGAGTCCTCTCCAGATATGAGTTGCGGCCCGGTAATCTCGGAGGTGCCCGCGACAAAAATCTTTCCGCTCTGTACGCCGTTCGCAAGATGTGTCTGCGACGCAAGTTCTTCTCCGCTGTCAGATGACGGTCCAGACGAAAATGCGCTCGAAAACTTTCCTTCAAGAAGCACTGCAAGATGCTCCGACTTTTCTGTAGATTTGTCATAAGGAGGATTTAGTGCAAACGGATTGAGCTGAATATTGTCTGAAATGAGCCACGAGTTTTTTGAAGATGTGACAAGCGGCGTTACCGTCACCTCGTCCGCAACCTGCACTTCATCAATATCGATGGAAGACGACTGCAAGAAAATTATTCTGCTCAAATTGTCTGTCACAACATGATGTTGCGCAAGCTGCTCATGCGGAATCATGGGCGCGTACCACAATGACAACATGCCGTACTCTTGCGTTGGCCTTGTGTAGCACAGCTCATCAAGCACATAATTTGCGTTGAGGCTCACGCCGTACTGATTCAGCAACGTGTTGAGATTTGTATTGTACGGCGCAAATGTCGGCGGCATCTGCTGGTACGGGTTCATTGGATTTATCTGCGCATTTGAATCAAACGGATCGACAAAGAACATGACATTTCCGCCACGCATGATGAACTGATCAATCTTATACAGCTCGTCATCAGAGAGCGGCGATGTTGGAGCGTTTACTACGATAGATGTCATGCTTGCAGGAACAGGCTCGTCTGCAAGGTTGAATTCGACAAACTCATATCTGTCCGCAATGAGCGCAGAGAGCGGGAGCATACCATCTTGAGAATAGAGCGGGCGTTCTCCGTGTCCTGTCACATAGCCAATTTGCGTCGCTTTTGAAAGCAAGCTCTGCATGCTGTCGCCAATCGTCTTATCCAAGTCGTCAAGCCCTGACACGACAAGCCCAAGCAACGAGCGTTGTATTGAAATGGGAATGAAGCGGAACATGTCGCCGCGTTCAAGCACAAGTCCGAGCGCGCCAATGCTCTGTGCGCCGTTCGCAGTCTGCTGGTTGATGATGAGCTGCGAGCCGTAGCGCAGTTCAATGTCGCGCAAATCGGCAACGGATGGATTTACGCGCTCGTAGTCTATGCGGTTCATGTGCTGCTTGTTCAGCGTTTCATACGCGTGCGCAACAGCTGTCTCTATCTCGTCAAATCCAAAAATCTGAAACTGCTTGAGCGTGTCGCTCTTGTACAGTGTCAGCTTGATGTGCTCGTCGGGAGCAAGCCCCGCAAACGCATTTGCAGTCGAAATCATCTTGCTGATTGTCGTCGTAAGCTTGTATTCAAATCCGTCTGACGTCTCTATGTTGTCAATCACTTCGATTGCGTCTGCGTATGAAACAGCAATGCCCATATACACTTGCGCAAAGCTCACCTCGTTGTTTTTGAGCACTTGAATTGACGATTGACGCAAGCCGTACTGAGAAGCGAGCGTCTCATTTTCCCGTTTGCCCATGTCCATAATTGCATACGAAAAATGATGGTTCGCCGCTCCTTTGTATTCAACGAGAATGTCACGCACGTATTGTGCAGTTGTGCTGTATGGAGCAGTAAGGTTGTTGCTGAAAAACACGTGCACCGACAGCGGCGCGTCGAGCGTTTGCATAAGCTGCTTGCTGACAGGAGAGAGCGAGTACGATTTTTGACGCGTCAAGTCAAAGCGCATGAACGCCCGCATGCCTACAAGATTTGCAAGAATCAGTAGAATGACGAGGAGCGCAAAATCACTTGAGCTGCCTTTAAGCCAATTAATAATTTTTTTCATGTCAGTTTCGCTCCTTTTGCTGGGTAATCACAGTAAGATAGAAGAAAAACACAGTGAGAGAAGCAAAATACAGCACGTCACGAGTATCGATGATGCCGCGCGAAATCGACGTAAAATGCGTGCTCGCAGAAAGATACGACATGACATCGACGACGCGCGCAGGCAAAAAAATCAAAAACGTGTTTATCATGGTGAGCGTAATGCAGATTGCAAGCGCGACGATGAACGCAATTATTTGATTTTTTGTCACTGACGACGCGAATACGCCTATTGCAGAGAACGCCGCGCATAAAAAGAGCGCGCCTAAAAATCCTCCGACAATGGGGCCAAAGTCTGGCGAGCCAAACATGACAAGCGGAATGATGTACAGCAGCGTTGGCGCAATCATTGCCGCAGAACTTAAAAACGCTGCGAGCCACTTTCCTGTGACAACATGCGTTTCTGTTACAGGAAGCGTCAACAGCGTTTCAAGCGAACCGCTGCGTTTTTCTTCTGCGAACAAGCGCATCGTGAGCGCGGGAATAAAGAACGACAGCAAAAATGGAAGGAGCGAAAAATACCCGCGCAACTCCGCCCTGTCTTGAAAGAAAAATACCTGGAACACAAATATGCCTGCAGTGACGAGGAACACAACAGTGACTATATATGCAATGGGGCTTGCAAAATATGCGCCCATCTCACGCTTCATGATGACGAGCGCGGGCGACTGTTTGCCGCTTTTTTTATTGCTCATTTTTGTACCTCTGCATCTGATGTTGTTAATTCATGGAACACTTCTTCAAGACTATTTTTTTGCAAAGCAAGCTCGTACAAATAGCCGCCATTTTCAACGACAGCCTTGAACAGTGACGGCCGCAGCTCCGCCGTTCCCGAAAGCGAGACGAGCAGCGAGAACGCGGAATTGTCTGCGCATGCGGCTTCATCCTGTACAGCAGTGACAGCGTCCACGCCCTGCATAGATTTTAGCGTTGCAACGAGCGCATCAGCGTTACATCCACCCGCTGTGATTTTTACAGACGCTTTATGCCCGTACCGCTCGCGCAGTTGCGCCGTAGGACTGTCCGCGACGAGCTTGCCATTTGCAATGATGATGACGCGGCTGCACAGCATTTCAACTTCGCTCAAAATGTGCGTCGAAATGATGACAGTGCGCGTCTTTCCGATTTCTTTGATAAGATTGCGCACGTCTCCAATCTGGTTTGGGTCAAGACCGCTTGTCGGCTCGTCGAGAATCAATATTTCGGGGTCGTGCATGAGCGCATGCGCAAGCCCTACGCGCTGACGGTAGCCACGCGAAAGTTCTCCGACCGTTTTGTCCATCACTTCTTTGAGACCGCATTCATTGCAGATGAGCGGAATTTTCTCGTTTGGATTTTCGCCCTGCATGTCTGCTATGTAGTGCAAGTAGTCTGCTACAATCATGTCGCTGTACAGCGGAGCTGCTTCGGGCATGTAGCCTATTTTTTGCTTTGACAGCACTGGCTCATCTTCAATGTTTGTGCCATCAATTTTAATAACGCCATCAGATGGCCTCAAAAAGCCGGTAATCATGCGCATCGTCGTCGTTTTACCGGCACCGTTCGGTCCCAAAAGCCCTACAATCTGTCCTGTTGGAATCGAAAAGCTGATGTCATTTACCGCACGAAATGTCCCGTAATTACGGGAGAGGTGCGAAACTTCTATCATATTATATCCCCCAGATTTTTTTACTATATAGTTTATAAAAAAATAAAACAAGGGGATGTTACAAGGTACAAATGAGCGATATAAATACACTACCCAGTATAAATATATCGGACGCAAGAACTATATAGTGTAAAAATATTGCCGTATATGATGTATTATTTATTCCAATGCCATAAGCAAACTTTTACACCCCGCATACACGTCGTTCCATGTTGCATCAAAATCTCCAGTATACCACGGGTCCGCAACATCGCGTGAAAGACCGCAATATTCGAGTAACTTATGCATTTTATGCGCGCTGTCATCACCAAATATGCGATGCATATAGTATATGTTTTCATCATCCATGCCGATGAGCAAATCGTATCTGTCGTAGTCAGCAGGTGTGATTTTACGTGCAGCACGTTTTTTATACGGCACGCCCATCTCGTCAAGTTTTGCACGCGTTCCTCGATGCGTGTCGTTACCAAGCTCTTCACTACTCGTAGCTGCAGAAGCGATTTGAAATTCGTGCGCGCGACCTGCTTGCGCAACGAGATGCTTCATCACAAATTCTGCCATAGGCGAGCGGCAAATGTTTCCATGACAGATAAACAAAATGCGATACATAAAAAGCAGTATACTAAAAAAACAGCATTTGTACAGCGATTCCTTCAAAAATTGATTAATAAACTTTATTTTGTATTTCATACAGCAAGTGACACTTTTAATTCTTCAATGCTATTATATCCCTTTATTTTAGGAGCCGTAGCAATACGGCGGCTTTCTTTTATTGCTTCCATTATGACTTCGCTCGGCTTTTCTATTTTTAATAAAAACAGAATACCATTTTCTCGCGTAGCCCCTGAATATAGTCTTCGGCATGATTTGCCCTTTCGCTGGAAATCATATAAGAATCAAAATCAAGCAGCTGCTTCTTTACATCAGGAAGCAGAATGTTCACAGTAATTTACTGTCCATCAAAAGGTTTGATTTTTGCATCATGGATGATAACGGTCTCTCCTGTTACATATGCTCAGTTTGCAAACCTTTTATGCCGCCTCGTTCCTGTAAGGATATCATATGTAGAACAGAATTGTTTATAAAGTATGAAGTTTATTATCGTTGTAAATTATTTTTTATTAGTATTAAAAGACTTTTTCGGACGAAGCTGCTGGAAGAACCCGCCTTGCAGGGCTTCGGTACTGCGGCGCACAACTGGTGCGCCTCCGTGTACCGCGAGCGCAGTTTTCAAAAACTGCACTCGCGCCCTTTCACGCGGGCGTAGGCGGTATGTGAAAATATTCAAAAATAACAATATTTTATGTGAGTTCACTTCCGCTTTTTGACACTTCTTTGCAAATATAATAGTGAAAAACTCACCTTGCCTATATGGCAGGCGCTCAACAATACTATTCAAACTCTGGAGGTATTTATTATGGAATACACAATTTTGCAAAGGGCAAACCCGCTCAATAGAACCGCAGCAAAAAGGCGTTTCGCTTCTCTCATGTGGAGCATAATAATTACAATACGGGCTTTTGCAGATGAAATCAGTAAGTCGTGTACACTGACTGCAACAAAAAGTTTTTTCGCTGCTCCCATTTGGAGCATAGTAATCACCATCAGGGCACTTGTTCAAGGAATCAGTAAGTTGTGTACACTAACAGCAACAGCTGTTGGTGCCGTGCTGGAATCTTTCTTGCAGCTGTTCCCATTGTTCCTAAAAAATAGGCATTCCATTAAGCTCGGAGACTTCGGTATTTTCAAGCGCTCTTTCAGTGCAATGGGGCAGGAGTTCAAGGATGATGTGTCTGCTAAAGATATTTCCAATGTGCGAGTTCTTTTTAGACCGAGCGTGCAATTAAAGAAAGAACCAAAGGACAACCTCACATTTATTAAGCGTAGGCTGCTGTGATTCATCTGGGGCGCAGTGCATTCGCATAAATGGCATGAGCAGCATTGCATTTTTAACGCGGCAATGCTGCTATTTTTATGCGAAAATTGCTCCAGTTTCGCACTGCGAAAATAATTTTTGGCAGTGCGAAAATATTTTTTCTCACTGGGAAAATATTTTTTTGCACTGCCAAAGTTGGGGAACAACACTATAAAGACACCGCTTTCTCACTGTATGCTGCAGCAATCGCTGTGTCTTTTTTTACATTTTAACACCAGAAATCTAAAAAAATAATGCAAAGCAAAAAATTACATATTGCGTCTCTATTTTTTTGACAAAGCTGTGCGAGGAACCCGCCGTCGCTCGAAACTGCGCCCTGTCGGGCTTGTTGCGAAAGCAGAGCTTCGGTACTTCGGCACGGGCGTAGACAGTATGTGAAAATGCAAACTACGGAACGATGCCTCTTATTTCAAATATCCGCCAAAACACCACCCTTGCGTTCCCGCTGGGATGAGCTTACCATCTTTATCTTTACCGCCAGGCTGCACCTCAACAAATAGCCAGTTTGAGAGAATATCGTCAATCACCTCATCTTTTCCCAATGCCAGAATTTTAACATCTGTTCCCTTTGCTATAGTTGCAAGTGTCTGAACTTGAATAAATGCATCTTCACGCAAGCGCAGATTGTCAGTCGCTTTCAATATGTTGCCAATATAAAACCCTGTTACCTTGTCTTCCAAATCATAATCTGCAATCCGCAATGTCGATAAAATCATATCACGTGTCTTACGTATCCTATACAAGACAGGTGGCAGAATACTGTAATCTACGGCATTAAACAATTCATAAAACGCATTACGCGCATCAGCGTTTCTCCATGCATACAACCCATCAGGTTGCTTCTCAAAAATTTCTGGAAACGACTCGAGTATCTCTTTGTCGTTCATATTATAGTAATGAATACCTATACCTACTATGGCATTGTCGATTACAAATCGAAGAGTATAGCCCAAACTTACAGAATAAAATGTACTACGTTCTTCATGACGATAGAGTTTGTATGGTTCTACCTCGAAAACACTTTCGCCAATAACAACTCCTCTTCGCTCCAACTGTTCATATGACATGTCAACATAATGTGGAAGCATTGTCGGTCTATCTGCTATGATGACATACGGCAGGGGATGTTTTTCATCATACAGCTTTAGTATATGTTCTTTTATTATTTTTTTACCATCTTTTTTCAACTGTTTCTCAAGCACAGATGAAAGCACCCCCTCACTTTGATAAATAAGCTCCTCATCGACTGTTGTTCCACATACTACCCGTATGCATGTTACATCTTTTATATCCATCTTTACAGGATCGTTGTCGTTTATAATATATTTATCTGAAGGAATTTCAAATGTCACCCTCCCGTTGAGCACGCTTATCGTATCATTGGCATTACATGCATTGGTAATTGCCATAAAAAAAATAACATATAAAACAGCAATTATTTTTTTTGCATTCACCCTTATTCCTCCTGTTTCTTCGGCACGATATAATAGAATTCATTTACCCTCTGTCGCTCTGTTTTTAAGCGTGTCTTATGCTTGCCGTCATAGGTATCAAGTATATTAATTTTAGTTGAATCACTTTTGTTGTCTCCTTCATTATTAACAAAATGCGAAGGATAATTGACGCTATCCATAACATCAATTCTATAAGTCGCAGCATAGTCTTCACTGGATTTCTTTGAATACCAAAACCGTCCAGCAAAAATATTCTCACCTTGCTTTTTGTTGATATATTTCGCCATGCTTCCTACAGCAGAGGCTATATCTGTTACTGTTGCATCTGTTTTTTTAATAAATACTTGCCCTTTATCTGTATCGCCTATATTATTTTTCATAATATCTATTCCTTCCGCATATGAAAGTGACTTCCCTGTCTCTTTAGTATACTGAATAGAAACAACATTCAGTGCAGCAGTCGCATTGCAGGCAGTATCTTCAAAACCTTGCTCAAACCCTTCTGCAGGCGTAAACATGTGCTGCGAGAACTCGGCAGGCTTCACAGGATTTAGTGCAGCAATAGGTCTTCCCTGCGCGTCCTCCGCCATCAATTCCTTACGCCCGTCAGGGTCTATGTATTTAATAGGATTATTCCCTGCATAGTGGTAGAGGTTGAAGTTTATTGTATTGAAAATGCCCCCCTCGCCAGAAGACGTGCCGCCCATATACTCCCCCAACGCCGGGTCTGCGGAGAGCCACCTGCTATACTTCGCGTCCAAATACCTTGCGCCGTAGTAGTACAATCCTGTCTCCTCATCGCGCTCTTTGCCCGTAAACTTGTACGGCAGGAACTTCGTCTCTTTTACCGGGCTTGTCTTCTCTATCCACAGCTCGCCATAGGGCGTGTACTCAAGCCGCTGGTACTCGTTTCC
>JAGAZO010000006.1 GCA_017940005.1 Treponema sp.
ACTTATTTGACTGCAAGATTATGCTTCTCTAAAAAACACACTAGGGAGAATTATATATTCTTGCTTGAAATTTTTACTGAAAAACAAAATAAAGAATAACCTGTGATTGCAAACTTCTGAAAAACAAGCAAAAAAATGTAACACGAAGTTAGAAAATGAAATGCAACTTCTTAAAAATTAATTAGGCGAAATATTAAAAAACTGTTGACAGTTATGCAACCGCCAGTTTATACAGGCGACACTTGTACATACCGTTGCATTGTGCTATAGTTCAGGCTATCATAAATCGCCAGGAGTTTTTTTATGAAAAAAAATCGTTCTGTCTTATTTGCCGCATTCCTTTTTGCGAGCATGCTCATATTGTCAAGTTGCAAAAGCTGCACAAAATCATCAAACGCATCAATTCCATATGATATAGTTTCTATATCTGATACAAGTACCTATGCAGATGTGGATATCAGCTATCCACAGTTTGAGAAATTGAGCACACTCAACAAATCGATTGAACATACAGTGCTTGAAGAACGATACGCTGAATTTATGTCGACAGTACAGGAACGTTGGCAAGAAATCAATGCTGCACACAAAGCTATGGGTGCTAGCGAGGATTTACCGCCGCTTGAATACATCGTAAGCTGCGAACCGATTATCAATGGTCCCGACTATATCTCAATGCTTTTCACAACATATGTTTACACTGGCGGTGCGCACGGAGAAACGCTGCTTGAGTCTCTCACATACGATGTCGCAGCACAAAAGATGCTTTCAATCACAGACATCAGCAATCTCTCTCTCAATGAAATCGCAACATATTGTAATGAGCATTTTCTGCAAACGCTCAACTATGGTGGAGAGGACGTCGAATCACAGGATTCACGAAAAGACTGGATAGCAGAAGGCACTGCACCTGAAGAGTATAATTATCAAATTTTTACATTTGATGGAACAACGCTCACAGTATATTTTGAACCGTACATCGTGGCGCCGTATGCATATGGCGTACAAAAGGTTGAAATACCGATACAATAATCAAAAAGCAACGAGAACAAAGTCATTGCACAACGAGCAACTTTGCAGTGACTTTGTCATATTACATGCTTCTGTTTCCATCTACCGCTATGAAAACGCCATATGAAGCAAAGCGAGCGCACACTCCAATCAAGCACCATTGCAAACCAAATGCCAAGCGCTGCAAAAGAGCTTGACCAATTCATATGTTGCACGAGTCCAAATAACTCTGTTTTTGCAAATACATAGCTCATGCCTATGCGCACAACACACATGGAAATCACCGACACAATCATCGTAAATACAGCATCGCCAGCAGCACGCAATGCATTTGGAAACGCAAATGAGAATGACCAAATTGCCATTGTAAAAATACCGTGCGTAAGCGTCATGTACCATGCAAGCTGTGTTGTTTCGCTCGACAAATTGTACAATTGCAAGATTTTATTTGAGCATAGCAACAACGGAATATTTAATATGATAAGCGATACATATGCAATCATCATCAACTTTTTCGTATAGTATGCAGCTTGTTCAGCATCGCCAACTCCCATGCATTGTCCGACAACAGTAAGCATACCAAGTCCAATTGCAGCGCTGGGAAGCACTTCAAATGACGCAAGCGTATTCGCTGCAGCATTTGCGGCAATTGCAGTTGTACCAAATGTTGCAATAAGCGACAGTACAAGAATTTTACCAATTTGAAATACGCTGTTCTCAAGACCATTTGGTATGCCTATTGCAAGAATACGATGCATGAGCTTCCTGTCAAATTCAAAACGTAATATCCCTTTGATTGAAATCAATTCGCGACCTTTGTACCTACCGCCTTTATACAGCAGCGCAAGCAAAATACCAGCAGCAGCGCCGCGCGAGATGAGCGTTGGAAGCGCAACTCCCTCAACACCCCATTTTAACCCGTACAGCAAAACAGCGTTTCCGCTAATGTTTAAAACATTTATCAATAATGATATAAGCATTGAGACACGAGAATTTCCCTGCGCACGAAAAAGCGCAGCGCATGCGTTATACAGCCCAATCGAAGGCAGCGCAAAAATTGTTATAAGAAAATACGTACTCGCGGCATCCATAACGCTGCCTTCAATATCGCCAAATAAAAATGATAACAAATTTTTGCGCAAACACAAGCAAATTGTCATAATCACAAATGCGGCTATAAGAATCGCATAGATAAGCTGCTTTGCCGTTTTTGAAGCCATGTCACGCGCATCATGCCCGATGTATTGGGCTGCAACAACTGCTCCACCTGTGCCAAGCGCCGCAAACAACTGCACAAGCAGTATGTTAAGCGAATCAACAAGCGACACACCAGAAACAGACGATTCACCGAGTGTCGCCACCATAACAATATCTATCATACCAAGCAGTATAGAAAGTAACTGCTCAACAATAAGCGGCCAGATGAGACGAAATAAGTCGCGAGAAGAAAATAGGGCATGAGTCATATGCGTTTTCTACAACACAGAATTTAAGAATTGCTGCAGACGTTCACTTCTGGGATTGTTAAAAATTGTCATAGGAGTGCCAGACTCCTCGATGATGCCGTCAGCCATAAACAGCACTCGCGTTGCAACTTCACGCGCAAATCCCATCTCGTGAGAAACGACAACCATTGTCATGCCGTCGTCAGCCAAATCTTTCATCAAGTGGAGCACTTCACCAACCATTTCAGGATCAAGCGCGGAAGTAGGTTCGTCGAACAACATAACTTCAGGATTCATTGCGAGCGCGCGCACAATCGCAATACGTTGCTTTTGTCCGCCGGAAAGCTTTGACGGATATGAGGCAGCTTTATCTGCAAGCCCAATCCGTGTAAGCAGTTTCATAGCGTTTTCTTCTGCTTTTGCTTTTGTCTGCTTTTTAAGCGTGATAGGTGCAAGCGTAATATTCTGCAACACAGTGAGATGCGGAAACAAATTGAAATGTTGAAACACCATGCCTATTTTGCTGCGCAGCTCATCGATGTTCGTTTTTTCATCAGTTATGTCAATGTTGTGAAAATAGATGTGTCCGCTGTCCGGCGTTTCAAGCAAATTGAGACAGCGCAAAAATGTGCTCTTGCCCGCTCCCGACGGCCCGATGATTACAATTTTTTCACCCTGCACTATGTTTTCAGAAATAGCATCAAGGACAACAGTGTTTTCAAATTTTTTTGTTAAATTTTTAACCTCTATCACTGCGCGCCAGCCTCCGCTCAAAAATTGAAAAGAATTTTGTCAGGCCGACAGTAAGGCACAGATAAATTACAGCACAAGAAAGCAACGGCACCCACGCGTTATATGTGGCATTGCGGATATTGTCGCATGCTTTTTGCAAATCGATTACAGCGATGAAGCTTGCTATAGATGTCTCCTTGATGAGCGCGATGAACTCGCTCGTGTATGTGGGCAGAATAGTGCGCACCGCTTGCGGCATGATTATTTTAATAAGCGTCTGCCACCACGAAAGACCGAGCGAGCGTCCTGCCTCCATCTGCCCGGCGTCAACGCCTTGAATACCGGCGCGGAAAATCTCCGTGCAGTATGCGCCTGAATTGATGCCGAACGAAATAATTGCGACAAGAACAGCATTACTCATGCCAAGCGGCGAAAAAATGACAAAGTAGAAAATCATAAGTTGTGTCGCCATAGGTACGCCGCGAATAATGGTCGTATATACTACAGAGATTTTCTGCAACACTTTGTTCTTCGAGATTTTAAACAGCGCGAATATACAGCCGAGCACAGAGCCTATGAGGACGGCACACAAAGCGATGAGCAATGTTGTGCCAAGTCCACGCAATACGAGCGTCCAACGTCCGTGCGAAATCATAGTATCATAGAATGTCACTGTTTACTCCTAAAGGCTACTGTCCCGACAACTACGCTTTCCAGAAAATTCGCGGGCGCACTATGCACAGTAATTCCGTCAAAACGTCATCATTTCCGAACGATAATCACTTGGTTCGATGAGTAATATGGCTCGGAAAAATCAACATTCTTTCTGCGCTCGTCAGTCGCCGTCATGCCGGCAGCGATAAAATCAATCGCATTTGACTGAAGCGCCGCAATCAATCCGTCAAACGCCATGTCGACAATTTGCAGTTTTTTTCCGTAGTCGCGTGCAATCATCTGGCTCATCGTTACATCAAAGCCAATCGGTGTTGCTCCTTCCATATATTCAAATGGCGGAAATGCCGCATTTGTTCCCATCTTGATTATGTCACCATTCGTTTCGATTTCATCAGGCACAATGATATTGCCATCAACAGGCATAAATGCATTGACAAGCTGCTCGTATGTACCGTCAGCTTTCATTGCAGAAATAGTTTTATTAATTGAATCGAGCAGCGCGGCATTTCCTTTTTTGACAGCGATTGCATATTCTTCAGTCGCAAATTGAATGTCGAGTATTGCCAAATCAGCATTGCGCTTGACAATCTCTTTTGCAGGAAGCTCGTCAAGGATGATTGCATCGATTGCGCCGTTCTTTAAATCAAGTGCAGCATCCATGCCCGTCTTGAACGATTTAAGAGTAGCATTTGCTATATTTTCCTCTACATACAATTCGCCCGTCGTTCCCGCTTGGCAACCTATTCGTTTACCATCTAAATCTTCAACTGATGTGATAGAAACTTGCACATTTTTTGCACATGATACACTAAACAACGCAACAGCAATGACAATTCCAAATACAATTTTTTTCATCATTAAACTCCTTACGCGAAATTATCCACGAAAAATAAAAATGAGCAGAATATGCTCCGCTTATTGTATGAGTATAAAATTTTGAAAAACAAAAGTCAATTATTTTTCGTTTTCAGAAATGAACATCTCTGATACAGAACATCTAAACATGTCCTCTTTTACGCAAATCAAATTTTGTTTGCGCAAGCACAACCGCAAAAAAAATAAAAACGCAGCCGACAATCATGCGCACCGTGAGGCGCTCGTGCAACAAAAGCGTGCTGAACAAAACACCGAACACAGATTCAAATGACAGGAGAAGCGCAACAAGCGACGACTGCACATACTTCAAGCCTACATTCTGCAACGCAAACGCAACCATCGTGCTCAATAGTCCGAGATACAGCATGGAAACAATCACGCGTGAATTTTTTACTGCTGCAAACGGAAATGCACCGTCGAAAAACGGCGCAACTATCCACGAAAAAATTGCCGCAAAGAAAAATTGGAGCACTGTCAACAAAATGGGGCTTTGGTCAACATTGCACTTTTCCATGTACAAAATATGTGCCGCATAAAAGACGCCGCACACGAGTGTAAGCGCGTCGCCCTTGTTCATTGACAAGATGCCGTCGTCGTTTGAAAGCGCGAGCAATCCTATACCGAGGATTGAAATTGCAGCAGCAGTAAACACGTACCACTTTGGACGTTTTTTGTACAGTGGCCAACTGAACAGCGGCACAAGCATAACGTACATCGTTGTGAGAAATGCGTTTTTGCCAGCCGTCGTGTACTTGCATCCGACAGTTTGAAACGCATAGGCAAAAAATAAAAACGCGCCGAGCATCGCACCGTTTTTCCAATACGCGCTGTTGAGCAGCTTCAACTGTTTTGCGAACAGCAGCGCGAGGGCAACCGTCGCAATTGAAAAGCGAAACGCCATCATGTAGATTGCACCAATATAGTCGAGACTGTCTTTTACGATGACAAATGCAAAGCCCCAAATGCACGATGCGAGCAGCAAACCGCATGCTGCAAAAAATGAGATGCGTTTTCCTGTCATTCTGCCTCGTCAGCAACTTCTATCGGCTGCTTTTTCAAATGCCAGATGTCGCGCACATAATCCTCGATTGTGCGATCTGAAGAAAATTTGCCGCTGTTCGCAATGTTCAGCAACGCTTTGCGCGTCCATGCCCGTTGATTTTGATACGATGCGACAACGGCTTCCTGCACTTTGCAATACGCATCAAAATCCGCGAGAATATAGTACACGTCGGGGCGCTGCCCCTCAACGCCATACACGAGCGAGTCGTGCAGCTCCTTGAACTCTTGATGCGTCGGGTCGTATGTGCCGTCAACAAGCTGTTCTACAACGCGCGCAAGCTGCGGGTTTCGCGCGAGCATTTCCTGCGGATTGTAGCTGTGCTCGTTTTGCATTTTAATAATCTCTTGCGCAGAAAGCCCAAACGTGAACACATTTTCTTTTCCCGCCTCATTGACAATTTCGATATTTGCGCCGTCCATAGTGCCGAGCGTAAGCGCGCCGTTCACCATAAACTTCATGTTGCTCGTGCCCGAAGCTTCAAAGCCAGCGGTAGAAATCTGCTCGGACACATCTGCTGCGGGAAATATTTTTTCTGCAATGCTCACGCGGTAGTTTTCAACAAATACAACGCGTATTTTGCCGCGCACGCGACGGTCATTGTTGATTCTATCTGCAACAGTATTTATCAATTTAATAATTGTCTTTGCACGACGATAGCCTGAAGCAGCTTTTGCGCCAAATATAAATGTGCGTGCAGGTGGATTAAAATCTGCCTCGTCTATGAGACGGTTGTACAGATACATGATGTGCAGCACGTTGAGCAGCTGCCGCTTGTATTCGTGAAGACGCTTTACCTGCACGTCAAAAATACTGTCAGGGTCAAGAAATTCGTTTTGCGTGTGCTTCAAATATTCTGCAAGGTGCTGTTTGTTCGCACGCTTGATTGCGGCAAGCTCGTCGAGCGTTGCATCGTCGTCAGCAAATTTTTCAAGCGCTTTAAGGCGCGGCAAATCTTTTTCCCACCCGTGACCGATGCGTTTTGTGATAAACGATGCAAGCGCAGGATTTGCGTTCAAGAGCCAGCGGCGCTGCGTAATGCCGTTTGTCTTATTGTTAAATTTTTCAGGATACAGTTCGTACCAGTTTTTAAGCTCGCGCGTCTTCAGCAATTCTGTGTGCAGCTCTGCAACGCCGTTCACGCTGAAGCATGATGCAATCGCAAGCCACGCCATGTACACTCTACCGTTGTTGATAATTGACATATGTTGATGGCGGTCATAGTCGTCAGGATATTTTTCACGCACGGTGATAAGAAAACGCCTGTTGATTTCTTCAACGATTTGATAGACGCGCGGAAGCAGTCCTTGAAAAATTTCGATAGGCCATTTTTCGAGCGCCTCCGAGAGAATTGTGTGGTTTGTATATGCAAATGTGCGCGACACAACATGCCACGCTTCATCCCAGCCCGCATTGTAGTCATCCATGAGGATGCGCATAAGTTCTGGAATAGCTACGACGGGATGCGTGTCGTTGAGCTGAATGACGTGCAGCTCTGAAAATTTGCTAAAGTCAGTGCCAAAGTGCGCAACATAGTGATGCACTAAATCCTGCAAGCTTGCGGACGAGAAAAAATACTGCTGTTTGAGGCGAAGCGCTTTTCCACTCGGACCTGAGTCGTTCGGATAAAGCACGCGGCTGATATTCTCCGCACTGTTCTGACGCTCTACCGCACGATTGTACTGCATGTCGTTGAACAGCTGCAAATCAAATCCGTTTGGCGATGTTGCTTCCCACAAGCGCAGCGTGCCCACTGTATTCGTGTCGTAGCCAACAATAGGCATATCGTATGGCGTCGCAGTGACTTCTTCTGCGTTTTCAAGAAAAAAGCGCGTGCGTCCGTCAGGAGCTTTGCCGTATGAAATAGTGCCGCCAAATTTTACCGTCACCGCTAAATCGCTGCGCTTTATTTCCCATGGGTCGCGATGACGAAGCCAGTTGTCCGGATACTCAACTTGGTGACCATTTTCAATGCGCTGTTCAAACATGCCGTATTCATACCGTATGCCATATCCAACACCAGGATAGTCGAGCGTCGCAAGGCTGTCGAGGAAACATGCAGCAAGCCTGCCGAGACCGCCATTGCCAAGACCTGCGTCAGGCTCCTCGTCCTCAATCATATTGAAATCTATATTCATCCCTTTGAGCACTTCCACAACATGCTCTTTGATTCCCGCATTGATAAGATTATTGCTGAGCGCGCGTCCCATTAAAAATTCTGCCGACAGATAATAAATTTTGCGCACGGGGTTTTCTTCATATGCGCGGCGCGTAGCCATCCAGTTTTTCATAATCGGCTTGAGCGCAGACGCAGAGACTGCATCAAACAGATCGTGCTTTGTCGCCTGCGAAACATCTTTTCCGTATTGATTGTACAGCCTTGCCGACAGTGTAGCCTTAAATTCATCAGCATTAAATTCCATAATTATCCTCCAGAACACTGGTACATGAAAAATATAATTTTACTTGCTCACCAACAGAACAAGACTGTCTGAAGGGAGCACGTATCGCTGCTGCTCGTGCAACAGCTCCTCGTTGCCTGGCTCGCGAATGTCGTCGTCACCGTCAATTGACGTGTCTGCAATACGATGCCACTTGCCGCCAGCTGGAGACGGCAGCGTAATTGTTAAATCGTAAATGTCTGTGTTGATGGCAAAATAAAATTCATTTACGCCTATGCCGTCGTCTATTTCATCAAGGCGATATGCAAGAAATCGTCCGCTCTTTGTCCAATCAGGATTTTTTCCGTTCGCATCATACCAGCAAAGCTCCGACGAGTCCATAAAGAATTTGTTGCGTCTGAATGCAGCATACGTCTTGCGCAGTTGAATGAGTGCCTTTGTGTAGCGCAAGATTTCTTTGTGCGTGTCGCAGTCGCGCCAGTGTATCCATGAAAGCTCGTTGTCTTGGCAGTACGCGTTATTGTTGCCGCGCTGGGTGCGCATCATTTCATCTCCTGCAAGCAGTAGTGGTGTTCCCTCTGCAAGCAGCAGACATGTCATAAAATTTTTTACCTTGCGGACGCGCGTTTTATTAATTTTCGGATTCGTCGATTCCCCTTCATACCCGTTGTTGTAGCTTATGTTGTCATCGCTGCCGTCATGATTTGATTCGCCATTTTCTTCATTGTGCTTGTAGTTGTAGCTCACCACATCGTTGAGCGTAAAGCCATCGTGCACAGTGATAAAATTGATTGAATGCACTGGCTGCCGTCCGCTCGCTTTGTACAAGTCTGAGCTTCCTGCAAGACGTGTCGCCGCTTCTGTTGCGGTGTGCTCATCGCCGCGGATGAAGCGCCGTATGTCGTCGCGAAAACGCCCGTTCCATTCGCACCATCTGCTGCCAGGAAAATTGCCAAGCTGATAGCCGCAGCAGTCCCACGGCTCTGCAATCAATTTTGTGTTTGCTAAAACAGGGTCTTCTGAAATGGCATGCGGCAACGGCGGGTCTGAAAGCATGTGTCCATCTTGCGCGCGGCACAGCGCGGTCGCTAAATCGAATCGAAAGCCGTCTACGTGCATGTCGAGCACCCAGTGGTGCAAGCTGTCTAAAATAAAGCTGCCCACCACAGGGTGATTTGCGTTCACTGTATTCCCGCAACCAGAATAATTGTTGTAGTACTGTTTTTGCTCCGACACCAGCATGTAGTAGACGCTGTTTTCAATGCCGCGGAAACAAAACGTAATGCCGTGCTCGTTTCCCTCCGCCGTGTGATTGTATACGACATCGAGAATCACTTCGATGCCCGCTTTGTGCAGCTCGCGCACGAGTTCTTTGAACTCGCGCACCGCGCCGCCGGGCGTTCTATCTGCCGCATATGATGTTTTCGGCGCAAAAAATCCTATGGTGCTGTAGCCCCAGTAATTTGTTAATTTTTCTCCAGTACGCGGATTTACGCGCTCGTTTTCAAACTCGTCGAATTCAAACATGGGCATGAGCTCTACCGCCGTAATGCCGAGATATTGCAGATACGGAATTTTTTCGATAAAGCCGCGGTATGTTCCTGGACACGACACGCCCGATGTAGGAGAGCGCGTAAATCCTTTTACGTGCGCTTCGTAGATAATCGTTTCAGAAAGCGGACGATTGAGCGGCTTGTCACCCTGCCAGTCAAAATCATCTTCGTCTACGACAACACATTTTGGAAAATCTGACAAATCAGAAAGCTTGCCGTTTTCAATGCCTGCAAGTCCCGCAGAGCGCTGTTTGCTGTACGAACGAAAAATAGAGCCCTCGGTAAATGCCTTTGCATACGGGTCTATGAGATATTTATTTATATTGAAGCGATGCCCCGCAGGAGGATTGTACTGACCGTCAATTTGATAGAGATAGAGCGTACCCACCTTTGCGTCTTTAATAAACACATGCCACACATCGCCTGTTTTATTAACGCGCGGGTCAAGTTCAATGACATCGCACGGCTGCTTTGCATTCGGAGCATCAAACAGATTGAGTATAACGCGCTCCGCATTTCTACTGAACAACGCAAAATTGATTCCATTTGGTGCGACTGTTGCGCCGTATGCTCCCGGCTTGCCAGGCAATACACGAGAAATGTCCATAGTATTTGATTATATCACAAAACAGTACTTTCTTCCACACGATTGTTGGAATAACATTTTACACAGTTGCGCTATTACGCATGCTTATTCGATTGTCGCACATCTACAGTTTGCATTCTGGCAGTTTGGAAAAAACGGGTGTACAGCTTTGGCAACAGCATTACGCATTTCGCTGCTCAACAACTCCGCCGCGCGTATCTACAATGCGCTTCATATCGACAATATTATCTACGACGATGTATGTATCATAGATTTCGATTTTTCGTTTTTCGACAAATTTATTAACTTCATCGCGCGTTGTTTCAAGAGAAACCCCCGCCCAGTGCGCAATATCTGCAATCGTTACATTGAATTTACGCTGACGATTTGCTGTATTTACAGACGGATACATCTCGTCAAGCATGAGGAACACATCGGCAATGCGAGCTTGCAAATCTTTGATTACGAGCGTGCGGAAACGGCGCTTTTGGTCGTAAATGCGTTTGCAAAAAAGCTTTAACAAAATGATTGCAATTTGCGGATTGCCTGTAATCAGCAATTCAAAATTTTCTTTATTAAATTCGAGGCACTCCACATTGCCAATTGCAACACACGTAGCGGAACGTGGCGAGTTGTCGAGGATTGCCATTTCTCCAAAAAATTCGCCGGGCTTCATAATGTCAAGATTTTTCTTTGCACCATTGACACACTTGACAAGCTGCACGCGTCCTGACTGAATCAAATAAAAACAGTTGCCCGGCTCAAACTCACTGATAATGACGTTGCCCGGTTTATATTGCTTTGCAAACCGTTTGAATGCGGGGAGCGCAAACTGCTTGAGTGCGCCAGAAGCTTCTTCTTTGTCGCCAGGCGCGTCGTCCCGCTTTGCACGAGCTCTTTCCAACGCTTTGTCGTTGCGGAGCTTTGCATCTGCATATAATTTTGCAACCTCTTCCTTTTTGGAAGTGTCAGGATACAACGACAAAAATTTAACGCAGATGTCGCAACACGACAAATACTGCTCATCGTTATAAAAACTTTTAGCAACGGCAATCATGCCGCTCTGACGATCTTCTGTTACATTGTTGAGAATTGATTCTGTTTTTTTGTGAACTTGCCTAAGCTGGTTTGAAAAGACGCGGAGCATCTTCATAATGACTTGTTTGTTGCCGCTAAAAATCTGTTCAAACTCCTGCACAGTGAGCACAATCACGACACAATCTGTAAGAGCTGTAGCAGTCTCTTCGCGCGGGAAATGCCCAAGCGCAGACTTTACGCCAAAAAATTCGCCGTTCTTCACTTGTTCTGTAACAGGCTGATGAGTTTCAATATCTACTGTTGTAAGAACAAGAATTCCCTTTTGAAGGATAAAAATACGTTCGTCTTTATCTCCTTCAAAATAGACAATCGAGCCCTTTGAATATTGCATCGCTTTAGGCATATAAAATCCTTACCGTAGTATCGTGCTATTATATCACAAAAACACTATTTATGCTATGCTTTTTTTATGATAGATTTACATACTCACACAACTGCGTCAGATGGTCAATACCCCCCATCAACGCTTGTCAACATGGCGCACGACGCAGGAGTAACTGTTCTAGCGATTACCGACCACGATACAACAAGCGGTCTTGATGAAGCTGCTCAACAAGCGCAAAAAAGAGGCATAACGTTTGTACGCGGCATAGAACTCAATATCACTTGGCCAACTGGCGAATTTCATCTGCTCGGACTTGGATTTCAGCAAATGTCTCAATCACTTTTTGATATTATTGCTTTTTTGCAAAAAAAACGAGATGAACGCAATATGCAGATTATAAAAAAATTGAATGAAAACAATATTGCTATCTCATATGAAGAACTCAATTCACTTTTTCCGAATCGACAAATCGGACGACCACATTTTGCCGCTTATCTCGTGCAAAAAAATGTTGTTAAAACAAGCCAACAAGCATTTATAGAATATCTTGCAAAAGGTCGTCCTTGCTATGCGGAACGGACAAGCGCAAACCTCGATGAAGCAGTTCAAGCAATCTGTGATTCAGGCGGCGTTCCCGTGATTGCGCATCCTATGTCACTGCACGCATCGTGGAAGCAACTTGATGCAATCCTTGACGACGTTCATGGACGCGGTGTAGCGGGGCTTGAAGCGTATCATCCTGGCGCCCGACCGCAAGACTGCAAACGGCTTGAACAGCTTGCGCGCGCTCATGGCATGTTTGTCACAGCGGGCAGCGATTTTCACGGAGAAAAAATCAGAGCAGACAGAAAACTCGGACACACGACAGACGGCAAAAAGATTGACGACACATTTTATTACGATGAACTTTTGCCGCATATCAGTAATTTTTTGCATGCAAAAAACGCGTAAAAGCGTCATTCTTTGACAATATAAAGTATGCAGATTTTTTCGTTTTCTCCGTTTGGATATGAGGGTGCGCTTGTCACTGTAGAAGTAGACATTCGACGCGGCATTCCCGCTGTTGATATTGTAGGGCTTGCGGACGGTGCGGTAAAAGAGTCGCGCGAACGCATGAAAGCTGCCATTCAGAACGCAGGTTTTGCGTTTCCGCCTGAACGCGTTTTAATAAGTTTATCGCCGGCAGATTTGCGCAAGGAAGGAGCAGGATTTGATTTGGCGATTGCGCTCGCCGTTCTGCAAGCAGAAGATGCCGCTGCATGTGCCGCGCGCAAAAACAATGCTTTGCACAATGCAGCAGCATGTACAGCAGAAAGCGATGCATCTTGCGACAAAGCGCTCGAAAGGCACAGTAAACCGTTTTCCAACGATGCAATTCTCGTCATGGGCGAGTTGGAGCTTTCTGGCAATGTGCGGAACGTTCGCGCTGTTCACGCGGCAGCAGCAACTGCGGCATCTGGCGGCATTTTAAAATGCATTGTACCTCGTGCAAACGCAGATGAAGCGCGCGAGGTTAACGGCATGAAAGTGTATGGTGCAGATACGCTCGAAGGCGCATTTGACGCGCTCACGCATCCTGAATATTTTACTGAACGCGGCGAGTCGTTCGAACATGCATTTGTTCCTGACGGAGCTACAGAAGTGGACGGCGTACTTTTTCCACCTGCAACAGACTGCGGCGAATTTGCAGAAATCATGGGACAGCAGTTTCTTGTGCGCGGCTTGCAGATTGCTGCGGCAGGCGGGCACAATGTGCTTGCTGTCGGCGCACCCGGTTGCGGCAAAACGATGGCGCTGCAAAAATTCGGTGCACTGCTCCCATTGCTCACGGTAGAAGAAGCGCAGAGCGTAACGCGCATTTACTCCGTTGCAGGACTCATGAGCCGCGACGAGCCGCTTATACGCATTGCGCCGTTCCGCCAGCCACATCAAACTGCCACGATTGAAGGCATGTGCGGCGGCGGCATTCACTGCATTCCTGGAGAAATATCGCTTGCGCATAACGGCGTTCTGTTTCTCGACGAAGCAGCTGAGTTCCGCACGTCTGTGCTCCAAATGCTGCGCGTACCTATTGAAAACGGACGCATCACGCTTGCGCGCGCAGGCCGTTCCACAGTCTATCCTGCATCATTTCAGCTGCTGCTGGCGTCAAACCCATGCCCGTGCGGCAACTTCGGCTCAAAAGCAAATGTGTGCTTGTGCAGCGCGCGCTCGGTTGAACTGTATTGGAATAAATTTTCTGCGCCGCTTTTAGACCGCATAGACATACGCATTCCCGTAGACAACGAATGTGCGCACGATTCATTGCATCGCACCGCGCCCTGCTCCATCGATGCATTTGCCGCCGCACAACAAAAAGCGAGCGACGCGCGCTCATGCAGCGGCAAACATCTTTCAACAGCAGAACTGCGCGTAGCGATTGCGCGCGCAGTAAAAATAGAACGCAGACGGCAAGGCTGCCGTAATGCCCGCCTTACGCCGCAAGAAGTTGTCGAGCACTGCCGCACAACAAAAGAAGCGCGAACACTCCTCGACAACGCAGTGCTCCGCTACAGTTTTTCTGCACGCGCTGTCTCAAGCTGCTTGAAAATTGCACGAACAGTTGCCGACATGGATGACAGCGATGTGATTCAAGAGGCGCACATGAAAGAAGCGGTGAGCTATCGCAAATCGTGCAACGATTTTATGAACAGCAATACACATGGCGAATAATTGCTCGACAACAACTTACGTGCTCACGTGTGACAGAACGATAAAACTATAGCACTAAATCTGAAATCTCAAGTGGCTGTTATCCCATAACATCTGTGATGTCGCCTTGCTCATAACGCTTATTTTCGATATTATTTGGGTAATAATATTTTATGGGAGTATATTTTTTATATGACGAATTTATTTGCATCACCTTTTTGTGATGACGACGATGACGAAAAGAAGAAAATGCCGGAGATGCCCGACCCACTCACTGAAAAATTTTTAAAAACGCGGCAGATAATTTTATCAGGTGAAATCAATAAAGATTTGGCAGACAAAATAGTACGGCAACTGCTCGTACTTGAAGCAGATAGCGATAAAAAAACTATCTACATGTATATCGATTCACCCGGAGGCGATGTTGACGCAGGCTTTGCAATCTTTGACATGATTCGCTTTATCAAAGCGCCGGTTGTGCTCATCGGTATGGGGCTTATCGCAAGTGCAGCGGCGCTCGTGCTGCTCGCAGTGCCTAAAGATAGGCGCATTGGATTGCCAAACAGCCATTACCTTATTCATCAGCCTATGAGCGGCATGAAAGGCGTTGCCACCGACATAGAGATTCACGCAAAAGAGCTTGCAAAAACACATGCAAAGCTCAACAAAATCATCGCTGATGAAACAGGCACGCCTGTCGAGCAAGTGGAAAAAGACACTGACCGCGACCACTGGCTTGACGCGGAAGAAGCTAAAGCGTATGGTCTTATAAGCAATGTTATTAAAACGCGTGAAGAAATCGTAAAAAAATAATTACGTATTGAACAGCAATTATGACATTCGATTTGACCAATGAATTAACAAGCGAGATAGCAGTTGCACTTGAAAATCAAAACGAGAAATTTCTTGTGAGTGCAAAGGACAGCGCACTTATACATGCAACACATGGTAAAGCGGATGAAGAAAATTATTACACATTGCCAGAATGGAATTCGGAAGATGGATTTAAAATACGCGAAGAGTTTGTCAATAATCTCCACGCACCATTTGCTCGCGACAGCTTGCAAACTGCGCTTCATTCTGGAAGGGGGGTATTCAAGAAATTTAAGGATACGTTAAAAAATTTTCCAGAAGTCGAAAAGGTTTGGTACCAATTTCGGAACCGGAAAATGCATGAAACTATCGTCAACTGGTATAACAGTCTGCGCGATATTTGGGGTCTTGAAAAGCTCAATCATTTTTACGAAGAAACTAGCGATTTGCTTCATGATGATTTTACTTTTCAAGAATATGTCTCTGCGAGAGACAAAGATGTTATTCGAGATTCTGCAACATCGCTTGATTTTAACTGTACTTTTCCCTATAAAATCGGCAATGTTTTTTTTGAATTGTGGCGCCATTTTTTTGAATTTGGTGACTCGCTGAATCAAACAGGTTTTATCTGTCGTGCTTTAACAGGCGATTTCGCAGGATGTATTACGTCATCATCGTTTTTGACTTGTGATGAAAACACGGCAGTATTAACAAGTTTTTTTGTATTAGAAACTTTCCGCGGATTAGGCATAGGAAACGAACTTTTTTCGATGTGTCTTTCCGATTTGAAAAAACGCGGCAAGCAATATGTAGTAACTGCAAATATAGTTATACCCGATATACTTATCCCGTTGCTTGAACGCAATGGTTTTGAAAAAGCAGGTTCGGGCTTTGCAGCAAAACTTTATTAATTTATTTTACAGAGGTAATTAATATGTCGTTTAACCGTGAAACAGAAATTGATTTAGAGCAAGCAGCTATTTTTCTAAAAGAAGCTCTTAATAAAGTTATGACACAGGAAAATCCTGATCTTCTCAATGATTTGAAAAAGGTTTTTAAAAAAAGTGTTCCTTTCTCAAAGCGCATGTATGTTGCAGCGTATCTCGTCAAAGAAGCACAATTAAGAAATCGCAACCGTTTTAACAATCGGCACAACGGTACTGCAATGCACAATAATCATGGCTCGTATAACGCTGCGCGCAACATGCAACAGAAAGAAGCGCGCGAAAATGCAACGCGTGAAATACATTCTGAAGAACACACACCTCACTCGCATGTGCAAATTGACGAATCGCTTGCAGCAACCATATTCGTCAGCATTGGGCGCAACAGACGCGTGTACCCTCGCGATTTAGTTGGGCTGCTCGTGAGCGTTGCAAATCTTGACCGAGACAAAATCGGGAACATTCGCGTACTTGCTAATTATTCGTTTGTACAACTTTTCAAAGACGACGCAGAAAAAGCCATACATGCACTCAACGGATATGATTATCGGGGAAGAAAACTTGCTGTAAGCTATTCCCGACAAAAAGCAGACGAAGAAACAGCAGCCTTTGAATCATATGAAAATCACGCTGAAAATTCTTATGAAGCACAAGAAGACGAGTGCGCATATAAGACGGGTGAGAATAACGAACAAAACACTCCTGTAAATTATATGAGCGAACAGAACATGCCACAAAACGGCACTTCTCTCGCGTAAGAGGTTTTATGGAATCGCTAGTTGTTTTGAACACGGGACCACTCGGCGTGAACACGTATATTGTGCCGCTTGCAAAAGACGCTGTGCTCATCGTTGATCCGGCAGCGTGTACGTTCACCGACGACGAGACAAAAATTACCGGCTGGCTCGATGAGCATAAAAAGCGTCCCGCGGGCATATTCCTCACGCACAGCCATTTCGACCATATCACTGGGCTTGCTGTTTTGAAAAAAGCGTTTCCCGACTGCGCGATCGCAGTTCACAAAAGCGAAGCGTGCATGCTCAATGGAGAAGCGCAAGTAGCTTCATTCGGCTTGCGGCAACTTGCTGCCGCGTTTCAAGATATGCCGCGCGCAGACAAAACAGTCGCAGGCGGAGAAACGCTCGACGCTGTATTTACAGACGAGCGTGACGCTGAAGTTGCAGCCGCGCTTTCGCAGTGGAAAATATTGCACACGCCCGGTCACTCCACAGGTTCGTTGTGCTTGTACAACGCAGAGCGCGGCGAGCTCATTTCAGGAGACACTGTTTTTTACCGCAGCTACGGCAGAACAGATTTACCCGGTGGCGATGAAGCAGCAATACACAAAAGCTTGCTCACACTTAAAGAAACGCTGCCGCGCGACACGCGTGTATATCCCGGTCACGACTATTACGGCTTTCCGCTTTCAGAAAATTATTAATGTGCGTGCACGTGCAAGAAATATATGCTCGCCTGCGGTGCACACCGTTGCTGCATCTGCTGTCCATCAATGCCACAGCGAAGTTTTCTTTGGCGCAAACGGTGTAAAACGCATGTCGCGCAGCCGCACCTCAATCTTATAAAAAACTGCATTGATAAAATTTTTGCCAAGCTCTAAAATTGCAAATGACGGCGGCATTCCTGCACGTGGATACGTTATGCTGCCGGGATTCACAAGGTACACGCCCGCATGTGTTTCTGCTGCCACATGCGTGTGACCATACAGCGCAACAGCGGCTCCCGCATTTTTTGCTGCTTCTGCAATAGCGTCTGTTCCGTAGTACGCACCAAACTCGTGACCGTGCGCTATGAAAATAGTGCGATGCGCCGCAGTCAAAAGCTGGCTGCGCGGAATTGTCAATTCATAATACGCGGCGCGCTCGTGCGGTTTTTCATCTTGGTGCGGATTGAACACTGCGGGAAATCTGTCGGCATCCCCATTGCCCTTTACAAACGCTGCAACAGGCGGCACACATTGCGCAAAAACGCTGTCTCCATACGCGCAATCAAAACATGAAACAACATCGCCAATGCCGTCGCCGCAAAACACAAGCGCATCGCACGAAGCGCCCATGTGCTCAAGGATGCTCCTAAAAAGCGCATGCTGCCCGTGCGAATCTGAAACAACGAGGAGGCGCGCGCTTTCTTTTTGCGCAAGCTGCGCAATTTCACGCGATGAGCCGAGCAAATCATGTTCACATTGTTTAAACGTTGTCATCACTTTAAAACCGTCAGCCCGTCGCCATGCGCAAAAATGAACCGCGCGCTAAAATCACTCTGTCAAAATAAAGTGATTGATTGACTGCAATCCTGTTTGCGGGTCAACGTAGCGGCGCACTGATGCGTTTCCCACAATACGTTGCACATGCGCAAGCAAATCGCTATTTTTTGCCAACGGCGCGTCAATCGCAAGCATATATGCGACAGATTTTTTTACAAAGTCAGGAACTGCTTTTACAAACGTCTGCTCTGCTTCAAGCCCAACCATGCCGTCTATATTCGCGGACTGCGCTTTGTCAAGCACAATGTCTGCGGTGCCTTCCATGCCGGAGATGTCATCTTGCGGGAAAAAAGAAAAAATGGGAAACGATTGAACGCCGTCAAAGCTGTCTTGCACATGCGCAAGACCAAAATGCGTGTTCTCCGGCGCGCCGAGCAAAATAATGCCGCGAAGATTTTTGTCGCTCACAAAAAGCGGCAGCTCTGCGGCGATAGAGCGTGAACCGCGTCTAAAATCGTCGGGAAACACGAGCGGCAAAATGAGACCGCCGTCATCAGATGAACCGTACAATTCAAAAAGCGTTTCCGTCATTGAAGAAATAAACTGCACATCGTTGTAACCGTAGCCAAACAGTATGCAGATGCAGTCATTTGAAACATGCCATGTCTGCGTTTTTTGCGAAAGATTATTTGCGTCGTCTCCAGCAAGCTCCGTTGAAACAGCTTCTGAAGAAATGTCAACAGCAATCGCGCGCTTTTTTTCATTGCAAGAAAAAAAAGAAAAACTGCATATTGTCAAAATAATAAAAATTATTAATTTATTAATACTCATAACTCACCGTTACAAAAAATCTCTTTTTTAAGTATAACGATTTTTCTGTTTCTTGAAAAGAATGCCACTATTTTATATGATACTAACGTGCGTATTATAAACACAATTGTGCAGCTCATCGGCAGTCTTGGATTTCTCTTATACGGCATGTCGCTGATGAGCAACGGCATTCAAAAAAGTGCGGGCGAAAAGCTCCAGAGCGCGCTCGGTTTTATGACTGGCAACAGATTTATCGCAATGCTCACCGGTGTTGTGATAACTATGCTCGTGCAGTCATCGGGCGCAACTACGGTGATGGTTGTTTCATTTGTAAACGCAGGACTCATCACGCTTGCGCAATCAGCAGGCGTAATATTCGGCGCAAACATAGGCACCACAATCACAGCGTGGATTGTCGCACTGTTCGGCTTTAATTTTAACATTGAAGCATTCGCCGTGCCAATCTTCGGACTGGGCTTTTTGCTCACGATTGCAAAAAAACTGCGGCAGCAAAACCTCGGCGAAGCGATTATGGGATTTGCGCTTTTGTTTGTCGGACTTTCAATGCTCTCCGAAACAGTCACTTTTCAAGACTCAAATGCGCTTTCATTTTTAACAAAATTTCAGCACGCAGGCATCTCCTCAACCATCATTGCTGTGGCAAGCAGCATTGCGCTCACTGCGCTGCTCCACTCGTCAAGCGCGCTCACTGCGATTGTCATTACAATGGCGTACAGCGGTTTGCTCTCGTGGAAGTTTTCATGCGCAATGGTAATCGGCAGCAATATCGGCTCTACGATTGACGCGATACTCGCTGCGATAGGCACAAAAGCAAACGCGCGGCGTGCGTGTTTTATTCACGTCATGTTCAACGTTGTCGGCACAATCCTTGCACTCATCTTTTTCAATCCGCTGCTCGCGCTCGTCGATTTTTTTGTTCCTGGTCCAGTTGAGAGCAACATCACGTACCACATTGCTATGATGCACACAACATTCAAAGTGCTCACTGCGCTTATATTTATTCCATTTGTCAATCAAGTTGTCGCGCTCGCAGAAAAAATCATCACGCCGAATGACAATGAGCTGCGGCGCGAATATCATCTTGAACCGATTTCAGAAACTAAAGGAAACGCAGCGATAGGAATTATCCGCGCAGAAAAAGAGATTGCAGACATGTGCGACATCATATCAGAGATGTTCGATCATATTCAAATTGGATTTACACATAGAGACCAGTCATTTATCGATATGCATTTCGCACAGCTTGAGCAGGCAGAAGATTACGTAAACCAAATGCAGGAACAACTCGCGCACTACATTGTACAATGCGAACACCTTCCCGCAAGTGAACACCAGTTGAGCAATCTATCGATTATGCTGCAAATCGTCGATGAAATTGAACTGATGTCTGACGATTGTCTTGACATTGGTTCGCTTCTGCAAAAAAGTATTGCAAAAAAAATGTCATTCCCGCAAGAAGATTTAGATGACTTGATTCCTTATGTGGAACTCGCGCGACAATTTTTGCAATTTATTCACATCAATATTAATAAGCGTTTAAGCGAAGAAAAGCTGAGCTTTGCAAACGAGCTCGGCACGCAAATCGATGAAATTAGAAAAACGCTGAAAAAACGCGCTCGCAAACGACTCGAAAATGGTGCTGATGTAAAATCAGAATTGCTCTACATCGATTTAGTGCGTAACATTGGAAAAATTGGCGACAGAGCATTTGCAATTTCAGAATTACTTCCACAAACAAAATAACAGGAGATGCCGCATGACGCACAACACAAAAAATTCGCTCATCATAATCGGACTACTTGTGCTTGCAGTTGCCGCAGAAATATTTTTAATAACGCGTCCTAATTCTACCACGCCATCAGCAAAAACTTCACAAACAGGCGGAGAACCAACGAGCGAAACATTTTTCTTTCAGTCAGAGCGAATCGCGCAGCTTCAAGTGGCAGTCACTTCGTGCGACTTAAAAATTTCTGTGTGGGACGAAGGGCGTGTCGAAATTATCATCACCTCAAACCGTACGCAACGCAATAGACCGTATGCAGTTTTACAAGATAATGCTGTCATCATTCTAGAAGACGAGCAAGAAGCTTCTCCAAAAGACAAAACTTCACTCGACATCAAAGTGCCAAAAAATCTTGCAGAAGAATTTAATAATTTTAACGTGTCGCTTAAAACTACGAGCGGCGCAATAAGCGCACAGCGATTCTCCTGTAGCGTATTCTCGGCAACGACGACGAGCGGCAGAATAATGATAGACGGCGCTTCGTTTGCAACGGCAGAGTTTGCAACAGAATCAGGGGCCGTCATATGCAGCGATGCAACAGCGGGCAAAGTGAGTGCAACTGCAAAAGATGGAGCTGTGCGCTACACGGGAAACTGCAACCGCATCTTTGCAAAGACACAAAGCGGCGCCATACAATACTCAGCAACAGAAATGATGCAAGAAGCGTTCTTTGAAAGCGAGAGCGGCTCAATCAACATAACGCTGCCCGAAAATGACGGCTACGCGCTTTCTTACGCTGCCCAAAACGGCAGACTCAAAGACGCTTTCACAAATACGAGTGCAAAAGGGAACGGAAACGTTGTTTATAAAAATGGTGAGGCATTAATAGACGCAAAAACAAGCGATGGAAACATCAACATATCGAAAGTAAAATAGACAAGCGCGAAAACGTTATAGAAGGCAACAATTCTTGTTTATATAAAATGATAAAAACTATTGCCATTACAATGAGCGAACCAATAATGAGTACATTTCCCAAAATAAGCAGAACATTTTTATCATATCCTTTAACAATAAATGATGATGGTCTTTTAGAATTATATATCACTTCTACAGCTTGCCCGTTTGTCATTTTTTTATCAACAAGACCTTTTGGCTTTGCTGAACGCGCGCGAGAACGAACAGTCTTCATACCTACTGCAAATTCAATAATAGGAACGCTGTACAGGTAATCATCGTGATTTATGTATGTTTGTATTTCAACGATTTTTCCATAAGCAGAAGTGTCAAATAATTTCCAGCGCACATGAGCGATTATACTGCAAATAATACCGAGCATACAAAACGCAGCGCTCACAGAAAAAAATATATCTATGGCAAATACATTCATGCTTTACTATTTCCTTAATTTAGAGAAATGCACGCAAACTCCATCACTCGGCGTGCATCATTTCTGTCAATGTAATATCGCTTGATAGCAGATGTCGTTTCCACACTACTCGCTGCAAAATACAAAAAAATACTTGACGCCTTTGTAGAACATTCACTTATATGATATACAGTATACAGCAAACTGTGTTATTTGTCACTGCAGAAATATTTTCCAGACACGATGCTTTTTGCCATAGGCATGCCCTGCCTTTTCAAAACATGCCGCGCTTTGCTATACTACACATATGAAAATAATCTCATGGAACGTAAACGGCATACGTGCAGCAGAGAAAAAGGGATTTACCGAATGGATTGCAACATGCGGCGCAGACATTGTATGCATTCAAGAAACAAAAGCGCATTCAGAACAGCTTTCCGACATAGTACGTACACCTGTCAACGCAACAGGTATGCGTTATTCATCATTTTTTGCAAGCGCGCGCCGTCCGGGATATTCAGGGACAGCTATGTACGCGCTCAAAAAACCTGATTCATTTGATACGCTCGGCATACGCGCGTTTGATGATGAGGGACGTGTATCGATTGCACGGTATGGCAAACTTGCAATAATTTCCGCGTATTTTCCAAATAGTCAAGAGGGCGGCGCGCGCCTTTCATACAAGCTTGATTTTTGCCGCGAAATACTTACATTTTGCAACGCACATGTTGCGCAAGGCGGCAACATAGTGTTGTGTGGCGATTACAACATTGCACACAAACCAATCGATTTGGCAAATCCTAAAGCGAACGAGCAGAATCCTGGCTATTTGCCTGAAGAGCGCGCATGGATGGACATGTTCCTTGAAGCAGGCTATTGTGACACATTCAGAAACTTTTGCAAGGAGCCGAATCAGTATACATGGTGGAGTTATCGTTTTCACGCGCGCGAAAAGAACATCGGATGGCGGCTTGATTATGCGTGCGTGAATGCCGCTTTTTTAAGCAATGTGCGCTCGTCGACAATTTTGAGTAGCATAACAGGCAGTGATCACTGTCCCATTGCGATTGAAATCGATGTATAGGAATATACAAATTTATATTATTTGCTCCGTGTGCATTGTAAAAAAAATTCGCATGCACTGAATGCCGCTGTGCAGAATTTATTCTTCATTTACAACTGCCCTTGCCAACTGGTCTGCACAGGACGTACTTTTGCCGCCACATGTGTTGCCGCGCAGTTTTTCTGCAATATCTTCCGCTTTCATGCCGTCGCAGAGTTTTGAAATCGCTTTGAGATTGCCGTTGCAGCCGCCGTCAAAACTGATGTTTGTAATGCGTCCGTCATCAGTCTTTGTAAAATGAATTGCCCGTGCGCATGTGCCGCGCGTTTTATATGTTACATCGCCCATACAATTTCCTCAATAAAAATATGGCACCAATTTACCGACATGGAATGTACAACCCATGTACGACAATAGATTGCAATTTATTAATATTAAATCTGTTTGATAACTTCGTTATCAAACAGATTTAATAAATTTGCGCATGTGCAATAGCTTCTCGTGCGGCTTTTACATCTTCTGCATCAAGGCGGACTGCATACTTGTCAATAAAGCCTGAGTACAGCGACTCGCCGCATAAAAGCGCAATGACCGCATGCTCTTTTCTCGTCTCCGCAGCGCGTCCATTCGGGCGTTGCGCTATGAGCGCGCGATACGAATCATACACATCGATTACGGAAAGCTCTATGTCGCGCCTGTCAATCGTTTTGTCAGGCTTTGACGGAACTGTCAGTTGCGACGCGCCGCCAGGATTGTCTGGGTCAGAGAAGCGCAGCATATTTGCACTGAAAATATATGGCCACAAGTTACGCTCGCCATACTGTTGAGAAGCAAGCGTTGCATACAAGTTGTCATCTGTCGCAATGCGAAATGCATACGGCGCGGCGCTTTCATCGAGCACAATTTCTTGTGATGCGTGCGGAACTGCTGCTTGTTTTTTCGGCTCTCTGTGCACGAGCACGTAGAAGAGCACGCCGAGCATAAAAGCGGTGAGCACAACCGCAACGCCTGCAAAAAACCAGCAGCGGCTTATGTATTTTTGAATGTCTTCATCATAGTCGTCATCATCGTAGTCGGGGTCGTACACATCATCAAACTCGCTCTGAACGCGCTGCTGTTGAATCACCTGCTGCTGCACAACTTGCTGCTGAATCACTTGGTGCTCAATAACTGCGTGCTGCACTGTCTGATTTGCAACTGTTTGCTCGCTGCGAGAAATAGGCTGCACGTCTGTCGTAAATGTGTCTTCCACGAGCTGCAGCGACTGAACGCTCTGCACTTCATCGTCAGGGAGCGATATAGCTACGTCATCGCTAAATACGGCATTCAATTCGTCTACGGTAGATTTGACAACCGAAGCTTCTTCAAGCATGGGCGCATGCGCATCAGACATGCTTTTATGCGTCGCTTCATCTACTAATGCGCTTTCATATTCTGCGCGCAATGCTCCATGTACCAGCGCGCTTTCACGCTCCACAAGCGACGTGCCATCTGGCTGCATGGTTTCATGCCCCGTACGCGCCGCTTCATCTGCCAACATGGTTTCACGCTCCGTACGTTCCTGCACTTCTTCTGCAACAGGCTCTTCGATAATTTCAGGCCGCAAGTGCTCATACGGTTTGTTTATTCTCTTTGCAAGACCTGCAGCAGGCACAAATTTAATTTTATAATGTTCGGGCGTTGTGACTTCTTCGCCAGTGCGCGGATTTTTGCGCGTCGATTCTTCAACGAGCATTCTGTCGAATGTGCCAAATCCGAGCAGCTTAAATGAACCACTGTCGAGAATCTCGCGCTTAATCACATCGAAAAATGCGTTTGTCACCTGCTTGATTGCAGTTTCATCGACATCTTTACTGCCGATTTTTTTATTGACACGTTCGGCAAGCGTTGAAAGCGTGAGCAAGCCGCTCGTATTTTGCTTTGATGATTTTTTATTCGGCATTGAGCGTATCCTTTAAAAGTTTTGCAGGCTTAAAGCGCATTTTGCGTTTTTTCGGATAGCGCACTTTTTGCTTTGTAAACGGATTGCGCCCGACGCGCTCGCTGTAGACGCGTGTATCGAATGTGCCGAATCCCGTCTGCGTATACTTCCCGTCATTTTCAAGCGTTACGTACAGTTCTTCGAGCAACGCAGACAGAATGTCGCCGCACTTTTTTTTGTCAATAGCAACAGTGTCCGTTATGGCCTTTATTAAATCTGAACGTGTCATACCATCAGTATATCACAAAGCTTTCATGCTTGTCATGTATGCGCGTAAGCGTCTTCCCACAACTTCTATAGGGTGATTGCGTATCTCCGCGTTCACCGCAACAAGTTCCGTGTTGCTCACTTCATTGTCGCGCACATTCAAACCGCTGCCGATTACCTCAAGCGTTACGTCAGGCATAAATTCTTTTTCGAGCAGCGGAACGGCGGCATTTGCAAAAAGCGCGCAGCCGTATTCTGCTGTGTCAGAAATGACGCGATTCATCTCGTAGAGCTTTTTGCGGTCAATCAGATTTGCAATAAGCGGCACTTCATGCAGCGACTCATAATACGCGCTCTCCGGCATAATGCCTGTCTCTACCATTGTTTCAAACGCAAGCTCGCAGCCCGCTTTTACCATTGCAACAAGCAGTATGCCTTTGTCAAAATATTCCTGCACGGCAATTTCATCGCCCGCTTCTTCTGTTGTTTCAAACGGCAATTTTCCCGTAGCTTCACGCCACGCAAGCAAATCGCGGTCTGCGTTGTCCCAGTCCTGCATCATTGTGGAACTGAATGCGCCGCTTATAATGTCGTCCATGTGCTTGCGGTACAGCGGCGTTAATAATTTTTTGAGCTGCTTTGAAAGCTCATGCGCCTTTATTTTCGCGGGATTTGAAAGGCGATCCATCATGTTTGTGACGCCGCCCCATTTGAGCGCTTCAGAAATGTGATTCCAACCGTGCTGCAAAAACTTTACCGCAAAAGGCGCCGCAATGCCGTTTGCAATCATTTTATTAAAGCACACGATAGTGCCCGCCTGCAACATGCCGCATAAAATCGTCTGCTCGCCCATCAAGTCTGATTTTACTTCAGCCACAAACGATGATTCAAGCACGCCCGCTTTACTTCCTCCCATGCCGACAGCAAGCGCTTTTGCTTCTGCCCAGCCGCGACCGTCAGGATCATTTTCTGGATGCACTGCAATGAGGTCGGGAACGCCAAAACCACGCTGATACTCGTGCCACACTTCCGTGCCCGGACCTTTTGGCGCGCACATAATCACCGTATCTTCTTTTGGAATCTGCATGCCTTCTTCCACAATGTTGAAGCCGTGACTGTACCACAACGTAATTCCCTTGCGCGCGTATTTGAGCACTTCTGTGATGACAGCCGTGTGCTGTTTGTCAGGCGTCAAGTTTCCGATAACATCTGCCGTAGGAATCATCTGCGCGTAAGAACCGACAGCAAAACCATTTTCGGTTGCGTTTTTCCAGCTCTGCCGCTTTTCTGACACGGCGCTTTCACGGAGCGCATAGCTTACGTCAAGTCCGCTTGCACGCAAACACAAGCCCTGATTCAAGCCCTGCGCGCCGCATCCGACAATCACAATTTTTTTACCTTTGAGCGCGTTTACTCCGTCAGCGAATTCTTCTTTTGACATTGAGCGACAATGACCAAGCTGCTGTCTCGCCTCGCGCCACGGAATGGAATTAAAATAATTTTTGCGTTCTGCCATATTGCATCACCTCTTCCCGCTGATAATATTGCGATGCATAATTATAAACGGAAAATCACGGCGCGTAAAGGGTACATGTAAAAAATATATGGCTTCGGATAAACCACTTTCCGCTTTATTCCATAACTTTGCTTCATAATTTGGGCGCATCGGGGCTTGCCACGCAGTGGCAAGCCCCGCCGTTCATTGCGCACTTCGCTCACGCTCATTCCTCATCTTCGCTTCGGAACTGCACTGCCTGTCAACTTATTGCGTTCATAACAAACGCGCATTCAAAAATACGACAGGCACGCATAGCAGCGCTCATTGCAAACAAGACAGGCAGGCAGGTGCTCCAATCACTTGCGCTCATCCTCTGCCAAACCGCTTTGCCAACGCTTCCATGTCAAGCTGGCCGCCGCCGAGCTGATTCATCAACTGCGCTTGCGCACCACGATTTCGTGAAAGCTTTTTCATCATAAGTTTTGTCTTTTCAAACTGCTTTATCAATTTATTCACTTCTGCAACAGACGTACCAGAACCGTGCGCAATGCGCTTGCGGCGGCTCGGCCCGATTATCAAATGATTGGCGCGCTCCTTTTTTGTCATCGACTGAATGATTGCCTTTTGCTTTTTCATGTTGCTTGTGTCTATGTCACGCCCCTGTATCTGCGCAGAAAGTCCTGGCAGCATTTCCATAAGGCTCTGCATGCTGCCCATCTTTTGCACTTGCTCAAACTGCGTGAGCATGTCGTCGAGCGTAAATTCATTGCGCGCCATTTTGCGCTGTAACTTTTCCGCTTCTTCCTTGTCTACTGTTTCTTGCGCTTTTTCAACGAGCGAAACAATGTCGCCCATGCCAAGTATGCGGCTTGCAATTCTGTCGGGGTGAAATTGTTCCAAGTCTTCTGTTTTTTCGCCTGTGCCTATAAACAGGATGGGCTTTCCCGTCATCGTTTTGAGCGAAAGAGCTGCCCCTCCTCGCGCGTCGCTGTCAAACTTTGTTAAAATGACGCCGGTAAGTCCAAGCGCATCGTCAAACGTCTTTGCAATATCGACAGCATTCTGCCCTGTCATTGCGTCAGCAACAAGAATCGCTTCGTCGCTCTTCACAGCCTTTTTAATTGCGACAAGCTCCGCCATCATCTCTTCGTCAATTTGCAGACGACCAGCTGTGTCAATGATAACAGTGTCAAGCGCATTTTTTCGAGCATAGTCGAGCGCATGCTCCGCGACGCGTACAGCATCTTTTATCTCTTCCTTATATACAGGCACGTTAATTTTTGCACCGAGCTGCGAAAGCTGTTCTACTGCGGCAGGGCGCACTAAATCGCACGCGACGAGCAACGGTTTGCGCCCTTCCTTTGCCAAGCGGTATGCAAGCTTGTGGCTCGCTGTCGTTTTGCCGGAACCTTGCAAGCCGAGCAGCAAAATCACCGACTGCGTGTCCACGCCCTTCAAATGCAAGTCAGTTTTTTCATCACCAAGATACGACACAAGCTTGTCATGAATGATTTTCACAAACTGCTGACCAGGATTCACCGAACGCAAAACTTTTTCGCCTTTTGCCTCTTCAACAGTTGCATTCACAAATCGGCGCACCACGCGCAAGTTTACGTCTGCTTCGAGCAGCGCCATTTTAATCTGCTCAACAGTGTCCTCAATATTTTTTTCGGTAATTGTCGATTTGCCGCTCACCGCTTGCACAATCGATGAAAATGTATTTGTTAATTTTTCAAGCATGTATCATTCCTATTACAAATATCACGAATAGCAGCTACAGCCAGCGCTATTGCATCACGCATCTTGCATCAAAAGCTCTTTGATAAAATCGTTCGGCGCAATCTCTTTATTGAGAATGCGGTACAGCCCGTCGCATATGGTGAGCTTGATATTTTTCCGCTTTGCAATGTCATGCACATATTTGCACGCGACAGCACCTTCAGAAAGATAGCCGAGTTTGTTCATGTTCTCGATGATGTCGTCAAGGTTTGCAAATTGCGCAAGGCTGTCTTTTTTTATGATGTCCTGCCCAAAACGACGGTTGCGTCCGTACACGCTCTTGCACGTCACTTCCAAATCGCCAATGCCCGCGATTGACGTAAATGTTTGCGCGTGCGTTGCGCCCATTGCAAAGCCGAGCGTCTGTAGCTCATTCAAGCCCGCCGCCATTAAAAGTGCTTCCGCATTATCGCCAAACAGCTCTGACGTCTCTGCAAGCGCGTCAATCATGCCGTATACAACTGCGACAATATTCTTTGCGGCGGCGCACACTTGCACGCCAATTACATCGAATGACGAAAACGGCAAAATGCCTGGCACGCGCAAAAGCTCTCGTATGCGGATTGAGTTGCGCGGATTTTCGCACGCGGCAATCAATCCCGTAATTTTTCCAAGCGCAACTTCTTCTGCATGGCTCGGTCCCGACACATACACTGTGCAGCCTTTATAGATGCCCGGCAAAATATTTTCGATTGTTTCAAGCACCAGCTTTGCGCCGTCGTGCGATGGAACAAATCCTTTAGTAATTGCCGCGATGCACGCGGTGCCGTCTGCAATTGCGGGCACTGTCGTGATTTTTTTTACTGTATCTGCAAGGAAGAGCGACGGCGTCGCGATAATCACAAACTCCTTGCCGTCTGCAACAGCGGCAATATCAGCGCTCGCCTTGACATTTTTCGAAAGCGTGTATCCCGCAAGATACTGCTTGTTTTCGTGTTCGTTGTTTATGCTGTCTACAACAGCTTGCTCGCGCGCCCAAATTGTTACGTCGTGACCGCCGCGTGCAAACGCATGTGCCAAGCCAGTGCCCCATGCGCCACCACCGATAACAGCAACAGATTTTGCTTCCATAGTGAACAATTATAAACAGAAAAGCACAACGCGTAAAGAGCGCGCATAAAAAACATTCACAGAACTCGCACAAAATACGCAGAAAATTACACATGCTTTTGCAACACAGCTTGCAAAAGCAGTATTGCTTTGTCAAGCACTGACTTTTCTAACGGTTTGAAGTATTTATGAATAGACTTCTTCATTTTGAACAGTGAACGATTTTTCAAAATCGGAACTGTTCAAAATTGCGTGTTCGCAATGAAATGAGAACACGCAATCAATACGCGAGTTTTCGTGAGAAAACTCGAAATTACAATGCGCACGCTATTTTAGTGCGCATTGTGAACGTTTGTCCACTTTCCGCTCTCCTTTTAGAAATGTGACAATATGCAAGTCAACATCGTCAAAGTAGCTCATTATAGAATGAGTTGCTCTTGAACCGAATGGAGTTTCTGGCAAATCAGCATAATCACCTCCGAGTTGACTTTCCAGTTGAAATAAGCAACAGGTTAAATGTGGATAGAGCGTCTTCAATAAATGAAAATCGACAAGGATGCGTTTAAGCATCGCGTTTTCGGCATAAGCCTTGCATTCTATTCCCAATACAAAATTGCCATCTAAAAATCTATAACACTATGATTTATTGAAAGTGTTTTTATAAAACTCCATAATTCCAAACAGAAATTAAAAGCATGGCATTTTGCTTCTGGAATAAAAACAATATGTGCAACAATGTAACCAACTATTAAAAAACAAAAAGTAGCTTTAATTTTTTCTTAATGATTTCACCATTGCAACCCATTGTTTGCTGAAATGTAATATACACAAGCAATGCGAAAGGAATAAAAAGTAGCAAATTTTCAACTGTCCATATTTTATCTTTATCAAATTTAATTAAAAGCAAACTAAAACATAACAATTGCAACGCTGTTAATAAAACAGGAACAACTTTTTTGAATGATATGTTTGAAAATAATATCATCAACAATTTTAATAAAATATAGCATATAAAAATTTTAATAATGACTGGAAGATGATGTATGGATATTTTAGTCCCAATCCAATCTACAAATCTATCTAATATATTTCCGAAGTTAGATGTAGGCCAACTTCCTAATAAACTCGGTTTTACCACAAGTACCACAACCGCGATATAAAATAAACTCGCAATAAAATCTGCAACAAGCGGAATGTATGATTTTATTTTTTGTCTAAGCCTAACACTGTTTCCTGTAGTTTCTTTCGTTTCTGTTTCAGTTTGTTTTTCCGACGTGTTTATATTTTCGTTACTTCCTGAATCTCCAGTTGCTGAATCTTTTTCACTTTCATTTTTATTCTCGGTGCAGTCTTGTTCACGAGTTCCCAAAAAGACATCGTTTAGATGGGCAAAGACGTCACTTATATGAGCAAAAAAATCACATATTTTTTCTTTTAATTGTTTAAAGAAATTTTCAATTTTTGTTTTTATGTTGTCAAAATTCATAAACCATTCCCTCTACAGAGAATTGCGCAAATGTTTGATACTGACCTCGCTCTGACTGGGCAAAGGCAACAGAAACTTGTTTTACCCCTCGTGGAATAGTTACATCGCCTGTAAAAAATCCATCGCCTTGTGCTTCAAGTGGAATAAAATTTTTCCCGTAAATAACTGTTACCAATTTTCTGTTTTCAACATAAACGCTAAAAGTAATTGGTTCGTCAGTTTTAAGTGGCATCTCCATTGGCGAAATAAGACGAGCATTTTTTGCTGAAACAGCGTAAACCTGCGGAAAGCGAATGTTACTAGCCTCTTCTGCTTCAACAATAAATTGCATGCAATCTTGCCCTCCGCGCGAACCTGTTTTTCCCCAAAACACATCAACAAGATATATGCCTTTTTGTGGAAATAAAATTTTACACCATGAATGTTCTCCGTTGTTTTGAACAAGAGTACAATTTTTTTGCCTCGTATTTGACGAAAGATTTTTTAGGTGAACGGAAAGTTCATATCCTTCGTTAAGTGAAAAAGGAAACATCATTGAATTATTTGCGAGCATTTTTTTTACAGGTAGCGTTTGAAGATCTTTTACATTCACAGCATCAAAAAATTTGGGTTTAATTTCAGGTAAATTGTAAAAATCGCGAGCAGTCATAGGAGAGGCAAGCAATTGTTTTCTTGAATCATTTGGAAAATGAGTGTAAATCATATGTTCAGGTTTTAAGAAAAGCCAATCAGTTGTATATTTTTGTTTTGCAACACGGCCGTCCATATAGCCAGAATCCCATATGCAATCGACAACATACCAAGCGTTATTTATTTTTACAATATTCCATGCGTGATTAGAATTACTCGGTGAATCTTCGTCAATGAGCGAAGAGCCAACACCTCGTGCATAACCCGAAACTTTTTCGCAATTGACGGAAGCAATATCACACATATATTTAAAAAGATTTGAATATCCTTCGCAGACGGCAAGTCTTTTCGAAAGAACAGTTTGCCAATCTTGAGCGGGTATACTTCCTTGCCAATAACTTTTTGCATCATACGAAATAAGGAGAGTGACAACGTCATGAATCATTTTTATTTTTTCAAAATCGTTTTTAGAAACAGCATTTATTTCTTCGATAATTTTTCGTACATACTCGCGTGGATTCGTGTTGCGGAGTGAATCAATTTGTTTGTTTGTGATAAGACGACGAATACTCTGTTCCGCTACATCTGTTCTATATTTGTATGCTTCTCCATAAGAATCTGGTGTTTTATAAATTTGTGAACGAATCTGCGTTCCTTGATTTTGATTTGAGCTAGGACGACCAACTTTTGTTCCTGTTTGATTTGTTTGAGACGGTGAATTTTCAGATGGGGTTATGCCAAATAACTCCTGAAAAAGAACACAACTTGATAAAGAAAACAGATTGCTATGCATAAGATATTTAGTTTCATGTATGTTTTCATAAATCTTCCTTACACACAGATTTTATACCTTTAAGGTAGCATAAACCATTTCAAAAATCAAGAAAATTTGATTTTTCAACTTAAAAGGTAATAAATATTATACTATAATATGTTCTCAAAAAAAGTTTATCAGCATATGCTTATTTTATGTCAGGCCAGGAAGAACCAATTCAGAAAATTTTCGGGGCAAATGTTCAAAAATATAGGAAAAAAGCGAATCTTACACAAACAGAACTTTCAGAACGATTAGAAATTTCTCAAAAGCATCTTTCTGTTATAGAAACAGGAAATCAATTTGCTTCTGCCAACCTTATTGAAAAAATTTCAAATGAATTAAACGTGCCACCAGCATCTCTTTTTGGTGGTGAATTCGGCATTCGAGAGGTTAATATGATACAACTGCTCGTTGTTCAACAAATTGATGCAAAACTAGAAACTTTATACTCTCGCATTCATGAGGATTTGCTAAAAATGCAAGCAGGTGAAAAACTTAATAATTAATGAAAAAATCGAAAAATAAGGGCAAATGTTGGAACACGGCTTTCCGTATTAGGACTTTCTCCGACTGCTTCATTTATTGCAAATAGGTTTGAATTAGAAGGAAGTTGTTCTGTATCATTTTATGGATTTCTAAAGAAAGTTATCAATACCTGTCTCCAACTCCTTGTCTCCCGTATATGCATTCGCTATACTTACCGTTTATGGAAAGAGAAAAATTCAAATCGCGCATTGGGTTCATTTTAGTAAGCGCAGGATGCGCAATCGGCATTGGAAACGTGTGGAAGTTTCCATACATCACTGGTGCATACGGCGGCGGCGTGTTTGTGCTGTTTTACCTTTTGTTTCTCGTGATTATGGGAGCACCCGTGCTCACGATGGAGCTTGCCGTCGGACGCGCCTCGCAAAAAAGCGCTGTGCTCGGCTACAAGGCGTTGGAAAAGAAAGGCACGTTCTGGCACATTCACGGCTGGTTGGCAATAGCGGGCTGCACGCTGCTCATGATGTACTACACGACAGTCTCCGGCTGGATGTTCAGCTATTTTGTTAAATTTTTGCGCGGCACATTTTCAGCCGCCCTTCCGTCCGCTAGTTCCGCAGACGACGCAGCAGATGCTGCAGCAGTGTTTTCTGCCATGCTCGCAAACCCTGTCGAGATGGGCATGTTCATGGCAATCACCGTCGTTGCAGGATTTGCCATCTGCTCGTTCAGCTTGCAAAAGGGACTTGAGCGCATCACAAAGATACTGATGACGGGCTTGCTCATCCTCATACTGCTGCTCGCCGCCCATTCGATGACGCTGCCCGGCACCAGACGCGGCATCAGCTTTTACCTGCTCCCCGACATGCAGCGCGCGTTTGACATTGGCATTGGGCGTGTCATAACGGCGGCGATGAATCAGGCATTTTTTACGTTGAGTCTCGGCGTTGCCGCAATGGAGATTTTCGGCAGCTGCATGTCAAAAGAAAAGACGCTTGCAGGCGAAGCGTTCTGGATTTGCGGGCTCGACACGTTTGTGGCGCTGTGCAGCGGATTAATCATTTTTCCCGCGTGCTTCAGCTTTGGCGTAGAGCCAGACGCGGGGCCGTCGCTCATATTCATAACGCTGCCAAAAGTGTTTGCGAGCATGTCTGGCGGCAGAATCTGGGGCACGCTCTTTTTCCTCTTTATGACGTTTGCAAGTTTTTCAACAGTCATCGCCGTGTTTGAAAATCTCATCACGTGCGGCATAGATAATTTCGGCTGGAGCAGAAAAAAATCTGCCGCACTGCACTGCGCGTTCATACTCGTTGCAAGCATACCGTGCGTGCTCGGCTACAACATATGGAGCGGCGTGCATCTCATCGGCGCGCGCGACATACTCGACAGCGAGGATTTTATCGTCTCAAATCTTCTGCTGCCGCTCGGCTCGCTCATCTATCTGCTCTTCTGCACGACAAAATGGGGCTGGGGCTTCGACAACTATTGCGCAGAGGCAAACGCAGGGGCAGGCATACGGCTTTCGCCAAAACTCAAATGGTATTTCTCGATTGTGCTGCCGCTCCTCATACTCGTGATTCTTGCCGAGGGCTTGCTGCCTCGCTAAAATCGCGCGACGCAGCAAGCCTTCGAGTTTTTGCTCACGCAAACTCGCATCTCCGTGTGCGCTGAAATGACATAGTGTTCAATACCACTCGAATTTTTCATCTTTACAAAAATCATTTTGACAAGTATAGTGATTTCATAGCAATGGACTATTATCTTTTTTACAGACGTCATATCCTTGTACAGGAAAACACAATCACACTTCCTGACAGCAGTGTATGGCAAACACTCCTTACAAACGGTGATGTGCACGATATTTTTTGCGAATTAAAATATAATTACACAACCGCGTATTTGAAAAACGTTGATGTTGTACCGAAAAGATACACACTCATTCGCATACGCAAGTACTTTGCCCAAACAGCAAATGAAGAAGGTGCAAGAGCTGCTCGCGCAAAACACTTGCTCAACTGGCGCATGTCTCATCTATTTTGTCCCGCATGCGGTGCTCCACTCAAAGATGATAAAAAGCTTACTGCACGCAACTGCACATCATGCAATATGCAATATTTTCCACGTATTGAACCGTGCATCATCGTGCTTGTGACGCAAGGCGATAAACTTTTGCTTGCACGGCATAAAGAGCGCAATCAAAACATATACACATGCATCGCAGGATTTATCGAAGCGGGCGAAAGCGCGGAACAGGCGGTTGTACGTGAAGTGCGCGAAGAAATAGGCATTGAGATACAAAATGTGCGGTACGTTGGAAGCCAAGGTTGGCCATTTCCTGACCAGCTCATGCTCGGCTTTCGCGCGGAATATAAAAGCGGCACCATACGCGTGCAAGAAGATGAGCTGTATGAAGCGAAATGGTTCTCACGCAGCGCGCTACCGCCGTTTCCCAAACAGGGCAGCATGGGCTGGCGCTTGATTTCAGGCGTGTACGGGTAAAGCGGCTTCACCTGATTGCAGTTGCAGTCCGTTCCTGCAAGCAGTATAGGCGCAAGATGATGGCAATGCCCTCTGCTCCCACGCAAAACGCGTTTGCGTTTTGCCGATTTGTCTGGCACCGCGTAAAATAAGCGATTTACGATTTTTAAATACGTTCTAGTCTAATAATTTTGAAAAAATCTGCCTATCCATATATACAATATCATATAATCTGTCTTTCCAGAGTTTTCGCTGCACGAAAACTCACAGTTCATTATGTGCGCTGCAGAGATGATTCGTGGAGCGACCTGCTTGGGAGCGCGGGGGAAGGCATTCCCCCACAAAGAGAGGCACTACTCGCCTTCCAGCTCGCGAATGGCAGCGTCTGGAAGATGGCGCGCGCTGCGCACTGACTGTACACCGAGTTCTCTCAAGCGGGTTCGCGGCAGTGCGTCATCGTCATAGCGTTTTTCAAGGCGCAGCACCATCTCTTTGCACGGAGTGTCGTGCGGCGCCACTTTTGCACGCGCGTTTGTCGTGCGGACATCGGCAGCGTTCGTATGTGCGGCATGAGTGCCAGCAGGCACATTCACTTCGGAGCGGTCATCGCTCGGTATGCAGTCCGTTGTAATGACGCGACACTTGTAGCGCACGGCATACACGGGCGCGCTCATGTACATATACACGGTGTCGCCCACGCACACCGACACGCGCTGATGCCAGCGGATTGTGCCGTCGCGTCTAAAATCTTGCTCCACGTCGTAGTAATCGGGCTTCACTGGAATAATCCACGTGTGTGCCTCCCGCGCCGAAAGCAGCTTTTTCCCAGACAAGGCGCGGCTGCCTTTTTCCGTAAACGCGTGACTTTCTGCGAGCAATTTCATAATCACGCTGTCGCGCACGGTGCCGTCAAGCACTATCGTAATCCAATTTTTTTTGTTCATGTGATACGGCGGAAAAAATCCTTTTTGGGTGATGAGGTGTGCACTTTTTTCAGGCGCAAGCTTGACATTTAAAATCTCTACACGCTTTTCGCCCTCTGTTTGCCGTTCGCTGTTGCGCGATTTTTTTGCATCATGTTTTGCCGTAAGCTTGCCGCGCGCAATATTCATGACGATGCCGTACCACCTTTTATTTTGCGGATTTCGGAACACAGCGTATGTTGGCGCAGTCGGAAACGTGAAGTCGGGCGCATCACCGTATGCGTCGTTCACGGCACGGGCAATGCGGTTTGCCTGTGCTGACAAAAACGGCTGTTGAATAAAACACGCTTCTTTTATGCGACGCAAAACTGCGCTGTATGCTGTCCGCACCTCATTTACAAACGCACCGTGATGACGCGTGACACGGAGCGGCATATACTCTTCGTCACTTGCTATATCAAACACGCGACCTGTAATCACGCCGTTTTTTATGCACACATCTGCGCGAAACTGCTTGTCAAGAAATTGTTCAGAATAGCGATAAGAGCCGTCGCGCCCGCGCACAAAGCCAAACGGCACAAACGCGGCATCATTCGGCGTACTTCGCGCAAAGATTTCTTCCTCTATGGTCATTGCTCTGCCTAGGTAAATTGCTTTTCTTTTTTTGATAATACCATATTTTCAAGAAAATATCTTGTAATAATTGCTGTTTATTTACAAAAGAACAACAAATTCTTGCCACGCAAGATTTTTGACACAATATACAGGCGATACTGCAAAAAAATAATTTTATTTATAACATTTTTTTTAATTAGTATTCACAAGTTACCCAATCTGTCAAAGTGCATGATTTTTCTTGACATATCAAAATAATGAGTTATACTATATTTATATTCAATTATATAATTTTTCAAAACTATGATTGGATATGACCACATTTTATGGTATAGGAGTTTCTTATGGCAAAAGTAATGACAGCACAGGAAGCAGTACGTACCTGTATCAAAGACGGTGATACAGTGGCATTCAACGGCTTTGTCTGCGCTGTGCACGCAGAAGAAATCAGTAAATCTATTCAGGATGAATTCTTAGCGAACAACTCGCCGAAAAATTTGACTGTGCTCTACGCCGCAGGTCAAGGAGATTCTGGCGAGCGGCAGCTGAATCATCTGGCAGAAGAAGGGCTGTGTTCCTGTGTTATCGGCGGACACTGGGGGCTTGAGCCGCGGATGCAGAAACTTGCATTGGAAAACAAAGTGGCGGCGTACAATTTGCCACAGGGCGCGATTTCCCAGCTGTTCCGTGAAATTGCAGCAAAACGCCCCGGACTTATCACCCATGTGGGACTGAAAACGTTCGTTGACCCGCGTCTTGAAGGCGGTAAAATCAACGATAAAGCACGTGAGCGCGGCGATGTGGTAAAAGTCATCGAAATCGACGGCAAAGAAAAGCTTTTTTATCCATCAATTCCTATCAATGCGGCTGTTTTGCGCGCCACGTTTGCGGACACACAGGGCAACTGTACACTTGAACACGAAGGCACGCTTGCAGACGTGTTGCCGATTGCGCAGGCAGCAAAGACGAATGGCGGCAAAGTTATCGTTGAAGTGGAAAAAGTCGTAGAATACGGTTCACTTGACGCGCGGCTCATACATATTCCCGGCATCTATGTCGATGCCATTGTCGTGGCAAAACCGGAAAATCACTTGCAGACAAAAGCGACTGCATACAATCCCGCATTTTCAGGCGAAAAGCGCGTTCCTGTAGACTCAGTTGAGCCGCTTGCCATGTCAAACCGCAAAATCATCGCGCGCCGCTGCGCCATGGAACTCATTCCGAATGCGGTCGTAAACCTTGGCATTGGTATGCCCGAAGGCGTTGCATCAATCGTGGCGGAAGAAGGCATTTCGGGCATGGTGCTCACCACAGAATCAGGAACGATTGGCGGCGTTCCCGCTGGCGGCGGCGATTTCGGCGTCACAACAAACCCTGACGCCATTTTACACCAGTCGTTCCAGTTTGACTTCTACGACGGCGGCGGCCTCGACATCGCGTTTCTCGGACTTGCAGAAGCAGATGAAAAAGGCAACGTCAACGTGTCGCGCTTTGGTCCGAAAATCGCTGGGTGCGGCGGGTTTATCAATATCACGCAGAACACCAAAAAAGTCATCTTTTGCGGCACGTTCACCGCGGGCGGTTTAAAGCAGTCTGTCAAAGGCGGCAAGCTCGTCATCGATGCGGAAGGCTCGAGCAAAAAATTTCTCAAGGCAGTTGAGCAGGTAACATTTTCCGGCAGCTATGCGCAGGAGATGAAGCAGGACATCCTGTACGTGACAGAGCGTGCAGTGTTCAAGCTTACGCCAGAAGGCGTTGAGCTTATCGAAGTTGCACCGGGAATTGACGTTGAAAAAGATGTGCTTGCATACATGGACTTCAAGCCCATTATGAAGAACGTCAAAGAGATGGATGCCCGCATCTTCCAAGACGGCAAGATGGGGCTATAATTCGCAAGCAGCATGTGCTCTGTTGCAGTACAACGGAGCACATGTTTTATTTGCGGCTAATCTACAGGTAATATATGCACTGTACAAGTGCTATAATTTTTATTTGGAGGCAGATAATGACTATCAATGAAATGAAAGTGGGAGACAGCGCAAGTTTCACCAAAACAGTGACGGAAACAGATGTATATCTGTTTGCCGGCATATCGGGTGACTTGAATCCAGCGCACACTAATGAAGTTGCGGCAAGCAAGACAATGTTCAAAACACGTATTGCGCACGGTATATTAGGTGCAAGCTTTATATCAGCTACAATCGGTATGCAGTTGCCAGGTCCTGGAACTATCTATGTATCACAAGATTTGAAATTTACTGCACCTGTTCGCATCGGGGATACAGTGACTGCAACAGTAACAGTGACAGAAATCAACACCGAGAAAAATCGTGCCATTTTGGAGACAATCCTCACCAATCAAGATGGAACAGTTGCTATCAAAGGTCAGGCAACTGTTATGCCTCCAAAATAATAAACACAAGCTTTTAAAACTGCATTTTTTATCAGCAAAATTGATTACTATAAGGGTTTCAACTGCGGCAGGGGAAGTCTCTGCCGCAACGGAAAAGAAATTATGCGTTTCTTTCCAAAATAATACACCAACGGAGGAATAAAACATGGATTTCACTTTGAGCAGAGAACAGCTCATGACGCGGCAACTATTCCGTGATTTCGCGCAGAATGAAGTGAAGCCGCTTGCCGCTCAGGTTGACGAAGAGGAAATGTTTCCTGAAGAAACTGTCAAAAAGATGGCAAAGCTCGGTTTCATGGGCATTCCTGTGTCGAAAGAATACGGAGGAGCAGGTGGCGACACACTAACATATGCAATGTGCATTGAAGAATTGGCAAAAGTATGCGCGACCACTGCTGTCATTGTTTCCGCACACACATCATTGTGCATAGACCCCATCATGCACTACGGCACAGAAGACCAGAAACGCAAATATGTTCCTGATTTAGCATCGGGCAAAAAGCTCGGCGCATTTGGGTTGACCGAGCCAGGAGCAGGTACCGATGCGCAAGGCCAGCAGACAGTCGCCGTGCTTGACGGCGACCACTGGGTTCTAAACGGCAGCAAAATATTCATTACGAATGCAGGATTTGCTGATGTATTTATCGTCATAGCTATCACAGGTACAGTGACGGACAAAAGAGGCAATCCAACAAAAGAAATCAGTGCATTTATCGTAGAACGCAATTTTCCCGGCTTCTCGGTCGGTAAACACGAAAAGAAAATGGGCATACGCGGTTCGTCCACATGCGAACTTATTTTTGAAGACTGCATCGTGCCAAAAGAAAATATGCTCGGTATACAGGGCAAAGGCTTCAACATTGCCATGGGTACGCTTGACGGCGGGCGCATCGGTATTGCGGCACAAGCACTCGGCATTGCTGAAGGCGCAATCGACGAAACAATTAAATACACAAAAGAGCGCGTGCAATTCAGAAAACGCATCAGTCAATTTCAGAACACGCAATTTGAGCTTGCAGATATGGCGGCACGTGCACAGGCAGCACAGTATCTGGTGTACGCAGCAGCATGCAAAAAAGACGCCGCAAATGCAGGTGCAAATGTGCGCTTCTCCGCAGATGCTGCTATGGCAAAATTAGTTTCAGCAGAAACGGCAAGCGATGTAACTCGTCGATGCGTGCAGCTTTTCGGTGGTTATGGCTATACTCGCGACTATCCTGTTGAACGCATGATGCGAGATGCAAAGATTACTGAAATCTATGAAGGCACAAGCGAAGTGCAGCGCATGGTTATTGCTGGCAACATAGGCGTTAACTAAGATATTTTTATTAGGAGAACTACATGAAAATTATTGTTTGTGTGAAACAAGTTCCCGATACATCAGGAAAAGTTGCCGTAAAAGAAAACGGACAGCTTGATCGCGCTTCAATGGCGACCATCACAAATCCTGATGACTTGAACGCGATTGAGGCAGCGCTTCAACTGAAAGACGAAACAGGGTGTGAAGTTGTTGCCGTTTCTATGGGACCTGCTCCTGCAGAAAGTATGCTCCGCGAGCTTTTGGCGCGTGGCGTTGACAGGGCAGTGCTTGTAAGTGCACGTGAATTCGGCGGCAGTGACACATATGCAACGAGCCAGATTCTTGCAGCGGCAGTGCGCCGTATCGGTGTTGGTCCGGATGATATTGTATTCTGCGGGCGGCAGGCTATTGACGGCGACACCGCACAAGTTGGTCCGCAGATTGCTGAAAAGCTCGGCTTGCCGCAGATTACGTATGCCGCCGAAATCAAAAAAGACGGCAATACCATAACAGTCAAACGTATGCTTGAAGACGGCTACATGTTGCTTAAAGTCAAGACGCCGTGTCTTATCACGTGCATCAAAGAACTCAACACGCCGCGCTATATGAGTGTGAACGGCATTCTGGAATGCTACTCAAAGCCGTATGAAGTGTTCGACTATGAAGCACTCAAAGATGACCCGCTCATCGACAAAGATACGATTGGTTTGGAAGGCTCCCCGACGAATGTGTACAAATCATTTACACCGCCGCAAAAGGGTGCAGGTACGATGCTTGAAGGCGCCGACAAAGCCACCTGTGAAAAACTGGTAGGCATGCTGGTTGAAAAGCATATCATCTAAAGTGCGAGAGGAGTAATACATGGCATACAATAGCAAAGACACCGCCGCTTTTAAAGGCGTTTGGGTATTTTGTGAACAGCGCAATGGAGAAATTCTCAACACTTCATTTGAGCTGTTAAGCGAGGGACGAAAGCTCGCAAATGATTTGAAGACAGAGCTATGCGGCGTCGTTCTCGGAAAAGGAATCAAAGATGACGCGTTGAAAGGACTCGGTGGATACGGCGCTGACAAAGTTTTCTACTGCGAGCATGACCTTTTAGCAGACTACACGACAGACGCATACACAAAGGTCATCAATGCATTGGTAGAAGACAAAAAACCAGAAGTGATGCTCATAGGCGCAACGACAATCGGACGCGACTTGGGACCACGCTGTGCAGCACGGTTGCACACGGGCTTGACTGCGGACACCACGCATCTCGACGTAGACACAGGTAAGTACAAGGAATTTCTGCGCACAAGCTCAACAATAGCTGTTGACAAAATTCCATTTGAGGAAAACACGAACCTCAAGATGACGCGTCCAGCATTCGGTGGTCACTTGATGGCAACGATTATCTGTCCACGTTTCCGCCCGCAGATTGCAACAGTCCGTCCGGGCGTTATGAAAAAGCAGGATTTTGACAGCGCAAAAGCGGGAAAAACAGTTGTAGAAAAAGTACCGGTAACGCTTTCAAAGAGCGACATCAGCGTCGACATCGTTGAAATCAAGAAAACTGCAAAAGACCTTGTAGATTTAATCGGCGCAAATATCGTCGTATCTGTTGGACGCGGCATCAGCAAAGACCCGAAAGCGGGCATCAAACTTGCTGAAGATTTGGCAACTGCGCTCGGCGGCGTTGTCGGTGCATCTCGTGCAGTTGTCGATGCCGGCTGGATTGACGCGAATCAGCAGGTAGGACAGACAGGCAAAACAGTGCACCCGCACATCTACGTAGCGCTCGGCATCTCTGGTGCAATTCAGCACTTGGCGGGCATGCAAGATTCAGAATACATCATTGCGGTGAACAAAAATGCCGATGCGCCGATTTTCCAAGTAGCAGATTACGGCATTGCTGGCGATCTCTTTAAAGTGACGCCGATGCTCGTTGAAGCGGTAAAGGCAGCAAAAGGCAGCTTGTAAACAACAGAGCGCGTTGTGCAATGCACTTCGGCTGTGTTGTATATTGCTCGATTGACAGGGCTTCTACATGACATTGTAGAAGCCCTGTTTTTTACAGCTTTTACGATGCGGAAAAACGCCGCTTCTTGCACAAAAAACAACAAATCGCCCGTTATGCAAGCAGCAGATAAAATCATAATCTTGGCACAGGTTTTTCGAATATGAAAACCACATATTCCCGCTCCCAGCTTTCGCATGCGCCTCATTCAATAGCGAGCGTCACTTCCATAACAAGCGGATTGTGGTCTGAATACACAAAGCCTAAATCTTGCGTCTTGCACGATGTAACTGCTACATTAGCAGAAACGACAAAACCGTCTATAACATAATACTGAAACGATGATTTATTAGCATCTTTGTACGGCTGGTCGAGCGAGCGGCAGCTAGGAACATCGGCATCCATAAAAAAACGCACATCATCGGAAAAAGATGCAACGTCAATTTCTCCCGCCCGCCATTTTCCTTCTTGCGTCGGATAGCGCGAGGCATCTACATTTGAAAACAGCTGATTGAAGTCGCCGCCTGCTATGACGTAGTTGCCCGCATCAATTTCTTTTTGCACGACATTTTTAAACAGCGCTGTCTGTGCAATTTTGCCTTCGCCCTCATCATATGCTTCTAAATGCAAGTTGATGAGTACAAGCTCTTTGTTTGAATCTGCCACAGGTACACGGCTCACAATAAGACAGCGCTTTAAGTTTGCCACGCGCACTGGCCACGAGAACGAAATGGGAAGCTGCACGCGCTCACTCGATGTAATGCCAAACGCGCTCATCAAAAGCACACCAGAGTCAACTTTTCCGAGTGGCGGAACAGGATACGGTACATACGCAACTTTGTAATTGTTCGCAAACGAGCTTGCATATGGTTGCACTGCATCTCTCATGTATGCAACCTCATCGATTTTATGCGAGCGCGAAGATGCGAGGTCAACTTCCTGCAAAAACAAAACGTCAGGCGCAACAGTGCGTATGGCTTCTACAATGCCTGCAAGATTTTCGTGAACGCGTGCGCGGCTCGCTGTTCGTACCATCGTACCGCCGTCCATAAAAAAATCAGCGTTGTCGCCGAGCGCACCGTAGCCGATATTCCACGTCATCACAGTTATCGGCTCGCCTAAAGCAACTTTACGCGATGTGTTTGCCGCAATATCAAGCGTTTCCGTTTCTTTCGGACGATACTCAACAACAGTCAAAAACAGTATGAACAACACACACACGCATACTACAGCGAGTATAACTGCTCCAATCGCCTTGAGCACATGGAGCATATTTTTTGCCAAATGATTTTTCATATATTTCCTCATCATGCATTATATGAAAAAATGCGCTCTCTGTGGAGTGGGGAACGATACGCTTTCTTTTGCCAAGCAACATGCGCTTTTCGTTATCGTGCGGTTCGCTTTTTATCAACAAAAAAATCCACCGCGGGAACGACATTCACAATCATGCCGTTGTAAGATATTTTGTCTTTTTGATTAAACGTAACGATAAGCGGCTTTACGCCAGGAAATCTCTTGCATGTTTCCACGAGCGCATGCACTTCTCGCTCTCGGTTTTCGCTCGTCAATTTCCAACACACTTGCACGGCATGTTGCGGCACACTGCCTTCGCCGTATAAAAAATCGCATTCAAATGTGGATTCAGCATAATACCACACATTTTTTGTCTTTCGCCGCAACTGAATGAACACTGCGTTTTCAAGCATACGCCCTTTATCGCTGCCAGCAGAGAGCGTCACGTTAGCTATCATGCCAGTGTCTATGCAGTAGACTTTTTTGGGATTCACAGACTGCGCTTTTGAAGAGTAATCAAATTTCGGCACAAGGAAAAAGAGATAACTCTGTTCCAAAAACGAAAGATAATCGAGGATTGTAGCTGTTGTCTTCAAACCGAGTTGCGCGGAAAGCTTTGAGCCTGTTACAAGGTTTCCACAATTTGATGCAAGATACAGGGCAAGGCTTTTCACCGAGCGCACATCCTTTATACCATGCCGTACTACAATATCGCGCATAAGAATATCATCAAAAAGACGTTTCAAAATATCAGTGCATCCGTATTGTAAAAATTCAGGAAAACCGCCGAGCTTTAAATATTTTGCAAACGCATCGCTGTCCGTCTTGCATTTTTTGAGCAGGCAAAATTCCCCAAACGAAAACGGAAACAGCTCATAGTCTAAATGCCGTCCGGTGAGCCGTGTCCCAAGCTCATAGCTCAAAAGGGCGGCATTTGAGCCTGTCACTGTAACAAGATTGCTTTTTTTCAGCGTTGCGTTGACAAACACCTCCCACCCTTCAACTGTTTGGATTTCATCAAAATAAAGAATTTGCGCACCGCCATGTTTTTTTTGATATGTGTCTATGGCCTCGTTTAAAATCACGAAATCGGCGCGTGAAAAGCCATACAGAGACGGGTCATCAAAGTTTAAATAAAATGCCCGCCTTTCAGTGCTGAATAAAAAACGGCTGACAAGTGTACTCTTTCCGCATCTACGAATCCCAGTGATAATGCGCGCAAACTCAGGAATTGCAGACGGAATATCGGCAGCAGAGACACGAGGAATTTTTAAAAGCACCTTTTTAGAAGATATTTCCATTTTTTGCCTATCGGATGTCTGCAAAATGTTTTCTACGGTTATCATGCATATATTATAGTATTTAGTAGTACTATAATCAAGTATATAGTACTACTAAAAAGATGTATTTAATGGCAGTAAATACATCTTTTTACTGTCACTAAATACATTATTGGGCAATGTTTTATTGTGCAGAGAGTTTAATGTATCACTTCGTGATATGAACTGCAAGGAAATTATTTAATCCATCGCTACTGCGACTTGTGTTTGCCTCGACGCTTACGTTGTAAAAAAGGTATTGAATTCTACTGCGATGCCCTATGAAAACGCCCCCTGTTGTCCAGCGTCGGAGCACGATTATTTCCCTGCTTCTTTTCTCCACGCAAAATTGATTGCACTCACCACAGCCGCAACACCCGCACGTCCTACATTGCTGCTCTTCCCAACGCCCCATACAGTGTTGCCATTTTCAAGCGCAATCTGCACATACGCTATGGCGCTCGTATTGCTGCCTTTTCCAATGCTGTGTTCGTGAAACGACGTAATGTTGAAGCGTGGTACATTTGTCGTTTTGAGCGCGTTCACAAACGCATCGAGCGGTCCATTGCCTTTTGCCCCGATAGAATATTTTTCGTCATTCCATTCGACAACTGCGCGACACAGCACATAATCACTGCTTGCGCTTTCACTGTCAAGGTGCGTTTCATTCAAATCAATTATTTTTAGCGGCGCAGTTTTTTTGAGCCACGCATTTTCAAAGCAAGCGTAAATTTCACTCGGCATAAGTTCACGCTGCGCATCATCTGCAACAGTCTTAACAATTTCCCCAAATGCAACATGCATAGCTTTTGGCAGTACAATGCTATAATCATTTTCAAGAATAAACGCGGCGCCGCCTTTTCCACTCTGACTATTTATCCTTATAATACCTTCATACTCACGTCCTATGTCGTGCGGGTCAATCGTCAAATACGGAACATCCCACAGAGCATCTTTGTCCATCTTTTCGCGCGCTGCCATACCCTTGCGTATTGCATCTTGGTGTGAGCCTGAAAATGCCGTGAACACGAGCTCCCCTGCATATGGCACGCGCGGACCAACTGTCATGCCAGTAAAAAGCTCGTACTGGCGGCGCACATCATCAATATGAGAAAAATCGAGCTTGGGATCTATGCCCTGCGTGTACATGTTGAGCGCAACATTGACAATGTCGAGATTGCCTGTGCGCTCACCGTTTCCGAACAACGTGCCTTCAACCCTGTCAGCTCCTGCAAGAAGCGCAAGCTCGCACGACGCAACGCCCTCTCCTCTGTCATTGTGATTATGAATACTCACTGTCACATTTTCGCGATTTGTAATGTGCTTGCAAAAATATTCTACTTGGTCTGCAAAAACATTGGGAGAGGCACACTCTACAGTCGTCGGCAAATTCAAAATGATTTTGCCGCTCGTCTTTTCCCACTGTGTTTTTACCGCTTCGCATACGTCAACAGCATATTCTATTTCTGTCGTCGAAAAACTTTCGGGCGAATACTGCAAACGTATATCAGTTTCACCTTTAAAAGCAAGACAGTCCTGTACGCACTTTACGCCATCAACTGCAAGCTGCTTGACTTGCTCTTTTGTCATACCGAACGTATAGTTCCGCTGCGCAGGTGAAGTAGAATTATAGATATGAAAAATCACGTGGGAAGCTCCTCTAATCGCCTCAAATGTTTTTTTAACAAGATGTTCGCGCGCTTGACAGAGTACTTGCAGTGTTACGTCATTCGGCACGCGGTTTTCATCAATAAGACGGCGCAAAAATGTATATTCAGTTTCAGATGCAGATGGGAATCCCACCTCAATTTCCTTAAAGCCCAAGCGTACAAGCAAATCAAAAAATGCAAGTTTTTGCTCGACACCCATAGGATTTACGAGCGCTTGATTCCCATCACGTAAATCAACAGAGCACCATATGGGCGCTTTTGTGATGCACTTGTCCGGCCACTCGCGCTTTTCAATCGGAATTCGCGGAAACTGAGTGTACTTACCGTTCACATTCATGCCTGCCATAGTATCATACCTCCTAGTGCAACATACCAACGCGCGGCAAGCTTTAAAACAAAAAACCTGCCGCCACGCGACAGGTTTGCAATTTGTTTAGTATACGACTATACAACACCGTCAACGTTGGCAAAAAAAGAGACGATTGCCTAGTAGTAGTGTTATATATATCATAATACTAGTATTGCGTAAAAAGCAAAAAAGGTCAAGTATCTATGCCAGTGATATATTGACAACCAGCGAAAAAGTGGACACCCAGAAATTCAATGAAAAGTATTGCAAATTGTCTCGCTGGACGGAACTCCGCCTGTTACTTCTTGCAAGTTTACAATTTGCCTGTGCGATGGATAAAAAAACAGTCATTCTCAATGATAAGAATGACTGTTTTGGAATTCACCAACAAATAGCACGCATATGAACACACATCAACAGACAGATGCGCGCAACACGCTTACCATCTGTAATGCGCAAACGCTTTATTCGCTTCTGCCATTTTGTGCGTATCTTCTTTTTTCTTAAATGCAGCGCCAGTATTATTATATGCATCAAACAATTCTGCAGAAAGCGTATCAGCCATGCCGTGCCCATTCCTATTGCGTGCAGCAGTAATAATCCAACGCATTGCAAGCGCTTCTTTGCGCGCATCACGAATTTCCATAGGTACTTGATATGTTGCACCACCAACGCGCCGTGATTTTACTTCTACCATAGGCTTAACGTTGTCGAGCGCCTTGAGAAACACTTCAAGCGGATCTTTATCTGTTTTTGTTTTTAAATTATCCATTGCTGTATACAAAATGCGCTTGCTTGTTTCCTTTTTACCGTTAAGCATCATGCGTGTAATGAACTTTGACACAACTTTACTATTATATTTTACATCCGGCATAACAGGACGATCGATTGTTTTTTTATGTCTGCCCATAATATCTCCTCTACGTTAATACCTGCAAGCATTACGCCTTTGGACGCTTCGCACCATATTTTGAACGACCGCGTTTTCGTCCGTCAACACCAAGCGTATCCTTTGTGCCGCGAATGATGTGGTAACGCACGCCCGGCAAGTCTTTTACACGACCACCACGTACCAAAACAACAGAGTGTTCCTGCAAATTGTGTCCAATGCCGGGAATATATGCAGTAACTTCTATGCCATTGCTCAACCGAACACGCGCAATTTTCCGAAGCGCAGAATTCGGCTTTTTGGGAGTCATAGTCATAACACGCGTGCATACGCCGCGCTTTTGCGGGCACGACTCAAGGGCTGGAGCTTTTGTTCTGTTCGCAGCCGATTTGCGCCCTCGATGAATCAATTGATTAATTGTAGGCACCGCCTACCTCCTTTACTAATTCAAACTAATCCGGCAGCACTCCGGAAAATATATTGCATAAAACGTATTAAAGATAGGAATTAACTATACAAATTTTTACGCCTTTCGTCAATACGTTTCTCCAGTATGACAGCCAAAAAGTATATTCTATCTTTTAGTCAGCCACACGCTCTTTCAAAATATCAATCTGCTTCAGGTTCTTCGTTATCGAATGCAGCATCCTCCGCCATGCTCAATGCTTCTTGCTCTTTTTCAATTCGGCGGCGTTCAAGAATTTCATCCATCTGTATGTCAAGGTCTTTATCGCTTTCGTCGAACAGCTTAATATTCCTGTAATTGCGTATTCCCGTGCCCGCAGGAATCATGTGCCCGATTGCAACATTTTCTTTTATGCCGTATAAGCCATCGACAGAACCTGATATTGCGGCGTTCGTAAGCACACGCGTCGTTTCTTGGAATGATGCTGCAGAGATGAACGAATCAACGCCAAGCGAAGCTTTTGTAATACCTTGGAACATCGGCCGACCGATTGCACTCTGCCCGCCTTCTTGAACAACGCGCTTGTTTTCCGCATGGAACTTGTATTTATCAACTTGCTGACCATAGATAAAATGCGTATCGCCAACTGCGACAATTTCCACTTTGCGTAACATCTGCCGCACAATAATTCCAATATGTTTATCGTTGATGTCCACGCCTTGCGCACGGTACACTTGCTGAATCTCATCCATAAGATAATTTTGTAGCGCATTTTCACCAAGTATTGCCAAAATGTCATGCGGACTCGGAGAACCGTCGCACAACTGTTCTCCTGCTTCAACGTGGTCGCCGTCACGCACGAGCATACGCTTATTCATAGGAACAGCGTGCTCATACACTTTGCCAAACTCATCTTCCACCGCAACAATGCGCCGTCCTTTCATCACGCCTCGAAATTTAACGAACCCTGAAATCTTTGAGAGCACGCATGGATTCTTCGGCTTGCGCGCTTCGAATAATTCAGAAACGCGCGGCAAACCACCGGTGATATCGCTCGACTTTACCGCGCCTTTAGGAAGTTTTGCAAGCGTTACACCCGCAGCGACTTTCTGCTTGTCTTCAACGTTGAGCACTGCTCCCGCAGGCAGCGGATAGCTTCCGCTCTCGTTGCCCGCTTCATCTGTAATGAGAATGCGCGGTTGGCGCACATCGAGATGCAAATCGCTGATGATACGCTCGACATTACCAGTGTCCAAATCCATATGCTCTTCGAGCGTTGAACCGACGATAATATCTTCAAAGTGAATGTAACCATCGCTCTCCGCAATAATCGGTTCATTGAACGGATCAAATTCGCCAATAGGTTTTCCCGCTTCCACAATGTCGTCAGCTTTTACATAGATAGTAGAACCATTTGCAATATCAATTTTTACTTCGTTGCGCATAAGATAAACAGTATTGTTGCGAATCATGACTTTTGCAGCCGCAGAAGATTTTATTTCTTCATTTTTCTTTGAAAGAATAATGCTATCTTTGAGAATCCTGTCACCGTCAGCAACTTTCAACTCTGCGCCTTTTGCAATTGGAAACTGCTCAAAAATACGATTCACTATCATTGAACCTTTGCGCGTAAAAAGCCACTTGCCATCTTTCATCTCAACATGCGTACCAGACACATCTTTCACAAAAGCGTTAAACTTTAGCACAATATGATTTTCTTCCGTTGTCTTTTCCGCAGCTCCTCCAGAATGGAATGTGCGGAGCGTAAGCTGTGTGCCCGGCTGCCCGATTGACTGTGCCGCAATAATGCCGACAGCTTCGCCAATTTCAACTATTTTGTTGCGCGCAAGATTTTGTCCGTAGCACTTTACGCAGATTCCATGACGCGCTTCGCAGGTGAGCACTGTGCGTAGCTTCACCTTTTCAACACCAGCTTCATCAATGGCATGTGCAAGCACGGGGTCAATATACTGATTCACGTCACACAATAACTCGCCAGTAATTGGATGAATGACGCGCTCTATCGTGTAGTGACCAACAATTCTGTCGGCAAGCGGAACGCTGATTTCATCGCCCTCTTTTATTGCAGCATAATCAATGCCATTGATAGTGCCGCAGTCGTCATCATTGACAACAACATCTTGCGCCACATCAACAAGTCGCCGCGTCATATAGCCAGCATCAGCAGTTTTCAACGCAGTGTCTGACAAACCTTTGCGCGCGCCGTTTGTTGAAATGAAGAATTCTATGACAGAAAGCCCCTCTTTGAAGTTGGAGCGAATCGGCAGCTCAATGATGTCGCCATTTGGCTTTGCCATAAGACCACGCATCGCCGCAAGCTGTGAAATCTGTTTTGGAGAGCCGCGCGCACCAGACTTTGCCATCATGTAGATGGTATTGAAGCCGTCTTTATCTTTGGCAAGGTTATCCATCATTATTTTTGAAAGTTCATCATTTGCGCGCGCCCACAAGTCCGTTACTTTTTGATAGCGTTCTTCCGCAGTGATAATGCCCTTTGAATACTGGCTCACTATCTCTTCAACTTCTTTGTTCGCCTTTTCAACCATCTTTTTCTTTTCGGAGGGAACAAGAATGTCGTCCATGGAAAGCGTCGCTCCATAAAATGTAGCGTTTTTGTAGCCACACGCTTTAATTGCATCAAGCATTTTTATCGTGAGCCATGCTCCTTGCGTATGGTACACATGCTCAATCATCTTGCGCAATTTTTTATCGTCCATCTGCTCGTTTACATAGCCAATATCGTCGGGCATTTCTTCGTTGAATGCGAGAATGCCAGCAGATGTTTTAATAACTTCACCTGCATTAAATGCGCCTTCTTCAAATGATTTTTTGGGTACAGGCACGTTGATTGCAGCTTGCCATTCAATGCTGCCACTTTCCGCCGCCATGCGCGCCTCATCAGCAGAAGAAAAACGCCTGCCCGTGCCTTTTGCGTTCGGCTTAATCGATGTCATGTAGTAGATGCCGAGCACCATATCCTGCGACGGATAGACGATTGTGTTGCCGTTCGCCGGGTCAAGAAGGTTTCGCGCGGAAAGCATGAGCGTCCAGCACTCCATCTGCGCCGCTTGTGTGAGCGGCACGTGGATTGCCATCTGGTCGCCGTCAAAGTCAGCGTTGAACGCTTTGCACGCAAGCGGATGCAGTTTGATTGCCTTGCCTTCAACGAGCACCGGCTCGAATGCCTGAATGCCCAGTCGGTGCAATGTCGGCGCACGATTGAGCATGACAGGATGCTCGCGCACCACTTCGTCAAGGATTGCGTACACTTCGGGCGATTCCGATTCAACGAGGATTTTTGCCTTTTTAATGTTGAACACCACGTCTTTATCAACGAGCTTTTTCATGATGAACGGTTTGAACAGCTCAAGCGCCATCTTTGTGGGAAGCCCGCACTGCCACAGCTTCAACTCCGGTCCTACAACGATTACTGAACGACCTGAATAGTCAACACGCTTTCCGAGCAGATTTTGACGAAATCGTCCCTGCTTGCCTTTGAGCATATCGCTAATCGATTTAAGCGGGCGGTTTGACGCGCCTTTGACAACGCGCTTTCGCTTGCTGTTATCAAACAACGCATCAACTGCCTCTTGCAACATGCGCTTTTCATTTCTGATGATGATGTCTGGCGCAGAAAGCTGCTGCAAGCGCTTGAGACGGTTATTACGGTTTATGACGCGGCGATACAAATCGTTCAAGTCGCTCGTGGCAAACCGCCCGCCGTCAAGCTGCACCATGGGGCGCAAATCTGGCGGAATGACGGGGATAACGTCTAAAATCATCCAGCTCGCTTTGTTACCGCTCTCACGGAAATGCTCCACAATTTCAATGCGTTTTAAAAGCCGCCTATCACTCTTTGCGCCTTTTTCAATCATCTTTGCGCGGAGCTCAACAGCAAGTGCATCAAGATCAAGCCCCTCAAGGAGCATTTTAATCGCCTCCGCGCCCATATCGGCGGTAAATGTTTCGCCGTAACGCTCGCGCGCTTCATTGTACTCGTCTTCCGTGAGCAGTTGCATTTTTTTCAAATCGGTGTCACCTGGCTCTATGACAATGTATTTTTCGTAATAGAGCACGGAGCGCAATGCGGCAACTTGCAAATCGAGCAGCAGCCCCATGCGGCTCGGCACAGAGCGGTAGTACCAGATGTGGCTCACAGGAGCTGCAAGCTCTATGTGGCCGGTGCGCTCGCGACGCACTTTAAAATCGGTAACTTCGACGCCGCACCTGTCACAGATGACGCCTTTGTAGCGGATAGACTTAAATTTGCCGCAGTAACATTCCCACTCTTTTGTGGTGCCGAAAATGCGCTCGCAAAAAAGTCCGTCTTTTTCAGGACGAAGCGTGCGGTAATTGATAGTCTCGGGCTTTTTCACTTCGCCATATGACCACGCGCGAATCGTATCGGGCGAGGCAAGCTTTATCTTTAAGCTGTCAAAATCTTGAATATCACGCATTCATTTCTCCTGTTGTGCTATCGTGCTTCTTTTTCAAAACCAGAAGCCGCTTTATCAATAAGTTCTTGATCGCGTTCTGTCAAGGCAATCTGCTTGCCCTTTGCATCATAAATAGTAAAGTCGAGCGCAAGTCCGCGCAACTCCTGCACGAGCACATTGAACGATTCGGGAATGCCCGCAGGCGAAGACGGGTCACCTTTTACGATTGACTCGTAAATCTTCGAGCGACCGTTCATGTCGTCAGACTTGATTGTCATCATCTCCTGCAACGTGTTTGCAGCGCCATACGCTTCGAGCGCCCACACTTCCATTTCGCCAAGACGCTGCCCGCCAAACTGCGCTTTGCCGCCGAGCGGCTGTTGTGTGACAAGCGAGTACGGACCAGTCGAGCGCGCGTGCATTTTGTCGTCCACAAGGTGATGCAGCTTCATAAAGTAGATTACACCGACAAATATAGGATTGACAAACTGCACGCCAGTGCGCCCGTCACGGACAATCTGCTTGCAGTCACCAGAAAGTCCCGCCTCTTCCAATTTTTGAGCAATCATCTCTTGGCTCGGCGTCTGGAACGCGGGACATTCATAGAACTGGCGCAAATAGCGTCCTGCCATGCCAAGCTCGCTTTCCATAATTTGCCCGATGTTCATGCGCGACGGAACGCCAAGCGGATTCAAGCAAATGTCAAGCGGCGTGCCGTCTTCAAGGTATGGCATATCTTCAATTGGAAGGATGCGTGCCACAACGCCCTTGTTGCCGTGACGCCCTGCCATTTTATCGCCTTCGCACAATTTGCGCTTGTTCGCAATGAGCACTTTCACCACTTCGTCAACGCCGGGATTAAGGTCGTCGCCTTCTGTGCGGCGCAACCGCTGCACGTCTATGACAACACCTTCAACGCCATGCGGTATGCGCAGAGAGGAGTCGCGCACTTCTTTTGCCTTTTCACCGAAAATCGAATTCAGCAGTTTGAATTCAGGCGTTGTCTCCGTCTCGCTCTTCGGCGTAACTTTGCCGACGAGAATGTCGCCGCTGCGTACTTTTGCACCAATTCGTATAATACCTTCCGCATCGAGATTGTTGAGCGTTTTTTCTGCAGTATTCGGCACATCGCGCGTAATTTTTTCAGGTCCGAGCTTCGTTTCCCGTATCTCGATTGAAAACTCTTTGATGTGAATTGACGTATACATGTCTTCACGCACAACACGTTGCGAAATGAGCACCGCATCTTCGTAGTTATATCCGTTCCACGGCACAAATCCTACAAGAATATTACGACCAAGCGACAACTCACCATTGAACGTTGCAGGTCCATCTGCCAAAACATCGCCAACTTTTACTTTTTCGCCAACAGAAACAGTCGGTCGTTGATGGTAACACGTGTCCTGATTTGTGCGCTGGTATTTGAGCAGTATGTACTCGTCGAGCGGGTCTGATTTTTTTGCGCCATCAACTTTTATCTTGATGCAGTCGCTCGTAACCCACACAACTTCACCTGCATTTTTTGCTTTTATCAAAACGCCCGAATCGTGTGCAGTCTTCTCTTCCATGCCAGTGCCTACAATCGGCGGTTCAGGAAAAAGAAGCGGAACAGCTTGACGTTGCATGTTGCACCCCATGAGCGCGCGGTTTGCGTCATCGTGTTCGAGGAATGGAACAAGCGATGCGGACACAGAGATTACCTGACGCGGAGACACATCAATATACTGTACGTCTTTTGGTGAACGCTGCGTATAGTTGCCACGATTGCGGCATGAAATCATATCTGTCGGGAATGAGCCGTCCTTGCCAATGCCCTCTACAACTTGTCCAATGTAATATTTATCTTCATCTATTGCAGAAAGATAATCGACTTTTCCAGTAACCTTGCCGTTTTCCACTTTGCGGTAAGGCGCTTCAAGAAATCCGTAATCGTTTATGCGCGTAAAAATTGCGAGCGACACGATAAGCCCGATATTCGGGCCTTCAGGCGTTTCAATAGGACACATGCGTCCATAATGCGAATAGTGCACGTCGCGTACTTCAAAACCAGCGCGCTCACGTGAAAGGCCGCCGGGACCAAGCGCATTGAGACGGCGTTTGTGCGTCAGTTCTGCGAGCGGGTTCACCTGATCCATGAATTGTGAAAGCTGCGATGAGCCGAAAAATTCTTTTATTGACGCAACAATCGGCTTTATCGAAATCAAGTCTTGCGGCTTGAGCGTCTCTGTCTCTTTTAGACCCATGCGTTCTTTTGCAATGCGCTCCATGCGCGCAAACGCCGTTTTGAGCTGATTTGTCATAAGCTCGCCGACAGAACGAATGCGGCGATTGCCGAGGTGATCAATGTCGTCAATCTGCTCGTCGCCAATGTACACCTTGATGAGATACTTCATCGTCTGAATTACGTCTTCTTTAATAAGCGTAAAATCTTTTACGTCGTCTTTATAGTCAAATTTTTTATTGAGTTTGTAGCGGCCAACTCGTCCTAAATCATATCGTCGTTCTGAAAAAAACATAGACATCAAATCTTTTTCGGCAGCCTCAATCGTAATCGGTTCGCCTGGCATAAGGATTTGATACACCGCAGAAAGTGCGTCTTCTTTTGTCGGCTCCATGTCTACGGAGCCTTCTTTTACATACCGCACTTCTTCGCGCTCAAAGCAGTTGATAATCATCTGCGAATTGAGCGAACTGTTCTTCTCATCTTTGTCGTTGAGATTTTTTCGCGCGTCAAATTTAATAACAGTAATTTTGCTGACATTGTTCGCAATCAAGTCGTCAATTTCGTGCGGATGCAACCGAAGCCCCGCGTTGAACAGACGCTTTTCTTCATTTGTCTCTGTATCGTGCAAAATGACTGCACTTGCAAGCACTTTATCAACAAGCTTTTCGCGCGACGATGCATCGCTTTTTACAGCAACTTCCTCTGTCTCGTAAAAACAGCGGATAATCTCTTCGCGCGTATTATAGCCGAGCGCACGCAAAAAAATTGTTCCCAGAATTTTTTTCTTGCGGTCAATCTTTGCAAAAATCAACTCTTTCTTTTGGTCGATTTCAAATTCAAGCCACGAACCGCGATACGGAATAATGCGGCTCGAATAGACGCCTTTGTCGTGCGAAAAAATGACGCCCGGCGAGCGATGAATCTGCGAAACGACAACACGCTCAGCTCCATTGATAATAAATGTACCACGGTCTGTCATGAGCGGAATGTCGCCCATGTATATGTCTTTTTGAAGGATTGTACCTGTCTGCAAAAACACAAGCCTGATAGCAGCTTTGAGCGGCACTGCATATGTCAATCCCTTTTGCTTGCATTCAAATTCTGAAAATTTGATATTTTCAAAATCAAGCTGATACGAGTCGAATTCCAGCGACATATCGCTGTTCGGACTTTCGATAGGAAATGTGGAAGAAAACACTTCCTGTAATCCCTGCTCAGCCAGTTTTTCTTTGTTTTTGATTTTAGTTGCTTGAAGGAAACTTTCGTATGATGATGTCTGGATTGAAATTAAATCCGGCACATCCATAAAACTTCGTATATCTTGCCCGATATACTGACGATTGATGGTCTGCGTTTTTGCGAACATGCAATACCCTCTAGAATGTGTTCAGGGCTTTCCTGCTACAAGCGGAAACTCCGCTCAGCACAGGAAAACCCGATTGTGATTTTAGTTATTTCTTTGTGGCGGTGCCGCCTGCTTCAGCAAGCTGCGCAATGATTTTGTCTGCATCTGCTTTGCTTACGCCTTCTTTGACAACTTTCGGCGCGCCTTCGACAAGCGTCTTTGCTTCACCCAAACCAAGTCCTGTAATTTCGCGGATAGCTTTAATAACGGGAATCTTCTTTGACGGGTCGATTTTTTCAAGTGTAATGGTGAAGTCATCTTGCTCTTCGTCAGCAGCCGCTCCTGCACCAGGTGCTGCCGCAACTGCAACAGGAGCTGCAGCAGTAACGCCAAACTTTTCTTCCATTGCCTTGACTAAATCAGCCGCCTGCTGAACTGTCATGTTTGCGATTGCCTCAAGAATCTCATCATTTGTGAGTGCTGCCATATTATCTTCTCCTAAATATAGTGATTTCCATTCCATACGGTATGGAATGTCCCGCGTCATTTCCATACGGAAACCGTCGGGAAAATACGCGGACAGTCAGCAGCAATGAAGCCTGACCGCGCAAATTTTCAGCCTGCTCCGCAGACTAGAACTTCTCGTATTATGACGCGCTCGGCGCATCAGCTGCACTTGGCGGCGTACTTTCTGCACTTGAAGCGTCTGCATCAGCCTTTGGTGCTTCTGCTGTCGACGCTGTTTCAGCAGGTTTTGTCTCCGCAACAGGAGTGCTTTCTGCCTGTTGCGCTACCGAAGTAGCTGCCGTTTCAGCAAGCGCGTCCGCAGGTTTTGCCTCCGCACTCGGAGCATCGCCTTCCGCAGCTTTTTTGTCTACATAAGCTTGCAATGTAGCCGCCAATTGACGTGCAGGTCCGTTGATTGCAGACATAAGCATTGCAATGAGTGTCTTTTTGCCAGGAATCTTCGAAAACGCCTCAATTTGCGCAGCATCATAAAGCTCTTTGTCAACAAATGCACCTTTTACATTGAGCGTCGGAGCATCTTTCTTAAACTCGAACATAACTTTTGCAACTTCGTTCGAATCTTCCTTTACCATTGCTACAACAGTAGGCCCTTTGAGGTAATCGGCAATATTATCAATTTTCATATCCTCAAAAGCGATACGTGCGAAGTTATTTTTTACAACTTTGAGCAATGCGCTTTGGTCGCGAAGCTTTTTGCGAAGATTTGTAATTTGTTCGACTGTCATGCCACGATAATCGGCAAAAATGAAATCATTGTATTCGGAAAATATTTTTTTTGCTTCTTCAATCGCAGCCGTTTTTGCAGGCTGAAGTTTTTTTGCTCTAACTGCCATGTTATTCTCCTTCTTTAAAGTCAACCCAAACGCCTGGTCCCATAGTCGAGCTCACAGAGACAGAAACGATAAAACTTGCCTTTGCATCTGAAGGTTTACGTCGCTGTATTTCGGACAAAAGGATTTTTATATTCTCGGCAACTTTTTCAGGATCCATTGAAACTTTTCCAACCGCAATGTGAATGACGCCGCCTTTATCTGCACGAAATTCAGTGCGCCCTTTCTTAAGCTCATTGATTGCCTGAACAATGTCGTTGGTGACCGTTCCCGTCTTTGGATTTGGCATAAGCCCTCTGCGGCCGAGCACCATACCCAAGCGACCAACATCTTTCATCATATCAGGAGTTGCAACTGCAATGTCAAAATCGAGCCATCCACCTTTTACCTTATCGATATACTCAGTGGCACCAGCATATGTTGCACCCGCGTCAAGCGCTTCTTTAGCACGCTCATCTTTGCAAAACACGAGCACTTTCTTTTCCGCAGTAAATTGATTCGGAAACACAAGTGTGTCGCGCACTGTTGCGCTCTTGCTGAGTTTGAGCGATACATGCGCCTCGACTGTTTCATCGAAAGCTGCATATTTCATATCTTGCACCATCTTGCATGCATCGAGCGTTGCGTACTTTTTAGTAAGGTCATACTTTTCCGCAGCATTAAGATATTTTTTTCCTCGTTTCATAGTTACTGCCCCTTACTTTTCTACATCTACGCCCATACTGCGCGCAGTACCGGCAATAATTTTTTTTGCTGCTTCAAGGTCATTTGCATTGATATCAGGCATTTTTGTCTTTGCAATTTCCTCAAGATCCTGTTTAGGGAGCGTTCCCACTTTGTCACGTAAGGGATTTCCCGACCCCTTTTCAATTTTGAGCGCCTTTTTAATAAGAACAGCTGCAGGAGGCGTCTTCAAAACAAATGTGTACGATTTGTCCTGATAAACAGTGAGAACAACAGGAATTATCAACCCCTTTTCCATCTTTTTGGTTTTGTCGTTGAATTCCTGAACAAACTTCGGCGCGCTTACTCCGTGCGGACCAAGCGCTGGACCAATTGGCGGTGCAGGAGTTGCAGCACCCGCAGGACACTGCAACTTAATGACCGCTGTTACTTTTTTTGTAGCCATAATGACTCCTTATATTGGTGTGGAACAGCCATACGAGCATATTCCTAGCGAAGCGTGTTCATCCAACGGATCGACGCTTCTCCCAAAACAAGTGCAGCAGTGAATCATGCACAACACGAACCACTGTGCCTAATTTTCAAACACTATATTTTTTCAACTTGCGAAAGACTCACTTCTACTGGAGTTGCTCTGCCAAAAATCTGCACTACAACGCGCAAACGTTCTTTTTCTACATTTACTTCGTCAACAGTACCACTGAACGTAGCAAACGGGCCGTCTACAATCTTTACTTGATCGCCAACAGAAAATGTTTGCCTTACGCGTACAGGCTTTTCCCCTTTGATTGCACCTGCTTTCTGCAAAAGATTTTTTGCTTCATCAGCAGAAATTGGACGCGGCCTGTCGCTTGGATTAGTGCCGACAAATCCGGTAACACCTTGAATGCTTTTTAACGCAGTACACGTTTTTTTCCATTCGAGCTCGGGCAAGTCCATTTCTATCATGAGGTAGCCAGGTAAAAACTTGTTTTTTCGTACGCGCTGTTTGCCGTCTTTCACTTCGATAAGCTCTTCTACAGGAACACGCACATCAGTTACAACAGAGGGATCAATCTCTTTTGATTCAAGACGAAGCCGTATTGTGCGTTCAATCTTTTGCTCGTAGCCAGTGTATGTGTGCAGAATATACCAATTCTTTGCCATTTATTTATCTCATAATTGCGCGGAACGCTTCTGTAAAGCCCCAGTCAAGCAAGCCAAGCACAACAGCTATCAAAAAAGTGGAAACAACCACAGCAATAACAGAAGAGACAACATCATCACGTGACGGCCACACAACTTTTTTCAGTTCCGAACCGCTCTCACGAAAAAACTGTACAACCTTGGACATAATACCCCCGCAATAAAAAAGCAGGCCAGGCAGGATTCGAACCCACGACAGGCGGTTTTGGAGACCGCTGCTCTACCAGCTGAACTACTGGCCTATATAATTATTTTACTTTTGTTTCTTTATGAAGCGTATGTTTACGATCAAACGGACAATATTTGCTTAGCTCAAGCTTGCCTTGCATATTTTTACGATTTTTCGTAGTAGTGTAATTTTTTCGTTTGCACTCAGTACATTGGAGCGCAATAATTTCAACAGCACCTTTTTTCTTGCTTGACATATGCTATATCTCCTAAATTCAGTTACCACACTGTACAACAAAATGCGAGCCCCCGTGCAGAATCGAACTGCAGACCTCAACCTTACCATGGTTGCGCTCTACCGACTGAGCTACAAGGGCAACACCGACGCGTTTTGTGAGTATACAAAAAAATATACAACTATGTCAAGAGCGAGCAAATCCGAACTGGTGTAGGATTTGCGAGCGTGTAAATAGTAAAAATCGCACGAGCGATTTTTACGCGCATTGAGCAAATCCGAACTGGTGTCACCCGCAGCGAGCGCGCAGCGCGAAGCTTCATGCGGGATTTGCGAGCGTGTAAATAGCAAAAATCGCACGAGCGATTTTTACGCGCATTGAGCAAATCCGAACTGGTGTTTTCACAATGAGTTGTGGGTGAAATCTAGCAACAATCATGTGCGTATTGGGCAAAATCATCCCAAAATATACACGCACTTTTAGTTGTTATATTTTGCGTACGTAATGCCGTTAAACACAAATGTATTGTTAGAAATTGTGCCGTTTTCTATATCTGACGAATTTGATGAAAGCCATTCCCCATTCAATGCGTTCAGTGTTGATGTCACGGTGAGCGTAATAGTACCGTTTACCTCTGCGCTGCCAGTATATGTACCGTGCTCCATCAAAATTTCGCCCGATTTGCCGCCTGTTTTTCCGTAGGCGCCACGAGTAAATGTATTGTTGCTGTAGAAGCGGTAGAATGTGTATCCCGAAGTATCGCCAGCTGACATGCCGTAGCGATATTCTGCAACAAGCCTGTCAGTTTTTGCTGTTGACTTGCATGAAACAATCATACACACTGAAACACACACAACAAAAGCAACAGCAGCTTTCATCATATTTTTTATACTAGATTTCATACGCACCCCTAACAAAGTTCAAAACTATGCTGCGAACAGCTGTTATAGATTGTATTGTACAATGAGTAATTCGTCAAGGCAAAAAAAAGATGGGCGCTATATTGCACAGGAAAACTTATTACAGTTTCCTGCTATACTTCATTGTTAGAAATAGCATCCAATGCAAAATGCGCAGCTGCAACACATATGCAAAAGTTTGTAGAATCGATTGCTATATCTTGTATTATAGCAGCAGCGCCACTATATTTTATAGTATTAAAAACATAAAATTATAGAAAACTCCTGCCCCGACAGCGAGATAGAATTTTTCAGACCTGAAGCTGCACCTATCAATAGCATTTTTTTTATTTATATGCTAGTATATGCGCTGCATGAATATAGACACATTGATTGACGGCATACTTGCTTCATACGACACATATGGCGGTGTAAACGGAACAGAATCAGAAAATTTTCCAAATCGAGAAAATGTTGTCTCCGTGCTGCACAACATACAGAGCCTCATCTTTCCAGGCTTCAGAGTAGCGGAAAATATCAATCCGCAGAATATTCGTTTTATAACAGGTACACGTGTCAACACAATCATCGCATTGCTCACGCAAGAGATTCAAAAAGCGCTCATGTATACTGCCATGAATGAACGCTCCCCGACGCAGAGCGTTCGAGGTATCGTTCGCTCTCATACGGTATCGCAGTCAAGTACATCCCCTTATTTCGACGCACGCATCGAGGAATGCGCCCTCCACACGCATCAAAAAGGATGCGTCGACAACATCGCCGATTCGCATTGTTTTAAACTCGCAGAAGATACTGCCGTTGCGCTCATCGAAGTGATTCCTGAAATCCGCAGAAAAATTCAGCTCGACGCAACAGCGATTTTGCACAATGACCCAGCAGTAAAAAGCATTGAAGAAGTGATCCTTTCATACCCCGGACTTGAAGCGATTCTTGTGTACCGCATTGCGCATTTTTTATACAGCAACGGCATACCAGTCATCCCGCGTATTATGAGTGAACATGTACACGGCAAAACAGGTATAGACATTCATCCGGGGGCAACTATAGGCGAATCGTTTTTTATCGACCACGGTACAGGAATCGTTATCGGGGAAACATGTATTATCGGAAATAACGTAAAATTGTATCAAGGTGTAACGCTCGGTGCGCTCAGCGTAAAAAAAGAACTCATGAATAAAAAACGTCATCCCACTATTGAAGATGACGTAACGATTTATGCAAACGCCACGATACTTGGCGGTAACACGGTCATCGGACACGGCAGTACGATCGGTGGCAATACATGGATTACCACTTCCGTACTACCAGAAAGTGCTATTAATATAAAAAATAGCGTCTACGAACAATAACATTATCCGTAGACGCTACCGTCCAACATAATTGGACATCGGAGAGAGTTTATCAGCTTATTTACAAGCTTGCCTTGAATATACTATAATTTTGATAAAATGTCAAGTGGTTTTTTGAATTTTTTTTCAAGATTAAAATTTCTCGATATTGTTGTTTTTGCGCTTTTTCTAGCGGTAACTGTTTTTTCATTCACCGCTGCATATAGGAATGCAGACAGTCATAAAGAAATTGTTATTCATACACCCGCAGGAATATTTGCATACGATATGGCAAAAGACCGCACTATTCAAGTACATGGGCGTCTCGGCGTTTCGACAATTGAAATTGCAAATGGCGCCGTTCATTTTGTCGATTCTCCTTGCCCCAATAAAACATGCGTGTACGCGCATCCAATCAGCGAAGCAGGTGAATGGGCGGCATGCCTTCCTAATCAAGTGTTCATACGCATTGAAAGCACCGCATCTAAATCAGTTGACGCTATTGCAAATTAATGCCATGCTGCAACGCCTGTGCGCTCTTCAAAGCACAATCCATACCAAACTGCACTGCGTCTTTGAGCGGGCTTCCAGCAAGCAGCTTAAACGTCAGTCCTGCAGTAAGCGCATCTCCGCAGCCAATCGTATTCACAACGGGTACATCTTTATTGGGCACTTCAATAAATGCGCCATCATATGCCCATGTAGAAAATTTTCCGCGACTTATGACGCTTTTCGTACCGTATGATTCGTACAGGCGCTTCATAACATCGCACACTGTGTCGCGCAACGCTTCTGTGTCTTCATGCTCAAAGATGACTTTCCCCTCTCCAATAGTCGCCATCAACTCAGTAATATTCGGCTTGATGATGTCGGGATGAAACGGAAGCGATTTTTTTAAGTCGTCGCCTTTTACATCAAGCACAATAAATTTTTTCTGCGCTTTTGCAAGCTCTACAAACTGCGGATACAGATTTTCATCGTACCCGTTTGCGCGCGTTCCTGTTATCACAAGCGCATCAAACTCTGGCAGAAGCGAAGAAAACAAATCGAGCGCGCGTTTGCTCGCCTCTTTTTCCACCGGGAGCGGCTCTTGCACAAGTTCAGTGCTCGTACTCTTTTCGTTGTTGACAATGTTGATGCATGTGCGAATGGGACTTTCCGCTTCAAAATAGCGCAATGTAATATGTTCCGCCGCACATAAATCGATAAATTCTGTAGCGCGATTTCCTCCCAGATGAGTGAATACAGTTGCATTTTCTCCCAGCTGCGTAAGCACGCGCGCAACGTTCACTCCTTTACCGGAAGGGAACACAAAATAATCGTTGCTACGATTCACTTCGTTTTCATAAAACTTATTAAATGAAATAGTTAATTCAAATGTAGGATTCAAACAGACAACAAGTGCTGACTTACTCATACATCACCCTTGCTTTGTTGCCAAGCTTATTTATATTCTGCTATCACTAGTATCATACAACATGGCAAAATACCATGTTTTCTTTCCAAAACAAAATCATTCGTCTATCTATATTGCTTATTCACAGCATACTACAATTTTTAGAAATTTGAAATACGCTAGAAAAATTAAAATAATCTTTATAGCACTCTTTGTGCACAAGGTCTTGAAATCATTTGCGTCATTCAGTATAGTAGAGACAGTAAGCCGGCATGGTGGAATGGTAGACACGACAGACTCAAAATCTGTTGCGGGCAACCGTGTAAGAGTTCAAGTCTCTTTGCCGGCAAAAAACAGGTATCTATCGCAATACGCTTACTCATCACAGTACTGCATATTCGCTCAATCACCAACCTCACTACAGAGCAGCGGGTATGGTGTTCTCGAAAGGTATGACCACCGCGTATAAGCACAAAGTATAAATGCCACGCTGTCGCGATTGCAACGTTTATTAAAATGCAATAAAATTGTTCTGCACTTTTTTGGAAAGACATTATATGGCAAGCGAAAACTTTGACATTTCCAAACTCATCCAGCAAAATAACAATTTTTCTCAAAAGACATTGCTTTCATATGTGTGGCGGTTGAGCGTGCCGAGCATTTTCGCGCAGATTTCTTCAATCGTGATGCAGTACATAGATGCGGCAATGGTCGGGCATATAGGCGCAAATGCAGCTGCTGCAATAGGACTTGTGTCGCCTTCGATGTGGCTTTTTGGCGGCATATGCCATTCGTTTTCAACAGGATTTATCGTACAAGTTGCGCAAGCAGTCGGCGCGGGCGAACGGCAGCGTGCAAAGCAACTGCTTCGCGAATCGATTGTCGCATGCATTGCGGTTGCGGGTATTGTTGCCGCCATAAGCTGTGCTATAAGCGGCAAGCTTCCAGTGTTGCTCGGCGCAGAACACGCGATTCACCACGACGCGTCAATATATTTTTTTGTGTTTCAGTTGACGCTGCCAATTTTTCAGATAGTGTACTTGTTCAGCGGCATGCTGCAAGCAAGCGGCGATATGAAAACGCCGGGCATTTTAAACGCGCTCATGTGTGCGCTTGATGTTGCGTTTAACTATGTGTTTATCGTTGTGCTTGAATACGGCGTTGCAGGCGCGGCATATGGCTCTGTGTGCGCCGCTGTCATCACAGCTGCTTTGATTGTGTATGCAACGCTCGTGCGCTCTCCGTATCTCAACATGCAAAAACGCAGTGAAGATGTCGCGCAACATTCGTGCTCATGGAAGATAGACAAAGATGATTTACGCCGCGCTGTAAAAATTGCACTGCCGATTGCAGGAGAGCGCGTCGCAATGAGCGGAGCAATGGTCGCAACGACAGGATTGATTGCACCGCTTGGAGCAGTGCCGCTTGCTGCAAACTCATTTGCGGTGACAGCAGAATCGCTGTGCTACATGCCTGGCTATGGCATTGAAGAAGCGGCAATGACGCTCGTGGGGCAAAGCGTGGGCGCAAAACGGAGCGACCTTGCAAAGCGATTTGCATGGCTCACTGTGGCAAGCGGCATGGTAATTATGGCGCTTGCAGGATTAGTGATGTACGCGGCGTGTCCAACAGTATTTGCGTTCCTCACAAACGATGCAGCAGTGCAGCTGCTTGCAACGAGCGTGCTGCGCCTTGAGCTTGTCGCAGAACCATTTTTTGCCGCTTCGATTGTAGCATCTGGTGCACTTCGCGGCGCAGGCGACACATTCATTCCCAGTGTGATGAATTTTGGAAGCATTTGGGGCGTGCGCATTGTGCTCGCTGTTTTGCTTGTGCCGCGCTTTGGATTGCACGGCGCATGGATTGCCATGTGTGCAGAATTATGTTTTCGCGGCATAATTTTTTTGATTCGCCTCGCGCGCAAAAAATGGGAACGTTGTTGACCATATTCTGCAATACGCGATTCTGCCATAAATGCATTCATCTGTTGAATGTCTTCAAAATAATTGTCGTATGCTTTCCGTTCACTCTTCTGTGATGTCGCTTCCAAAATACTTGACGGAGATTGCCGCAAGCTCTCCCGATGAGGCAAGTTCTGCGATTGCGCTGTCGATTGCGTCACGAAGGGCGGCTGTATCTGCGCCTTTTCGCAATGGAAGTGCAACGAGCGACGCGTCTTGTGTGAGCACAGAAACTTTGAACGGCGCTTCGGGATGCACACTCATGTAATCATAAAAACTGACTTCTGCGTTGAGCGTCGCGTCAACGCGACGATGCAGCACAAGTTCAAGCGTTTGATCGAATGAGTCAATTGTCGTTGTTTTCGCGCCGTAGCTTTCTGCGAGCTCTGCGTATGTTGAGCCGAGCGAGTTCGCAGTTGTCTTGCCGCGCAAGTCCTCAAACGACAAAATGTCATTCCTGTCTGTGCGCGTGATTATCGCCGTGCGGATATACGCATACGGCACCGAAAAATCGTACTTCTGCGAGCGTTCATCAGTGATTTCAACGCCGTTCGCCGCAATGTCGTACCGCTTTGAATCGATGCCGGCAAAAATGCCGTCCCATTCAGCTTCAACAAAAGTCGCACGTACGCCGAGTTTTTCTGCAATCTTTTCTGCCACTTCCACATCAAAGCCGACGAGCTTGTCGTTTTCGTCATGGTATGTCCACGGCGCCCATGTGCCTTCAGTTGCAATCACCAGTTCGCCTTTTGCCATGACGTGTGCGAGCAAATCACCTTGCGCCTGTTTTTTGGAGCAGCTCGTTATTGTGAAAAGCGTAACCACAAAAAGTGCGAGCAAGCATGATGTTGCAAACGATGTCGAAATACGCGCTTTGCTTGCAAAAATCAGCGCACGCAATGCACGCGTGAAAAATGAAATGTGCGGAACACGTGCGAAAAATGAAACGCACGAGGCATTCACAAAATTTGTTAATTTTTTCATATAGTTGACCCCTTGTAAAACTCGGCGGAGAATGAACTTGCAATGTAAAACTGCATTGCAAAATTACCGAGCAACACTGCCTCTATTATTTACTAAAATGATGACACTTGTAAAGATGTAAGCGGATAACTCTCAACGATTTGTGATATTTTCGCATATGGGTGAGTGCGTAATTTTTTGCCTCCACTCCGTCAGGTTTGCGTATGCTTTCATCACAATGAAAACTGTACTGGCAATATCCTGACAGTACAGTTTTTTTATTCGGAAACAGGCAAGGTGGTTGCAGACAGAATGAGGCAGCAGCTGTTGGCGGTGCCATCGAAATGCCCTAGCCAAAAACATGTTTTACCTTGCCCTGAAAAATCACTCCGCTAATAGTGCTACTATTTTCTTTTCGATTTTTTTCGGATTTACGGTCGATTCAAATCGCTCTACGACAGTTCCGTCTTTACTCACGAGAAATTTCGTAAAGTTCCACTTGATATGTGCGTTATTTTTATAATCAGGATCTGTTTTTGCAACAACGTTTTTCAAAATCGCTGCCGTCACACCAGTAAATCCTGCAAAGCCCTTTTGCGATTTTAAATATGTATACAGCGGCAGCTCATTTTCGCCGTTCACATCAATCTTTTGCATCTGCGGAAACTGCGTGTTATATGTGAGTTGACAGAATTGTGTAATCTCTTTGTCAGTTCCAGGAGCTTGGTTGCCAAACTGATTGCATGGAAAATCGAGTATTTCAAGTCCACGCTCGTGATATGCTTCGTACAATTTTTCAAGGCTTTTGTACTGCGGTGTAAATCCGCAACCGGTTGCAGTATTAACAATTAATAAAACTTTTCCTTTATATTGAGAAAGAGAAACATCATTACCGTTACCGTCTTTAAATGTGTAATCATAGATTGTCATATATGTCTCCTTTGCATCTTGTGCCGCTCTCTGCGCAAACGCACATATCATGCATACAAAATGCATAGTGATAAAAATAGTTCGCACTTTTTTCATATCCTGCCCGCAAGTGCCTATCCGCGAGCGCGGATAGTTTTCAAAAAATCTTTTGTGCGCGCTTCTTTGGGATGCGCAAAAAATTCTTTTGATGGCGCGCTTTCAACGATTGTCCCATTTTCCATGAATACAACTTTTGAAGAGACATGCTCGGCAAAATGCAGTTCGTGCGTCACCACAATCATAGTCATGCCTTCTTCTGCGAGCTGTTTCATCACTTCGAGCACTTCGCCGATAAGCTCTGGGTCAAGCGCGCTCGTTGGCTCGTCAAAGTAGATGATTTCGGGGGTTGCCGCAAGTGCGCGCGCGATTGCAACGCGCTGTTGCTGTCCTCCAGAAAGCTGCTGCGGGTACTGCGCTGCCTTTTCTGCAAGCCCTACTTTTTCGAGCATATTCATGCCGATTTTTTCAGCATCTGTTTTTTTCATATGCCGCGCGACAATCAGTCCTTCTGTCACATTTTGCAACGCAGTTTTGTTGCGGAATAAGTTGTACTCTTGAAATACGAACGCTGTTTTTTTTCGCAAACGCAAAACATCTTTTTTTGACACTGTCTGAAAATTAATAATTTCTCCGTTGAAGGTCATAGTGCCTTCATCCGCTTTTTCAAGAAAATTGATGCAGCGCAGCAGCGTCGTTTTGCCAGAGCCGCTCGGCCCAATGATTGCAACGACATCGCCCTTGTGCACGGAAAGCTGTATGCCGTCAAGCACGCGCTGTGCGCCAAATGATTTTTTGATATTGAAAACTTCAAGCATATCTATTGCTCCATTTGCTGTTTTTGCCGCATGCGTAAAAATCAGTGCGCGCTCCATTCCTCGTTTTTTGTTGCTGGTATAAAAACAATACGCATTCCGATTCTCACTTTACCGCGTACGCGCTCAACTTTTTTTCACCAACACGCTGCAACTTGGTGAGCACGGTAGAAAACAGCAAATAGATGAGCGCAACTTCAATGTACAGCGCAAGCGGCTCATACGTGCGCGCCACAATACGCTGCGTCGCCATAAACATTTCCGTCACCGTGATATTTGCAGCAAGCGAGGTTTCTTTTACCATAGCTATGAGTGAATTTGAAAGCGGCGGGAACGCAGTGCGAAACGCTTGCGGCAGCACAATGCGCCGCATCGCTTGCAAGTACGACATGCCCACGCAATAGCTCGCTTCAATCTGCCCGACGGGAATTGACTCAAGCGCGGCACGCATGGTCTCCGCTGCATATGCGCCTTCGTTAAACGCAAACACTACGATTGCGGCTGGAAACGGCTCAATCATAATGCCAAGATTTGGCAACCCATAAAACACAACATACAGCTGCACAAGTATGGGCGTGCCGCGAATCACCCAGATGTAAAACCGCGCAATCTCTTTGAGCACGTTGATTTTTGCAAACTGCACGAGCGCAGTAATCACTGCAATGACGAGCGCAAGCGAAAATGAAATAATCGTGAGCGGAATCGTCATCTTAATGCCAGGAAGCAAAATCTTCCAAAAGGAATCTACTACAATCTGTAAAACACGTTCATTCATATAGACATTTAAAATATACTAAATTTATTGTGTGAAGTGATTACCGCTCCATCGCGTCTGGCGAAGTATGATGATGTTACAACGTGCAATATGCCGACGCAATTTGCGCCGCCAAACGCGCATTGTTGTACACAAGCTGAATGTTTGCATCGAGGCTGTCACCGTCGGTAAGCTCTTTGATTTTGGCAAGCAAAAACGGCGTTGTCTCTTTGCCGCGAATCCCGCGTACTTGTGCATCGGAAAGCGCCTGCGCAATGGCCGCGTTGATTTTTGTGCTATCCATGCTGTACGCTTCTGGAATTGGATTTGCCACGAGCATGCCGCCTCTCAGCTTGAGCGCGTGGTGCGTTTTTAATGCCCGTGCAACTGCGTCGGGCGTGTCCATTTCGTAATCGACGGGCAGCCCTGAATGACGCGAATAGAACGCGGGCAATTCTTTTGTGCCGTACCCGATGACAGGCACGCCGTGCGTTTCCAGATATTCGAGCGTCAAGGCAAGATCGAGAATAGCTTTTGCGCCAGCGCACACAACGCACACGTCCGTATTGGCAAGCTCCTCCAAATCAGCGGAAATATCCATCGTCGTTTCAGCACCGCGATGCACACCGCCAATGCCGCCCGTTGCAAACACAGTGATTCCCGCCATGTGCGCAATCATCATCGTTGTGGCAACTGTAGTAGCGCCGTCTTCACCGCGAGACGCGAGCACTGCAATGTCGCGGCGGGAAGCCTTTGCAATCGTTGTTCCCTTTTTGCCAAAGTATTCGATTTCTTCTGACGTAAGCCCCGCTTTCAATTTTCCGCCGATCACTGCAATCGTTGCGGGCACCGCTCCCTCTTTTCTGATGATGTCTTCCACTGCGAGCGCCGTCTGCACGTTCTGCGGATACGGCATGCCGTGCGAAATAATTGTAGATTCCAACGCCACTACCGGCTTTCCCGCCTTGAGCGCGTCTCCCACGTCCGCTTTTATATCAAGATAGTCGTTCATTATACCTCCTCGATAAACCTCACCTGATGTGCATTGCATGAAAACAACAAAGTGCAGTTTTGCCAACAGCACAATCTGCACCTGCTGCATGGTAAGCGATGCGCGGTGCAGCAAAATGCTGACGCGCACAACTGCCTTAATAAAACCACTGACAAAAACTGCTGCTCGCCGTGTTGTGCAACAGCGGAACGCATTACTGTTTGCCGCCACACGCTATGTTCCGCCGCGTTTTGTGCGCTTCATCCGCGTCATCATTTTTTCCGCTGACAGCGACAGATTAATCGTCTGTGCACTTTCTGCTGCGATAGCTGCCGCTGCGTGCGCCATACGTGCAGTTTCTTCCAGCCCCGCGCCGTGCACCTGCGCGTATGCGAGCGCCGCCATAAACGCATCGCCTGAACCGGTGACATTTACCACTTTTGCAGGGCAGCAGGGAATCACCAGTTTTTGCGTACTGTCTGCAGCGAGCACGCCGTCTTTTCCTAGAGAGATGAATACGCGTTGCACGCCGTGTGCAAGCAGCGCGTCTGCCGCAGCGAACAACGATTTTTTGCCCGTAATGGTGCATCCGCTCAACAGTTCCGCTTCCATGCGGTTCGGCTTCAGCGTAGTGATGCGCGGCAGAATCTTGCGCAAGCGCGGCGCTTTTGCAACAGAAACAGGGTCGGCAAAAAGCGGCGCGGTACAGTGGCGCGCAAGATATTCGAGCGATTTTTGCGGAACATTCGTGTCGATAACGACGAGCTGCGCGTTGTTCAAAAGCGGCATGTGCGCGGCAAGGTAGTCGCTCGTAATATGCTCGCAGATGTCCATGTCGGAGACCGCGCACGCCATGTCGCCATCGCTGTCCGAAATGAAAAGATACAGTGACGTCGCCGCGTTTTTTACACGCAGCGCGTGGGAAATGTCGATGCCTGCGCTGGTGCACGCAGATTCGATACGAGCTGCATAGTCGTCATCACCGAACGCGGTAAAAAACTGCACGTCCATACCGAGCAAAGCAAGATTGCACGCAATGTTGTGCCCTACCCCGCCGAGACTCGTCGTCACCGTTCCGGGATTTGAATCTTGCGCAACAAGCGGCGCGTACGGCATGCCGCCTATGTCTATATTGACGCCGCCGACAACTGCAACATAGGTGCCTGATTTTACAACGTAGCCTTTTCCCGCTATGTACCCTTTTTTCATAAGATGGGAGATGTGCACCCCTACCGATGAACGGGTAATGCCTGCTTTCCGTGCAAGCTGCTCCTGCGAAATAAGCGGATTTTCTTGAATCCATTTTAAAATCTGCTGTTCACGGACTGTCATGATACACTCCATTTCGCTGGTGGCACGCGCCCTGTTCAAACACAAGAAATGTTTACGTCGTAATCTATTGCTTATTATAGCACATTGGAGTGAATTGTCAAGCGGTTGTACGGTAACTGCACGCCACCGCATGCATGAACGCTGGAAGCCCTGCAGTCCCGCCGCACGCACCACGAACGACGAGATGAGCCGCGCAAGACGGCGAAGAGCACAACCTGACTTGAAACGAAGTGGAAGAGCATACCCAAATCAACAATCTCTCCGCAAGTGAGCACGTTTCAACTTGCGAGCGCGTGCAGTTGGTGCGCACGGGCGCAATGCAATGAGACCGAGCAATCAATACGCGAGTTTTCTGCGAAAACTCGAAGTTCAAAACACCGCGCCATTTCAGCGGCGTTTTGAAACGTTTTCTCAACGTGTTGCAGTCGGGGCATTATCCCCTTCGCACAAATAAAGAATATTTAAATTATTCAGGAAACGCATTAAGGAAGCACGCCGTTTTTCTTCAAGTACACGAACACGGAATCATCACCGACAAAGTGACCGCAGCCTGCAAAAATAAATGTCGTGCCGCCGTCAGAGAGCCACGCTTTTATTTTTTCCGCCCACGCTTTGTTGCGTTCGGTAAAAAATGCATTGTAATACGCTGTGTACAATGCATTTTTTGCTTCGGATTCTTTGCGCGAGCCTTCCATAAGTTTTGCTAATTTTTGCACGTCGCCCGCGAGATACGCTTCATACAACTCTTTCGTGTATTTGTTCATTTTTTCAGGCTGTGCGATGTCGTCGAGCATGTCCTTGAGCAGCACAAGTTGCTCGTCGTAACTGCCGAACTGCAAAATGTCTAACTGTGTTTCAAGAGAATCAAGCCCGTCCATATTTCTGCCCTGCTGATATGCGAGCAGCATAAACTGTCCGTCCATGCCTTTTTCTACCGAAAGCCCCGCATTCAAATAGATAGCAGTTTCGATTGCTGTTGTCGTAACCCACGGCTCGTACACTGCATACTGTTCGGCAACATCTTTTTCAAGCACAGAAAAAAGTGCATCGCGTTGCGTACTCGTTATGTTGTGGAGCACATTTTTCCCTGCCGCTTTGATTTGGCTTTGAATCATTCTGTTTGATATTTCAGTTTCAAAGACAGCCCAGTCTGCTGTAGAAATCTCACCAGCGATTCTATCTGCATGTAGCCACGCGTCAATAACTGTCGGTGCAAGTGGATACAGCCGCTCGTCTCCCAGATGAAATGTGCCTTGAATATACACTGTTGCAGGATTGCCGTTTTTATCTGTGCCATCGATGCGCCAAAACATGCGCTCTTGTGTTTTATCCTGCGCAACACCTCGACCTGCTTTGTTCGATGCGCACGAAACAAGCGCGAGCAGCAAAATGAGCGATGTAGAAAAAACAAAATTTTTTTTCATAATGACCTCCGTAGTATTGACACGTGCAGCCAGCTCGCGCGTACACGGCGCGCAACAGAGGAACTCTATGCCGCGCGGCAACACATATACACAGTATACTGGAAAAGAAATTTTCCCGCAATGATTATCTGCTGACGTTGCAGACAACACAAGGTAAAAAAATACTACTAAAATAGCGTGACGTTTTATCTTTTTGAGTCTTCAGAAAAAATTCGCTCATCTATGTGTGCGTGTGCACACTGTGCAACTGCAACCGTGCGGTTTTGCCATCACGATTGTCCTAGATACATCAAGCCAAGCGCTTGTAATTTTATTTTAAAATGAGTAGCATAAAGCATGCAAAGCGTGCCAGTAAAAAGCGCTCGCCTAAATATAAAAATGGTGAATTGAGGTATGTATGACAAGAGAAGATAACGAAGCAACGCGTGCAGTGCGCCGCGCAACGCTAAAATCACTTAAAGCAAAAAAGAAAAACAGGCTACAGCAATTAAAAACACAATATGAACACGATATTCGTGAAGTGAATATTAACTATGCGAATGATCCAGAGCGTCTACGGGCAAAATACGCTGCTGACGATTATGCACGGAGTGAGCGAGCAAAAAAACGCGCTGCGCGGAGGATAGAACAAGCGCAACGGCTCATCGAAAAGCATAACAAAGCACGACAATTTTCGCTCGGAGAAGAAATTGCAAGCGCAATCGTGCAAGGCATAGGAGCAGCGCTTTCGATAGCAGCCATAGCTATTCTTTTGTATCATGCGGCAACGAGCGCAAGCGACAACTTACGCACAATATACATTGCAACATTTGCATGCAGCATTAGCCTCATGGTCGTGATGTATGTGATGTCTACGCTGCACCACGCGCTTACAGCAGATATTGCAAAAGAAGTATTCAACAGGCTTGCACACTGTTTTATTTTTCTCATACTCGGCAGCGTTTACACGCTGTTCACAATTGTTGCGCTCGACGGCATAGCGGGTTGGGTGCTCTTTGGCATTGTATGGTTCATGTCGCTTGTGGGTGTTGTGATGTACGCTATATGGGGTGACGAATTACTAATTGTTAATATCATTTTATATCTCGTTGGCGGTTGGATTGGTATTGCGCTTGTGCATCAGTTGTATCGTGGGTTGCCCTCTCAAAGCTTTGTACATCTTTTTGCGAGCGGCGGGCTGTACAGTGTTGGCTGCGTGTTTTTACTGTTGCGCAAAGTTAAATATATGCACGCTGTTGGCAATTTTATTACGCTTGCAGGAACAATGTATTTGTTTGCAGCGCTCTATTTTGCAGTAGCCTGAACTTTATCAAAGTGATTGCCTGCCGCTCTGTTTTCAGCAGATTCATATGCAGACTCGGCAGCGCTATTCCCCTTATTCACAAATAATTTTCTATTATTTTCACTTGCATATTTTATGTTTTGGCGTATAATATTTATAATAGTTTATTATACATGGTTTAAAACTTGAGGAGGTTTTTATGAAAAAATTAATAGCAATACTCGCAGTTGTATGTTGCGGATTTATGCTTGTAGGATGCAATAATAACAATGATGATGATGATACAAGCTCACTTTGCACTGATGGCTGGTATGAAAAGGAACTTACCTATGAAGGCAATACGCTTACCTGCTATTTTTACTATTCATCAAACGGTTCATATTCAGGAATTGAGCTCAAAGATGGTTTAACCATTGGCAAAGGCTTAAACGTTGTTTTGACAACTTCATCAAGTTCTGCTGTTGTGGGTACGCTTACGAATGCAAAATTTGCTTTTAAGACTTTTGCTGAAAATGATAAAATCGATGATTCAGGAAAAAATATTGTTGTCTCTCCAACCACATGGCAGGCAGCAGTTATAGCAAGTATGCTACTCGAGAACAAAAAGCAACGGATAACACAGTCTTCTACACCTATTTGCGTGCGTAAAACAGACAACACTTACTCAAAAATAACAGATATTGAAGATACATCTTGGAAAAAAATTATAGCCATGATATTAATTGAAAGTCTCCTTAAGGACTAACTCATAGAGCGCTAATAACACGAATGACCGTCGTTACATGGCGGTCATTTTTTTTAGGATTATAGTATGACTACAAAGCTATTGTATATTGTTGCAGGTATTATTGCCGTGCTGTTGCTTTTCGGACGCAGAAAAAGCGGCGCGGAAAAAATCACCCCGCAAGCCGTAAAAGCAAAAATTGACGCGCATGAAACATATCTGCTCCTTGACGTACGCACGCCGCAAGAATACGCAACAGGGCACATCCCGACAGCAATCTTATTGCCTGACTATGAAGTAAAGAAAAACGCACCAGTACGCATTCCAGAAAAAGACAGGTATATCATTGTATATTGCAGAAGCGGTGCGCGCAGTGCAAAAGCGGCACGCATACTCATTTCGCTCGGCTACACAAATGTGCATGACATGGGCGGTATTATGCATTGGCCGTTTGACATAGAACAATAACCTGTATGAGATTTTGCGCAACGCATTCCTCAAAACCAGCAAACAATATGTAGCGATGTATATTCTGATATTTCCTATTGACAAACTATGTAATTTATTCTAAAGTGATAGTGCACCGCGATGCACTAAACGATACACTTGACAATTCTACTGCCACAAGAGTTTTTAAAAGTGCACGGCTACAACTGCTGTTTGCAGCACAGTTTTCAGTAACACAATTTTTTAGGAGGTATATATGAAACTCGAAACGAAATGTCTTCACGCAGGGTATGAGCCAAAAAATGGCGAGCCGTGCGTCATGCCGATTGTGCAAAGCACTACATTCAAATTTGATTCATGTGAGCATGTAGCAGCGCTTTTTGACATGCCCACCGAGTTCATGTATTCGCGCTTTGCAAATCCCACGTGCGACGCAGTTGAAAAAAAGATTGCAGCGCTTGAAGGCGGCGTTGGCGCAATGCTCACTTCAAGCGGACAAGCGGCATCGCTCATCGCTATTTTGAATGTGTGCTCAAGCGGCGACAGCTTTATTGCAAGCTCTGCTATTTATGGCGGTACAGTGAATCTCTTTTGCGTGACGCTTAAAAAGCTCGGCATAGAGTGCATCCACGTTGACGCCAACGCCGATTACGATACAATCATCAAATCATTCAAGCCGAATACAAAAGCAGTGTTCGGCGAAACGATTGCGAATCCTGCGCTTGCGGTGTTCAATTTTGACGTGTGGGCACAGGCAGCGCACGAAAAGCATGTGCCGCTCATCATCGACAACACGTTTGCAACGCCTGTTTTGTGCCGCCCGTTTGAATGGGGCGCGGACATTGTCATTCACTCCACAACAAAATACATGGACGGCCACGCAGTGCAAGGCGGCGGCGTCATTGTTGACAGCGGTAACTTTGACTGGGAAGCGGCGCATGCAGCGACTGGCGCGTTCGAGGAATTGTGCACGGGCGACGAAAGCTATCACGGACTTGTGTACACAAAAGCGTTTGGCAAAGCGGCATACATCATAAAAGCGCGCACACAGTTCATGCGTGACTTCGGCTGCTTTCCCGCAGCGCACTCCGCGTTTTTGCTCAATCTGGGGCTTGAAACATTGCCGCTTCGCATGAAACGCTACTGTGAAAACGCGCTCGCTGTTGCAGAGCATTTTAAAAAAAGCGACAAGATTGCGTCAGTTTCATACCCGCTTTTACCCGGTGACACGCAATACGAGCGCGCGCAAAAATATCTCGACGGCGGCGCAAGCGGCGTTGTTTCCATCAGCATACGCGGCGGGCGGGAGGCGGCAGTGCGCTTTGTAGACGCGTTGCAGCTTGCTCGATGCGAAGTGCATGTGGCAGACATTCGCACCTGCGTGCTGCATCCCGCTTCCACGACGCATCGGCAGCTCACTGACGAGCAGCTTGCGGCAGCGGGCATCGACAGCGGCATGGTGCGCTTTAGCTGCGGTTTGGAAAACATCGACGACATCATCGAGGACATAGACAGAGCGCTTGCGGCAGTATAAAAACTGCACGCTGGTGCAGCACGTATAGCGGTGTGAAAAGTGCGGCTTGGCGGCGCACGCAAAACCTGCACGCTGGCACTGCGTGTATGACAATGTGTTAGACTTTTGCTGTCACTGCATGCAATGACAGCAAAAATCTTCGGCTGTTTTATTTCTCAGAATATACTAATCTTATTTGCCTGCTTTCCAATCCGCCTGTTCTGTTCTTACAAAGCCCTGTTTCTTATTCTACCACGTAATACGCAAGCGTCCCGCCAAATCCTACGACACGTTTCCCTGTACTGTCAGTGTAGCCACACATGATGCGTTTTGCGCGTTCGTATGTAATGTCCGCAATCGTGCTGAACGGTGCAGGCAAAGTATTTTGCATGGTTGCAAGCGTCGCAGAATTGTCTGTTTGCAACCTGCTTTCTGTAGTGGAATGCACGGCGGAACTGTGCATTTGTGATTTATTTGTGTGCAATCTGTCTGTGTGCAATGTACCTGTCGTAATGCACGCTCCTTGAACACGTGCGCCCGCACATGCAATTTTTTCTGACGACTGAATGAGTATACACCGCCGTTTTCCGCCATCACGTGCGTTCATGGAGAGCACAGCTTCAAGCGTGGTACCGCTTCCTGCAAAAAAATCGAGCACTGTCGCATAGCTTTTCATCTGCGTCATGGCGAGCAGTTGCACAATGAGATTCACCGGTTTGGGATTGGCAAACGCATGCTTTACACAGAGCATGTTGTCGAGCTTGCGCTGTGCTTCGCGCGTAGTATCTGCAACAATAATATTTTTGGGAATGATGCGGCTCTCCTCACCGTTGAAAATCTTCTTGCGCGGCACACTCGTACCGTTTGCGCCCCAGTAAATGCGGTTGTTTTGTATGAGCGAATCCATCTCCGCCTTACTGCACAACCACTGACGTGTCCATATTTTTCCCGATGGCGATGTAATTGAAAAATAGTTCGCATGATTGGGATTAGAGCGTTTTTCTGTGAATGAAATGCTGCCTGAAAACCACGCACCGCGCTCATCACCATCTGCGTTTGTCGTTGCCCAATCAACGCGTTCTACTGTTTCAAATGGTGCGAGAAATTCCTTATCTCTTGCATAGCACACTGTGTGTTGTGTCATTGTGCGTGACCACGCATCCTTTTTGCCTTTGCCGTGCACGTACAAAAAATCATTCACGTAATTTTCTTCGCCGAAGATTTCATCGCACAAAAGACGCAGTCGCGCGTATTCAGTGTCGTCGATCGAGATGAACATGCAACCGTTTTGTGCAAGCAGTTCACGTGCGAGCAAAAGACGGCGATACATGAACGACAACCACACGCTATGACGCGCGGGATGATTTCTTGGCGCTCGCGTACCGTCAGGAAACATTTTTAAAAATCGTGTATCATTATATGTGAGCATATTGCTTCCTGTGTTGTACGGTGGGTCAATATATATCATGTCTATAGAATGCTTCCAGTCTGCAAGCAAGCATTTGAGCGCGGGATAGTTGTCGCCTTCAATAAAGATGTGTTGCGCGTCAGGCATATTGTTGCGCGGCGCATTGTCGCAAATATGAGTGTTGCTGTAGCAGGTTTTATTATAAACAGATGTGTTATGCACTGCATGTGGCACGCTTGACTTTGTACCTGTTGCTATATTTTCACACGCAATGCACTTTTCTGGCACGAGCACAAGTCTCGCATTAGTTGTATCTACTTGTTCGGGAATATCAATCCAGGAAAATCCATAACTCTTTTCTGTCATAAAACTATTAATGTGCGCAGGCATGATGCGTAACAATATGACACTACAGCCAACTACCGGACTTGAACCGATCACCGCCGCATTACGAATGCGATGCTCTACCGGATGAGCTAAGTTGGCAAAATACAATCTAAATGTATCAAAAATGATAAATCATTGCAAGAGGGGTATGTACACCACATAAAATCTACTCCGCATTGCCTCAAAAAAGCATGCCAGTATTTCATACTTTTTCAACGGTCTAATTCGTACACCAAACTACAAAGCACTCATACGGAATACCATAGCCCGGTTTGCTCTAGTTAGCAACATAGTGTTGATGAGGAATGTAGCGGTAGCAACACCATACTAGCCCGTTGCATGCAAATATATAAATTTATTATGTAGTGTATAAAAATATACATATACAAAATCAATATGCTAAAAGAGTAGACACTATGTATATAAAAATACACAATAGTTGCTTCAAAATTGCTGTATATACATAAAAATAATAAAATTTAAAAAATAGTTATACAAAGTGATTTTATATAACAGATAATTATTTTAAAATCAATCATAATTACAAAATTTTTTCAAAAAAATTTCAAACTTCTTTTACTTGGCATAAAAATTGCAAATATTTAAAAGAGTTTTAATCAGCAACAGCTATCGGAGAGAGTTTTATTTTTCACGGACGAGCGTTTCAATCGAGAGAGTTTTGTTAATGCAGCACCACAGAAATTGAAATTTTCTGTGGTGCTGCGTGTGTGTGCGTCTTACGCATGCGCACATGTGCATGTTTGCAAAGCAAGCTGCAATAAAAATCAGAAATCTTTCGATTTCACGTAGTTTTATAGAGGCATTTAATATGAAAAAAGAAACGCGTACCAATTCTATTTTTTCACGCTATCTCAAAGAAATTGCATCGTACAAGTTGCTTACTGCAGAAGAAGAAGCAGCTCTTGCAAAACGCATTGCTGCCGGTGACAAAACAGCCCATACAACACTTGTCAACGCAAATCTGCGGCTTGTCATAAATCTTGTAAAACGTTTTTCCAGTTCAGACATTCCCTTTATGGATCTTGTTCAAGAGGGAAATATCGGTCTTATAGTTGCTGCATCAAAATTCAATGCAACATATCATACGAGATTTTCCACATATGCATATCATTGGATTATGCAGCATCTATTACGCTATATGCACACAACGGCTGCACATATTTATATTCCGCAAAATAAATATGAATTGCTCAAAAAAATAAAAGAAACGCGTTTTCATTTGCTGCAACAAAACGGCTTTGTCCCATCAAATAAAGAAATCGCCAAAACGCTTGAAATATCTGAAAAAGCGGTGAACGAAATAGATTTGCTTCCAAACAGCATTTCAAGCTTTGATACTCCCTGCAACGAAAATGATGAGTTTGCTTTAGCAGATAGCATTCCCGATACGAGTATAGGTCCGGAAGAGCGTGCCATCAATGCAATCATTAAGCAAGAAATGGAAAAAATGATTGACACGCTCCCAAAGCAAGAACGAGACGTCATACATTGTAGATACGATTTTGCAAACATGGCACACCGCACATTAACAGAAACGAGCCAACTGCTCAAAGTATCTACAGAAACTGTGCGACAGATTGAAAAGAAAGCTATTAGCCGTATAAAGACAATGTCGCGCACTTTTGATGAAAATGAAACAACGCTGACAGCATAACGCTACCGACATAGTACATTGGAGAGAGAACAACATCAAAACCGTCGTAAAGCGAGAGACTTTGCGACGGTTTCCTTTTTTTCAAAATATGATATACTTGTTGCATGGCAACTACAACGCGTCGCACGCAAAAAAAAACACGAGCAAAATCGTCGCGCACCGAGCCAAAAATTGCGCCGACAAAAAAACAGCGCGCAGCAAAGCGCAAAAAAATTGTACTCTCACAAATGCAAACTGCGCTCATTTGCGTGGTGATTGTTGCGGCATGTTTTATTCTACTGATTGTCAATGCGCGTAAAAATCCACGCAACATTGCAGTAGAACAGCAGCTTTTGGAACAACCGCCTGCTGCATCAACACGGAACGCGCATGCAAGCACACAGCCTGCCGTATCATCGCAAACGCAATCATCTGCAAATGAGTTGCAATCGCAATCCGCCACACAGCCACAAGGTGCGTCGAGCATTGCGCAGGCGCAAGCAACGGCGCGTCCCGCAACTTCACAATCGCAAGTCATCGCCACAGCACCTGCTGCATCGCAATCTGCTGTGCAAGCGCAAAATGTCGCGACACAAACACAACGTAGTGCAACAAGCATGCCACAATCAACAACGCAACGCGGCACAGCAGCAGGTACATCGCAAACCGCCGTCACGGCACCTACTGCATCGCAATCTGCTGCAACAACACAGACAGGCTCGGTAGCAAAACCTGCATCAGTGCAATCCGTTTCGCCACAATCTACATCAGTGCAGCCTACCTCGCCGCAGTTCGTGTCACCATCACAATCGTCTGCGCAATCGCCACAGTTGCCAAATATTCCCGCAGCAGTAAATGGCGCAAAGCTTGTGTTTGTATTCGATGACGCAGGACAAAATCTTTCGCAACTTGAAAAATACTTGTCGTTGCCATTTCCCATAACTGTCGCCGTGCTGCCAAAGCTCGCGCATTCAAAAGCAAGTGCAGATCGCATACGCGCGTCGGGCAACGAAGTCATGCTGCACCAGCCTATGCAGGCAATCAATTTGAACGTCAATCCTGGTCCTGGCGCAATTACACCCGACATGCAGTCGTCTGCAATAGCCGCGCTCGTCAAAGAAAACATCGCGGAAATCGGTCCGGTTGCAGGCGTGAATAATCACGAAGGTTCGCTTATTACAGAAGACGAAATAAAAATCGGAGCGGTTATGAGCGCGGCAAAAGAGAGCGGCGCATTTTTTATGGACTCGCGCACTACAAGTCAAACGCGCGTGCCGCAAGCGTCTATGGAACTCGGCATTCCATATTACGAGCGCAATGTATTTCTTGACAATACGAAAAACCGCAGTGACATCATAGCTGAAGTTGTGCGCGCATTAAACATTGCAAACGCAAACGGCGCCGTCATCATGATAGGGCACGTGTGGTCGGCAGATGTGCTCCCTGCGATTTTGCTTGAGCTGTATCCCGTGCTCAAAAGCAAAGGCTACACGTTCACCACAGTGAGCAAGTCGGGTGCAATAAAACATCCGTAGTGCAAACAGCCAAGTTATTCTTTAATATTTGGATTGAAGATGATAGCGGCACGAGGTTCTTTCCCCCGTGCCGCCATGTTGTGGTTTGATTTCTAATTTTGATGTATAATAGCTGGTCATAAAAAATATCGCTGAAAAAGACAGAAAATTTGTGCTGATAGAAAGGCATGAATATGATAACGGCAATCATGCAGTCGAAAGCACGTTGTACCGCAACGACGGCGGGGTGTTGTCAAAAACGGCGCTGACCGCATGCAGTCAGACGGCAAGCAGGCAGACGCTTGACAATGCGGCAGCGCTCGACGTGGAGCTGTTCGAGGTTTCGGCGCATGTCCGTGCGCGCCCCGAACACGAGGCGTGGCAGGGAAAGATATACACTGCCGACGAGCTTCGCACGGTGTGCGGGCTTGGCGAGGTTGACGGGCTGTACGGCATCAACTGCCGCCATTCGTACTATCCGTACATACCGGGCACGAAGCCGCTGTATTCGAACGGCGAACTTGACGAAATGAAAGACGCCTCCGTAAGGTACAACGGGAAAGAGATGACGCGTTACGAGGCGGAGCAGAAGCTGCGCGGCGTTGAGCGCGCCGTACGCAAGTACAAGCTGCAAGCTGACGTGCT
>JAGAZO010000007.1 GCA_017940005.1 Treponema sp.
TATATATATATATGCGGCGCAATGCAGTATACATAAGGAGTTTAGTTTACAAAATAGATTTTTTCATGTCAATAGTCCGTTATACAATTTATTGACAATAAGCAAAAAGGTGGACACCTCAAAAACGGACTGCTTTTTTATACTGCATTTTCTCAATGCGCTGGCACTTTTTAAAATCGCGCACGGCCTGCGTTTTCCGAAATCATCTTTATTCTCCGCATAATTGCTTTGTCACGCCCTACTTCGCATGCAGGATTTGTCAAAACACAATTATATCTGCAACCGCCGCAATGTTCGCTCCTTTTTGTAGCACGCATACGCTCTCCAAATCCTATGCTAAAAAATCCTGGACGCTCAACCACATAGCCGTGCGCTTTCAACCGCTTAATCACTGTACGAAGATAAAACGCATGCGACACGAGCACGCAATCTTTATTCGCACGCTCAAGCATTTTTAAAAGTTCTTCCGCTCGCGCTTCTGTTTGCACCTTTGTCTCTGGTTGGCGAGCATCTCCGCTGCGCCATTGCCGCTTTGCTTTGCGCTGCCATTCAGCAAGCGTGCGTGGTTTTACGTCATCGGTAAAAGAGCGCAACAGCACTTCATCTAACAGCGGTGTTTTCGTCACATCACGCACATTAAAAAGCCGCATGATTGTATCGTAGGTGCACGGCGCCGTGCTGCAATAAAATGCGTATTCACCGCCGACAACTTGCTGCCCAACAACAAGCGGCATATGCATTTGTCGATATATCTGCATGGCATCATCGTATTCTGCAGCAGTATAATATTCCCGCCACTCCATGTCAGTTTTAAGATGTCGGATGAGTATGATTTTCATACGTGCTATTATACAGCACAAAATCATATTTCGCTACAAAAAACTGCAAAGCTTTTTTGATAACCGCTCAACAAATTGGTTGTTGCACAGCGCAAGCGACACAACGCACAGGAATATTTATCAGCCAGCAAATCAGTTGCACGTGTAAATAGCTATCGCACAACATACGAGAATATTTTGCGAAGAGCAGTTTTATCAGTAAAATAAATCTATATATTTGTCGATTGCGTAAAATATGCACAAATCGTATACGCTCGCAAGTTGCAGTTTGCTCATCTCCATATGCGTGTACGCTCCGTGCAAATGCGCCTATTTCTGTGTATGCATGACGCATACAAAATACCCACGCTCGCAAGCTGAAACTTGCTCGTTTGTGAGCAGGTACGTACTTACATCATAACTTTTCGCAACTCGTATTCGAGAATGTCTGTTGCGCCGAGCGACTGCAATTTTGGAAGCAGCGCGGGCACCTCGCTTTTTTGCACAGCGATTTTTATAGCGTAACCGCGTTCGCCAAAAAGCGGGCTTACGGTAGGGCTTTTCATCGCGGGTATGCCTTTGACAAGCGCATCGAATTGCTCTTTTGCGCAATTCATTTCGAGCATGACACGCTCTCGTGCGTTGAGCACGGCCTGCACGAGCATTTTGAACTCCATGATTTTTTGTTTTTTCTGCGGATCGCTCATTGCCGCTTTTGAAGCGTACAAGCGCGTTGACGATTCCATAAGCGTGTCCACAATCTTGAGATTGTTTGCGCGCAACGACGAACCGGTGCTCGTGTTGTCAACAAGAATCTGCGCAAGCGCATTTTCACCATCTTTTACAAAGCCCTCGCTCGTACCCCACGTGCGAAAAATCTTTCCGTTGATATGTTTGTTGCGAATCCACTGCGCGCTCAAATTTTGATATTCAGTTGCAATCGTCACAGGAACTGTAGCAAGCGCGTCAAAATCGAGCGTGTCGGGAATCGCTGCAACAACGCGCACCGGGTCAAATCCCAAGTCAACGATTTCCTCAACATCATTTTCCGCACCGTTTTCGTACACCCAGTCTTTGCCAGAAAATCCGATGTCAGCTTTGCCGTGCGCGAGCAAATTGCTCACAATCTGCGGCTTTACCACTTGGAACTCCAAATCTTTTTGATTCGTCATCGGAAAATACGTGCGGTCAGGAAGATATATAGAAATGCCCACATCATCGAGCAATTTGCGCACAGACTCATAGATTCTGCCTTTTGCAAGAAGGATTTTTAGCTTGTCCATGTTTTTACTATAACCGAACAGGAAAAATAAATCTAGAGCGAATGAAAATCTCTGTCTGGCAATATTTTTTGGAGCAAGTCGCAGGAAGAGCTGTGTTCGCAAGGCTTCGGTATTCCAGCGTGCAGCTGACACGCTTATGTGCATCGTGTACGTAGATACGCAAATTTCAGCTTGCGAGCGCGGGCGCAATGAAATGAGACCGCGCAATCAATGCGCGAGTTTTCCGTGAAAACTCGAAGCTAAAAACGCCGCGCTATTTCAGCGGCGTTTTTAAACACTCTTGTCGAAAGCGCAAACTTTCATATATACTCATAGCGTAATTGATAAGATATGGAACGAATTGCGACGATTGAACGAAACACAGCCGAAACACAGATTGCGCTCACGCTAAATCTCGATGGTAGCGGCATGTATGACGTGCAAAATCCTATCGGCTTTTTTGACCACATGCTGCACGCGTTTTGCAAGCACGGCAAGTTTGATTTGCGCGGCACGCTTTCAGGCGATTTGCACGTCGACCAACATCACCTCATCGAAGATACGGGCATTGTGCTCGGCATGTGTTTTGCAAAAGCGCTCGGAAATTGTGCAGGCATTTACCGCACAGGATTTTTTATCTACCCGATGGACGAAACGCTTGCGCGCGCCGCCGTCGACTTTGGCGGACGCCCGTATCTTGTGTGCAACGCAGAACTTACCGGCATACCGCTCGTGTTGCGCGGGGCAGACGGGAAAGACGCGAACTTCCAGACAGACTGCTTTGAAGATTTTTGGCAAGGATTTGCAACAGGTGCAAAATGCAATGTGCACTTGGACACGCTCCGCGGGCGCAGCGATCATCACAAAATGGAAGCGCTTTTTAAAGCAGCTTCCCGCGCGCTTCGCCAGGCAACAGCACTTGATGAACGCGCGTGTGGCGCAATCCCTTCAACAAAAGGCGTAATTGTGTAAGCTTCTGTTTTCCCTGTGCATTCTTTCGCGCATATTCTGTACTTGCTAATTTTGCAAGTACAGAAATGTCTATATCATAGCACGCAGGGACGGCATTTTACCATATGAATACTTTGCGGAAACATCCTTCGCTACTTACCGTAGAAACAATCGTTGCATTTCACACCGAGCAAAAGACAACATGCGAGCGTAATTGCAACAGCATCCAACGAAGATACACCAAAACAAATGGCGACAACAAACAATGCCGCCATCGTTTTCATAAAATCACTTTATGTACACATTAAATGTTGCTCGCATCGTGCAAAAGCCATAATCGCACGGCGCAAATTTATTTGCTCATAGCAAGCCAGAGCCAAAGAGCGGCGCAAAGATGACCGCCACAATAGTCATAAGCTTAATCAAGATGTTGAGCGAAGGACCTGACGTATCCTTGAACGGATCGCCTACTGTGTCGCCAACGACAGCCGCTTTGTGTGCTTCAGAACCTTTGCCGCCAAAGTGGCCTTCTTCAATATATTTTTTTGCGTTGTCCCATGCGCCGCCGGAGTTTGACATCATGATTGCGAGCAGCACGCCTGTTGCAAGCGAGCCTGCAAGCGTTCCTGCAAGCGCTTCACGACCAAACAAAAATCCTACCGCGAGCGGCACAACAATCGCCATGACAGCAGGCACGACCATTTCTTTAAGCGACGCGCTTGTTGAAATGCTCACGCACTTTGCGTAGTCGGGCTTTGACGTTCCCGCCATAATGCCAGAGTCCTCGCGGAACTGGCGACGCACTTCTTCTATCATTTGATGAGCGGCGCGTCCCACGCTGTTCATCGTCATTGCAGAAAAGAGGAACGGCAGCATTGCGCCTATGAAAAGCCCTATGATGACAGTGGGCTCCAGCAAACTTGCTGCGCTTATCTTTGCAACTTCCGCATACGAAACAAAAAGCGCAAGGGCAGTCAGCGCCGCAGACGCGATTGCAAATCCTTTGCCGATTGCGGCGGTCGTGTTTCCCACGGCATCAAGCTTGTCGGTAATTGCACGCACTTCGTCTGGGAGCTCTGACATCTCCGCAATGCCGCCCGCATTGTCGCTCACAGGACCGTATGCGTCAACAGCGACAGTCATGCCGGTTGTAGAAAGCATGCCGACTGCGGAAAGCGCAATACCGTACACGCCAACGAATTTATACGCGATGAAAATGCCGATTGCGATGAGCACGATTGGAATCATCGTAGACATCATGCCAACGCCAAGCCCGCTTATGATGACTGTCGCGCTGCCTGTTTCTGCCTGACCCGCAACTTTCTTTACAGAGCTGTAGTCAGCAGACGTGTATATTTCAGTCACTTTGCCTATTGCAATGCCAACCACAAGACCGGTGATGATTGCCCATGCGTAATTCAAACTGCCAAAAAGCGTGCGGCTCAATAAAATTGACGCGACAATGACAAGGACGCCCGCGACATACGTGCCCATATTGAGCGCTTTTGCAGGATTTGACGAGTCGTTCCCGCGCACAAACAAAATGCCTATGATGGATGCGATGATGCCGACTGCCGAAAGCAGCAGCGGAAAAAGCGCGGCAGTCGTTTCAGTAAAGTTCGCGCCGCTCGGTGCCGTCTGCACTGCAACTGCTGCAAGCGTAATCGCGGAGATGATTGAGCCAACGTATGACTCGAACAAATCGGACCCCATGCCTGCAACATCGCCCACGTTGTCGCCCACGTTGTCTGCGATAACAGCAGGATTTCGCGGGTCGTCTTCAGGGATTCCCGCTTCTACTTTGCCGACCAAATCGGCTCCAACATCTGCCGCTTTTGTGTAGATACCGCCGCCAACCCTACCAAAGAGCGCCATAGATGACGCGCCAAGTCCGAAGCCCGTAATGCACTCCGATATAGTTGCCAAGTCAAGAATGCACATTGCCGTTCCCAGTCCAAGCAAGCCAAGCCCCGAAACGCATAGCCCCATGACAGCTCCGCTTCTGAACGCAATTTTAAGCGCTTTGGGCATGCCCGATGTGCGCGCGGCGTTCGCAGTTCTCACGTTGCCTTTTGTCGCGACATTCATGCCGAAAAATCCTGCAAGAACTGAAAAAAGCGCGCCTATGACATAGAGCACAGCTGTTGTCCAGTTTTGCAAGCCAAAGCCAATGAGCAAAAACAATGCAGCAATGACAATCGCCATGATTTGATATTCACGCTTTAAGAACGCCATTGCGCCCTCGCGGATGTAGCCGGCAATCTCTTTCATTCTGTCCGTGCCTGCATCCGCCTTGCCAATCCACATTGCCAAAATCAATGCGGTAACCAAGCCTACCGCAGCGGCAGCAGGTGCAATAAAATTCATCATACACAAAACCTCCTAAATCTCCAAACCATTAACACGCAGCAAAGAAATTTTCCATGCTTTTTGTAAAAAAATAAGTTTATCTGTAGTATAGTTTTTATAATCGGCATATATCAAGCGTCGATTAATCATCATGGATGGGAATACATTATATCACTTTGCAGCGTAAAAAGCGAGCAGTTTTTCAAAAATTTACGCAATGTTTTTTTAGTGCAACTGCTTTGACGGGATCAAAAATCACCATCAACAACACAATAAGCACTGCCTATGTCGTCAGTAAGCGTTAATTTTAATTATACAATTTTTAAAGATTAAAAATAACGCTTACTTTCCATTAATTTCCGCTCACGTTACTCGTGTTGTAGAGAAGTGCATTCGTAAAATAAACAGGCAAATTGTAAAATTGCAAGCGGCATGGGCGGAGTTCCGTCCAGAAACACATTTGGAATGTCGGCAAGCGAGCGAAACGAGTGCAGTCCAATACCTATTACATTCCTCGTGTGTTTATGGACGGGTTTTCGCCGAGAGCCGCCTGTTACTATTTACATTTACCACGATATAATACCATTTGCACTTCTCTACAGCACAATAAGCACTGCCTATTTACAAATGTCAACATAAAATTTACAATAATTATTCAAATGAAAAACAGCAATGCAATAAACAAAATATTTTTTTTAATACACTTACGCGATTTTATGCATCACACAAGCATACGGTGCAACCAAAAAACGCTCCGATGCCATGCACAGCTGCTTCCCATGCTTGTGAGCGCAGTGCTTCTTGCTTCCTGTGCGACAACGAAAACGCGCGGCATGCAATATCCTGTCTACGTAACAAACACAAATGTTGTCGATTTGCTTGCGCCCGAATATTTTGACGGCGCAGTTGATTCGCTGTACTTATTGAGCGGCTCGTTCGGCGGCGCTTCGTTTTTTGTGCAGGCGTTTATGCAGGCAGACGACAACGGCATATTTCTTACGTTGCTCAATGATTTTGGCATTGATATGGGAAGCATGATATACACAAGCGAGAATCTTTCGTTTACTTCTACAATGTTTCCAAAATCGCTAAAACCGCAGTACATTGCAATTGACATGCAGTTTGCGTTTTACAAACCGGATGCGATTGCCGTAGCTTTGCAAAATGCGGGGCTTGATTTTATCGTCGAGCAAACAGGCGGCAAAGAAGTGCGAAAAATTATGAAAGGGAAAAAATGTATTGAGGAAATCACAAAAACGCACGACGCAATACAGATTGTAAATCATTTGCGCGGCTATGAATACAATCTTGTGGAGGCGCAAAATTGAATGCACCTTTGAGCAGCGCGCCTGTCTTTTTTTCAAAGCCTGGCGTTGTGTGCAGCGCGGGGAATTCTGTTGAAGAGTTGTGGGCTTCGTGCGTCAGCGGCAATCAGTCGGGAATTGGCAAAGTGCGTTCTCTTTCGGGAAAAGAGTTTTTCGTTGCAAAAGTGCGCGACACTGTGCTGCAAAAGACAGCCGCGCGATTTGACACGCGCCTTATCAGAATTGCAGATGCCGCGCTCCGCCAAATAGATGATGTGATTGCACGTGCAATTTCGCGTTACGGGAAAGCGCGCGTTGCAGTATGTGTGGGCAGCTGCGACAACGGCACAGAGCTTTCATTTGCGGCGCACAAACAGTTTGTAGAAAGCGGCGCGTTTCCTACAGGCTATTCGCTCGAAATGCAAGGCGCAGATTATCCTGCATCGTTCATTGCAGAAAAATACGGCGTGCAAGGCGCGGCTCTTGCGTTCAGCACCGCATGTTCGTCGAGCGCTGTTGCAATCATTAAAGCGGCGGAACTTATTCAAGGCGGATTTGCAAACGCAGTGATTGCAGGCGGCGTTGACATAGTTTCAGATACCGTGCTGCTCGGTTTTGATTCGCTTGAAGCTGTTTCTGCCGAAGTGACAAATCCGTTCAGCAAAAACAGGCGCGGCATTACGCTCGGTGAAGGAGCCGCCTTTTTCGTGATGGCAAAAGATGCTGACGTTTTGTCGTGTTCACAAACAGTACATGGGCAAACGACAGATACGCGCGGCGCAACTGCAAACAACACGACGCCTGTGCAAACGGCGGCAGCAGCAGCCACAGCGACGAGCGCGCAAGCAGCAACTACTGCATGCGTCAAGCTGCTTGGCTGGGGCGAGAGCGCGGATGCGCATCACATGACGTCTCCAGAGCCTCAAGGAAATGGAGCTACCAGCGCGATGAGCGCCGCGCTTGAGCGTGCTTCGATTAGTGCGAGTGACATTGACTACATCAACTTGCACGGCACGGGCACGCAGTTCAACGACATTATGGAAGCGCGAGCAGTTGCACGCGTATTTGGAGATGCAGTTCCGGTGAGCACGACAAAGCCGCTTACCGGCCACACGCTCGGCGCGGCAGGTGCATTGGAAGCGGCAATATGCTATACTGCGCTTGTGCACAACACTGGCAAAACGGGCGCAGCAATTCAGCTTCCCGTGCAAGTGTGGGATGGCGTGCGCGACGAGGCATTGCCGCCTGTCAACATTGTGAGCACGGGAACGGATTTGCACAGAACGCATGTGCGCACGTGCATGTCAAATTCGTTTGCATTTGGCGGCGCGAACGCGTGCTTGATTTTGGGAGTGTAGCAAAGGCTGTTGCCACAGCGGCAGCAAGCAGCTGCAACGCAAAATGCGTTAGCGCTGGGAGCCGCGCCGAGTTCTGCCTGTAGGCAGACGAAGGCGTTCGGACACGAAGTGGACGAATGGAGCACGTGCAAAGCGCCGTGCGGAACGGCGGACATAGCGACCGCCGCACGCGGCTTGCCAAGTGCGGCGGGAACGCCCGAAAAACTATATGAGGAGAAAAAATGAGCGAAGTTGCACCAGAAAAAATGCCGCAACGCATTGAATACGATACGTTAATTGATTTGTTGCCGCACAAGAGCAAGATGTTTTTGTTGAGCCGCGTAACACAGCACGATGTAAAAGCGCACACGATTACGAGCGAATATGACATTACGAGCGACTGCATTTTTTACGAAGACGAAGCTGACGGCGTGCCCACATGGGTAGGGTTTGAGTTTATGGCACAAGGCATTTCCGCGCTCACTGGCATTACAAACAAAGAGCTTGGGCGCCGCCCGCGACCGGGATTTATTTTGAGCGTAAGCAAATTTAAAGCGAGCATTCCGTACTTAAAAAGTGGCACTACGATTATGATGAAAATTGCAGAGGACTATCGCAACGACATGACGTACAGCTACAACTGTGAGCTGTATGCTTCGCGCACAGATGCACTGCCAGCCGTTACTTCGACAATCACTGTTATGGAAACGGAAGACATCATGAGTTTGTTCGGCGAGTGAAGCGCGAACGCACGCCATCAGTACCGCGCTGTCTGCAATGTAGCGTGTTGTCTGCACTGTGCGGTTTGCTGTCCTGTGCGTTGTTCGCGCTGTGCCGTTGCCTTTGCAGCATCTGTTGCCCTTCTACACAATCACTTTCCAGTAGCCGCCTTTTTTAGAGCCGATTCGCTGCAATTTGCCTTTTTCTTTCAAGGCGGCAAGCTGTTTTTCGACCGCCCGCGAGGAAATGCCCAGCAGCTCTGCAATTTTTTGCGCGGAAAGTGTCGCATCGTTTTGCACAAGTTCCAAGATTTTATCCGAACTTTTTTCAATTTCTTCCGAACTTTCTGCCATTTTATCCGAACCTTTTTCGATTTTATCCGAACTTTCTAGCGTTTTATCCGAACCTTTTTCAATTTCTTCCGAACTTTCTAGCATTTTATCCGAACTTTTATCCGAATTTTCCAATGTTTTATCCGAACTCTTTTGCAACTCAAAGATTTCGTCCGCGCGTATATGCATATAGCGATTTTTCAGTTCGTTGCGTTCTTTGAACAAAAGATTTCGCAAAAAAAGCTCTAAATAGTCTGTCGTTTCGAGAATATCCTTGTCCAAGTTTCTGTAATTTGCGCGGACGAGCGCATTGCGAAAATACCACGAGTGCTCCATGAACATGTCATTTGTTGCGTCATAGCCCAGACTGCGCACATATTTGATAAAAAACACTGCTGTCGTCCGCGTGTTGCCTTCGCCAAATGCATGTATTTGCCACACATGCGCAACGAACTGCGCCAAATGATGCAGCACATCTTCCTGTGAGAGATTTTTATAGCTAAAATTGCGCTCTAAATCAAAATCGTAATCAAGCGCTGCTTTCAGTTCAAACGCACTTCCGTATAAAACAGTATCGCCGTCAAGCACCCATTCTTTTTTTGTGATGTCGTAGTCGCGCAGCATGCCGGCAAATTTGTACACTCCCTCAAAAAGCCGCTTGTGAATAGCGATGTAATATGACGGAGAAAAATTAAACGACTTTTCAGAAAGAATCTGCGCAATACGGGCGGACACTTTGTCTGCTTCTTCTGTACGCGCACCGTCATCTGCGCGGACTGTTTTTGATTCGTAATAGGCATCTACGAGCCGCCCCGCTTGCTCCATCGTGATGTCGCCCTCGATGTTTCTGCGAGCAACGTCGTACAAATATGCAGACGGTTTGAGTCCGTCAACAGCCTGCAAGCCGATTGCGGCAGCCCATGCGCGGCTTTTTTCGCTTTTTTCAGGCTCGCCTGCGCGTATGTAGGAGTCAAAGTCGAGTTCGTTGGTCATAGCATATTATAGCATATTTTGCGCGTTTGTGCTGGAAGCGTGGCGCATGCTTTTTGTACTGACCGCAATTTGAACACACCCGCCTAGCCCGTGCTGTAGCCATGCCGAAGGCAGCGACCGCAACTGTCTGTCGCAGACAGACGGTGAGGACGCCGAACGTGAGCGAGTGGCGGAAGCACGGCTTTCCAATTGGCTTGCTCCATATTTTTCTTGAATGTCTTTCATACATCATGCGCTTTTTTGCGTTGCACCTTTTACACACTGCGCGGTTTGCCTGCCTTGCGTGTTGTATGCCATGCGCTGTGTGTATGTTGCGGCTATTGCGTATTGTCCGTGCTGTGCATCGCTTCCCTACTGCGCCGTTCCGTGCGTTATTTTCGGTGCCCGCGCTATAGTGTCCGCGCTGTGCCGTGTTATGTTATGCGCTGCTTGCATTGCGACGTGTTGAATTCCTGCACGCAACGCAGTATAATTCCTTATTGCAAAATTGTTGCGCGAGCGCGTGGTAGTAATTGGGGAAAATTTTTGCCTATTTCTATAACTGTGGCTTTTTCTCAAAAAACATACTGTTTACGGCGACAAGTTGCAACACCGTTTAAAAATTTATAGGGAACTGCTGGAAGCAATGATGAGAGAGCTATGCGCCGCGGCTACCGACAAAGTTTATGAAGGAGTACATATGTCAGACGAAGTTAAAAAAATTATTGTAACAGGTGCGTCGGGCGGCATTGGTCGCGCGATTGCAGTGGCATGCGCAAAGGCAGGATACTACGTTATCTGTCATTATAATCACGGAAAAGAAAAAGCGGAAGAAACGCTTTCACAGATTACGGCAGCTGGCGGCGCGGGCGAAATTGTGCAGTTTGATGTAGCAGACCGCGCCGACTGCAAAACAAAGCTTGATGCAATCACCGAGAAACACGGCGCGCTCTGGGGCATTGTGAACAATGCGGGCATTACGCGCGACAACACATTTGTGGGGCTTACGGGCGGCGATTGGGATTCTGTCATTCACACGAACCTTGACAGTTTTTTCAACGTGATTCAGCCGCTTGCCATGCCTATGGTGCGCAAAAAACGCGGGCGCATTATCGCTATTTCTTCGGTGAGCGGCATTATGGGAAACCGCGGGCAGACAAATTACAGCGCGTCAAAAGCGGGCATTATCGGAGCAGCAAAAGCGCTTGCGGTGGAGCTTGCGAGCCGCCACATCACAGTGAACACGATTGCGCCCGGCGTCATTGAAACTGACATGACTGCCGCAATAAATGAAGAGGCAAAAAAAATCATCATGCAGACGATTCCTATGTCGCGCGCGGGCAAGCCGGAAGAAGTTGCATCGCTCGCGGTGTTTTTGCTTTCGGAAGAAGCGTCGTACATCACGCGCCAAGTGATTGCAGTAGACGGCGGCATTCATTAAGCGAATTTGATAAAACCGCTTGCTTTTAGTGTCTCCTCTGTAGTATCTTTACGAGAGATAGTTTGCATGCACTAACTCTCTTGTCCTGCGGCGAGACACTGTGTTCTCGTCTTTGCATGGCACAGAGTTGTAGTGTATGCGCATCAACACACGCCCAGTGCTGATATATCTCCTTGGAGGAAACAATGAATAAAGAAGTGATTACAAAACTGAATGGGTATCTGGCAAATCTTGGTGTTGCATATATCAAGATTCATAATTTGCATTGGAATGTTGTAGGCTTGAATTTTAAAGCGGCGCATGAGTATTTTGAGTCGCTGTATGATGACACTGCTGACGCACTTGACGAAGTAGCAGAATTGCTGCGTAAAAATGGCGAGCTGCCGCTTGCGAGCATGAAAGACTACCTTGCTGTTGCCACAATCAAAGAACTGGAGTCAAAAGAAATTGCCATTAAAGACGCACTTGCAGCTGTGCGCAGCGACATTGAAACGCTGAACGAGCAGGCGCTTGCAGTTCGCGCGGCGGCAGAACAGTCGAACGACTTTGCAACAGCAAACATGATGGAAGAGCACATGAGCGGCTACAGCAAAAAGCTGTGGTTTATTACAGCTATGTTAAAATAGATTTTCTTGCATCCAGACCATTTGTGTGTTGTTGCACATGACGGCGTTGGATGCGGAAAATACATAGCACTGGGCGCGCATTTTTCTCGGAGCAGAGCAGCAGGTGAAAACAATGTATTTGCAGTGCATTGGCAAAATGATGCAATGCGGCAATATCTAGCCAGACATATTGACGTATAGCCAATTTTGCTGTACACTATGTCCATGTGCACAGCATCAATCTATGACGCAAGAAATAATTTCTCTGCGCTCGTGAAGCGGGCGGAAGCTGGCGAGCATGTTGAACTCACTCGCCACGATAAGCCTGTTGCCGTTATCATCAGCTATGAAGAGTATCGAGAAAGAAAGCCGAACTTTTCAAACTGGCTTGAAAAATGGCGAGGAGAGCATGCAGATTGTTTGCTAGAAGAAGGACTTCCATTTGTCCGTTCTCGCGAGTTGCCTGATGACGAAGAAGCTGAACGGCTTTGGGAGGGCAAATGAAAGCGATATATCTGCTTGATACAAATGTCGTCTCTGAATTTGCAAAAGTAAAGCCGAATGCGCACACATTGGAACGATATTATGAAAATATTTCTCGTTGTGCGATTTCTGCTACTGTTTGGCAAGAATTAATATACGGCGTTGAGAGAATGCCAAAAGGCAAAAATCGGCGTACCGTTGAAAATTCGCTTGATGCTATCAGAACAAATATGGAGATTATCCCCTACGACTCGTTTGCCGCGCGCATTTGTGGCGAGCTTTTGGCAAAATGCAGCGCGTCTGGCACGCCAAGCCCTATTGCAGCTTCGCAGATTGCGGCTACAGCCATTGCGAACAACATGATTCTTGTAACGCACAACATGCACGACTTTGAAATACTCTGCAAAAATAGCATGCTAAAAACAGAAGATTGGTGGCAGATGTAACGGCAATAGGCATGTGTTTCCTTTTTGCATCCTCTCTGTTGAAATGCGATGCATATATACGGTATACTTGCAGGTAAAACAAGTGAAACAAAGCAGGAGCATATATGGATTTTATAAAACCGAATGGAAAACGGCGCGTCGTCATTACAGGCGGCGGCATGGTTACGGCGCTTGGCCGCGACTGGCAGACAGCACGTGCAAAACTCAAATCAGGAAAAAATTGCATTAAATATATGAGCGACTGGGAGCGTTATGAAAAGATGAACACGCGCCTCGCGTGTCCGTATGAAGACGAGCTGCCGTCGTTCCCGCGCAAAAAAATCCGCGGCATGGGGCGCGTTGCGTTGCTTTCGCTGCTTTCAACAGAAGACGCGCTCAAAATGGCGGGCTTTCTCAAAGACGACGGCGATGTGATTGACGAGCTTAAAAGCGGGCGCACGGGCATTGCATACGGCACGTGCATGGGCAGCATGGAAGCGATTATGGACATTGCAGAAATGATGCAGACAGGCGACACGTCGCACTTGAACTCGCAGACATACATCAAGGCAATGCCGCAGACAAACGCGTGCAATTTAAGCGTGTATTACCAAATCCGCGGACGCGTGATTATCACGGACACCGCGTGCACGTCGGGAAGCCAGGCAATCGGCTACGCATACGAAGCGATTGAAGACGGCAGAGCAGAAATCATGATTGCAGGTGGCGCGGAAGAGCTTTCTCCGCCCGATGCCGCCATCTTCGATACGCTTGGTGCAACGAGCATTTTGAACACAACGCCCGAAGCAACGCCCAAAATCTGGGACAAAGACAGAGACGGCTTGGTAATCGGCGAAGGCGCGGGCACAGTGATTTTGGAAGACTTAGAGCACGCAGTTAAGCGCGGCGCACAAATCTACGCTGAAGTTGCGGGCTTTGCAACAAACTCCGACGGCACACACATCACGAATCCCAATTCAGAGACGCAGGCGATTGCGCTCGAACTTGCAATCAAAGATGCGGGAATCGACAAGTCGCAGATTGCGTACATCAATGCGCATGGAACAGGCACGACGAACGGCGACATCTCCGAATCAAAAGCGGTGTACAGCGTGTTTAACCGCGCCGTGCCCATCAGCTCAACAAAGAGCTACATCGGTCACACGCTCGGCGCATGCGGTTGCGTGGAAGCATGGCTCACCGTAAACATGATGAACGAAGGCTGGTTTCATCCGAACTGCAATCTGGCAAACGTAGACCCAGCATGCGCGCCGCTTGACTACATCATGAACAGCGGCCGCGAAATCAACGCAGAATACGTTATGTCGAACAACTTTGCGTTTGGCGGCGTGAACACCTCGCTCATCTTCAAAAAGTTTGCGGAGTAAAAACGCGGAGACACGACGCGAGCCTTGCCCACTTCCTATTTCTTTTGCCTGCGCTCGTCAATAAGCCAACCGTGCAGCCGTCGTCGTTCAGCAGCCGTATCTTTAAAAATTAGCGTGCATATTTTTTTCGGAGCACGCTGCGGGAAGAGCCGTGCCTGCGCGGTTCGCTCCCCCTCATTCCTACGGAACGGCGCGCTTGCAGCGCACCGCCGCTTCGGCGCGGGCTAGGCTGCTCGTGCAAGGTCAAACTCTTTTGCAAAAATTGCAATGGCAGCGAGCCGCTTTGTGCAGAAGTATGCACGTTACTCATCTACATGTTCAATAATCTCAAGTATCTGGCAGGAGCTGCAATATAATCTCCATAATAGTGAAAATATGTCGCTTTGCTTTATATTTTTACTATCTCCTGTCCCATAACTAAAAACGCAGAGAAGTAACTCTCTGCGTTTTGCAAATCAATAATTACCAATTATTTTTTTGCTGTTGTTGATTTTTTGGCAGTCGTTGTTTTTTTAGCAGTTGTCGTCTTCTTTGCTGTTGTTGTTTTTTTTGCCACCGGTTTTTTAGCAGTTGTTGTTTTCTTCGCTGTTGTCGTAGTTTTCTTTGCAGCCGGTTTTTTAGCAGTAGTCGTCTTCTTTGCCGTTGTTGTCTTTTTTGCAGCTGGCTTTTTGGCAGTTGTTGCTTTCTTCGCTGTTGTCGTGGTCTTCTTTGCAGCCGGTTTTTTTGTAGCTGTTGCCTTTTTAGCCGTCGTCGACTTCTTTGCTGTGGTCGTTGCCATAGTCTTCTCCTTGCTTTTTCCTTCAGATAACCTGATGGGTAATATTTGCGAAGCTTTCTTCATCGAAGAAGCGTTCGTCCGCGTTTCATATGCGAATCGTTTTACAAACAATTCACATTTATATGATGCTTGTAATTTCGCATCGACAAGAGCACCATACAATTTCAGTATGTCCTGTTCTTGTCCCTCTGTTTGCAACAGTGCACATACAGTAAAATAAAATAAACTACTGTCTGTTAACTCACTGTTAAACCATTCTATATCATTAAATAAATTTTTTCCAGTGAGCAATGATGCATCCTTGCTTTGCATTAAAAGCATTGCAACTTCGTGTGCAGCTTTTCTTGTATTATTTGATAATACAACTTTTCTATCAATCGATGCAAGGGCAAAGATACGTGCAAGAGAATTGTGAAGATTAGTTACAACGCAATTTAAACGAGTTGCACATTCAAAAAATTTTCTTGCAAAGTTGTATGTTGTCGCACATCTATTCATTGCTAATTCGCATACAGCTGCGTAACACCCAAAAACAAATGCAGTATTTTTTTCCGCCGCAAACAGCAGCATGATAAATTCATCACCTGTTTTTGCTTTTGTTAATTTTTCATAATTGCTTTCAGAGCTTTTGAGTTTTTCACCATCTGAAACGGCGAGACTCTTTGCATACACAGATGCAATGCGCGTCATCATTTTGTTAAATTCTTTAAATTGATTTTTTGCCGATGCAAGTTTTACGCCGTCCGCTTTTGCAAATGCGATCCCCGTTTCATACAGAGAAAGCGCGGCATCTTGTACGTTTGCAAGGAGTTTTTTTACACGCGCGGCAATGGCTTTTTGCGAAACCCCGCTTGCATCTCTTGCACCTACAGGATGTAAAATTGCATATGCTTCAGGAAGAAACGCTGTCATAAACACATTGAGCTTTTCATACAACTCTTTGTATCGTATCTCTTCCCATGCTTCTTGCAAATCAGGGCAGCCGCGCCCCGCAAGCGTTTCGCACAAGATGCGCCATTTGTTATCTGCCGTGTCCGTAACTTGGTGAATGTGCAAGTACACCTGCGATTCAAATCCGTTGAGCGCGATGAACATGCCGCGCTCACATATGTCGCGGCTTTTGCGCACGTACCACAGCGACGAGCGTTGTTCATACAAAATGCAGTATGAGTCATCTTCTGCGTTCAAGCCCAATCCTTCTGAAATGCTGCGCGTCTTTACGTGCACGTCTTTTTCGTCGCTGCCTGTTTTGACAGCGTATTCGCACGACTGCTTTATCCAACCGCTTGCGCGCTCGTATTTGTTGTTGTACAGCACGAGCGTGCGCGCGCCGCCTGCATCGTTTGAATAGGCGAACACGTTTTCGTTTACGCTGCCCTCATTCCACACGTCGTAGAACAAAAAATTTTCGACGCGCGCAAACTGCCAACGGTTTTTCATAAGCGGAAAAATATCGTGCCAGTGGCGCGCGACAAGAGATTCGTCGGGCGTTTCGTTGCGATACGCTTTTGTGTACTCCATGCCGTACTTTTCTTCAAAGCCCTCAATCTGCCCGTGACCGAACATGGGCAGACCCGGCATGGTGACCATGAGCGTGCACACGCCAAAATATTTGTCGCCGCGCCCGAACTGCGCAACAGCAGTTTCCTCGTCGGGATTGTTCATAAAATTAACAAATCGCTTGAGCACTTGCGGGTCGAACTTGAGCGTGTTTTTTACTGTGTCGCGATATTTTTGATTCTCTTCTTTTTTGAGCATGTTCATGAACGCGCTGTTGTACACGCGGTGCATGCCGAGCGTGCGCACAAAGTAGCCTTCCATCATCCAGAACGCTTCAGCGAGCAACAGCGTGTCGGGCACTTCCTGCGCAATCCGGTCTACAACCTCACGCCAAAACTCGTTGGGAATAGCGTCGTTGAACTGCTGCGTGGAAAGCCCTGTTTCGCTCCGTGTTGCAATATCGCCGCCGTGTCCCGGCTCCGGATACCACAACCGTCGGATATGTTTTTTTGCGAGCACCATTGCTGCATCAAACCTGATAATCGGAAAATTTTTTGCAACGTTGATGATTTGCTGCATCACCGCTTCGCGCGCGGAAGGATTTAAAAAATCGATTTGCGCCGTATCGTTCCACGGCAGCCCCGTGCCGTCATTCCCGTGATAGATGTAGCGCACGTCGCCCGTGTAGTTGTCAACGCGCTTAAAGATGACCGCGCAATCGGTTTTGCTGTAGTAGTGGTCTTCAAGATAGATGCCGACTCTGCCGTCAGCAGAAAGATTTTCGCCGTTGAATGTGTAGTGCGGAAACGGGCAATCGCGCCGCTGCACAAACACATCCGGTTTTTCGACAACCCATTTTGCATCCATGCCCGTGTGATTCGGCACCATGTCTGACGCGAGCCGAATGCCGCGTTGCCACAACCGCGTTCGTAAATTGATAAGCGCATCCCACCCGCCAATGTTCTGCGCAATTTCGTAATCGTACAAGCTGTACGCGCTCGCCGCCGCTTCAGGATTTCCGCATATCTGCTTTATGCGGCGGCTCGCGTTACTGCGCTCCCACAAGCCGATGAGCCACAGCGCAGTAAATCCTTCGTCGCGCAGCACGTCAAGTTCTTCGTCAGGAATTTCATCAAGGCGCGAAATTGCACGTGTGTATTTTTTTGAAAGCTGGTCGAGCCACACGAGTACTGTCTTTGCCATGAGCACTACTTTCGGCATCCAGTCGCTGTCCGCGCTGAAGCGCTCGTATTCTTTCATAAGGTTTTCATAGCTGTACGGAACCGTGTCGGCATCTCCGCCGCCGTGCCACAGCGCCTTTTCTTCTTCGCTGATTGTGTCGAGCGCGGCGAGCAGCCGTTTCAAAAAATCGCCGAGCAGCGCTGCCCAGTGCGTGATGATGTATTCAAGCTGTCCGCGCAAACTTTCGGGGCTGAACACGACCGGCTCTTTGAGCAAGTGTATCAAATCGTGATTGAACGGCCCGAACGGCGGAAGCGGTGCAAAATACGAGCGCAGCGTTTTCCAGCTGCGTGCGTACAGTTTGTTTTTTGCAAGCGCTGCGTCATCAAACAGAATGGCAAATCGCTTGAACGCAGGATTTTCGTTTGCCAAGTGGAGCAGCACGAGTTCTTCGAGCGTCTGTTCGCGGTTGGTGCGCCGTCGCTTTGTACCGGCGTCGTGCGCTGTTGCCGCAAGATATTCCTGCGCAGAGATTTCTCCGTTGTACACAGCAACCGGCGGAAACTCATCGATAAATGCGAGCAAAAGCTCATCGACTGAAGCCGCGCCATATGTGTCGTCGAGGAGAGCGAGCGCGTCTGAAAATGCATTCGGCGCAACATCGCGGCGGTACAGCATGCACACGTAATGGAACACTTCGTCAATCAATCCCATCGCGTTCAAACTTCCGCTTGAGATGCGCTGTTCGCTCATGCCGCGCGCGTCACACAGCGCGTTGATTTTTTCTGCTGCCTCGCGCACTGTTTTTATGTTTGTGAAGATGACGTTGCCAGAGGACGCATACAGCGATTTTGAGAAACCGCATGCATCGCGCACCGCTTTGCTGATGTGAAATTCATTGCGCGAAATTTTCACTTACTGCCTCCCGTCGTGACTTTTTGCAATCGACTGTAGTACGTGTATCAGTGTATCATCTTTTGCCAAAATTGCAAGCGGCACCGGCATGCGGTATGTCCAGTTGAAATCGCTCACTGTGCCGGGAATGTTGATGCGCTCATCACACGCGCGTTCAAGATAGTACGCTTCGTTGAGATAGAGATAATCTTGCAGCGGATTGATAAACCAACAGCTGTTCGTCTGTGCGCTCGCGGTAAAAATCGCACGCGCGACATGTGCCGTAAACGGTGCGCTCGCGTGTGTCGCACTATTTCCCGTTGCGATTGAATCCGCACTGTTTGATTGCGCATAGTCGCTTTCAAACTCGTTTGCCGCGCCGCTTGTGTTCGCCGCTCCCAGTTTGCTGACCGCCGGCGCCACAACAAAATCAGCTGTGTGCGTTTTGATAAAAAGCCGCGCCGCGTCAGGTTCGCGCTCCCACCACTCGCGGAGCGTTGGCGAGTCGTGCACAGACGTTGCAGTAACAGACAGCGACGGATACTGTGCAAAGGGCACGTACGGCTGCCCCTCGTTTTGCCACACGCGCGACCAGCGCACAACACGCAACGACAAAATGCCGTTCGCTTCCATAACGCGCGGCACGCACGCTATGTTCACGCCCAAATCCTCGCCGCACGGAATCATGTCTGTTGCAGACGTGAGCGCGCCGAGTATGTCAGACGCGTGTGCCTCCCACGACGCCTCGTCCGCGTGCGCTGCCGCTTCAAATAGCGTGCAGAGCGTCTGCCGCTCCGCCTCTGAAAGCGACCGCCACGCCGTTGCCTGCTCGTGCAGCCATGCTCGCGCGAATGTGCCGTCAGAAAGCGTGATGAGCACGCGGTCGCGCCACTTTTGCGCGAGCGCTTCTTTTATGCGACAAGCGGCATCATCGTTGCAAAAATCGCGCAAGTCAAGCGCGTATATGTCGCGGTCGCCGCGAACAGTTTCATTGAAAAGCCACAGCTCTTCGCCCGGCAGCCGCGTCATGCAGGTGGAAAGAATCGCGTGCGCGCGTTCGTGATTCCACGTGATGTCTTCAACAAGCCCCGTGTGCACGTGCGGTTCAGAAAGCCAGCGGATTCGTTCGTCGGTGAATCCCGCGCTGTTCAACGCCGCGCGCGTAATCGCTCCGCCCGGCTCCGCATGGCCAAGCGCCGCAGTCGTGTCATATTCGGGGCACGCCCATATCCTGAAAAAGCCGAGCACGTGGTCAAGGCGATACGCGTCGTAATACTGCGCGCCTGATGCAAGCCGCGCTTTCCACCACGCGTAGCCAGTCGTCTGCAGCGTTTTCCAGTTGTACGTGGGAAATCCCCAGTTTTGACCGCCGGGATTTTCTGCATCCGGCGGCGAGCCTGCGCGCAGCGCGTGATTAAAAATTGCCGGATGCGCCCACGCGTCGCACGAATCCTCGTTCATTAAAATGGGCATGTCGCCTTTTAAAATGATGCCGCACTTTTTTACGTCATCGCTCGCTTTTAAAAATTGCTCGTGCGCGCGAAACTGCATCCACGCGTAAAAAAGATGCTCGCGTTTGTGCTCGCTGCTATTCCATCGCGCAACAATTTCTTCCTGCGTCACAGTGCGGTCTGATTTTTCCCACGACTTCCATGACGCTTGCTGGTATTTCCATTTGAGATTTTTGTACACTGCGTATGAAATCACCCAGTCGTTTTGAGAAATCCACGCGGCAAGCGGTTCTGTTAGCGCAGCATGATGCGCGATATCCGTCGCCTCGTAAAGCGTGCGAAGCAACGCCGTTTTCGCATTGTGTATGCCGTCGTAGTCAAAGCGATTTTTATGTGGGAACGACGAGACGAACGCATCGTACTGTTTTGCAAACTGTCCGTCGCGCGCATACAACGCATCGAATTCAGGAAGCTCGCGAATGGCAATGTACAGCGGATGCAGCGCAAACGCGGAAAGCGCGCTGTACGGCGACGACTGCGTGCCCGTGTCGTTTACCGGAAGCAGCTGAATGATTGAAAGCCCCGCCGATGTGCAGAACCGCGCAAACTCTGCAAGGTCTGGAAACTCGCCGACAGCAGAATGCTTTTCTGTGTAGAGCGCAGCAAGCGGAACAGCAACGCCCGTGCGTCGTGCAAGAGAAGCGGTGTTCGCGTTGCCCGCGCGATTTCTTTGTGCGCTCATTGTATCAGTATAGCATGAGTTTATGAAAAAAGCAAAATTTTTTTATCTTGTCGTAAAAATCAAATTGATTCGTGCGGAAAGTTTCATGCATCACTTCGTGATATATACTGTAAGGAAATTATTTAATTCGCCGCTTACGCAACTGGCGAATGAGCCTTCGGCTCGTTCTGTAAGGAAATTATCTTACTCGTCGCTCACGCGACTGGCGAATACCTCGACGTCGCTCGAAACTTCGTTGCGTTAAAAAAATATCATACCTCATTGCGCTGCAGCAAGGTTAGTGATGTATTGTTTTCATATTTTCATAATTAATAAACTTGTTATAACAGAAATAGTCAGTTGCATTTTTCATCTCTGTGCCGTACAATGTATGCATGTTTACATTCATGAAAAGCAACAACAAAGTAATTCGTTCTCTTTATTCGGCAGTATTTGTCTTCATAACATCAATCATTGCTTCGCAGTGCTTTGCGCAGTCGTCTGCGGATACAGAAGCATCTTCCAATTTTCAATACATGAAAAAAATCACTGCCGTATTTGATTACGTGCAGCAAAATTATGTTGACGAAATTGACGCGAAGATTTTATACGAAGGCGCGCTCAAAGGGATGCTTGAAGCGCTTGGCGACCCATATACGCAGTACCTTGATGCAACGACGATGCGCTCACTGTCAGACACGACTGCGGGCAACTTTGGCGGTGTGGGGCTTTCGATAAGCAAGCCGATTGAATCTACACCCGAAAAGCCTGCGTATGTTGAAGTTGCTTCACCAATCGAAGACAGCCCCGGCGCAAAAGCGGGCATCCAGTCTGGCGACTACATTACGGCGATTGACGGCGAAGCTACGCCTCCCATGACAATGGAAGAAGTGCTCAATCATTTGCGCGGTGAAGTTGGCAAACCGGTGACTGTTTCAATTTTGCGCGGCAAAGATATTAAATTTGATGCAACGCTTGTCCGCGCGGTGATTGAAGTGCCCACCGTAAAATACGGTATGATAAACACTACAGGCTATCTGCGCATCATTGAGTTTACGCCCGACACGCCCAAACGCGTCCAAGAAGCACTCGACTCATTTGCACAGGCGAATTATCAAAATTTAATAATCGATTTGCGCGACAATCCAGGCGGACTCATAACGAGCGTTGCAGATGTCGCAGATAAATTTATTAATTCTGGTCCGATTGTGACAACAAAAAGCCGTCTCAAATTTGAAAACAGAGTATTTACTGCAAGCGGTAGAAAGACGACAGTGCCCGCAGGCATGCCTATTGTCGTCTTAATAAATCGCGGCTCTGCTTCTGCGTCAGAGATTCTAGCGGGGGCGCTCAAGGACAATCACTTGGCGTACCTTGTGGGGCAGCGCACATACGGCAAAGGCAGCGTGCAGCAAGTTGTTCCGCTCAGCAACACAGACGGCTTTAAAATTACGATGGCACGCTATTATACGCCGAGCGATGTGAACATCGACAAAATAGGCATTCCTCCAGATAGAGAGGTGTTGTATCCAGAGATAGGTGAAGCAGCAGAAAAAGCGTACACGGCACTCATCAAATCGAATGAGATTGCAATGTATGTGGACGCACATAAAAATATGAGCGAGCGCGACATCGCTTCTTATGCGGCAACGCTTCAAAAAAAATATGCACTCGACGCGAGTTTGTTGCGCCGCCTTGTTCGGTTGCAAGTGAACCGCACAAAGCCTGCCGCGCTGTACGATTTAGATTACGACATTCAGCTTAACGCCGCGCTCGACATTCTTAAAGCCGGCGGATTTCAGTCGCTCGTGCGTTCCACAAAGACACTCAAAGAGTTGCAAGAAGAAGCAGCGGCAAAAGATGCGCTTGCTGCAAAGTAATGCGCCAGTTTATCTCCGAAACACAGCTTGACGAGCGCGGCATGCTCACGGTGCGCAAAAAAGATTTTACACATTTGTGTCGCGTGCTTCGCGCAAGCGTTGGCGATATGCTGTACGTGCGCTTTCCCGATGGTGCGCTTGTGCCAATGACTGTATGCAGCGTGCACAACGACAAGAAGATTGCCGAATTGCAACTATGCGTTCGTGGAACAACACAACAACGCGGCAACAATCCATTGCAGACAGCAGCGCGCGGCGTTTCCGCGTTTGAAGTCAACGAAAATCACTCGACTGTTACATATACGCTTTTTCAATGGATTGCGAAACCGCAGAAAATGGAATTAATAATTCGTCAGGCAACTGAATGCGGCGTACAGACAATTGTGCCTGTTATAGGCGCGTATTCACAAAAAAGTTGTATTGAATCGATGCGCACAAAGCGGACGCGCTTTGACAAAATTATTAAAGAAGCGAGGGAGCAAAGCGGTTCTCCAGTGGAGTCTGTTGTGCATGACGCAGTGAGCGTGCATGATGCGTGCGCGTTGTGGCAAAAAGTGCGCAGCATGTCGGATGTCATTGACAGCACAGTAAGCGATGCAATCATTTCGACGGGAAACAGTGATGTGGAAACGTGCGGCAGCAAAACAGGCGCCGCAAATGCGATTGCGATTGTGCTTTCAGAGCGAAGTGATTTGTGCAAGCCGCTTTCAAAAATCGCTGATGAATGCACTGACGTAAAAAATGCTGCGCTCGCTGTTGGAAGCGAAGGAGGTATAAGTCCCGAAGAGATTGCACTGCTACACAACGCAGGATTCGCGCCTGTTCATTTTTCAGGAAATATTTTGCGCTGTGAAACAGCTGCACTCTACGGCATTGCCGCGCTACAAACACATTTGGAAAAGTAATAAAATGCACGAAATAAAAAAGTGCGTTTTCTAGCTCACGCACGTTTGCAGATGATGTGATATATTAAATCTGTTCTGAAACTTCAGTTTCAGAACAGATTATTTTGAAATGCGAGTTTTATCTCGTGCTATTTTAACGAGTTAAAACTCGCAATCTGTTTGATAACGGAAGTATCAAACAGAGCTATTATTTTAAATTTGCTGGAACCTCACCGCCATTTGCAGCTAGCGCTTGGAGCACGGCTTTATGCAAAGCCGTATTCTGTTCTGCAGAACCATGCTCTCCCGCATTCACGTTGAGTTTTTCAGCGAGTACTTTTCTTGCAGCAAGAGATGAATCCAAGCCTAGTAATTTTAGCAAGTCAACTATTGAGACTTTGTAATTTCCACCGCCGCCTTTTTGGGAAGCAAGATTTGCCAATACGGTTTCCAACTCTGAGTCAGTCAATGCTTTTACTGTGCTGGATTTTGTACCACCGCTAATGCTCGTTTTCGAAAACAAGCTCGAAGCAAGATCAGAAAGTTTTGACATAGATTACCTCTCTACAAAATATTTAACCGTTCAATGAACGGCTTTCATCAAGATACATCATGCATGGCTGTTTGTCAATGAACCATGCACCGTATATTTCAATCACAATATATTTTTATTGTGCACGCAATTAATTTATGATGCAATCGCCTGTGAGACATCAACCCATCGCTTGCGGCAGAGACCACGATTTGATATAGTTACAGGAACAGGTCAAATATCATGAAACGCATTCCATGTTATTCATTGTTAATTTATTTATTTATATTGCTTGCATCATGTACGCGTACTGTTCAACCGCACATCGAGTCGCTTATGGGAACGGTGTGCTCAATAAATGCATACGAGTACGGTACGCAAAAGCTATACGATGAGCTTTTTACGCGCATTGCTGAAATTGAAAGCGACTTCAGCGTAAACATAGCATCATCGCAAATTGCTGCCATAAATACTGCCGCGGGGCAACGCGCGGTAACTGTTTCAGCAAATGTCTTTTCTGTAGTAAAAGCTGCCTTGCAATATGCAGAACTCACTGACGGCGCGTTCGATCCGACTGTTGGTGCACTCGTAAAACTGTGGGGCATAAACACAGACAACGCGCGCGTGCCGCAACAACAGGAAATTGACGATGCGCTTCCATTGGTAAATTGGCGCAATGTCATCATCTCTGAAAATGCAGACGGCAGCGGCAGCGTGATGCTTTCACAACGCGGCATGTCGCTCGACTTAGGCGGCATCGTAAAAGGATACGCAGCAGACGAACTTGTTAAAATTTTGCAAAAGCGCAACGTCAAGCGCGCGATAATTGATTTAGGCGGCAACGTGTTTGTGTACGGCAAAAAAAAAGATGGCTCCCTGTGGCGCGTCGGTGTCAAAGACCCTGAGTTCCCTGAAGGCACGCCCGCGCTCATAATGCACTTGACAAATTCAACAGTAGTTACAAGCGGTGTGTACGAGCGTTTTTTTGTTGAGGACGGCGCGTGGTATCATCATATTCTTGACACAAAGACAGGATATCCTGCAAGCACAGGCTTGCTTTCCACAACGATTATATGCGAGTCGAGCATGGCAGCAGACGCGCTTTCAACGAGCGTATTTGCGCTTGGAAAAGAGCGTGGCATGGAACTGCTCAAAAAAATTGCAGCGGCACAACATGCGCACAGCACGCTTGCAGAGATTCCAGGTCTTCACGCGCGGGTGCTTGGCATATTCATCGACGATGCAGGTGCAATCACTGCGTCACGGGAACTTGACGGCGCAATTGAGTCACTCAAAGGTGATGTGATATTTGAGTAGGCCGCGTGCAGTTCAACTGCATGGTAACTTGACTTTTGCATATGGTAGTTTATACTGATAGCAAGAGAATAGAGAAATGATAAATAATGAAATTCGTACTATTGTAGATAGATTTAAAGCTTCCCTGCATCCTGAGAAAATCTATCTTTTTGGTTCATACGCACGAGATACTTTCACCGATGAAAGTGATTATGATTTTTATATTGTTGTAAATGATTCTGCATCAGCTAAAACGGAACTTTCGCGTCAAGCATATCGTTCTTTGCGTGGTATGAAGCGAAAAGCTGTAGATATAATAATAGGCACTGTTTCGCAGTTTGAAGAACGGAAGGCATTGCCAACATTAGAGAAGATGATAGCAAAAGAAGGTGTCGTGTTGTATGAAAAATAAAAAAGTTGTTGATGAATGGCTTTATTATGCGAAAAGCGATTTTGATACAGCTCAATTTCTAAATGAAAATATGTACCCGAAACCATTGGGAATAATTTGTTACCATTGTCAACAAGCTGCAGAAAAATTTTTGAAAATGCTGTTCATAATAAATAATATTGAGATAAAAAAACACATGATTTATCTGACCTTATAAATATACTGTCTGATATATATGTGATAGAAAACAGTATTTATAATGCATGTGAAAATTTGACGCAATTCGGTGTTACAATCTGTTATCCTCAAGAACTATATATTGAAGCCATTGATGTAGATAGAGCAATTTCTGACATGAAAATAATTGCAAGATGGGCGGAAACGTGTTTAAAATCATTTGGGGAAACTACGTAATCGCGCCCCTTTTTACATACTCCAATACTGCGCTGCGTTTGCGACAATGGTTGCGAGCGTTGCGTCATCGCTTGGCAATGAAAACAAACTGCCCGCGCCGCTTTCAGGATTTTGTCGTATCATTTCTTTTTTGTGAACGATATACGCATTCAACTGCGCAGAGAGCGCATGTGCAAAAAATTGCGCGCGTTGTTGCAATTTGTCAATCGGTTGCGTGGTGACATGCATCTGCAATGACGCAGTTCCATTTTCGTTAACCGTGTGTTGCTCCTTGTGCATTTGCGTACTTTTCAACGATACGCTTTCATTGTCATTAAATTGTGTAACGAGCGCAACCATCCCATCTGCGATTTTTTGCATTTCATTTTGCGCAGCATCTGCCGCTTTTTTTGAAAAAAATTTATTTGAATGGATGAATGTGTACATGTAGAAAAGCGGTTCAAGTTCATACGAGCGAAAATACTGCGCAATGACGTGCGCAAGTGCATCATCAAACGAAGCGACAACGCGCTGCTGTAACTGTTCATCTTGTGCAGCATTTGCATCATTAGACGAGTACACGAGCATAGCACTGTCGCTCGACTGCGACGCGTTATACGGCATAGCGATAAACTGCACATGCGCCATGTATTGCGCACACCAATCGATTGCTACTTCATAGATTTCATCGCGGCTTGAAAAGTGATTGTATAGTGATGCTTTGTTCACACCGAGCAACGCGGCAATATCTGCAAGTGAAACTGCGCCTGCGCTTTTTTCAAAAGCGCATAAGAGAAACGCATTAATGATTTTGTCGCGGTCTATCCGTTTTTTTGCCATGATGAGGTTTACACTATAACAGAAAAATTGATTAGCGTCCACGAATCACCAATCCTGCTATAAAACATTGAGTATGCGTCAGTAGTGCAAACAGTTAATCAAATAATTAATAATTTCCTTACAGAACGAGCTAAAGGCTCATTCGTCATTCGCGCAAGCGACGAGTTAAATAATTTTTTCACAGTTCGTATCACGAAGTGATGCATGAAACCCCTCGCACGAATCAGTATAGTGCATCTTTCGCAATCACTTTAAAATGATTTTTATGAAAATCGACAATCCCTTCCACGCGCATTTTTCCAAGCTCTTTTGAAAGCGCGCTTCTGTCAAGATTCAGATAGTCTGCAAGCTGTTGTCGGTCAAACGGTATGTCAAACTCACGCTTGTTCTGCTGCAAAGCAACAGTGTGCAAATACGCCATAATGCGCGCGCGCACTGTCTTTGGCGACGTGTGAAAACTGCGCCCCGAAAGCGCAAGATTTTTATGCGATGATATAATGAGCAGATTTGCAATAAATTTCACCTGCCATGCTTTCATGCGCGGCACATCTTTTGCAAGTGTGTTTATTTTAAGAAAGAGAATGCGGCTCGCTTCATTTGCGCTCACATCTACGAGCATAGGTTCGTCGTCAAGCAGCGCATATGTTTCTGCAAAACAGTGACCATTTCCAATGTGACTCAATATTGTGCGATTGCCCCACATATCATTGCGTTCAATAGTTACGCTTCCCTCAAGCACCAGCCCCGCACGCACTGTTGTCATTCCTGCATGAAAAATGATTGCACCTTTTTTATATTTTTTTTCGATTGCCTGCAATGCAGAAAGCGCGTCTGCAATTTCATATTCGCTCATGTTGTGAAAAATCATCGTTTTTTGTAGTTGTTGTATGTCCATAGAGTGCGTCTCAAATTTTTAAATATATTATTAATAATCGTACTTTTTAGCAATTGTCAAAATGTGGTTAAGACAACATACGTTATAAAACAATCGTAGTATATTTTAACAAGAAAAGCAACGGTTGCAGGTGCATGCAAGTAAAATGCGGCTGAATGCGAGCGTACATGACCTTGCACGGCGACTACCGTCAAAGCTCATAAGGAGAAGATATGATACGGAAACTCATTCATATTGATGAAGAAAAATGCGACGGATGCGGCATATGCGCAACTGCTTGTCACGAAGGCGCAATCGACATCATAAACGGAAAAGCAAAACTCGTGCGTGAAAATTTTTGTGACGGGTTCGGCGACTGTTTGCCGTCATGTCCAACAGGTGCAATCACATTTGAAGAACGAGAAGCGCCTGCATATGATGAAGAAGCGGTGCGTGCCGCGCAATATACGAAAAACAAAGCGAGGAAACACATGAACGAATTGAATCATGCGGAACATGACAGCCGTCACGAACACCACATGGCACATCACGGAATGCACGGTGGATGTCCCGGCGCGCGTGCAATGGCATTTGAACGGCGTGCGCATGACGCAAATAGTGAAAATGCACTGCACAATGCCAATGACAGCGCGCCACACTATCCATCAATGCATGAAAACGCATCGCCTGACATGCACAGACTGTCGTTCAAACCTGTTTCGAGGCTTGCGCAGTGGCCAGTGCAAATCAAGCTGTTGCCAACCCAAGCGCCCTTTTACGACGGCGCAAAATTATTAATCGCCGCAGACTGTGCCGCATACGCATATGCCAACTTTCACGAAGATTTCATCAAAGGCAAAGTAACGCTTATCGGCTGCCCCAAACTTGACGACATCGACTACACGGAAAAGCTCACGGAAATTATCCGCAGCAACAATATTATCGGGATGACTATTGTACGCATGGAAGTGCCCTGTTGCGGCGGCATCCAAATGGCAGCACAGCAAGCGTTGCAGGCAAGCGGTAAATTTATTCCGTGGCAAGTTGTTACTATTTCGAGAGACGGAGAAATTCTAGATTAACGAGGTGGAACTATGAGTTACACAGATTGGAAAGACAAAACAACTGCTTTTAAAAAAGTAGATGTGCGAGGCATTCAGGGAAACTTTTTTCCTGGATTGAAAAAACAAGCTATGGAGTTGCCTGCAGGCGAAGGCATGGAAATAGTGCAGTCATTCGACCCTATTCCGCTCTATGAGGTTATGGAAGGGCTTGGCTATGAACACCACACCGAGCACGTGGCGGACACAGAATATCATGCATATTTTTATCGCGTGGAAATAAAACAAGATACGGGAGATATTCCCATGCGTCCTGCAGCACTCACCAATTTTCCACTCATCGACGAAGAGCTGGGCAAAGTAGCTGTTGCATTTTGGGACGTGACATGGAACAATAAAAAACGCACATTGCCATATGAAACGCGCCTTTTGCTCTCGCTTACTAACGCAGTAGGCGCAGGCAGAATGCGGCAGGCAACACGAGAGCTTGTAAAAGCGTATGCGCACGGAATAGATTCAGCGGCGTTCGACGATGTGTTTGAACTGCTCGCATGGAATCAAGGCATCGGGTATTTCAGTTCTGAGATTGGTCCGTCCACGCTGTTTCAAGCATACAAAGCTATTAAGCAGCAGGAAAAGCATGGCAAAAGCCGCAATGAAATCAAAGCGATGCTCATGGAACAGTTTGGCGAAAAAAATCCTGACGTAAAAGTAGTGTAACACAACAAGAATGTGCTGCCGCAGGCACAACACCAAGCATGTTACTCTTTGAACGGCAGCACACCTCTCGGCGTATATTCCCCTGCAAGCGCACCAAAAAGCGCATCGAGCGTATACGCCGACCAGCTGTATCCCATGAGCACAGAATCTGCCCACGTAAAATCAAGCGACTCTTCCGGCGACATAATCGAAAAGATGACGACGCGCTTGCCGCTTCCCTGCAACATTCGCGCAATCCGCGCTGTCTGCCAATTTGAAACAAGGCAGACAACAGTGTCGTAGCTTGATGCGCTTGCAACAATGCTTGAGCGCGCGGTTTGCAACTCTTCGGAGTTCGGCTCCATAGGAAAGCGGAACTCGCCCGCCCCGCTAAAACGTCGTCTTCCTTCTGTAAAAAACCGCTGCATTGAGCCTGCAAGAAGCACACGTCCTGCGCTATGTGCAGGCAATGGAAACGCGCCGCGCTTGTGCACTGTGATTGAACGGCACGCCTGTTCAAAGAAAAATTTCTCACCATCTTTGTCGGGGATAAACTGCGAAATTGTGTTTGGGTTTGGATAAAGCGGAGCAGCGTTCTCGCTTTTAAAGTAGTCGAGCTTTGCCTTGATGACGCGGTATGCAGCATCTTTTACGCGCTCGTAAAACGCGCTGTCTGTCTGCATGAGGCGCAAATTATTAACCCATAACGGTTCCGCCATGCGCGCAGTCGTTGAAGAAATTACTATGTCATTGCCAGCTTCAACAGCAAGACGAAACGCATTTGTCAAAGAGCCTGCATACAGCGTGTCGCCGTTCATCATCATGTCGTCGGTGATTATCAATCCATCGTAGCCGAGTTTGCCGCGCAATAAATCAGTCAAAAAATATTTTGAAAGGGATGCAGGCGCGCCGCTCGAATCGATTTGCGGAAAACTCAAGTGCCCCGACATGATTGCGGGAACTTTTTGATTGACAAGAATTTCAAACGGCACAAGCTCACGCGTTGCAAATGTCTTTTCGTCAATGTTGATTTCTGGCAGATGTATGTGCGAGTCGTTTTCTGTATCGCCGTGACCGGGAAAATGCTTTGCAGTCGGAATAACACCTGCCGCAATGCTTCCTGCGGAAAACGCCGCGCCAAGCACGCCCACATGTTGCGGATTGTCACCGAACGAACGCGGTCCAATAATCGTAGAGCTGTGATTCGTGAACAAATCTACTGACGGTGCAAAGTTCATGTTGATGCCGAGCGCTTTTATCTCTCGCGAAATGTAAAAGCCGCTATACCATGCGTCAACGGGGAAGCCCGACGCGCCAATCGCCATGTTACCCGGCGTGATTGACGTTTCACCCTTCACGTGGCGAATCCAGCCGCCCTCCTGATCAGTCGCAACAAAAAGCGGGATTTGAAAGCGTGTTCGCGAGGCGGCGCGTTGCAATGAGGCTATTGCGTGCGCAACAAGATGAATATCATCCGTGTTCCAACCGAATACTTTTACGCTGCCAAGCCCGCGGTCAACCCAATCATACAAGAGCTGTTCAGGCTCTGCGCCCGCCCAACCAAACATGAACATTTGCGCAAAAAGCTCTTCGTTTGTCATACGCTCAACAAGCGCGCGTGCAAGCACATCGGAAGGATGGTCGCTCCAAAATGTAATGTTGTCAGGAAGATTCATTGCTTTTGCGAGCAGCTCTCCGTCTTGCATGCCGCCTGGAAGCTGTGTCGTTTTTGTGAGCGTTCCACTGTTTTGCATGTCGCCTGAATGCGAGCGCGCATTTTGCGAATGCACAGTGGCGCATGGAAAAACCAACAACCACGCGACAACCAAAACTGGTACAGCTTGCCTCATACGTGCTCTCCTGCTGCAAGCGTTCGCACATATTCTGCTGCAAAATGCGCTGCAATCGCGCCATCTGCAGCGGCAGTCACAATCTGGCGAAATTCTTTTGCGCGCACGTCACCTGCGCAATATAAGCCCGTCACAACTGTTTCCATTTTTTCATTTGTAACAATGCAGCCGAGCGCATCTTTAGGAAGCATGTCAAAAAGCTCCGTGCGCGCTTTCATGCCCACAAAAATGAATACAGCATCCGCAGGCAATTCTGACTGCGCGCCGCTTGCAACATCTTCAATGAGTACCGACTGCACGCGCCCGCTTCCGCGAATCTCTTTTATAATTGTGTTAAACCTGATGGTGATGCTTTCATTTTTTTGTACGCGTTCTGCAAGCGCATGCTCTGCGCGGAACTGCATTCTGCGATGTATGAGCGTAACATGCGACGACAGCGTTGCAAGATAGAGTGCCTCGCTGCACGCGGAATCGCCACCACCAACAACAACGATTTTTTTGCCGCGAAAAAACGGACCGTCGCATACGGCGCAATATGAAACGCCGCGTCCGTTCAACTCTTTTTCGCCGGGAATGCCGAGCGTTTTATGTTCCGCGCCAGTTGCAATCAAAACGGCGTAAGAAGTGTAGTCTTCACCACGCGTGCGCACGTGAAACAGTGTGCCAATTTTATCAACAGCAGTGACATGCGCCTGCAACACTTGCGCACCAAATGCTTGAGCTTGCGTTTTAAGAGAAGCGACAAAATCTTCGCCACGCACTTTCGGAAAAACGCCAGGATAGTTTTCGAGTTCTACTATGTGAAGCGCTTGTCCACCTGGCTCCGATATGTCAAGAACAAGCGTGCACAATCCTGAACGCGCGGCATATTGCGCAGAAGAAAGCCCTGCCGCTCCTGCGCCAACGACTATGTAATCATACGAAACAGTTTTCATAAAAGTGATTTAGTATAACAATTTTTGCCGTGCGCGACAACACAACGTGGAGAGGAAGCAACTGCATAAAAAAAGCTGGAATATCAAATGACACTCCAGCTGCAAGGCGTCGAGCGGAATCGAACCGCTGCATAAGGGTTTTGCAGACCCGCCCCTTACCACTTGGGTACGACGCCAGATGATTTATTATAGCAAAAAAACACTGCGTATGTCTAGCGTTTCGTTATGTTTTACATGAGAACATGCTGACGTTTGAAATATACTCGCGTACGCCAAAATCATGTACCATTATATAACAAAAAACAGGCGCAAAAATACGCCTGCTTGACAATGCGATGCATATCGCATTATTTTTCAAACTCTGCTGTTACAGAAATTGAACCAACACCAAGATTCGTCTCTGCATTTGAAACACTACTACCGCTGCCAATCACTACGCCAGTACGTGCACCCTCGTTTGTCGGTGTGTTTACCGTAGCAAGAACGCTCGTCGCATTATTTGCTGCGTTTTGAGCAGGATTTAAACTCATGCCTGTTGACGTAAAAGCGACATTCTGACCAGGAAGCACTACAACAGCACCAAGCGGAGAATTCGGAGCAATATCATCAGCAGAAGTTGCCGCGTTGGAAGTACCGCTTGCTGGAACACCTGTAGCGCCGTTGTATTGTGCGCCATGATACGTTACAATTGCGCCTTCATTGCATGAAATTATGCCATTGCTCTGAAAAGTAAATTCCGTGCCACGTACAGAAGCGACTGCAACAGGATTTCTTACAGTATAGCTTATGCGCTTGTTTTCTGTCTGGCGCACCGTCGACTTTATGGCCCCCGTATTTACATACACTTGCACAGTATCTGATTGATTGCCCTGCATAAGTTTTTCAAGTGTAATACGTGTAAGCGGTCCAAGCTGCATAATAGAGCCTTGATAATTTAAAACTGCTTTCGATTTGAAACCTGTAGAGATAATTTCACCTTCCGCAACATTGCTATTTGCCGAAAGCGTTTTCCAATCGCCGTTTCGCAACACTTCAACTTTGCCCTCTACAGACACAATAGTAGCAGAACTGGCAAAAAGAGGAAGTGTAAAACACCCCGCGAGAACAACAAGCGAAACTGCTTTTTTTAACATTTTAAATAAATCCATAAACACCCCCTTATGATTTGTCTTCTTATAAGCATTCTATTTTATCAGAAAACAAATGTTCCTGTCAAGAGAAAACATGTTTTGCCGTTTTCTTTTGCATTCGCAATGTACTGATACATTCCTGCTGAAATCTGTAAATCGTGGAAAATATTCCAAACTGCATTAAACTGCCATTGAAATCCGTGATATGAAGTTTTATCAGGACACGCAAATACAGCAGCAATTTCCGCACCGAGATACACGCGTGAAGCAATTGTATATGAGCCAGAAAGCCCAAAAATAAGTTTGCTATCATATTCTGTGCTAAAATCCATTGAATTTGTGGCAAGCACAGCCGACTGCGACGAGAACCCTCTAAACGGTGCCAGCGCACCATTATTGCCCGAAGCATATACAAAATTAAAATTGAGCGCTGCTACCTGTACTGGATAATACGATACGTTGATTTTCGATAAATTGGAAAAATCATCTGCAGTGGTTTTACTAAATGTCGTTGACGCAGTATAGAATAAATTTCGTGCAAGTGGTCCAGAAAGCGCAAGCGTACCGTACAGACGATGATATTCATTACCAGAAAAATCGAAAAATCCCCAGCCTTCCATTGCAAAGTTTTGATTTAAGAACATCGGCGTAATAGTCATTGTAGCACCAAACGGAATATACTTTGGACCGAGTACATACAGCACGTGTGCATGGCTTATCGGAACAACAGTATTCGAGTCTTGCCGTAAAATAACCGTGTCGTGGCTATTCAAAAGCCGTGTAATACCTCCGTATATATTTACAGCACCACGCGGTAATGTCCATTTTAAAAACACGCCATCATTTGTTTGATTAAATATAGCACCAGTTACGTCACTTACGGCAAACCGTCCTACACTCACTTCAAATGTACTTGCAGTTTTGATTTTAAATAGTCCAGTGAATTTAAGCACATTTAAATTTAAAATGTTCCGCTTTGTGCCGTCCGCTTGATCCCATCTGAATTCATACGAAACATCTGTAGCAAGTTTCAACTCTTCGGTAAACTGCTGTGTGAGCCACACATGAATGCCTGCGCTCTCATACCATTTGAGTGAGCCAAAATCAACACCTTGATATTTTGTCGTGCTGTTAATTTTTCCACCTATGTCAATAGCAAAAAGTGAAGAAATCGATACAGCTACAATGAGTATTCCTGTCGCAATTTTTTTCATTCGTTCCCTCCGTATTTTTGCTGACATGCAGTATATAAATTGAGCACCTCAACGCCTGAAACTTTTTTTGACGGATTAGTATCATTTGAAATAACGCCATCAATTTTAAACTGACGAAACGCATACCAGCCAGAGCCTTTTGTAATACGGAACATAAGCCCGCCCTTTATATCCCATAATTTTGCCATAATGCGGGACAATTCTCTGAATGATACATTGTCATCTTTATTGACATCAGCGCGTATTTGCCCCGCTTTTTGCAGCGCTTTCACTGCTTCATCATACGAAGCCAATTCATCAACAAAACCTTGATATACAGCAGAAAGATAACTCACTTCACCATACGTGGCTTTTTCTGCATCTATCATTTCTGTAACAAATGACGCTTGTTGAGCAAAAGCAAAAAGTGAAAGAGAAAACGTAAATATAAAAAGAAACATTTTTTTCATAAGCAATCCCTCTATACCAAGTATACTATAAAATAACGCAGATGTCTATCGTTCCTAAAAACTGCACAAGCAGGCAAATTTCAATTTGCGGGCACGTACAGTTGCACGGAGTATAACTGTGCAACTGTAGGTGAGTTTCGCAGAAAACTCGAAATTAAAAACGTCGCGCCATTTCAGCGGCGTTTTTAAACATTTGGCAAGCAACACTCTGTGGCTCGGCAATATGAGCCGCAGAGCACTTGCAAAAATCTGTTTAGCTAAAACTGCGCCCCGTAAGCCCATTGTATGGCACATGGCATGCTTCTACAACAAACCCGATATGTCCGCAGTTTATGAGAAGATTTGCCGCACATTCCAAAACATGTCATGTACGGCAATAACATTTTCGACAACTTCACACTATTAGAATGGGCGTTTTGCCAGGTAGTCGTATTCCTGCCAAATGCGCTTAGCTTGCGTTGTTGCCCTGTCGAGCAACATTGACGCGCGTTCAGGGTTCGCAGCCTTGAGTGCCTTGAATCGTCCTTCTGCATACATGTAATCTGCAAGCTGGTAGTTCGGCTCTTTGCTGTCAAGCTGGAACGGATTCAATCCCTGCGCAATACGGCGCGGGTCATAGCGGTACAGCGGCCATAATCCACATTCAACAGCCTGTTTTTGCAGCTTCAAGCCGTCTGTCATGTTGATAGTGTGGTTGATGCAATGCGAGTACGCAATAATCAGTGATGGACCGTCAAAGCTTTCTGCCTCGCGGATTGCCTTGATTGTTTGATTCGCGTTTGCACCCATAGCGATTTGCGCAACATAGATATAGCCGTAACTCATAGCAATCATGCCTAAGTCTTTTTTGGCAATATCTTTTCCACCTGCAGCAAATTTTGCGATTGCGCCGACAGGCGTTGCTTTAGACATTTGACCGCCTGTGTTTGAATACACTTCTGTATCGAGACAAAGGACATTCACGTTGCGCCCCTGTGCAAGCACATGGTCAAGACCACCAAAACCGATGTCATACCCCCAGCCATCACCGCCGATAATCCAGTTGCTCTTTTTGATGAAGTTGTCTGCAAGCGAGAGCAGCTCCTTTCCAAGCGCATCTTTTGTACCTGCAAGCGCTTTTTTGAGCGCGGCAACATTTTTGCGCTGCTGGTTGATTGCTGCATCATCCGCCTGCTCCATGTTTGTAAGAAGCGCGTCGATTTCTTTCACCGCAATGCCTTTTGCTTTTGCGTTCGCTGCAACTTCGCATGCATACTGCGAAAGCTTTTCCGCAGACAAGCGCATGCCAAATCCAAACTCTGCCGCATCTTCAAAGAGCGAGTTGCTCCACACAGGACCGCAACCATTTGCATCTTTTGCGTATGGCGTTGTGGGCAAGTTGCCACCATAAATTGACGAGCAACCGGTAGCGTTTGCAATCATTGCACGGTCGCCAAACAGCTGACTGATAAGCTTGATGTACGCAGTCTCGCCGCAACCCGCACATGCGCCGCTGAACTCAAAGAGCGGGCGTTTCATTGAAAGACCTTTTGCTGTGCCAAGATTAAGCGTAGTAGCATCGACTTCCGGCAAGCTGAGGAAGTATTCCCACGTCTTGATTTCTTGCTCTTTGTATTCAGGCGTAAACAGCTCGAGATGCAGCGACTTTGTCGGCGTCGGGCACGCATACACGCACAACCCGCAACCGGTGCAGTCTTCCGCAGAGATTGCGAGCGTAACTTTTGTGCCAGGCTTTGCGGGCTTTGCATCTGCGACTTTGAATCCTTTCGGCGCCTTTGCAGCCTGCTCGTCGGTGAGCGTTTTCATGCGAATGCACGCATGCGGACACACGAGCGCACAGTTGCCGCACTGAATGCACGTAGCAAAATCCCACGAAGAAACGCGTTCGCCAATGCCACGTTTTTCATACTGCGTCGTTGCAGTCGGGAATGTGCCATCGTTCGGAATTTTTGAAACAGGAATCTTGTCGCCTTCTTGAGCTGCCATCATGCCGAGCACATTTTTAATAAATGGCTCATCCGTATTTTTGATTGACGGCGTCATGTGCAACGTGCTGTCTGCTTTTTTGCCTTTGAGATCAACTTTTTCGACAGCGGCAAGTGCCATATCAATTGTAGAAATATTTTTCTTGACAACGTCTTGCCCCTTTTTGCCGTATGTTTTTTCGATGTATTTCTTTATATATTTGACGGCAACATCTTCTTTGAGCACGCCAGAAATTTTAAAGAACGCCGCAAGCATGACAATGTTGATGCGGTTGCCCATGCCCGCTTTCTCTGCAATCTTGAACGCGTCGATTACATAGAACTGCGCTTTCTTTTCGAGAATGCGTTTTTGCTGCTCTACGGGAAGCTCGCTCCACACCTGCTCTTTGTCGAAGCGGCTGTTGAGCAAGAAAATGCCTCCTTCTTTAAGATACTGGAGCATATCGTACACATCCATGTATGCAAACTTGTGGCACGCAAGGAAATCCGCAGCAGTAATCAAGTACGGGCGGCGAATCGTTTTTTTGCCAAAGCGCAAGTGCGACACGGTGATGCCGCCAGATTTTTTCGAGTCGTATGAGAAATACGCCTGTGCGTTTAAATCGGGGCGCGCATCGCCGATAATCTTGATTGCAATTTTATTCGCGCCTACAGTACCGTCAGAACCAAGCCCGTAGAACATAGCTTCTGTCATGCCGCTTTCTGCAATGAAAAAGCTCGGATCATATTTAAGCGATGTCTTCGATACATCGTCGTTGATGCCGACAGTAAAGTGATTTTTTATTTTATCTTTTAATTCAAGATTTTCAAAGCACGCAATGACCATAGCAGGCGTAAATTCTTTTGACCCCAATCCATAACGACCGCCAATAATCTGTGCCTTTCTACCGGCTTCTTCAAATGCTGTACACACATCTTCATAGAGCGGTTCTCCAAGTGAACCAGGTTCTTTTGTGCGGTCAAGCACAACGATTTTTTTTGCAGTCTCTGGAATTGCAGCGAGCAGCTTATCTGCGGCAAACGGGCGGTACAAGCGCACCTTGACTACGCCAACTTTTTTGCCCTTTTGTTTTGTTAAATATTCGACAGTTTCGTGAGCAGTATCTGCGCCAGAGCCCATGATAATCATGACAGATTTTGCATCTTTTGCTCCAACATACTCAAACAGCTTATATTTGCGCCCAGTGATTTTTGCAAATTTTGTCATTTCTGCTTGAACGATTGCGGGCGTTGCTTTGTAAAAATTATTAACTGTTTCGCGTGTCTGGAAATACACGTCTGGATTCTGAGATGTGCCGCGAATTGACGGAGACTCTGGATTCAAACCGCGCGCACGATGCTCTCGCACAAGGTCGTCATCAATCATCTGATGCATTTCGTCAAATGAAATTTCATCATATTTTTGAACTTCGTGAGATGTGCGGAAGCCATCAAAAAAATGAAGGAATGGAACGCGAGAACGCAATGTTGCTGCATGCGCAATGACTGCCATATCCTGTGCTTCCTGAACAGAGTTTGATGCGAGCATTGCCCAGCCAGTTTGACGGCACGCCATGACGTCAGAGTGATCACCAAAAATTGACAGTGCACTTGTTGCAATCGCACGTGCAGCAATGTGGAACACTGTACTTGTCAGCTCGCCTGCAATCTTGTACATGTTTGGAATCATGAGGAGCAAGCCTTGTGAAGCAGTAAATGTGGAGCTTAACGCACCGGCGGTAAGCGCACCGTGCACAGCTCCAGCCGCGCCTGCTTCAGATTGCATTTCGACAACTGTGGGAACTGTACCCCAGATGTTTTTTTCACCTTTTGCTGACAAGTCGTCAGCAACCTCTCCCATGGGACTGGACGGAGTAATCGGATAAATAGAAATTACCTCGCTCAGCGCATGCGCAACGCGGCCGACAGCTGTGTTACCATCGAGCGTCACTTTCTGTTCTTTTGTTGCCATTGCATTTTCCTCAATTTGTTAAAATTATTGAATCACCAACCTCGCTGCAGCGAGGTATGATGTTCTCTAAAGGTATTGCAGTCGGCTTTCATACCTTTTTTGCGACGCAACTTCGCAACGAAGTTTCGAGCAGCATCGGGGTATGAAACCCTCCGCACGAATCAAAGTGAGCCAATTCGCGTTTTTTATTGTACACCTGTTCGTGCAGATTGACAAGTAGGAAACTAAAAATTAGCAAATGCTTATTATGGTTTTTGCGATTTGTTCCTTTAACAAATTTATGCACTGTGCCAACACGATAAAAATTGTTGCATACAGCTTTTATCATTAAGCGGAAAGCTCTACACCTATTTCAAACGGCTTTGTGATGAGCACAAATTTATTGATGCGCTCAAACATCTTGAAACCATTCTTTGCATTCACCAAGCTGTTTATCTCGCTGTTGTACAACTTTTGAATGTCGTCGAAGGCAAGCAAGTTTTCGTATGTGTCATACTGGATGCCGTTTTCAGCAGGTCAGATTATTTGGGAAGGCAGTTCAGCAACTGGATTAAGCAGCAGAGCCTTTTTGAGATTGATGGCGAAGAACCCGCGCTTTTCTCGATAGCCAGTTCAAAGAGAATACAGATGAAGATTTTATCAGCTCTAAAGAAAGCCCTGTTTTGAAAGGCATCGAGGCAAAAATGACGGCAGCTGATATTCTTTCTATCTGTCGTGAAAACAAGGGGTTTACGCAAAAGCGGCTTTCAGAAATGACCGGGATTGCAATCCCAAATATTTCACAAATGGAAAACGGACGCAGGAAAATCGGAAAAATGAACGCTAAAAAACTGACAGATGCGCTTGACTGTGATGCAGCAGATTTTTTTATGTATCTATAAATCACCGCGAAAAATGGCTATTACTCACGTGAACGAAGAGTCAGATTATCAAAAAATCATATATCCGAAGCAAACATCGCCTTTATCTCTTTGCGGTAGATTTCGCTTATTCTAAAGCGCATGATTTCTTGCTTTGCGGAAAGCTCTACGCCTATTTCAAACGGCTTTGTGATGAGCACAAATTTGTTGATGCGCTCAAACATTTTGAAGCCGTTCTTTGCATTCACCAAGCTGTTTATCTCGCTGTTGTACAACTTTTGAATGTCATCAGAGGCAAGCAAGTTTTCGTATGTGTCGTACTGGATGCCGTTTTCGGCAGCGTAGCCTTTTACTTCATCCTCATTCACAAGTATGAGTGCGCCCAAGAATCGCTCGTCCTGTCCGACAGCAACTGCCGCAGTAACATAGCGCGACTCTTGCAGCTTTTGTTCAATGGGAAGCGGTTCAATATTTTCGCCGCCGCGAAGTACAATCGTGTCTTTCATGCGCCCTTTCAAAACTATTTCGTCGTGAATAGTCAATATGCCTATGTCGCCCGTGTCAAACCAGCCGTCAACAGTCATCACTTTTTGCGTAAGGTCGGGACGCTTATAGTAGCCTTTCATAACTGTGCCGCCTTTTATTTGCACTACGCCCTGCTTGCATCGTCCAAGCACAAAACCGTCCGCATCTACAATGCGCGCCTTTACGCCGCGAATAGGCGAGCCGACGTTGCCAAATACGGGAGCTGCAATGTGGCGCACAGACACAACAGGCGCTGTCTCCGTAAGCCCGTAGCCTTCGACAACTTTTATGCCGAGCGCCCAAAAGAATTCGTCGATGTTGTGCGGATACGCGCCGCCGCCTGCAATGCCTCCGCGGAAATTTTTTCCGAGCATCACTTTGATTTTGCGGAACACGAGCACATTTCCGAGCAGTTTAAGCGGATACAGCACAAGCCACGGAATGACGAGCACAATCCACATGAGCGCAAAATAGTCAGGTCCAAAGCGACTGTTCTGGCGGAACAGTATTCTGTGCATGCGGCTGTGCACGAGCGCAACGCCCACAAAAAATCTGAACAGCGCGTACACAACTCCGCCCGTCTTGCGCATTTTAGAATAGATGCCGTCGTAAATCGCTTCAAACACGCGCGGGACAGCAGGCATAAGATGCGGATTGATTTTTTTGAAATCTGCCAACATGATGCTCCCGACCGGTTTTGAATAGCAAACCGCAGCACCCTGCACAAAGACAACATACTCGCACAAACGTTCAAACACGTGCCACACAGGAAGCACGCACAACGCGCGTTCGCCGGGATTAAGATAAATGCGCTCTTGCAATTCGTCGAGCTGCGTCAAAAAATTGCCGTGTGAAAGCTCAACGCCTTTTGGCGTGCCTGTCGTTCCCGACGTAAAGATAATGCACGCCGTATCGTCTCGCGCACCTTTTTCAAGTTCAGCCTCTATTTCCGCACGGTGCTCGATATTGTGCTTTTTGCCTTCGTTGAGCATGTCGCTAAAAAGATGCAGCGTTATCTTCTCTTTTGCAACATCGGCAGCGAGCGCACTGTCAACTTCATCAAAAGAAATGATGTGCTGCACATGCGGCAAGTCGCTCCGAATAGAAAGCAGCTTTTTTACCTGCGCAGAATTCTCTGCAATCACTATAGCGCATTCAGTAAACGAAAGGATGTAGCGCAAATCGCTGATAGTCGCATCGCAGCCGCGCGGCACGTCAACAGCACCGAGCGTCATAATGCCCATGCTCGCCTGCTCCCATTCTTTGCGGTTATCAGAAATAAACCCTATTGTTTGGGTGCGCTCAACGCCGAGCAGCTTGAGCGCGGCGGCAAAATCAAGCGCAAGTTCATACAGTTCGCGGTATAAAACAGGCTCAAAAACACCTTCTGTATTTTTCGAATACTGCGCTGCAATCTCCGGATAGTCGCTGGCAGTTTTTCTGAGCATTTTCGGCAACGTCTGTTCCATAAGAATACCCCTCGTTTTTATATGACAAATTTTACATTTTTGTAATATTGATTATAGCCGCAAATAGCACCAAGCGCAAGTGATACCCAGCCTCTCGCAGCGCAAGGATGTATCGCCATACAGGGCAAGCGACTTATCGCCATGCGCAAAGCAAGCGATTTTCAGCATGGAATTGCAGCGCATGATGAGCACATTGTCTCGCGCACGCAGCAAGCAAATTGCCAAAACATTGCCCAGTCTTCCCTTCACAGAATAAAACGAAAAACGGGGCTGTCCGTTCTTTTCGGACAGCCCCGTTCAATCTATCGGTTTCTACCGTCTACCACGACTTCACCGAAGTAAGCTCAGCACATTCTGGCTCGATTGGTTCGCCTGCGCAATCATTGCCGTGCCTGCTTGTGAGAGCACATTGTCTCTCGTGAAGTTCACCGTTTCTTTTGCCATGTTGCTGTCACGGATGCGGCTCTCAGATGCCTGCAAGTTCTCCGCGCCAACATCAAGACCTACGATTGTCTTTTCAAGACGGTTTTGATATGCACCTAAATCTGCACGCTGCTTGTTGATTTTTTTGATTGCTTCATCGAGCGTACCGATTGCACGGTTTGCTTCTTCTGGCGTTTCAAGCGTCATGATTGACTCGTCGCCAATATTGCGAAGTCCCAGCGCCATTGCAGACATGGTGCCGATGTACACTTGCGTGCGCTGGTCCATGTTCGCGCCAATGTGGAACCACATTGAACCCGTCACCGTGTTTTCTCCAGTTGGGCGTGCAAATCGGCCAGTGAGCATGTTCATGCCGTTGAACTGTGCCGCGCTCGCAATGCGGTCAACTTCAGCGATGAGCGAAGAAACTTCAACTTGAATATACATGCGGTCTTCCGAGCTATAGATACCGTTGGAAGCCTGAACTGCAAGTTCGCGGATGCGCTGAATGATGTCAGTCGTTTCCTGCAAATAGCCTTCTGTTGTCTGAATAAAGCTGATGCCATTCTGTGCGTTCGTGGAAGCCTGATTCAAACCGCGAATCTGACTGCGCATTTTTTCAGAAACTGCCAATCCAGAAGCATCATCTCCTGCACGGTTTATTCTCATACCAGATGACAGCTTTTCCATGTCTTTCTGTTGGGAAACCTCCGTGAGTCCCTCAGCGCGAGTTGCAAACATAGCGCTCATATTGTGATTGATAACCATAGTATTCTCCTTAACAAAAGCTTGGTATCAGACAAACCGTTTTGGTTTGTGCAAGGCATGTGCCTTACATTTTTTATATCGGTATACAACGAAAAGAGTTTAGCTTTTTTTATGATTTTTTTTGGCTTGCTGCGGGAAGAGTCCGCCCCTGCACCACTCGCCGTCCTCGTCGCCCGCTTTCCGTTTCTTCAAAAATACAAGCGTGTTTCCAGCGGGCTCCTGCGGTCGGTGCGTGCATACGCACGCATGGTTACGGGTCGGCGCAGGCGGCATTCACATCGTACGCAGATTTACGGCTTGCTTGCATCGTGGCGCGCCTTATTTTGGCTCGTATTTGCAACACGCTGTACAACCAGTAATAATGACGTGTTTTTTGCCGTCTTTTGTCTTATTAAAAAGGCGCGCCACGAGATGCCCGTCTGCCTGCACTTCGCTGTGGCACACTGGACACACGCGCCGTATACCTGGTTCCGGGCGCGGATAGCAGTGCGGGCATCCAAGAATGATGCACCGCTGGTCATTTACCGTCATAGGGCGAAATACGCGCGAAAACAAATCCTCTTTATAGAGCGGCGAAGTGCAGAGCGGACAATTCGCAAACGAAAACGATTTCTTTTTGTTTGTTGATGCAGCGACCACATTTTTATTAATTAATAATTTAATAAAATAACGCAACGCAAAGATGATGATGAGTACGGCAATGCCCATAAAAACATAATCGAGCATACGATGAGTATATCAGATTATGCATGAAAAAAGAAATGGGGCGTTGCGGGGAACGCTTGTGATACGCCTTTTCCCCGCTAGAAAGGGGTATGGCGAAAACCGCGTGCGGGTTGAGACTAGGGGAAAGGCTTTTCCCCTTATCAACAGCGTTGCTGCAAGCATCGGGACATATTGTTCTCTAAAGATATGCTCGCTGCATGTAAACGGCTAGTAAGACAATTCCCTACAGTTCGTATCACAAAATGATGTATTAAACGTTCGCACAAATAAAGCGCATGAAGCCATTTATTCGACAGTAACGCTCTTTGCAAGATTGCGCGGTTTATCGGGGTCATAGCCAAGGAGGACTGCGCAATAATATGCAAACAGCTGTGCAGGAATGATTGCAAGCGCAGCGGCAAAAACTTCGTTCGTTTTCGGTATTGTAATTACCGTGTCTGACAGCTGCGAAAAATAACCTGATGCATCTGTCGTGATAACCAACGCAGCACAATTTCTGCTCTTGCATTCTACAATATTCGAGCCGATTTTTTCAAACAGCTCTGGCACGGAAGCGATTCCTACAACGAGTGTATTTTTATCAACGAGCGCAATTGGACCATGCTTTAATTCACCTGCGGCAAACGCCTCGCTGTGAATATAGCTAACCTCTTTTAATTTTAGCGCGCTCTCTAAACTTGTTGCGCTGTCAAACTGTCTGCCTATGTAAAAAATCGGGCTTTTATTAAAATGCAACGACGCAAATTTTTGAATTTCTGACTGCTGCTGTAAAATTTCTTCTGCTTTTGTCGGAATTTCTTGAAGCTCTTTTAGCAAATCGAGATACTGCTGCTTTGGCAAAATTCCACGAACAAAACCCGCTTTGAGCGCGAGCATGTATAAACACATAAGCTGCGTCGTATACGCTTTTGTTGAAGCAACCGCTATTTCAGGACCTGCCCATGTGTATATTACGTAATCTGCTTCGCGTGTTATTGTAGAGCCAACGCAATTTGTAATTGCAACAACTTTTACACCGCGTGATTTTGCAAGACGAAGAGCTGCGAGCGTGTCGGCTGTTTCTCCAGACTGGCTTATCACAATAAAGATGTCGTCTGCATTGAAGATGGGATTCATATAGCGAAATTCTGACGCCACTTCAACTTGCACGGGAATGCGCGTAAGTTTTTCAAATGCATATTTTGCTACAATTCCTGCATGATAAGCGGTTCCGCATGCGGTAATCAGTATTCGAGAAGCGTGATTCCAGAAATCGTCGATAGCCGCTGCATCAAAGCGTAAATCAATAGGAGCATCGCCTTCAAACACAAAGCGCGGATGCACTGTGTCATTCAAAGCTTTAGGCTGCTCAAAAATTTCTTTAAGCATAAAATGCTGATAGCCGCCCTTTTCTGCTGCGCTCATATCCCATGCAACATGGCTTGGCTCGCGAACAATATGTTCTCCTGTCGTTTTAAAAAGATCAACGTGGTCTGCATAGAGTACGGCTGCTTCGTTTTGGTCTAAATAATACACCGTGCGCGTGTGTTCAAGAAGCGCTGGAACATCAGAAGCAATAAAATTTTCTCCGTCGCCAACACCGATTACGAGCGGACTTTCTTTGCGCGCACAGACAATTCTATCAGGATAATCTGTAGAAATAACGGCAACTGCGTAAGAACCTACAAGCCGTTGCAATGCTTTTAACACAGCAGAAAAAATATCACCACTTTCCTGATAATAATAATGAACGAGATGCGCTATTACTTCTGTATCTGTTTGACTTTTAAATACAACATTCTGACTTTGCAACCACGCTTTCAGTTCAAGAAAGTTTTCGATTATGCCGTTGTGAACAACAGCGATTGTGCCAGAAACATTTGTATGCGGATGAGCGTTCAGGTCGCTCGGTTCTCCATGCGTCGCCCAACGTGTGTGTCCGATGCCAACAGAACCTCGCACAACTTCTTTTATGACAAGCTGCTCAAGATTTTTTAATGCGCCTTTTGTCTTCCTTACAACAATGCTCTCATTGCCGAGTACCGCAATACCTGCTGAATCGTAACCGCGGTATTCAAGTTTTTTCAACGCGTTCACGAGGAGCGGCGTTGCTTCCTTTTCTCCAATGTAACCAACTATTCCACACACAGAAAGTCTCTCCTATACGCTAAAAAGCAGCTCCTCATACGAGGGAAACGGTTTGTACGATTCTCCGAGCAGCAACTCAATTTCATCTGCAACAGTGCGTGCTTCTTCCATTGCGGGAACAACGCTCTGTGCATACTGACGGGCACGCGTCATGCAATCACTCTGGCTGTTTGCAGCTTCATGTTTTTTTGCAAGTGTTTCTGTTTTAGCGGCAAGCGCGTCTGCAAGCGCATCGAGTTTTTTCAACAACGCAACTTCAGCCGCACCTGTTGCATCAGGCACAGCGGCTTTCAACGCGGCAACTGTTTCGCTCGTATTTTTTATACAAGCAAATGTACATGGCAAAATATTTTTGTGAATCATTCCGAGCATTGTTTCTACTTCGATGTTGAGAAGATTGCAATATTTTTCAAGCTTCACTTCGTAGTGTCCACGCATTTCACTCTCCGAATAAATGCCCGCTTCTGTAAACAGCTTGACATTTTTCGGCTGAAGATATTCTGCAACAGCTTCAGGAAGATTGCGCAAATTCAAAAGCCCGCGCTTTTTCGCCTCTGCAACCCAGCTTGCATCATATCCATTGCCGTTAAAAATTATTTTCCAGTGCGCGGTGATTTCTTTTTTAATAAGATTTTGCAACGTGCTCTCAAAATCACTTGCGCCATCAAGCTTGTCTGCATATTCTTTGAGCACATCTGCCACAATCGCGTTGAGCGTTGTCATGGGACCAGAAATCGAAAGCGACGAGCCTACAGAACGGAACTCGAATTTATTTCCCGTGAATGCAAACGGCGATGTACGGTTTCTGTCTGTCGTATCTTTTGGAATGGGCGGAAGCACGTCAACGCCTATTTTGATTTTCTCCTTTGTGCTGCCATTGTATGGCGTACCGTCTCTAATCGATTTTAGCACTGCTTCAAGCTCGTCGCCAACAAACAGAGAAATGATTGCAGGCGGCGCTTCGTTTGCCCCAAGCCTGTGATCGTTGCCCGCGCTTGCAATCGAAATGCGCAACAAATCTTGATTGTCGTCTACTGCACGAATCACTGCGGTAAGGAACAAAAGAAAGCATGCGTTTTGGCGCGGCGTGTCGCCCGGTTTTAGCAGCTGCTGCCCCGTGTCTGTTTCGAGTGACCAGTTGCAGTGCTTGCCGCTGCCGTTTATGCGCGCAAACGGCTTCTCATGCAAAAGGCACACAAGCCCATGCTTCCGCGCAACACGCTTCATAATCTCCATTGTCAGTTGATTTTGGTCTGCGGCCACATTTACTGTTGCAAAAACAGGTGCCATCTCGTGTTGGGCAGGCGCTACTTCGTTATGCTCCGTCTTTGCAGGAATGCCGTATTTCCACAACTCGTCATTCAAATCTTCCATGTATGCAACAACGCGTGGCGTAAGCGCAGTGTAATACTGGTCGTCCATCTCCTGCCCTTTCGGAGGCTTTGCGCCAAACAGCGTGCGCCCCGTCATGCGAATGTCTGTGCGCTGCTCGTACAGTTTTTCGTCAATCAAAAAATACTCTTGCTCTGCGCCAACCGAAGAGGTAACACGCTTCACGTCTGTGTTGCCAAATAGATGCAGCACGCGCACAGCCTGCTTGCTCAACGCTTCCATTGAACGAAGCAGTGGCGTTTTCTTGTCAAGCGCTTCCCCGTTATACGAGCAAAATGCAGTCGGTATGCACAGCGAATGGTCTTTGACAAACGCATACGCTGTCGGATCCCATACCGTATAGCCGCGCGCTTCAAATGTAGCACGTCTACCGCCAGAAGGAAATGACGACGCGTCGCTTTCGCCTTTTACAAGTTCCTTTCCGCTGAACTCCATGATGACGCCGTTATCACGCACGGGAGAAATAAAACTTTCGTGCTTTTCCGCAGTGATTCCCGTAAGCGGCTGAAACCAGTGCGTAAAGTGTGTTGCACCTTTTGAAATTGCCCACTCTTTCATTGCATGCGCCACTTGATTTGCGTATTCAAGCTCAAGCGGCGTTCCGTCGTCAAGCGTTTTTTTGAGCGCTTTGAATGTTTCTTTTGGGAGAAGCTCTTGCATGACTGTTTTGTTAAAAACCATGCTTCCGAATAATTCCTGTACGCGTTGCATAGTTTGTTATATCCGTTTAAAGCAAAAAAATCAAGATTGCGCACACCAATTCAACAGTACAGCAGCTTTCACAGCGATTATTTCTTCATCAGTTCCGCGCCGCTTTTCCACGCAGTTCCCACTTTTTCACCGAGCTTGTAGTAGCCGTTTTGGAACTGATCGAACACAAACGCGCCGAGTTTTTCGGGATTTACTTTGCCGCCTACGTCAAGCACTGATTCGTCTGCGAGCACGTTGACAATTTCCCCGACAACGCGGAATCCGCCAACGCCATGCTCAATGTCCGCAACTTTGCATTCAAGCGTAAGCGGAAACTCCTCGACAATCGGCGCGTCAACGCGCGTGCTCTTTGTTGCGTGCATTCCAGAACGCTCGAACTTGTCCTTCATAGTGTTACTCGACGCAATGCCGAAAAAATCAGCTTCGGCAATATGCGCAACATCTGCAATGCTCAATGTAAATGCTTTGCGATTTTTAATATTTGCTGACGTTTTGTGCGATTCATCCAAATTGAGCGCAACCATATTTTCAGCGCACATTCCGCCCCACGCCATGTTCATCACGTCAACGCTGCCGTCTTCGTTATACGTTGCAATCATCAATACGGGCATGGGAAACACATACGGCTTAACGCCTAAATCTTTTTTCATAGCAGTTACCTCTTAATTTTAACGATGCTATTTATGATAGCACAGTTTTTCACAAAATAAAAGTAGACGCGAAAAGGATACAGTAATCACCAAAATAACCGTATTGTTAAAACGACCTTGCATATTGCATGTAAAGCACTTATATTTTAACATATGGATATATGTGAAATTATTGCAGTGTATTTTTCGCCTGCAGGAAAAACAAAAGATGTTTGTTTGCGCATTGCAAATGCATGTGCCCATGCATTACAGGTACCATTATATGAAGATGATTTTACATTGCCCGCAACTCACGCAGAAAATACTATACGAACATACAACAGCAAATCTCTTGTCGTTTTTGCTGTTCCCACATATGCAGGACGCATTCCAAACAAAGCACTGCCGTTTGTTCAAACTTTATTTAAAGGGAACGGCACGAAAGCTGTAGCTGTCGCAACATTCGGAAACAGAAGTTATGATAATGTATTGGCAGAATTGTGTTATGAACTGACAAAAGCGCAATTTTGTGTCGTTGGTGCAGGCGCATTTGTTTGCAAGCATTCATTTGCAAATATTGGCACGGCTCGCCCAAACGAAAATGACATCGAGGAACAACAACAATTTGGTGCGGATGTCGCTTCTTTGCTGCAAACACAAGACGAAACAATATTCACAAATTATTTGCCCGTCAGAGACGCTACAAAAAAAATTGTCACAGAATATACCGCTGTAGAACACTATTACACTCCACTTGGTGTAGACGGGCAACCAGCTCTATTTTTAAAAGCAAAGCCGATTACAGATGTCGCGCTTTGTGACGGCTGCATGGAATGTGTAAGTCGCTGTCCTATGGGGTCTATCGCAAAAGATAATCCAGCAAATGTTCCAGGCATTTGCATAAAATGTCATGCATGTGTGTTATGTTGCACAAGACACGCAAAATCATTTGATGATATAGCATTCCTCTCTCACAAAAAATATTTAGAACAAACATATCAACAGCCAGCAAAGAATGAAGTGTTTTTAGCGGCAGCAAACAGCGATAGTGCGCTGTAATTTTCACTGTTCTGCAACAATAGTAGAAATTCATTATCAGTTGAAAACGTCTATTAAAGCAAAAATAACAATATTATTTTTTAATTCTTCTCACTGAGAATTCGGAAAGAGTCTGTCATGAAAGCATATGCCATATACTTTATTCATGCAGCTGGTTTTAACAACCCCAACGTTTGTGTCGGGGTTGTTGATTCAGCAACGCCCTACGCGCTCCAGCTTTCGCTTTCTTTTTGCAGACGATACATCGTTGCATACGAGCCTGCTTTTTTCATCAGTTCGTCGTGCGTGCCGATGTCTTCGATTGCACCTTCTTTCAGCACAACGATTTTGTCTGCCTGCTCAATAGTGCGCAGCCGGTGCGCAATCACGATGACTGTCTTATTCTTCACAAGCGTGCTCAACGCCTCCTGAATGAGCGTTTCATTTTCTGGGTCGAGTGCGGCAGTTGCTTCATCGAGCAGAATGATTGGCGCATCTTTTAAAAGCGCGCGCGCAATCGAAAGCCGCTGCCGCTCGCCGCCTGAAAGCGTATAGCCGTTTTCACCAATGACAGTATCATAGCCGTTCGGAAGCGACTCGATAAACTCGTGGCACTGCGCCGCTTGTGCAGCGTTCATAACTTCATCGCGACTTGCATTCTGCTTGCCGACAAGTATGTTGTTGTACACTGTGTCGTTGAAAAGCACAACATCTTGAAACACGATTGAGAACGCTGTCAAAAGCGTCTCTGGGTCAACGGTAGAAACATCTACACCGCCAACGCGCACCGTGCCTTGCGACACGTCCCAAAAGCGAGCGGCAAGGCGCGCAATAGTTGATTTGCCGCATCCCGAATGGCCAACGAGCGCAGTGATTTCACCTTGCTGTGCGGTAAAGCTGATGTCGTGCACTGTGTCGCGCTCTGCATCGTCAACATACGAAAACGAAACAGCATCGTAGTGAATGTCGTAGCCGTTTGGCGCAAACGATTCGTTTCCCGCCTGTGTAGGATAATTAATAATTTCCTGCTGTCGTTCAATCGCAGTGCGCGCAATGAAAAATTCTACAATCATCATAAAGATAGACGTAAGCGGCTCAAAGATGCGCCCCGCAATCAACAAAAATACAAGGTACGTAAAAAGCGCAAGCTCTCCGCGCGCAATCAAAACGCCGCCATATGCAATGACGAGCGGAAAACCAAACCGAATGATTATAATTGCGCCAATCATTGCAGAGCCTGAAAGAAACTCCGCCTTGACGCTGTCCTTTGTGAAATAATCTATCCTGTCTTTTGTGTGCTGCACATAATCATCTTTTTTGTCTGACGATTTGAGCACTTTTATGTTTTCAAGCAGCTGCTGAATCAAACTATACACAGAAAGCTTTATCACCATGACACGCTTTAAGCTTTTCTTAATTATTATGCGCGCAAAGAACACAATGATAAAACCGACAAGCGCAAACGTAAAGAGCGCGATTGTCATGCGCCATTCAAGAAACGAAAGCAGAACGGCAGATACGACAATCGATGCGACAGCTCCGAAAAGGTCGGCAGCAGCGTGACTGATTGCGTGCTCAATCGTTGTAACATCGTTTAAAATCGTCGACGTTAAATCAGATAAATCTTTTTTGCCAAAATACGACAGCGGCAGTTTGCGAATTTTTTCTGCAAGCGTTATGCGCACGTGTGCAGATTCTTCGTAGCATGTGTTGTATGTTTTGCGATATTTCAATTTTTCGAGCAGGAACATGACAACAACGATGAGCACACTGATTGCAATAAAGAGCCATGGAGTGAGCGCTTCTCCCTTGCCGCCGTCCAGCGGTTTTAACAATTCACGCAACACAAAAAATGAAAGACCGAGCGGCACAATCAAAAATAAATTTCCGACAGTCGCAATGATAATCGCTTTATTCATGTCGCGCGCGCCTTTGTCAGACAACGCAAAATATTTTTTTAACATAATTCAATTCCTCCTAATTTGCGGCAAGCTTCCACGAAATGCCTGTTTGAAAATTGTTCCACATGCTCGCGTACACGCCATTTTTTGCAAGCAGCTCACGGTGCGTGCCGCGCTCTGCAAGCGTGCCATCAGTGATAACACAAATAGCATCCGCATTGACAACAGAAGAAAGACGGTGCGCAATCATGATGACTGTTTTATTTTTGAGCAACACGCTGAACGTCTTTTTGATTTTGTGCTCGTTTTCAGCGTCGGCAAAACTTGTCGCTTCATCGAGCACAACGATAGGCGCATCTTGTAAAAGTGCGCGCGCAATAGCGAGTCGTTGCGCCTCGCCGCCTGAAAGATAGGTGCCCTTTGTGCCGTACACAGTGTCTATACCCTGCGGCAGTTTTTCAATGATGTCCATGCATTCTGCAGTGCGCAATACAGCAAGCACATCTTCACGGCTCGCGCTTTTTTTGCCATAGCGAATATTTTCAAAAATTGTTTCTTTGAAAAGTTTATTTTCTTGAAACACAAAGCTCACCACATGCATAAGGTCGTCAGTTTTTATGTTGGTGATATTTACACCGCCTATTTCAATCGCACCTGAGTCAAGCTCCCAAAAGCGACCGAGCAAATTGACCAGCGTTGTCTTGCCGCCGCCCGAAGGACCGACAAGCGCCGTGAGCGAGTGTTCAGGCACCGTGAGCGTTATGCCGTTGATTGCGTTTTTACGCTCTGGTGATTGTTGCGCGTTGCCACTTTTAGATGCGCTGTCAGAGTGCGTCGCGCTTCTCTCGTGCACTGCGCCATCCGCTTGTGATGCGGCACGTCCGTTTGACAATTTACTCTCTGCCGTTTCGTATGAAAAAACAACATCCTTGAACGCTATGTCAAACTGTTTTGGCATAATCGATTGCGCAGGTTCAGGAGCAGGCTTCTCGTTTAAAATTGCTTCAATGCGCGTGAGCGCGTCTCCGCCCATGACGCGCAAGTTTGAGCTGTACATGATTTTTATCATCATCGTGTACACGACTGGCGAAAGCGCAAGATAAAAGATGAAGCTGTACAAAAACTGCACGTAGCTTGCGCCGCTGCCGATTGTTCCAACGAGCAAAATGGCGGCAGGCACTAAAAACACAAATCCCGCTTTCAACAGCGCAAGGAAAATCGAGTAACCGTTTTCCCACGAAATTGAATACGCAAGCACATAGTCTTTATAATTGATAATCGACGTATAAAAATCTTTGAAGCGGTACACAGATTGATTAAACGTCTTGATAACTGAAATGCCGCGTATATATTCTGTACCTGCGTTGTTCATCTTTTCAAGCGCATCTTCGTATTGCTGCATAAAACCGCTTTTTGCCGCCATACCCATCAACACGCTCTGCAGCACAAACGCAATCACAAGCGGGATGAGCGAAATCAATCCAAAACGCCAGTCAAAGAACAGCATCAAAAACAAAATGGCAATCGGCGACACAATGTTTTGCACAACATCCGGCAACATGTGCGCAATAAGGTCTTCGAGCGAGTGCACGTTTTTTTCAAACACTTTGCGTGTAGTGCCGCTCGCATGTGTCGTATGCCATCCCACAGGAAGACGCGCGAACGTTTCCGTCAAACGTTTTGTTAAATTGCCCATAAGATTGAACGCGGTAATGTGCGAGCACATGAGCGCGCTGAAATACAGCACAAATCCCGCGGCGGCGGAACCGAGCGCAACGAGTCCGTAAAAAATCATGTGCTGCATGTTCACGTCGTTTCCTGCGGCATACGCCGAAATGATGTCGCGCATGACGTAAAAAATAGTCACATAGGGAATGAGCATAGCAATCGTGCTCAACGCCGACAAAAAAAGCGAAAGATAGATAAACGGCTTATGTTTTCCTGCATATGCTAAAATACGGCTTACCGTACCTGGCTGTTTTGCCTTTTTTTGTTTCATATAACCTCCTGATAAAAACTCCGCGTGAGCAGTGCAATATGGTGGCAACTGAGCTTAAAAAAACTCATAGATGCACCGCAAACACACTGATGTATTTTTATAGTTAGCATATGATAACAAATTATCGATGTCAATACCTCGCACACATATAATATTGAAAAATATTAAAATTTATTAAATCTATCCTGCCTAATTGACTAGACAATGCGCTTTTTTATGAGCGCCGTTTTTCAATAAAATCCATATGCGTATTAGGAAACTGCTTTAATAAAGAGTCGCAAAATGTCCACAGCTTTTTCACATCGTCTGCAGAAGGCGCCGAAAACGGCTTTCGTGAAAAGCCTGTATCAACACCAATCGATTTAAGGCACTCGCGCATGACAGGATAATAATCCCATTGCACGGCAAAATGAATGAAAGCCGTAACAATTTTTTGAATTGCAATCGCTTCGTTCCATGCGCTTTTTTGGGCAAGACGATAAATTTCAACGAACGACTCGCACATGAGGTTGTAAAATGAACCGATAAGCCCGTCGGCACCAGCGAGCAATCCATGCACAGCAATCTCATCGCAACCAGAATACACGACAAAATCATCGCCGAGCGTTTGCTTGATTTCGCATATATCGTCAACATTCTGCCCAGTAAATTTCAAACCGCAGACATTTTTAATTTCTGCAAGGCGATAGACAAGAGAATTACTCATAAGCCCTGCAAGCGGCACATTGTACACGACAAACGGCAAATCAGTGGCAGATGCAAGGTCTCTGTAATATGAGCACACATCGTCAGCAGAAAATTTATAATAAAACGGCGGTACAGAAGAAACAGCAGATGCGCCGATTTTTGCAGCATGCTCCGCAAGTGCAATCGACTTTTTTGTGCCGATTGCACCAACATGCACAATGACTGGTATTCTTCCACCAACAGTTTTTATCACTGTTTCCGCAAATGACTTTCGCTCGTCTTCCGACATCAAAAATCCCTCTCCAGTGCTGCCAGCAATGTACAGTCCCGCCGCGCCTTTTGAAATTAAAAATTCAGTGAATTTTTCTGCGCGCGTTAAATCAAGATTTTCATGTTCATCGAATGTCGTCATCATTGCTGGTATAACGCCAATGATTTTTGGTAAATCAGTTTTCTTCATAATAGGTCTCTTACTACAGCGAACGGTTGTTTCAACCTTTTACAGCACCCATAGTTATGCCGTTTGTAAAATAATTCTGGAAAAGGATAAATATCAATACGATAGGAACAGATGCCAGCGCCGCGCCCGCCATAATCACGCCGTAATTTGTTGCCATCTCTGCTTGCAGCGTAGCAACGCCAAGTGAAATTGTTAATTTTGTGCGGGACTGGAGCATGACGAGCTGCAAAAAGTAATCGTTCCACGTAGAAATAAACGTAAAAATGGCGAGCGCACCGTACGCAGGTTTAATTATCGGGCTTACGATTGTGATGAATGTCCGCAGTTCTCCCGCTCCGTCTATGCGTGCAGCTTCGAGTATTTCCGCAGGAATCGTTTCCGAAAACTGTTTCATAAGAAATACGCCAAACGGCCAGCCGACTGCAGGAAGTATGACGGCACTGAGCTTGTTATACAGATGCAGCGCATTCATAATGCGCACGAGCGGCACGAGCACAACCTGCTTTGGAAGCGCCATTGCCGCAATGAGCAACGTAAAAATAAATCGTCTTCCGAAAAAAGATTTTTTTGCAAGTACATATCCAGCGAGCGCCGCCGTAATGCATACGAGCAACATCGATGCAAAAGAAATCCATATGCTGTTAAAAAACCAAATGAGCGCAGGATTGTTAAAAAGTTCTCTAAAATTATCAAGGACAGGATGCTTTGGGAACCATTCAGGCGGCAGCTGTATCGCTACTTTTTGCAGTTTGAATGCGCCGGTAAGAATCCAGTAAAACGGAAACACAAATAGAAGTGAAATAAGAACGAGCAGTAAAAATGCTATTTGCCTGTATCCCGTAGCATAATTTTTTTTCATGGCGGTACCTCTATGTAAATCACGGCATATTTAATAAATCACGGAAAATGATTTTATTACATGCCCTTATTAATAATCAACGTTGCCCTTCATCACTTTAAATTGCGCAAGGCTGAATATGCCGATGATAATCGCGAGCAACACACCCATTGCATTTGCGTATCCGTAGCGGTACAGCGAAAATGCGCTTTGATACAAATAGTACATGACGGTGCTTGTAGAATAGACAGGACCTCCTGACGTGAGCAGCTGGATGAGCGCAAAACACTGGAAGCTGTTTATCGTGGTGATGACAACCACATACAATGTCGTCGGCATAATAGCCTGCCATTTGATTTGCCAAAACGTGCGCAATCGAGAAGCACCGTCTACTTCTGCTGCTTCGAGCATTGATTTGTCAACGTTGCCAAGAGCCGCGACATACAAGATAATCGGCTGCCCGATTGATGTTGTAAACAAAATCGCGAGAATGCACCATATTGCCGTTTTCGTGTTGCCGAGCCACGAAATGTTTGTGTCTATAAACGAAAGCGACATCAAAAACCAGTTCAATATGCCGGAATACTTGTCAAAAATCCATTTCCATACAACGACAACAGCAACAGTGCCGGTAACGACAGGCAGAAAGAATATGCCGCGAAATAGAGAAGTGACTGGTTGCGGCGCGTCATAAATAAGCGCAGCCACCCAAAGAGAAAATATCGTTACGAGCGGCACAGAGGTAACGACAATGAGTACAGTGTTTCTCACAGAGATGAGAAATTTTTCATCGTGAAAGAGGTCAATATAATTCTTTAATCCGACAAAATCAAACTTGTTCATTGTGTAGTTGAAAAAACTTGTTATGATTCCCATGCCCATCGGTATTAAAACGAATGCAACAAAAAACAACATCATCGGAAGCAAGAATAAATACGAGACAACAGTTTGATGACGCTGTATTTTATGTTTATTTGATGCGGTTGCGTCAGTCACAAAAAACTCCTTACAATTCAACGGCAGAAATCGCTCAATATTTTTATTTGATGAATCAGGAGCCGCCACAAAACAGGCAGCTCCTTTTGTTAAAATTTACATGCCTGCATTGGATGCTTTCACATAATCAGCGGCAGCTTTTTCTACAGTCTTTTTATTTGAAAAAATGAACTGAAGCATATTCCACCATTCTGTGCGCATGTTGGCAAAACCGTCCATCGTGTTGTAATACGGTCCATAATATTTTGTAAAACGCGCAAGCAAATTCATTTCAGCATCGTTTTGCCCATACAAGTTGCCCATAGACTGTTTGACAGGAAATGCACCTGTCTGAATGACATTCGCCGAGTCGTCGCACAAAAATTTAATAAATTTTTTCGCAGCTTCAATCTTTGCAGTGTCGTTGTTATTGAACACGCAGAAACCATTTACGAGGTACTCCAGTTCGGGCACGCCGTCATCTGACGGGAACGGAATCGAGAGCGCTGTGAAATCTTTTGTAGCATAGTTCTTTGCATTGCTCGTGCCCCAGCAGATTGTTGAGGCGAGTTTTTGCTGCGAGAAAAGCTGAAGCTCGTCCGCCGCCGCAATGTCCATGCCCGCGTCAATCAAGCCTTCGTCTACCATCGATTTGAGCAATTTCAACGCTTTGATTCCTTCAGGGCTGTCTATCGTGTATTTTGTGTTCGCTTGATTTGCAATCCGCGCGCTGTATAAATTGGTAACGAGCGCACGCGTGCCTTGGTCGCCGCCTTGCCCGCCGCAGTACACGGAAAGACCAGGCGTGCCAGTACCTTTAAAGCACTGCATCGCTTTGATGAAATTTTCTGTAGTCCATGTGCGGTCGCCCTCAAGATTGACATATTTAAGTGCGCCAACTTTTTCCCACAGTTCTTTGTTGATTCCCATATAAAACGGAGATGCAGAAATTGGGTACATATAATAATTTTTTCCGTCTGAACACGCCGCTACAAGCGCATTATTTCCAATGTCGCTTTTGAATGCAGCGGTAAACATGTCATTGAGATTTGCAAGTTTTCCTTGCTTGCCGTAATCAATGATGCGGCCAGGCGCATCGAATAAAACATCTGGTGCTGTACCGCCTTCAATTGAAGCGACAATTTTATCAGGACCGCTTGTAAAGTCGATTGTTTCAAGGCGCACTTTGATTCCAGGATTCGCCGCTTCAAATTTTCTGATCTGCTCCTGTTCGTAGGAACCTGCAGGAGCGCCGTTGTTCTGAAAAAATGTTGGAAACGCCCAGAACGTAATCGTTGTGGCTCCGCTAGAGCTGGAAGCTTTTTCGTCACTTCCTCCCAATGCAAAAAGACTCGCAGCAATAAGTCCTGCCGCTGCAAGCATTACAATTTTTTTCATGTATTCCTCCAAACAACTATAATTCATGTAGTTTGTACTACATATTACAATTTTATATGTTATATATCTATTTGTCAAGAAAAATCACGCTGTACGATGCAAAAAATCATGTGCGCGATAGTACCGCAATTGATTGACAAATACGCAAAAGTACTGATAATGTAGTATGTATAACAATTAACAAATAAAATTTTGGCATCAGGGATAAACATGAAAAATTTGCGGACAAAAAAACTCTATTTGCAAGTATATGATGAGCTAAAAAAATATATTGCGCGCGAAACAATGAAGCCGGGCGACAAGCTCCCTACTGAAATGGAGCTGTCGGAAAAACTTGGCGTCTCTCGGAATGTATTACGCGAAGCAATAAAAGCGCTTGAAATAATTGGCATCATATCATCAAAGCCCGGCGTGGGCATGGTGCTTAATAATTTCAATTCGAATTTTCTTTCAAGCTGCTTATTCTTCAATTTGATAGGAGACGGCATCGACATCGTTGAACAGTCGCAAGAAGTGCGCAAAGCTATTGAGATAGGTTTTTCCGAAAAATGTTTCAATTCAATCACCTCTGAACAGATAAAAAAATTGGAATCATATCTCGGCGAGATGAAAAAAGAAGAAGATGTGGTAGACTTTTACGAAATAGATTCGCAGTTTCATAAGACGATGTACGAAAATATTCACAACGAAGTGCTGCTTGCGTTTATCGATTCCGCATGGGCATATGAAAAGTACTATCGAACGCGCTGGCACAGCAATCGCAAGTTGACATACGAAAAACACCGCCGCATTGTGCGAGCATTGCAAGCGCATGATTACAACGCGTTCATGGATGCGCTCCACTATCACTTTGAATACAGCTTTAAAACGAAGCGCTCTGCAACAGAATAGGAGCTTTTATGACGGAAAAAATTACAGAAAAATTTGATAAAAAAACGCTTGCACAGTTTTACAAAAAATCGCTTGTACACGATGAGCTTGCTTTTTGGCTCAAGTACGGCATTGATAAAAAATATGGTGGCATATGCACAGGATTAGACCGCAATGGTAATTTACTCGAAACAGATAAATCAATTTGGTTTCAAGGGCGCGCGCTGTGGACATTTGCAAACGCGTACAAGATACTTTCCGAACGAGGCGAAAAACATTCCGAATACCTTGAAGCGTGTCAACTGCTCGCCGATTTTATCGAAAAACATGCAACAGACAAAAGTGACGGCAGAATGTATTTCCGCGTTACCGCTGACGGCAAGCCTGTTGTAAAGCGCCTCCGCTATTACTTTAGTGAAACATTCGCAGTGATTGGGTTCGCAGCATTTGCGCGCGCCTCTGGAAAAACAGAATACGCACAAAAGGCATTTGAATTATTTAATAAAATCGAAGCAATCCGCATGGGCAATGTGCTTGTGCCAAAGTTTAACCCAAACACACGGCCATCACGAGGATTTGGAGAGCCGATGATTTTATTAAATACGCTTGCAGAGTTGCGCCTTGCACTGCCTGAAAAACAAACGTATATCGAGTCATACATAGATACACTCCTTTACGAAATAAAAAAATATTTCGTAAAGCCTGAACTCAAAGCAGTGCTCGAACAGTGTGCGACAGATGGTTCTGTGCAACACGAACATTTTGAAGGACGATTGCTCAATCCCGGACACGCAATCGAAGGCTCATGGTTCATCATGAAAGAGGGGCTATTACGTAACAATGAAGCACTGCAAAAACTTGGTGTGCAGATGTTTGATTGGATGTGGGAACGTGGTTGGGACAAAGAATACGGAGGCATTATTTACTATCGTGACATAGACAATAAGCCGGGCAATGAATATTGGCACGACATGAAATTCTGGTGGCCACAATGCGAAGCAATCATTGCGTCGTTATATGCATATAAAATTACGCACGACGATAAGTATCTCGATAAATTTGCAAGCGCACACAATTATTTTAATAGGCATTTTCCAGATGAAGAATACGGCGAATATTTTGGCTATTTCCATCGCGATGGCACACTCTCTACTCCTGTGAAAGGCAATATGTACAAAGGTCCGTTTCATATTCCTCGTATGCACATGGAATGCATGGTATTATGCGAAACTATATAACTCAGAAGAGTTGATAAAAATGAACAGCATATACAACATCAGAAAATTGAGGACAAATACAGTTATCGCTTGAAAATTTTTCCGTCTTTCAGTAAAACAAAATCATGAATATTATACTTGTCGGTTATGGAAAAATGGGGCATCTCATCCAAACAATCGCTGAAAAAAAGGGGCACAACATCATTGCAAGCATAGATGCCTTTGCAGACGACGCGTCTGTAAAAATCGCAGCAGGTGATAGAAACGCGCTTATACATGTGGCAAAATCGCTGTCTGCAGACGGCATTATCGAATTCAGCCATCCGCAGGCAGTGCTTGGCAACATCAATGCGCTGCTCCCGCTCGGCATACCGCTCGTTGTCGGCACCACAGGCTGGAACAACAGCATTGCAGATATACAGCAACTTGCAGAAAAAACGGGCGGTATTATGTTGTATTCATCGAATTTCTCAATAGGCGTAAATATGTTTTTTAAAATTGTTGAGGAAGCGGCAAAATTATTTCAGCCATTTTCAGAATATGACACAGCTGTTTGGGAAATGCACCACAATCAAAAAGCAGACAGTCCTTCGGGAACAGCACTTGAAATTGCGCACCGCATTATGAAAAACAATCAGACAAAAACAGAAATTGTAAAAGATGCATTCTGCGAACAGCCGCTTCCGTCCCAACTACATGTATCGAGTACAAGATGCGGCACAACGCCCGGTACGCATACAGTGTTTTTCGATAGCGGCGCAGACACAATAGAATTGACTCATCGTGCACGAAACCGCGAAGGATTTGCACAAGGTGCAGTATTCGCACTCGAAAAACTTGTGAGCGGTATGCAGAACGGCACATTCAAACGAGGGCACATCTACACGTCTGCTGACATTTTTTAACGTGTAGTTTGTAAATGAACATGCTGAACCGCAACATGGCGCATCTTCGTTGCACAGACAGAACATTGACAGGGGCAAATCCGCGTATTATAATAATTTAATTTATAAAATACGTTTTCTTAAAAAAACAACACTGCAAGAGGAGTCATAATGACGACACGCAAGCAAAGGTATGTACGTAGCAACATTGGACGATTTTTCGTTGCAGTAATTTTTATCAGCATACAGATAACATGGATAGTACTCATGTTCATGAAATTGAACGAATCATTTAAATGGGTTTCAATCGCAATAAAAGTGGGAACCGCTGTGCTCGTACTGTACATTTGCTCTGTTCCTAAAAATGCGTCGGTGCGTCTAATGTGGATTGTGTTTATTGCGTTCTTTCCCATTTTTGGAATCACGATGTATTTAATGATTGAATTGTCTTTTGCTACGGGAGCAATGAAAAAGCGCTATAAAAAAACTGATGCACAACTTTTTCCATTTCTTCCGCAAAATAATACTGTGCTGCACGAACTTGAAAAAGAAGATGTATCTGCGGCAAATATGGCACGCTATCTACATGTGCACACAGGCTTTCCCGTATACAGTAACACAGATATAACCTATTTTCCCAGCGCTGAAGAAGCGTTTATCGCCCAGAAAGAAGCAATGCGTCATGCGCAGCAATTTATTTTCATGGAATATTTTATCATTGAAGATGCTGAATCATTTCAAGAGATAGAGGCAATTCTCGAACAAAAAGTTCAGGAAGGCGTAGAAGTACGAATTTTTTATGATGATATAGGGAGCATTAAAAGAATCAGCAGAAAATTTAATAAACGTATGCAGGCAAAAGGCATTCGGTGTCATACATTCAATCCGATTCGTCCAGTGTTTAATATGTTTTTGAATTATCGCGACCATCGAAAGATGACCATCATCGATGGAAAAATCGGCTTCACCGGCGGCTACAATATTGCGAATGAATATTTTAATATCGTTCGCATGCACGGACATTGGAAAGACAGCGGCATCAAGTTAACCGGCGAAGCGGTAAAAAGTTTAACATGCATGTTCCTCGAGATGTGGAATGCGGTAAATAGCCGCGACGCTGACGATGCCGATTTTTCGCGTTATTTTCCAAAAAGTGAACGCATAATGAAGCGGCAAGGATACGTGCAGCCATATAGCGACAGTCCGCTCGATAATGAACATACAAGTGAAAATGTATACCTGAATATTATAAATAATGCAGAAAAATATTGTTACATTATGACGCCGTATTTAATAATCATGGATGAAATGACAAAAGCGCTATGCCTTGCCGCAAAGCGCGGCGTTGATGTGCGTATCATCACGCCAGGCATTCCAGATAAAAAACTCGTGCATGCAGCAACACACTCATATTACGGACAGCTCATAAATAACGGCGTGCAGATTTACGAATACACGGAAGGATTTTGCCATGCAAAAATGTGTATTGCCGATAATAAAAATGCCACATGCGGTACAATCAATTTAGATTATCGCAGTTTATATCATAATTTTGAAAATGGTGTTTTCATGCATCGCACGCGTGCCGTCCGTGCCATAAAGAAAGACTTTGACAGTCTGTTTCCTCAATGCGAAAATGTGGGGAGCAAATATAATTACAAAAAACATCCATATCGCTTAAAGGTGCTTCAGATATGTCTTCGTCTTGTGTCACCGTTGTTGTAATGCTTTGCCAATTTTACTCTGTTGTGTATTCATAATAATGTTATATTTTATTTATTTACAATCGCAAAATGTCATGTTATAATATAATCACATAGTTAACACGCTTGTCACAAGTGTTGGAATATTAAATCCATCGCACGAATATACACGAGCGAGGAGGGCGTAGTATGATACATCAAAATACCGCTGACAATTTCAAACGCAAGTCGTCAATCGGTGCAAAATTTCGCAGGTTGATATTAATTGCGCTGTCAGCTGTTTTAGCCATCATATTAACAATGCTACAGATAACGGTGCGTAAAGCAGTGAGCGAAAGTGAAATGGAAAACATAACGTTAATCGCACACGGTAAAGCAACTGAAGTTGGCGAATGGCTCACTGGCACAGACACAATGCTCCTTGCACTCACACAGACAGCAGAAATACAGTCGAACAACTGGGACGTTATTTGTCCGCTACTCATTAATGCATATGAAACAGTGAATGACCCACGCTATTTATTTTTTGCATATATTCAACGGAGCGGGAGAGGTTGGACATCGTGGAATAGATGGCTCGATGCGTCAAACCTGCCGTATTTTGCACCGCTTATCTACGAAAACAGAGCAAAGTTTACAACGGATCCATTTAAAGGCGCAACTACAGATGAACCGCTCATCGTAGTGGGACATGGCATTCCCGATTCGCGCGGGCTGAATCAAGCTATTGTGGCAGCGTGCATTGACGGCACATCTATTTCAAACATTGCAGAAAAAATCAATATCGGCGGCGAAGGCTATGGCATCATCGTAGACAGCAATGGCGTATTTGTTGCACATCCTGATGTAAACAAAGTCATGAAAGAAACTATTTACGAACTCGATAACAGCGGCTACACCGGCATGACAGCAATCGGCAATGACATACGTGCAGGCATTGAAGACATAAAATCATTCACCCGAGACGGCACAGATTTTTACATGGTGTACACGCCTATTCCGAATTCGCCAAACTGGACACTCGGTATCGTAATTCCAAAATCGTATTTTAATAAAGCGGTAATACAAATCTCTCGCATACTTATACCGGTTATACTCGGTATATTCATTGCTGTTATCGTTCTCTTACTCTTGATGACAGGCAACATGACACGGCAGCTCAAAGCGACATCAAAAGCGTTGCACAATATTGCAAACGTGGACGGCGACCTAACTGTACGGCTTCCTGTTACGAGTGGTGATGAAATAGGCGAAATATCATATTACTTTAATAAAACAATTATGAAGATAGCTGCCACCATTGGTTCGATTGACGAGAACACTGCCGCGCTCAAAGAGATTGGTGAAGATCTTTCGTTGAATATGGGCGATACAGCAAACGCCGTTGACAGCATTAATACTACTATCAACGATGTTAAGCAACAGGCAATACGCCAAGCAACGAGTGTCGAAACTACATCAGCAACAATTAAAGATATTATTTCAACAATTAAGCAACTCACAGAAAGTATTGATAATCAGGCAACGAGTGTCGTTCAGTCATCATCATCGATAGAGGAAATGGCTTCAAACATTACTGCGATGACGCAACTCATGCGCACAAGCGACAATAAAATCAAAGAACTTGCGCTTGCTACCGCAGATGGCAAAGAAACGCTTTCTGCATCTCAAACTATTGCAAAAAAACTCACAGAAGAGTCAGGCAGCCTGTTAGAAGCATCTGATGTAATTCAGCATATTGCAGAACAGACAAACTTGCTCGCCATGAACGCCGCTATTGAAGCCGCACATGCGGGAGAAACAGGCAAGGGGTTTGCAGTTGTCGCCGATGAAATAAGAAAACTTGCAGAGGAGTCGAGTGCGCAAGGCAAAACTATAACGGCAACGCTCGAAGCATTTTCAAAGGAAATCGAGACGCTTTCAATGTCGTCAAAAAACGTTGAAGCTCAATTCAATTCGATTTTTGCGCTTTCAGAAGACGTAAAAGCAATGAGTGCAAAAATTACCGCTGCAATGCATGAACAAGAAAATGGCAGCAGAGAAGTGCTCAATGCTATTCACGACATCAATTCTGTAACAGTGGAAGTACGCAATGGCTCTGAAAAAGTATTAAAAAGCGGCGAGACTGTTGTACAGGAAATGGATAAACTCGACACGCTTACAAGCGTCATCACAAAGAACATGAATGAAATGGCTGTTGGCGCAGAAAAAATCAATGAAGCAGTGCAAGAAGTAAATGCCATTACACAAAACAATAAAACGAACGTCGAAAATTTAACAAACGAAGTACATAAATTTAAAGTGTGATGTAAAGCTGCTTCTTGTCAACGCATTTTTTCTCATTCGTTTGACGGATTCGCTGTTCCTACTCTCACAGTTACCAATCAGTTGCAAGTCAGTTTAAAACTAAAAATGCATTAGCTATGTACTAATGCACTTGACAAAAAGCTTTTTTAGCGGGGGCAGGACTTGGACCTGCGACCTCCGGGTTATGAGGGGCTTAGGGGAGTTCTTTTCCGCTTCAAATTACCTTTAGCTTGTCTTATTTATTTGAATTTTAGCACGTTTCTTCTGTATATGCAATTCAAAACGTTTCAGATTTTTTCAGAAAAATATTATTTTTACTTAATGTTTTTCCTCAATAGCAGAGGGCGGAACTATAGTATCTTTCCGCCCAAAATTCTGATTTTTTGAGCAAAAGTTTTCCGAAATCGCAATACTAACGATGGTTAGTTTTTACGAGAAAATGGCCGTCGGATTTTTGACGAAAATACCCGGCGGTCGCTGCTCAAATTTGCTAATAATTTAAGTAAAATTAGATTTTATTTTATTATGCACTAGACAATGAATCATGAGTTCTAATTTCATGAATCTGTTCTACAAGATGCCTGTTTGCTTGTGGGTCATTCTTATCGTAAAACCAATTATGATTAAAGTTTTCTATTGCGGCATTATTTCCTGATGCACCAATCAATAAACTATGAAAACTCGTATTTTTTTCTTATTGTGATTTTATTTGTATGCTTAATTCATTATTCAATGATGGCATTACAAAATCTGAAATCATTAAAACATCTGCATTTTTCCAATTATTTTCAGAGAGCATTTTTATTGCATGATTAAGAGCTGGACTGACATCTGTTCCTCCATGAAATGACATTCTGAGAAATTGAACAAGCTTCCCAATTGGATTATTAGTGAAGTCGGTCAAATCAAGTGTCTGAATACCTGTTGAAAAAGAAATTAAATAGCATTTTCGTTCTTCCTCAATAGCAATCTTTGAAAGTGCAAAGGTTATAGTCTTTGCTATGTTCTCAGGAGTTCCGTGCATAGATCCGCTTGTATCAACACACATAATGATTGGACCTTTTGGTTCTTTCTTTTCTACAGAAATCTCCTCTTTCTCTTTTGATTCTTCTTGTTCTTCTTCTAATCGCTGATAGTCATATGATAAGAGCTGCTTCTGTGCAAACTTCAATTGAAAAAGTTTGTTTGCAGCTGGATTATTCATCAAAGACAATTCACTTGGTAAAACAGAGGAAATATCATTGGAATAACGAAGCCCATTAATTTCACCTTTATATGCATGTTTAGGTTGCCAACTAGATTTTATAACTACTTTATTGCGAAGTTCTTTCTCATAAGATATTTGTGCACGACTCTGCTTTCCTAATAGATCAGCAAGTTCTTTTAATGATTCATCATTATCAAGAAGTTTTGCAAAGGTGTCTAAAATTTCAAATCCACTTGTTTCAAATGTTCCTTCGCTTAAATCCCATAATCGTCCAAGATTTTTTATAAAAGGCATAAGGAGCCTTTCAAGTTTCATAAACTTATTAATTTTAGAGTAAAGCTTCTCTAAGAATTCTTTTCGCATAGAATCAATTTGTGCTAATTCCCATTTTGCCTTTCTATCAATAAGATTTTGTTCTAAATCAGAAATAATATTTCGCTTAAGGATTTCCAGCTTGTCAGCAGATTTCCATTTTAGTAATTCAATTTCTTCACCTTTATCATTTTTAGACTTTACAATTTTGCTTTCTTTTATGAATTGATTATGATAGAAATCAAAATTAACAGTACTTGCTTCGATAGCTCCTCTTTTGGAATCACTTACCGAAGGAAGTCGTTTATAGTGATATTCCATCTTTGAAGAATCTTTTAAAAGGTCATTTGCAATATCTTCTGAATCACGAAGTTTTTGTTGTTCAATAAAGATTGCTTCTTCTTTGAAAGGGTCTTCTTTTACTAAATATTTATTTACTTTCTCAAGCCATTCAAGAATGTCAGTTTGAATATTTTCTGATAACACGGAATGTGATTGTTCATAGTTCAGAATATTATCTCGTTCAGAAATTTCTTTAAGGACAGAAGCTCCGAGCTCTGAATACTTATTCTTTGGAAATTCAACTCTAACATCCTCTGGAATAGTTGGATTTGTATACTCTTCCATCGCATCAACAAACTGCTTCTTTTCAGATTCAGAACCTAAGGCTGATGATGTCAGGTTTTCAAAGCGTCTTTTCTTTTTTGAATCTTGTCCGTAGCGCTTTATATTTGTGTTTAAATCGTATTCAATTTTTGTAAGATTTGATGATACTGTAGAAAGAATTGAAGTCAAAACAGAATCAGACCAATCTTCTTCCTGATGAGCAATCTTATTTCTTGTTATACGCATTGCTTCCCACCAAACTGGTTTATTTGGGAAATGAACCTTTTTAATGCATTCTCTAAATTGCTGTACTTTTATTTGAATTAAGGCTCGTGCTTCTTCCGAGATAGAATGTATATCTTTTATACCATCTGGGTATTTATCCATGATAGCTCTAATAGGTGTAAGTGCTTTATGACAATATTTTCGAGACTGCTTATCTCTCTTTCCCATATTGATAATCCTTTTTGTAAGCTTTAATTTCATCAATATTATTAAAAATATATGATGCCATTTCCTGAAGCTCTTTATCTGGAATATCCTCCAAAGAATGAATAAGCCTGTTGTGAATTCTTTGGAGATTGGATACAAGCTTAAATTCTTTGCAATTCGATATTGCTTGGATTGATATTTGTAACCATGCTTTCTGTTCTTCCGAAAGCATGGTTACATCAGATATTCCATTAGGATACTTTTGCTGCAGGATACTAATTCTATCCTGTATGCTAAGGTTTTTATCCATAATTTAAATCTTAAAATTTTTGCCAATCACGAATCACACATACTGTATATTCATGGTCCTTTGTTGTATGATCTTCATGTCCACGGTCATCAAATGTCATGTATAATGCAGCGGACTTGTCATCCGTTTCCGAATATGACCAGTACTCTTTTCCATCTAGAGTTTCCCCATTTACTGCCGTCAACGATTTATTAATGATATCTCTGTTCTCCCAGATTTTTTGCAAGAGTTCTATTTTTGGAACAATCCAATCTTTTGCATAATCATCTGCTACATTATTGCTGTAATCAATACAACATGATTTCATCTCAGCCCATTTCTTACTGTATTGCTTAACTCCAATTGCATATTTACTTTCATCAACAATGCATATAACACCAATTACATTTTCTTTTTGTTCCTCTGTAAGATTTTTAATCTCTTTTGCAGTAAAAATGCTACCATCATTAAGAACTATATCACCAACAGATAACTCTGGTTCAAGTTCATCACTATAATAACGGTCTTTCTGCTTGTCCAATTCAATTTGTTTATCTTCAAGGTCTTTTATTGAATCATCAATTTTTGATGTAATACTTATGTTGTAGCTTTGATCAGCAAAAAGATTAGCTTTGAAAGGAATAGCATCCCTTTCTTTCTGTTCCTTTAATTTTTCAATTTCTGTTTTTATGTAAGTGCTTATTGGAGTATAGTTCTCTTTAGAGAATTTTTTTTGTAATGTTGAATGTGCAATATCAGAGAATCCTTTTTCTATATTATCAATTTCAATCTCAAATGTATGAACAGCACTGGAATCATTATAATTACGATATCTCCACCAATCGGTCCATGTTACATTGTTACTATTCAACTTAAAATCTGAGAATGCAAAGTTATAATTTGGTCCAAGTCTACTTCCATTTATATCATACAACATGCCATATCTATCTGTATAATCTGTCCATTTATAATCCTTCGAAACAAAAGCCGGCAATACAGTATGGTCTGCAAATGAAACTTGTTTTGGATTAACAATTTTATATGCTTTAATTCCATCTTGCATTTCATAGAGTTTTGGAGAAAGTTCAAACCATTCTTCATCAACTTTTGCTGTGAATTCTTCAATCTGTTCCTGAATATCTTCAATAGCAGAATCGCATGGAATACCGTTATCCCTCAGACATTTTTCAACAATTTCTCTGACCTTCTTCTGTTGTTTTTCTGTTCCCCAAATACAGTTTTCAATAAGAGAACAATCCATCAAGTCAACTTCAGTTCTGTCATTCAAGAAGGCAGATGTCTTAAGAATATGAGCAATTTTCTTCCAGCGGCGGTCTCCGACTTCAAAGCGTTCTCCGTTCCTGATACCTTCTTCCGACATACTATCATTCAATAAAGTCATTTCTTTACGAATAGCACTTATAACAGCTCTTGAAACTTCTGAAAGAGAAACCTTATCGATTTCTTTTGCCCATTCTTTTAATTCCTTGTTTGAAATAAGAAGTTTCTTCTGTTCTTCAGAAAGCTTAAACTTTTCATGGGCAGGTTGATCTATCATTTCAAAAAAGTCTTCTTCATTCTTTATGAAATCAACAGGAAATCTAATGATAAAACGGTCATAAAGTGCTTCCAGTCCTTTTCCTTTGGCAGGAAGTTCATTTGAGGCTGCAAATAAAGCTTTAAGAGGAACATCCATAACCTTGTTACCATTATGGAATTTTCTTTCATTTACAATTGTCAGTAAGGTATTCAAAATTGCAGGGCCCGCTTTCCAAATTTCATCAAGAAAAGCAATATCTGCTTCTGGGAGCATACCCTCAGTCAATCGCTTGTATTCTTCTTTTTTAGTTTTATTTCCGTTTTCGTCTTCTCCATTCAAAGCTCTTAAAGATATATTTCCAAATACTTCTTCTGGAGTAGTAAACTGATTTAATAATGTTTCAAAATATTTTACGCCTTCTTTATCGTCTGCGAGGAAAGCTTCTTTTATTCTTCGTGTTATCATACTTTTTGCACAGCCAGGCGCACCAAGCATAAACATACTTTCACCAGCTAATGCTGTAAGTAAACCAAGTTTTACAGCTGTTTCTTTTTCATATAAGCCAGAGCCTAAAACTTCTAAAAGCTTTTCAATTCTATCGTGTTTATTTGTTGCCATAACTTTTTACCTCCGATATAGCAGTATTTTTATTTTCTCATTTAATATAGTTACCGTTATTTACCCAATTGATATTTTTCTTTGAACTTTTTCAAAAAATTCTTTAATTCTATTGCTAACATATCCTTCATCCTTGCCAAGTTTTAATGCCAATTCTTTCTGTGATGGAAATTCTGCTTTATTTAGCAAGCATTCTAATAAAGATAGATCCGTAAATGATTGAGATTTGAGTAATTCAGTTATTTCTTTTATTTCAAAACGAGTTTCGAGCGCATGAATAACTCTGAGTGTTATAAAACTTGATAAATAAACCTTTTGCCGTGTTTGACATGAACTAAATTCTTTATCAATCTTTTCTAAATCATATTTAACATTCTCTATTGTTATTAGCTGCATTTCAGGCAGAGGGTATGGATTTTGAATATCTGATGATTCAAAAGAAGTTTCCTCTATAATTTGAGATTGATGATATTTTACAATAAGTTCTTTTACTTGTTCCAAAACCCAATCCGTTTGTTTTGCCAGCCAAATCTGAACATTCTCATTGCTAGGATTCTTTCCGATTTTCTCGGCAGCTTTTATCAGTTTAATAGCTTTATTATAATCATCTCGGGAACACATTCTTATTGGAGATAGTTCTCCGCGTTTCTTCTTATGCTTGATTTCTGTTTCAAGACAGGAATACAAAAATCCAAGGAAAGAATGATTTTCATTTTCATCATACTTTAAAATACATCTTTTAATACAATGAAAGATTTCAATCCCAGCATTACGAATATCATCTTCATTAAAGCAATAGAACATCCAATTCCAGATAGGAGTATAAATCTTCTGAAGCAGTTTCATGAATTCAATGCAAGTTTTATCCGAGAAATCTGAAATTTCTTTATATTGTGAGAGTATTTTATTTTCTAATTCAGATTTTGCCGTAATGCTTTCCATTATGTATCCTTATAACGAAAAGAACTCATCCAAAGTTTTTCTAGCTTCAATACTGTCTTTTGCAACCATCGAATTAGTAAGATTATTCATATAGTATAAAGATGTAACATCACACAATTCTGGATTTGAAATGTTTTCACCTGTAAAGTTCACCTTCCCATAAACCACAGACTTAACATCGCATTTTAAGAATTTTTCTGCGAATGAAAGAACACACATTAAAATCATAGGAAGAGGTTTTGGCCCAAAGGTAATATCTGCAAATAACTCAGAACCTTCTTCAATTTTATCTATCATTTGCTTTAGGCGTAGTTCATGATTATCTTTTGTTTCCCTAAATTCTGAATCTAGTATTTCATAAGTGATTTTTGCGCCTATATCTGAATTAATGGAGTTTAATTCCTGAATAAACGAATCACTGTTTTTCTGATTATTTTCTGTTGGATTTTCAGTTCTTAATAAAATGACTTTTATTTCATCATTTTTTTTTATTGTATCTGCAAGAACAGCATTTATTGGATAAATCACAGGTTTATCATAGCAAGAGTTTACGTTGTCTGTTCCTTTGTAAACCATTGCCTTGAGATTACTTTTCATGGGAATATCACAGAATATAATTTTCTTCATAAAAGGCTCCTAATTTAAATATAATAAATTATTTATATTAGTGATAAGAAAACTATGAAGTTGATATTTTTTGAATTTTTTATTTACAGAAATAGAGAGTGTATAATTAAATTGATATATGATGCAGCAGTTATTGTTTTATTTTGTAAATTATACTTTTAATCCAAAAGATTCAGCAGTTTCTTTTATCGTTTTCTCCAGTTCACTTGCCGGAAACTCATGCCATTTCATTACCTCAATGAGTCTGTCGCAGAGAATAAAGTCTTTTTTCTCATAATTATAAATATGAACTTTTCCATTAATTTCCGCCCAGATTGTATCATTTTAAAGCTGTTCGATTGGTTTCTTGGTGTTGATAAGTTTTAATTAATCCAGATTTAATTAAATCTCGCACAAGAGAAAGATAGTACCGATAAAAAATTTCCCATAAAAAATGCTCGTATGTGCTTTGATTGGCATTTTCTGTCTGCCTTATATCAAGAGTTCTTATTACAGAAAGCATATTACAAAGACGATTACGCCATTCATTTTGAACTTCTTTGGAATCATTCTGATTTGAAATCTTCGGTAGAACTTCAATATAGGTATTTCCGACCTGAAGAATACCTACCCAAGATTTAAATTTTACGCCATAATCAACCAAAGAGAAATATTGAGAATTATCTTCTGTTGTTTGATTTTGAAATAACCATTTTGAAAGTGATTCAAAATGTTTTTGTGTAAATCCTTTAGAGTCTACTTTCAAAACCTGATGTTCAAAACCGTAATATTATGTGTTTTCATTATTCAAAATTTACCATTGAATTTAATGAAAAATCCCATTCATCAGCTGGAGTTATTTCATACTTCTTTTTATCAGTATTAAAATATTCTTCTGCAGAAATATTTCCAAAAATTGCAGTTGGAGTTCGTTCCTTTATGAATGTATTACCAAGAATGAGTTGAATCTTTTTCTAATCAGAATAGAAGTATTCCTGTAATTGAGGAATAATCTTATTGGCAAAAATGTTTCTAATATCTTCTACATTCTTTGCATTTATAAAATATGCATGTCCAATTGTATGATCGCGGTCTAATAAATATTCAAGACGTGTATTCATAGTATTAAGCATTGCAGCAAGGTCAATTCCATCCACAACATCAAGTTTATCAGCATCAGGCATTTTTTCTATAAATATAAAACGTCTTCTAAGAGCTGTATCAAGAGCTTCAATAGAACGGTCAGCAGTATTCATTGTTCCCAAAATATACAGGTTTGAAGGTACAGTAAATTGTTCTCCGCTGTATGGTAATGTTACAGAAATTTCATCACTTGCATTCTCGCGTTTAGAATCTTCAATAAGAGTAATTAATTCTCCAAAAATCTGAGGAATATTGCCACGGTTAATTTCATCTATAATGAGAAGATATGGAAGTTTAGCTTCTGAATTAATAGGTGCAACATAATCTTTCAAACCTATTGTTGCTTCTTTTTTCATAAAATTATCTACAATAGCTTTGCTATAATTATCATGTCCGCCAGCTGGAACTCCACGTTCTCCCTTATAAATCCTATAAAGCTGTTCTTTGCTAAAATATTTTGGATGTGATTCGTCTGTCATCAAGCCTGTTCCTGTTGTATTTTGGATGACAGTAAAATCTGCTTTTCCATTGATAGACTTAATAGTTACAAATTCTTTTTCTTCAAGATAATCCATCAATTTGATCCAAGCTTCATCAAAATTATCTACACCATTAAATCTAAGGCTTCACAGATTTTTACAGCAAGTTTTTTAGTTTCGTATGTTTTTCCAGTTCCTGGAGGTCCATAAAGAATCTGATTTAAGAGGAACTTTTCTTGAGTTTCAGAAGTTGAAGTTTCAATTTTCTTTCCTTGAATTGCTTCTTCAAACTCCTGCCAGAAACCAGTATACTTAGTAACATCCGTAAGAGTTTTTACGGATGTTGTTGAATTAAGATTCCATTCTCCTTTATGTGTCCATTTTACTTTTCTACAATGCCGATATTCTTTTCTATTTTCATCATAATAATAATCTGATCCAACAACACCTCTACCAAAGAGTTGCTTTTTCCCATGTTTTACATAAATGATATCTCCAATATGCATTTCATTTGCAAATTGCCAAAGACAAGTTGTATCGTTTTTAGCACTTGCATTTGGATCATAACGATAAAGTTCAACAACTTTTTTTCTTATGTCTTCCTTATTATCAGATCCATTAAGGTTGCCTGTACCATCCCAACCAATGGCCATTATGCCATCTTTATAGAATTCTCTCCAAAGACGAGAGTTTTCTCCTGCAGCATAAGTCCAGCGCTTTACATTAGTTTCTTTTTGTGTTTCTTGATTCCAGGAATTATATGATAAATCCATAAAAGTTTTTTCTTCTATACCCCCTGTACTCATTTTTGATTTGATTAAATTAATCAAATCAAGATACTGTTTACCATTTGGTACATTATCAACATCTATGCCATTTTTTTTGAGATATTTTCTGCTGTTTGCATCCAAAGGAATAAAGCATTCAGGATTGATACAATACATCATAAACGTTAAGCCATAGCTTATTTTTTTAATGATATGATTTCATCAAAATAAACCGAGAAATCTCTAGAGTTTGTTACAACAGATTCAAAGAGATTCCAGAATGTATCGAATAATTCATGTGAATAATCTGATGAGTTTTTTGATCTAAAAAAAGAATTCATATTATTCATGATAGGAATTCCTTCGAAATCTTCTGGAATTGCTGCATTTATTTTTAATTCTTTCTTAAAGTGAGACAGGATTTCTTTTCTATTTACAACAGTTAAACCTCTATTAAAAATAGAAAAGATTGAAAATGGATCAATTTCGGGATTGTCTACCCCAGAACCATCTTCAGGTTTCCATTGCAAATATTTTGTATAATTTGATAGAAGCGAATAAACAATGTTCATTAATTCACTTCGTTTATCTTTATATTCCAGTATTTTTTGAGCCAACTCTTTATAAAATGGTATCCATGTAAATTTTGTTTCTGACATATTAGTTTTTCTCCTAATATTAAAATCCCAAGTTCACTTTTAGTAGCCTAATATTCATCTGTTCCGTATGCACAAAGCATAACATTAACATCATAATCAGGATAATCCTGTACAAACTTCTTATATTAAACTAAACCCTTTGTCCAGACATTTTGTCTGAAAAATCTTTTCCTTTTCTTCTCATGAACTTGTCCTAACTTGAGGTTAGCATAAATTCGTTAATATTTCTCCTCCGTGTCTAAATCTGAGGCTCATTATAAGCAGAATTGAAAGCCTTTGAAGTTTAATCTTTTAGTTTGTAATTCGCATACTTTCCTTTTTGGTTAGAAACAAGTTTGCCTTCTGCAAGTAATTTTTTAATTTGAGAGTAAGCCTTATCACCTGTAATTTTAAGCAAATCCATTACATCTTCTTTTGTAATTATTCCATCTTGCTGTTTAGCAAGTTTAAGAATCAGTTCTGGATAGCGTACTGCATCAATGTCTGTCTGTCTAACATATTTTGAACTTTCATTATTCTGCTTATAAACTTTTGCGCTCAAAATGTAAGAACGATTGTATCCATTTCCTATTGCTTCTACAAGTCCGGCTTCAACAAGACTTTCTATTGTGGTAATAGTACGAGTTTTATTAAGATGAACAACTTCGCTTAATCTTTCTATTGTAACTCTTCGCTCATTTCGTATTGTAGAGAGAATCAATAATGCGTTTATTGAAAGCGGGCGGTTTCTTCTGTTCTGTTCATCAGCAATCATTTTTGTAAACTGCATATCTGGATTTGCTCTTGGTACAAACAGCTTAACAATTGATGATGTGCTTTCTGAATAATCAGGCCAAGGGCGACCATAAAGAATGGAGCCTTCATAAATTCTATCGATTCCGCGCCCAGTTTTTTCAACCATACCAGTTCGTTTTAATACATCTGATAAACAAGGATTTCTACCATGAGGTTCAACTGAAATCAGGTTTTCTGCATTGACACCTTCGATAAATCCGCCCTGACTTGAAATTGTCATTCCTTCGTCGTCAATTAAAACTCTGACTTGCCCAAGCTGAGTATAGTCTCTATGCCCGAATGCGTTTAATAAACCTTCACGGAAGGCTGCAAGAGTAAACTCTGGAACTGGAATTCTAAAGAGTCCATATTCCATTTCTTTTTCCGGATTCCAGGCTGTAAAGTAAGTGGAAAACTTTTCAAACACCTTTGCTAATGGTTCGTTTGATGTTTCGTTTATTTTTACATTTGTCCCCGATAAAACTTGAAACGATGCCCGATATGTTGGCATAAGACGTTTAATACTTTCTGTTTTTCCAAGGAAGAGCAATCCTGTGACTGTAGGAATTACTTTTCCATTTTCTTCCGTGATGAAGTGAATGGCCTTATAAAAATCCTCTTTATTTAACTCAAGCAGAGATTTATCGCTTCCAATATTATTTTTAATAATGCTTCTTAAATGTTCAAATTCTAGAATATCTAAATCATCTTCTGTTGCACCTTCTACAGATTGTGCAGAAAAATCAAGCAGGCTCAATTCTGATAATCGGCTTGGAATTTCATATGGGAACAAAGGAACTGCTTCTGGAGAACCATCAAACTTTAATCTGCGTCGTAAGGTTTTTCCGCTGGAAGTTGCGGTAACTGTTCTTGTTTTTGGAACTGCAATTTGCAGTACATCTGTTTTTTCTTCAGTTATGACTTCAGCTCTTGTTGAAACTGACGGAACCGTGCTGTTTGCAATTAAAGCCATTACACCTATTGCATCTTTATGCTGCTTTGTAATTCCGGTTATTACTCCGTCATCTTCAACACCAACATAAATTATGCCGCCTTCTGCATTAGCCATTCCTACTACAGCTTCGATTAATTCAGAATCTGGTAATCCATTTTTTTCCTTTGTATCTGATTTAAACTCAGTAAAAAGGTCTTCTTTTATAGGTATTGTTCTCATAATATTTCCTTTTAATTCGATTATAATACGTTTTAACTCGGTTTGTCGAGTTAAAATAATTCCTAACTCAATTAACCGAATTAAACCGAGTTAGATCCCGAGTTAGAATTACGCAATTCTAAATATCCGTATATCCAAGCGGCATCTTCTTCAGAAAGACTCAACCCACCAAGTTCAAGTTTAGCAATTCGCTTATCTTTCAGAATCTGACTTTTCTTCCGGCCTTTTTCCAGCTCTGACAAAACAAACAAAACTCCAAGTTTGAAAGAATCCTGATTAATCCCTTTACCAGTGTTAGATGAACTTTCTGTTTCAACAACCATCTCACCGGATTTCTTCTTAGCTTCACTTGCTTTAATCATCTCATGAGCTTTATTTATCGAAACGGTTTCATTTTGCAGCTTCTCCAGAAGTGCAGCATCAGCCTTTTTTTTGCAATCTCACGCATCTTGCAAACCTGACGTGCAGACTTATTAAGCTGTCTTCCAATTGCTTCATCAGAAGAGCCTGTGCATTAGGATTAGAACGGCATATTTCATCAAGCTTCAAAAATGCTGCAAAATATTCGCCATCTGTAAGACGACGAGAGTTCAACTGCATTTTATATTCGTATTCAATTGTTTCATCACGACTATCAAACTTCTTAATGATAACAGGAACTTTCTCAAGTCCGCTTTTTTCGCAGCCATACGTCCGGTCAAGGCACGCTTCGCGCAAGGCCTTGACTCGTCCGTTTGCCGGGTATCCATAATTGTACACACGGCATAAACCTTCCATGTCCATCCACAATGATATAAGTCTCAGTTACAATAATCGGGCGGGATTTATCAAATCCGTTCGCCTTCATGTCATTTCTCTCATTTTCTAAGCACTAGCTTTGTTCAACTCTTCAAGTTTCTGATTCAGCATGTTGATTGTTTCTTCGTCTTCTTTCTGTTCGATAAAGACTTTTTTCATAACGCTGCGAGCCAAATCAACAACCTTGTCATCTTCAAGATATGCAGCATAATGATTGAGCATTGCTTCTGTCTTATGACCAGAAAGAGCCATAACATATCGCTTGTCCTGAACATAATCCAGCATTCGTGCACAGAAGAAATGTCGCCATGAGTGGAAGCAGGTATCATCGGGATTTTCAAATCCAATATCTTTCAAAGCACGCTTCAAATATCTATTAAACTGCTTACTGTCCATTGGCTTTTCTGGAACTATGCTATAGAAAATAAATCCATTATCATAAGGATTAAAATCTGCCAGTATCTTGCGTTTCAAATAAAGCTGATGAGAAATAGGAATCGGAACAGAACATTCTTCGCCGTTTTTACAGCATTTCAAACCATCATATTTTGACCAGCTGCGACGTACAAAAATCTCATCATTTCCTAAATCATCAACAGTAAGTGCATGGATCTCTCCAGCTCTCATTCCTGTGTGCATGGCAAGTTTATTTGCAATTTTTGCTTCATCATTATCCCAATCCAGTTCCATAAGTTTGTTTGCAGTTTCCATATCAAGTATCTTTCGTTCTTTGCTAATGTTAGAACACTTAATAAAGCACGATAAATGCTAAAAATTGCTCCATGCCTTCGCAATTTTCTTAACGCATTTTTCGATTTTAAATATCAAAACAATTGTTCTGGGGAAGTTCATTGTAGTATGCCCATTTAAGTGGAATTGTGATTGTTTCGATAATTGAGTTTACAGTTTTTGGGCAAGTTTATGAGCTTCGTCACTAGAGAAAAATGCATCAACATCTTTTCGTGTAATTTCTGCAACACATTTTCCTGCAAGACGTGAAATCCAGTAAAGACGAGTTCTGCTTAAAAGGGTAGCGCAATACTGACGATGAATTGACTGCTTCTTACCAAGCTTCTCTTTTACATAAGGTGACTTATCATAATCCCAGAAGTTTTCAAGGAAGTCTTCAATCGGGATGCTGCCTTTAGAAGTTTTAGGAACAGCAGAGTAGAGGTAGTTTCTTTCTGTGAGAATCTTGATGATGGTGTTAATATTATCACTGTCAAAATCAGCAGTGCGCAAATCATTGAAGAGTCTGATTTTGTCGATACTCTGAACCTTTGTGTCTTTTGAATTAACACGAACAGGAATATTGCCTGTTACAATCCATTGCATAACAGTGCGTTCAGTTACCAATCAGTTGCAAGTCAGTTTAAAACTAAAAATGCATTAGCTATGTACTAATGCATTTGACAAAAGCTTTTTTAGCGGGGGCAGGACTTGGACCTGCGACCTCCGGGTTATGAGCCCGACGAGCTGCCAACTGCTCTACCCCGCGTTGTACATCACTATACTAATGAATACATAAAAAAATGTCAAGAGGGTATATTATCAATGTTGTAGAGGAGTGCAAATCTCTTAGTAAGCGAAAATAGTAACAGGCGGCTCTCGACGAAAACCCGTCCAGAAACACACGAGGAATGTAATAGGTATTGGACTGCACTCGCTTCGCTCGCTTGCCAATATTCCAAATGTGTTTATGGACGGAACTCCGCCTACGCCGCTTGTAAATTTACAATTTGCCTGTTTATTTATACATGCACTTCTCTACAACACGAGCAGCAACTAATGAAAAGTAAGCGTTACTTTTAATCTCTAAAAATTGAATAATTAAAATTACCGCTTACTAATGATAGAGGGTGTATTATCAATATGAGAGCTGTTACTAGACAGATATTTTGCTTATCTAGCTTTTTCTATTTTACTATGATACTATTAATTGGCATGGAAAACGGAATCAACACAATCACTGTATGGGGCGACTCAATTTTAAAAGGAGCGGTCACGGGATTCAGTGACCATCGTTTTGAAATTCTCGACGACACAAACAGCCTCACGCTCGCGGCAAAAGCGCTCGGTTTTGAGCTTATCAACAAAAGCGTGTTCGGCAACATCATCAATAAGTCACAGCGCAAACTGAACCGCGACATGGAGCGCGGGCTTGTTTGTGACTTGGGCATTATAGAAAGCGGCGGCAACGATTGCGACTACGATTGGACGCCGATAAGTGAAAATCCTGATGCGCCGCACGAACCGCGCAATCCGCTGCCAGCGTTTTTACGCATGATGGACGAAATGGTGCACACGCTTCGGGCGCACCGCATTACGCCGCTTCTTATGACCATGCCGCCGCTTGTGCTCGACCGCTGGTACAAAACGATTACGGCAGAGCAAAATGAAGCGAGCATTCGCGCGTTCCTGCACGACGACATATTCCGCTTGTATTCGCGCCACGAACTGTATTCGCTCAACATTGTACAGTACGCGCACGAAAACAACGTGCAACTTGTAGACATGCGCATGGCAATGCTTGAGCACAGCGACTTTCGCGAACTCATGTGCGCAGACGGCATTCATCCGAACGAAAAAGGCTACGCGTACATGGCAGACATATGGATTCGCGAGCTGCCAAAACTGCGCAAAGAATTTTAAACTGACAGCGCGTGCAGCGTTTTCATTACATTCGATTTTTTTACTCATAGAAGCTAGACGGGGTTTTAGGGGCTTTGCCCCTAGTAGAAGGGGTAGCGGAAATACCTGAACGGAGCAAAAATGAGCAAGCTGGCTTGGGCATTTTTGCGTCGTGAGTGGTATTGAAGCGAGGGGAAGGCTTTCCCCTTAAAAAACTGGCTTGTGTAGAGCATTATCATCGCACTACGAATTACCGTTGCGCACCGCAATGAGATTTCTACAAGTATCCTCAAAAAATAAATCTGTTGACAATATTTTGATTTTGTGTACACCAGAAATGCAGGCTTAATTATTAATCAAGCCTGATTGACTTAATAATACACCATTTTCATTTTTTTGTCAAGCGAAAAATGAAAAAAAATTAAATTTTTTTTCGCAAAAAA
>JAGAZO010000008.1 GCA_017940005.1 Treponema sp.
GAAGGAAGGACTTGAGCCGTGCTATAGCGTGAGCAGCGTAAGCGACTGGGAAAGCCTTGCGTACGGCGACATACCCACAAGCAGCGACAGCAGCTGGGACGCTGCGACATGCGACTTTGCAAAGACGGGCTACCGTCTGCCGACAGAAGCTGAGTGGGAGTACGCAGCGCGCGGCGGCATTGAGACGACGACGGAGCGCGCATGGGCAGGCACGGCAAACAGCGCGGAGCTTGGCGACTACGCGTGGTACGGGGTCAACAGCGAAAGCAAGACGCACGAGGTGAAGAAAAAGAAACCCAACGGCTACGGTCTGTACGACATGAGTGGCAACGTGTTTGAGTGGTGCTGGGACTGGTGGCCGAACACTGGCGACTATGCCGATGACAAGGACGGGGCGACCGACCCCGCAGGACCGTCGTCTGGCTCGTTCCGTGTCAAGCGCGGTGGTTCGTGGGACGATACTGCGCAGCGTTGCGCGGTGTCGGACCGGACCTACTACTCGCCGGACTACCTCTATGACGATCTTGGCTTCCGTGTGGTGCGTTCCAGTTCTGAATAAGAGCGCGCGCCGTTTTAAAGCGCACGCCGTAAGGCTGCGCCAAAAAACGGCGCGAATCGGAGCATCTGTTGGCGCACGTTTTTGTGCGCCAACAGATGCTCCGATTTTTTTTACGTGCGTGCTGCATAATGCGGGTGCGCGTACATAGCTCGCACGACGCGGGCATACGGGCGGCAAACGCTCTGCATGGCAGCGCACTTTGAAACAGTGCGCCTAGCCCGCCCTGTAGTTGTGCCCGTCTGCCATACGGCAGACGGAGCAGCGACCGCAAGCCTGCCGCACGGCAGGCGAGGACGCCGCGGGTGAGCAAGCAACGGAAGGGCGGCTCTTCCAGCGGCATGCTCCGATTTTTTTTTACGTGCGTGCTGCATGCGTACATTGTGCAGGCAGAAAAATATCTGTCGGAGTGCAGGGCGCGCTTCCCAACGACTACAGAAATATGCAGCAGACACTTGCAGCATGAAGCAGTTCTTTGCAAGTGCGCCATGCGATAGCGTTAGTCAATCAACAATCTCGCCGCAAGCATCGAGATAGTAAACCCTCCGCGTAAATAAAAAACATACTAATCGACTTGACAATAGACATAAAATCAGTTATAAAGTTACCCACTGCTAATAATAGTTGTGTTAGGATAATTTATATCGGACGGTGACATACGTGAAAAAAATAGCGATATATGGAAAGGGTGGCATTGGAAAATCTACGACAACGTCAAATCTTTCTGCAGCGTTAAGCAAGCAAGGGCTTACAGTAATGCAGATTGGTTGCGATCCAAAATCTGATTCAGTAAAAAATCTCATGGGTGGCAAAAAAATTCCAACAGTTCTCGACTTGCTGCGTGAGCAGTCTGCAAAAAATGCAGGTGTTTCAAAATGGGAAGGCGCCGCTTCATCAAAAGACATAAAACTTGATGACATTGTTTTTAAAGGATACGGCGGCGTGCTGTGCGTGGAAGCAGGAGGTCCAACTCCGGGACTTGGCTGCGCGGGAAGAGGAATCATCACCGCGTTTGAAAAACTGGAAGAACTGGGCGCATACGATTTTTACAAGCCCGATGTTGTGCTCTACGATGTGCTCGGCGACGTTGTGTGCGGCGGATTTGCCATGCCCATCAGAAACGGTTACGCGGATAACGTTTTTGTAGTTACCTCTGGCGAGATGATGGCGTTATATGCTGCGAACAACATTGTCAGCGCAGTAAAAAATTTTGGTTCGCGCGGATACGCTTCTTATGCGGGCGTCATCCTTAACTCACGCAATGTAAAAGATGAGGTTGCTGTCGTTGAAACAGCGCTCAAAGAAATTGGCGGCTCGATTGTGTCCGTTATTCCCAGAAGCGATACAGTGCAGCTGGCAGAAAACGAAGGCAAGACTGTCGTGGAAGCGTATCCTGAATCTGAGCAGGCGCAGTGCTACGTAGAGCTTGCAAAAAAAGTCATGCAAATATGTGAGGTGCAAAAATGAGCGGATGCTGCTGCACAGATTTTTCAAAAACATTGCAATATGTTTCACCGTCTCACGGCGGTTGGGGCGTTATTCGCGTGGCAGCGTTAGTGCCAGAAAGTCACTTGCTGTTTGTAGCTCCTTCTGCGTGCGGCAGGCACGGTGCGCTTGGCGGCATTGAGGCGGGCATCAAGGAGCGCATTTCGTATTTGTACATCGACGAAAGCGACATTGTTTCGGGCAATTATGAAAATCTTATTTTTGATTCAGTCGAAGAGCTGTTTGATTTTCTTGAGATAAAGCCGAAAGTGCTTTTTGTGTTTGTGTCATGCATTGATGATTTGCTTGGCACAGACAACGATGCAATTATTGCAGCGCTTTCATCACGGCATCCCGATGTTGCGTTCCGCACGTGCCACATGAATCCCATGTCTATGGACACACCCAATCCGCCGGGTGTAACGTTGCTCGATGCAATGTACAGCTTGCTTCCAAAGCAACAGAAGGAAAAGCGCGTAAACCTTGTGGGAAATAATGCCGCCATTCCGCGCTCGTGCGAGCTTTTTGCATTGCTCAAAAAACATGATTATGATGTTTGTCAAATTGGTGAATGCACATCGTTTGAAGAATTCCAAACGCTTGGAAGCGCGTGTCTTAATCTTTTGCTGCGTCCTGTTGCAAAAAAAGCGTGCAAGCGCATGGAAAGCGCGCTTGGCATTCCTGTGATGCAGTCATTCATTACATACAGGCTGGATGAAGTATGCGCGTTTTACGATGCGCTTTCAAAGAAGCTCGACATCGGACAGCTTGATTATGCGCAATACCGCACGCATGCGCAGCAAAAAATCGAAGAAGCAAAACGCGCGCTTGGTGACACGCCCATCGCAGTTGATTATCAGGCAGTGCTGCTGCCGTTCAATTTTGCTCGTGCGCTTATTGAATACGGCTTTAACGTGCAGCTTGTCGTTGCAAAAGAATGCATTGCCATGGACATGGAGCACAAACTGTGGATTGAAACGCATTGCCCGCATGTGCAAATCGTGAACGCAATGCACTATGACCACATAAAATATCAGCTTCGCGGAAATGATTTTTTGTGCGTCGGATTTGACGCAGGTTATTTAACAGGTTCTATGCATGTTTCCCCGCTTATGGACGATGATGCGCTGTTCGGTTTTGATGGCATTGCAAAAATGATGGATGAGCTTTTGCGCGCGGCTGCACAAGAGTCGGATGTGCACAAGCTTATTGCAGATGCGGGGTTAGTTATATGAGTAAATTATGCATTACGTTGCCGCCGCTTGCACCAGATTATTCAGGAGCGGCGTCATCGCTTTTTGATTTGGGTGGCATGATTGTCATTCATGACGCATCTGGCTGCACGGGAAATTATGTTGGCTATGAAGAGCCGCGCTGGTTCAATTCAAAAACGGCTGTGTTTTGTTCAGGGCTTCGCCACATGGATGCAATTCTTGGCACTGATGATGTGTTTGTCGAACGAATTCGTGCGGCGGCAAATTCGCTCAAGCCAAAGTTCATCGCTGTTCTTGGAAGCCCCGTCCCCATGATTATCGGAACAGATTTTGTAGGGCTTGCAAAAGATATTGAAAGCAAGACGGGAATTCCCTGCTTTGGCATTGCAACAAATGGTTTGCATTATTATGGCACAGGTTTCAGCCAGGCGATTATTCCACTCATAAAACGATTTGCACGTAGCACGCGCAGCTCATATTGTGGTGGCGCAGCTGAAAGTGATGTACCGCGCGGCGTGAACATACTTGGTGTTACGCCTATAGATTTTTCGCTTGAACACAATGACGAAGATTTTGCAAACTTGTTCAAAAACAGCGGCATTCCCGTTGTTGCAAATTTTTGCATGGGGTTGACACTTGAAGATGTTGCGCGCTCTGCGAGCGCCGCGCTCAATGTGGTTGTGTCGCAAAGCGGTGTTGAAACGGCGTTGTTCATGTACCGCGAGTACGGCATTCCCTTTACAGTGCAAACGCCTATTGCAGATGCGCACGCGTTGCGTTCCCACGTGCAGCGCTTTTTGCGTGGCGAAATTGCTCATGAGCAAAATGGATTTGTGCCGTACACAACTGACGCCAATTCGCAGCAACGCAAAAAGATTCTTATTGTGGGCGAGCAAGTTATTTCGCTTTCTATGCGAAATTATTTTCGCGAAAAAAAGTGCGATGCAGATGTGCGCGTGGCTTCGCTTTTTGACACGACGCCGTTTTTGCTCGAAAGCAGTGATTATGCAATTAAAAACGAAAAACAGCTTCGCACTATTTTGCATGATGAACATTTTGCAGCAGTCATCGCTGACCCGCTTGTGTTGCAGCTTGTAAAGACGCAGGGAACAACGTGCGTGCCAGTGTATCATTCGGGCGTTTCGGGTCGCATATCGTGGAACAAGTGTCCACGCTTTATGTCGAGCGAATTTGAAAATGTACTTAATAAGGCGATTTAGAAAAATTACGATTTCGTGCATTCGTGCACAACCGCTAACGCGGAGTTTTTTAATAGGAGGCAATCGTATGAAAAAAATAATTATTCGCGCAGTATGCGCATGTATGCTATTTTCGATTTCTTTTTATTCATTCTCATTGGGAAATAACGAACGAAATGTGCAAAGTAAAACAAAAGAAGTTGTCGACCATACAGGAAATACAATTGTGATTCCAGAAAAACCTGAACGAGTAGTCATCTCATCGCTTTTGCCACTTCCTTCGGTTTACTGCCTATATCTTGGCGGACCTCATAAACTTGTCGGGATGCATCCATCTTCAAAAGCTGCTGGGAAAAATTCGTATCTTGCAAAATTCTATCCCAAAATCAACGATATTGATTCAAGCTTTGTAAAGAATAACGTTGTGAATATTGAGCAACTTTTGGAGTTAAACCCTGATTTGATTTTATACAATGCGTCAAACACGGCAGAAAAAGAAATGTTTGTCGCCGCAGGAATTCCGTGCGTTGGATTTTCAACGACGATTGCGGGGTACAATACGATTGAAACGTATGCGTCTTGGATTACGCTGCTCGGTGAGATTTTTGGCGACACGGGGCGTTCAAAAGAAATTATAGAATATGGGAGAAACGTTGAAAAAATGGTGAAGGAGCGCACTTCAAAACTTACGGATGAGCAAAAACCTATTTGTTTGTATCTTTATTCGTGCGAAGAAAATTCTATCACCACATACGGCGGCAATATGTTCAATCAATATTGGTGCGAAACATGTGGAGGCAGAAATGCTTCATATGAATTAAAAGGCAGTAATTCGCTGAACATGGAGCAAATCTACAACTGGAATCCTGACATGATTTTTTTGACAAACTTTACACCCGCGCTGCCAGAGGATTTGTATACAAATGCAATAGGCATGTACGACTGGTCTTCGATTAAGGCGATTAAAAACAGAGCGGTGTACAAAAATCCACTCGGCATGTATCGCTGGGCGCCTCCGAGTTCCGACACGCCGCTTGCACTGCAGTGGTTTGCAAAGCAAATGCAGCCAGAGCTTTTTTCTGACATAGACATGGATAAAGAAATTATTTCGTATTTCAAAAAATTTTACGGCGTTGAACTTACAAAGAGCGACTTGCAAGCGATTTACAATCCCGCGCGTGAAGCGAGCGGAAAATAGCTGAAAATGATGGAGGTGAAAAATGAAAAAGATTATACAGCGGATTTTGCTGCTTATGGTTGTAGTGTGTTTACTCGGATGCACAAAAGCGAAAGAGACGGAGGCGCTTGCTACACGGACAATCGTTGACCACACAGATACGCATGTTGTCGTTCCTGCACAAATAAATCGCGTTGTCATTGGTTCAATCCTGCCACTCGCTTCTGTGTACTGCATGTACATGGGGAGTTCTGAAAAGCTTGTGGGAATGCATCCGTCGTCTATGGCGGCTGCAAAAAATTCGTACCTTGCAAAAGTGTTTCCAGACGTGGTGAATGTCGATTCGAGTTTTGTGCAAAACGGTGCGGTAAATATTGAAGAGCTGCTTAAATTGAATCCTGACGTTGTTTTTTATGCAGCCGCTAACGATGAAGAAAGAGCAGTTTACGAAAACGCAGGAATTCCTGCAATCGGTTTTTCTACAACGCGAAAAGAATGGCACTGCATCGACACGTATGCAGATTGGATTGATTTACTCAGTCAGATTTTTAATGATGAAGTGAAGACGGAGCGCGCACAAGAAATTATCGACTACGGCTATGCTATTGAAAAAAAGATAAAAGACAGAGTTGCAAATCTTTCTGACAGTCAAAAACCGAATGTAATGATTTTGTTCAATTATGATGAATCGAACATGACTGCTGCAGGACATCATTTTTTCAGCAAATACTGGATAGAAACGCCAGGCGGCAACAACGTTGTTGATGCAAAGGGGCAGATAAAAATCAGCATGGAGCAGGTTTACCAATGGAATCCTGATATGATTTTTATCACAAATTTTAGTCCGCGCCTTGCAGAAGATTTGCTTGACAACGCGATTGACGGTGCAGACTGGTCGCATGTAAAAGCGGTGAAAGAAAAAAAAGTGTACAAGTTTCCGCTCGGCATGTATCGCTGGTTCCCGCCCGCTTCTGACACGCCGCTTGTGTTGCAGTGGCTTGCGACAAAAATTCAACCGGAGATTTTTTCTGACATCGATATGGACAAAGAAATCAAAGACTATTACAAACGATTTTACGGCGTTGATTTAACAGATGATGATTTGCAAGCGATTTACAATCCCGCGCGAGAAGCAAGCGGGAAATAACACGGCATAAAAATTCAGCACAGCGGGAACGTCTGGCTAAAAAAATAAACCGTGCGCTGTTTCCACGATGCGTCAGAGTTGCTGCGTCATCTAGTGGAGCGCACGCTAAAATTAGTAACGAGGTGATTATCATGAAAAAAAATATTGTTTCAAGCGTTATGCTTGTACTGTTTGTGTGTTCGATTTTTGCATTTGGTGCGAAAGACAGTTCATCGCAAAATACGCGCACTGTTATTGACCAAATTGGAGATGCAGTTGTGCTTCCGCAAAACATTGAGCGCGTTGTGATTGCATCTGTGTGGCCGCTTGCGTCAGTGTACTGCCTTGCGTTCGGCACTGACCAAATCGTAGGTCTTGATCCTGCCATCATCAGTGCGGCGGAAAATTCAATGCTTATTAAAAAATATCCCGACTTGTCTAACAAGCCGTCGTCGTTTAGCAAAAATGGCGTGCTCAATGTAGAAGAGCTGATTAAGCTCAAGCCCGATGTCATTCTGTATTCTTCGGGCATTATGGCAGATAGAGACGCGGCACGCAGGGCGGGCATTCCAGCTGTTGGCTTCAGTCTTGACGTAAAAGATTTTAATGCAGTTGAAACAATAAACAGCTGGATGTCGCTGCTTGGCGAAGTTATGGGAAAAGATATACGCAATAATGACTACATTGCGTATGGCAATACAATTCAAGAGCTTGTCGCTTCTCGTGTAAAAAATATTGACGAACGTGAAAAACCTTCGTGCATGTTTATCCATCGATATACGGAGACAGGTGTTGGCATTCCAGGATTAAATACGTGGGCTGATTATTGGATAACTGCTTCTGGCGGACGCAATGCCGCTGCGAGCGTAAGCGGCACGCCAACCGTTACAATGGAACAGATTTATCAGTGGAATCCGCAAAAAATATTTATTACAAATTTTAACGATGCGCTTCCATCTGATTTATACGACAGCACGTTTCATACGTTCGATTTTTCGACGGTGGATGCAGTAAAAAACAAACAAGTGCGCAAAGTGCCGCTTGGTATGTACCGCTGGTATGTTACGTGTTCTGATTCGCCCATGATGCTTTTGTGGATGGCAAAACAAAATCAGCCTGAAGCGTTTGCAGATATTGACTTGAATGCGTACATGCGTGAGTTTTATAAAAGGTTTTACAACATGAATCTCTCTGATGCAGAGTTGGATATGATTTACAATCCCGCGCGAGAAGCAAGCGGCGGCATAAAAAATAAATGATGCACGAAAAACGATTTAAACTGTTTGCGCCGCTCCTCATTATCTTGCCGCTTGTTACAGCAGTGTGTTGTCTTGGTTTCGGACGGTTTGCGCTTTCGCCGCGAGAATCGTTTGCGGTGCTTATCTCTGGACTTACGGGCGGCAACGCAGACCCGATGGCGTACTCTGTCATATTCAAAGTGCGCCTTCCGCGAATCATTCTTTCAATGCTTGTAGGCGCTGGCCTTGCGTGCTCGGGAGCGGCGTTTCAAAGTTTATTCACAAATCCGCTTGCAACTCCCGACACGCTTGGTGTTGCGAGCGCAGCATCTTTTGGAGCGGCTCTTGCAATGCTGTTTCATGTGAACTTGATTTTTATTCAGCTTTCCGCGCTTGCGTTTGGCTTGCTTGCCTGTTGGATAACGTACAATCTTGGACGCATAAAAGGTAAATCATCTATTGTGATGATTGTGCTTGCGGGCATGGTGATTTCGGCGTTGTTCCAGGCGTTTGTGTCGCTCGTAAAATACGTCGCAGACCCTGAAGATGATTTGCCGTCAATCACGTACTGGCTCATGGGAAGCATGACAAGCGCGTCGTATAAAACGATTGCGCTTGGCGCACCGTTTATTCTCGCAGGCATTGCAGTGATTTTTGTATTGCGATGGCGGCTCAATGTGCTTTCGCTCAACGAAGATGAATCACGTTCGATGGGCATCAATCTAAAAGCTATGCAGCTTACCGTGATTGTTGCATCTTCGCTTATCACCGCTTCTGCTGTTTCCATGTGTGGTCAAATAGGTTGGGTGGGGCTTTTGATTCCGCACATTTCGCGCATGTTAATGGGGAGCAACAACAAAACCGTTGTGCCGTTGAGCATTTCGTTTGGAGCTGTGTTCATGCTTGTTATGGACACGGTTGCCCGCGCGGCTACAAGTGCGGAGATTCCGCTTTCGATTTTGACTGCGGTAATCGGCGCGCCATTTTTTATTGTGTTGCTCAGAAAAACAGGAGGCGTGTGGTAATGCACTTTTCTGTAAAAGATGGTTGCTTTGGCTACAATAAAAGATTGATTCTAAACAATATTTCGTTTGATGTGCAGAGCGGCGAAGTGTTGTGCATTCTTGGCGCGAACGGCATTGGAAAGACAACGCTTTTAAAATGCATGATGGGCTTGCTGCGCTGGCAAACAGGTGCAACATATGTTGATGATGTGCGTGCAACAGATATTCCGCATAAAAAATTCTGGCAGCGCATTGCATATGTGCCGCAGTCAAAAGGCGCTGCATTTGCGTTTACCGTGTTTGACATGGTAATGCTTGGCCGCTCCGCGCACTTGGGCACATTTGAGCAGCCGTCAAAAAAAGACGAAGAGCTTTCGCTTAATGCGTTGGAAGAAGTTGGCATTGTGCACCTCAAAGATAAGCTGTGCACGCAGATAAGCGGCGGAGAGCTGCAGATGGTGCTCATTGCGCGCGCGCTTACTGTGAATCCAGAAATGCTTGTGCTCGATGAGCCTGAATCAAATCTTGATTTTAAAAATCAGCTTATGGTGTTAGAAATTATTCAGCATCTTGCAAGCGAGCACGGCATTTCTTCGATAATAAATACGCATTATCCGCAGCATGCGCTCAAAATAGGAACGAACGCGCTCATCTTAAACCGAGACGGCACGAGCTGTTTTGGGAGCGCGCGCGCAATCATAAGCGAAGTGAACATGAGAGAGGCGTTTAACGTGCAAGTGCACATAGACGAGTTTGAATTTGAATGCAAGCGGTACAACAATGTAACGCCGATTCGTGTGCTTGAGTAAGCGATGATGCGCGTGAGCACGTCAGTCAGAAACGGTGCGTATTTTCGGGCTTTCCTAATTTTTTGTGAAAGTAAAAATTGTCGCAAGCGCGCGCAGTGCGTGTGTCGCTGCTGCCGCATGGCATGCTCCAGAATCATTTTTTCATTACAGCTTCACTGTGTTGTGCCGATAATCGCAGTATGAGGCAATTTCTTGCGCTTTTTCCGCTTTTTAAAATGGTGCTCACTGATGCACGCGTCATTGGCACTGCTATTGTTGTGTTCCTCGTAATGAATTTTGGCGTGTTCGTCGCAAATTATGTGAAAAAGCCGAAAAAGCAGCGACGGCGGCGCGTTGTCGCTGTTCCTACCCCTGCTTCCGAGAATGATGATGAAGCTTCTGAAACAGACGGCGATATTGCGCTTGCTTGACAGTGCGGGCAAATAGCCGCGCGCTTTTTGTATGTGTGAACTGATGCATTGTACGCGATGAGTCAGTTCTGGACGCTTGTGCTTTTTTTGCAACAGTGATTTTATGCTTCCATGGAAATTGCATAACGCGTATTTTTCCAGCTATTTTCAACTGCCGCAGCAATTCGTCTATTGCGCTGTGTTCCCAGGTATGCTTGCCGCAACATTTTTTTGCGCGCTCGTTGAGCAGTGGCAGCAGTTTTCCTGCAAGTTCAATTCTCGAATACATTTTGCGATGCGCCGCTATGAACTTGAGCGCGGCTTCTTCGTCGCTTGTTGTTTGAATGTTGCGGAACGTTTGCGCGCGCTCTGCGTTTCTTTGCATGTGCGCTCTGTTTTGCCGTTTTAATAATTTTGTTGCCGTGCGCATGCAGTGCCTTGCCGCATGCATGAGCCATTGTGCCGCGTTTGTTCGCTGTGTCGCCCTGCATATTTTTACGTGTGTGCTTTTACTTTGTACTGTAGTGCGCATTTTTGCATGCGCGTTCTCGCTGTTTCGTGCGTCGCACAAGTCGCAGCCTGAACACACCGCCTGTTCTGCGTCAAGCGCGTCGAGCAGTACTTGGCGGCGGCAGTCACGCGTCTCTGCAAACTGTTTCATCGCGTATTCGCGGCTTCCTTCTGCAAACTGTGAAAACGTTTTGCTGTCTTCGGGGCTCCACAACAAAATCGCCTTTGCGTCCTGTCCATCGCGTCCGCTTCTTCCCGCTTCTTGAATGTACTGCTCGGCAGTTTGCGGTGCGTCGAGATGAACTATTGTGCGTATGTCTTTTTTGTCAACTCCCATGCCGTAGGCGCAGGTGGCGCACAGCACTGCATCGCTTTTTTGGAAAAACCATTTTTCAATTTCATCTTTTTCTGACTTTTCCATGCCCGCGTGATAAAACCGCGCCGTTTCATTTCCGTAGCACACGTTGAGCTCTCGTGCCATGTCTTCCGCGTGAAGCCGTGTGCCACAAAAGACTATCATGGGACGCTGCTCTGTATGTGCGAGCATGAGCGCAGTCTGTTTTTTGCAGCACGAGTTCAGCACATGGTAGTGAATGTTTGATCTGTCTGCTTCCGAACGCACTATGCGCGCGTCCCCGTCAAAGAGCACTTCTGAAACGCGTGCAAGCACATGCGGAGATGCTGTCGCCGTGAACGCAGTGACGACAGGCGCATGTATCTTTTTAATAATTTTTCCAAGTGTGAGATAGGCAGGTCTAAAGCTGTCGCCCCATTCAGAGACGCAATGCGCTTCGTCAATTGCTATGTGCGCAATGTTGCACTCGCACAGACGAGCAAGCAACGCTTCGTTTTGCAGCACTTCTGGATTTGCTATGATTATCTTTGCGCCGTTTTTAATTTTTGCAAAATTTTCTTCGCGCTCTTCGCGCGTCTGATTTCCGCGAAATGTGACGCTTTCCAAACTGCCTGATTCTATGCGCCGTTTTTGGTCTGCCATGAGCGCGAGCAGCGGATAGATGATGAGCGTGCACCCGTCAAGCAGCAGCGCGGGTACAAGAAAACACAGCGACTTTCCCGCTCCTGTGGGGAGCAACACAATTTGTTTTCCGCGACTTGCAATGTCTTCGTCAGCATGCTGCGTCACATCTGTGCTGTTTTGCGTTGCGTCTGTGTGGTTTTGCACTGCATCCCGCGCTGCGTCTGGTAATTTTCGCGCCATATCTTGCGCTGCATCGAGAATGTTTGCGATGACGAGCCGTTGCCACGGGAACAAGTAGTCAATGCCAAACGCGTTTTTTGCTGCCTCAAGCACGTTGTCGCGTTGTGTTTGTGCAAGCGCACTCGCAATGCGCTCATCGTCTGGCGGCAGTGCGTCATCAAATTGCGCTGCATCAGTTTTGTCGTCCGCATTCAGCGTATCGTCAAATTGTGTTGCGTCAGTTTTGTCGGCCTCTTTTGGCGCGGCATTGCGCACAAAATCATCACATGCATGTTCCATAAAAACCTCCGTGCGAAGATAGTTCTCTCCATGATTGTGTATTGTCAAAAAAATGTTACTTTGATGCAGTTTTTAAAAAAAATATGACTTTTACGAATACTTTCTGGCAGTGGATAGCTGTATAGCGTATATTTTTGTGTATATATTGAAATAATTTTTTTTACTATATATTATATTATTATAGTATATTTATATAGATATATTTTAAATGTATAAAATATTTTAGGGATGTTTATGATAAAAATACAAACTGCTTCACACAATGAATTGCTTCCGCTTCGTGTAGGAATAGATGTTGGTTCAACAACAGTAAAAATTGCAGTGCTCAACGATGACGATACGCTTTTGTATAGCGATTATGAGCGGCATCGCGCCGATATTCGCAGCACAATTATAGCTGTTGTAAATAATGCGCTCGACGCACTTGAAAATGATGCCGCTATCGGAAAAAATCGTACGGTGAGCGTGAAAGTGACAGGCTCAGGCGGTTTGTCTGTTTCGCAGTGGCTCGGCGTGCCGTTCATTCAAGAAGTCATTGCGGCGACGACAGCCGTAAAAAATTTGATTCCGCAGACAGACGTGGTCATTGAGCTTGGCGGCGAAGATGCGAAGATTACGTATTTTGACAGCGGCGTTGAGCAGCGCATGAACGGCACATGCGCAGGCGGCACGGGCGCATTTATTGACCAGATGGCAGCGCTGCTTGAAACTGACGCAGACGGTCTCAATAAACTTGCAAAAGATGCGCACACTATTTATCCGATTGCTGCGCGATGCGGCGTGTTTGCAAAGACAGATGTGCAGCCGCTCATTAACGAAGGTGCGCGTCGTGAAGACATTGCCGCTTCTATTTTTCAAGCGGTGGTGAGTCAGACTATTTCAGGGCTTGCGTGCGGCAAACCGATTCGCGGTCATGTTGCGTTTTTAGGCGGTCCGCTTCACTTTATGGAAGAGTTGCGCAATCGTTTTATTGTGACGCTCAAACTCAAAGATGATGAAATAATCGTGCCTGAAAACTCGCAGCTGTTTGTTGCAACAGGCGCCGCTTTTTCCGCAGACAGAAAATATGCAGACTGCGACTCGTGCGGGTGCACATCGCAGAGCAATGATGAGCGCAACGGCACGGCGCCTGCAAACGATGGCGCGTCGTGTGGTTGTGCAACACAGGGGAGTGACACATGCAGTTGCGGACAAAATGACGACATGCACAATGACGCATGCGGGCAACATTCATTCCCCACGCTTGAGATGTTTCGCGCAAGTTTGAAAAATCTTGTGGGCGCGGAATTGAACGAAGTGCAGCGTCTTGAACCGCTCTTTAGCAATCAGGCGGAGCTTGACGAATTCAAAAATCGTCATGCGCAGGAAAAAGCGCGGCGCGGCAATCTTGCTGAAGCTCGCGGTCCTGTGTTTCTCGGTCTTGATGCAGGTTCTACTACGACAAAAGCCGCGCTCATAGACGAAGACGGAAAAATCTTGTGGGATTTTTACGCGCACAATGCGGGAAATCCTGTGGAGCTTGCGGTGCACGTGCTCAAAGATTTATACGCGCGCCTTCCAAAAGATGCGTACATCGCGCGCGCTGTTTCAACAGGCTACGGCGAAGCGCTTTTTCAAGCTGCGTTCAATGTTGATGCGGGCGAAGTAGAAACGATTACGCATTTCCGCGCGGCAGATTTTTTTGTGCCAGGCGTTGAGTTTTTGCTCGACATAGGCGGGCAAGATATGAAATGCCTGCGCATGAAAGACGGCGCAATCGTTTCTATTCAGTTGAATGAAGCGTGCTCGTCGGGATGCGGCAGCTTCCTCGATAACTTTGCGCGCACCATGGGAATGGACGTGCGCGACTTTAGCAAAATCGCGCTGCTCGCAGACAAGCCTGTAGATTTGGGAAGCCGCTGCACTGTGTTTATGAACAGCCGCGTCAAGCAGGCGCAAAAAGAAGGAGCGTCTGTTGCAGACATCTCTTCGGGGCTTTCGTACTCTGTCATCAAGAACGCGCTTTTCAAAGTGATAAAATTGCGCAAGGCGAGCGACATAGGCACGAAAGTAGTTGTGCAGGGCGGCACATTCAACAACGATGCGGTGCTTCGTGCATTTGAAAAAATTGCCGGCGTCAATGTGTTCCGCCCTGATGTTGCAGGGCTTATGGGCGCGTTCGGCTCTGCGCTCATTGCGCTTGACCAGTGGCGCGATTTAACATCACCAAAGCCGGGTGAAGAAAATACACGCGTGCGCGAAGTGCGTTCTAGCATAGCCTCACTTTCGCAGCTTGACGCGTTCGAGGTAAAACTCAGCTTGCAGCGATGCGGTAAATGTCAGAATAACTGCCTGCTCACCATAAACACATTCACTACAGATGGCGATGCGCGACGTTTTGTCACTGGCAATAGATGCGAGCGCGGCGCGGAGCTTGAAGGCACTGTGCTCGACGCGAGCAACAAGCACAATACAAATGTGGCACATGCAGACGAAAAAAAATTGCCAAATATTTTTGCGTGGAAATACAAGCGGCTTTTTGGCGACTACGTTCCGCTTGCAGCAGAAAACGCGCCGCTCGGAGATGTGGGCATTCCGCGCGTGCTCAACATGTACGAAAATTATCCGCTGTGGTTTACATTCTTTACGCAGCTTGGATTCCGCGTGTGCCTTTCGCCGCGCTCGTCTCGAAGCGTGTATGAAAAGGGACTTGAAACAATTCCGTCAGAGAGCGTGTGCTATCCTGGAAAAATTTCGCACGGTCATGTAGAAAGCCTTTTGCAGCGCGGCATCAAATTTATTTTTTATCCGTGCGCGCCGTATGAGTATCAAGAGGATATGGGTGCGGGCAATCACTACAACTGTCCGATTGTCACAAGCTACCCCGAAGTGCTCCGCAACAACGTTGAAGCGCTGCGCCAAGATTCGTCAATTTTGTACATGAATCCGTTTTTGCCCATTTACGACAAGGCGCGCCTTGCAGAGCGGTTGCAGGAAGAGCTTATGCCGCATTTTCCGCAGCTTACAAAAGAAAAGATTGCGTGCGCTGTAGATGCTGCGTGGAGCGAACAAGAAAAATTCCGCAGCGATTTGCAGCGCGCGGGAGAGGACGCTGTAGAAGAGATGATTTTGCGCGGCGCTTCGGGCATTGTGCTTGCAGGTCGCCCGTATCACCTTGACCCGGAAATAAATCACGGCATTCCTGAATTGATAAACGATTTGGGGCTTGCTGTCTTTACTGAAGACAGCGTTGCGCACCTTGGAAGCATTGAGCGCCCCATGCGCATTGTTGATCAGTGGACGTATCACAACCGCTTGTACCGCGCCGCAGCTTTTGTAAACGGCATGCCGAATCTGGAGCTTGTGCAGCTTACGAGTTTTGGCTGCGGGCTTGACGCGGTAACAGCAGACCAAGTTGATGAAATTATGCGCGCAAAAGGGCGCATGTACACGCTTATTAAAATTGACGAAGGTTCAAATCTCGGCGCGGTGAGAATACGCATACGTTCGCTCATTGCAGCTGTTCGCGAGCGCGACCGTCGCCATCAAAAGCCAGTCGTAAAAAGCGCGGCGTATCAAAAGCAAGTGTTCACAAAAGAGATGAAATACACGCATACGATTATTGCGCCGCAAATGTCGCCCATCCACTTTCGCTTTTTTCAAAAGGCGTTCGAGTATTCTGGCTACCGCTTTGTCGTGCTCGATGCTGTTGACCCGAGCGCAATCGATACAGGCTTAAAATATGTGAACAACGATGCGTGCTATCCGTCAATTCTTGTGACAGGTCAAATGATTGCAGCGCTTGAATCGGGCAAATATGATTTAGATCACACGACGCTCATCATCTCGCAGACAGGAGGTGGTTGCCGCGCCACAAACTACATAGGATTTATCCGTCGCGCCTTGAACGACGCAGGCTGGGGGCATATCCCTGTGCTTTCGCTCAACGCAAACGGACTTGAGCAGAATCCTGGCTTTAAAGTGACGCTGCCGCTTTTGTGCCGTCTCATTATGGGCGTTATGATAGGAGATGTGCTCATGCGTGTTTTGTATCGCACGCGCCCGTATGAAGCAGTGCCTGGCTCTGCGAATGCGCTCTATGAAAAATGGAACGGCAGGACGGAAGTGCAACTGAAATCACTTTCGCTGCGCGGCTTTCACAAACTTGCGCGCGACATCATCCGCGAGTTTGATGCGCTTCCGCTTCGTCCCATAAAAAAAGCGCGCGTTGGCATTGTTGGAGAAATCCTTGTTAAATTCCATCCGACTGCGAACAATCAAATTGTAGAGACGATTGAGCGAGAGGGCGCGGAAGCAGTCATGCCTGACATGGTGAACTTTTTCCTGTACACGTTTGCAACGGGAATTTTCCGTCACGAAAAACTTGCGTTCCCCAAAAAGACGGAGCGCAATGCGCGGCTTTTAGTGTGGTTCGTTGAGCAGTTCAGAAAGCCGATTGAAAAAGCGCTTAAAAAGAGTCGCCGCTTTGACGCGCCCGAAACAATTTACGAGCAGATGGAAAGCGTCGACGACATTGTGCAGCTTGGCAACATCACCGGTGAAGGCTGGTTCCTTACCGCAGAGATGGTAGAGCTTATTAAAACAGGTGTGCCGAGCATTGCGTGCGTGCAGCCGTTCGCGTGCTTGCCAAATCACGTTACGGGCAAAGGCATGATAAAAGAGCTGCGCAGGAGATACCCCGGCGCGAATATAAGCGCAATCGATTATGACCCCGGTTCAAGCGAAGTGAATCAGCTGAATCGCCTTAAGCTTTTGCTGTCGAATGCGCCGCTCGGAAAACATCCTGACGAAAACGCTGACGGCATGATTTTAACAAGCGACGGAAAGCTCGTGCGACCGATGAACAGCGAGCTTGAAAATTCGCGCGAAATGAAGCGCACGCACGAAGCGGAGCGCATGAACGAACGGAAGCACACGCACGGCGCAGCGCGCATGAACGAAATGGAGCGCGCGCACGGAGCAGAGCGCAGACGGGAGCATGTGCATGAAATGGAGAGCGCGCACGAAACGGAGCACACGCATGGAGCAGGACAGCTGCGCGAAACAGAGAACGCAGCGCAGGCAGTCGTTGATGAGCGCAAGTATGACGCGGAGCCTGTTGCCATCTGCTGCGCTTCGTGCACATTGGAATGCAAGATGAAATCTGCCGAAAAATAAAACGTATATACGTGCGCGCAATTGCTTGAAATTGCGCAATAAAATGGCGCGCGCATGTTACCGTGCATGTTGCCTTGAGCGGCACGGTGCGTTTAGCTGACGATGTTCCGCACTGTGCGGTTGGTTGACGATTGGGGGTACTTGTGACAAAACGCGATACTAATTTTTTTACGGTGCGCTGCTCTTTTTTTGCGCGGCTTGCTATTTTTGAAGCGGTAGGCGTTTTTCCTGCGACAGGTTTTTTGCGGCGCAGCGCGTCGTCTCTACGAGACTGGCTTTTGTGCCCCGCCATTTTTGCTGCGCTCTTTTTTGCCGCACGCCCGCTTGCCGCGCAGTCGTTTTTGCAAAGCGCGCGCGTGCCCGACTCATCTGAAATACGGAGCACGCTTGTCGAAACATGGTTTGAAGCGCCGCTTTCAGAAGTGCGCTTGAATCGGGCAGAAGTGCGCGTAACGAGCGGCGGCGAGCAGTTTCAAGTGCGCATGGAAGAAAGCGAAACAACATTTTCAATTATCGTAGCGCCGCGCGCATCCCTTTCTGTTGATGTGTATACAATGGCAGAGAAGCGCACTGTTGTGCAGGATGTGTATCCGCAAGACGCGCAGGGAAGCTGGGTGCTCGTTCGCGACAAGCGCACTGGCAGTCCGCGTGCCATCCGCTACTACGTTGCTGCGGACAGCGGCGTGTATGTTCAGTTTACGCCGCTTCGTGAGAGCGCGGCAGGTGACTTTATCATTTTAGGCGCCTACGCAGCGCGGCAGATTCCGACGGGCGTACCGTTTGCGCAATTTTACAAGCTCTCGCTTGCCGATGTAGTGAATTTGACGCGATGCACGCTTCCGTGGCAGTACATGGAGCATCATTCTGACAGATACGACGCGTCGCTGTATATGATACAAAAAATTCGCGAAAAGCTTCCGAATCTCGTGTACGCAGAAGACGCAATGTACGATGAGCACGGGAATCCTGTGTATGTGACAACGGGACTGCCGCGCACAACGCATGCGACAGACGCGGGGAAACTTTCGCTTTCTTCTGCGGGCTTTATCAAATGGATTGCAGACGGCATTGTCTATCCGCTTACTGAAGGAGCGCTCGTGCGCGCGCCGCTTCTTGTGCAAACAGTTTCATTTGATGCAGTAGGCTATCAAGGCATTATGCAGGAAAAATACAGCACGTCGTTTGCGCTCGACTGGACGCGCAACATTGCTGCGGCAATCCTTTCTGTGTATACGGGACGCACATACCTATACGCGCAGTCGGGCGTTGACATGACTGCCGAGCCGTTCACCGCAGAGTTGACGGCAGAAGGCATAAAAAATACAGCAGGCTACGTGAAAAACAGCGGATACGAGGCGCTCGCACTTCCGTCGCTCATGTACGCGTTTGCGTCTGAATATCCCGGTGAATGCTATTTGGCTGCAATTCGTGAAACAGATAGAACAAAATCACCCGAAGTGCAATTTTTCAGCCAGTGCGCAATCATCTTTCCGTATTTTGACGACAACGGAAGATTTCAATGCGCAGTGTTTAGGAATGGCGCAGAATATTCGCTCGCTGATTTTTGCAAAACGTTTTACGGCTCGTTTGTTCACTTGACGCGCATGCGCACGACAAAAAATTTCGACCCGCAGTAATGTAATACGCGCCAAAGCACCATAACCGCTTCGGAAATTATGAGACGGTTTTTGTGAAATAGCAAAGTGCTTGACAAATATGCAAAAACAATATATTTTTGTATTGTTAAATATTAACATGATATTTAACAGGAGGTGTTTATTATGAAAACAAAATTTTTACTATGTGTTGCAGTCCTTGCCGTTGCAACATGTCTTATTTCCTGCGCCGACATTTTTGGTGGCAGCGGGCAGGACAGCATTACTGTTACTATTCCCGCATTTTCAACTTCTTCTGACAACAGCCGCGCCGCGAATACCGACAGCATGTTCAGCAAGTGGAATGTGCACGCATTTCTTGTGGGCACAGATATTGACAGCGAGGGGTTGAAACAATGGTATAAAAATATTTACGAAGAGCCTTTCAGCGACCCAGTTTCTAACTTTTCAGGCATTTTGCAGACAGTGTCGTATAAAGGTGTTGATTTTTCGCGCGATGTGCCCGTGTCGTTTAAGCGTGTAAAGCCAGGAACGGAATATTTTGTTGTCCTTTTTATTACGTATGATATGTATGACAATGAAGAGAGAGAAGAGCAGGCCGTGTTCTATGGCATAAGCCCCAGTGATGTAATTGAAAAGGATAATACTGGGACTGCTGTTACTTATTTCTTAAAAAATCTTGATATTGCGCAGTCGGGTGTGAACAATGTTGACCTCATGCTGAAAAAGAATGAGCAGTCAAATGTGTACTTTTTCTCGAAAAATGGAACTACTGCTGTAAATGAAACGGGAGAAACAGAACAGATAACGCCAGAGGCGAGCACGCCTAAAAAGCCCGCGAAAGTAGACAACTCGGATAATAACAATGGTTTATCAGAAAAGTTAAAAAAAACTGGAAGCCATGTCATTATTTTAACTGAAGACATTGTTCTTGACCAAGATTTAGAAGTAGGGAGCAGCAACCTTACCAGCGCAACGATGATGTCGCTTCCTGGAACAACAGTAACGCTCACTTTGGAAAGTAATAGCAGGAAGTGCAACGTGAAAATCAACAAGATGGCGACTTTTTCGCTTGTTGATGGTATTGTTAATGCTGATGTTTCGGTTTCGGGTGATACTGGGCATGGGACTCTTGCAATTGGAGGCAACGCAAAAGTTGAAGGAACAATTTCTCTTAAGCAAGATAATGATACGCATGGCGTTATCTCTGTCATAAGCCCGCTTGAGCAGCAGAATGGTAACATAGTAGTTGAAGTGAGTGATGTTAGTAAAGTAAAGGAGAAACAGCAATGTATCCTCATAGATGATACAGGTACTGATAGCGATTGGAGCACATATTTTGACTTTAAAAATAGCGACGGCAGTAATTTGACGCTTACAAAAAAGACTGTCAATGGACAGACAGGCTGGAGTATTGCCACCGACGACTAACACGCGGTGATTGTGATTATTTTGCACCGCTAAAATAAGATGATACGGTGCTTTTGAACATTCATTGTCTCGACAAATCGCCGAAAAGCTCGGTCTTTTTAATGGTAGCTCATGACAGGCTTGAAACTGCTATCCACTGGCTGAACAGCTACAAAAAAAATCCTCAACGTTCCCTGTCATGGTATTCAAAAAGTGTTGTGGCTTATAACCGAAAAATGGAGTATTATTTTTTACATGCTACCAAATACCATACAGTAAAAAAAATATTTGCGTTTTCACAAAACCTGTAGTAAAATATATGATGTATTTCATTTGGAGGAAATTGCATCATGAAAGTTTACACAACTGACAAAATCAGAAATGTTGTTATTCTCGGTCACGGTGGCGCGGGCAAAACTTCTCTTGTTGAGGCAATGTGCTTTCAAAGCGGATTTATTTCACGCATGGGAAAAGTGGGAGAGGGTTCTACTGTTTCAGATTTTACAAAAGAAGAGCAAAAACGTTCCATCTCAATCAAAACGTCTCTTGTTGCAATAGAGTGGAATGAGCATAAAATCAATATACTCGATACGCCCGGTTTTTTTGATTTTGTCGGTGAAGTGGAAGAGGCTATGAGCGTCGCAGATGGCGCTGTCATCGTTGTGTCAGGCAAAGCGGGCATTGAAGCGGGCACAGAAAAAGCGTGGGACTTGTGCGAGAAGTACCATCTTCCACGCATGTTTTTTGTCACCGATATGGATATGGATGTGTCATATCATCAAATCATAGAAGAATTGACAAGCAGATACGGCAAAAAGATTGCACCATTCAACATGCCGCTTCGTGAAGGAAGCAATTTTGCCGGCTACATAAACGTGATTCAGCGAAAAGCGTTCCGCTATAAAGCAATAGGCATCGTCGAGCCATGTGACATTCCCGACTACTCGCAAAAATATCTTGAAGAGTATCACACGACGCTTATGGAAGCAGTAGCGGAAACATCTGAAGAATTCATGGAGCGATTTTTTGCAGGCGAAGAATTTTCTGATGCAGAGATTCGCGAAGCGGTGCGCTTGACTATGCAAGACGGCACAATTGTTCCTGTAGAGATGGGAAGCGGCATGGCGGTGCACGGCGTGTACAATCTGCTCGATGACATTGTCAAATATATGCCTGTCGCAGAGAGCAGAAAAGTGAGCGGCATAAATGTGACGACAAACGAAATATTTGAAGCGAACTTTGACGTGCTCAAACCGAAGACGGCGTTTGTTTTTAAAACGATTGTAGACCCATTTCTTGGACGGTACAGCCTTATCAAAGTGCGTTCAGGCGTTTTTAAGACAGATGATGTTGTCTACAATGCTTCAACTGCTTCTGAATTCAAAATCGGCAAGCTGTACATCATGCAGGGAAATAAAACAAGCGAGATAAACGAACTACATGCAGGCGATTTGGGCGCTGTCGCAAAACTCAATGATATAAAAACTGGCGATACACTCTCCACAAAGGCAACTCCCATTCAGTATCCAAAGCCCGATATTTCTCTGCCGTACACCTATTTGCGTTACCGCGCCGTGAACAAGGGCGACATTGACAAAATTGCACAAGCTATGGCAAAAATCACTGCCGAAGATTTGACATTTAAATCAGTGAACGATGCAGTGAACGGGCAGCTGCTCATTTACGGCATGGGAGAGATGCACCTTGACGTTGTTCAGAGTATTCTCAAAAACGAATATAAAGTTGACATAAAAGTTGAAAAGCCAAAAGTTGCGTTCCGCGAAACGATTAAAAAGAATTCTGACGTTGAGCATAAATATAAAAAGCAGACTGGCGGACATGGGCAATACGGTCATGTAAAAATCAAGTTTGCGCCAACAGGAGATTTTTCAACGCCGTATGCGTTCGACCAAAAAGTAGTGGGCGGCTCTGTGCCGAAGAATTATTTTCCCGCTGTTGAAAAAGGCATATCAGAATCGACTGCGCGCGGTCCGCTTGCGGCGTATCCTGTTGTGGGCGTGCAGGCCACGCTGTATGACGGCTCGTATCACCCGGTGGACTCTTCTGAAATTGCGTTTAAGACTGCTGCAAAGATGGCGTTCAAAAAAGGCTTTATGCAGGCAACGCCTGTACTGCTCGAGCCGATTGTAACGCTCAAAGTGATTGTGCCCGACACATACACGGGCGATGTCATGGGCGATTTAACAAAACGGCGCGGACGCGTGCTCGGCATGAATCCCGCTGCGAGCGGCAAGCAGATTATCGAGGCGGAGGTGCCGCAAATGGAGCTGTTCGACTATTGCACGGGGCTTCGCTCCATGACAGGAGGGCGCGGAGAATACAGCTACGAGTTCGCGCGGTACGAGCAGGCGCCAGCTGACGTGCAGAGCAAAGAAGTTGCCGCCCGTGCGGAAAAAGCTGCCGCAGGCTTTGCCGAAGAATAAATGTCTGCGCACGGGAACAGCACTCACCGCAGTCGGCTCAAATCCCGACTATGCGCGCTCGCGTTGGTGGGTGTTCTGTGGCAGATTTATGCCGTGCCGCTTTTCAGCGTTCCTCATGTAGCACAATACTGAAAAAAATGATATAGTAATTACAAGTGAGGAACAATGTGCAAGTTAGAGGGTTGGGAGAAATAAACGCGATAGGGTTTGACATTGACGGAACGCTGTATGCTCCGCGGTATCTTCATGTGCGCATGGCATTGCATTTTTTCCGCTACAATCAGCTTTTTCTTAAATACGGTTTTGTGCGCAGAGATATGCACAAGTTGGGAAAAGTTGATAATTTTATGGAAGTGCAGGACGCGCTTTTAGCAAAACGAATCGGCTGTTCTGTTGAAGACGCGCGCGAACGGTTGCAGCGCATTGTATACCACGGGCTTGGAAAATTTTTTAAGAGCATTCCGCCGCGCAAATACGTGCATGAGGCGTTCAAAGCGTTTCGCGATGCTGGTTTAAAAATAGGTATTTTATCAGATTTTCCGCCAGAGCAAAAAGGCGATTTGTGGGGGCTGCGCGAGTACTGCGATGTTTTGCTTGGAACAGAAAGCACTGGTGCGCTCAAACCGTCTTCGCATCCGTTTTTAGTGATGGCAGAAAAGCTTGACGTGGCGCCAGAACATATTTTGTATGTGGGCAACAGCGTCAAGTATGATGTGCGCGGTGCAAAAAATGCGGGTATGAAAACTGCGCTTATCGAGCCGCGTTGGCACACGCTGTTTGGATGCACGTGCAAAGAAGCGGATATTTCTTTCAATACCTATCGCCAATTACGTAAAATTGTGCTACAATAAATGATGTGATATATATTACCAGCATTTTTTAATGCTGATTTTACGGGTGGGAAACAGTGAATATCGTCACAATTTTGATAGCGACTGCTGTCGCTGCTGCTATTTCTGTTGTCATACGAAAAATCGACAAAGACAACAATACAATGGGAAATGTCAAACGATATGCCGATAAGCGCCAGTCGGAGTTAGATGCGTATCTTCAGGAGCAGACGAAAAAGCTTACGTCTGCAGGGGCGGAACTTGAAACGACGCGCGTGCAAGCTGTTGCTGCCATAAAGCGGCTTGAAAAAGAGCGCGACAGTTTTTTGCAAAAAGCAGGTGAACTGCAAAAGTATCAAAGCACAGTCGATGCAGCCGAAGCAAAAATCACTGGGTATGATAAAGCGCTTGCATCGTTGGCTGAAATGACTGCAAATGTTGAAGAAAATTTAAATAGGCTTAAAAAAGAATCGCTGATTGTCGAAAAGCTTGACAATCAGCTCGCCGCATATAAAAAAAATCTTGATACGGTTGAAAAGCGCATTCCGCAAGTGTCGGCAGAGTTTTCGCAAAAAAATGGCGAGCAGCTAAAAGTGCTCGGTACAAAACTTTTGGAAGAGTACGATGCGCGCGGTCAAAAGCTTGCCGGCAATATAGCTGCTATCGAAAAACAGGCGAATGATGCGCTCGCAAAGTTGCAAGCTGAAATTGCAGGCGTGTACAGCTCTGCTGCGCAAAAGGCAAACGAGCTTGAGGATGTGGCATTCAAGCATTTGAGCGAACAGACTAAAGCGCGCGGTAACGAATATATGAAAGCAGTTGACAGCAGAGTTGCTGAACTTAAAGCACAAATTGGAGGTCGCATCAAAGAACTTGAGGCACAGATTGCGAGCCGTGCCGAAGCTGCGGAATTGCGTGGCGATTCATTCTTGAAAACTGTTGAGAATAAAATTGAAAAAATGGAAGAAAAAATCACTGGGCGCATTGCTGATTCTGAAAGCCGTGTAAATGATAAGGCTGGTGAAGTTGATGCAGTGGTGAGCGATATTATTTCGCAGATTGACGAACGCATTGAAGATGTGCAGCAGCGTGGTGATATGTATTTAAATTCTGGTGAAGATAAAATAGCTGATGTTGAAGATAAAATAACGGAGCGTATTGCAGATGCGGAAGCTCGCATCAACGGCAGAGCTGATGAAGTTGACTCGTCTGTTGCGAGCATTGAAACAGCGCTTGACGAAAAATATGGCGAACGGTATGCGGCGCTGTCAGAAAAATATGATGCCGTTGCGGCAGAATTCGCATTGCGACTTGACACACACATTGCCGACGCACAAAAACAAATTGAGCAGCGCACAACTGCGCTTGATGGCGCAATCGATGCGCGTACTGCTGCAATGATAAAAAAATATGATGAACAGTACAACCAATTTGTTGATTCATATAAAAAGCGCACAGAAGATTATGCTGCACGTCTGAATCAACAGTATTCTGCGCTTGCAGCAAAACATGCACAAAAAGCAAGCGCTGCGGACGACGAGCTTTTATCGCGGTATAATGCGCTTGTGGAAAAATACAAGCAACTTTCTGCAAAAACAAATTCATCGCTCGATGCGCAATACAATGAGCTTTCAGAAAAATACAAAGCGCGAGCGGCAGAACTTGATGACGCGCTCGAGCAAAAGACAGCAGAAGTTGTCTCATCATTTAAAGATTCAACAGGAAATATAATTGCGAATATAAAAAAGAATCTTACATCGCTCGATGAAAAGTACAAGCAACATGTTGATGATTTCGGAAAAAAGTATGATAATACAATTTCCAACTTGCATGAGAAATATACAAAGCAGCTCGAATCTATGGATGTTAAAAATGATGATAGACTCGTTGCGCTTGATACAAAATTTGACGACTTATTCGCTCGTTTAAACGGTGTATACGTGGAAAAGGCGTCGAGACTTGAGCAGCAGGCTGAAAGCATTAAAACGATGTATGATGAAAAGGAAGGTGCTGTTGCAGCGGAAATAAATGACCGCATTGCAAATCTTAATGAACACTATGCGCAACAGATAGCAGAGCTCCGCACAAATCTTGAAGCGGCGCTTTTAGAGGCAAATGAAACATCGAGTTTTATTGCGCAGAATGTTTCTGGTAACACAAAGAGCCTTGAAGGATTGAAAAATTCGCTTGAGATGCAGATTAAAGACGTAGAAATGCGGTACACGAATTTATTTGCGAATGCTGTGTCGCAAGCAGACGAAAAAGAAGAAAATGCGCTTGAAAAGTTTACAACGGCAGCAAATGCGCGCATTGAAAAATATCATGCGACAATTCAAAATAAAGTTGACGCATTTAAAACCGCTCTCAATGAAACGCTTTCTGCCGTGTCTCATCAAGCGGATGATTCTGTGCGAGATGCCGAAGCTGCCATAAAGCAGTTGCAGCTCGAATGTGATGAAGCGCAGCGTAAAGCGGACGGTGTGGGACCGCAGCTTGCAGAAAAAGTGCAACTTGTTGACAACCAGATTGAAAAATTTCGCTTACAGGCGGAGGCGAAACTTATTGAGCTTGACAAAACGATGAACGAAGCAATTCGCAAAATGGCAGAGCAGTGTGAAATTCAGCAGTCTGATGCGCTTAAAGCGATTGACAGTCAGCTTGGTTCATACAAAAAAGATTTGGCGTATCAATTTTCGCGTCTTGAAACATCAGGCAAAGACATCGATTCTCTTGAAGTCAATTTGCGCAAAGCAATGGAAGAGATACGGAAGCGGGTGCTCGCTGACTTTGATGGATTCACTGCGGCGCAACAAAAGCAGCAGGAGGCATTTGCAGCGTCGGTAAAAGCTGATTCCGAATCAATCGAAACACAACTTGATACGCTTGAGCAGAATATCGCATTGCTCAAGCAAACTTCTATGAGCAGTATTAAGGAAAAGCTTAAAGACTTTGAAAAAGGCTTTGACGATGAACTTAAGTCTCGCAGTGATAAAATATCTGAAGATTTGTCTGTGTGGAAAAATGCATTTGATGGGAAACTTGCGCTTTTCACAAGTGATTATGAAAAAGACCGACGCTCTCTTGAGGTGAAGTACGGCGAAGACTTGCAGGAAAAACTTGTTGCGCTTCAAGAAAAAAATGAAGAGCAGATGAATCGCATGGCGCAGAGAATCGTTGATGCGCAGAATTCCGTAAAGGAACAACTTGATGATATAGCGCAAATTGTTAATAATTTTGCAGAGACAACTTCCGAACGTGTGAGTCAGACGCAATCTATTTCTGATGAATATCTGCGTAAGATTGCAGGGGAATATGAAACGAAAATGCAGGGAGAGCTTAAAAAAGTTGAAAGCGATTTGTCTGAAAAATTGAATTCGTTTGAGGAATTGATAGAAGGCAGACAGGAGACAAGCGTTTCCACAATCGATGCAACGCTTTCCGAATTTAATGCATGGAAACAACAGCTAAAGCAGCAGCTCGACGATTCAAGTGCAGTGTTTAAAAATCAACTTGAATCGCTAAAATCATCATCGCAGAATAAAATAAAGGAAGCGCAAGACTCGTTGCTTGCGGATTTTGAAGAATATTCAACCGATATGAAAAAACAGCAGGATGATTTGATTTCGTCGGTTGAAAATTTGCAGGCTAAAACAGACGAATCATTAGAAACATATGAAGCTCGTTCAGAGGAGATTATCAACAATCTCCAAAATATGTATGAGGAAATGCTGAAAGACACTGAAAGCCGCGTTGCAAAGCAGGCAATTGATTCCACAAAAATATTGAACGGTTTGAAAGAGCGGATCAATTCAATCGATTCGCAGAACAGTGAAAGTCAGGCAAAATTTGTGCTTAAAATGCAAAATGATTCAAATGACATTCAAAGTAGAATGAGCGAATTGAATAGAGAGCTGCAAAATGTTAAGGGACAGATGCAGCTTTATGAAAAAGCTGAGCAGATGAAAAAGCAGCTCGATGAAAGAATCGCAGGACTCAAAGATGATTTTGGCAGAATTGCTGCGTATAACGAAACTGCTGAGAATCTCACTGCGCAATACAATGCAATCTGCAGAATGCATGACGAAATAAACGCGCGGATAAAAGAGTTGGATGCACAAAAGGCACGGGTTGATACAATCGGACAGAAATATGACAAGCTTATAAATTTGTCTGGAGCCATGAATGAAAAGATAAACGGTTTACAAACATCGTATGATGAGCTTCAAAATATGGAAGTTGCAATGCGCGATTTCCGCGAACAGATAAGCTTACTCACTGGTTCGTATGACAGACTTGAGCAAAAGCAAGAGGTGATTGAGCGCGTAAATTCAGATGTAAATGTTTCGTTTGATAATCTTAGAGAGCTCGAAGACCGCCTCAAAATCTGCATGAGGCAAACGGATGCGCTTCCTGAAGAAATAAAGATTGTCCAGAAAGATGTTGATAAAATTATTAAGAGCGGTCCAAAACTCACGGAGGCTGTTAATAAACTTTCATCGTTGCAATCGATTCTCGATGAAACTGATAAGCGCATAAACGCACTAACATCTGCTCGTCAGGGCATTGGAAGAAGCGAAGCTCGACTTGAGGAGCTTAAGAATGATATTGAGTCAAAGTTTAAATTGCTCAATCAGTTGACAAAAAAAGATTTGGAGAAGCATACCGCTAAACGTGAAGAACGGCTTTCACCACAAGACAGAGAAAACATCAAGTATTTGAAACAACAGGGATGGACTGTTGCTGAAATTGCAAAACGTATGAAACGCACGCAAACAGAAATCGATATGGTGTTGGAAATGCCGTAGAAAATTACATCCATGTAATTTCCTACTTACCAGTTTTTCTGCGAAAAACTGACAAACTGTTTGAAGAAGATGCGACGCGCCATCCACGCACTTATTCTCTGTGTGCGAGCAAGCAGGTACACCACGCTTCAACAGCACGGCTTTCACCAACTGCTCCGAGCTTTTCGCCTGTCTTCGCTTTTACAAAAATGCGTTCATGTTCTGTGTTAAGCGCAGTGGCAATCGATGTTCGTACGCGCTCGCGGTACGGGAGAAATTTTGGAGTTTCAAGTTTTATAACGCAGTCAAGGTTTATCAACTGCCAACTGAGCGCGGTAATTTTTTCCCATGCAAGTTTTAATAATTTAAACGAATTCGCATTTTTCCACGCTGCATCTGTATCAGGGAAAAAACTGCCAATATCACCGAGCGCTGCCGCGCCAAGCAGTGCATCTGTGACTGCATGAAACAGCACGTCACCGTCCGAATGACCATCTTCTCCTTTATCAAATGGAAGAACAACGCCACCAATGAGCAGTTTTCGACCTTGTATGAGGCGATGCATATCGTATCCCATGCCTACAGCAATGCGCGGCAGCAAGAAACGCTGCTTCTCGGTGAACTGTTGCGTAATTTCATTCGCATCTTCTGCATATGTGATTTTTTTGTTACATCTGTCCCCTGCAACTACTGCAACACCGCTGTCGTATTTGTCCCATATCTCTGTATCATCAGTGTATGTAGTGCCGTCGTGTTCTGCTTGCCGATGTGCAGCAAGGATGCGCTTAAAATCGAATGCTTGTGGCGTTTGAATAGAAGCGATTGTGTTTCGTTGCAAGTGCGTTTTGATAAAGCCGCTTTTGTCGACAATCTTTTGTGTGTCTGTTGCAGGAATAACAGGGACGGCCGCTCCATATGTTGCACTTGCGTTTCCGACGTCGTTAATAATTTTTGCAGTGACAAATGGACGCGCTGCGTCATGAATGAATACTGTACCGTCGAATGACGTTGTAGCGGCAATCACTTCGAGCGCATTTTTTACTGAAGCTTGCCGTGTAGCTCCGCCTTGTACAATAAGTAATTTTGTGTTTTCGATGAGCGCAGCTATGTGTTTGTCGGCAAAAAGCGCCTCGCGCGCACGCGCGTCCTCATCTGTGGGAATTGCTATTGAGAGCACCGCACAGTCAAGCGTTTCTAAAAATATTTTTACGGACTCTGAAAGGACTGTGCCGTTGTTGAGCGGCAAGTATTGCTTGCGCGCTTTTGTGCCCATGCGGGAAGACGAGCCTGCTGCAACTATGACGACAGCTACGCGCTTTTTTTGTTTTTTATTCATATTGCTATATTTTAAAAATTAGAACGAATCGTCGTCGTATGAATCATCCGATGAATCGTCGTCATCTGATGAAGCACCGTTTATGTCATCCATAAGATTGTCATCTTCATCGTCATTAATGTTGATGACATGCTTTACTTTGGGCATGGAGCCCGGCGGTTCAAGCTTTGTGTGTATCATTGTTTCAACTTCTTTTTGCGTTTTTCCTATGGCAAAAGCTATTTCGTCTTCGAGGAGTTTTCGTGCTGAATCGTACAATTTGCGCTCAAGAATGGGGAGTTCTTTTACTTTGCTGCGATTGTAGAGGCAACGTACAATGGTGGCAATATCTGCAATACTTCCTTTTTTGAGTAAATCAAGATTCATCTGATAGCGAAGTTTCCAATCCGATGTGATAGGTTCAAAATCCTCTGAAAGTAGGTTCAGCGCCTTTTCAGCTTCTTTTGCTGGAACAATTGCGCGTATGCCAAGCTCCTGCGCACGCTCGACAGGCACCATAACGAGCATGTCTGATGCTTCGATATAAATTTTGTAATACATGAGCTTTTGGTCTTTGAAAAGCTGTTCGCTTATATCGATTATTTTTCCGACACCTTGACTTGGATACACTATTTTTTGATTTATGCGAAATTTTGATGGGCGTTTTGGTGCAGTGCTTTTATTTGTTTTACTTGTGGCTTTTGCAGAAGCAGTTTTGTTTGCTGTTGTTTTAGCTTGTGTTTTTTTTGTTTTGTTTTTTGTCGAAGCGGTTTTAGTCACAGTTGTTTTAACTGTTGCAGTTTTTTGGGGAGAGACTTTCTCTTTAGTTGTTTTAGTGGCAGTAGCTTTTACTGATTTTGCAATAGCTGCTTTTTTTGTTTTTGAGGCGGTTACTTTTGCCACAGCTGTTTTTGAAGCTGTTTGTTTAGTTGTTTTTTTTGTTGCAGCGGCTGTTTTACTTGTCTTTGATTTCGTTGCATCTTTTTTAGCATTTGCTGTTTTTGCGTCTGAAGTTTTTTTCACTGTTTTGCTCGAAAGTGCTTTTTTCACCATAGAAAAAAACTATATCATATATAAAGAAAAAAATCAATGTTAGGTATTGCATTTATTTTTTTTTTTTTGTATATTTACTCCCATTGTACGTTGATGGTTTTCATCAGCAAGTATTATGTGTGTAGCTGATGAGCTATGAGCAGTAAAGTCGCTGCTTGCAATTTTCTGGTTTGTATGTTCCGTAATCAGTCGCACACAATTATGTGCGGAATTTCCGCAAGGTATAGGTAACATGAAATCAGAAATCACCTCATTTGAAGAACTTGGTCTTGATAAAAAGACCTTGTCTGCTGTCTCTCGCAAAGGATTTGAGACTCCATCTCCCATTCAAGTGCTCGCAATACCGCGTCTTTTGAATGGCAATGCAAATGTCATTGCGCGTGCACGCACCGGCACTGGAAAAACAGCTGCATTCGGATTGCCGCTTGTACAAAAATTGAGAGAGGGAAGCGATCACGTAAAAGCACTCATACTTGAGCCTACTCGTGAGCTTGCCGTTCAGACATGTAATGAAATGCAGTCATTTACGGAAGGTAAATTTCCGCGCACGTGCGTAGTATATGGCGGTGCGTCTATGAGTGCTCAGATGCGCGATCTAAAGCGCGGTTCTGAAATTGTTGCGGGTACGCCCGGACGTGTTATGGATTTAATCAATCGTGGTGCGCTCGATATAAGTCAAATTGAATATTTTATTCTCGACGAAGGCGATGAAATGCTCGACATGGGTTTCATCGAAGATATAGAAGATATTTTCGGCCATGCAAATCCGCAGAGCCGCATTCTTCTGTTCAGCGCTACAATGCCTGCTCCAATTTTAAAAATTGCATCTCAGTTTATGGGCGACTATGAGATAGTCGAAGAGGAAGAAGTTGTTGATGAACCGCTGCTCATTGAGCAAAAATACTGGGTTGTACGTGAAAACGACAAGATTGAAGCGCTCGTGCGTCTTATCGATATGTCCGACGAGTTTTATGGGCTTGTTTTTACGCAGACAAAGATGGATGCAGACAATGTGTGCAAACAGCTTGATGAACGCGGTTACGAAGTTGCTGTCCTCCATGGTGATATTGCGCAGAGCCAGCGTGAAAAAGTGCTTGCTCGTTTCCGAAAAAAGAAGACGCGTGTTCTTGTTGCCACTGATGTTGCGGCGCGCGGCATCGATATTGCAGGTTTGAGCAATGTTGTAAATTATTCAATGCCGCAAGATGCGTGGACATATGTGCATCGAATAGGGCGCACGGGACGTGCGGGTGCGGCGGGAAAAGCAGTAACGTTTGTGCGTCCTGAAGAGTGTAGGCGCAAGTTGGGCTTTTTGCAAAGCGCCATCAAGAAGCGTACAAAAAATGAACTGCTTGAAGAGCCTATCCCTGCAATTGAAGATGTGCTTTCAAAAAAACGAGCTCGCCTGTTTGAGCAGTTAAAAATTGACATAGGAATTATGCCGCAAAAAAGCGATGATGCGCATATCGATGAAGAGCAACCGGTTGTTAATTCTAGCGCGCAGCTTGAAGCGGATACTGTGCTGCCTTCAAATGACGAGGCTGATTCGCTTGTTGAAAAAGAGCGCACAGCGTCTTCGCTTATTGAGACGGGCAAGCAATTTTCTAAAATGGCTGCGGAGCTTTGCGAAAACAATGATGCAGAAAAAGTGCTCGCTGCCGTTATGTCTGTGCTGTATGGAAAATCTCTCGATAAATCTCACTACGGCGAGATAAAATCAGTGCATGGAGAAAGCAAGCGGAACGGCAAGAGCGAGCGCACGGGCAGCCGTAGCCGTGATGTTGCATCGAGCGGAGAGCAGCTGCGCCTTTATGTACAGTTGGGACGGCGTGATGGGTATGGTCCGCGAGAGATTGCGGATTATTTTAGCGAGCTGCTTAACATACCTGAGAGGTACGTTGATCGCATTGACATGGCGCAGAATTTTACGCTTATAAGTTTGCCTATTGATTCTGCAAAACAGGCGCTTGAACTTTCAAAACAGGGTGGCGATATGCCTCATATACACATCGACTCCAAAGATGGTTCGACTTCTCGGGGGCGTTCGCGCGAAGGGCGTTTTGATGGGCGCAAAGGCAGATACGGCAGTCGAGGCAAATTTGACAGAACTGATTTTGGTGAAGGATTGACTCATTTTCATTTTAAGTCAAATGCGCGTCCGAATGTACACACGCCGACGGAGCGAAGCAGCAATGCAAGCTTTTATAAACGCAAGTCATCAGACAGAGCTGAAAGATTTTAATAATTGTTAATGTTCCATTTCATGCCTGATGGCATCAAGACGATTGAGGCGTGCGTTGTCGAGCTTTATGAAAATATTTTTTTCCTGTGTTGGCAGCACAAGCCCTTTGCGGCTATTTTTTGCGCGATGCAGGTATTTCACATGTGTGTAGTATAAATCCGCTTTTCCTGCTTTGCGCGCTTTTGAGTAATATACAGCAAGGTTTGCGGCATCGAGCAGGATGTCGGGCGGTATGGGCTTATTCGATTTATTTTTAATAAAAACGTATCCTCCTGGAAAATCACGTACATGCAGCCACATGTCATTTCCTCGTACATGATGGCGCAAGAGCTCATCGTTTTCGTTTGCGTCGCGCCCGACGAGAATGTACCAGCCATCTACAGCATATCCGAGACCTGGATGCATCTTTTTTTTCTGTTGGTGTGGCGCGGTGTTGTAACGGAGCATCTGCTCTATTTTTACAGGATTCTGTTCATGTATAATTTTTTCGTGCAGCGCATTAAGTGCTTCTAGCTGTTTTTCTTCAAGTACAATATCGTGCTCGAGTTGTGCAAGCCCGCGTTGTGCTTTTTTATACTGCTCATAGTATGATGCTGCATTTTCTTGCGCTGTTTTTTGCGGATTGACTGCAATACGCATGATGCCACCGGTTTCATAGTCTTCACACTCTATAAAACTGGATGTACTGTTTATCAAGTGCCCGTACGATAAGATTAAGTCACCTTGATGTTTGTATTGCGAAGCGTGCGTAAATGCAGCGTGTTTTGCTTTCAGTTTTTCGAGCGCTGCCTCTTGTTTTGTTTTTGATGCAAGATACCATTTTTCTGCTTGTGCCCGAAGCGCGTCAACAGAAAGCACGCGCGCATGGGTGCTGTACCATGCATCTACTTTTTCATTAAACGAAAGAATTGTTCCGTCTGTATGGAGCGCATCGTATTCTGCTTGCACTTCGTCGAATGAGCGCACAGGCCATTCCTGTTGCAATTTTTTTACATTGCTGGCAGGGAGCAGAAATTTTTTCCCGGTTATTTCATTTTTTGCAGGACGGCGGAACATTGCATCAATGATTATGTTGTCTTCATCACAGAGTAGCACATTTGAAGCTCCGCTCCATAAGCGCACATACATTATTAATTTTTCTGCTCCGTGAGAAAGCGTAAACACTACAATGCGCTCCAGCCCAAGCTGTATGCAGGAGTCTATGCGCGCACCTTTTATTTTTGATTTGAGCAGTTCCATAAAGCGAAGCGGTTTGTCGTTGCGCGTAATTTTTTGTTTTGTGCTGTGAATGCGACATGCATTATGTGCAGTGCAGATGAGCACTGTTTGGGGAGAAGCATTTTTGTAAGTGTACAGCGCAAGCGTGTCGAATCCAGGCTGCACAACATCTTGAATAAATGAACCTTCAAGCGAAAGTTCTGCCAGAATGATATTTATTTCATTGCAATTAAGCGACATAGGGCATCGATAAACAGAATCAGCGTTTCTCTTGTGTTTTCTCAATTTGCTCATTCAGTTTTATTGTTGAATGAGTTTGCTTTTCAAGACGCTGTGCAAGCATTCTTGAGAGGAATAATCCATAATGCGGATTTTTACGAATCATTTGGAGAAAATCGCCCTTTGGAATTTTTATTAATTTGCATTTGCCTATTGCAAGAATAGTTGCAGAACGCCTGTCGTTGAGCAAAAATGACATTTCGCCAATAAAAACATCATTCGGTGTCATAACGGTAACGAGCTTGCGCCCTGAATACACTGCGTATCGCCCTGATACTATAAAAAATAAATCTGTGGTTGGTTCATTTTGACGGCATACTACTTGCTTGTCAGCATATGCAACTGTTTCAAAATTTGACATAACTTGCGGTACAGTGTTTGATTCGTTGACTCTGTTGTTAATTTCAAACATTACCTGATTGCCACGTTCATTGTACGCAAGCTTTGCAACAAGTTCAGTGGCAAGATTGATGCCTCTGCCGTGCATTAAGTCGTTGATTTCTTGCTTTTTGCCAAGATGCGCGCGCCAGTTGAATCCTTCCCCGTCATCCGTTATGGAAAATATCGACTTTAATTTTCCGATTGAGTATGAAATGGTGATTTTCCTGTTTGCATAGCGCGGATCATGTGCTCGTTCCGCAATGAGGCTGAATACATCGCCGTGTTCTTCAAGCCATTTTGTTTTTTCTTCAAATGAAATGTTAAGATTCCCATGCTCAAGCGCATTCAAGAGCAATTCCATGAGCGTCATTTTTAGATTGGCACGATCATCGCTGTTGATTTTATTTGTGGTATACAGATAATTTACAAGAAATGATGTATAGAATTTTATATCGAGCAAATCATTGCCGCACGAAAATGATCCTGTCTCTTCGCTGCCGAAATCATCTTGCATGCCGCGATTGAGCAGAAATTTTTTATTTTGCCAGAGGACGCGCAGCAAGCGGACGAAATGAAATGAAAAGTCGTCGATTGTTTGAATCGACAGAATGTTTGAGTCTTTGAGCTCTTCAAGTTCGTGCATTTGTTTTCTGTCTTTGCATACACAGATAACGCCGCCGTAGTGCAGCCATGGATCTCCGTTTATCTCTGAAATGATTTTTTCACAAGCAACTTCTGGAGACGTATAGTCGAGAACTTTTATTTCAGGCATCTCGTAATTGATATACGCGATGATGTCATCTGTATCTGTTTTTACAAATACATCAAAATCGTCGGAGAATGACGAACAGCCTTCTTTTACTGTGTCGATAACCCGCTTGTTTGATGATACAACTAAAATCTTTTTCATAAGGTAAGTATATCATGTATATGAATTTTATTCAGCATAATTAATAAAAAATATGCAATTTCAAAAGATATAACAAAAAAATAGCGAACGATATATCATTCTATAAAGTATGAAAAGGTGCATGACAGCTACCGACAAAATTAGTTCACAAATCGAGCTGTTTTGCGCTATAATGCCTTGTATGAAAAAAACAGGCGCGCAAATTATTATGAAGTTGCTCGAAATGGAAGGGATTGACATTGTTGCAGGCATACCTGGCGGCTCGATTCTGCCGCTGTACGATGAGCTTGCAAAAAGCACCATCAAACACGTTTTAGTCAGACAGGAGCAAGCAGGCGGATTTATTGCAGAAGGCATTGCACGGAGCACGGGAAATGTTGCTGTGTGTGTTGCCACAAGCGGGCCAGGCGCAATGAATTTGCTGACGGCAATCGCAGATGCGCGGTGCGATTCAATTCCGATTGTTGCAATCACTGGGCAGGTGAATACGTCGCTCATTGGCACTGATGCGTTTCAAGAGGCAGATACGTTCGGGCTGTCGTTTCCCATTGCAAAGCACAGCATCATGATAAAATCTCCAGAAGAGCTTTTGCGCGCCATCCCAGAAGCGTTTGCGATTGCGGCGAACGGCAGACCGGGTCCTGTGCTCATCGACGTGCCGCGAGATGTGCAGGCTGCCTCGTGCGAGTTTGCCAGCTGGCCAGATGTGCATGCGGTGAAAACACATGATATTCGATTTCATACGCCGCCATCTGAATATGCTTCGAGCATGGAAAAGATTATAGACGTGCTCGCTTGCGCTCGTCACCCTGTGCTGTTTTGTGGCGGCGGCTGCAATTCACAAGCTGCATCGGACGAGCTTAAAAAGTTTTTGAAAAGCTATCGCCTGCCGGTAGTGACGAGCCTCATGGGGCTTGGTTGCGTGCCTGCATCATTTGAAATGTTTGCGGGCATGGTTGGCATGCACGGCTCGTCTGCTGCAAACGAAGCGATGCACGAAGCAGACGTAGTGCTTGCGGCAGGCGTGCGCTTTGACGACAGGGCAACGGGGGATGTCTCTGCGTTTTGCCCAAATGCAAAGATCATTCACATAGATATTGACGCTGCTGAAGTTAATAAAATTGTCAATGCGGAAATTGCAGTTGTGGCAGACGTCAAGTCGGTGTTTCCCATCCTTGTGCAGCTCGCTTCAGAAAAGCAGGAGTTGTTTGCATCGCACTGGCAAAACGCTGAAGCGCGCGCCGTTTGGCTTGAAAAGATAATGAAGCGCAAGGCAGAAACAGTTTCGCTTGAATGCGGCAGAACACAGACAGATTGCGTAAATCCTCGTGCGTTTATCGCATCGCTTCCTGTGTTTGCAGAAAAAGCAGGCGTGCCGCGAAAAGACATCATCATAACGACAGATGTAGGGCAGCATCAGATGTGGGCGGCGCAGTATTATCCTGTCGAAGAGCCAAACACGTTCCTCACGTCTGGCTCGCTCGGCACAATGGGATTCGGGCTTCCCGCTGCAATAGGCGCCGCGCTTGCACACAAAGACAAGCATGTTGTGTGCTTCTCTGGAGACGGCTCGCTCCTTATGAATATTCAAGAGCTTGCCACGCTTGCAGAGCTGAATCTTCCTGTAACAGTGATTGTCTTTGACAACGGCACGCTCGGCATGGTGTACCAGCAGCAAAAATATCTTTTTAATAAAAACTACAGCGCATCGTGCTATTCTGCAAATGTCGATTACGTTGCTGTCGCGCGCGGCTTCGGCATAGAAGCGGCTGACGTGAGCGACGATGCGTTGTGGCATGAAAAAGCGTTTTCTCCTGCACGGAACAAGAAGCCGTTTTTGCTGCGCATAAAAATTGACAGAGACGAGACTGTGCTGCCGTTTGTGCTTCCCGGCAAGGCGAATGCAGACGCGCTCATATGAGCGGGAATTTTTCTTTAAATGCTAAAAGCACTTTTTCTGTTGGAATTGCCCCGTCTATGTCGGCAAGCTCTCCGCGCGTACGGTAAAAATCTATGAGCGGTTCTGTCTGCTCGCGGTACACGTCCATGCGGTGCGCAATAGATTCCTGCTTGTCGTCGTCGCGCTGAAAAAGTTCGCTGCCGCAGTTGTCGCACACGCCGTCTGTTTTCGGAGGCAGCGAGAGCGTATTGAAAATAGCTCCGCACGCTTTGCATACGCGCCGTGTTGAAAGGCGGCGAATGACAATTTCGTCGGCAATCACAAAATTGACAACGGCAACATCATTGCAGATGCGCGTGAACGCTTCCGCTTGCGGGATTGTGCGCGGAAATCCATCGAGGATAAAACCATTTTTAGCGTCGTCTTGCGCAAGCCGCTCTTTGACGAGTTCGCACGTAATCTCATCGCTTACAAGCCCGCCCGAATCGATGATGCCCTTTACTTTTTTGCCAAGCTCTGTTTGATTTTTGATTGCAGCGCGAAAGATGTCGCCTGTAGAGATGTGCGGAATGTTGTACTCTTTTGCGACTTTTGCTGCGAGCGAGCCTTTGCCTGCTCCTGGCGGTCCTAAAAAAATGAAATTCATACAGTCTCCTGAATTGTTAATTATTTGCTTGAGCAAATTCTAAAGCCCATGTAGTTGTACACTTCGTTCGGGTCGAATGAATAGCGGTCGCCCGCATTGATGAAAGGCGTATATGGCGACCAGCTGCCGCCCCTGCTCACGCGCTCTGAACCGTATGCAGGACCTGTTGCGCGCTCTTTTTGCTCTGCATAATCTGCAAACCAGTCCCAGCAGAATTCAAGCACATTGCCGCTCATGTCGTACAGCCCCGCGCCGTTTGCGTTTCCTGATAGTGGAGCAGGGGGAGCGTCGGGAAGAAAAACAGTGCCCGCTGTTGCAACAGTGCGCGTCATATTGGTGTTTTCGCTAAACCATGCGACGCGCATTTGTTCTGTCTGCTCGTCGTTTGCTCCTGCTGCTTCAGCTTGCCCGCTTGCCCTGTCGCCGCGCTGCATTCCATTTGTGGTGATGCGCGCGGCGTACTCCCACTCTGCTTCAGTTGGCAAGCGGTAGCCGTCTGCATTCCAGTTGCATTCTGCCAAGTCGCACGAAGCGGTGTCTGTCGAGTCGCGCAAAATCTTTTTTCGATACGTATAGCACGGCGTTTTGTTTTCGAGCTCGCTCAATGCGTTGCACCATACTATTGCATCGTACCAGCTTATCATGGTGACAGGCTGCATGCTTCCCATGTCTGTTGGCGCTTTGCCGCGCCTTCCTGCTGAGCCTTCTTGTCCAGGATTTGCGAACACGTAGCCTTTCTTCTCTGATGCAATCCGCACGCGATACCACAGCGCATATGTTGTTTCATATTTGTTAATTTTGAAAGGTGCGATTGTGCGCGCGGCAGTATATGTCTGGCTGTGTTCCCCGATGATATATGACTGCCGTGCTGAATTTTGTACTGGCTGTGTCATATCTATGTCGCTGAACGCGGCATGCGGAGTGCGTTCAATAAAGCGAGATGTGTTGATTGGTGCGGAGGGTTTCATATCCCGATGCTGCTCGAAACTTCGTTGCGAAGCTACATCGCAAAAAAGGGTATGAAAACCGACTGCAATACCTTTAGAGAACACCATACCTCGCTGCTCTGCGGCGAGGTTGGTGATTGGCTGCAGCTGTGCGTGCAGTGCAGCGATTGCAATGCTCAAGATTGCCGCCGTAATGTTTTTTTTCATTTTGCACGTTTCCTTAATAAGCAGTCAGTGTGATGTTTCTAAAATGATACCAAAAAAAGACATAAAACGCAACGAAAAAAGCAAAAAAGATTTTCTAAAACTTCCGTTTTTTGTCACTTTTTTGCAATTTAAAACAGTAGAAAAAAATACAGTGCGTCAGGAGGCAGACAGTGATTGCTCAAACAATATCTGTAAAGGGCGATGCATATGCATCAACAGGGAAATGGCGTGTTCCGCTTTTTTCGGAGCGCAGTGGATTGGAGCCGTTGCAAATTGAAAAACTGCGCATGCTGTGCGGCGAGCAGAGCGGGCTTATTCTTGTGTGCGGAGAAGCGTACAACGGCAGCATGGTGACAGGAGAGCTGCTCAAAGAAATTGCGCGACATGGCAAAAAAATTGTGAGCGTCGAGCATGTGCCGTCTGCATGCAGTGCGCGTGCATGTGAAGGGCACTGCCACAGCGCACGTGAGCATCGTTGCCAAAATATGCCATGTTGCACATGCGGGCGACGCTGCCGCGCGTTATTGCACGCTGTTCTTGCGCAGAACGCAGGCGTTGTTGCAACTGGAAAAATAGCTGCTGCTGAAAATGCGCAGTTCGCAGTTGCTGCGGCTCTTGCAGGCATGCTTGTTGTTTCATCGCTTCCTGTGTGCGATGTTGCAAACTGTATTCTGCACATGACGGCATATGGCGCAGACGCTGCGATGCTTGCGTCAGTTTTGCGCGGTGTTGTCGTTCAGCAGCGCATTGCCAACGCTCGACTTCTTGCAGATGTCGCATTGCCGCAGCAGTCATTTAGAAAATTGGCAGTTTCTCATGCAACGGAAGATGATTTGAATGAGGCGTTCATCCACTATACGAATGTTGTTGCGGAAGTGCGCAGGTCGCTCGGAGCTGTTCCTGTTCATGCGGAAAAAGAGCGTTTACAATGCGCACTAAAATGGCGTGCGCATTGTAACATGCAGTTTGCCTGAAACTGCGCTATAGTTTGCGTTGCAAACTTGCTTATTTACATGTGCGCTCACGCGCACTAAATGCACGCGCTCGCATGTTGAAACATGCTCGCTTGTGCATTTTTAAGGAGGGCAGTATGCGTAACAAGTGGACAGCAACTGTGTTGCTTGCATTGTGCATTGCGTGTTGCTCGTGCGTGTCAAATTTTTTTAGTCGCACGCCGTACCGCATGCAGGGCGAAGTCTCCCTTGAGAGCGATACTTCATGCGCGGGAATCGCACTTGCGCTGTACAATGCTTCGGGCAAAACTATCGAGCGATTTTCCGTCGTCATCTTTTTATGCGACTACATTGAGGATGATGTCCATTCCTCAAACTGCATAACAGCTGTTTTTGAAAGCGACATCGCTGCTGGAGAAACGGCGCAGTTTTGGTTTTCCATTGATGACTGCATTGCAGACGAAGCTGATACAAGCGATGACAGCGCACGCGACGGAGAAGCCGCGTATCAAATCGACTTTATGTACGTAGACCGCATTGAATATGATGACGGCTCTGTTTGGATGGACGAATACGGCATGTACGCATCATCGTGAAAAAAGGAAGCACTGCGGCAGGTTTTGCGGCTGCTCTCATGTGTAAGTGCGGTCGCTCTGTGTGCATGTATATTCTGCAAATAAGGGCTCAATTGGTTGTATGTGCTCTTACGTTCTTGCCATGTGCCTAGCCCGCGCCGGAGCACGAGGACGGTGAGGGTTACCGAAGTGCGCAGGCACGGCTCTTCGAGAAACATGCTCCTCAAAAATGTCAGGATAAAAAACTGGTTTCCTCTGCGGTGCTGTTCTGATGCAGTTGTCATTCTCGCGCATCAACAAATTCTTTTTTTAAGAAATCGATGTCAAGCTCTGGATACAGCACGTAGTTTTTCAAAAGCTCTTTGACACGCGCTTGCGCCTGTGCTTTTGTCGTTTCGTCGAGCACTATTTTTCCTTTTGCAGGTTTGCCGTCTTTTGTTATGCCCGGCTTTGTGTTTTTAAGCACAAAATCGAGCAGCGCGGCAATCGCTTTCATGTCGCTTTCGTTCATGCCGAGCGTTGTAAGGCCGGGCGTGCCCACTCTGATGCCGCTTGTCCACCACGGGCCGTTTTTATCAAACGGAAGTGAGTTTGCGTTGAGCGTAATGCCGCATGCGAACATCGCAGCTTCTGCCTGCCGTCCTGTAAGTCCGTATGTTGTCACGTCTATGAGCATAAGGTGATTTTCTGTGCCGCCTGTTTGCAACTTCATGCCGAGCGTCATGCATTCGTCTGCAAGCGCGGTTGCGTTTTTGACAACGCGTTCAGCATATGCCCTGTATGCATCAGTTTTTGCCTCTTTAAACGCAACAGCTTTTGCCGCAATGATGTGATTGAGCGGACCGCCCAACACCATGGGGCAGCCTTTGTTCACGTCATCGATGAATTCTTTTTTACACAGCACGAGTGCACCGCGCGGACCGCGCAGCGTTTTGTGCGTCGTCGAAGTGACTATATGCGCCCACGTAATCGGGTCGTATTCACCAGTGAAAACTTTGCCTGCGACAAGCCCTGCAAAGTGCGCCATGTCTACCATGAGCACCGCACCGCACTTGTCTGCGATGTTGCGGAATCGTTTGAAATTGATTTTGCGCGGATACGCTGAAAAGCCCGCCAATAGAATGAGCGGTCGCACTTCCATCGCCTGTTTTTCTATGGCATCGTAGTCGAGCAAACCAGTGTCTTTATCAACTGTATACGGCACGCTTTCAAACATTTTTGCAGATACGTTCATGCGATAGCCGTGCGTCAAGTGACCGCCCGAATAATAGTCGAGACCCATGAGCTTTTGTGCGCCAAACTGTTTGCGCAAATCTTCCCACTGTGCGCTTGTTAAATCGGCGACGCTTTTTACGCCGAGCGATTCAAGCGCGGGCAGCTCCACTTTGTGATTGAGAATTGCCCAATATGCGACGAGATTTGCATCGCAGCCTGAATGAGGCTGCACGTAAGCGTAATCTGCGCCGAACAATTCTGCCGCTTCTTTTGCGGCAATAGATTCAACAGCATCTATGTTTTCGCAGCCGCCGTAGTAGCGGTGCGCGGGAAATCCCTCTGCGTATTTGTCTGTGAGAAGATTTGCCATAGCTGCTTGCACGTTGAGCGAGCAGTAGTTTTCGCTTGCGACAAGTTTGAGATGCGCGCGCTGAGTTTCAAGCTCTTTGACAATGCTCGCAGCGATTTCTGGCGCGACTGCTGCGGTTTGCTGCAAGTTGACGACGTAGGAAAGCATTGCAGGATTTGGATTGCCGTTGCATGCGGCAAGATAATTTTCCAACGGTGTGGACATGGTACTGCTCCTCTGAAATTGAAGTGATTCGTGCGGGAGGACATGCTCCGACGCTTGCATCGGATGAGTTTATGTGCTCAAGCCCCAGTCGCGCGGTTAAAAGCTGACTTCACGATGTAGTTCATCTAAATGCCAGAAGTGATTTTAGTATAGCGGAAAAAGCGAATGATGCGCAAGGTACGGCGGGGTGCGCCTTGCCACAAAATCGCTTTTCCAATATAATAGACCTGTTCGATAACTTCGTTATTAAACAGGTTTAATGATGTGCAGTGTTTGCCGGGATGGTGGAATAGGTAGACACAAGGGACTTAAAATCCCTCGGCAGTAAAACGCCGTGCCGGTTCGACCCCGGTTCCCGGCATATGTTCTTGACGGGCATGTTCTGATATGCGCTGCATAACAGCGTGTGCGTTTTTTAGCATTACACGATATTTGCGACATATGGCTTTTTCAGACACTCATTTTCATTTTAGCATGATGTGTGGGCGCACAGGCACAGACGGCTCGGAAATCATTTCGCGCATGGCGGAGCGCAACTGCTTTTTTGCGCTCGACATAGGCACAGAGCATGATGATTTGCCGCGACGCAGGGAAACAGTTGAAAACGCGCTTTCGCATGTTGCGCCTGAGTTGCGCGCACAATCCCGCGCCATGATGCATTACAGCGCAGGGCTGTGGCCGTCTCCTGAAGCTATCATCAACCGCGCGTCGTATATCGCTTCGCTTGAGGGCTGCATTGCTCGTTTTCCTGAAAAGGTTGTCGCAATAGGCGAAGGCGGCATAGACCATCACTGGAATCCATCGGGCGAGGACGGAAGAAGCGAGCGCGATTTTGACAGCGACATGTACAATGGCGAGCGCGAGCTTTTTGAAATGCAGCTTGCGTTGGCAAAGCGGCTGCAGCTCCCGATGATTGTGCACAGCCGCGACGGTTTTCAGGACACGCTCGACTGCATTAAAAACGCGCAATATGACAACGGCATTATCCACTGCTATTCATATGGCCTTGAGGAAGCGAAAAAATTTTTGGAGCGCGGCTGGCATATCAGCTTTTCGGGAGCTGTCACGTACACAAAGCGCACAAAATTTGAAGCGATGAAAGCGCTCGTGCAGTATGTTCCCGATGACAGAATTCTGTGCGAGACAGATGCGCCGTATCTTGCGCCTGTGCCGCATCGCGGCGAAGTGAATACGCCTGTGTACGTTGAGCACGTGTATGACTATGTCGCTTCTCTGCGCGGCGTGAGCGTGGAAGCATTGTGCGAGCGAGTGGACGGCAACTGCAAAAAATTGTTCGGCGTGTAAACGAGATGAGCACGCAGCTGCGCTTGTCTCATGTGCACGCTTATGCATCTGCGCTGTGCAACAGGCTTGTATGACTGCACCATGCACTTGTATTGGGCAATGTTGCTCGCCTGCTCACGTATCTGCCTGTTCAAGCATTTTTCGCTCCCATGCAATGAGCGCTTTTTCTTCTTCGCGCGCGCGTTTGTCGTTGCCCTGCACATCGCACATGATTCTAAAGACAGGCTCTGTCTTCGAGCCTCTCATCCACATGAATGCGCACGGCGTTTTGCCCTTATCAAAAAAGATGAGCTTCAATCCGCCGCTGCCGCTCTTTGAAAAATCAGGTGCGCCGCGCATCTCTGTTGTGCCGTTTGTTAGGACTGCTTCATACGACGCGATGCCGTATTTTTTTTCAAGCTCTTTGCGTTTTGCGCCCCATTCCTTTTCAAAAATCGCTTGAAATTTTTGTTTGAGCGCGGCGTGATCGCTCGTCGTTATGCGCAGCATCGCTTCGGGGTCTGCAACGCCTGTTGTTGTCCAGCGCGGCAGCGAGTCGAGGATGTCTGTGAGCGTAAAGTCGTCGTTATAGTGCTGATGCGATTTTTCGCACCACGTTTTGTACAAACCGTCTATCTTTAATAATTTAATAATTGCAAAAATTGTGCTCATCGGGTCGCGCACGGCAGACGGGTAGGTGATGTTTCCGCCGTTGCTGCCTTCGCCGCAGATGCGCACTGTGTATCCTTGCGCACGCGCTGCGTTTGCCGCGTTTACTACATTTGCCTCGCCCACTTCCGCGCGAAATACGCGCGCGTTGAATGCTGCCGCAATTTCGTCAATGCGCATCGATGTGGGACCGTTCACTGCGACTGCTCCTTTGTACGACGAATCGCCCGCATGAAGCATGTGCGCATATGAAAGCTCTGCGAGCACGGAAAGCGCGAATACTTCCTGCGCGCCGAGCATGTCCGCGCGTTTTTGCGTTTCGTTCCAGAATACGATGTTGCCTCTGTCTCCGTCGCAGTCGGGCATGTAGCCGAGCAGCGCGTCTGCGTGGCCTGCGTTTTGCAGCCGTTCAAGCTCGCGCGCGCACCAATCGAGATTTTTTCCTTCTGGAATGATTTCGTGCGCAATCTGTCCTGGCTTGTCGTGCATCGCATAAAAAGCAATGTTTTGAGCGGCAAAAAAATCTCTATCGATTGAGCAGGTGCGCGCGCTTCCGTTCATGTCGCACACAATGCCGAGCCGCTTTGATGCGCTATCGTTTTTTGACGGACGCATTTTTTCAAACAGCGATTCCTGCTCGCCCGCGACGCTTGTGCCGGTAATCACGTTTCGTATGAACGAGTTGTATGCGGCAAGCGCCTCTCTTTTGCAGCCGTCAGATTCTTTATACACCCACTCTGCATCGTGCTGTGGGCATGAAGAGAGCAATGCTTCTGCGTTTTGCATTGCGTTCGGCGATGTGCATTTCTTTTTGAAAGCGTCAATCAGCGGAGCGCACTCGTCAGCGTCGAGCACGCCGCCGTCGTTCAAGCCGAACTTTATGCCGTTGTGTCCCACGGGATTGTGGCTTGCAGAGATATAGATGAACGCGTCGAACTTTCGCGCATATGCCATAATTTCAGGCGCGGCGGCAATGCCCACATAGCGCACGATTATTTTTTTTGCGAGCAGCGTGCGGAGCACTGCGGAAGCGATTGCAGGTCCCGTCGGCCGCGTGTCAGTGCCGCATACAATCACTGGCGTTTCTTCGTTCGTTTTTTCGCGCACGTAATCTGCAAAGACATCTGCCGCAATGACTGCGAGCGTCGTGTTTTCCGCGCCTATTTCAGGCGTGCTGTCCTGTTCATCGCGCGACTGTGCAAAAACTTTGCGCCAGCCCGACGCGGAAAGAATCATGTTGTGTTCAACCATATGTATTATTTTATCATGAAATTGCTGAAAAGAAAACACAGCACAAGCTGTCATCTCCGCGCGCATTGAAAGAACTGCTATGAAGCTTCTGACAATATTTTTTTCACAAAATCTTCTGTTTCTTTGATAAATGCTGTTGTGTTGATGCTGGTATTGCCGATGAGCTTATGTATGGTAATGCCGTCCGCAAGCATAAGGAGCAGCCACGCAAGATAATCGGAAGATACAGCATCAGTGCGCTCTGCAATTTTTTCCGAAATTTCATGTTCAAATTTTTTATATCTGTTGAGCAGTTTTTTTCGTATGATTTTATTGCCGGAGATGGCATCATGAATGAACTGTATGCGCATGTCATTTCCTGTTGTGTCGCGCTCGATGATGTATTTTATGAGGCGGGGCAAAGATGTGTCTTTCGATGCATCGTTTGTCCAGCTGATGAGGTTCTGCCACTGCGTTTCAAGATATATATCCATTACGGCGAATAGAATATCTTCTTTGTTTTTATAGTAATAATAAATAGTGCCTTTTGATACTTTTGCTGTCTGTGCGATTTCTGCAAGCGAGATTTCTGCAATTGATTTTTCTTTAAGTAACTTTGCAGTTGCATCGAGGATGAGCTTGCTTACATTGTCGTTTCGCGGCGCAGCCATAATTGTTATCCTGCTGGGTATTGTTTTTGCACAATATCTTCCCACCGCACGCCAGCGCCTGCCTGCACATCGCGGGCAAGACGGGTATTCAGCGTTGTTTCAAAATATTCTGGCGAAATGCCTGGCGTAAGTATTTTTTCAGTGCGCAGGATTGCGATGTCCCATTCAGTGATTGTTTCGCCTGCTTTCATTTCGCGCATGAAGTGGAGCGAGCGATTTGTCCTGCCGTAGTTTTCGCGCTCTGATGTTGCAAGCGTCTTTATGCCCGTGCCCAAAACGTCCGCCACTTTTTTTCTGCCGTATTGCGCGCGCAGCTCTTTTAATATGTGTGCAGCTCCGCGTTTTTTCCCGTAGCGCGCCATGCTTGCCTCGCATTGATGAAGCGCGTGCACCATGTGCGCGAACTGCTCGCCGTCAAGCGCAACTGCATCGTCAAGCCCATCAGTTTCTTTGCTCAACGTGATATGCTTTTCTGTCGTTACGCTGCCGCAGGCTGCGGCGCATGCAGGGACGAGCACTGGGTCGAGCGAGTGGTCGCTTATGCCGCACGGCACGCCGAAAATGTCATGCAGCGTCTGGACGAGGCGCACATTGTATTCGCGTTCTGGGGCAGGGTAGCTTGTGATGCAGTGAAGCAGTGTTACGTTTTCTTTTCCGAGCATGTCGAGCGCGTTTTCTATGTCTCGCAGCTTTGAAACGCCGCTTGAAATGATGACGGGAAGCGGTTCGTGTCCGAGCGCTTTTTGTACTGTGCGGTAATCTGCGAGCGCTCTTAAAAGCGGAAAGTGGTTCAGTTCAGGCGAGGCAATTTTTATCGCGTCGGGACGAATCGCAATGAGCTCGCGCAAACTCCGCAGCCCGAACGGCGAGCACACAAATTGCAGCTCCTTTTTGTGCGCGTATGCAAGCGCGTCTGCAAAAAAATCTGGTGCAACTTCAAGCTGTTTGAATCTGTCGTACAGGCGTATGCTGCCGCAGGGCAAATCGACTGTTCCTGTGTCAGGATGCAGCAGTTCGTCTGCGTACACCCACTGAAATTTCACTGCGTCTGCTCCTGCGCTTGCAGCCGCGTCTATCAACTGTTTTGCTTTTTTTAAAGAAGCTGAATGTGCAGTTCCTATTTCTGCAATAATCATGTGTGCAGTATAGCAGAAATTGCGCTGTTCGTCAGTAACTGAGGGACATACTTCGGTCACTCCTCACTGTCTCCGTTGTCCACGTACACAGCAGAGTACATATATTTTTATGCGAAACGCCCAGCCCGCGCTGGAGTGGCGGCGAGCGAAACGAGCCGGTCACCGCAGGCAAGCCACGAGGCTTGATGAGGAGACTGGAGCGAAAGCGGAACCACGCAAGCACGGCTATTCATACAGTTTGCTCTGAGAAAACTAAAATTGCTCCCTGACGTTTGCAATGTGAATGCATTGACACATGTTGCTGCAATGTGATATACTATTCTCCTCTCATACATATAACTGTAGTGCGGTATACCGCAGTATTTTAGACGATAGCAGGAGAAGCCCATGTCTGGACACAGCAAATGGTCAACTATTAAACACGCAAAAGGAATTGCTGACGCAAAGCGCGGTCAGATGTTCACAAAATTTATCAAAGAGATTTCAATCGCGGCACGCATGGGCGGCGGCGACCCTGCTTCTAATCCGCGTCTCCGCACTGCAATCCTCAAAGCGCGCGCGTCGAGCATGCCCAAAGACAACATTGAGCGTGCAATCAAAAAAGGCACTGGGGAAGACGGCGGCAAAGATTACGAGGAGCTCGTTTACGAAGGATACGGTCCGGGCGGCGTTGCAGTGCTCGTCGAAGTGCTCACCGACAACAAAAATCGCGCGGCGGCAGATGTGCGCAACTTGTTTGACAAAAACGGCGGCAAACTCGGCGTCTCTGGCTCTGTCTCGCGCATGTTTTCGCGCAAAGGCACAATTGCATATGACGCGGAAAAAGCGTCCGAAGATGTTGTCATGGAAACCGGGCTTGACGCGGGTGCGGAGGACATCGTGAACGAAGACGGCGTCATCACTGTGACGACAGACCCCGCAGACTTTGACAAAGTGCTCGAGGCGCTTCAGGAAAAAGGGCTCGAATCGCTTTCTGCTGAAGTGGCTATGGTTCCTGAATCTACAACGCAAGTAGACGCTGCCACTGCCGAAAAAGTGCAGAAGCTCATCGACAAGCTTGAAGAAAACGACGACGTGCAGAACGTGTACACGAACGTCGAGTATCCCGAAGACTTTGCTCCTGCCGGCGCATAAGTTTTTACTGATTATTATATTCGTTGTTGCAGTGAGCTGTCACATACGCTCATTGACGAAATGAGTATTGATGCTCTCTGTGGTAGCTTTGCAAGCGTACTATTGGTAATTCATTCTCCTTGAACAATTTTGCATGCAGTTTGCTGTGCAACCAACCATCATGTACTGCATATAGCTGAAAAATATCGCTGTTCTCATTCATGCTCATGTGACGTATTGTGGAGGACGTTGCATGAGCAGTGTAGCGCGCATATAACATTTGACAGTGCACTGTTTATGACTTATACTGATACGTATAAGATAACCCCACGGGAGGCCACATATGGCAAAAGTAGAACTTAAAGGTGTTGGCAAAGTGTATGAAGGTATGACGCGTGCTGTGACAGATGCCAACATCACTGTAGAAGACAAGGAGTTTTGTGTATTTGTCGGTCCATCAGGTTGTGGAAAATCGACGACGCTCCGCATGATTGCCGGTCTTGAAGACATCACTGAAGGCAAGCTGTACATTGACGGCGTAGAGATGAACGACGTGCCGCCAAAAGACCGCGACATCGCTATGGTGTTTCAGAACTACGCGCTGTACCCGCACATGACAGTGTACGACAACATGGCGTTTGGTCTTAAAATTCGCAAAATGGATAAAGCGGAAATTGACAGGCGCGTTAAAGATGCGGCAAAGCAGCTCGACTTGACGCAGTACCTCAACCGTAAGCCGAAAGCGCTTTCAGGCGGTCAGCGGCAGCGCGTTGCAGTTGGCCGTGCGATTGTACGCAATCCAAAAGTATTTCTCTTTGACGAGCCGCTTTCAAACCTTGACGCAAAGCTCCGCGTCACGATGCGCTCGGAGCTTGCCTCGCTGCACCAGCGTCTTCAAGCGACGATGATTTACGTTACGCACGACCAGATTGAAGCTATGACGCTCGGTACAAAAATTGTCGTTATGAAAGATGGCTTTATTCAGCAAATCGGTGTGCCGCTCTATCTTTACAACAATCCAATTAATAAATTTGTTGCAGGATTTATCGGCACACCTCCGATGAATTTCATGACAGTAAAAGTATTGGAAAAAGGCGGCACGATTGTATGCGACGAAGGCTCGTTTGAAGTTGTAGTTACTGACGCGCAAGCAAAAGAACTTAAAGCATATGTAGGTAAAGAAGTCTCATTTGGCATTCGACCCGAAGATGTGAGCTATGTGGAAACGCCTGCCGCCGCAAACAATATGCAGGTAAAAATCACCAACAAAGAGCCGCTCGGCGCAGAGACGCATCTGTATCTTGTCACAAACAAAGGGCAGAACATTATCGTGCGGACTTCCGCTATAGGTGAATTCCGACTTGGTGATACAATCAACTTTGTGCCGAACATGGAAAAAGCAAAATTCTTTTCGCTTGACAATGATGAGCTCAATATTTGCGACAAAGTAGAAAAAAAATGGTAAAGCGATTTTGACTTTTGCGAGCCCGCCGTAAAATACCGGCGGGTTTTATGTTTGCATTTACAAATGGGCATTCTTGAAAAACATCCCTTCGGCGATTTTTCGAGGTTCCCTAATATGCTTTTTTTCGCTATATTCTTACTATGCTTCAAAAAAACGGAGTTGTCCTGTACAAAAATCAATGCGCGCTTGTCATCGGTACTGACGGCGAAAAGTATGTGATTGCTCTGCGTGTTTTCTCTGGAAAAAAAACGCAGCGCGTCGAAGTGAAAGTGCGCGAAAAAGATGTTGTTGCCCTTCATCCTGGTCCTGCTGCAAATCTTGAGCCGCTGCTTGATTTTTCTGACAGTGCAATTCCGTTGCAGATTGCAGAAGTGCACGAGCTGCTCATTTCAGATGAGAGCACTGCACGCGCTCCTGTTGCGCTTTCAGAGCTTGCAGAGCTTATGCGCTCATCGTTCAAAGCAGAAGAAAGCTATGCGCTCTACAGTGCGTTATGCGCATGCGATGAGTTTGCGCTCGATGATGCCGCGTCAAAGACGGGAAAGATTGCGTTTGTCCCGCGCAGTGCAGAAGAGATGGCGGCGTTAAAGCAAAAAAAATATGAAAAGGAGCATGCGGTAGAACTTCGTGCCGCGTTCATCAAGCGGCTCAAGCAAAGAAAACTTGATTTGCCGCGTGACTCCTCGTACATGACGGAAGTCGAATCGCTTGCGCTCGGGCAGACGGAAAAATCAAAAGTGATGGCGGAGGCGGGCATTGCCCAAACGCCTGAAAAAGCGCACAAGCTTTTGCTCGACACGGGCATGTGGCGCATAACGCGCAATCCGTTTCCGACGCGCTACGGCTTTTCATTTGCCTCTGCAAAAGAAGGATTGCCGCCGCCGCCTGACGAAGCGCGTCTTTCAGTGGAAACTGCCGCATATGCGATTGACAACGCATGGTCAGCAGACCCCGACGACGCTGTTTCGTGGGACGGAACATATCTGTGGATTCACATTGCAGACCCAGCTTCTGCTGTCATGCCTGAAAGCAGCATTGACAAAGCTGCACGAGCGCGAGGCACAACGCTCTACCTTCCTGAAGGCGCGAGCAGAATGCTTGCAGAGACATCGCTTGCAGATTATGCACTCGGTTTAAATGAAAAAAGTCGCGCGCTTTCGTTCCGCATGCAGTTCGACGAAAAAGGCGCAATACGTGACTGCGCAGTCATCCCTACCATGGTGAATGTGAAGCGGCTTACGTACAAAGAGGCGGACGAAAAAAAAGAGAGCAGCGAGCTTGCACCGCTTTTTATGATTGCAAGGCGTAACGAAGCGCGCAGGAAAAATGCAGGAGCTGTTGCGGTAGATTTGCCAGAAGTGCACATCACTGTTGACGAAGCGACAAAAAAAGTTTCCATTGAGCGCGAAGTGCATTACGAGTCTGCAAGCATGGTGCGCGAAATGATGCTGCTTGCAGGAGAAGGCGCTGCGCATTTTGCTTTTAAGAACGGCATTCCGTTTCCGTATGTGAGTCAAGAAGCGCCTGATATTCCAAAAGACATTCCGACAGGGCTTGCAGGTGATTTTAAATTGTTAAGATGCATGAGGAAGCGCAGTGTCGGCATTACGCCTGCGCCGCACGCTGCAATCGGTGCTGCGATGTACAGCCAGGTGACGAGCCCGCTTCGCCGCTATGGCGATTTGATTGCGCACGAGCAGCTTCGCGCGTTTTTGGCAAACCGTCCGCTCATCGACAAAGACGACATGCTCATGCGCATAAGCGAAGGAGATGCCGCAGCAGGCGCGGCGCGGAAAGCTTCGCGCGAAAGCGAAACGCACTGGAAGCTCGTCTATCTTTTGCAAAATCCTGAGTGGAGCGGCGAGGCAGTATGCGTTGACAAAAAAGACAGGCAGGTGCAGCTGTACATTCCGCAGCTCAACATGCAGTCGTTTATTGTTCCAAAGCAAGATGTGCAGTTCAACGACGTGCTCACTGTGCGCAGCGCGAATATAGACATACCGAATCAAAAAGTTGACTTTATCCCCGTGTGAGTTGCACGAGTGCAGTTTTTCGGTTATAGTTACGCTTGTGAATTTTATCGAAGAACAATTGCCGCAAAAAGGCGACACTGTTGTCGTGGGACTTTCAGGAGGCGTCGATTCAACAGTGACTGCATTGCTCCTCAAGCAAAAAGGATGCCGCGTTGTCGGCGTGACGATGGCGCTGTGGAAAGGCGATTTGCCCGCTTTGCCAGATGGAAAAAAACTGCGCTCGTCGTGCTACGGTCCTGACGAAGTGGAAGATATTGCGGCATGCGAGCAGTTTTGCGCGGAGCATGGCATTGAATACCGCGTCATAGATGTGAAAGACGAATATCAAAAACTCGTGCTCGACTATTTTAAAGCGGAGTATCGCGCAGGTCGCACGCCAAACCCGTGTATACGGTGCAACAGTTTTATTAAATTTGGCGCGCTCCTTGACGGCGTGCAAAAGCAGGGCATAGCGTATGATTATTTTTGCACTGGTCATTACGCAAAAGTTGTGCGCCCGCTCGAAGGCTTGTGGCACACGGACAAAACGCCTGCAATGATTGCGACTGCGCTCGACAGCACAAAAGACCAGACATATTTTTTATACCGCATACCGTCTGCGACGCTCGAAAAAGTGCGCTTTCCGCTTGCAGCGATTGCCAAAAAAGATGTGTTTGCGTTTGCACGCAAGCATAATCTTGCGTCAGCGTTGCGCGAAGAGAGCCAGGATTTTATTCCACCAGAATATTTTGACATGCTTTTTTCAGATAAAGCGTCTGTTCCTGGCGACATCATAGATTTAGACGGGCACGTGCTCGGCAGGCATCGCGGCATAGAGCACTACACAATCGGTCAGCGGCGCGGGCTTGGCGTGTCGTCATCACGTCCGCTCTATGTTCATTCAATTGACGCAAAAAACAATCTTGTGGTGCTTGCAGCAGAAAGCGAGCTGCACTCATCCGCGCTCGTTGCAGATGACTTTGTGTGGCCGGGCGGCGTTGCGCCTGACGAGCCGTTCGACGCGTTTGTCAAAATTCGCCTTGCGTCAAAGCCGATAAAGGCACGCGTTGAACGGTACGACGCCGCGCACGAATCGTCGTTGTGCGGGCATGCGTATCTTGTAACGTTTGCAGAGCGCGTGCACGCAGTTGCGCCCGGTCAGTCGGCAGTGCTGTATCGCGACGGCGTCATCGCGGGCGGCGGCATCATACATCACGCTGTTGCATAAAACCTCTATTACCTATTGACAAACTGGGCAATATGTAGTACAGTTGCGCTGTATTAATCACATTATAGGCAGCATGATAAAAAGTATTTTCGGATGCTTTTTATCAGTGCAGTTTGCACATGCGTTGCATTCACAAACTGTGAGCCCGTGTACGCTCAAAGCGATGTTGCCAGAGCTATGCACGGCGACTACCGACGTGATTTATAAGGAGTGGTAAACATGAAAAACGTTATCAAATTTGCAATTATTGCAAGTGCAGCACTTATGCTGTTTGGCGGTTGCTCAAAAAAGGACGCAGAAAAGACGCTCACTGTTGCGGCAACACCTGAACCACACGCAGCCATTCTCAATCTGCTTGTTGACAACCTTGCGGAAAAAGGAATTGCGCTTAAAGTGCAAGAATTTACTGACTACGTTGTGCCAAATGAAGCTGTGGAGTCGCAGCAAGTTGATGCAAATTATTTCCAGCATCTTCCATACATGGAATCGTTTAATAGCGAGCATGGTTTTCATCTGGTAAGCGTTGCGGGAATCCACATTGAACCGCTTGCGCTGTATTCACACAAAGTAAAGAATGTCGAGGAGCTTACAGATGGTGCAACAATCGCTATTCCGAACGATCCGACAAATGAAGGGCGCGCGCTCTTGCTCTTGCAGTCTGGCGGTTTTATCAAAATTGATAGTGCAGCAGGATTAACGGCAGTTCCTTCGGACATCATCGAAAACAAGAAAAATTTTAAATTCAGAGAGATTGAAGCAGCATCATTGCCGCGCGTACTCGACGATGTGGATGCTGCCGTTATTAATGGGAATTACGCTATCCCCGCAGGGCTTGCTGCGTCAAAAGATGGGTTACTCGTTGAAGGTGCTGATTCTCCGTATGTGAATGTGCTCTGTGTCAAAGATGGCATGCAAAATGATGAACGCATTCAAGCGCTTGTGGAAGCACTTACAAGCCAAGAGGTAAAAGATTATATCATAGAACAGTATCCGAATGGCGAAGTGGTTGCAGTATTTTAATAATTAATAAATGGTAAGCGAGTACGCTGTTGAGGTTTCTGCTCCGAGAATGTCTGTAAGTGTCATGCCGAGTGTATTTCTGCCCGGTGTGAGCGTTATTTCGCCAAGCAGGTGAAGGCCTTGTTCGGGGTAGAGTACTTCTTTTGAGTAGTTTTTGCGTCCAACAGCGTAGAGTTTTGTTCCATTCTGAATGAGCTGGTCGTATGCAATTTCGTCTACGATTACTCCGTTTATAGAAACGCGGGTTTTGTATGGCATTGCTACCTCTTGCCGTCTGCGATATACACGATATATGCCGGCAGGGAGTCTGCGTTGCGCGAGCAGCTCATATTTTGTGCCGCTGGTGTTTTCTAGCGTAATTCCGGTAAGCGTGAGCGCAAGTTCTGTTCCGACACGCGGCAACAGTATGCGTGGATTTATCGCGTTGCCGTTCGCCATGTCGATTGTCTGGAATTCGAGGCTTGAATGCCCCTGCTGCCAGCCTGCATTTCCACTTGTGCCGAGAATCATGCCCTTTGTTGCTGTTGTCTGTGTGTACAGCGATTCGTTGAGCGTTTCTTTATCGATGTTGCCGTAGACAGTAAGCAAGCTGTTTTCATGCGCAATGATAACAGCATTGCCGAGCGTTGATGGAAAAAAACACGAGTCATCATCGTATTCGTTGATGATAGAAATGATATATCCGTCATCGGCAGCTTTTATGTCTGACGTGTCGGCAAATATGAGGGACGTGCTTACTGTTTCTCCGCGCAGTTGTCCGAAGTAGGAAAAGAAAATGTCTGATATGATTGCTTCTTGTGGCCAGTCGAATGCAAATAGCGGAATAATGGCTACAGTGAGCAAGAGCGGAATAATTCTTTTTATCATACGGCTCCTCCTTATCAATTTATTAATTTTTTGAAATTACAATTCGCGAGATAGTTGTATCTTTTCCTACAAAAAGATTTTTACCGTCAGTACGGATAAACGCTGTTCGTGCTTCAAATGAAAACGAGCCGATTATTGTGCTGAATTTCTCGATTGCGTATACCGTATACGTTGCCTGCTCCTTTGTGAGCACAAACACATAATCATCAGATTCTTGCAACAGAATAGCTTGTCCATTGAGTGCAAGCTGCGAATGTTTCCCCGATAACGTGTCAACAATGCCAAGCCCGCCGTCAAAGTTGTACCAAACAGTGCTGTCGTCTTTGCTGAACTGCACAAGGCGTTGGCGAGGATTATTTGCTGCAATAAATTGGTGAAGTATGATTTTTGACTGCGCGCTGTCTTTTTTTAGTAGAACAAAGCGCTGACTGTTTTGTCCTGATACAGTTGCAATCATTGTGCCGTCTGAAGAAATTGCTGCGCCGAGTATGACAGGATAATCGCTGCCACCTGGTGCAAATTCCTGCGTTATGTTTCCGTCGGGCGAAAATGTGCGGACTATGCCGTCTGCAAAACCGACAGCACATCCGCCCGATGATGAGTTGAACGCAGTTATGGGTACAGCACCTGTAAATTGCCATTTGCGCGAGCCATCGGGATTGCATTGAATAAACGATGCACCGCCTGGTAAAAAAACGAAAATGCGATCATCATCAAAAAAAGGGAATCCACTTTCATGTATAGTGCCTGCTTTTGTGCCGTCCGCATTGAAAAAATCAAACGAGGTGCTGTTTGCAGAGAACGACGCGTAATAATGCTGCGATATTGCAGCTTTGAACGGGAACGCGATGATAGAAAGTAGTTTGCCGTCGTCAGTAAAATATCCGATTGTCTGCCCGAGCCGAAAATAGAGCTTGCTTTGTTCATTCGAGGCGGGCATAATTGTCTGTGCATTTGTTTCAAGTTTCCATTGCGGGGAAAACTGATACTCGTTTCCGAGCGGGCGAGCAGCGAGCAGCAAATACAATATGCAGAAAAGTATGCTTAAAAAAAATGCAATTGCAATACTTTTTTTTCGCTTCATAATGGTGTATACTATAACATAGGAGGTTCTTTATGGCAATAACAGATGAGCAGATACAGTCGTTGTTTGACCAGGCTCTTGAAGTTGCAAAAAATGCATATATACCGTATTCGCATTTTCCTGTTGGGGCGGCATTGCTGCTGGAAGACGGCAAAGTGATTACGGGTGCGAATGTTGAAAATCGTTCGTTTGGATTGACAAACTGCGCAGAACGGAGCGCAATGTTTGCAGCAGCATCGCAAGGGTACCGTACATTCAAAGCTGTTGCAATTGCAACACCTAAATCAGATTATCCTGTGGGGCCGTGCGGAGCGTGTCGTCAAGTGCTTTCTGAATTTGCACCGGCAGAAACACCTGTCATATTCGGTCCCTCGTGGGAAAACAGCGTTAAGACTACGCTTGGCATGTTGTATCCATACGACAGCCTTCACGAGCTCGCGTCTGAACAGTAACGGCATGTTTCTCGTGTGTTTTGTTTGAAAACATTGACAATTTCTAGTAAATAATGCAAGATACTACGCATATGGAAGACGCAATTCTGACGATTGACGAGGTTGCAGACTATCTGCGCGTTTCAGACAGAACAGTGTATGACTGGGCACAGCGCGGCGAAATTCCTGCGGGAAAAATCGGCACAGTATGGCGGTTTAAAAAATCTGAAATTGAAAAATGGGTAAATATGCGTCTTGCTGCTTCTGCAAATGAAACGGGCGATATGGTTGTCCAGATAAAAAATATTCTTGCACCTGCCCGAGTCATTTTTATTTCGCAGACATCAAAACGCGATGCGCTCTTTGAGCTTGCAGAAGCGCTTGCAGCGGCACCACAGGTAAAAAATGCAGGCGAGCTCATTTCAGAAATTTGGAAACGAGAGGAGCTCATGTCAACGGCAATTGGGCGCGGCATTGCAATTCCTCATGTGCGTATTGCATCTGTCACCGATTTAGTGATGGCTGTTGGCGTGTGCAAAATGCCGATTGCTGACTTCTCGGCAATTGACGATGTGCCAGTCAATCTGCTTTTTATGATTGCAGCAGCATACAATCAGCATTCGTATTATCTCAAAACGCTCTCGCACTTGAGTTCAAAATTTAAGAAAAAAGAATTGCGCGATTCGCTCGTCGCCGCGGAGACGACGCAGCGTGTATATGAATTATTAATAGAAGCATAGGGCGCACCTGCCGAACGGCAGGCCGCGCTTTCCGCACTTCGCCGTCAACGCGGCTCATCCCTCGCTCCGCTCGGGACTATCGGTGCTCCAATCGCTTGCGCTCCGTTGTTGTGTGGGGACTAACGTTTGCACATTGTGCTATAGCGCAACATTAGGGGAGCTCCACTGACAGCCATTTGCTTGTGTCGCTGAAATCCTGTGCAATGAGTCCCATGTTCACGTGCGCAGTTGTTTCTCCGAGCAAAAATTCGCGGTCGCCTGCTTTCATGCGCGCGTTTTCCTGCGCAGATACAGAAGCCACTTCGGCGCCGAACACTGCATGACTATATTCACGTGACACAAATAGCGCTGTTTTTGTGCCCATGTTTTCAAGCAGTACACACAGCAAGAGGCTTCGCGTGTCGCAATCGCATCCTTCGCCGAGCAGTGCCGCAGGAAGCGAGGTAAAATCTGCCGCGTTTTTTTCGCGCGCGTATGCAAAGCTTTGCGTCCATGTCAATAAAAGCTGCGCCATACCCTGCGCCGCATCTGTGCTGTTGAGTTGGGCTGCATCTTGTGCGAGCGCATTTTGCATGTCGAATGCAACACGCTTGAGGCGCCCGTAGCTGTCGCGAAAAATCGCGCGGTAATAGCGCTGCCACGCTTCTTGCCATTTTGCATTGCCCGCATACAGAGAAAGCACTGCATACTCGCACGCCACTACAAATTCCGCTGCTTCTACATCTGCTGCGTTGAGTTGTGTTTTTATTGTACGGTTGTTGATTGTTAAATTGAGCTCTTGTTTTTCTCCCTGCGGATATGCGTATGCGGTGATAATGCCTGGCTCGTAATAGCTGCCACGGTCAATAGCGAGCGAGTTCAAAGCCGACACAATAAACTGCTCGCATGCTTTTGCAGTGTTTGCATCCGCATAGCATAAAAGCACAAGGTGCGCTCTATTTGACGGAAGCTCGACACTCGTCACCCAACCGTCATAGTTTGTATTATTGAGCTGCATTGAAAACGTACCGAGCGCACAGTCTGTGTTGCGCCATGTAAACGTCTCTCGTTCGCCTCTTGCGTTCGGCAGTTTTGTAATCACGCCGTCAAACGCTGCTGTCGCGCTTTCATAAGTGCCGCTGTTGTATAAGCGCATGGCGAGCGAGACGGGTAATCTGTCATGCGAAAACAGATATGACATGCCGTCTTCAGTTGCGTCTGCAACAGAAAACCCTTCAGGCAAATCAAGGCTCCAGCCATAGTCGTTATCGACAATCATTTCTGCAAAAAGCGGCGTTATCGATAGTGAAAATGTAGCGAATGAAGCGCATAAAAATAATGTTTTTAATGTGTTGCACCATTTGAGTAGCGCTTTTAAATATGTATCAGTTCTTGTCATTTTACTGCACCTCATTTATAGTAAAGCGATGTACCATATCCCTATTATATACGAAAACGATGAAATTATCATTATAAATAAACCTCAAGGAGTTTCAGTACAGGGCGGTGCAGGAATTGCGCACCCGCTTGACAAAGAGTTCCCAAAACAGCTTGGACACGAAATATTTCTTGTGCATCGGCTTGATAAAGACACAAGCGGTCTTATGATTGTGGCAAAAACACGTAAGGCTGCCAGCATGTGGACAAAGCTCGTTGCATCGCACGCTGTGCAAAAGGAGTACGATGCTGTGTGCATTGGGAAATTTAGTAAAAAATCAGGAACGATAACAGATACTGTGTCAGAGCACGGTGTTTTGAAAAATGCTATTACACATTACACAGTAACAGCTGAAAAATCGATTGTCTGTGCAGACGGAGAAATGGTGCTGCTCTCTTTTGTGCATCTTGTGCTTGGTACGGGGCGCATGCATCAAATACGCATTCATCTTGCAAAGCAAGCCTGTCCGATTGCAGGAGACGATAAACACGGTAATTTTGTACACAATAAATTGCTGAAAAAAACATGCGGTGTAAAGACACTTTTGCTCGCAGCAACATCGCTGACGCTTCCGTTTGATGGCAGTTCCCATACATTTACAATTCCACTTCCCGATTCGTTTGTTTTTTTTTAAGAATATTGCCTGTTGAGGCAACTGCACGAGAAATGCTGCCCGTTGTTGTCGTGCATATTTTTTTCTGCTATACTGTTGTGTACTATGGCATCATCAGCAACATATCACTTAAAAAAATATGCAAAAAACATTGCGCCCGTTTTTGGCGAAAAAATCAGCATCAAGGGGGCGCGCGAACACAATTTAAAAAATATAAACATAGATTTGCCGCGCGGAAAACTTGTCGTGCTTTCAGGGCTTTCGGGATCGGGCAAAAGTTCGCTCGCGTTCGACACGCTTTTTGCAGAGGGGCAGCGCCGCTACATGGAAAGCCTTTCATCGTATGCGCGGCAGTTTCTCGGCACAATGGACAAGCCCGATGTTGATTTAATTGAGGGGCTTTCGCCTGCAATTTCAATCGAGCAAAAATCTACGAACAAAAATCCGCGCTCAACTGTGGGCACAATCACCGAGATTTACGACTACTATCGCCTGCTGTTTGCGCGCATCGGTCATGCGCACTGTCCGAACTGCGGGCGCGAAATCACTGAGCAGTCTGTTGATCAAATTATCGACACGATTATGGCGTGGGACGACGGCACAAAAGCGCAGATTCTTTCTCCTGTAGTGCGCGGCAAAAAAGGCGAGCATCAAAAAGTGTTTGAAGATGCGCGAGCGGCTGGGTTCGCGCGCGCACGAGTTGACGGCGTCATGGCAGATTTGGAAGAGGTAACAAAGCTTGACAAGCAAAAAAAGCACACGATAGAGATTGTCGTTGACCGCGTTGTTATTTCCCGCGACGTGCGAAAGCGTCTTGCAGACTCTGTGGAGACAGCGCTCAAAAGCTCAAACGGCATCATCATCGTTACAAAAAAAACTGACGACAGCGAGAGTGAAGTGTTTTTCTCGCAAAAAAACGCGTGTCCGAATTGCGGCATTTCCATTCCAGAGCTGCAGCCGCGTCTTTTTTCATTCAACAATCCGTTTGGCGCGTGTCCCGAGTGCACAGGCTTGGGCGAAAAAATGGAGTTTGATATAGATTTGATGATTCCCGACGAGTCAAAGTCGTTCGAGGAATGGGCGATTCTTCCGTATAATCCGTCGTCTGCGTGGAACACTGCGCGCATGCAGGGGCTTGCGGACGCATACGGCTGGGAGCTTTCAACGCCTATAAAAAAATTGACAAAAAAGCAAAAAGACGCGCTCCTCTACGGCTCAAAAGATGCAATTCACTGGGAGTACGAGAAGCAAAGCGGCGAGGGCTATTCCGTGTATGACCAGCAGTGGCCGGGATTGTTCAACGATATGCGCCGCCGCTATGTCGAGGCATGGGGCGACTCCATGAAAACAAATCTCGAAAAATATATGGCGCATCGTGAATGCTCGCTGTGTCATGGAAAGCGGCTGCGACAAGAAGCGCTCGGCGTAACGGTGGGCGGAAAAAATATCTGGGAACTTACAGAGCTTTCCGTTCTTGATTCGATTGATTTTTTTGACAGCGTGCAATTAACAAATTCTGAAAGCGAGATTGCCGCTCAAGTGCTCAAAGAAATACGCGCGCGCTTGCGCTTTTTAAAAAACGTGGGGCTTGATTATTTGACGCTTGAGCGCGCGGCAGAAACGCTTTCTGGCGGCGAGGCGCAGCGCATACGGCTTGCAACGCAAATAGGCAGTGCGCTTGTAGGCGTCATGTATATACTTGACGAGCCTTCTATAGGATTGCACCAGCGCGACAATCAAAAGCTCATAGACACGCTCACCTATTTGCGCGACGCGGGCAACACTGTCATTGTCGTTGAGCACGACGAGCAGACATTGCGCACCGCAGACTACCTTGTCGATTTAGGACCGGGCGCGGGCGTGCATGGCGGAGCTGTCGTTGCAGCGGGAACGCCTGAACAGGTTGCGGCGGTAAAAGAGAGCGCAACAGGGCAATATCTTGCGGGCGCGCTGCGCATGGAAATCCCTGAAAAGCGGCGGAGCGGCAACGGATCATGCATTACGCTTACCGGTGTGAGTGAACACAATCTCAAAGAGATAGACATAAAGATTCCACTTGGCACGTTTACGTGCATTACTGGCGTGTCAGGTTCCGGCAAATCGACGCTGCTTTCAGACGTGCTGTATCCTGCGGTGAGCAATAAACTTATGCGCACAAAATACGACGTGGGGAAATTTGCCAAAATCACTGGTGTTGAAAACATTGACAAAGTGATAAGCATTGACCAAAGCCCAATCGGAAGAACGCCGCGCTCGAATCCTGCAACATACGTGGGGCTTTTTTCTGGCATACGTGATTTATTTGCTTCGCTTCCTGAAGCAAAAGCGCGCGGTTACTTGCCCGGTCGCTTTAGTTTCAATGTGAAAGGCGGCCGCTGCGAAAATTGTCAAGGCGCGGGCACAATCGTCATAGAGATGAATTTTCTTCCCGACGTGTACATTCAGTGCGATGTGTGCGGCGGCAAGCGCTTCAACAGAGAAACGCTCGATGTGCTGTACAAAGGCAAAAACATAAACGATGTGCTCAACATGACAATCGAAGAGGCGTGCGATTTTTTTGCAGGCATTCCACATGTCGCGCGCAAGCTCGAAACGCTCAAATCGGTGGGCTTGGGATACATAGAGCTTGGTCAGTCGGCGCTCACGCTTTCTGGCGGTGAAGCGCAGCGCGTAAAGCTTGCGACAGAGCTTTCACGCGCCGCTACAGGAAAAACGCTCTACATACTCGACGAGCCTACGACAGGCTTGCACTTTGCAGATGTAAAATTGTTAATGGAAGTGATTCAGCGTCTCGTGAATGCAGGCAACACTGTCTTGATGATTGAGCACAATCTTGATGTCATCTGCCAAGCGGATTACATCATAGACTTGGGGCCTGAAGGCGGATACCGCGGCGGAAACGTGATTGCGGAGGGCACGCCAGAAAGTGTTGCGCTTGTGAAGAACTCATATACGGGCTATTATATCAAACAAATGCTTGAGCGGGAAAAGTCGCGTGAAGGTTCGGGAAAAAGGAGCGGCGCAAAAATTACCGCTGATAACGCTCATGGTGAAAGCGCCACTGAAAAGACGGGCGCCATTGTAAAGTCGCGCGGCAAAAGGTGAGCGGCGCGCTGCAATGAGACATATGCACGGAAGATGTTGTAAAGAAGCGTTTCTCTTTTTTGCCCTATTTGCATGTTCTGCATTTGCGCCGCATTGTGCGGTGTCGTTGCATGCGCAGTCAAGCGAGGGCGAGAAGACAGTCATCACCATAGAGAACGCGCAGTCTACAGTATACGAAAAAGACAAAGAGACGGGAAACGACACTATCGTCTTTGAAGGGGATGTACGCATCTCTGTTGAAAAGGGCAGCACAAAAACAAAAATCGGTGCGCAAAAAATCATCTACGACAGAAAAACGCAAATGCTGTATGCATCGGGCGGCATCACTATGGAGATGACAGGCTGCCCCGAAGGCAACAGCACAGCCACCGCTTCGTCGCTCATGCTCAATACGTCAACGCTTGAAGGCGTGTTCGACGATGGGCGCGTTGTGCAAACGCAAAGCGACGCGCTCAATTTGCCTTCTGGCTCCACGCTTATCGTCGCGTCAAAAATGTTCGGGCGCAGCCAGTCGAACACGATTGCGTTTAAAAACGGCAGTCTTACGTTTTGCGATGACGAAAATCCGCATTGGCATATTGACGCTTCGCGTATCTGGCTTTTGCCTGGCGGCGAGTTTGCATTTTTTAACGCGCTGCTTTACGTGGGCGTTGTACCAGTGCTGTATCTTCCCGCGTTCTATTATCCAAAAGATGAGCTTGTTTTTAATCCTGTGTTCAGCTACGACACGCGGCGTGGCTATTCAATTCAGACAACTGCGTATCTGTACGGACGCAAGCCGCTTGATGCGTCTTCAACGACAACAGCATCGTCTTCTTCGAGCACAAGCGATGCAAGCGAAAATCTCAAAGCGCTGTTCAATTTTATGAAGCCGTCAACGCTCAAAGAGCAAAAACTTGAAGGCATTGTGCTGCACAATCTTGACGAAGATTACAAAGGCGACACGACAAACTATTTTAAAATCATGGGAGACTGGTATTCAAATCTCGGTTTTTTTGTGGGCGTTGACGGCGTATTCAAGCCGAATACGTATATCACAAATGTCAAGACGCTGCTTCAAATTGCATTCAGCAACACGGTGTTTAGAAACACTGCTTCTGGAGAATATATTCCGTATGCGCCATCAGGAAAAAAATATCGCGATTCATCTAACTTTATGGGACTTGCGTTGCCATTCCGCTATGGCGCAGATTTTCAGTTTACGTTGAGCAAGCCGTTTACGCTTTCGCTCTCGCTTCCAATTTACTCTGATCCGTATTTTACGGATGACTATGCGGAGCGGAATGAGACGATGAACTGGATAAGCTATCTTACAGAGCTCGGTGCCAAGAAAAGCACTGATGATAAAAAAACAAATGAAATATCATCTTTTTCATGGAGACTGAACAGTTCTTATTCATTTCCATTCACTGCGAATTTGAAATCGTATATCTCCAGCATGTCTATCACGCTCAACTCATCGATTGTATTCAGTTCTCTTACAAATAGCGCATTTACTGTCGATAAACCTGCATCAGATGTTGTGGTGCTTGCAAGCAATTCTCCTATGCGCAAATTTTATTATCCGTCGCAGATTACACCTGCTTCTGTGTCTTTTTCGTGGATAGGTACATTATTTTCTTATTCATCAACATCGTCGTCTTCACGTGTAGTTGCGAAAACGCCTCCGTCAATGTCGCTTGTTATACCCGATGAATTTAAAACAGAGAAAGAACTTGAAGCAGAAAGCGCAAAGCAGGCTGGCTTGATTAGTGAAGAGAATGATAGTTCGTTGACTGAACGCAACGAAAATACAGTTGCATTAGCGGCTGAAAGCGACAATGCCGCCGCGCAATCAGATGAAAAAAGCGATGCAGTTGTTGACGACGATGATGTAGTTTCAGCAGAAGATTATGCAAAAAAGGCGCTTCCAGCTCTTACCGTTTCAGCGCCATCTGTTGCAACGATATCCGGTTTTGATTACAAGCTTACCTATTCAATAAAACCTACCATTTCTTCGCAGTTGGCATATTCGTCAACAGGCTTGACAAAGCCTGAAGATTTTAAATGGAATAATTTGCGTTCGTCGATGTATACACTGAAAACGCCTATTGCGCTTGAATCAGAGGCAAAGTATGGCGGCAGTTTTTTTACGATGACAAACAGCATTACCTATTCGCCAGTGATACAAGAACATCCGTATATTTCAACTGACACTGCAATAGGGGGATATACTGATTCTGCGTTGAAATCATTGAAATTGACTGACTATAAGGCGTCAAAACAAGAGATTATCAATACGAATTCCGTGAGCCTAAAGCCGTTCAGCTATATCAATCTGTTTAAGAATACAGGGATAAGCTATCGTTCCTCAATAAAATTGTTAAGAAGAGAATTTCTCGGCGACGATGCTAATAATCCACAATGGAAATATTACGGCCCTGATTTTACTGAAGAGAACTCTATTACAACGCATGAGCTTGCGTTTACGTATGCCATGACAGAAGGTGCGAACGACAAGTTTGGGCAATCGCTTATGCTCTCAATGAAGCTCCCTCCGCAAGTTGATGAGTATACAGGTACACTTTCGTTTGCGTTTCCGTATACGACATTTTCGCTGTCAACAGGATTTCAGCAGACAAGTTCAACAGACGCAACGTGGAAAAAAAAGCCCATACAGCAGGCGTTTTCGTTGTCGCTTTTTAAGAATACGCTCAAGCTTACCGAATCGTATAATTACAACTGGGAGAAAAAGCATAGCGACGGACTCCGTATTTCGCTTTCATGGCAAGGACTACAGATTGCATATACGATGTCGTATACAAAAGGCTATAATTTTGACGCGGACACCTATGATGCTAGCGGTAAGATAACACATATTGGCAGAGGTTGGGAGCAGCAAAGTGAAGAAAAATTCCTGCCGTATTCATTTTCGCTTTCATATACGATGCCGTCAAATACATGGTACTTGTGGAAACGCCGTATAAAAATTGCGCCAGGTCTTTCAACGAGCATTACTGCCGATTTGCTTCGTCCCACAAACAGCTATTTTTTGTTTACCCCGTCGCTTAATTTTGAAATTAATAAATTCCTCACATTTACATTTTCAGCAACTTCTCGCAATGCTGTCCTTTATCGCTACTTTCAGAAAATGTTTGGGCATGAAGGACGCATTCCAGGAGAGGCAAACGTGTTCGTCGATTTGTGGAATTCATTCCGTTTTGACGATGAATCAAAGCGGCGTGCCTCTGGATTTAAACTACAAAGCCTTAATTTTACACTTACGCATGATTTGCACGACTGGGATTTCAAGACTGAGTTTAAGGTTTCGCCGCGTCTCGTCACGGAAAATTCTAAACGCTATTACGATTTTAGCCCATACGTGACGATTTCTGTTGTCTGGCGTCCAATGGAAAGTATGAAGACGAAAATCGTTGACGAATACGGCGAGTGGCAGTTAAATCCATAAAGAGCAACAGGGATGTTGCGTCGTACCGTAGGGAAAGCGTTTACGCATTTTGCAAAGCAAAATGCGGGAGTGAGCAACGCACGGATGCGGTGCGAACGGCGCTTGAAGCTTCGCGCTTCACGCTCGCTGCGAGTGGCACCAGTTCGGATTTTTTTCAACACTCGTAAAAATCGCCACGCGATTTTTGCTATTGAGACGCACAAAAAATCCTGCACCAGTTCGGATTTTTTGTGCTCTTGTCAAACTTCCTCTTGCGGTTTATAATTGACTTAGCATACTGTTTACAGGAGATTAGTGGATTCCTATACGATAGTTGTGCCTGATGCAGGTGTTTTGTCATGCGTATGTGGCACTAACGACAGCAATTTGAAACTCATCGAGGAGCATTTAGGGGTACCGGTTTTTACACGTGGCAATGAGCTTTCTGTAGACGGCGAGAATCCAGCTATCCGTGAGAAATTTCGTTTTATAATCGACCGTATCCTTGACGAAATTAAGGACGGCGATGAAGACGGGGCAGATATTATTACCTCTGTTTTAAATACATGTCCATGCAAAAACCTTGCAAAGTATTCAATCATTGTGCCTGGCAGTTTTCGCAAAATTTATCCGCGCACTGAAAATCAAGCGCAGTATATTGAAATGCTGCGTAGATGCGACGTTGTACTTTGCGCCGGCCCATCTGGGAGCGGCAAGACATTTCTCGCGGTGGCAGAGGCGTTGCGCTTGTTGCTGTCGCACAATGCGACAAAGCTCATTCTAACGCGACCTGTTGTTGAAGCGGGCGAAAGTCTCGGCTATCTTCCTGGCGACTTGGAACAAAAGCTTAATCCATATTTACGTCCGCTCTATGATGCAATGGAATCTATTTTACCACGTGAAACAGTGAAACGACTTTTAGAATCGGGGGCAATCGAAACAGCATCTCTTGCATATATGCGTGGTCGTACGTTGAGTCGCTGCATTGTCATTCTTGATGAAGCGCAAAACACAACACGTGAGCAGATGAAAATGTTTTTGACGCGCATAGGAGAAAATTCAAAAATTTTTATTACGGGTGATATAACGCAAATCGATTTGCCGCGCAACACAGATTCAGGTCTTGCGCATGCAATTAGATTGCTTTCACCAATTGACGAAATAGGCAAGATGACGTTTGCAGCTGAAGATGTTGTACGTTCGTCTCTTGTAAAAAGAATTGTTAAGGCGTATGAATATGAAAAATAAAGACAAAAGTATTGGCAAAAAAAATGTTGTTGGTTCAATGTTTACGCGAATCAGCGAAAGTATTAAAAAAAATTATCGAGTTATTCTGCTTTTTGTAGTGGGGCTTGCCGCTGCATCTGTACTGAATTTTTTCAATGTAGCAACGAGTCAGACTATCGCATCATTTTCGCCTGATGACTTTGAAATAGGACAAATTGCTGACCGTACGATCATTGCAACTCGCTCCATTCCTTCCGACATTGAAAACCCTATTTCCATTGAAGCGGGTGAAAAAATCATTCGCAAAGGATTTCCTATCACTGAAGACGGATATGCTAAACTTCGTAAAATGGCAGCGTCTCCTGTATATCTCGACTATCGCGCCGTTGCAAATAATGAGCTGTTTCTGTTTGTGCTTGCCTGCTTGTGGACGCTTATGTTTGCGTTTTTGCCATTTGGCAGAAATGTCAAAAAACGTGAGATGATTCTGCATGTTGTATTTTTTCTTATTGTGTACGGCATTACGGCATTTGGCACAAAAACAGAAACTTTTTCTTCTTCATATACGCTCACAGTTATCATTCCCGCTTCTCTGTGCGTGTTGCTTTTAACAATTTTATATGGACAGCTTTCTGCCATATTGTTTTCTATTATGGCTGCATTCGGCGTGTTCAACGCTTCCCAATGGCAAATCGTGCCGTTCCTGTATACTGTTATTTCGTGTATTGCGGCTGTCTATGTCGTGCGCAAAATTGAGCGCCGCATAGACATGGTAATTGCCTCTCTTTTGCTCGCATGTATTGATGTGGTGTGCATGATTGTGCTCTCTGTAATTTTTAATGAAAGTTTTTATTCGATGATACCAGTATTTGGAGGTGTCGCTTTCAACGGTTTTATTTCCGGCATACTTGCACTTGGATTTCTTACACCGCTTGAATTTTTATTAAATACTGCATCGGTATTTCGCCTTATGGATTTAAGCGATCTTAATAATCCGCTTATGAGGAAACTCATGCTTACAGCGAGCGGAACTTATTCTCATTCGATGATGGTTGCTCAACTAGCTGAAAGCGCATGCCGTGAAATAGGGGCAGACCCGCTCGTAGCCCGTGTTGGTGCATATTATCATGACATAGGCAAAATGGACCAAAGCGAATATTTTGTTGAAAATCAAACTGGTGTCAACAAGCATGATGAGATAAATCCTGCACTTTCAGTTGCTGTTATTAAAAGCCATGTGCGAAAAGGTGTGGAGAAAGCGCGGCAACTTCATTTGCCACAGCCTGTTATTGATATAATATTAGAGCACCATGGCAACAGTATAATTTCATATTTTTACAATGAGGCGAAACAAAAAGATCCGAATGTAAATCCTGAAGATTTCAGGTATACAGGAACGCCTCCCACAACGCGCGAGTCTGCTGTTGTCATGCTTGCAGATACGACAGAAGCGGCTTGCCGTACGCTTGAGAATCCAACGGCGCTACGCCTTGAAAAATTTATTCAGGAACTGTTTAATGCAAAACTAGCGAATGGACAGCTTGACTGCTGTACGCTCACGTTTCGCGATTTGTCGAAAATAAAAGAGACATTTGTACAGCTGCTTTCAGGCTATTACCACAATAGAATTGAGTATCCTAATCAAAAAGATCCTGATGAAAAGTTAAAGATTGGTAATGACGGCAAGCCTGATGAAAAACTGAATAATGAAAAAAGACCAGAAAATAAAAAAACGAGTGAAAAAAAATCTGATGCGGGAAAAACTCATGGCTAACAGTGTGTTTGTCTCCGTCTTGGACGGCGTCGATGTTCCTGTGTGGATACACAATGTGGAGCCATTCATGCTCCATGCAATGAAAAAGCTTGGTTTTGATGGCGAGGAAATTTCTGTTTTATTGTGTAATGATTCCTATATTGCGTTTCTTAATAATTCATATCGCGGAATAGCTGCTCCTACAGATGTGCTTTCGTTTGAAAATGGTAGCTTGTACGCAGACGAAAACGGTATTGAATGGAAATGCATGGGTGATATAATAATAAGTGTAGATATGCTTCCCAGAAATGCGGAAGCATTTGATACTGATGAAAATTCAGAACTGAAGCGATTGCTTGTGCATGGGTTGCTTCATTTAAATGGTTTTGAGCATGGAGATGAGCATATTGAAAAAGGCAAGATGCCTGTATGCGATATGCTCATGTTACAAGAAAAGATGCTCGCGGAATTCAGCGGCGAAAAAATTATTAATTAACAAGGTGGCATATGAGTCTATTTAATATCGGGCATAAAAAAGAAAATATTTCTTCTGAATTGAATGATATAAGTCCTGAACAACAGCAGATAATCAATGAAGAAAAACAGAGCATGATTCGCGGCATTGAAGATTTGTCACATACATCGGTAAAAGAAGTGATGATTCCGAGAATCGATGTTGATTTTGTGTCAATAGACACTCCGACGGAAGAAATGATGGAGAAAATCGCAACGAGCGGTCATTCACGTTTTCCTGTTTACAGCGATTCGATAGATAATGTTGTAGGCATTTTATATGTAAAGGATCTGATTCATCTCTTTGCGGTGCATGAACCTATCAATCTTGAGAAAATTTTGCGCAAAGCATATTTTGTGCCAGAGTCAAAGCGTATTGATTCACTTTTGCGCGAATTCAAGCGCAGGCATCTTCACATTGCGGTTGCAATCGATGAATATGGCGGCATATCGGGCATTGTTACAATGGAAGATATAATCGAAGAAATAGTTGGCGACATTCAAGATGAATTTGACAATGAGCGTGAAGACATCATTGCGTTGGGAAACAACATCTGGTTATGCGACGCACGAGTCGATTTAGATGATTTAAACGAAACAATAAATGCAAAATTTCCTACAGATGATTTTGATACGCTTGGAGGATTTGTATTTGATTTGTTCGGCAAAATTCCAGTAAAATACGAAAAAGTTGCTTGGGGCGATTTTGACTTTATCGTTCAAGATATGGAAGGGCATCGAATCAATATGATAAAATTGATTCGTAAAAGCGGAGGGGAAAAACAGGATGAGGAACAAAAATAAAATTATTAATTTTATAATAGCTGTAATATATGTATGGTGCCTTGCATTCCCCTGTTTTTCACAATCGGGGCGTTTATCTGCAACGCAGCTATATGAGCGCGGCATGGCAGAGCAAAATGCAGAGAATTGGTACGAGGCCTCTCAATTTTTTCTTGAAGCCGTTCATCTCAATTCAGTGTACGGAGATGCATGGTATCGCCTTGCAGAATGTACATACCAACTTGGTCGGTATGAGTTGGCGCTTGATTATCTAAAATCGGCTGATCGATATGCACGGAATAATACTGCTGTCAAAAATTTGCGCGGCATGTGCTACATTGCGCTCGGCAATACAGAACAGGCACGCGTAATTTTTGAATCCGTGCTCGCTTCATCTCCGAATGATGTGAATGCGAGATTCGGCATGGCAGAACTCGAACTGTTGGAAGGAAGAATAAGCGGCGCAGAGAGCAGGTATGCGGAAGCGTTGCAACGCGAGCCTTCAAATAGAAAAGCGCTTTTAAGTCTTGCGTTCGTTTCTGCACGGCAAGGAAAAAGCGATGTTGCGCAACGGTACATGAGCCAGGCAATGCGTTACTATTCAGGAGAGGCTGAAGTCCATTTTTTGAGCGCAACGCTTTCCGCGATGAATGGCAATTATGCCGAGGCGGAACGTCAGGCGAGAACTGCTGTTGAAATAAATGGCAATTATGATAAAGCGTATGAGTTGCTTGCATCTATTCTGTATTTTGAAAAAAAATACAGCGAAGTGATTGACGTATGCGACTTTAGAATCGGGCGCAATAGAGCTGCTAGCAGCGCATGGTATTTGAAAGGACTTTCGCAAGAGCGGCTTGGCCGTGTGGCTGCTGCGATTTCTACGTGGACGACTGGACTCTCTGTTGAGCCACTCGATGAGGTCATGCGCGCCGCGCTTGAGCTGCAAATCAATAAAACTGTTGCTGTAGAAGATGAGCGACGTTCATCATGGGCGCAGTACCATGTAAAGAACGCACAAGAGTACATGAAGCGTTACGACAGTATAGGTGCGAGCTATGAATATCAAAGAGCGCTCAAAGTACATCCGACAAATGAGACGGCGCGCATAGCGTTTGCCGAAATGCTTGCGATAAACGGACTGCATGAATTATATCTTGAGCAGTTGAAATTTGTCCAAGATAACCGCGCGCCGCTGGAAAGCATTTCGTCTGAAGCGCGGCGCATCCGTGCAAGCCGCATGGATGATGCTGTTGAAGCATATGACTCGCTGCTGCAAGATGCTCTTGCAAAACGGTGGGATGTGGAGCCGTTCTATCTCGACAAGATTCGCTGGCACATCGGCATATATTACACTGCAAGCAGCGCGCAGCTTGTTCACGCTGACAATGCGCGAATAACAGCGGAAATGCTTGCAGATATGTTTTCGGGAGTATCTGTTACATCTGTAGAAGCTCTTGCTGCTCCTGTGGCAGGTTTCGGCGATGCATATAGAAAAGCTCGTGCTGCTGGCGAAGATTACTTTGTGATTCTATCGATTGACGAAGGTGAGCGCGACATTGTGCTTTCTGGTACAATGTATTCAGGCAGAACAGGGAGCGCGGTGAGAGAGCTGTCGTTTTACGGAACGGGCAACAATCGCTATACAAATGTGTTGCGACGGTTTCGTTCCTCGCTTCTCGAAAGCCTTCCTATACGCGGCAAGATTCTCGATAGAAGCGGCAGCGATGTGCTGATTGATGTGGGGCGTTCCGAAATGTTGCGCAATGGTGCAATTTTTGCGGTTGTGCGAAAGGGGGCGGTACTTACTGCTGATGCACGACTTGGACTTACATATCGTGAAAGTGACAATCTTGGCACGCTTACAATCACGGAGACCGGAGAGGAAGTTTCAGAAGGCGTGCTTTCTAAAAAAGGGTTTTACGATAGGGTAAACACAGGAGATGAAGTTGTGCTCATCTCCATGCCAAAAGAACACCAAAATGGAACAGGAGATGCAATGCGTGTTGTAGATACTGTACCGAACGCAAATTTGAGCGGAGATAGTGTGATAGCAGTAGAGCGTGAAAGCATCAAAGCACTTACGTCGGATGATAAAGGCTCCGAGCGTACTCCTGCTTTATTCGATCTGATACGCGGCATATATTGATTTGGGCAGAGGAGTTTATGTATTATTTTGTGATACAAACTGTGAAGAATTATTTTACTCGTCGCTTACGCGACTGGCGAATACCCTGATGCTTTTGTTGGGGGTTGCACCAGTGCCTATGTTGAAATGGCGTGTACACTCGTGTGCTGTTGTGGTATTAATATGCGCTTATTCAGGCAGTTGTATGAAATCAAGCGAGGAGTCTATCCATTTTTTTGTAAGCGCAGGATATGCTTCAGAGATTTGCAAAAACGAAGTGACTGCATCTGCATAGTTGCCGCTAAAGTAGTGCGATTCGCCAAGGTAAAATTGCGCCCTCTCTGTAACGATTTTGCTGCGGTTTGTGGCAAGCAATCGTGAAAGGCTGGTGACAGCTTCGCTATATTTTTTTTGAATGAATGTAGTTCGCAAAATATCAAATAGTAAAAAATCATCGCCGCCATCAGGTGAAATTAAATCTTCTTCAAAGACATATGGCTCAAGTGGTATATTCTTCTTTATTGCGTAATTTCCGGCAAGAAGCTTTGCCTGTTCTGTTGCGACAGTGCTCATCTGTACCCGTTTGCTATTTGCGCTATCTTGCAAATCTATGTATGGAAGTGGCGTTTCACGCATCATGCCTTCAGGATAGAGCTTTTCCTGCGCTGAAATATCTGTATCAAGCATTGCCTGTTTTTGCGGAAGTTTTTGGTGTGCGCCATTCACAGTGGCATTGACAGATGGAATGACTATCGAGTATGATCCTTGCTGGGTGACAGCGAGTACTGTGTAATAATAGTCGCGGTAATCCGAAACAGTATCAGCCCAATCGCTGTTGTGCGCGCTTACTGTTGCGGTAGGAGCAACAGTTTCAAGCTGTTCGTATGAATACATCGGTTGCGTGCTGCGGAATATAAGCAGCGATGAAATGGGTGGCTCGGGATTCTGCGGATTTGTCCATGAGACAACGATGCGCTTTTCATTTGTACCTTCTGCATGTATATTTGCTACAATGGGACGTTCTGCGGCTATAGATGAAATGAACGCAACCGCAAAGAATGCAGCGAAAAAAATCGTTTTTAAACTGATGCGCATCATAGTATAATCATACTAGTAAACAGAGAAAAACGCAATGTGTTTTGTACGCAAATACTTTACAAAGTTCGAGCTTTATTTTATTCTTGTAAAGGTTATGTTTGTGTCAGTAGTTCTTGACCCCGGCGGAGTTGATACAGCGCAATCACTCGCTTCCGTATTGACGCATTATGGATTTCGTAAAATTCAACGTGCCTGTTGGGAAAGCAATGAGGTGGGCGTAATGCAACTTGCGCATCTCAAGCATGAGATAGACCGCGTTACAAATTATTATGATACGGTACGTATGTATCAGTATCCTGTAAGCGGCGCATTTGCAATTACAGAATTGCATCGAAAAAAATGGCGAAAGTGCATTTTCAACTCCGATGATGGGGCAAGTATGTAATACTATTAGTTGCAGAGGTTTATATGATTGAAGATTTTAAAATGCCTGTTACACAGCTCCGTGAAGATATTATGAATGTCTGGGGGCGTCTTTGACACTGCTGCAATAGACAAGAGAATCGCAGAAAAAGAAGCTCAAACGACAGCGCAAAATTTTTGGGACGACGCGGCAAACGCTGGCCGTGTAATGAACGAAATTAAAAGGCTGAAAAATCGTGTGGAGCCGTGGCGCGCGCTGTTGCAGCAGCAAGATGATTTGGAAGCCATGTACGAGTTGGCATCAGAGAGCGGCGGCAAAGACGAAGAGACGGAGCTTCAGAATATGTATAACGCTGCAAAAGCGGAATTTGAAAAGCTCAACATTTTGAATTTGCTTTCGGGTGAAGTTGACGAAAACAGCGCATTTCTTTCAATCCACGCAGGCGCAGGCGGAACAGAAGCGGAAGATTGGGCGTATATGTTGAGCCGCATGTATACGCGCTGGGCGGAGCGGCACGGCTTCAAACTTGAAGTCGTTGACATGGAAGAAGCAGAGGGCGGCATAAAATCAATCACTATGCAGATTGACGGCGACTATGCGTATGGCTATCTAAAATGCGAGGCGGGAATCCATCGTCTTGTGAGAATCAGCCCGTTCGATGCAAACGCGCGCCGCCATACGTCGTTTTCTTCGGTGTACGTGTATCCAATTCTCGACGACACAATCGAAGTCAATATTCGCCCTGAAGATTTGCGCGTGGACACGTATCGCGCGGGCGGCAAGGGCGGTCAGCACGTCAACAAAACTGAATCTGCGGTGCGCTTTACACATATTCCGACAGGCATTGTCGTTGCGTGCCAGAGTGAGCGAAGCCAGCTTATGAACCGCGAAATTGCCATGAATATTTTGCGCTCGCGCTTGTACGAGTATTACCGCGAGCAAAGAGAAAAAGAGAATTCAAAATACAGCGCAGAAAAAAAAGAAATCTCGTGGGGAAATCAAATTCGCTCGTATGTGTTTCAACCGTATACGATGGTAAAAGATCACCGCACAAAGTGCGAATCGGGAAATATTCAGGCAGTTATGGACGGCGATATTGACGCGTTCATGGACGCATTCCTTATTGCGCAGTGGAAAGGGCTGCCTATGGATTCAAGCGGAGATGATGACGAAGAAGTATAATTTTGCGTTGCGCATTTTTTTAGTAATTTTCGCTTTTGCAATTAGTGCGGATATGTATGCCACCGCTGATTCCTCGCTTGAGTGGACAATCGCTGCGGAAAAATTTTCTTTTACTAACGAAAGGACTGCGTCAAAGTCTGATGATGCGCTGCTCTCTGTAATGCCGCGTCTCATCCTTGAACAGCTTGCAGAAAATCTTGAGCGCACGCCCACTGCTGTAGAGCGGCTTGACAGGACAACATATACGATGCAACGCGAGCGTATCGATCTGTTTTTGCAGCTTTCACGAGAAGTACAAGTGCGCGATTCATATGTTGCAGGAAATTATTCAGAAAAGCAGTTGAATTCACTTATTCGCGATGCTGATAAAAAAATTGAAGAATTGAAAAAACAGATAGACGCAAGCCTCATCGAAGAAGCGGCGGAACGAAAAAAGGCGCTTCCGATTATTGAAGAAGAAAGCAGTAGCTCCGTCGACAGGGAAATTGTTAAAATCGAAAAAACTGCTGATATGAATCGCACTGCAAAAAAAAAATCTGATTTGCACAATGGTGCTGCTCGAAATGAGCAGAGCATGAATGAGCGCGTTCATCTATACAAGAATGATTTTACGGTGCTTTTCACCGTTGATGATGATGTGCAAAAAGCTGGGTATGAAAGCAGGCAATTTGAGAATGCTGTTGTCGATGCCAAAATAAATGCGCTCATAACCGGACACATCTCCTCATACGGTGGGTATATTTCGGCAACTGTATCTCTTATTGTGTTTCCCGGTGTGAAGATAATCGATACAGTGACCGACATAGGAAATGTGCAGGATATACGTTCCCTTGCTGTACATATCGCACGACAGCTTACTCCGTCTATAACGAACTCTATGCCTGTAGAATTGTTTTTTGACGTGCAACCGCAAGACGCTGCGGAAAATATTACGCTTATGGTTGATGATATTGTGTATCGTGCTGTTCCAGAGCGGCTTGTCATTGATGCGGGTGTTCATTCAATTTTATTTTCAGCTCCCGGTTTTAAGCAGGCGGGCACGTCGTATGGATTCCGCGGTCATCGCAGTTTTAAAGTGCATGCTGAACTTGCGGAAGAAAGCGATGCCACGCTGTCGCTACGGTTGAAAAAGCCGTTGTTCGGAACAATCTATGCAAATGGCGTGGAAGCAAGTACGCTCAATGAGGACAATCAAATCATTACATTGACAATAAATGATGAACCTGTGCTCGGACAGTTTATTACTGAAGATGGTTCCGCAGCTTCTTTTTATGTAGCGTATAAACTTCTTGAAAATAATGCATCGCTCCTCGTAAATATGAAGCCGTTCGATAGGAGCGCATATATAGACAAACGGCGTAAGGCGATGTATGTATCGTACAGCATACTCATTACATCACTGCTTGCCACATTTTATACATACGGCTCGTTTCATTCGCAAAATATTGCTGCTGCAAATGGTTATGTAAGTGTGGCAAATGCACAAGCATGGTATACTGCTTCATGGATAAGCATCGGTGTAACGGCAAGCTGCGGCGCGTGGTTTATCTTTGAACTTGTGCGCTATTTTATAGCAGCAGATAAAGTGCTGCCGTCGCAAGCGCGTGTGCAAAAAGTAAAAAGAAATGAACATGCCGCAGTGCAGGAGAGCGAGCAACTGTTGCATGAAAGCGACAATCAAGAGACAGCACAAGAAATTGTTGAAGAACAGTAAGAATGATGGAGATATATGCATGGCAAAAGTTTCATTTGCACAGAAGATAAAAAAATTATTTTTGTCGTATTCAAGTGATGATGATTTTTACGATAATTTGACCGATGCGCTTATCGAAGGAGATGTTGGAGCAAAAACTGCGGTTGAATTGACAGATGCACTTCGCGCCATTTGCAAAAAAAATCATATAAAAGAAGAGTCGGATATTATGCATGAACTCCGACAGTTGCTCGCGCAGCATGTGCGGGAAGTAACGCTTGTTCCTGAACTGAATAAAACAAATGTATGGATGGTGCTCGGTGTAAACGGTGTTGGGAAGACAACAAGCGTTGCAAAAATAGCGAGTTGGTACAAGGAGCAAAAATATGAAAATATTGTGCTTGCGTCTGCCGACACATTCCGTGCTGCAGCAATAGAGCAGCTTGCGCTTCATGGAGAACAGATTGGCGTGCGCGTTATAAGCCATCAACATGGAGCAGATCCTGCAGCTGTTGTGTACGATGCAGCAGATGCCGTTCGTGCAAAAGGTGGTGGACTTGTGCTTGCGGATACAGCAGGCAGACTTCACAATAAGGAAAATCTTGTGCGTGAGCTTGAAAAGATAGATAGGACATGTCGCCAAAAAGCTGATAACGGCTGCTATAAGAGGTTGCTTGTAATAGATGTAACGACGGGGCAAAACGCACTGCGCCAGGCAGAAGTGTTCAACGATGCTGTAGGTCTTGATGCGCTTATATTGACAAAATATGATTCTACTGCAAAGGGAGGTATTGCTGTCTCAATCGGCAAAGAGCTCAATCTACCAATTGCATTTATATGCACTGGTGAACAATATAAAGATATTTCTCTTTTTGATGCGCAACAATATATTTGCGATTTTTTAGGATTGTAGATTGTGAGTACAAAAATTAATAAATTTATTTTATTAATAATCATTTTGTTTTTTTCAAACGGCTGCAATCGACAAAAAAAAACAGCGCCGTTGTTTTTTGCGCATTCCCCTAATCGTATAAGTGATTTTTTCTTTGAGCTGTTGCGGTATGAAGTTACTGGATTTACGACAGATGAGAATGCACAGAGATATGCAGGAGCGTACCATGCTGTAAAAAACATATTGCTGCATCCTGTAGTGGGTTCAAACGGCAGCATTGTGTATGCAGTTGAAAAAAATGTTCCTGCATATACGGGCAAGATTGATTCGACGTTTTCGCCTGATACTATTGCTCTTTTTTCACAGAGCGACGCTATTGATTATGCAATACACGCGGCGCTTTCATTGCAGCATGAAGATGCGCTTGGCGTACTCGACAATATGCTTGATATTGCTCCTCCCGATGAATTGGTTGGAACGTTTTCTGCAGTAAACGGAGAGCAGCCTGCATTGTATTCTGAAGCATTGTCTCCTTCTGAAAAACGCTATAAAGATGCACAAGGCAGACTCAGATTGTTTGCGTATGATTCGGAGCGAATGTCAGTTTTTATGAATGAAAGCTCTCGCGTGCTTGTTAATTATGCCGACGATGTTGCCGTGCGAAAACAGTATGACGAGTTGATGCGGCTTTCAAAGAAAGAGCTATGGCATATTGCTTCGTCGTCTGCTGAAAGCGCAAAAACGAGCACTGAACAATTTTACTATATTGATGACAACACACTTCCGTTCTCTTCTGTCATAACAACAAGTGATTACCGTATAGAGGTGCTCTATGATGAGGCTGGCAGGGTGTATTCACAAAGTAGATTTTTTATTGATGAAAACAGACGAATCCCCGACAGCAAGACAATCTGGCGGTATACTGAATCGGGCAAAATAACAGAGGAATTGTATATGCGCTTTGAGTACAGCGATCAAAAAAAGACCAAGCATATGGGAACAGTTACGCGCAGAGATGTGTATGAATATGTTTCTGACGGGCGAGAACCTGATTATATGTATTATGAAAATGAAAAACTTCGGATGAAAACAATATATACAGATGACAGTTCATATACTACAACGCTGTATTTTGACAATGATTATACAGTGGTTGCAGAATATGCATCGGGGAGAAAAATAAAAGAAATAGTTATGAGCGGTGAAAATATTATAAGGGCAAAGACATATGAAAATTAATAATTTTCTCAATCATCGTTGGATTTTTTTTGTGTCACAAAGATTTTCACGCATAGATAGAAACGGCCGTTCCGCTGTTACATCAGCGCTGGCCACTCTTGGAATTTGTTTTGGAATAATGACGCTCATCGTCATTACGAGCGTTATGAATGGATTTCAGATGGAATTTAAAGATGCTATTATGGAGCTGTCGTCGTATCATGTTCAGGCGAGCGGATTTATAGATGAAGCTATGGAGCAGGAATTTATTAATTTTTGCAAGAACAAAAAAAATATTGTTTCGGCAACTCCGTTTTATGAAGCGCAAAGTTTTATAGTGAGTGAGCGCGGCAAACAGGCTGCTGCGGTAATTCGTGCTGTACCGCATGATGTATGTGAAACCGATGCGGGATTTGCAAAGGAACTGCATATTTTGCAAGGCAGTTTCAATATTGAAGATGACGACGCTATCGTTTTAGGCTCGTCACTTGCGCATATGCTTGGAGTACATACTGGAACTGTTATAACATTGCTTGCGCTTTCAGGAGGCAGCGATGTTGCGTTGCTGTCGGAAAGCAGACAGTTTCGTGTTGCAGGCGTTTTTTATTCCGGATATGCGGATATAAATATGACATATGCGTTTATAAACAGCGCATCTGGGCAAAAAAACTTTGGAGAAAGCGCTCAAAAAATTTATGGAATAAAACTGCGCCGCGAGTCATTTGATGCGCCGCTCGTCAATGAGATGAAATGTTTTTTTCCGAAATTGAAAGTAGAATCATGGCGGAGCTATAACCGTTCATTTTTTGGAGTACTGCAAGTGGAGAAAAATATGCTGCTCATTCTTGTCTTGTTGATTTTTGTTGTTGTAGCAATTAATATGTACAATGGTATGCGCCGCCTTGTATTTGAGCGACGCGGAGAAATCGCAACGCTTTCTGCATTGGGCGGCAAGAGCGAAGACATCAAAGCGATTTTTATTTTACGTGGATTTTTAACAGGATGCATCGGTGGATTTGGTGGCGTTCTGCTCGGATTATTTTTAAGCGTCAATATTGCAACAGTGTTTGCAGGTGCATCGCGATTTATGTATTATGCACATTTTTTTGTGGTTATGTTAGTGTCGCCTGAAAATGCGATGTATATTCAGGAAAATCCCATGTATATGCTCTATGCCGCTATCCCTGCACGCATTTTTCCATTGGAAGTTTTTTTTATTGCGCTTTTTGGAATATGTTCGCCGCTTGCTGCTTCATATGCTGCGAGCAGAGATGTTTTAAAAATGACTATTGCGGAGGTGCTTCACGATGAGTGAAATCGTACATATAGAAAATCTTGAAAAAACATATGTCACGTCTGGAGAAGCGCTTACTGTGTTGAACGGCTTGAATCTTTCTGTTGATGAAGGAAATAAAATTGTCATAACAGGCGAAAGCGGCTGCGGCAAAAGTACGCTCCTCAACATTATCGGAGGAATTGACAAAGCGTCTTCAGGTAGTGTGACATGTGGTAATTGGAATGTAACGCAACTCGATGAAGATGCTCATGTAGATTATCGTGCGCATTTTCTTGGGTTCGTGTTTCAGTTTCATTATTTATTAAAAGATTTTACTGCGCTTGAAAATGTCTATTTGCCTGCATATATGAGCGGCACCTCAAAAAAAGAAGCTATGGAACACGCGCATAATCTTCTTGCTGACGTAGGACTTTCAGAACGTGCGAATCATTTGCCGTCGCAACTTTCCGGTGGAGAACGGCAACGCGCTGCAGTAGCTCGCGCATTAATTAATAATCCGTTGCTCATACTCGCTGATGAGCCGACGGGAAATCTTGACCCTGCGAATGCTGATATGGTGGGGAATCTCCTTTTTTCAATGGTCGATAAATATAATAAAACACTCATCCTTGTTACACACGATAAAAAGCTCGCCACTTGCGGAGATACTTGCTATGTAATACGAAACGGAAAACTTGAGCGAGAAAATCTTGCACGGAATCTGCCGCTATGACAATACGTTCATCGTTCCTTTTGGCGTTGCGCCTTATTTTTCCAAAGGCTGACAAATCGTCTGTAGCGCGAAAAAGTCTCTCTGGCGCACTCTTTTGCATAGGCATAAGCATTGTGCCGCTCGTTGTCGTGCTCACTGTATCCAACGGCATGATTCAAGGAATGACTGAACGAATTATCGGACTTTCTTCATCACATTTGGAGGCCGTGCTTTCCAATGCATCAGATTATGTGTCGGATGCGGAATCGCTTTTACAGTTTTCGGAAAAACTCGCAGCAATAGATGGGGTCGTGAATGCATTTCCAGAAATGAATGCAACGGCACTAGCGGCAAGCGCCTCTTTCAGAGTTGGCGTACAAGTGCGCGCGGTGCTGCCGGAGATGTTTGCACGCAGCGATTCTTTTAAATCATTGTTCACAATTACTGAAGGAAGCTACGATGATTTTATTGCAGGAACGCGCGCGGCACTCATTGGACAGAAGACTGCGGAAAAGCTTGGAGTTCATGCTGGCGATTCGTTTCGTCTCATAGCAGCTTCTACAAGCAAGAGCGGTTCGATTCTTCCTCGTGTGTCGACGCTCAAAGTGATGGCGATAATTTCATCAGGGTATCAAGAGCTTGATGCCGCGTGGCTTTTTGTGCCGTTTGATACAGGTTTTGATATTTTTAGAACAGGGACAGGCAGATATAGCGTACTCATGGAGACTGTCGATGCGTTTTCTGCGGAGCTCATGCGGATTCAAGAGCGGTGCGTTCATGTAGTAGAAGGAGATGCGACTGTATATCGTTGGGATGAGCTGAATCAAACGCAGTATGAAAATTTTTCATCAACGAAAGTGATGCTTGTTTTTATCATGCTTCTTATAGTGCTTGTGGCATCGGTGAATATTTCTTCGTCGCTTGTAATGCTTGTCATGGAAAAACGGCGAGAGATTGCAATTTTAAAAAGCATAGGAGCTTCGTCACATGGCATTGCGTTTTCCTTTTTGATTGCCGGCACTGCCACTGGTATTGGAGGCGTGCTCGTTGGTTTGCCACTTGGTTTACTCTGTGCTGTAAATGTAAATCAGATTATACAGTTCATTGAAAACGTAATGAATGGCGCGGCAAAATTTTTGTATCTTTTGCAAGGGAATAATGTGGCAGATTTGGCGCATATCAATTTGCTTGATCCTGCATATTATCTTTCTGAAATACCGGTACTCGTTCCATTTCGAGATTTGGCTGTGATAGTTATTTCCACCATTTTGCTGTCGCTTGCAGTTTCGGTGATTCCTGCATACAAAGCGGGCAGGGAAAAGCCTCTCGAAACATTGCGGAAAATATGATATACTACTCAAACTATGTTGTGTGATTATTGCCATAAACGTGAAGCTGTATTTTTTCTCGAGCAAACTTCAAAAACTTCTCGAAGACGGATTCACATATGCATGGAATGTGCAATTAAAAACGGACTCTCTCCCGATCCGCAGAAAATTCAAAAGTCAATCAACGCGTTATTTGAAGCAGTTGCAAAATCTGATGAAACATATAATGCGGAGGCTGCGCGGCTCTGTCCTGTATGCGGCAGAAATCTTCCCGCAATAAAAAAGACGGGAAAGCTCGGGTGTCCTGAATGTTATGAAATTTTTAAAAAAGAGGTTCCCGTCATTATGGACGCGCGCGGCATAAAAGGACAGTATACCGGTTCAATGCCAAAGCGCATAGCATCGTTCCGTTCTCTGCTCACCGATCGTATAGATTTAGAAGCGAAGCTTGAGCAATCTGTGAAAGATGAAGACTACGAAAAGGCTGCGATTTATCGCGACTATTTACGCGCGCTTGAAAGAAAATCTGTTGCCGATGGCTCTGGAGAAGAAAGGCATGCAAAGGAGTGAGGCTACGGTTTCAGGTGGCGAGCCGTGGTATATGGACGATGGCAGCGATTGCGATGTAGTTGTTTCCACTCGGGTACGGCTTGCACGAAATCTTGCAAATTTTTTGTTTCCTTCAGACGACCGTATGGATGAGCAGTCGCGCGTTCAGACGCTTGTGTTTGATTCTTTTGGCAAATTTGATAATCCTGATGATTTTCACATCGTGCGCACGGAAACGCTTGATTCTCTTGGCGTAAAAATTCTTTCGGAGCGTGGTGTGCTTGACTCGGACAAACCTTCCGGTCTTGTGATGCGAAATGATGGACGACTGTCGTGCTGCATAAACAGCATTGATCACGTGCGCATCGCTTCATTTGAGTCAGGTTTTAATTGTGAAAAAGCTCTTGCGCAGTGCCGCGCCGTTGACGACGGCTTGCAAAATACGCTTCAATTTGCTGCGTCATATGAATTTGGTTATCTCACTGCTGCACTACAGGATGTGGGCAGCGGTATGAAAATCTCGCTACGCGTTCATCTGCCGTCCATTTCATTTTTGCATGAAACAGACAGCATATTCAATCAGATTCGTGAAAAAGATTTGAGCGTTTTCTCTGTGTTTGGCGCAGGCAGTGACTACGGCACTTCGCTTGGTTCGTATTATGAAATTGCTACCACAGGCGCTGCAAACGGCAATGAGCTTGATCAACTTGCATCAATAGAGAGCGCGGTTAAGCATCTTGTTGAAACTGAACGCAAGTTTCGCATAGAATGTGCCGAAAATAAATCAACGAGAATATATAATGACATTTTGCGCTCATTTGCTTCGGCGAAATTCAGTATGTTTCTTACGTTGCGGGAAGCTATACATATTATTTCCACTCTAAAATGGGGACTCGCTATTGGAATTGTGCAAGATATGACAGACAGCGTTTTGCATGGGCTTTTGTATCGCGTACAGGAGGGACATCTTGAGTTTTTGCTTAATAATGGCGATTTTGCATTTGAAAATGACATAAAGGACGATTTGCCTATGAAAATAGAACGGCTTCGTGCGCTCATCGTGCAGGAAGCATTGGACGGCATACGTTTTGTTAATTAATAATTTTGGGGGATATATGAAAAGTGCAGGATTTTCACCACGCGCGCAGCGTCTTGTTGCGGCACTTGCTCAAGATGAAGGCAGAAAGAGCGGTAGCACGCAGCTTTTGCCGGAACATGTGCTTCTTGCTTTGCTGAAAAGCGCAGATGGCTTGGGATATATATTGCTGCAATCTCTTAAAATAAATGTGCTTACATTCCAACTTGCTATTGAGCAAGCGCTTGCGGGTAAATCAAACACATCGTCGTTTGCCGATTTGTCTCCAAGTCGCCGTTTAAAAACAATGCTCGACATTGCTAGCATTGAGTCTCGCGCGCTAAAGAACAACTACGTCGGCACAGAGCATCTCTTGCTCGCTGCCATGCGAGAAGAGGGAAGTATTACTGCTCGTTTTTTTGAGAAGATAAACATCACTATTGAAGATGCGCGTCATCTTTTGCCAAGCATTCAAGCGCATACGCCGTCTTCTGCCTCTGAACAGGAATCGCGTTCTCTTGTCAAATCTGCTTTGCAAGATTTTTTCGGCAATCAAAATGTTTCAAACGATGTTCCCGTCGCGACGAACACGAATCAATATACAGGGCAGCAGAGCAAAGCGCGTGGAAACGAACGCTCTTTCCTCGCCGAGTTCAGCCGCGACATTACGAAAACAGCATACGAGGGAAAAGACGACCCCGTTGTCGGTCGCACAAAAGAGATTCAGCGCATAGTGCAGATTTTGTCGCGTCGTACAAAGAACAATCCCATTCTGGTAGGCGCACCTGGCGTTGGAAAAACTGCGATTGTCGAAGGGCTTGCCCAGAGAATTGCGAAAGGGAATGTGCCGCACAATCTTATTAAAAAGCGAATTCTCGTGCTTGATTTAGCAGCGCTTGTGGCGGGTACAAAGTATCGTGGTGAATTTGAAGAACGCATGAAGCGTCTCATGAAAGAAGTAAAAGAAAATAAAAATATTATTCTGTTTGTGGACGAGCTTCACACGATAATAGGCGTAGGCGGTCCCGAAGGCACGCTTGATGCTTCAAATATGTTGAAGCCTGCACTGAGCCGCGGTGAGATTCAGATAATCGGTGCGACAACTACAAAAGAATACAGCAAATACATCGAAAAAGATTCTGCACTTGAGCGTCGTTTTCAGATGATAAAAGTCGAGGAGCCCACAAGTGAAGAGACAGAGCAAATCCTTGAAGGAATAAAAAAACAGTACGAAGATTTTCATGGGGTTATTTTTGATGATGATGTGATTCCTGCAATTGTTAAATTTTCCAAACGGTACATTCCCGAACGTTGTCTTCCCGATAAAGCTATAGATATCCTTGATGAAGCAGGAGCTGCGAAAAAAATTCAAGAGGAAGCAAAGCCTGCGGAACTTGCAGAAGTTGAAAGAAATATCGAGCAGCTTGCGGAAGAAAAACGGCTGCTTGTTGAAGCACAGAACTATGAAAAAGCTGCCTATGTGCGCGATAAAGTGCTTGAACTCCGTCGGCGTCTTGAAATATACAGCGAGTATTGGAAGAATAGCAGCGCGAGCATGAGACGGCATGTAAATGCGCAAGACATAGCTCGGATTATTGGTACCATGACAGGCATTCCTATAGAACAGCTTGACTCCACAGAGACAAAGCGGCTTGTACACATGGAAGATGAAATGCATAAAAGTGTTATCGGACAGGATGAAGCAGTGCGCCTTATTACTGGCGCTGTGCGTAGGAGCAGAGCAGGTGTTTCTTCTCCGAAGCATCCGCTTGGTTCGTTTATCTTTCTTGGTCCTACAGGGGTTGGAAAAACGCAACTTGCCAAAGCGCTTGCAAAGTTTTTATTCGGCGACGAGAACATGCTTACACGCGTTGACATGTCTGACTATATGGAAAAGCATAATGCGAGCCGCCTTATAGGAGCTCCGCCTGGATATATAGGCTATGAAGAGGGGGGCGTTCTTACAGAGGCAGTGCGCCGCCATCCGTATTCTGTCGTACTTCTTGATGAAATTGAAAAGGCGCATCCCGATGTATTCAATTTGCTCTTGCAGCTTCTCGAAGAAGGCGAGCTTTCCGACAACCTCGGTCATACAGTGAATTTCCGCAATACAGTTATCATTATGACAAGCAATGCAGGAGCGCGACAGATAACGAGCGGAAGTCACGTTGGTTTTTTGCCTTATGGAGACGGAATGCTCTCTTACGATGAAATTCGTGCAAGCGCAATGAATGAACTCAAGAAGCTATTGAATCCTGAACTGCTCAATCGTGTTGATGACATTGTTGTGTTTAATGCGCTTTCTAAAGAGGATATCGGACAAATCCTTGATATACAGCTTCGGGAACTGGCAGATAGATTACAAGAGCAAAATATCACTATTTCTGTAAAACCGAAAGCGCGCGAATATTTAATTGCGCACGGGTATGAGCCGGAATTTGGTGCACGACCTATGCGCCGTTTAATTCGACGAGAAATCGAAGACCCGCTCTCCATCGCAATTTTAGCAGGCGAAGCGGAAGACTCGAAAATAGTAACCGTTGATTGTGTTCGTGAAAAGTTGCGCGTTCATTTTGCAAAACCGAAAAAAAATGCAGCTGATGCACAGAAAATGGCACCTGTCGTGCAGGAAGCGCTGCGATATTAATCATTGCAACGGATAGCTTTTTACAGTATACTGCACTCATTATGAAAAATACATGTATTGTAAAAATTTGTGCCGTTGCTTTATATGCGGCATTTTTGGTGCATCCTATTTTTGCTGGCGGGAAACAAGATGTAGCTAAAGATAGTGCATTGCCTGATAGTACCTCAACAGACATTTTTGATGCTGGGCAAAAAGATGGCGGAAGCATGTCGAGCGGGACTATACGCATTGGTATTTTAAATGGACCGACGAGCATTCCTGTTGCATACCTATTCGACGCTTTGCCGATAGTTGACAGCAAAGCTCTCTCATTTGAAAAATTTGCGTCACCGCAAGCGCTGCTTCCTAAAATGCTCAAAGATGAAATCGACATCGGATTCATGCCTGTAAATGTTGCAGCGAAAGTATATAACAGCGCGAATGGTGCCATTGTGTGTGCAGGTGTTTCTGGCAACGGAAATCTTTTTTTGATTACCAAAGATAAAGCGGTGCATAATCTCGTTGATTTAACAGGGAAAACTGTCTCCATTGCGGGGCAGGGGGCAACGCCTGAGTATCTTTTTCGTTGGCTCTTGGCTCATAACAAGATTCCTGAAGGCGTTGCTGGCGTACAGCTCGATTACAGTATTCCAACAGCAAATATCGTAGCAGAGCTTCTTTCTGACAAAATCCAGTATGCTGTTGTGCCAGAGCCGTTTGCAACAGTAGCGACAACAAAGTCAAATACTGTTATGCGTGCACTTGATGTGCAGCAGGAATTCAGCGAAATCGTGGGGGCTGATGCAGTGTATCCGCTTACTGTTATGGTTGTAAGCAAATCGTATGCGGCAACACAAGCGCAAGCTGTTCGTGATTTTATGCGAATATTTGAAACGTCCTATGAGTGGACTGTTGCAAATCCCCAAAAGGCGGGAGTGCTTGTGCAAAAGCATACACTTGGGCTTATGGCGCCAATCGTTGCAAATGCAATTCCATACGCTAATTTTACATGGAAAGATGCGAGCGCGGCAAAAGACGAGATTGAAAATCTACTTTCAATTTTCTTGCAACTGGCTCCTGATTCAATAGGCGGAAAGCTCCCCGATGAAAGCTTTTACTTCAAGTAAAGCAGTTGCCTATGTTCTTGCTGTTTTATTAATTTTCGTGCTTTGGAAAACTATTTCATGCGTTGTAAATGCATTGCTTATTTTGCCGCCGCCTGAAGATGTTTTCCGTGCGTTGTTTCAACTGATAGGGAAAACCGTCTTTTGGCGCCATGTCGGTGTAACTGTGTTGCGCTGCTTTATCTCTTTTTTGATTTCGATGTTAATTGGCAGTATTGTAGGATGCCTCTGCGGAATCTCTACATTTTTTAATAATTTTTTTGCAATACCGGTAGCAGTGATTCGTGCTACACCTGTCGTGTCGTTTATTCTCATTGCACTTTTTTGGTTCTCATCGTCACATGTTCCGATTTTTATTTCAATACTTATGACACTTCCTGTCGTCATTTCATCTGTTTCACGCGGGTTTGCAACGAAAGATAAAAAACTTGAAGCGATGGCAAAAATTTATCGATTCACTAATAGGCAAAAAGCTCGCTGGATCACATTACCTGCCGTGCTGCCGTTTTTTCTTTCTGGCGCAGTATCTGCATTTGGACTTACGTGGAAAGTTGTTGTCGCTGGTGAAGTTTTGAGCATACCAACATTGGGAGCAGGAGCTCTTTTACAAAGCGCGCAAGTGCATTTAAACACAGCAGATGTAATGGCTATTACATTTGTGATTGTTGCCATGAGTTTTTTGCTCGAAAAGTTGCTTGCGTTCACCGTTTCAAAAATAGTGCTCCTTAAAGGAAAACAGCATGGATAATACAGCGCTCTCCATTAGTGGCTTAACAATTATACGCAACAATAAAGTGCTGTATAAGGATTTTTCGCTTGTTGTGAAAAAAAATGCAGTAACATGTCTTATCGCTCCATCGGGAAGCGGAAAAACCACGTTGCTTGACTATATTGCCAACACGCTTGACGACTCGGCATCATATGCGCATGGCAATATGACATTTGGAGAAAATGGAGGGCATCCCCTGTTTTCGTTTTTATTCCAAGAGCCGCGTCTCATTCCTTCTGCAACAGTGCTGCAGAATGTATTGCTGCCACTTGTCAATGTAATGGATTTTTCACAGGCAAAACGTCGCGCATACGAGTTTATTGAGCGTGTTGAACTTGCAGAAAAAATAAATTCATTTCCAGATGAATTGAGCGGCGGCGAAAAACAACGGACTGCCATTGCGCGAAGTTTTGCATTTCCATCAAATTTTTTTTTGTTCGATGAGCCGTTTCAGTCGCAAGATTTGAAAATCAAGTTGCATCTTATTGCGATAGTGAGGCAGCTACTCGCTGCAGAAAAACGGACAGTGCTTTTTGTAACACATGATGCAAAAGAAGCGGTTATTCTTTCCGATAGAATTATCGTTATGGAAGGAAACCCGTTATGCATTATTTTTGATGAAAGCGATTTCAATAAAGGTGACGTACAGTTGGAAAATAAAATAACTTCGCTTGTTGTGCATTCGGCTGTTTAGGGCTATAATATACCAGAGGTTTTGCATGATTAAAGAGTTCCTTCCGTTTAATGTGGTACGCAATGACGCGCTTAAAATAGCGCATAAAATGTATACAGATGGATTTATTCCTGACGTAATTTACTGTTCCTTGCGCGGCGGGGCATATATGGCGAATGTCATAAGCGAATATTATAAACTTGTGCGAAAAGAGCATCATCCTGTTCTATATGCTGCGCTTGTTGCGCGCTCCTATTCCGACATTCAGCAACATGAAAAAGTGTATGTTGATGGTTGGACATATGCGCCTGAACATTTGCGTGCAGGCGACAAGGTTATGCTTGTTGATGATATTTTCGATTCTGGGCGCACAATAAATTCACTTGTGGAAATTTTTCTCAAACGCGGCATACCGCGCAGCAATATAAAGATTGTCGTACATGATTATAAACGCTTCACATATCACAAAGAGCAGCAACCCATCCAGCCTGATTATTGGTGCCGTAAGTTTGAAATCAAAAAACCTGAAGAAGATGTTTGGATTCACTATATGAGCCATGAGCTTGTCGGCCTCTCGCAAGAAGAACTTGAGGAGCATTATTTTAAAGATGACCCCGATATTCGTCCAATTCTTGAATCGATATTGAGGAATGCATGAAAAGAAAATTATTAATTATTAATTTCTTTTTTTTATTTTTTTCATATGCTTTCGCCGATACGAAAATTATTAATCCTGAAAGCGGCATATGGGCAAACAAACAACTGTTAGTCCTCGATATTTCTGAATATGAAAATGCCTATTATTCGCTCAACGGGACAGATCCGCTTTTGTCGGGATTTGCGTACGACGGTCCTGTGCTCCTCGATATGACAGGCGAAGTGCAATTACGCGTTGTATCAATAGCTGCAGACGGCACTCTATCGGAAACGGATGTTTTTTATACAGTTGTACAAAAACAGCCTGCCGTATCTATTTCCACGTCGTTTTCAAATGATATGATTTTACAGGGCATTGTAGAATATCGTGCGGGAGAACAGTTTTCAATTTCATCTGATTTTTTGTACAGTTTTGGAAAGTTGCCAGAATCATTTCGACGCGGAGAACTTGTTTCATATTCTCCGCAGTGTATTCTTGCGCGCTATGTGCCGTGCACAGTCACTGACGGGCATTCAAAATGGCGCTTCATAATTAAAACGATGCCAAGTCTTTCTGGCTCTGTCAGTATGCGCTATGTGCCGTTTAAAATTTATGATTGGGAAACGATTGCATTTACTGATGCGAAATTGATTTATCGAATCGATGCTTCATATTGGAGCGCAATTAAAGCGCCAGTGCAACTCGACAGGTCTATACCGCATACAATTTCTTGGCAGAGCATAGAAGTAGCGCGTGGAAATCCTATTACTTCATTTGAGCTTCCGCCCAAACCTAAAATAACAATTCCGCTTTTTGATGATGGTTCTCGTTCTGTATGTATTGACGGCAATGACGGCTATCAGATAGGTATTGCATCTGAATCGGGTGTTATGCTTTTCGACGCTGCTGTCGTTGATACCTTTCCGGGCGACGAGGTTGCAGGCGTATTGCATGCAGGAATTTACTACAACTCGATATATCAAGGCATGGTGTCTGTGCCGTATGAAGTTGACAAGCGCGCTCCCGCTGCTCCTGTCATTCATTCTACTGCGCAATCGTTTTATTCACGTCGTCCTGTCGAAGTTACAATCGATGGCGACGACGATGCGCTGTTGTTTGTTGCCATAAGCGAACCTGTTGCTATTCACGAAGATGCTGCGAGCAGCGAAGCGCGCGTTTTGTTTGATGCAGTTGCACTCGATGATTTCGTCCAAGCTGACAGCAGGCATATTTTGCTCGATTCCCATTCTGCTGCTGCTGTATATTACAGGCTGTGCGCATATCTCGTAGACAGAAGCGGCAATGAAAGTGAAAGGGTGCTGTATGATGTTGTCATTGACAAATATAATTATTACATAGACGCTACAGCTGATCCATCTATTGCAGACGGAAGTAGCGGAAAGCCTTTTGCATCATTTGAATCATGTCTCGATGCAATGCAGGAAAACAGGTTTGCGCATATTACCGTGATTGGTGCTGTTGCGATGCCACGCGGTGAAACAGCGCTTCTTTTTAATTGCATATTAGACGGGCAGAGTAATGCGGAACTTGTTTTCTTGCCAGGAAGTTCTCTTGTTGTACGGAGTGCAAGTCTTGAAGTAAACAACTGCATCATTCGGCGAACTGATTCTGACACTGTTGCGGCAGCGGCACATTCGTCCCTTATTAAATTGGAACATTCTGTGCTTACACTTAATAATTGCGAAGTCGCTATATCATTTATGAGAAACGGCACTATTGTGAATGCTGATGCATCTGCAATTGCTATTGCGGACAGCGGTCTTACTGCTATCTCACAGAATTATGCATCTTGTATTGCAGCTGTAAATACAAAAATAAAAGTCACTAATTCTCGTATTTCAAGCGTTTCACAAACTGCGGTTAATTTTTCTATGCAAGGCGGAGAGCTTGAACTCCGTTCATCTTTTTGCAGAGTTTCATGTTCGTATGGAAGAAACGTCGAGTTGTTCGGTGCGCAAGGGAGAATAGTCGATAACATATTTGATGCTGATTTAAAAAGTTCTACAAAGATTTCGAATGCTATCTATACCGATGAAAAAAATATTTTACTTGAATATGCTGGCAATACGATGCAAGGATATTAAATTCTATGAAAGAGCTGCTTTGTGGGCTTGATGAAGCGGGGCGTGGTCCGATTGCAGGACCTGTCGTAGCGGCAGCTGTTATTTTGCCCAAAGATTTTCCGTTTGAAATCTTAAACGATTCAAAGAAGCTTTCCGAAAAAAAACGATGCGAAGCTGAAAAAATTATTAAGAATAACGCTTGCTGGGGCGTTGGCATCGTAGAGCACGAGCTTATTGATAAAATCAATATTTTGAAAGCAAGCTTGTATGCAATGCAGATTGCATATGAGATGGCGATGCAACGCCTTCCTGACTGGGCTGCAGTACATAATGTTGCGTACGAACACGTTCGTGCAATCGCTGACGGTACTTTTTGCCCTGCCATATCATGTAAATGCGTGTGCGAACCGAAAGCAGACGGAAAGTATCACGCAGTAATGGCTGCTAGTATTGTTGCGAAAACATGCAGAGATGCGATTATGATTGAAATAGATAAATTGTATCCTGAATACGGCTATGCGCGCCACAAAGGTTATCCTACTGCAGAACATGTGCGCATATGCCGTGAAAAAGGCCCATCACCTATTCAACGGAAAACCTTTAATTATTAAATTTTTTCAGTTTTGTTTTTCCGATGTTTCGCCGTTTTCACTGCGTTTTGAAACAATATGGATGACGCGTCCTGTACGTTTTATGCCATCATCGCGTTTTTCACCGCTTTCTTTTACGTAATACACTTTTTTATCTTTAAAACCATATTTAGCTTCTTTTGCAATTTTTTTCTCGCGGTCAAGCTTTATGCGGGCACGACGTTCTTTATCTATGAATGAGAGCGCGTCATCCATGCCTTGTAAGAATTTTTGCATATTTTCTGCAAATACTGCAATCTGATGACGATCAAAATCTGCCCCATCTCTGTTTTTGCTTTCTACAATTTGCAAAAAAATGTCGCCAGTCCTGTTTTCTTTTACATTGAAAAAATATGACCGATTGTCAAGAAATACTTCCGTTGTGTAAAGTTCGCCTCGCGCACCCATAGCCATTCCTTAAAAAGACGTTACACGTACAATAGCATAAAAACTGGTGTTGGGCAAGCGATCGTGTAGCGAGTTATCGGTAATCAGCGGGCGGCGAATACATGAGCGTCAATAGTGGATATATATCGTCTTATGAAAATTATTTTTTATATTTTATTTTTTATGGAGCAAACCACTTGAATAACCGCCCTTTCGTACTTCAGTAACCCTCACCGTCCTCGTCGCCCGCTTTCTGCTTCTTCAAAAATACAAACACGCTCAAGGCGGGCTTCCTGCGGACGGCACGGACGGCACGCCGTCCTAGTACTTCAGGGCGGGCTAGGCGCGTGGTACTGCATCGTGTTTCACTTTTGCAAACAATGCGTGGGAGAATGAAAAAAATTACGTGAGATTACAAGAGATGAAGCATGGTACAATTACAGAAACGTGTACAGAGATGCGAACGATATGCGTGATGTGTATAGACGAGTATGAGAGATTGCAAAGCTTTACAAAAATAGCTTTGTGTTGAATAACACAACCTTGTCCGGTCTGAAGCAGCGATAGTCCACTGCAGACGATATGAAATGTCGTTGAGAGGGACGCGTGGAAGCGAACTGGCACCGAGCCTGAATAAACGAAGTTTCAAGCGAAGAGCGGCTCTGCAAATGAGCCTGCTCTGGAAAATAAAAACTATAGCACGGGGGCATGCGCTCTTGCGATAATTTTTGCTTTGCAAAAATTGGGTAGTTCAGGAAACAATGATGTTTCTTGAATATAGTTTGTTCCCCAAAAATTAACAAACGCGAGTGCTTACGTAAACGTTTTGACGATTTGTGTTATTTTTTCCACAAGCTCTTGCATTGCCTGTTCTGTAGTATGAGGACCGAAACTAAACCGTACTGCATTCTCCTGCAATGCGGTAGGTACATGCATCGCTTCTAAAACGGGACGATTATTTTTCCGCGACGAACATGCGCTTCCTGTTGAAATGGCAAAGCCTTCTGCGTCGAGTGCGCGAAGCATCACTTGACCAGGAATATTTTTAAATGCAGCCTGTACAATCCAAGGTGAATACTTATCTTCGTGCATCCTTTCTGTACGTGCTTCGGGAATTATTGCGCATGACTGTATAGCCGCAAGTTTTTCTATAAAAGATTTTGTTAATTTTTTTTGAAGTTCAAAACGAGACATTGCCGACGAATTATGCTGTTCCATAAAATCAGAATATGCGTCAGTATTTTTCCCATTGATGTAATATCGCGAAAGACATTTTGCAAACGCACATGCCCCAAATAAGTTCTCGGTACCGCTTCTTATGCCGTTCTCTTGCCCGCCGCCGCGCAAAAATGGCGCTATGCTGTCTGCAAGATACACTATGCCTATGCCGCGCGGTCCACAGATTTTGTGCGCGGAAAATGCTGCACTGTCTATTCCTGCATAAGAAATAGTGAGCGGAATTTTTCCTGCTGCTTGTACACAGTCTACATGCAGTTTTGCGCGGCGGCGGGTGCCCGCGGCTTGAGAAAGCGCATCTGCAATTTCATAAATTGGCTGAATGGCGCCTGTTTCATTATTTACCGCCATTACACATACGAGTACTGTATCATTTGTTAGTTTTGCGAGAACTGCTTCTGGCGTAATGATGCCGTCTGCTGTTGCAGGAATTTGCGTTACCTGCCAACCGCATTTTGTTAATTCTTGCGCTTGTTGCATGACGGACGGATGCTCTATTGTGCTTATGAGGATAGTGCCTTTTTGCGGTCTATTTAAAATTGAAAGAAGCGGGATGTGGTTGCTCTCTGTGCCACCTGACGTGAAAAAAATTGTTTCTGGAGAAACGCCGAGCGAATATGCACATGACGCGCGCGCCTGTTCCAGCATATTTTTTGCTTTTTTTCCTAGCGTATGCATGCTTGACGGATTGCCCCATGTTGCAATTGTGTCCTCAAGTGCTGCGCGCAAAATGTCTTCGTCTGCGGGACTTGTTGCAGCCCAATCAAAATAATGCTCGATATTTTTTTTATTCATGATGACTGTTAGTCATTCTAATATTTTTTTGTTTCCATTGCAAGAAAGTCGTCGCGCACTTTTGTAACACGCGCTATCTCACGTTCAAGCATTTTTCCGTAATTGAGTTTGCCATTTTTAATGCGCTCGCGCTCGTCTTCCCAGCACTGCTGGTCGGTGATGAACAAAAAATCAAATGAAACGGCGTTTGCTTTTTCTGCCCAAAGCTTTGCTTCTTTCCAGTAGTAGAGGCAGGCGGTGTAGCAGGAAAGCGCTTTTTCCAAGTCGCGAATGTATTCGTCTTTCCACGGTGCGTCATAAAAGTATGCGACTTTTTTGTCGTATGTGCGTCCAAGCCGTAGATGCTGCTCGATGAGCTTTAAATTCAAATGCATTTGGAAGAGGTAGCGGTATTTTTCCCATTGTTTTTCAGTTTCAATCTTTGCATCTGCGTACAGCGGATTGCAAAAATCTGCCTGCGCCGCTTTTTCAAGCCAGTAGATGTTTTCAATGCAGTCATCGGGGTGCTGCTGGTAGTGGATGTGGTAGAGGCGGTAAAAATCCTCTTTGTATTTGACCATATACGCGTGAGATTGAGACGCAAACAGTGCGGAGAGGAGCAGCAAAATGCATGCAGCGTACACGATGTGCGGAAGCGTTTTTTTCACACTGATACTATCGGCAGATTTTGCAAGTAACTCCAGATTATTTCGGCTGTTTCCTGTATGGGAAGCGAAGCGTCGAGCGTGATTATCTTGAGGTCTTCTGTTTTTTCGTATGCGTGTATAACAGCGTCATATTGCGCGGCGACTTTATGCTGGAAATCTGCCGTTTCGTATATTTCTGCCTGATCGCCGCGCGCTGCAACTCGTTTAAAGGAAAGCGACGGGTCAATGCGGAAGTAAAACAGCAGTTCAGGAAGCGGGAACGGACTGTTTACAAGGCTCGGGATTTGTTCGCCGCACGAGACAGACTGATACGCGAGCGTCGAAAACAAGTAGCGGTCGCAGACGACGAGTTTTCCGTCATGTATGTGCTCAATAATGCCGCCTTTTCCGTATATGTGCTCGCATCTGTCTGCGGCGAACAGGTATGCCGCAGTGCGCTCATCTACGGGAAACGCTCCGCTGAGCATTTTTCGCAAAAATATGCCGGTGGGCAGTGAGGTAGGTTCTGAAGTGGCAAAAAGCGTGTCGCCGAATTTTTCTTTGAGCATGTTAATTTGTGTTGAAGTGCCCGCGCCATCAATGCCTTCAAATACAATAAAATTACGCAATATCATGGATACCACCTGCATTTTTGCCGATAATCTGATAAGGTAGACTATACGAAAATGAAACGGATTGTTGTACGCGGCCTGTGTATTTCATTTTTTCTCATTATATTCCTTGTATCGGTTTTATGCGTACGCCCGATATATAAAGCGCTTTCTAAAACGATTTCACAAAAAATCGAGTCGTTGTGTATATCGCTTCAAGACAATACAGGCATTACGTTCTCATATTCGTCTATGTCGCCGTCTATTCTAACAGTTTTTAATGTAAAAGGTATAGTCCTTTCCTCTTTTGAAAACGGCAAAGATGTTGTATCAATACGGCGAATAGTTTTCAAATACAGTTTGATAAATTTGCTTTCGGGAGATATAGACAGCGCTCTCAAAAGCTTAACGATTGATGGGGTTACAATACAGTATGACGATGCCGTAGACAGAAAGCTAATCGAGAAACTTATTAATTTTGTGCAAATACCAAAACAGAGCGCACCGTCATCTGCATCGGGAGTGTCCAGTTTCAATGTGACTGACATACCGATTAATTTACCGTTCGATGTAATCATAAAGAATGTGCGCATTATTTACAGTGACAACGCAGCTGATGCTACTGTGACAATCCGCATGATGAGTGCAGAATATGATGACGGTGCGCTTAATATACGTGCTGACAGCACAACGGATGTTTTTATAAAAAACGGGAACGGCATTGCGGTGCAAGGAAAATGCTCGTTTAATGGCGTGCTCCGCGAAGGTCTCAACGGTAGCTCCCTTATCGCACGGTTTTCACATATTTCAGCAGCGGATTTTTCATTCGGTCAGCTCAATTTTCTTGTATCGTATGAAGACGGCATGCTTTCAGCTCGTACCATACAGCTGTCATTTCCGCTTATGGTGCGCGCTTCGTATAATATAAAAACGGGAATGGCAAATGCCAGTCTGATAGCGCAACGATTTTCACCAGTTTCTTTTATCACTTCACGAAAATATGCAAACAGCTTGCGTAAATTTACAGGAACAACGCTCACGTTGGATGCATCCATTTCATGCAATGTTGCAGAGAAAGAGATTATATACGATGGCAGTACACAAGTGTATATGCCGTCAGGTGTTGTTCCGGGCACGCTTACTGTTCGTTTCAATTTTTCTGGCAATGAAAAAACTGTTTCTGTACCGCATCTTATTCTATCAGGCGAGCAGTGTGCTGTTGACGGTTCGCTGGCATATGAATTTGCAGGTTATCATCTTTCAGGAAATGTAAATGCGTCTCGCATTGCAATTCCAAATGGCGGCATTATTTCTACGGAACTGTATTTTGATCCGCTTAACACAGGGTTTGTCTGTTTTGCGCCGCAAGTATTTTTTGACGAAAAGGCGCTTACGGCAATGCAGCTCTCTATTTTGCCGCAGCATGATTCAATCGATTACAGTTTTGAAATTTCAGATTACGCACATCCTGATGCGGAAGAGGCAGGGCTCATTCAAATAGACGGAAGCTATCTAACAAAAACAAATTACATTCAAGCTGGCGTGAGCGTTACAAATGAATTTTTGGACAGCGTTGCTGAACTTGCTGCATTCTTTTTGCCAGATAGAGATGCGACGCTTATTGAAACATTTCTTTCGGGTTTGCAGCCATATATGTTTACGGGAGAAGTGTACATCTCATCTGATTTTCAATCTATTTCATATAATGCTCCATATGCGCTTGTTGCAAATACGCAAAGAGAAAACCAAGCGCTATTTGTTTCGTTCGATGGAAACGAAGCGACATTTCAGCTCACTCAGCTTGATATTGTTTATAATTCACAAATATTTCAGGCGTCGGCAGAATTCAATCGCTCTCCAGACTCAACGAGTTCGTTTTTTGTTTTTGACGTGAATTACGGTTCTGTGCCGTATCACTTTATCGGAAACATTATGCCGAATTTTGTGAGCATATCAGGTGATTATGGCATTACCGCGCAAATGCAGCGTTTTACCGATGGCAGCCTTGAGGGAATGCTTACGATGAACAATTTTCCAGTAAATATTGCTGGAACTATTTTTACACTTTCAACAGAAACGGGAATCGCATACGCAAAAGAGGATGGCATTGCGGTGCACATTGCTCGGTTTGAAGCAGACGGTGTTGGTGGTAGCATGAATTTTTCACCACATGTTGTACTTTCCGGTACGGTCACAAAATATGGCGCTGTATTCGATTCTATATCTTACTCAGACATGTTCTCCTCATTAGCGGGGAGCGCAGATGTTATTGTTAATTTAAATGAAAGGATTTTTAATTCAGCGCGTTTTACCGTTTTGCTGCAAAACCAGCTGTCAGAAGAATTTATTAAGTTTTCTGCTGACATTACAAATCCTGACGGGTTGGCTTTTTCAAGTAGCATGGTTAAAAACAGTATGTATTTTGACGCACAGCTTGAGCTCAACAGCCTCGACTTAAATAGGTTTGCATCTGAGCAAAGTATAAATAATGCACTCAATGCTTTTATCACTGCTACGGGCACGTTTGAAAATCCGTATGTTGTGCTTTCAATTGATTCTGCAAATATGATGTTCGCAGGCACGCGATTTTCACTTGGTGGGAATGCGACTATTGAGGAGCGTAACATACGTATAGATGAAATGAATATAACGTATGGCAGTTTATATGTTGACAGCATAACGGCAGACATGTCGCTTGCTACATTTACAGGGAAAGCTGCTGCGACGCTCAATGTGACTACAACGAACAAGTCTCTGCATTTGCCGTTGTTGCTGGAGGTTTCAGATGCAGCAGTTGATGAGCGCATAAAATTGCCATCGACATTTGCAGTCACACTTTCATCGCCCGGACCTTCAGGAAATTTAATAACAAAGCCATTCCCGTTCTCATTTACCGTTGTGCGCAATGAGCTGGGCATGGTAGTGTCGTCGTCTGATAATCTCGGCATTGCAGGTAGTATAAGCAATGCGGGCGACATCAACATAGCAATCGATAAAGCGAAGCCTATCCACTGCAATATAGACGGAAAGATTGACAATAAAAGTATTGATATACTACTGTCAGATGTTTCTGCAGATGTTGCCAAATTGGTGTCGCACATTGAAAATGATTATGTCAACGTGTATCGCGGCATGCTGACAGGCTCTGTGAGAATCGGTGGGCTTCTTTCTGACCCTGAATTTACTGGGGAATTCACTATCGATAATCCTGATTTCAGTATTCCGCTTGCGATTCCATCTCATATCACAAAAGATTCGTTTCTCGTCACGCTGGAGCACAACGAAATACGCGTGCCGGAAGTTGTGCTAAATGTGCGCAATGATCCTGTTGCTGTCAGTTTGACAATTTTCTTTGACAGATGGGCGTTCGACAGGCTTGAGGTGCTCGTGCATACGCCAAAAGACGTCACTGCTCATGCTGACGTTGATGTGGGAGTTGCTGAATTTGCGGGAAAGGCTGGAGTTGATTTAAAAATTGTGTACAGCATTGAAAAAATACTCGATGTACTAGGTTCTATATATGTCGAGAGCATAAACGGTGCGTTCCGCATGAATGAGCTCGCTGCAATCGGTGAGCAGCCGCTTCAATTCTTTTCGCGCGTTGACCTTGAAATTACGGCAGGGCCTCATGTGAATATCACTTTTGAACCGCTGCTGCGTTGTGTTCTTGTGCCTGGCACAGCGATTAAACTTTTAATAGATCAAACTGCAAATACGTTTGCAGTTACAGGTGATGTTGATTTGCGTTCTGGTGATGTTGCATATGTAAACCGCAGCTTTTATCTAAAAGAGGGGCGGCTTCATTTTAATGATACGGACGAGCTTTTTGATCCACGCATCACAGTGCGTGCAGAAACGAGGGAACGCGACGAAAATGGAGAAGAGGTGCGCCTTATCCTTTCTGCAGATAATCAGCCGTATAGCAACTTTGTTCCGCAGCTCTCGTCGATACCTGCAAAATCAGAACTGGAACTCCAGACGCTGCTCGGTCAAATCACGGTGAGTGATTCAAGCAATATTGGTGAGATAATCGGTGCAGCAGGTGAATATGCCATTCAATCTATGATGTGGCGAAACGTTGAAAACAAGTTGCGCGATTGGCTGAATTTTGATATATTCTCTGTACGGACTATGATTCTCCAGAATACGCTGAAGTACAGTTTTGCTGGAGACCGTACGTCATCAAAGTTGAGAGTCGGTAACTTTGTTGACAACTCAACTGTTTATATTGGTAAGTACTTTGGAAGTGCAGTGTATGTTGATGCGCTTATGCATGTTTCATACGATGAGACAAGAATTGACGACAAAGCGACAGTGCAGGGAATTACGTTTCAGCCTGAATTCGGTTTTGAGCTTGAAACACCATTTGCAAATATCAGATGGAGTACAGCACCTGATATAACTGCAATGATGAATAATGTTATTCTGCCTTCAACTTCTCTAACACTTTCATGGAGATTTTCATTCTAGTGTGTTAGACGAAACAATTTATAGGAGTTTGTATGCGGCCAATGCATCGAATATTTTTTTGTGTTTTACTATGCGCTGTTGTTTTTAGTTTGTCGCTTGCATCGCAAGAAACTGATGGAGAAGATCCCAACTGGTTTTGGGAAAAGACTATTTCAGAAATTTCATTTGAAGGCTTGCAGCACGTAAAACGTTCTGAATTACATGGAATCACGAGCGTATTTATAGGGCAATCCTTTACAGAAGCTGTGTACACTGATTTAGTTGACAGATTATATGCGCTCGACATGTTTGAAGACATAATTCCATTTGCAAAGCATGATCCCAAAACAGCAGATAAAATTTTGCTCGTATTTCAAGTAAAAGAGCGTCCGATTGTGCTGTCTGTCAATTTTTCAGGCAACACAAAGTTGCGCAATGGAGAATTGCGCGACGCTGTAACAGTAAAGCGCGATGATATTTTTGTAGAAGGCAAAGTGTTGTTGGATGAGCGTGCGTTACGCGACTTGTACCTTAAAAAAGGGTATACTGATGCTGTCGTTTCGCATGAAATAGAAGAAACGGAACAAGGCATTAAAGTTACATTTATTATTAGAGAAGGGGCAAGCACTGTTATCGCTTCCATAAAATTCAGTGGCAACACTGTTGTCTCTGAGCGTACGCTTAAGAGCAAGATTTCTTTAAAAGAAGTTGGATTTATGAAAGATGGTGCGTTTCAGCGCTCTTCACTTGAAGCAGATAAGATGGCAATAACTGCATATTATCAAGACCGCGGATACGTTGATGTGCGCGTACTCGATGTTATGCAAGAGGTGGCATTGAATGAGCAGAAGAACAGGAACGAGCTTACGCTCACATTCGTACTTCAAGAAGGACCGCAATATGCGTATGGCGGTACGACGATAACTGGCAATGAGATATTCACTGAAAAAGAGCTGCTCTCGTACATCAAACTTGATGTTGGCAAGGTGTTTAATCAAACGAAATTTCAAGAAGGATTGCAGGGAATCACAGGACGATATGCAGAAGACGGGTATATGACAAATCAATACAATCCCAATGTGCATAAAGATGTTGAACGCAGGACAATTTCGTTCACGATTAATATCGAAGAGCGACCGAGGAGTCATATCGAGAATATCATCATCAAAGGAAACACAAAAACAAAAGATTATGTAATACGCCGTGAATTACCGCTTGAAAGCGGAGATATTTTCTCTCGCGACAAAGTTATGCAGGGATTGCGCAATTTGTACAACCTTCAGTATTTTTCAAGCGTTATCCCTGAACCGATGCCTGGCTCCGAAGCCGATTTAGTTGACTTAGTGATTACCGTTGAAGAGCAGTCAACGACGACACTCGAATTTGGCATGACGTTTTCAGGTGTGTCGGAGCACAATGAGTTTCCCATATCGCTCTTTGCGCGTTGGCAAAATTCAAACTTGCGCGGCGAAGGACGTTCCGTATCTTCTGCCGTCAATATATCGAATGCAGAGCAAAGTGTTTCAGCGTCGTACGGTCAAAATTGGCTTTTTAATTTGCCTATGGGCATCAGCGAATCTTTATCGTTTTCTCATTCTTCAGAGTCTGCACTTCGCCTTGCAATGCTGAATGGTGGCGGTATTAGCGATGCATATTATTATATGCCATACAAATCGTGGGGTGTTACGTTCAATTCGTCTATTGGCAGGCGCTGGACATCGGATTTTGCAATCCTTTCATTAAATGGAGGACTTTCAACATCGCTTAACGATAATATTTATAACGAAGCAATTTATACGCCTCGTGATTCGAGCATTAATCAAAAAGCGAACAGGGTAGGGCTTTCAAATTCGATTTGGGCAAGTTTTTCAATTGACAATCGCGACATAAACTACGATCCTTCAAAAGGTTGGTTTATGAGTGAGCAGCTTGCCTGGTATGGCCTTATTCCTAAACTTGAAAAGGAATTCTTTTTCAGGAGTGATACAAAGCTTGAAGGCTATGCAACGCTGTTCAATATTCCTATCGGTGAAAAATGGGTGTTTAAATCTGTGCTTGCCGCATATACAGGATTTACTGCGATTTTCCCTGTTCCAGGCTCGCTGCTCGGCGATTCGAGCAAAGTATATATCGATGGCATGTTTAATGGGCGTGGATGGACAGATGTATACAACACTACGCGCGGCAAGGCGATGTTCAGCAATCGCCTTGAAATTCGCTTTCCTATATTTCCTGGCATTATCGGCGTTGATGCGTTTTTTGATGCAGTCGCTGTTAAGGATAGCGTAAAATCCATGTTTACCGATTTACACTTGAGCGATTTTTATTTTAGCTTCGGGCCAGGCATTCGGTTTTTGCTCCCGCAGTTTCCTCTGCACTTACTTTGGGCATGGGGATTTAAATATGATAAAGGAAGAGGCGTTTATTTCAAGAGTGCAACTGGAGCGTTTGTACTCTCGTTTAATATTATTAATAAATAAGGTGTAAATTGCGCACTAAAATGGCGTGCGCAGTTTACCTTCGAGTTTTCGCAAGAAAACTCGCTTATCTACGTGTGCGCGTGCACTCCGTGCAACTGCGCATTAATTCAACAACTCCCGAAACTGATGTTTCACTCGTTGTTGAATTGTAAGGAGCGTTTAAACTGCGCACTAATTGCACGCGCGCGCAAGTTAAAACTTGCTTGTGTAATTAGGAATGATTACGAGGTTTGATTATGAATACGATGAAGAAATTGACAGTTATTTTTTCTGCATGTGTTTTTTTTGCGGCAGGAGCATTTGCGCAGCAAATAACAAAATTTGGTGTTGTCGACACAGCAAAAGTGTATAACGCATATTTTAGAAATTCATCTGCTGTTCGCAATTACGAACGACGCAAAACTGAGTATCAAGAAGAAATTAATAAACGCACTGAGGAACTGCGCAACTTGCAGCAACGCAAACTCTCATATCAAGATTCTGGAGATGAAGCAAATGCATTGCGGATGGAAAGCGAAATCACGAGAAAAACGGAATATCTGCGCGAGTATACAAATGCAAAGAACACTGAACTTGCCACAATGCAAAAATCGTTGCAGGATTCTAATTCGTTCTATCGGAAATTATATGATGTGCTTGCAAAAGTTGCAGAAGCAGATGGTTACAGCATGATTCTGAGTTTGCAGCAAAATAATGCTATCCTCTGGTACAGTTCTTCTGTCGATGTAACTGATCAAGTGATAGCAGCGCTTGGCAGCGACTAGCAGCATGACATTTGAAAATGAGCCTACGCCGCTCATGGCGCAGTATAATTCAATAAAGTCAAAGTATGAAAACGAGGTGTTGTTTTTCAGACTCGGTGATTTTTACGAGATGTTTGGAAACGATGCCGTTATAGTATCACGGCTTCTCAATCTAACGCTTACACATCGCGGTGACTCGCCGATGTGCGGTATTCCGTATCACGCGGCAAAAGTATATATTGCGCGCCTTTTACGGCTTGGCAAAAAAATTGTGATTTGTGAACAGGTTGGAGAACCTGCACATGGAAAAGGTTTAGCGGAGCGCAAAGTTGTAGAGATTATTACGCCCGGCACTGCGCTTGAAGCTGAATACCTCGAAGGAAACAGTAATAGTTTTTTAGCTGCACTTTCTGTTGTGCATGGTAAGGCAGGATTTGCGTTTATCGATGTAACGACTTCTTCATTCAAAGCGACATCGTGGCAAGCTGCGAAAATGGCAGAGTGTTTTCCAAAAGAACTCGGCAGATGTTCCCCGCGTGAGTTGATTTTACCTGAATCGCTTAAACAGCATGATGCTGTTCAACAGGCTGTCGCGGCGTATCCTGGTTTAGCTGTTTCATATTATCCCGACTGGGATTTCTCTGTAAAAGTTTCATACAAAAAACTGTTGCAGCAATTTAAAACAGCAAACTTGCAACCATTCGGCTTATCTGAAGATGCCCCAGAAATTGTACCTGCAGGGTTTCTTCTTGATTATCTTGAAAAAACAACAAATACAAGTGTTCCTCACGTGGAAGGCATACAAATTTATCACGATAGCGAATATTTGATGATAGACGATTCATCATTGCGTAATCTTGAGATAATTTCAAATCTCCGTGATGGGAGCAGTCGATATAGTTTGCTGGAATGTGTCAATCATACGAAAACCGCAATGGGAAACCGCATGATTCGTTCATGGCTATTGTTTCCGCTTACAGATTGCAAAAAGATTTCAGCGCGTCAGGAGCATGTGTCGCTCTTTGTAGAAAATCAGCAGTTGTTAAAAAATGTGCAAGGGTATCTTGAAAAAATTCTTGACATAGAGCGCCTTGCAGGACGCATTGCCATGGACAGGGCGCATCCCAAAGACATGCAGGCACTTCGCATGAGCCTTGAAAATTGGCTCGCCGTTCGCGCTGTGTTAAACGCGCATGATTTTTCTGCAATAGCACAAGACGATGCAGAAAAAATTATTGCTGTTATTCAAGATGCAATTCTCGATGACCCTTCTACTAGTTTGACTGACGGCGGCATCATCAAGCCTGGTTGGTCTGAAGAACTTGATAAATGGAGGAGCATTCACGATAATTTTGACAAAATATTAAGCGAGTACGAGGCAGAAGAGCGTGCAGAAACAGGAATTGCAAATTTAAAAATTCGCCATACAAATGCCGCAGGGTACTTTATCGAAGTGAGCAAAGGTAAGCTTTCTTCTGTTCCAGCGCATTTTATCATGCGCAGAGCGCTTGTAAATGGCGACCGTTATACAACTGCGCGCTTGCAGGAATTGGAACACGAGCTTATTGAATCGGGCACAAAAATCCTCGAACTTGAGCGCGATTTATTTGTTGCAATACGCAATGAACTGCACGCATATGTGCCATATCTTATGCAGGTTGCAGGCGAGCTGGCATATACAGATGCTGCAGCTTCTTTTGCACATGCAGCTGTGCTCCATAATTGGACGCGCCCGCTTCTTGATGAAAGCACGCAGTTTGAGTTGCATGGTGGTCGCCATCCTGTGGTAGAGTTACATATACCTGTCGGAGAATTTGTGCCAAATGATTTGACGATATGCGCCGATGAAAACGGCATGCCGTCGTTTGCGCTCATAACAGGACCGAACATGGCAGGAAAATCGACATATTTGCGGCAGAACGCGCTCATCGCATTGCTTGCACAGACAGGCTCATATGTGCCTGCGAAAGAAGCACATCTCGGCATTGTTGACAGAATTTTTTGTCGCGTCGGTGCAAGTGATAACCTTGCCAGAGGCGAGTCCACGTTTCTTGTGGAGATGACGGAAACGGCAAGCATTTTGCGTTCTGCAACAAAAAAATCGTTTGTCATTATGGACGAAGTAGGACGCGGTACTTCTACTGAAGACGGGCTTGCGATTGCATGGGCTGTGTCGGAATATCTTTTGAATGAGATAACATGCAAGACGCTTTTTGCAACGCACTATCACGAGCTTACACGCATGGAACACAAGCGGCTCAAAATGCTATGCATGGATGTTGTAGAACAGAATGGTGCAGTTATATTTTTGCGCAGGATAAAAGAAGGCGCATCGGAGAATTCATACGGCATTCACGTGGCGCGTCTTGCAGGCGTTCCTCAACAGGTGATAGACAGGGCAAATGCTATTCTTTTGCGCATTCAAGAAATTGCAGGTGACAAGCCCGTGCTCGACGCTCCGCCGCAATCCGTGCAGACGACGGCTCCCGGCCTTTTCAGCGACGAAGAGATTGTGCTTGACGAGATTCTTTCTTCAGATACGGACAGCATGACGCCGCTTGCCGCATTGCAGCTGATTGCGCGTTGGAAAAAGACACTTTCCGGTCAATAAGCATGAAACTTGCGGCTGGTACTGTCGAACACTTGCCATTTTGCAAAATACATTTTACAGGTGTATTAATATTGCATAACAAACATATTGACGAAGCAGCAAAAAAAAGATATAATACAAATTCCCGTTACAGAAACGGCGACTGCTCATCGCTTGTTTCGGCATTTGTGGTTTGATGCGAAACTAAAAATGCATATTTTACTTTGTAAGGTTATAGCATATGGATACGATTTTTGTAAACGAGGCTGACCACAAGCAAACATGGTATATTGTAGATGCAGCTGGTAAGCCGCTTGGACGTGTTGCTGCAAAAGTTGCAAGCGTGCTTCGTGGAAAGCATACTGTTACCTATGCACCGCACCAGAATATGGATTACCATGTTGTTGTTGTTAATGCAGACAAAGTTGTAGTAAGTGGCGGTAAAGAAAAGAAAAAGATGTATTATAAACATACAGGTTTTGTCGGGCATCTTAAGCAAAACAGTTTTGAAACGCTTTTAGCTCGTCATCCCGAGCAGCCGCTTGCGCTTGCAATTAAAGGCATGCTTCCACACAATAGGCTTGGTCGCGTTTTGTTCGGCAATGTAAAAGTGTATGCGGGCGCAAGTCATCCGCATGTAGCGCAAAATCCGCAGCCGCTTGAAGTGTAAGGAGTCAATAATCTATGGTCAAAAATTTAGCAATCGGAACAGGAAGAAGAAAAACTGCTGTGGCTCGCGTTTTTGTGCGCAGTGGCAACGGTAAAATTGTTGTAAATGGCAAGGAAATGAATGAGTACTTTGTCACCGATTCGCAGCGTAGGCTTGTTCATTTGCCACTTCTCGTTACTTCGAGCGATAATAAATACGACATACTCATCAACGTTTGTGGCGGTGGTCTCAACGGACAAGCGGCTGCATGTCTTCACGGCATTTCACGCGCGCTTGTGCAAATTGATCAGGACTCGCGCACTGCTCTCAAAGCGAATGGATATTTAACGCGTGACTCTCGTATGACGGAGCGCAAAAAGTACGGTCAGCGTGGTGCCCGCAGACGCTTTCAGTTCAGCAAGCGTTAAACGTGCATATCGTTTCAACGGAGCAGGTTGCTTCAGGCTGCATGAAGATTGCAGTTGCAGAAGGACCTGCTTTTTTTATCCGTACAGATTATTTGCTCCGTGTTGCTCCCGACGCAATTTGCATTGGCGCAGAGTTTGCAGAAGCGGACAACGATGACATTCTCGACGCAGGGTTTTGTTATGCAGCGGAACGGAAAGCCGCTGCGTATTTGGCTCGTGCAGAGCAGTCACGCTTTATGTTGACAAAAAAGTTGCTTGCAAAAAAAATTGAACGGAAATACGTAGAAAGCGCACTCGACTATCTTGAAAATGTGGGACTGCTTTCAGACGAACGGTATGCACGCGCATGGCTTGCTGCACGAAAAATACACCACTGCGAGGGAAGAACGCGGCTTGCCTCAGAACTCGCTTCGCGTGGCATTTCACAACATATTGCCCGCTATGCGCTCGATAAATTCTTTGAAGAATACTCAGAGGAAGCACAGTGCATGCGTGCGCTTGAAAAATGCTTGCGCCAAAACATAAGCAATGAAAAAATATATGCGCGTCTTGTACGGCTTGGGTTTTCGCAAAAAGCAATAAAGCAAGCGCTGAACGAGCAATAAATTTTACGTATCATTTGCTTTTATTCCATTGAGCCGCTTGTCCTTGAAGAATTCGGTGCCGCCGTCGAGCGTGTTTTCAACGGCTGACACCCGATTTTAACAATTATTAATTTTTAATATACAGATACGCAGGATACTGCACATCGAGCATAAAGTACTCGCGAACTGCAAGAGTAATCGCGTCTGCCCTGTTTGCTTTTGCAATGCTCGAAAGTAAATCAAAAATACCGGAAGAACCTTTGTAGCGATACGTGACAACCTCATAGTCAAAATTGTCAAGCTCCTCTTTCAATGCGTCAACAGCTTTTTCCCACGAGCTTATCTCGTCAATCAAGCCGTTTTTTTTCGCTTGTTGAGCAGTGTAGAGTCGTCCGTCTGCAAGCTCGCGCACTTTGGCAATGTTCATGCCTCGCCCTTCTGCAACAACGCCTGTGAACTGATCATATGCGTCATCTGCAATAGACTGCATGATTGCGCGCTGCTCTGACGTGAGCGGATTGTCGTAGCTGAGCATGTTTTTATTTTTACCCGACGTAAACGTTTCTGCTTTTATGCCGAGTTTTTCAAACAGGCCTGTGGCATCGATAGACTGTCCTGCAATAACGCCGATAGAGCCAGTGAGCGTGTTGCGATTTGCGTAGATTTTTTTTGCCGCGCACGCAATGTAGTAGCCGCCCGAAGCTGCAAGCGGTCCCATGTACGCGTACACGGGGCGACTTGTCTTTTCCGTGTAGTCGCGCAACGCAAGATACGCTTCATCCGCTTCATAGACGCCTCCGCCAGGAGAATCAATGAAAAGCATAATCGCCTTATTTTTGCTGTCTTCTCCAAGCGCACTGATAGTGTCGAGCAACCACTGCTGATTGTATGTTTTGCCTTCGCTTCTGATTTCTCCTTCAATATAGAGCGCGGCAATATAGTCCTTGCCAAATACGCTCAAAAAACTGTTGGAGTTCGCACGTCGACGAGTGTTCAGCAACGCGAACATGCCAACGCCTACAGCGATTATCAACATGATGATAAATACAATAATTCCGTTTCTTTTTGCATTACGAGCCATACTGCTTCCTTGCGGGCGTGCGCGCCCATCGATTTTACTGTTTAATAATTTATCTCTTCGTATGTGATGACATGCGCCTCGAGCGCCTGCTTCATAAGCGCATGGTACGCATTTACTTGCGTCATGGTGATATACGGCGTAATCCACAGATTTGCAATGCCGCACGTAACAAAACCAAGCAGCTGCCATCCGATAAAACTTACGTGCATCACAAACAAGTCCGCTTTATACCCCTGCGTAATTTTTTTGCTTATGGTGAGCGCGGTGCGTATCGGTATGTTGGGAAACTCTGCAATAATAAAAAACAGCTGCGAATATGCAATCGCTTTAATAATTCCCGGTATGAAAAACAGCAGCGCCCACAGAAAAATCCAGAGTCGCTGCCATATCATGGCAAGCACAGCGCGCCACCAATGCGAGAAGCCTGCAAAAAAATCACCGAGCTGCACAGGCTCCGGTCCGCGCGACATTTTAAGATAGACGCACAACTGCGCCACAGCAAAAATTGCAACAGCAAAAAATATGAGCCATTCTGCAAGATTTACCGCGGGCGCATTGCTGTACGCATTGACAGCTTCTTGATACGCGAGCAAATTATTTGTGTGCGCCGCGCGTAAAGCTGCATCGAGCAAATCGGGTACATTCTTCAATGCGGGAAGCAAAAGCAGCAGCAACACAATTTTTGTGATAAGCGTCATAAGCGCAGGCACTGTCCGTCTGTTTTGAAGTTGCATGTGCGCAAACTTTTTATATTTTTTTCTATCAAACATAGTTTCATCATAACGCAAAGCATTTGTTTATTCAATCGGGCTTCCTTTTCAGCGTGCCGTCATCTTTTTATTCGTGCGGAGGGGGTAATGTATCACTTCGTGATACGAACTGTAAGGAAATTATTTAACTCGTCGCTTACGCGACTGGCGCATACCCCGACGCTTGCGGCGAGGTTGTTGATTATTATTTTGGGCGCACCCGCATGCAGCGTTTACGCTGCATGCGGGCCGCGCTTTTCGGGGTTACGCACTATCTGTGCTCCATATCTCTGTTCGCATCGCTCGTGCGAACAGAGAACGCGCCTGTCTGCTTGCAGACAGGCGCGCCCCTCCAATCGCTTGCGCACAAGCTACTTCTCTGCTTTGCGCTCGTTGAGCATGTCGCTGTAATAGCGCTTTTCCAATGCGCTTTCAGGGATGCCGCATGTTTTAAAAATCTGCATAATCGCATGTTGCGCCGCCGCGACAGTCTCGCTCCCGTCAGTTTTGCACACAAGCTCAACCTCAAGGAAATCTCCCAGCGGCGGCACCGTGCACAGCTCTATGTGCGCGTCTCCCGCGTCTGTGCGTGCGTTCCACAATGCGCCAATTTTTTCTTTTGTGTATGCAACATTTCCGCCTGCGTCGTGCAAAAATGAAACGAGCGCAGCCTCGTCAGAAAGCGTGCATTCTTTTTCATCGTTCACTTCAATTACTATGCCGCTTTCGCTTGTGCGTAGCTCCTTGCGCTTGTACGTAAATGTAATGCTTGTTTCGCGTTCTGATGTCGATGATGTTTTACGTGTCATTTTTCGTATGCGACAATATACAGCGTCTTGTCGTCTCGCTTCAGCGTACGGCGTTTTTGCACATGCCTGTGCTCCATGCGTATCGTCATTGAACGGACATTGCGGAATGCTGTAGTATGTGTCGCGCTTTTCGTATGAAGCGCAATATGTTGCAAACGAGTTGAGTGCCGCTTCGACGGCAGAACGCTCTGCAACATGCGCTTTTAGTTCTATCTCGTACATAGCATAAGTGTACCACATGCTGTGATATACGCGCTACCTCGCTTTATGCTATAGTAGTGGCATGAAGCTTATATGCGCTCCCATGGCAACGCTCACGCACGCGGCGTTTAGAAGCGTGGTCGAAAAGTCCGGCGGCTGTGACGAATACTACTCCGAGATGATAAATGCGGGCACGTTTGTCACTGGCGGTCCGTTTGAAAAATATTACGTCATTCCCGATCCCGCGCCAGAAAAAATGGTGTGGCAGATTACAGGGCGAAAAACAGAGCACATTGTGCGCGCCGCAGAAATGATTGCTGCGCTCCCCGGTAGCGGAATTGACATAAACATGGGATGCTCTGCGCCTGAAATTATGAGAAGCGGCGCGGGCGCGGCGTGGCTTACGCGCGACAGAGCAGAAACGCGCGAGATGATTTCTGGCGTGTGCAATGCATTGCAACACGCACCGTATTCAGCCGCGCTGGGAATATGTCGAAAAGCTGTGCGCCCGGTACAAAGGGCAGCATGTTTCAATCGTTTTAAACGGCGATGTGCGCGACGCTGCTTCACTGAACGCTGCGCTCAAAGCAGCTCCGCATGTTGACGGCATCATGATTGCGCGTGCGGCGGTTGAAAGACCGTGGGTGTTTGCAATGCTCCGCGCGTCGTTGCAAACAGCAGATGCATCGCAGACAGCAGGCGTGTTGCAGGCGGCACCTGCATCGCATGCAGCAGACGCGGTTCAGACAGCAGTAGTGTCGCAAGCGGCAGACACAGCGCACGGACAGCGCGCGCCGCTTGATGAGCGCGGATGGCAGCCGCTCATTGTTGACCGCGAGCAGACAGCGCTTGATTTTATCGACTTTCTTGAACGTTATCAGCCGCAAGCGTTTTGGAAAACGAGGTTGCAGCGCTTTTTTGCGTATTACTGCGCGCAGTTTTTGTTTGCGCATTATTTTACTACACGCATGCTCAACGCAAAAAATCTCGACGACGCGCGCGAGCAGGTGCATGACTATTTTTCCAAGCAGCCGAGTGAAAAGCTGCTTGCGCTCACGTGATTTTTCAGGAGCGGCGTGTCGCTTGCATCGCTGTTCAAGCATTTGGAAGCTGCTTGTGCTCGCCTGATTTTGCAGCGCAGCGCACTGTGAACAGAAACGCCTAGCCCGCGCTGGAGCGGTGCCGTAGGCAGCACCCAGCACCGCGCAACGAGTTCCAAAAGTGCAGACATTGGAGACAGAGAGCACATCTTCTTGCGATGCTGCTGCATGTTTTAAAAGCAAGCGGTGTGGGTGCCGCGCGCAAGCAAGCCGCGAAAGCACGGCTCTTCCAGCAGCATGCTCGTAAAAATCGCGTTGCAATGTGTGCCGTGCACCTGATTGTCACTTCCGCCGCTTTGTGCTAGAATTACTTTTATTATGCGCCGTTACATGCGGCGTACCTTTGCGGCGCAACGAGCTGCAACACGAGGTGTTTTGTATGGCAGAAAATCACGAGTGTACGTTAGATAAAATCATCAGCTTGTGTAAACGGCGCGGCTTTGTCTACCAGTCGAGCGAAATCTATGGCGGGCAGGCGGGCGCATGGGACTACGGTCCGCTCGGCGTTGAGCTTAAACGTAACATTCAAGCGGCATGGTGGAAAGAGATGACGCAGCTGCACGACGATGTTGTAGGGCTGGACTCGGCAATTTTCATGCACCACACCACATGGGAAGCGAGTGGACATGTTGCGCATTTTTCAGACCCAATGATTGACTGCACTGAATGCAACGCGCGTTTTCGCGCAGACCAGCTTATCGAAGATTTTTGCAGCTCGCATAAAATCACGCCGCAAAAACCAATCGACACAATGACGCATCAAGAGATGAAATCGTTCATCGAAGAAAAGCACATTGCATGCCCTACATGCGGCAAACACAGCTATACTGACGTGCGCGAGTTCAACCTCATGTTTAAAACGCATCTCGGTCCTGTGCAGACAGACACGAGCATTGTCTATTTGCGGCCGGAAACGTGTCAGGGCATATTTGTCGATTTTAAAAATATTGTGCAGTCGAACCGCATGAAAGTGCCGTTCGGCGTGGCGCAAGTGGGCAAGTCGTTCCGCAACGAAATCATCTTCAAGAATTTTATTTTCCGCACCTGCGAGTTTGAACAAATGGAAATGGAATATTTTTGCAAGCCCGGTACAGAAGATGAAACATTTGACTACTGGCGGAACGAACGCTGGAACTTTTACAAAAAATACGGCATTTCAGAAAACCACTTGCGCTGGCATCATCACGATAAACTCGCGCATTACGCAAAAGACGCGTACGATGTGCAGTATCAATTTCCCATCGGCTTTGAAGAAATCGAAGGCATTCACAGCCGCACTGACTTTGACTTGTCGCAGCACGCAAAATATTCAGGCAAAGACATGGCGTACATTGACCAAGACGACGGAAATAAGCGCTATGTGCCGTACGTCATTGAAACGTCTGCCGGCTTGAACCGCAATTTCCTCATGTTCCTGTGCGAGGCATACGAGGAGCAGAATGTGGCAACTGACGGAAGCGAAGATTACCGCACAGTGCTCCACTTGCATCCGCGCATTGCGCCGATAACGGTGGCAGTGCTTCCCATGATGAAAAAAGACGGGCTTGCGGAAATTGCGGCAAGCATACGCAAAGAGCTTAAAGAAGATTTTGTGACAGATTTTGATGTGAGCGGCACAATCGGCAAACGCTACCGTCGTCAAGACGAAATAGGCACGCCGTTTTGCGTCACGATTGACTATCAGACAAAAGACGACGACACTGTTACGATTCGCTTCAGGGATTCGATGGAGCAGGTGCGCGTCAAGCGGAACGAACTTGTTGCGGCGCTGCAAAAAGCAATCGCCTCTTACAAAAGCGTGGCGCATCAGTAAAAAGAGCGCATATGGAGTATGTGCGGCTTGGCAAAACAAATCTCCTCGCAAGCAGAATATCGTTTGGCGCCATGTCGCTTCAGGACATGCAAGACGCAGAGCTTGCCGCGCAGCTTGTGAGAAAGTCGTACGATGCTGGAATCAATTTTTTTGACACGGCTCGTGCAAAGCGCGAAAGTGAAACGCTGCTCGGCGACTCGCTCCATGAAATACGCGAAAACGTCATCGTTGCAACAAAATCAAGCGCGTCGTCGGCAAACGAATTGCTCCAAGACATAGACGAAAGCCTTGCCGCCATGCACGTAGATGCAATAGACCTATATCAATATGAGATTATTAATTTTATTCCGCAAAAAGACGGCGAGGATAGAATATATCAAGTGCTTGCACATGCAAAGTCGTCGGGAAAAATACAGCATATCGGTGCAGTCACAGAAGACTTTGACATTGCTGTTGAAATTATTAAAGGCGGTTTATACGAGACGCTCCAGTTTCCATTCAACATGATAAGCCCTGTTGAAACAGCGTCGCTTGTCGACTTATGCAGCGAACGCGATATGGGATTTTTGGCGATGAGGCCGCTGTGCGGCGGAGTGATTTCAAACATTCCACTCGCGTTTGGTTTTTTGCATCAGTTTGAAAACGTATTCCCGCTGTGGTCGCCGCGCTCGCTTGAAGAGCTTACACAGCTTTTATACTTTAACGACCATCCGCCAGTGATTGACGAGTCGTTTCAGGAAGATGTTGCAAAGGCGCGCATGTTTTTTAATTAGCTACAACTGCTTTTTCTTTTGCTTGCAGAATTTTCATTGCATCAGCAAGCTCCTCTTTGCTCAACACTCTAACGATTCTCATGTCACTGTTGTTTGTCTGAACAGTTTTTGGTGAACCGTCTGCATCTTTTTTATCGAGTATCTGCACAATAGGTGTTTTGGGATTATCAGGATGTACGTCAATAACTTGTCCTATTGAGCCGTTTACAAGATACACGTACGCACCTATTGGAAAGAGCGATATACTGTACAACAGCGCTTTGATTACTGTCTCATCGTACTGATGATTTTCGTTTTTAAGCATCTCAACCATTGCGTCGAATGTGCTCCGTTCAGGCTTGTAATTTCTTGGCGCAATGATTGCTTCAAATGAACAAGTGACTGCGATTATTTTTGCATAAATTGAAATCTGGTCGCCTATCAAATGGCGCGGATAGCCGTGTCCGTTTTCCTTTTCGTGATGCTCTAGAATGCCGAGCTGAATGGACAGGGGGAATTTTAACGCTCGTACAATTTCAAATCCGACAACAGGATGTGTTGCCATCTGTGCTCGCTCTGCTTGAGAAAGCTGTTTATTTGCAAGGTACAGATGCGGCGGAAGACGAATCATGCCTATTTCGTGAAGGAGGCAAGCTGCTCCAAGCTCAACAAGTTTCGAAAGACTCATGTGCAGCTGGAGCCCTATTATGATTGCGAGCACTGTGGAGCGCATTGAGTGCTCGACGAGGTAGTTTTTGCCATATGTTTCTGCTGATGGTGTAATACGCAGTACGTACCGCCTGTTTTCTCGGATAAAAACGCACAGAGACTGCATGGTAGATGAAAGTTCTTTTTGGTCGATTTCATTGTGTGTTGCATAGTGAGTGTACACATAGTTGATGTAATTCATGTATTCGTTATACACATTTTGTACTGTTGCAAGCCTTGCAATTTCGCTGTCTTTGAGAATTCTTGAACGCTCTGCATCTTCAAGAGAACGCTTTATGCCATCGCTTATTGTTTCTGATGTTTCAGCTGGTGCTGCGCTGGGAATGGCAGTTTTGTTTTCTGCTATTGAAACAGTATTGTTGGAATTTCCCTCGCTTGTGACTTCCACGAATTCCCATTCGCGCAAAGCATTAAGCACATCGCTAGATACACTGATGCCCGCAGGTTCGACAATGAATGTTGTGTCTATGAGTAAATCGCTACTGAAAGCTATGCCTGGTTTTATTGAATCAATCTTAAATATATTCAAAGAATCCCCTTGCTACAACGATATATTAATTATATATCGTTTTGTAAATCTTTTCAGTTGGAACATAAAAAACTGAAAAGAGCGAAGTTATAGCAGGTAAAAAAAATGGAAAACCTCACACGTTTTCCATTTTTCCGTAAACATTGAGGCATCAGATGCCGTCAGGCGTCTGGATGTGCGCGCTTGGAATGCACACGTCTGACACTCTCATTATCGGGAAAAATATAAAAAACTTTATATTATTATTATAATGATTAAACATGTCGATTTTCAAAGATTGCATTGCTATTTTATTACGGATTGACAATTGCGCTTTTTGCAATGGACATGCTTGACGAATGCCGCAAACAAGTCGGCATGTCGCATGAAGTTTGTTTGCCATGATTTAAGCCATGTGCCATATGATTGAGCATGCGCGCTGTGCAAGCTGTGTTGCAAAAAAAACAATGTACTTTTTTTGCGCAGAGTGCTATTATGCGCTGTAATGATGGTGCGCAGTAAGTAGTTGCCTGTTGTAGCGTGCTGTCGTCATAGATTTTTTATAGGAGTTGTTGCATGAGAAAACTGATTTTACTAGTTTTTGTCTCGTTCGTTTTTGCGGGAGCGGCGGTCTCGCAGAGTTCAAAAAATTTAATAATTTATTTTTCAATGCACGGCAATCAAGTTGAAAATCTTACAGATGTCAATTCAGGTTCAAGCCGCGTCATGTATGAGGGCAAACTGACTGGCATAACTGAAGCAGTTGCAAAAATGATTCAAGATGAAGTGGGCGGCGACATGGTGTTTTTGGAAGTTGCGCAGCAAAATAAATATCCGCGCACGTATAAAGCTACAACAGATGTCGCGCTCAAGGAGAAGAACAGCCGCACGCGCGTTCCGATTGCAACGCATGTCGACGTGAGCGGCTATGACGCTGTCTTTTTAGGATTTCCTACATGGTGGTCTGATTTGCCTATGGCGTATTACACGTGGCTCGATGAAGTGGATTTGTCGGGCAAAGATGTGTACGTGTTCTGCACGAGCGGCGGTTCAGGCATGGTGAACACAATTGCCGCAATCCAAAACGCGGCGCCAAATGCGCGTGTTGCAAAGCAGGGCTTTCACGTGTACTATACGCGCGCCGTCAACGCAAAGCACGATGTGGCAGCGTGGCTTACGCATGTAGGCGCAAAATAAGAGGCGGCATACATGACAAAGCAACAGATGCGCATGACGCTTGATATTGCGATGACGGCAGTTTCAATCGTGCTTATGGGCGGGAATTATTTTTTTGCGTGGGACGGCGTGCACGAAATTCTTGGCGCGTCGCTCTTTGCTCTGTGGATTGCGCATGTGTTGCTCAACCGCCGCTGGTACGGCGCGCTTTTTAAAGGCGCATACTCATCGTACCGCGTGCTCCAGTCGATTGTGAATTGCGCGCTGCTTATATGCGCACTCTCGCTTATGACAAGCGGCATCATGCTGTCTGCGCATGTGTTTTCTTTTTTGCATATTGACTTTGGCGCGGCATTTGCGCGCACGCTGCACTTGCTCGCATCTCACTGGTATTTTCTCTTTATGTCACTCCATATAGGCATGCACATGGCGCTTGTCTTCCGCATAGTTCAAAACGCGCGCGCCGCGCAAAGCTCAAAAACAGCAACGTGGGCAAAACGTCTGCTGCTGATTGCAGCGTGCGCATACGGCGTATATGCGTTCATCGTGCGCGGCATTGGAAAGTATTTGTTTTTGCTCCAGCAGTTTTTCTTTTTTGACATGGAGCGCGGCTATGTGCTTTTCTTTGTCGATTACCTTGCCATGCTCGTGCTGCTGGCAACTGTATCATATCATCTTGCCGCTGTGTTGCAAAAATTGCGACAATGATTTGAGCATGGCGTATGTTGGCATTGGCACATGACGGACGTGAAATTGTGCCGCCTGCTACCAACAAATGAAATGCCGCGCTGTCAATGAAAAGCGTTAATCGTAAATTTGAAATAGATTAATGCTTTTCTCCTCTATTTATTTTACCGCTATTTCACAGATGTCAGAGAGAAGTGCATGTGCGAAAACAACAGTTAATTCGTTACTGTAACGAAGGCGCAGGTCGGGTTCCGACCAAAACACACTTGGAACGTTGGCAAACGAGCGCAGCGAGTGCAGTCCAATACCTATTACGTTCCTCGTGTGTTTACCGTCAGGTTCCGACCGAGAGCCGTTGTTTAGATTTGCATATGCTGCGCTTTATTTAGATTTTTACTTCTCTCCGACAAAATGAAATGCTGCTCTTGACAACGCACTAAAAAAATCATATTATATCATTGTACATTTTAATTATTTTTTAGAATGGACTCGTGGCTCACGGGTCTTTTTTTTGTTACAGGCGGTACATGGATTATATTTCTTTTAGCGACATTCCTCATTATTCAGATTGCGCTCCTCTTGTTGAAGGGCTAGGGTATTGTCTTGTCGAGTTAAAGATTGTTCCTGCCAAAACGGTGATAAAAATTTCTGTTGTCATTGCGCCGAAAGAAATTAATAAAAATATCAGTGTCAATGATTGCGCACGTGTGCACCATGCGTTACTTCCACGCCTTGAAGCGTTGCTTGGCACAGACAATATATCAATGGAGCTTACATCTCCGGGCATTGACCGCAATATAAAAAATGCTGCGGAATTTGAATTGTTTGTTGGTAGAGATGTACGCGTATGGAGCAGAAAAATAAATGATTGGCTTGTCGGAAAAATTATTAATTCTGACAAACAGTCTGTAACGTTGGAAGCAGAGGACGGCAGCTCGTTTTCTGTTCCGTATGAAGAAATAGCAAAAGCTAAGTTTATATAATCGCAGGAGGTTTTTCTATGTCGGAAATGGCGGAGGCTATACGGCAGCTCATACAGGAAAAAGGATATTCTGAAGATTCTGTAAAAACAATTATTGAAAACGCGCTTAAAGCTGCGTATAAACGAACACATGGAAATTCCGATAACGCAATTGTTAAATTTGCTGACGATATGTCCGATGTATCGATTTATTCACGGAAAACAGTTGTTGATGGCGTATACGACCCTGTCACGGAAATAGAGCTCGAGGATGCAAAAAAGTTGAGTGATGAGGTTGAGCTTGGCGATGAAATAGACATCAGAGAAGATCCAAAAGAATTTGAACGTTCCGCTGTTACAACAGGAAAACAGACTGCACATCAGGAACTCAACGAAAGCTATCGTAATACATTATATAATGAATATAAAAATAAAATCGGCGAAATCGTTGTATGCTATTATCAGTATGAACGCAATGGCGACATCTATGTTGATTTAGGCAACGCTGGAAAACTTGAAGGCGTGTTGCCGGTAAAATTTCAGTCGCCACGTGAAAAATATGAAAAAGATGACAGAATAAAAGCTTTGATTGTTAATTTGCGACGCATATCGACAGGGCTTCAAGTGATTCTTTCACGCAGTGACCCCGAACTTGTGCGTTCAATAATCGAAATGGAAGTGCCTGAAATTGCAGACGGTACAATTGAAATTGTTAAGATTGTGCGTGATGCCGGACATCGTACAAAAATCGCTGTTGCTTCAAATCGCGAAGACGTGGACCCTGTAGGAGCGTGCGTAGGGTTAAAAGGCGTGCGCATCCAGAACGTCATACGCGAGTTGCTCGGTGAAAAAATCGATGTGCTTAAGTTCGATCATGATCCTGCCGTATACATTAAAAATGCGCTCTCGCCTGCTCAAGTTCAGCGTGTTTTTATACTCGACCAAGAAAAACGGCAGGCGCTTGCAGTTGTTGAAGACAGTCAATTTTCTCTTGCAATCGGTAAGCAGGGACAAAATGTTCGACTTGCAAATAAATTGTGTGATTGGAGCATTGACGTTAAGACTGAAGAGCAAGTTGCGGAAATGGATTTATCTGAAAGTGTGACAATGCAGACCGCACAAAGTTTGTTTACCGATAATATACTAGAAGATGACTATGATGAAATAAAAACAGTTGCAGAACTTCCCGGTATAGATGAGCGCGTTGCGGAAATTCTTAAAACAGTTGGCATTGAAGACATTGAGCAATTTATGGAGGCGTATGAAAACGGTACGCTTAAAAATGTTGCCGGTCTGACAGAAGAAGAGCTTGATAAAGTAGATGAAATTATCAAAAATACTGTTGAGTTTGTAGAAGAAGAAAATACTGCGGCATCTTACAAAGACTCAATGGACGAAGATGCTGCTTCAGATGAGGATGAGATATATCATTGTCCTGAATGTGGAGCAGTTATTACACTCGATATGACGCATTGTCCAAAGTGTGGTGTCGAGTTTGAATTTAAAGAGGACGAGGAATAAGCAAGGAATTATTTATGACCGATGAATCAGAGAAAAAGCCCGAATTCGTAGTTCATCACAAAAGGCAGAGTATCGTTGATAAAGACGCGATAAATGTGTCTGCGGAAAAAAAACAAAAACGTATTGTTGTTGTCAAGCGTTCTTCAAAAATAAATACAGAGAGCGCTAAAAACGAGAAGGTGCGTGTTGTCGCTAAAATAGATGCTGCGTCAACTGCTTACAAGAAAAAAAATGAACAGCCCGTTTTGGCCGATGAGAAAAAAACAGTTCCTGCTGAAGTACCTACGCCAGAAACTCCCGTCGAAAAAGTCGTAAAGAAATCTTTTGATTTTAACGCTGTGCGTCCAAATGTGAAAGCGGGAAATCTTTCCGACCATGTGCGAAACTCATATCGCGGCGCAGGACAGCGTTCTGCAGTTGGATATCAGAAGCCGTATCGTGACAGCACTGGTTTTACTGGTGCACAGGCGCGTGCTGGCTATCAAAACCGCGAACGCGAAAATCAGCAGGGCGGCCGTTATCAAGGGCGTAATGGCAAGCCTGGCCAGCAGGGAATGAGGCAAGGCGGTTTCCAAGTGAAAGGCGCCCGACCAGGGTTGCAAGGTACTCGTCCAGGATTTGGCGGTGGTGCGCGTCCTGTCGGTTTTGATTCTGCATCTTCGGTCCCGTCTTCAAAAGGTGCGGCCAAAAAAACGTTTAAAGGGAAAAAACCTGTTTATCGAAAAAACGAAGAACAGCTTGAAGACGATAAATTTTTTGAGCAACGAAAGAAAGTTGAAGCAGCTGCAAGCGTTGTGCCGAAATCGATTGATATTATGGAGTCGCTTTCTGTTTCCGACCTTGCAAAAAAGATGAATCTCAAAGTATCTGACATCATTCAAAAGCTCATGTCGATGGGCATGATGGTCACTATAAACCAGTCAATAGACTCAGATACTGCAACGTTGCTTGCCTCTGAATACGGTTGTACTGTTCATCTTGTAAGTTTGTATGATGAGACAGTTATCGAAAGCGAGAAAGATAATGCTGCCACAGTAAACACACGTCCACCTATTGTTACTGTTATGGGGCATGTTGACCACGGCAAGACAAAGACGCTCGATGCAATTCGCCATTCTCATGTTGCGGAAGGCGAATTTGGCGGCATTACGCAGTCAATCGGAGCATACTCTGTGACTGTCCCTAAAGGCACTGTCACATTCCTCGATACGCCCGGTCACGAAGCGTTTACGATGATGCGCGCTCGCGGTGCGCAGGTAACTGACATTGTCGTGCTCGTTGTTGCTGCCGACGATGGCGTTATGCCGCAGACGCTTGAAGCAATTAATCATGCAAAAGATGCAAAGGTGCCTATTATTGTTGCTGTTAATAAAATTGACAAACCTGATGCAAATCCTGACAGAGTACGCACGCAGCTTTCAGAGCACGGGCTTACGCCGGAGGATTGGGGCGGTGATACGCAATATGTCAATATAAGTGCGCTCAAAGGCGAAGGTATTGATGATTTGCTTGAGGCTATTTTACTTCAGGCAGAAATACTTGAGCTAAAAGCAGATTACAGTTGTCGTCCCGAAGGAAAGATTCTTGAGTCGCGTATTGATCACGGAAAAGGCATTGTTTCAACTGTTATTATACAGCGCGGCACATTACGACAGGGAGAGCCGTTTGTTGCCGGCATTTATTCCGGCCATGTGCGTGCGTTGTTCAATGAGCATGGAAAGCGTATTCAAGAAGCTACCCCGTCAATGCCTGTCGAAGTGCTTGGCATGGAAAATATGCCAAACGCGGGCGATCCGTTTCAAGTGACGGAAACTGAAAAAGAAGCAAAAGAGGTATCGCTCAAACGGCAGGAATTGAAGCGATTTGAAGAAGCGCGTGCAATAAAGAAAGTGACGCTCGAAAATCTGTATCAAACAATTGATGCGAGCAATGTAAAAGAATTTCGTGTGCTTATCAAAGCTGACTTGCAAGGATCTGCAGAGGCGCTCAAGATTGCGCTTGAAAAGCTTTCAACAAAAGATATACGTCTCGTTGTCATTCATTCTTCTGCAGGGGCAATCAACGAAAGCGATGTGTTGCTTGCGGCTGCCGACAGCAGTGCAATCATCATTGGATTTAACGTGCGTCCTACGCCAAAGGCAAAAGCACTTGCAGACAAAGAGCGCGTGGAAATTCGCAAGTATTCGATTATCTATAAAGCCGTCGAAGAAGTTCAGGCTGCAATGGAAGGCATGCTTACGCCTGACACAAAAGAGGAAGTTATCGGTACGCTTGAAGTGCGCAATACGTTTAAAGTGCCGAAAATCGGCGTGATTGCAGGTTGCTATGTTACTGACGGTGTAATCAAGCGAAATAGCAATGTACATCTTATACGCGACGGTATTGTAAAATATACGGGTAAAGTTACGTCGCTCAAACGGTTTAAAGATGATGCAAAAGAAGTTGCGTCAGGATTTGAATGCGGTGTCGGGCTCGAAAATTGGCAGGACATTCAAGTAGGCGATACACTTGAGGCATTTGATATTATAAAAGTTGCGCGCAAGCTTGGCGATTCGCTTGAAACAAAAGATGAGCAGATAGAGGAGGGACTGGTTAATGGGACAATACCGCATGGCGCGGCTCAATGATCAACTGCGTGATGAAATTGCAAAGTTGATACTTACCGGTCAAGTAAAAGATCCTCGTGTTTCAACTTTTTTGACAGTGAATCGTGTTGAAATTTCCAATGATTTGTGCTATGCAAAAGCGTATGTGTCAAGCTTCCTTTCTGACGCACAGGTGAAACGCGGCGTTGAAGGCTTGAATAGTGCGGCGGGATTCATTCAGTCGTCAATTGCAAAAAAGTTGCGCATACGGCAGTTTCCACACCTAACATTCTATGTTGATTCGAGCATGAAACAAGGATTTGAGATGGTGCAAAAACTGAACGAGCTTGAAAAGACTCACGTAGATGCTTGAAAACAGCAATCAAAATGGAGTAGTGCTCTTTGCAAAGCAATCGGGCAAGACGAGTTTTTCTTCTCTCAATACGATTAAACACGCGTTGCATACAAAAAAAGTGGGGCATACAGGTACTCTTGATAGCTTTGCTTCTGGTTTGCTCGTTGTCTGTTGCGGGCAGCTCACGCGTCTCGCTTCATACATAACAGCATTTGACAAAACGTATGATGCAGTGATTGAGTTTGGAAGTGAAACTGACACGCTTGAATGGTCAGGCGATATTGTAAAAACCGCTGCGCTTCCAACGAGAGCACAAGTAGAAGAAGCTGTTGCCGCACACACGGGTACGCTCATGCAGACGCCGCCGCTTTTTTCTGCGCTTCATATACACGGTGAGCGTGCAAGCGACATTGCGCGAAGTGGAAGAAGTGTGGAACTTCCTTCACGAAACATAATTGTGTATAGCGCACAAGTGCAGGAGTTTTTGCTGATAGGCGATAGCGCTGTTCAAGCGGTGCGCGTAACGTTTGCTGTTTCAAAAGGTACCTATATCAGAAGTCTTGCGCGCGACATTGGTATGTATTGCGGCAGCGTTGGGCACCTTGCAGGATTGCGTCGCATTTCTGTAGGCGATTTTATGCTTGAAGAGGCCGCGGGAGCGCATTTGCTTAAACCGTTTACGATTGCAAGCGTATATGAAGAGATTACAGCTGTGCGGAACGCGCCAATATGCGATGATGATAGTGCGATGCATTCTGTGAAAAAAAGCAATGTAGGCAATTTTGAGGCTGATGAAACGGAATTGCAGCTTCAGCATTGCGTGCGCAAAAAGATGCTGCCCATGAGCGAACAGCTTGCAGTTGCATGCGGTTTTGACGTGCTCTATATACGAGCGCAGCATGAAACAGATTTTTTGCACGGGCGGCAGCTTTCAGAAAAAATGTTTACACGTGAAAACAGCATGAACGCTCATGTTGCATCTTTTTCTGAACAGCACAGTGCAAGCTTGCGATGGGGTGCAAAAAATTATGCGCATAGTGAAAGTGAAACAGCCGCGCGCCTTTCGCGCACAGCTGTTTTTTCGGAAAGCGGCGTATTTCTTGGTGTGATTGAAAAAAACACAACTAGCGCATATACGTATGCATTTGTTTGCTCTCGTTGTTAAAATGACATCACGTGGTGTGGAACGCGCGCGGCTTATTTGCGAGTTGTGTTATGCGCAATCGTAAATGATTAACTCCAATCAAAAGGAATCACGTTGCCATTTTTGTCGAAGAGCACTTCTTGCGCGTTTGATGCAATATGCAACGCAGGTATAGCTTGCGTTTCGTGGGCAAGATTTTCTGATATAAAAAAACTGTGCATATGGAGTGTATTGTGCAGCCACACGACTTTCGGTCCTATTTTTATATCTTGTAGGTATGCGAGGTTCAGCGCGAATTTCATTGCAAGGTAATCGTTTGGCATTACAGCAGGTAGTTTTACACTTGATGAATCAAGACAAGTGATAGAATTCGGATACGTCATTTCATAGCTAAATTTTTTGAAAAATCGTTCTGTCGTGACATCTGCGTTTCCAATGCCGTTTCCGTTATGACATGATTCAGCTGTTAAGTCGAGTACTGCAATGCTGTCAAAAAACGGTTCTGATTTTCCAAGAAAGGCGGAACGGCCTGTAATGTTCGGATCCATTCCCGCGCCGCTGATGTTTTTGCCAATTTCATCAATGAATAGCGTATCACACTTTTTAAAAGGTATCTTGGGCATGAGCGATTTTGCTTCTACAAGAAGCGATGGCTCTTCAAAAGGAATTTGCGCACCGTGCAACACTGCAATTTTATATGTTTCATGAAAACAATTTTCAATGATTCCTATGCCGATGATTTTTTGTTTTTTTTCTATGATGACTTCTGCTATTGATTTAATATTTGCAGCCATATTTTCAAAACCCATTGAATGACAAACGCTTGCGCCGTATTGTTTGCCTAATCCCACTGCGAGCATCTTTGTCAAACCGCTTTCAACTTGGCCGCGAAAATCTGTGTGAGGTTTTATTCTTCCAACAATAATGATGACATCAGCAGACGCTGCGTATTTATCTATGCGTACTGCAAGACCGTCAGGTGTTTTACCAAGTTCTTCTGTTTCCATTGTTGCGCGGATAGGAGCGCCTGTTTCATCTAATCCAAATGTCTCCAGAATTTGTTTTTGTCCGCTGGCAGTTGCACCTCCATGACTGCCCATAGCTGGAACAATAAATGGGTTTCCATGATGCGTTTTGACTTGAGAAACAACAGCTTGTACAATTTGTTTTATATGTGCAATTTCACGACTACCGCATGCAATGCACACAGAATCATTTGGAGCAATGATTTTAAAAGCAGTGCTGTCTATGATAGCTTGATGAGTTGCTTCATCAGGTTGTTCTAAATGAGATTGCTGAATATTGTAGTGGACTTTTATAAATTTGGGGATTGCAATGTGTGCTAACAGTTGATCAAAAATACTCATACGTTTTTAATGCGCTGTTGGACAATGAGGGATTCGCACTTTGCTCACGCACCTCGTGTGCGTTCGCTCGTGCCGGCTCCGTTCACTGTCGCGCACCTCGTGTGCGCTTTTCCTTGCGCCTGCTCGGCGTTCACTCCGCTTCGAATCCCTGCTTGTTTTTTAATATACTGTTGGACAATGAGGGATTCGAACCCCCGACACCTTGGGTGTAAACCAAGTACTCTAACCAGCTGAGCTAATTGTCCGAATGGATTTTTATGATATAACAAAGAGCGGGTTCTGTCAAGGCGTATTGTACATGCTGCAATAAAATTAGAGTGGATTATTATCGTCAATAATGCGTTTTTGGGCAGTTGTTACAGAAAGCATTCAAAATCGGGTTGCCAATTACGGCGATATTATTCCCATTCAATTGTGCCTGTCGGTTTTGGCGTAACGTCGTACAGCACGCGGTTCACGCCTGCCACTTCACTCGTAATCCGCGCAACGAGTTTTTGCATAAGCTCGAATGGAATGTTTTCTACCGTTGCGCTCATCGCATCTTGTGTGTTTACGGCGCGGATTATGACAGGCCACTCGAAGCTGCGTTTGCCGTTTTTTATGCCGGTCGTTTTAAAGTCGGGCACAATCGTAAAATATTGCCACACGCTTTGCGCAAGCCCGTAGTTTTGAAACTCCTCGCGCAAAATGGCATCAGACTCGCGCACTGCCTCAAGCCGCTCGCGCGTGATTGCGCCCGTGCACCGCACGCCAAGACCGGGACCGGGAAACGGCTGACGGTACACCATGCTGTCGGGCAAACCGAGCGCGCTTCCCACAACGCGCACTTCGTCTTTGTACAAAAACTTGAGCGGCTCGACAAGCTCAAACTGCATGGAGGCAGGAAGCCCGCCTACGTTGTGATGCGCTTTTATGCCGTCGTCGCTTTCGAGTATGTCAGGGTAAATAGTGCCTTGCGCAAGAAAATTGATGTTGGCAAGTTTTGCCGCTTCTTCTGCAAACACGTCTATGAATTCACTGCCGATGATTTTGCGTTTTTGTTCAGGCTCCGAAACATTTGCGAGCTTGTCGAGGAAGCGGTCTACGGCGTCAACATAGACGAGGTGCGCTTTTAGCTCGTTGCGGAACACATTGACAACTTGCTCACTTTCGCCTTTGCGCAAAAGCCCATGATTGACGTGCACGCATGTGAGCTGGCTTCCGACAGCTTTTATTAAAAGCGCTGCCGTCACGGAAGAGTCAACGCCGCCTGAAAGCGCAAGCAGTACGCCTCCGTTTCCTATCTGCTTTTTGAGCGCAGCTATTTGCTCGTCAATAAACGCTTGCGCAAGCTCGCGCGTTGTAATGCGCTCCATGTTCTCCGGTCGTCTGTTCTGTTTCATAAAAGCCTCCGCAGGTTAATTATCTGTATAGTTGTCAAAATAGCCTTGAATCAAGACGACGGGAGTGCCTTTGTCGCCGGAGCCGCTTGTTAAATCTGAAAGGGAACCGAGCAAATCAGTGAGTTGGCGCGGCGTTGTCCCTTCGCTTGCCATATTGCCGACAAGGTCACTTCCTTTATTTTTGATGCTCGCAGAAATTGCTTCTTTGAGCGCGCTGCCCGACAAATCTTTAAAATCGTTGTCGGCGAGATATTTTAATTTCAGTTCATTCGGCGTGCCGCGCAAGCCATCTGTAAATCCTGGAGAGACGATAGGGTCTGCAAGTTCCCAGATTTTTCCCTGCGGGTCTTTAAATGCGCCGTCGCCGTACACCATGACTTCAACGCGCTTTCCCGTTTTTTCAAAAATCTTTTTCTGCACGTCGAGCACCACGCGTTTGCAGTTGCGCGGGAACAGCTTTACTTTTTCTTCTGTCGCTTTGTTTGAGCCGAGCAGTCCGTAATCTTTGTTGAAGCCGCTTCCGTTTACACTCGTCTGCAAGATGTCGTCAATGCCGTATATGATTTTTGCACCTGCTTCTTTGAGTATGCGCTTTGTTCGTTTGCGCGTGTGGATGTCGCATGTGAGCACGCAATCGGTGTAGGCGAGAATAGCGCGCGGATTGTTTGCAAAGATGATTTCGCATGCAACTCCGCACGAAGTTACAAGCTCCTCGTAGTAACTGACGTAATCTATGCCAGTAAATTGATGTTTATTGCTTCCAAAAAGCGCGCGGTATGTTTCTTTTGTGAGCACATCGCTGTATGGATTGATTTTTGCTTCGTCGAGTTTGTCAAGGCTCACAAGTTCGTTTCCTACCTCGTCAGCAGGGTAGCTCAACATAAGCACGATTTTTTTTGCAGCGGGCGATTCGTTGCGGGCGACGCCTTTTGCAATGCCGCGCAGACATATGGCGAATCTGTTTCGCGATAAAATTGGAAAGATGACGCCGATTGCGTTGCCGTTGAATTTTTTGTGCACGTCGAGCGCAATGTCGTCTACTGTCGCATAATTTCCTTGCGCGCGCGCAACAATCGATTCAGTTATGGAAATCACGTCTTTGTCGCGCAGTGAAAAGTTCTCTGCTTCTGCCGCTTCGAGCACGCTTTCTGTGACAACAGCTGCAACATCATCGCCTGCGCGGATAATCGGACAGCGTATGCCGCGCGAAACTGTGCCTGTTTTTCGAGTACTAGGTTCCATATGTGTATGCCTTCACCGCTATTTTATACTATTGCAGATTCTGTTGCAACAATAAGCGGGCGTTACGGGCGGCGTTTGAGCCCGTAGAAGGGGGAGTGAGCTACGCAGTGCGAACGCGGGGGAAGGCGTTCCCCCGCATGAGTGCTCCTGCGCGGTGCATTGTCGCAACGTTCCCGCATGAGCGTCAAGACAAACTTTTTTTTTTCGTGTATACTTTTGCGATATGGCATACGTGAAAGATTTATTCGACTCAAACTTTATTCAATATGCAAGTTACGTTATCCGCGACCGCGCAATTCCTGAATTGGTTGACGGCTTGAAGCCGGTGCAGCGGCGCATCCTTCACACGCTACTTGAAGTGGACGACGGCAAGTTTCACAAAGTGGCGAATGTTGTGGGGCAGTGCATGAAATATCACCCGCACGGAGACGCGTCAATTTACTCTGCGCTCGTCGTGCTTGCAAACAAAGATTTGTTCATAGACAGGCAGGGAAACTTTGGCAACCTGTACACAGGCGATGCTGCCTCTGCTCCCCGTTATATTGAATGCCGCATGCGTCCCATAACGCGCGAGCTCATCTACAATCCAAAGATTACTGACTACGTGCCAAGCTACGACGGGCGCAACAAAGAGCCTGTCATGTTCCGCGCAAAGCTGCCGCTCGTGCTCATCTTGGGCGCAGAAGGAATCGCTGTCGGCATGAGTACAAAGATTTTGCCGCACAATATTCGAGAAGTGATTGACGCTGAAATAAGCTGTTTGCGCGGAGAAAAGTTTGCGCTCTTTCCCGATTTTCAAACGGGCGGATTGATTGATGTGTCAGGCTACGAAGACGGGCTTGGCAAAATTGTGACGCGCGCAAAGATGGATTTGAGCGACGAGAAAAAAATCACCATAACGGAACTGCCGTTCGGCTCCACGACGGAGTCGCTCATGGACTCTGTTGAAAAGGCTGCGAAAAATAATAAAGTGCGCATTGCATCAATAAATGACTATACGTCGGACAGCGTCAACATTGAAATAAAGCTTCCGCGCGGCGTGTATGCAAACGATGTGGTAGACGCGCTTTACGCGTACACTGAATGCGAGCAGACGATTTACTGCAACTTGCTCGTTATCCGCGACAACATGCCGGTGCAGATGACAGTAACAGATGTTGTCAAGCATCATGCAAAGCAGCTCGTAGGTGTTTTAAAAGATGAGCTTACGGTTGAGCGCGCGGAGCTTATGGAAAAATTGCATCTTCGCACGCTTGAGCGCATTTTTGTCGAGGAGCGCATTTACAAAAAGATTGAGCAGATGAAAACGCAGCAGGGCGTTGTTGATGCAGTTAAAACGGGATTCGTGCCGTTTAAAAAAGAGCTGCTCCGCGCAATCACTGACGATGATGTTGACCATTTGCTTAAAATACCAATTCGCCGCATTTCTCTGTATGACATCAACAAAAATCGCGAAGAAGTTGAAGCGATTAAAAACCGCATCAAAGAGATTGACAAATTGTTAAAGCATTTGACGCAGTACGCAATCGACAGGCTTACGGGAATTGCAAAAAAGCTTGACGCGGAAAAAACGCAGCGGCTTACAACAATCACCAACATAGAAAAAGTTGACGTAAAAGAAATTGCTAATCGCGACATTGCGCTTAAATACGACGAGAAGTCGGGCAACTTGGGAACACATGTCGCAGGCGGCGTTGAAAAGCTCAAAATCACTCCGTATGACAGAGTGCTCTTTGTGCGGCGGAGTGGCATTTACAGCGTGACCGAAGCGCCGCAAAAAGTGTTCGTGGGACCGGGCATGTTCTGGTGCGGTCTTGCAGACAAGGAGAGCCTTTCAAAAGTGCTTTTCACAGTGATTTATCGCGACGTTGAAACAAAGTTTGTGTTTGTGAAGCGATGCCGCGTGGAAGCGTACATTATGAATCGCGACTACTTTTTTGCGCCAGACGGCAAGGAAGTGCTTCACGTTGACGCGCGCAAAAATTTTTCGTTTACGCTGCACTATGTAAAAAAAGCGCGGCTTAAAAAACTTGACGAGACGTTCAAGGCTGCAAGCTTTCCAGAAAAAGGAATTAAAGCGCAAGGCACGCGCGTTACAAACAAAGAAGTAGAATCGGTGAGTGTGGAGGCGGAAAAAGCGTGAGGTGCGTTCGCATTTCGTACATACATAATTCATGAGCAAACTGCTGGAAGAGCCAGCTGCTCCAGGTTCGCTTGCGCTCATCCGCGCTATCAAAATTATTAATTATGGCGCGGACGCTTGCGCGCCTTGCGCATCTGGGCTATGTCGCTCGCAATTTTTTTGAGCGTGCGCAGCGCTGCATGCGGCAAAGCGGCTTGCACAAACTATTAAATTGTTTCCAATTTTTCGAGCGCGCGCGCTACAGACGCGGAAAGTTTTTCAAGCGAGCCGTTGTTGTTAATATCGATAACGGGAACGCCTGTTGCAACGTATTCTGCATGCAGCGTGCGCTGTGCGCGAAATCGCGCGGCAATGTGGCACAGCGGCATGCAGTCGCGTTTTTTTGCGCGCAAAAGACGCTTCACATACGGTGCTGTCACAAAAAGCGTGGCGGTGCATTGCTGCATGAGGCGCGGCGTTTTGTACAGCACTGTGGCGTTGAGCGCGACAGTGCGCTCTTTGTGCTCGGCAATAAAGTGTTCTGCAAGCGCAATGACGCGCGGGTACACAATAGCTTCTTGCTGTGCAAGCAGCGTTTTGTCGCTGAACACGAGCACGCCGAGCGCACGCCTGTCGAGCGTTCCGTCAGCTTTTAAAAGCGCAATGCCGCGCTCTCTTGCTTTTGGCAAAAACGTATTGACAATTTCTTCTGTCGCGTCTTCAATCGCTTTGTGCGCGAGTGTGTCAGCATCAACAGTTGCACATCCGGTTTGTTCCAAAATGGCGGCGACTGCATTTTTTCCTGCCGCCATTTTTCCTGTTACGCATAGTATCAATGGAACGCTCCCCAGTTTTTGCCGCTTTCAATCGAGACACGCAAAGGCACAGAAAGCGTTACAGCATTTTCCATCTTTTCGCGTACGAGCGCAATCGTTTCGTCAACCTTGTCTGAAGGGCATTCGAGGATAAGCTCGTCGTGCACTTGCAGCAAAAGGTGCGCGCCATTTTGCGTGCTGCGCAATGCCGCATCTACATCGAGCATCGCTTTTTTTACGATGTCCGCCGCGCTTCCCTGCACGGGCGTGTTTACGGCGACGCGTTCAGCTCCTGCTTTTTCCATCTTGTTGCGCGAGTTGATGTTCATGATTTTCCGCCTGCGCCCAAAAATCGTTTCAACATATCCTGTCTTTTCTGCAAACGCAACTGTCTCTTCGATAAATTTTTTGATTGACGCGTACTGCGTAAAATAATTTGTGATGAACTCCTGCGCTTGCGTGCGGGGAATTCCCAAATCGCGTGCAAGTCGGAACGCACTCATGCCGTAGATGATTCCAAAGTTTATTGTCTTTGCAATGCGCCGCTCGTCTGCACTCACATTTTCGGGCGGCGTTGCAAACAAGAGCGACGCAGTTGCGCGGTGAATGTCTCTGCCGTCATTGAACGCGCGGCGCATGTTTTCGTCTTTTGAAAGATGCGCAAGCACGACAAGCTCTATCTGCGAGTAGTCTGCGGAGATGAGGTGCGTGTGCGGCAACGCCGTGAACGCGCTTCTGATTCTTCTGCCATCTTCATTTCGCACAGGTATGTTCTGCAAGTTCGGGTCGCGCGAAGAGAGTCTGCCTGTTGCAGTTCCCGTCTGCATGTAGTTTGTGTGCACGCGCCCTTTTTTGTCGCACAGTTTTGGAAGCGCTTCAACATACGTTGATTGCAGTTTTGCCTTTTCCCGATACGCGAGAATTTTTTGCGGCACCGGATGATAGGCTGAAAGCTCTTCAAGCACGCTCGTGTCTGTCGAGTAGCCTGTCTTTGTCTTTTTTCCATGCGGCAGCTTGAGTTCTTCAAATAAAACTTCTTGCAGCTGTTTTGGCGAGGCAATGTTGAACGCATGTCCGACTATCTCGTAGATTTTTTTTTGCGCGTCTGCTATTTCGCCGGTGAGCTCCGCGTTGTACTTGTCGAGCGCGCTTTTATTTATGTGAATGCCGCGCAGCTCCATTTCCGCAAGAATGGGAAGCAGCTTCATTTCCACGTTGCAGAATAAATCAAGCAAGTTGTTTTTTTTAAGCTCTGCTTTCAACACATGCCAAAGCTGGAGCGTAAAGTCCGAATCCTCCGCGCCGTAATCAACTGCTTTTTCGAGCGGCACATCTGCAAATGTTGCGCCTTTGGGAACAATGTCGTCGTATTCAATTCCTGTAAGCGCGAGCTTTGTCTCTGCAAGATGCTCGAGCGCATATGGCGTGCGTCCTATTTTGTCCGCGTCGAGCAGCCACGCGGCAACCATCGTGTCTGCGATGCTACATGACGGGGCAGTGTATTCGTTGCCTGCCATCATGCCGTTTGTGCGAAGCACTTCGTAATCAAACTTGCCGTTGTGCATGACAATAGTAACATCGCCGCTTGCAAAGAGCCGCGTTATCTGCGAAAGAGCGTCTTCTAGTGATATGAGCGGTCCGCCAAAAAGCGAGTCAGTGAGTATAAGCGGCACGTATACTGCTTTTCCAGCTTCCGTGCACAGCGAAAAACCGACAAGGCGCGCGCTCATCGTGTCAAGGCTGTCTGTCTCGCAGTCGAACGCCACGCATTTTTCTTTTGAAGAAAGCACGCTGTCTACAATTGCCACAAGTTCCTGTATCTCTGTGACGGCGCGGTAATCGCCTTTGTTTTTTGCAAGCGGCTTAAGCAGGTGCGTTGCTTCTTGTTGCAGCGCATTGTTTTCTGAAGTACTGTGTGATGTATTTGCGTCCGCTGTGTGCGCGCTGCTTTGTGAGTTGCCATGTGCGCCTGCCGTGCTATCTTGCGCAGTGCCATTGCATACTGCAAGCTCCGCGTACGATTTTGCGACAGCAGGCGCTTCATACGATTTGAGCTTTTCCGCGCACGAAGCAAAATCAAACTGGGCGGCAGGAATTGCGCGTGCAATATCTTCCACGCAGGGAACGGTAGTGCATAATTCAATCAATTTTTTTGAAAAATATGCGCTCTCTTTTCCGCCTCGAAGTTTTTCACCCGCAGCTCCTTTTATCTCGTCTGCATGGGCATACACGCCGTCCAAATTGCCGTATGCGTCAAGATATTTGCATGCAGTTTTTGGCCCCACGCCCGGAACGCCCGGAACATTGTCAGACGTGTCGCCGACAAGTGAAAGTAAGTCGAGCATTTTTTCAGGCGGTACGCCCCATTCTGCCTGCACGCCCTGCGCGTCAACAATTTTCCAGATGGAGCCAGTGTCGGGCTTTAGAATCTGCGTTGCGTCATTTACCAGCTGCATCAAATCTTTGTCGCCTGAAAGAATACGGCATGTGCGCCCGCTTTGCGCAGCTTTTGTTGCAACAGTTGCAATGATGTCGTCTGCCTCGTAGCCGTCGCACTGCAAAATAGGAACGCCGAGTGTTTTTAAAACATCTTCGATGAGCGGAACTTGCGCATGCAAGTCGTCAGGCGTTTTTGCGCGCGTCGCCTTGTATGCTTTGTACATTTTGTGGCGGAATGTAGGAGTTGTTGAGTCGAACGCCGCCGCAATGTAGCGTGGCTTGTAATGCGTGATGACTGCGTGCAGATTGCGGAAAAATCCGAACAGTGCAGAAATGTTTTCACCGCGGCTGTTTGTGAGCGGTCGTGAAATGAACGCAAAATAACAGCGGTAAATCAAACCGTAAGAATCAAGAATATAGATTGTATTGTCGTCAAATGTAGGCATGAGCTATTCTACCACGCAAACACGCTGTCTGCAATCGGGGCAAGCAGCTCGGCGAGTTTTGCTGTCGGAGAGCGGTGCTCATATCACCATACCGTTTTAACAGGGTATAGCGGAATCTTGCTGTCTTTTGTTAAAATCGGAATGTTTTCTGAAATCGACTGACAGATGATGAGGCGGTCGAACGGGTCATTGTGAATTTTCGGCAACTCTTTAAACTTGTTAAGGTGCGAAGGGAGAATCTGCTTTGCGTGAATGTCCCGTTCAATGCAAATGCTGTACAGTTCTTCTGGTGAGAACGGCAAATCTAGTTTGCCATTGCTCTGCTTTATTGCAATTTCCCAAAGCGACGCCATGCTGACATATAAACTGTCATCTTCCTGCAATATTTTTGTCGCAGTTGCAGAAAGCTTTTCTGGCTCGGAAAGCAGCCATAACAGAATATGCGTATCAATCAAATACATTATATGTAATCCTCAAAACCTTCTGGAATTTTGTCAAAATCGTCTGCAATTTTTATCTGCCCTTCGTAGCCGCCGAGTTTGCGGAGCGGTTTTACTGCATGCTGTTTTTGCACAAGGATTTTGTATTTGAGTAGGTCAAGAAAATTTGACACTTCAGGAAAATATTCTTCTGGAATAGTACGGATTTGTTTTTCCAGGACTTCATACGGCATGCTATCACCTCCTGTTTCTGTCATTATAGCATAGCTTTTTCATTTGTCGTCAAATGTAGGCATGAGCTATTTTACCACGCAAACACGCTGTCTGCAATCCATGTGCCACGTCGGGCAAAAATAGTGAGTTGTCGCACATCGAACGATTCATGCACGCCAAGTGCATCGAGATAGGTGAGCGCATCGGGAATTGCAGCAGGCGGTATGTCGCGGTTTGCAATTGTAATGTGCGGTGTAAAGATACGCGCGTCGCGCCGTGCAGTTCCAGGACACGTAGACAGAAGCGCGTTGTATACGGTAGTGCGCAGTGCAGTCCATTCGTCTTTCGCTCGCGGTAGGTCGTTGCCATTATCGCTCTGTAGCTGTGGCGAGGCAGTTTCCACATGCGCAAAAATCGTACGCGTTGAAAACGCGCCAAATCCGTTTATGACGCACATAAGCTGCTTTCCTCGCGAAGTCCATGTTTGCACAGCGTTGTTCATTGCGCTATGCATGTCGCTTTCGGCAAATTGTTTATCCAGATGAAACGGCGGCACGAGCGTGATGTGTAGTGGCGTTGTCTGTCCGCTCTTGCAGCCGTACTGCTCACGCATCCACGCGCGGCATTGTTCAAGCATGACGGCAATGTTATCAGGAATTGGAATGCCTATAAAATGCGTTTGTTGAATACTGTACGCCATGATATAAGTATAACACAAAAGACCGTAACGTGCCCATATTTTGCAAAATACTTCGTTTGCACTGTCGCGTATTTGAAAGCAAGGGATTTGCTTTATCCAGAAGAATTTTTTCATTATATGAAGCATTGTAGAAATGTTTTATTTGTTGTATATTATAATTATGAAACGAATGCAAAAAATTGCGCTTGCCGCTGTCATAGCAATTTCACCGCTTTTTTTCTCATGTCGCTCATTGCTCGTAAATGTTGTGTCAACATCGCTTTCTGGTGCAAATAAAAATGGTGTGCCGTCAAAGCAAAAGAAGTCAGACTCAAATCCAATGATTGCAATTACCGGGGAAACTGATGTAACGCTTGTCGGTGATTTTTTTCCGACCGTTTTAAAGATGTATGAGTTGTTGCAAACTGCAAATCCTCGTCATCTCGGATTAATGACAATGACAGGTTCACTCAATGTAATGTATGCAAATGCATTTGTTGCAGCTCCTGCGGAGTCTATGCCGAACGAAGAATATGATAAACAGCACGATGAATTTGAGCGGGCAAAGCTGCATTATATGCGCGGCCGCGACTTGTGCCTCAATGCGCTTGACGGTCGGCATAAAGGCTTCCTCGATGGAATTACATCTAGTGATGAAGCGGCTGTTGCCCGTGCTGTCGCAATGATTGACAAAAACGATGTTGACGATGCATATTGGGCAGGAGCAGGCTGGCTCGGTGCGTTTTCACTCGATCCGCTCAATCCCGATTTACTCGGCAACATCAGCGTTCCCGCCATGCTCCTCGAACGTGCGGCGGCGCTTGACGCTGACTACAGTGACGGAGCAATCTGGGATGTGCTTTGCAATTTTTATGTAAGCGCGCCGCCAGATTTTGGAGGTGACTACGAGCGTGGATTATATTGCTACGAACAGGCGCTTCGCGCTTCGGACGGGGCAACTCCGGGCCCATATGTAACGTATGCTGAAGCTGTTTGTATTCCTCTCGGTGATGAAGCTGGCTTTGATGAGGCAATTGCAAAAGCGCTTGCGATTAATCCTGATGATAATCCATCTTCACGACTTATGACAACTATCTCGCAGCGCAAGGCAAAACAGTTGCTCAAAAATAAAGGAGATTATTTCCTTGAGTGGTGATACTTTCACCGTCATTTGATGTTTTGTGTAGTAAGGAGTGCTTTGTATGAAATTGAAAATTTATATTTTCACGATAGTGTTTGCATGCGTGTCATCTGTGCTTTTTGCACAGCGCATAAATCTCAAGATTGCAACTGTTGCGCCGAATCGTTCTGCATGGGATGTGCAAGAGCGTCTGCTTGCGCAGGATTGTGCAAAAGGTTCAAATGGCAGAATCCAAATGCAGTTTATGAATACAACTGCGATGGGGGGCGAAACAGGCGTTATCCAAAAGCTCAATTCTGTTCGTCCCGGTCAAAAGGCTCCGATAGACGGTGCAATTTTTACAAGCCTCGGCGTTGCGACACTTGCACCTGATGCGCATGTGCTTACAATGGCTGTTCCGTTTATGTTCCGCAATCAAGAAGAAGTTGATCTGGTGCTCAAGACATTTGCGCCGCGTTTTGAAAAAGCTATTTCAGATAAAGGATACGTGTTGCTCGGTTGGTTCAATGTCGGTTGGGCGTATTTCTTTACAAAAAAACCTGTCCATACACCTGAGGATTTAAAAACGCAAAAGCTCTCTGTGTCGCTTATGGGGCTTCCGCAGCTCACAGATGCGTTTAAAGCAGCTGGTTTTCTCACGATAGATATTCCTTCAGATAAGCTCCTCCAAAGCATGAAAACGCCTGGTGGCGCCGAAGGCTTTTACTCAATTCCGATGTATGCATATGCAGGTCAGTTTTATAAATCACTTGAATATATTCTCGATGCTCCAATTTGCCCTGTCATGGCGGCGTTTGTCATTTCTGAGCGCACGTGGAAAGAGATTGCCGATGCGGACAAAAAAGTGATTCGCGATGCAGTGAGCAAAACGGAAGCGGAATTTATCAATGTGCAGCGTACATCAGACAAAGAATATCTTGAGCGATGTGTTGAAGGCGGGTGCAAGCTTGTAACGCTTACTACCGCTGAACGAAAGATGATGGAGGAAACGCTCAACAAGGATGGCGCCGCCATGATAAAAACAGGATTGCTTGACGAAAAATTTTTTGCTGATATAAATGCGCTGCTCAAGAAGCATCGCGGCGAATAAGCAGTATCGAGAGGATGCACTGAATGATGCGCAAAATTGAAAACGCAGCAGCTGTTATCTTAATTGCAGTGCTTGCGTTGTTGCCGTTTATCTTTAAGTTCTTGCAGGATGTATGCCATGTACAGGTGCCGAGTGCCGACATTGCCGTAGTCCATTTTGTGTTTTTGTTTGCGTGTCTTGCAGGCATCATTACATGGCGCGAGGACAGACATTTAAGCCTTGCGTCGCTCACATCGAAATTGTCCGGTAACGTGCAAAAGGCTGTCGAAGTGGTAAAAACTGTTGTCACTGTTTGCATTATTACCGCGCTATTTTTTAATGCTATCTGCCAGTTTGTCAATCCTGTACAATTCGATACGCAGTTTTGGCATTTGAGCACAAGGATATTTTTTGTATTTCTACCTGTTTGCTATTTGTCAATGATTGTCATGGTTGCAATGCGAAAGAAACGTGTAATCCCTTCACTGTTAGGCGTTGCACTTGGTTTATTGATTTCCATGGGACCGTTCACTGGCATCATATACTATCTGTTTGGCATTGAAAATGCGCCGCCGCTATATGCGTTCAATGATGCGTGGATAGCATTTTCTCATGCAGCAGTGTGGCCGCTTATAGTTATTTTTATTATTTTTGCATTTTTCGGTGTCCCGCTTTTTCTCATGCTCGGAGGCATTGCCTACATTCTGTTTTCAGGGAGCGGCGGCTACGTTGATGTGATTCCGCTTGAAACATATCGCATTCTCACAGACCGCAATATTGCGGCAATCCCGCTTTTTACGATAGCAGGTTACATCCTTGCGCAGTCAAGTGCTGGAAAGCGGTATGTGGCTGTGTTCAAATCGCTGTTTGGGCCGTTTCGCGGCGGCACGGTAATTGCAACTGTCATAGTTACGACATTTTTCAGCACATTTACTGGTGTTTCAGGAGTTACGATTCTTGCGCTCGGCTCGTTGCTTTCAGTAGTGCTTACTGGCTCTGGCTATTCAAAAGATAATGCGGAGTCGCTCGTAACTGCATCAGGGGCAATCGGGTTGCTCTTTCCTCCGAGCGCTGCAATCATCATGTATGCAACAGTTAACTATTTTTCACTCGACGTGTTTGATTTATTTAAAGGCGCTATTATTCCCGGCGTAATCATGGCGCTTTCCATGATGATAACGGGGATTGTGCTCGACAAGCAGACATCTCGCCCAAAATTTTCATGGCGCGAAGTTGGCACAGTTACGCTCCAATGCATTCCCGAACTGCTCATGCCTGTGTTTATCGCTGTGTTTTATTTCTGTGGCTTCCTCGATTTATTTGAGGCGGCCGCTTTTGCAGTCATCTATGCGTTTTGTCTTTCTACGCTCGTCCGCCGCGATTTTACATTTGTAAAGTCATGCGATGTAATTGCAGACAGCGTCCCTGTTTCTGGCGGTGTGCTTTTTATTTTGGGGGCGGCTTCAGGCATATCATATTTTATGCTTGATGCAAATGTTCCTGTAATTCTCTCTGATTTTATTACACAATATGTTACAAATCCCTATATTTTTCTCATCTTGATGAACCTCGTGCTGCTTATTGTCGGCTGTCTTATGGACATGTTCTCTGCAATTCTCATCGTATCGCCGCTTTTATTGCCACTTGCAGAATCATTTGGCATAACAGCTGTCCGTGCGGCAGTGATTTTTCTCATGAATCTTTCCATAGGATTTCTTACGCCGCCTGTAGGCATGGATTTATTTATTTCATCATACACGTTTGACAAACCTATGTCGCGCGTTATCAAAGGAATTGTACCGTTTTTGCTTGTGCAGCTTGGCGTGCTTTTACTCATCACCTATGTGCCGTTTTTTACGCAAGTGTTGCTGTAGCAGCTGCATGATTTTTTGCGTATTAGGATAGGTGTCATATGATAGTGATGAAATTCGGTGGCTCGTCTGTAGCGAATGCAGAGCGAATTCGCCATGTAGCAAAAATTATCAAAACGTATAAAGAAAAGCGCCCTGTTGTCGTGCTCTCCGCTCTGGGCGACACGACAGACATGTTGCTTGCCGCCGCCGAAAACGCAGTAAACGGAACGGTGAACATAGAAGCTGTTGCAGCGCTGCATCGTAAAACTGCGTGCGCTCTCGGCGTGGATACGCAAGGGCTTGAACTGTTACTCAAAGAGCTTACGCAGCTTTTGACAGGCATCTCAATGCTCAAAGAGTTTACGAAGCGTACGCACGACTACCTTGTGTCGTTCGGTGAGCGGCTTTCTGTGCGGATTATGGCAGCGCACCTTTGTAGCGAAGGCGTTCCTGCGCAATTTTACGACGCATGGGACATCGGCATTGCAAGTGACAGCAATTTTATGGCGGCAGAACTGCTCGACAACGTGTGGGAAGCTATTCCCTTGTGCTTGGATGCATACTGCAGTGGGGCGCATCAGGCTATTCCGATTGTCACAGGATTTATTGCAAAAGATACAGCGGGAAATATTACGACGCTTGGACGCGGTGGCAGCGATTTGACTGCCACGATAATCGGTGCAGCGCTACGCGTGGAAGAAATTCAAACATGGAAAGATGTTGACGGCATTATGACTGCTGACCCGCGCATTTGTCCTGATGCAAAATCTATCAGCGAAGTTACGTATGAAGAAGCGCAAGAGTTGGCAATTTTTGGAGCGCAAGTGCTACATCCGCGTTCCATGTTTCCGTGCAGAAAGACGGGCACGCCAGTACGTGTAAAAAATTCGTATAATATTGAAAGCGCGGGAACGCGTATTGTTGAAAAACATACAGGAAAAGCGTTGCCTATATGCGCAATCACTGCTGTAAAACATGTAACGCTTATAGATATTGTGTCTACACGCATGCTCGGAGCAGCGGGATTCCTCGCACATATATTCAATCAATTTTTAAAATGGAATATCAGTATTGACGTTATTGCAACGAGCGAAGTATCTGTGTCACTTACCGTGAATGGCGACATTGATTTAACAAATCTTATTAACGATGTACGCAATGTTGCGGATGTAACAGCGCGTACAGGCAAAGCTATCATATCGATTATATGTGACGCCTCGCTTTCCTCTGCAATTCTTGCTAAAGGATTTAGAGCACTCGCAGATGAGAACATACATGTACAGATGATAAGTCAGGGAGCGAGTAAAGTGAATATCAGTATGCTTGTCGATGATGAAGACGCAGAGCGCACTGTGCGCATATTGCATGGCGCATATTTTAGCGAGATGATATAATCATCTTTAAAAACTGAAGTTTTTTAAAGATGAAAATAGGGGAGTACAACGCCGCATGTAAGAAGCGTCTGTGCGGTGATGTATGTTGCCATTATTAAAAAACGCGATTTTGGGAATTTTGATTTGAGCAATGTACGCGCAAGCATTGTATCTGATGCTATAAAAAAAAGTGAGCCGATTGCATAGAACAGTGCACTTACTGTTTTATATGCGTGCACGGCAGCAATACCGGTAAAATTGAGCAAGCATAATGCTGACGCATAGACAATAAAGCCAAAACACAGCGCACCTTTGGGTTTTCCAATTATGCGATGCACAAGCGCGATTGCTATAATATAACAAATTGCAGCGACAGCATAAACCCATATGGAAAACGATTTGCATGATTCGATGTACTGCGCTATCCATAAAGCGTGTCCTATAAAAAAAAAGCCCGTACCAAGTAAAACTTTTGTTTTACTCTTGTTTATTAACAGAATGTCGCCTGCAAAGCCAAACATGAGCGCAAGGACAGTGAGCAAAAGCGTAGAACGAGATGCTGACAAAAACGGAGCAAGCGCTGCTATAGTTGTGAGTGCAAGCAGCGGCATGAGCAACGGTTTTGTTGCTTTACGATATGTGTCATTCTCCTGTGCGCAAAATACAAGGTGAACAATGCTTGCAGTACAAAAAAGGACAGAACATATGATTACCATAATATCTCCAAAATGATATTGTATTTTTAATATGACTATATCAATTATTCCGCATTTTGAAAATAGTCGGTTGCATAGCCGACCTTGCGCGTGTGCCCTGCGCCAGCTCATATGCCCGTCAGCTGTTCGCATGGCTGCCGCTTGTTCATGCCGCTCACGGAGCATACGGCCGCTTGCAGTAGATGTACGTAAACCGTGCGCCCGCGTACCGCCCAATGAATCTGCTTGCAAATGCCTTGAACTTCCATTTGAACGCCATAATCGCAGTGCGCTTTTTGTTTTTTACGCGGCGCAGGCAGTGCGCAACTACTTTGCCCGCATCAAGTCCGTTGCGCACTTCGCGTCGTGCACCATTCGACGCAACGTGCGCAAATTCCGTGCTCACCGGTCCAGGACAGAGGGCGCATACGTGTATGCCGCGTTCTTTTACTTCTGCGGCGAGCGCCATTGTAAAGCTTAGCACATACGCTTTTGTTGCGCCATATACGGCAAAATTGCCGAGCGGCAAAAAGGCGGCAAGGCTCGCCGTGTTTATGATTGCAGAGCCGCTTTTCATGTGGGGGAGCGCAACGCCGCATAGTCCTGTGAGCGAAGTGCAGTTCAGCTCTATCATGGCAAGCTCGCGCTCGACGCTTGTATTTTCAAACGGTCCGTATGTGCCAAAGCCCGCATTGTTTACAAGGAGCGCAATGGCAAAGTCTCCGCGCGCGTTTTCTTTTTTGAGCAGCTCTGCGAACGCGGCAACTCCTGCACGCCCGCATATGTCGAGCGCAATCGGCTTTGCCTTGAGCGGTTTTCGCACGTGCGTATTTTTTGCGCTTGCATGTATCTGCGCGCATACGTCCTTGAGCTTATCGCGCCGTCGCGCAATGAGCCACAGCTCGTCTGCATCTGTGTCGCGTGCAATCTGAAGCGCAAACTCTTTTCCCATGCCTGAACTTGCGCCAGTGATGATTATGATTTTTTTCATACAGCAAAGTATAAATCATATGCGCGTCTTGTGAATAGTGGGAAAGTTTCGTATACTGTCACAATGCATCATTTCCAGAAAAAAAGCATGCTTTTGTCAGTTGTGTTCGTTTTTATAAGCAGCGCGTGCAGTTTGAATATGAAACGGCAAGACAAGCGCGAACTCGTTTTGCGAAAAAATGCGCAGCGCATGCATGAAGCTATTGTGCGGGAAGTGCAGGCACAGCGCGAAGCAGTTTCTGAATATGTCAAGTCTCTTTCGCTTGAGGAACAAGTTGCGCAGCTTTTCATCGTGAATCTTGTGGGAAGCGATTCGTTTATCCCTGTCGAATGGACAGATGCTTCCCGTGTCCGCGCGCTCGTGCCCGGCGGCTATATTTTTTTCTCGTACAACATTGCAGACACGCCTGAAAAGGTTGTCGATTTTACCGATTCGATTTATGCGTATTGCGAAGCATACGGTGCTATTCCGCCGTACCTCGCGCTTGACCAAGAGGGCGGTGATGTATGCCGACTCAGAACTGTTGCCGCGCGCCTCCCGTCATGCGAAGAAGTTGCCGCCGCTTGTTCAGTTGCTCACGCGCATGCGCTGTATTCGCTTCAAGCGGCACAGATGAAGCAGCTCGGCTTTACGATGAACCTTGCACCAGTTGCGGAAGTGTGCACTGAGTCGAACAGCGCATTTCTTGACGGCAGAAGTTTTGGCGCTCCTGCATCTGTTGTTGCATATGGAACGGCGGCTGTCAACGCATTTCAAAACGCAGGCGTCGGCGCGGTGCTCAAGCACTTTCCTGGAAACACGAACACTGACCCGCACACAGGATTGCCAGAAATCAGCATTTCTGCAGAGGAGTTTGCTCACACGGTGATGCAGCCGTTTTCGCGTCTCATAAACGGCAATCCTGCTGCAACGCTCATGTCGCATGCGCGCATCTCGCTGCTCGACCCAGACACGCCTGCTTGCCTTTCATATGCATGGGTTACAGAAAAGCTGCGCGGCGAGCTTTCATTTGACGGCTTGATAATTTCCGACGACATCTTTATGGCGGCGCTCGCAGAAAACGGGTATTCGCCTGAAACAGCGTGCGTGCAGGCGCTGGAAGCAGGTGTCGATGTGATTATGATTTCTGAAAAACGATTTGCTGCTCCCCACGCCATTCTTGTTGAAAAAGCGCAGCACGACAGCGTGTTTGCGCAGCGGATTGCAGAATCATGCCGCCGCGTCATCGATTTTAAAATTGCATATGGCATTCTCGCGCTTGAAAAGCGTAACGGTGCATGGAATGTTGCTGTTTCAAAAACATGCGGCGCGTCTTCGGACAGAACACAGGAGGCTGCAAAACGCGAGCGGCTTTCAGCATTTGAGGACGCGCGGCGTGCTAACGAGGCATTGTATGAATAAAATGCTGCGCGGCGCAGAAGGATTTGAGGCGTATTACGCAGAGCTGTACGGCGCGCGCTGGCAGCAGTTGAAGATGGCGCTTTTGCGAGAGCCGCGTTATGTTGCGTGGAACAGCGGCGGCGATGAGCAGTATTTCCTTGACAGCGCAAGCTTGTATGCCGCGCTCATGCTGCCGCTTTCTGGCGCAGAGCGCATCCTTGACTTGTGCGCAGCTCCAGGCGGCAAAACGCTTGTGCTTGCATCTCGTATGGACAGCGACGCTGTTCTCACGGCAAATGAGCTTTCGTCTGCGCGCTACTGCCGCCTTGTGCGCGTGCTCGATTCCTGCCTGCCTGAATCGGTGCGGAAACGCGTGCAGACAGTAAAAGGCAACGGCGCAAAAATGTGCGTAAAGTGCACTGAGCAGTATGAGCGCATTTTGCTCGATGCGCCGTGCTCGTCTGAACGCCATGTGCTTGCAGATAAAAAATATCTTTCGCAGTGGTCGCCTGCGCGAATAAAGACAGTTGCTGTAGAGCAATGGGCGCTGCTCTCTTCAGCATATAGAATGCTTGCACCTGGCGGCTATATGTTGTATTCGACATGCGCGCTGTGCCATGAAGAAAATGACGGCATGATTGAAAAGCTGCTTTCAAAGTTTGATTCTGCGGCATGCGTGTACAGCGAGAATTTTCCAAAGGCTATCACAGACAGTGCAAGACAGCGTTGCGGCATTTCATTTGAAGCGATTGAAAAAACTACCTGCGGCTTTCATATCCTTCCCGATGTGCATGATGGGGCAGGTCCCATATATTTTTCGCTTGTAAAAAAAGCGCAGCATGCATAAAGGGCAGGCGCAAAAAATATATTGTTTTTTATGTGACGTGATGATATAATGTAAAATAATTTGAGAAGCTAATCAATATGAAAAGTTTATCAGAAAGAGAGCAAAGATTACAAAAAATCCTTGAACTTGAACGAGCTCTTGACGGCATACAAGATATTGATGTGTTGCTTGAGCGAATTCTCACTGAAGCGCGGGCGATTGTTTGCGCGGACGCTGGATCAATTTACGAAGTTGATGGGAAAAAGTTACGCATAAAATACGCGCAGAACGACACGCATCTTAAAAAACTTGCTCCTGGCGAAAAACTGCCTTATACGTCTTTTTCATTCCCCATTAATAAAAAATCAATTGCGGGCTATGTTGCGTATTCTGGAAAACCGCTCAACATAAAGGACGCGTATAAAATTCCGAGTGACAAGCCATATTCCTACAACGAAGGACTTGATATTGCAACCGGCTATCGCACAAAATCTATTTATACATTGCCGCTTAAAATGTCTTCAGGAAAATTACTCGGCGTGATGCAGCTTATCAATGCGCAGGGGGCGAGTGGTAAGACAATCAGTTTTAGCAAAGAGGCTGAACTGTACATCAATCACTTTGCCATAAGCGTTTGTCAAACATTGCAGAATTCATATCAAACAAATTTGATGATTCACCGCATGCTCAAGATGACTGAATTTCGAGATCCAAAAGAGACATATCCGCATGTAAGCCGCGTTGCGGAAGTGTCTCTTGAAATCTATGACAGATGGGCATACAATCACAATGTGCCTGAAGAAGAATCGCGTCGTTTTCGCGACTGTTTAAAAATTGCTGCGCGTTTTCACGACATTGGCAAAGTGGGCATTCCTGATGCGGTACTTAAAAGCCCCGAACGTTTTGCGTCGAATGATGAGTCGCGCAACATATTAAAAGGTCATACATGTATTGGTGCGCAGATTTTTGAAGACTCAAGTTCGTTTCTCGACATCATGTGCCGAGATGTTGCGCTCCATCATCACGAACGCTGGGATGGCGGCAAAGAAGGCTATCCCGGGAAAATAGACTATCACACATACAAAATAGGCGATCCTATAAAACAAATGGAGCCGCTTAAGGGCGAAGAAATTCCACTCGCTGCGCGCATAATAAGCGTGGCAGATGTATTTGACGCATTGAGCCATATGCGTTCGTATAAAAAACCGTGGTCATTTGATGATGCGTTTGCAGAAATTGAAAAAGAGGCGGGAGCACACTTTGATCCTGAAATAGTGCAGGCGTTTCAACAGGTAAAAACTCGCGTCCGTGCTATACAGACGGCATACCCTGATGAAAGCGATGCGCCGTCGGCATGACCCGCGAATTCTTTTGGTAAAATATAAATTATTAAATTCCCTGCGATGCATCTCGCACAAGGCGCATGATTTCCTTGTCAAAGCAGCGCACAAATGCGTCAAACTCTTTGCCGCTGTATGCGTTTTTTTCTTCTCCGCCAAGTCCGATTTGTGCAAGCTGCATGTTGTAGTTTCTGTCTGCGAGCCGCTTTGCAACGCTTTCCTTTGTATATGATGCGCCGCGGTCGTTGAGCACACAGTGACCGTTTTGCACAAGGCGAAATGCAAGCGGTATGTCGCGCGTGATGACCATGTCATATTTTTCTGTGTGTGCGGCGATGTAGTTGTCGGCAGACTCATGGGAAGCATCGCAGACAATCATTTCGCTTTGCAATTTGCACGATGAGCTTTTTGTCTCGCCGCTTTGTGCCGAATCCCATATATCAGCGCGTTGCTGCTCAGTCTGTGATTTTTTATTAATTATTAAATTTTCATCTAACGGCACCGCGTGATTTGCTACAAAGAAGATTTGCAGCTGCAGTTCATTCGCTCGGCGCAGAACATACCTGCGTATTTTGTGCTGGCACGAATCTGCGTCTATCCATATGCGCACGCGTTTCAATGCAAAACCTTGTCGATTTTTTCTATCATCTTGAGCGTGAGCCGTTCAGCTTCGTCATCGTTTGCTGCTTGCTGTGCGTTTGACCGCTGTGCATTTTTTGATTTTTCTTTATACAGTTCATCGACAAGCGTGATTCCGCTCATGATTGCGATTTCAGTAGGATTTTTTAGGCCGCCTGTTTTTTCTACTTCCTGCGTGATTCTCTTGTAGTAGCCGAGCAGTTTTTCAAGGTACGCGGACTCCTCGCTCGCGCGGATTGCAAAAGAAGTGCCAAGCAAGTTTATTTGCAGAGCGCCCATCAGAATATGTCAAACTGCCCTGCGTCAGATGGTGCTGCTGCACGTGGAGCGGCAGATTTTTCGGTTGCAGGTTTTTCAGCTGTTTGCTGTTTTGCAGAAGAAGGCGCGCTGCCGGCTTTGAGCACAGAATTTTCAATAGCGTTAAGTCGGTCGAGCGCTTTTAATATGCCGTCCTCGATTTTGCTCTGGTCCTGTTCAAGAGACGAAAGCTGCTCCGTTTTGCTTGAAAGCGAATTTGTGAGCTCAGAACACTTTGTGCGCAGAGCATCGTTTTCAGCTTGCAGCTGTGAGATTTTCTCAACAGCGCTTTCAACCTTTTGTTCCAGAAGAAGAACTTGTTCGAGAGTGATCATATTATGCCTTCAATGCGTTTTTTGCGATTTCCACAACAGCTTTGAACGCTGTCGGGTCTTCAATGGCCATATTTGACAAAGCCTTGCGGTTGATTGCAATGCCTGCCTTTGTGCATCCATCTATAAAGCGTGAATAGGTGATGCCTTCGTCACGGACTGCCGCATTAATGCGGGAAATCCACAGCGCGCGGAAATTGCCTTTTCTGTCGCGCCTGTCTACATACGCGTGGCGCAATGCTTTTGTGACTGCATCTTTCGCCGCCTTATAATTTGATTTTCTGTCGCCTTTAAAACCTTTTGCAAGTTTTAAAATTTTTATACGACGATTTTTACGTTTTGTTCCATCTACTGCTCTTGACATACTCAGCTCCTATCAACCATATGGAAGCATCTGCTTTCGTATTTTTTTTGAGGAATCTTCGCTCATAATGCCGGCGGCTCTAAGCTGACGTTTACGCTTTGGAGCGCGTTTTGTGAGGATATGGCGGAGGTTCATTTTCTTGTACTTGACTTTGCCGCTGCCTGTAAGCGAATAACGCTTTGCTGCGGATTTTTTAGTCTTCATTTTTGGCATGTGACTTTACCTCGCTTGTTTTGGCTTTTCCAGAGATTGTCATCGACATGAACTTGCCTTCCATTGCGGCAGGTTTTTCGATTGTATACGCGGAAGTAAGCCGTTTAAGAACTTCCTGCAGGACACCGTAGCCGAGCTCTGTATGTGCAAGCTCACGTCCGCGAAAACGGATAGTGACTTTCACTTTGTTGCCGTCATCGAGAAATTCCTGCACATGTTTTGCTTTCGTGTCAAGGTCTCCTGCACCGATTTTCGGTTGCATGCGTATTTCCTTGAGCTTCAATACCTTTTGATTTTTTTTGGAGTCACGGAGCTTCTTCTCCATTTCAAATCGGTATTTTCCGAAATCAAGTATTTTGCAGACGGGCGGATTCGCATTTGGCGAAACTTCAACAAGGTCGAGATCTTTGTCTTCGGCCATTTTGAGTGCTTCAAATGTCGGCACAATGCCCTTTTGATTGCCCTCATTGTCGATTAATCTGACCTCTCGAACGCGGATTTGTTCGTTTATCCGCAGTCCTTTGTTACTGCTAGAGTATGCCAACTATCCTCCTTTGTGTCTGAAAACACGAATACATGTAACGTAGAGTATATTATATACTAAATACTGCAAAAATGTCTAGTGACTGATTATTATAAATGCGTGCTTCTCTTGCCAAAAAAGCACGGTTAATGGTATTTTTACTGTATGTATCTTTTTCTCATCATTTTTATGCCGTGCATTTTCGCATATTACTGTAGTAATTGTGATGACAAAGCGCTTATCCCTGTAGGCGCTGTCGGATTTCTTTCTTCTGCGCTGCTGTGTGCGCTGCGAGCTTTTTTTGCTTTTGCGTATCGCACTCCGCAAGCGGGATTTTTTTCAAATTACATATACTTTCTTTTTGCGTATTCCTTGTTGCCGATTGCCGCTGTGTATGTTTTGTTTTTTTGCATTGTGAAAGATGATGTGCTTTTCCGCATAAGAGCATATTTTCCCTTGCTATGCGCTTTTTTTGCTGTGTATATTCCATATACAACGCTCATGGGGAATCGTGCGGTGTACTCAGGGTTTGAACTATTTTGCAAACCTGTACTGTATGCAGCAATGATTGTCGCTTCTGCACTATGCGTGCGCTATGCATATCACGCGTATATTAGGCAAGCACAGTCCCGCGCGATTGCGTGGATAATACTGTTTATCGTTGTGTTGTTTGTTCCTGCCGTTATTGAGACGCTGTGGTTTGTCGGATTTTCGATTGCATTGTGGTTGCCATTATGCGCGGTGTATATCTGCATGTCAGTATGTGCATTTTTTAATGCGCGCACTGATTTGTTATTTGAAAAAAATCTGCTCGTTTTTCTTCCGCTCAAGCGATAACACAACAAGCGAAGCGTGAACTTCGCTTGTCATATAGCGTGAGTAAAAGCAGTACGTAAAAATGCGCTGTGTGTTATTTTGCGTTCTTGATTGCCGCAAGCGCTTCAAGCGCGTGTCCTGCTGAACCGAGCACATTTTTATTTTTGTGCATGTACATGGCTTTAAGCTCATCGCGCGCAGGCGCAAGATATTCGCGTGGATCAAAAACTTCTGGCTTTTCTGCAAGTACGCGACGGATTGCAGCGGTCATTGCAAGACGACCGTCTGAATCTATGTTGATTTTGCATACTGCCAGTTGTGCTGCTTTGCGAAGCTGCTCTTCTGGAATGCCTACAGAATCAGGAATCTTGCCGCCATACTTTTCAATTTCTTTTACATACTGCACCGGCACAGATGAAGAGCCGTGAAGCACAATCGGGAAACCGGGCAGTTTTTTCTCAATTTCTTCGAGTACATCAAATGCAAGCGGTGGTGGAATGAGCACACCGTCTGGAGTGCGTGTGCACTGTTCAGGAGTGAATTTACATCGCCCGTGACTTGTTCCGATAGAAATTGCAAGCGAGTCTACACCTGTCTTTGAAACGAAGTCCTGCACTTCTTCAGGTTTTGTGTAGTGGCTTTCTTCTGCGCTTACATCATCTTCAACTCCTGCCAACACGCCGAGCTCACCCTCTACAGTAACATAGTCTTTTTGCGCGTGTGCAAAGTCGCATACTTGCTTTGTGAGCTTGACGTTCTCGTCGTAAGGAAGCGCAGAGCCGTCTATCATGACGGAAGAAAAACCGCTTTCAATACAGTCTTTTGCAACTTCAAACGACGGACCGTGGTCAAGGTGCAACACGATTGGAATATCGCAGCCGAGTTCATGTGCGTAATCAACAGCACCTGCAGCCATGTGGCGTAAAATGTTTTTGTTTGCATATGCGCGTGCGCCTTTTGAAACTTGCAGGATAACAGGCGACTGCGTTTCAACACACGCCTGGATGATTGCTTGCATTTGCTCCATGTTGTTGAAGTTGTATGCAGGAAGCGCGTAGTGACCTGCCATAGCCTGCTCGAAAAGCACCTTTGTGTTTACAAGTCCGAGTTCTTTATAACTGTGCATATAGTACCTCATGATATGGGAAATATTGTAATGCTTTTAGTGTAGCCCATTTTGCCGCTGCTGGCAAGTAGTCGTGTGCCATAGCAACATAAATCACTGATGTAGCAAGACAAAGTTGTCATTGAAATGCGTTCTATCGAAAATGTGTTGCTGCCATTTTGATTTCTGCACAAAAATGCGCAAGCGATTGGAGTGGCGCCCGCCTGCATTGTTCGCCGTCTACCTGATGTTCGTTGGTAGACGGGGGCGGACAGTGCAGGCGGAGCGTCCGCGGGGCGTTCCCAAAAGGCTGCCCCGCGGATGGAGGCGAAAGCCGTAACCACGCAAAGCGCGGTGACATGAGCGGAGCGAATGGCATGCGCCCGAATCAACAACCTCGCCGCAAGCGACGAGGTATGTTGTTCTCTAAAGGTGTCGCAGTCGGATTTAATACCCTTTTTACGACGCAAGCGTCGGGGTATACGCCAGTCGCGTAAGCGACGAGTTAAATAATTTCCTTACAGTTCGTATCACGAAGTGATACATTAAACCCTCCGCACGAATAAAAATAAAAAATCCTAAACATGCGATTTTTTTGCTCCGATAATCAACATGAGGCAGACTAGCTATGGCAGAAATCACTGAGATGGAAAAAGTGCTTTTGCGTGAAAACGAGATTCTCGACAACGTGCTCGCCGAGCAGAAAAAACTGCGCGAAGCGGTGCAGAGTAAGACGTGGGACAATCTCATGGACACGATTGCGGCAATCAATATGCTCACTGAAAGTTTTGAAAAGGCGGAAGCCGAACGCGCAGTACTCGAAGCGCAGCAGACAGCGGACATGAAGAAAAGAACGCTTCCTATTCTTTCTGAAGTGCGCGGCAAACTTGTGAAATCGAAGACTGAAAACAAAACGCTCGGAAGCTATATTTCGATTATGCGCGAGTTTATTCAAGGCGTGATTGACAAAGCGCTTCCGCAGAGCCGCAGCACAGTGTACTCGCGGAACGGAAGCATCGTTCATGCAAAGCCGAACAGCGTTGTGGTAAACACGCTGTCATAGCAAAGAGGTTGTATATGGGTTCGACATTTTCAGGAATTGAATTAGGAAAGCGCAGTATCATGGCGCACACGCAGGCGATTACGACTGCCGGTCACAATATCTCTAACGCAAATACGGAAGGCTACTCGCGCCAGCGCGTCGAGTTTAAAGAATTTGACCCGCTGTATTTGCCTGAGCTTGAGCGTCCTGAAGAGCCTGGCATGATAGGGCAGGGCGTCATGTCGTTCAGCATACGGCGCGTGCGCGATGAGCTGCTCGACTTGCGCATTGTGGAGCAGGCGAATCAAGAAGCGTATTGGGACACGAGAAGCAGATACTATACGATGCTTGAACAGATTTACAACGAGCCTGACGAAGTTTCTATTCGTAGTAATATGGATAAGTTTTGGGAGGCGTGGCAGGAGCTGTCAATTCATCCTGAAAATGTTGCGGCTCGTCAGGCGATTGTGACGCGCGGCATTTCGCTCACCGACACTATCAACCAGCGTTACGAGAGCTTGCAGGGCGTGAATACGCTCATAAACGGCGACATCGATGCGACAGTGCAGCAGATTAATAATTATGCTGTGCAGATTGCCGCGCTCAACGGAGAGATTGTGCGCTCGCGCGGCATGGGCGACAACCCGAACGATTTGCTCGACCAGCGGGACAACCTCGTAGACAAGCTTTCGCAGCTCGTAAACATCACGACGAGCAATCGCGACATAGATGAGTTCATGGTGCATGTTGACGGGCGCGTGCTTGTGCAGGGGAGCATTTCGCGCGGCTTTGACTTGCGCACAGTAATCGACAACAATGGAAATCCGCAGCTCATCTGGGGTGACACGGGAAATGACGCGTACATCTGGGGCGGCAAGCTCGGTGCGCTCATAGAGTTGCGCGATGTCGATATACGCAGCGAGATGCAGACGCTCAACACGATGACGATGAACTTTTCCGACTTGGTGAACGATGTGCACAGAAATGCGATGGGCATGAACAGGACGACGGGGCTTGATTTTTTTACGTCGCATCCATTTGTCGAAAATGTGAACGGCAACTATGACTGGGATGCGGACGGCGTTATGGACCGCTCGTATGTGTTTCGCTTTACTGGAACGAACGCGCTCAACGGCCAGGAGCAGATAGGCTTGCAGGGAACAATGACGTTTTCCGCGCCTACAGGAACAGTTGAAGTTGCGTACTATCCCACAGACACTGTTGCGACAGTCATAGACAGGATAAACGACTCAAATGGCGAAGTGAAAGCGTATCTTGACAGAAACAGCAATTTGGTGCTCAAGGCGACGACTGCCGCTGCAATGGCAAATCCCGATTTTGTCATCCGCCACGTTGAAGACAGCGGCATGTTCCTTACCGGATACGCAGGCATGCTGCGCGGGAGCGGAGCAGCAGGCGCGTACGACTACTTGCAGGCGGACGCAGTAAATCAGTTGGCTGACGGCGCGCAGTTTGCCGTAACGCCGCAGGTAAATCCGTCTGCGTATATCGCGGTAAATCCTGCGCTTCGCTCAGATGTGCTCAATGTTGCAGCAGGTTTTGCAGATGCAGCGGGCGGCATAGCTTCAGGCGACGGGCGCGCCGCCATAGAAATTGCTGCGATACGCAACACGCGCGTTATGATAGGACACGAGCGCACATTCGATGATTTTTTTGCAGACAGCGTGACGAACGTCGGACTCAAAGGCGAGCAGGCGGCTACGCAGACGCTCAATCAAAATAAAATCATGAAAGATTTGCGCGACTTGCGCGAGTCAATCAGCGGCGTAAACATTGACGAAGAGCTTGCCGACATCATCAAATTCCAGCACGGCTACAATGCGGCAGCGTCGTTCATAAGCACGTGGGACCAGCTCATAGAGACAATCATCAACAGGATTAGAGCGTAAGGAAAATGAATGCAAAAGATGATTGCAAACAGTGCAAAGTGAGCGTGATTTTATCATGCGTGGTTTTGCCATGCGTGCAATCATATTCTGGAGGAAATTATGCGTAGGGTGAGTTCACAACTTAACAACATGGATGTGCAGGCAAATCTGCGGCTGCAGGAATCGCGCCTCAACAAAATAAACAATCAACTGGGAAGCCAGCGGCGCATTCAAGAGCTGCGCGACGACCCGATTGCAGCAGGCCATCTTGTGCGCTATCAGTCGTATCTTTCGCGCGTGGAAAATTTTGAAAAGAACGCGCAGACGCTTTCAGATTTGTTCGTGCAGCGCGAAGGCTACATGACAAACTCGCTCGAAGTGCTGCATCGCGTGCGCGAGCTTGCGGTGACTGGCGCAAACGGCATTTACACGCAAGACGACATGCGCAACATGGCGACAGAAGTTGACGAGCTTTTGAAAGAGCTTGTGCAAAATGCAAACGCAATCGGCGAAGACGGCAACTCGCTTTTTGCAGGCACGCAGACAAAAGTGAAAGCGTTTGATGTGGAGCTTGGCAATGTGGCAGGAAGCGGCGTGCCGCTCATTGAAAGCGTGCGCTATAACGGCAACATAGACGAAACGCAAGTTGAAATAGACGAGAACAAATATCTTACGACAGACAATTCGGGCGTGCGCACGTTCTGGGCTGAACAGCAGCAGATTTTCGGCGGACGCGATGCGACACAGTGGCAGGCGAGCGCAGATGGAATTATTAAAGTTGACGGAAAAGAGATTCGCGTGAACGCAGGCGACAACGTGTATTCGCTTGTTGCAAAAATTAACAACAGCGAGGCGGCAGTCAAAGCAACGATAGACCCAGTGACGAGCGCGCTCAACCTTGCATCAACTGACGCGCGCCAGATTTGGCTTGAGGACGTAGAAGGAGCCTCGCTCAATGAGCTTGGCATTATCAAAGATGCAAGCCAGCGTCCGCCGTATAATCTCGGAGATGGCGTGCGCGTTTCAGGCGGCTCCATGTTCGATACAGTGATTGCGCTGCGCGACGCGCTTTTATCGGGCGACCACGAATCAATCGGCGGAAGAGTGCTCGGTGCAATCGACGAGGGTATTGGCAATTTGACAACGCGCATTGCAAAGTCAGGCTCTGAGTACGAGCGCGCCGAGCTCAATATAAAGCGCAACTCAAACACTGCGCTCAACGTGACAGGGCACATCTCCCACGAAGGCGACTTGGATTTTACAAAAGCTGCAACAGACATGAAGATGATGGACTATACGCATCAAGCGACGTTGAGCACTGCCGCCCGTCTGTATTCGAGCACGCTTCTTGATTACTTGCGCTAGCAGCAGAGGTATCGACGATATGGAAGTGAATACAAAAACAATGGGCGTAAAAAGCGTTGACAAAAATCATCTCTTGACAATTCCCGAAGGACTGTTCGGCTTTGAAGACTTCAAAAATTACGCGCTCATCGAATCTGAATATGCGCCGTTCATCTGGCTGCAGTCGCTCGACGATGCAACGCTTGCGTTTTTATTAATCGACCCATTTACGATTTGCCACAACTATGAGGCAGATATAGACGACGAAAGTTTGCAAAAAATCAGCGTGCAATCTCCCGAAGATGTCATCGTCATGGCTGTCGTCACCGTTCCTGGTTCAGGCCTTCCGATTACTGCGAACTTGCAGGGACCGCTCGTGATTAACAAAAAGAACAACACATGCGCGCAAGTGATTTTAAACGACAGCCGCTGGACGACAAAGTACAATATCGCTGACGCGTTCAGCAAAACGCGGGAGGAAAAATAGATGCTTATTCTTTCCCGCAAAGTAGACGAGCAGATAAAAATCGGCGACAACATCACAATCACTATCATAGAAGTGCGCGGCGAGCAAGTGAAAATAGGCGTGGAAGCGCCCAAGAGCGTCAAAGTGTTCCGTGAAGAAGTGTTCAAGGCTATTCAAAAAGAAAACAAAGCTGCCGCCGTTACAGATACTGGTGCGCTCGATTCAATATCAAAATTATTTTCTTAATTTTTTCCGAAAAGAGCAACCTTTTCAAAAAGGTTTCCCTTTTCGGACTTTTTCTTTCCAAAACTATGCGCCGTCTTATCGTTCCTTAAAACTGCACGAGCGAGCAAGTTTCAACTTGCGAGCGCGTGCAGTTGGTGCGCGTGAGCGCACACGTACATGAGCGAGTTTGCAATGCAAACTGCATGTTAAACTGCGCACGCTATTTCAGTGCGCAGTTTTTCTTCTGCCTCGCTTGCGCGCACGTATGCAGGTCCGTCGTAATCTGCAAGCGGGCTTTCATTTTGTGCAATGCGCTTTTCTGCAAGCGCAAAGAGCGCGTCTGTTGTTACGGCGGAAAAATCGAGCGGCGTAAAAACAAGCTGAGCGATTGCCGCTGTTTGCGCTTGCATGCTTTCGCGCAGTGCGTTCATGCGCTTTGCAAAAAGCGCGGCATCCGGCCCGCAGCACGCTATGTGGCGAACAACAGGAGTGTAGCGCAAGGAACTTTCAAGAGCCGCGTTGCTTGCGCTTTGTACTTCGTCGTGTGTGCCGTGCAAGGAACTTTCAGAAGTCACTTCGCCTGCTGTTGCGGCAGCTGCCATGCGCTTGCCGTGCCGTGTGCTTTGCTGCACTGCAAGCGCATTTTCAAGGTTTGCAGCAACAGCTTCAACTGTGTAGTCGCCAGCTGTTACAATTTCTTCGCCGCGCTCAAAGCACGCGCAATAAAATTTATTTTTTTTTGCGTCAATTGCGCTTGCTACAGGAAACGGCAGCACACGGTACGGAAACGCATATGCTTCAAGCGTTGGAATTGCATAAAGCGGCACATTGTGTGCGTGAGAGATCGCTTTGAGCGCGGCGAACGCGAGGCGCAGCCCGGTGAACGAGCCTGGACCTTCGCACAGGGCAGCGTAGTCAAGCTCGCTTGGCAAAACGCCAGCCTTTTTCATAAGCTCGTCTATGGCGGGGAGAAGCGTTTCTGACTGCTTCATGCCTATGTCGTATACGGCAGAGATGACGGCGCTTTCATTTTTTACTGCGATGCAAAATCGCGTTGCCGCCGTGTCGAGTGCAAGTGCTTTCATACAACCTCTTAAAAAAATCATGCAGGAAACGTCAGTTTCCGAATGATTTTTTTAGCGCATTCGCAATGCAATGAGAATGCGTCATGGATATGCGTGCTGCCTCGCATGTGCAATTTTGCCTGCGTATCGGCAACAGTCATTTTCGTTCATCAAGTGCGTTGGCAATGTGAGGGCATTCGCGTTCGTCAAGCGCGCCGTCTATCGCACCATGCTGCCAGTTTTCAATGGTGATAGTGCGCGTTTTGTCGTCATTTACGGCGATTGTCAGCTGTATTGCCGCATCGGGAAGCTCTTCCTGCACTTTTTCGCTCCATTCGATGATGCACACGCCGTCGCCATAGAGCATGTCGTCAGCGCCCAGATTGATAAAATCTTCTGCGCTGTCAAGACGATATACGTCAAAGTGGTAGAGCGGCATGTTCCCTTCGTATTCGCTTATAAGGCAAAATGTTGGACTCGTGATTTCTTCCTGTATGCCGAGCGCGTACGCAATCCCTTTTGTGATTGTCGTCTTGCCAGCTGCAAGTGTACCGTGCATGGCAATCACATCGCCTTTAGAAAGCAGCGCGCCGATTTTTTCTCCGAGCGCAATCGTTTCCTCTGCGCTTCTTGTGCAGAACGTCATTACGGCAGCTTTCCTTGCAAGTCTTCTATTTTAATAAATTCTTTAAGCGCATTTTTTATGGGAACCACAGGATAGTCAACTGGTTGCGACAGCTGCACTTCTATATTTGTTTTGCCAAGTGGATTTGTCTCTATGCTGAACGTGATGGGCGTTTTATAATCTCCGAGCGGCAGCTGCATCACCGCCTCGCCTTTAAATTTGCGAAAATAATATATGGCACCATCCTCACGGTACACGTTCCTCAGTTCAAGCACTTTCATATCGCACCTATGATATTCTAATTGATTTTTTTTGACAAGTCATGCACTATCGCTTTGTTCGTGCGATACATAGTTGTAGACGTACGCAAAAATCCTGTTGCGCGCCTCACTCGAAATTTTTGTGAAAACTATGTCGAGGAACACCGCTTCGCTCGTAATGTTTTTATGCGTGGAAACTATTTTGCCAAACGCATCATACGTTTTTTCTGCAAGCATGATTGAAACAGCAATATTTTGATTTTCTTTTATGGGCAAATTTGTTAAGATGCAGCAGCCGTCTGCGGAGATGTTTGTGAGCGTGCCGCTGTGCTCGCGCGTTTTTGCATTTTCGCTTACTGCGGAAAATGTACATGGAATGTTTATGTCGCTGCGCTTTGATTTTCGTTTTGCCTGCGTGCGCACATCATTTGTTTGCGCAAGTACCATTTCTGCACCATTGTCTAGCCCTGTCGAATATCGTATGACGCGCGCCATAAACGTATACGTCATGCCTGAATGCGTTGTAAAAATAAACTGCGCTTTTGAAAGTGGTTCTGGTTTTGCATGCGAGTTGAAAAAATTGTGCGGCACGGCGAGCGTCATATTTTCTGCTGTGTTTTTCTTGAGCTTGCACTGAATCTGCGTTTTATCGGGTGCAATGTATATAATTTTCGTGCCCTGCACAAGCCCTGTCGTCGAAGTGATGACAGATTCTGATGCGTCCGCCATTTCAATTTTGTAGCGGAGCAGAAAAATCTTCGAGATTTTTTCTTCGTCTGCGCGTGATGAAATCATCGTGTTGTAATATTTTTTGAAAATCGCATCGAGCGTGTCAGCGTTGTTGATTGTGTGTGTGATGTTTGTCGCTTTTGTCGTGCGGCATATGTCCCATAAAAGCAGCTCCTCGTCTTTTGTAAGCGAAAACCGCTTTGCAGTTGCCGCACAATCTTTTCGTGTAGTAGGGCGCTTTTTTTGCGCTTCAATCCATTCTGGCGTGGCGTGCAGTCGTTTTATATATCGATATAGCAAGTAGATAAAGATAAAGATGATTATGATGAACAGCGGTATGACCATCCAATTATAAATGCCTGGCGTATTACGCGCCTGAATGGGGCTTATGTTTGACGGTGGCGGGTTAACTCGCATCAAACGACTCCAGCGCTTTTGCGACAAGCTTGAGGCGCGGGCAGATTTCGTATTCAGACAGATCGCCGACAAGCACTGTATCATTTGACTGGAGCGCGTTTTCAAATTCTTGCAGCACTGGCGTAAAGTCTGCAAAAAATTCCGCAAACGGCTTGCCGTCTATGAGCAGCGATGTATATGTCTCTGGAAAAAGCGAGGCGAGGGCAGCGGTGTGGCAGAACAAATCTATGTCGTCTGCAAGTAGTTGTATGGCAGCTGCCGCGTCTTTGCCTTTGCCGTTTTGCAAGTCAACAGGAATTTGCGCCATGCGTTCCGAGAGCGTTGCAAAAAGCGCTGAAAGTTTTTTGAAACTTTCAGCGACAGCTTGTTTTGTGACAACGTCAAATTCTATTTTTGTGCTCTTTTCAAGCGGCAGCTGCGCAACTGCGTCAAATGCCGCTGCATCGACTTTTTTCCCGTCAACGCAAATGCCTATGACGGCGGCATTGTTCTCTTCGCACGTAAGTTCAAACGAGCGCAAAACGTCGCCGATTGTTTTTTCATCTTCAAGCGTTGCATCAACTTGTGCGCCGTTTACATATAAATCCATAGTTGCTCCTTACGTGCGTTTATTCTCTGCTTCTATTTTGCTGCCGCGTAAAATTTGAGATAGAGTTCTGCTGATTTTCAAGGCTGTTGAGCGTGCCTTCCATTGCAGTAAATTTTTTGCGCAGCTCACGTTCTTTTTGATCAAGCTGCGTTTCGAGCCGTGCAATTTTTGTCTCTGACGATTTTATTTTTGAATCGAGTGAGCTTGTCTTTGTGGATATGATGCCGCCTGTCTGCACATATGCGCCAAGCTCTTGGTCGAGGCGGTACGCGATTCCTGCATCGACAATCAAGTCTCCGTCAGTGTCATAACCGAACATGTTTTTTATGTCTTCAATGTAAGAATCGAGCGCTGAGTCGAGCTTGTTTTCGTTTATCTCAAGATAGCCGCGCAACCTGCTTGCAGAGACGCCGCCAAAGCCGCCCGACGCGCTTGTAGAGATGCCTATGTCTGCGAGCGTCGTCACGTGCGCTCCGTCAACGTATGCGTAGCGCGAGCTTTGTATGTTCTGCATGTTCGACTTCATCGACATGAGCGAGAAATCTCCCATAAAAAGACCGAGCCGTTCTGTTTCTTTTTCACGCTGCGCATCTGTCAAATACATAAGCTCGTCTATTATCTCAGGCTTGTTTTGCGAGAGAATGTTGATGAGCGCAACAGCCTCGTTGTATTTTCCAACAAACGTGATGAGCGCATCTTTTGAAGAAACTTTGTCCGGGTCGATTTTGATAGTCGCGCTGCGGTCAGTTTTTTCATGCACATGCAGCGTTACGTCGGGCACCACATCGTCGATGTCGTTTGACGGTCTGCGTATGGTGATGCCCTGATATTTGATGATTGCGTCCTGCGCTGTGGAGACGGCGTTGTTCGGCGTATATCCGCCGGCAGTTTTTGTGTCGTATGACGATACGCTTGACATGACGAACGATGTGCCTGTGTTGCGGTTTCGCACGGCTAGTGCGGTGATGCCCTCGTATTCGCTCGTATCTATGTCAACAGCAGTTTTCTCGTTTGCCAAAATATTTGGCGTGTCTATTTCCCGTTCGCTGCCGTCGGCCATGACTGCATATACGACATGTGTCGATGTTATGGGCACAAGCGGCTCGGCAGTTTTTTGCACGCTTTCGCCAAGCTGCGTATCTGAAGGGTTGTTGTATATGGTAACGTCGCCGAAAAACGCGGCGCCTGCATCTGGCAAGACGGGGCGTTCTGGCGCTCTGTTCATTTCTACTGTGATGTCCGCTACAGCTTGCTTTGTGAGCGTAAATGTGATGTGCTGCCCGTGCGCTGCGTTGGGAATGGCAAGCGAAAATCCTGAACGCGGCGGAATAGTCACCGCGTTTTCAGAAACGCTTATGCCTGCGTTTGTAATGCGCGGCATGCCCGCTTGGTCTGCTGCGTTCGGCTCGTTCGGTGCCGCGCGGAATTCTGCTTGCATTGTTCCAAACGACACGCCGCTTGTTTTTGCAGGCGAAATCATGCCCGCTTCTATGGCAAATGTTTTTGCATCGTCTTCAAATATGAGACGGTTCGCTTCGCCTGTTTTTTGCGATTCTATGAGCAGTGTCTTTTGCCCCGCGCTCACACCTATGACGAGCGATTTTACAATGTCGCCGCCGCGCTTATTGAGCGCATTTGAAAACTCTGTGAGCGAGCCGCCTTTCCATTGGAACGAGACAGATTTGTCTGCGACTTTGAACGTATATGTGCCTTGCGGTACTTTTTTGTCTTGCGGAAGCTCTGCGGAAAGAAAACGGTCTGCTGCCGCAGGTTGCACCACATCTATCTTAAACGACTGGTATTGTGCCCCGCGGCTCGCATCCGCTGTAATTGCAAATTCATCAGATGAACTTGCAAGCTTATTGTTGAAAGGATTCTCGTAGGAATACAGCATTTTGACGCTCTCGCGGAATTCCGTAAGCTTGCGGTTTACGTCGCGCCACGCCGTTTGCTGCGCCTGGTAGGTTTTGAGCGTGTCCTGCTCCCTTGTAAGCGGAACACGCTCAACCTGCATCAGCTTTTCTACCGTATCGTTTGTGTTGTACTGGTTAGTGACACCCGGTATATTTATTCCTGGCATAAAATCCAACTGCCTGAAATAAGATGATTAAATCATTTCATCAAAAAGCAGACCTATTGCTTTTTTCATGCTGACTTTCATCTTTTGGATCTCTTCCGACGGTATTTGCTTTATCACCTTGTTAGTGTTTGGATCCAATACGCTTATGACGATGTCGCCGAGCTCTTCATTTACGCTGAATCGCAGGCTTCGCCGTCCCATTACCATCTCAGACAGCCTTTGGAGCTGCTGAGCGTTTTCTCTTACTTCGGCAATATTTTGTGCAATGTTTTGCGCAACTTCCGCTCCCCCCGGAACAGACCGAGCAACCCCGACAGTGCCTGTGCCTACGGTTGCACTTTGCGGAGCGACTTTGAAGTAATTCTGGCCATCCATTGCCAAATTCTGCCCGATAAGATTCGATATTGTATTCATAGGGCATTATCCTCCTGAAAAAGAACGGGAAAGGGCGCATCTTTTCCGTCCACGTTTTGCTGTCAAAAGACAACATCCAGCAGTCTCTTAAACAGCAAATCGATTTTTATTGCAGCAACGCTAAAACGTTTTGCGTTTGAGCGTTCGCCTGTGCAAGCATTGCAGTTCCCGACTGTGTGAGAATCGAGTTCTTTGTGTAGTCAACAATCTCGGATGCCATGTTCGTGTCCCTGATGAGAGACTCGGCAGCCTGCGTGTTTTCCGCAGCAATGTTCACACCGCGTGCAGCCATTTCAAAGCGGTTCTGGTATGCGCCTAAGTCAGCGCGCTGCCTCGTCACTTGAAGCAGTGCGTTGTCTACAGCTGCCAGAGCAGCATTTGCCAAATCTGGCGAAGAAATGGAAATCTGCTGTTCGTCGCCATTCTGATTTTTGAGACTAAGTGCCTCAGCCGTCATCGTGCCGACATATACACGTACATTCTGGTCAACGTTTGCACCGACTTGGAACTGCATAATGCGGTCTCCGTCTTGGGCAAAACTGCCTTGCAGCATGTTCATGCCGTTGAATTGGGCCTGACTTGCGATTCTGTCAACTTCTGCAACAAGCTGAGATACCTCAACTTGAATTTGCATTCTGTCTTCATCGCTGTAGATGCCGTTTGAAGCCTGAACTGCAAGCTCTCGCACGCGCTGAAGAATATCTGTCGTTTCGTTCAGATAGCCTTCTGTCGTTTGCAAGAATGAAACACCGCTTTCAATGTTTCTGCTCGCTTGGTTCAAGCCGCGAATCTGGCTGCGCATCTTTTCAGATACGGCAAGACCTGATGCATCGTCGCCGGCTTTATTAATCCGTTCACCAGAAGAGAGCTTCTCTATGTTTTTTTGTATGTTGGCATTTGACACGCCGAGCACACGGTCAGCATAGAGCGAACTCATGTTGTGATTAATAACCATACTTGTGCCCTCCATGTTTACGTACCGCAAAACTTCATGCTTTGCGACCTGGCTGTGTCAGGCTGCCTCCCGGTTAGTGCGCCCCCGGAAAGCGGATTCAGACCTTTCGCAGCAGGAAAAGTCAGCCTGACGGATGCCCGCGCAAGCCGATTTTTCCTGCCGCCACAGCCTATGGACGGCACAATGTCAAAGAACAAAGCGCGTCTGAACGCACGCTTGATACTGTGCAACTGAGCAAGGAGGGCGTAAACCCAATACCCCGCTTATAGTATACTACACTATCTCAATAAAGACAAGACGCTTTGCGACTGCGAATTGGCTTGCGCCAGCATCGCAATGCCTGCCTGCTGCAATACCGTGTCTTTAGTGAATTCCACCATAGAACGCGCCATGTTCGTGTCGCGGATGCGGCTTTCAGAAGCTTGCATGTTTTCCGCTGCAATGTCGAGGCCGCGCACTGCGTATTCCATGCGGTTTTGATACGCACCCAAATCTGCACGCTGCTTGTTGATTTTCTTGATTGCTTCATCGAGCGTACCGATAACGCGGTTTGCCTCTTCAGGCGTTGCAATCGAAACTTTCGACTCGTCGCCAAGATTGCGAAGTCCGAGTGCTGTTGCAGACATGGTGCCGATGTACACCTGCGTGCGCTGGTCCATGTTTGCGCCGATGTGGAACCACATTGAGCCGGTTACTGAGTTTTCTCCCGTCGGACGTGCAAAGCGACCGGTGAGCATGTTCATGCCGTTGAACTGCGCAGAACTTGCAATGCGGTCAATTTCGTCAACGAGCGAAGAAACTTCGACTTGAATCTGCATCCTGTCTTCGTCGCTGTAGATGCCGTTTGAAGCCTGGACTGCAAGCTCGCGGATGCGCTGAATGATGTCAGTTGTTTCTTGCAAGTAGCCTTCAGTTGTTTGGATAAAGCTGATGCCATTCTGCGCATTTGTAGAAGCCTGATTCAATCCGCGAATCTGGCTGCGCATCTTCTCAGATACAGCAAGACCGGACGCGTCGTCGCCTGCACGATTGATTCTTTCACCGGACGAAAGTTTTTCCATGTCTTTGGAAAGACCGACTCCGGTAACACCGAGTTGACGATTGGCAAATAATGCCGACATGTTGTGGTTGATAACCATAGGTATTCCTCCGTGGAATAGATGTACAGCAGAATCCTTTCTGCCGGATTTGCAAAAAAGCGTATTTGTCTACAAGGCTACATATACACATTTCTGCAAGCGAACTGCAGGTACGTAACGGTTCGGCTTAACAAGTCGCGTACACGCACCTCAATTCACTTTTAATATCGGCATTTGCTTGAAAAACGTTGAGCAAAAAAAATCATTTTTTTTAGACTTTTTACAGTATATAACTATTCTGATGTATAGTTGATTTGTACAGGCAAATGCTAGCTCCTGGTACGCTGCGGCGGGTATGGTGATATTTATGAATTGCCTCAAATATTTTCTAAATGTGCGGGCACGTGTACTGCATGCAACTGCGCACTAATACAACACTCCCGAAACTGATGTTTCACTCGTTGTTGTTTTTTTTAATAACAAAAAGGCTTTAATCACGTTGTGCTATACGGCATGTTCATTCTAGCGCGATAGTGCGGATAAGCTGTTGCATTGCACGTCCCGCTTTTCCGCGATGGGAGATAGCATTTTTCTCGTCGTCGGAAAGCTCTGCGACAGTTCTATTGCATTCTGGCAATAGGAAAATAGGATCGTAGCCAAATCCGTGTTCGCCACGCGCGTTTTCCATTGAATTTACGATTGCACCTTCGAGTGTTTCTTCTGCAACGTACAGGCGGTCGTTGCCAAGATACAGCACCATTGCGCACGTATAGTGTGCGCTCCGCTCTCCGTGCAGAAAGCGAGATGCGTCAACACCGCGTAAAAGTGCGTCGTTCAGCTCTGCAATGAGCAGTGCGTTTTTTTCTTTTTGCGAAAGCTCTTTGCCGTTTTGCAAAGATGCGCCTGTGTAACGCGACGAATAAATGCCCGGTCTGCCGCCGAGTGCGTCAACACAGATTCCAGAGTCGTCCGCAATGACAGGGCAGCGCACAATTTCATAAAGCGCGCGTGCTTTGATGAGGCTGTTTTCATAAAATGTGGTGCCTGTCTCATCGGGATTGAATCCGATGCCTTCATCCGACGGAATGACGACAGCATGAGGTGCGAGAATCTCTGTCATTTCATATTTTTTATTTTTGTTGTTTGTGGCAAGATAGATTTTCATGCACGTATTGTAACGCAAAAATGAAAAAAAATCAGCGATAAAGACAATATGCAACAACTTGTAAAATTATTTTTTATTGCACTGTTCTCTGTCTGCCATTTTTTGTGCGCGCGTAATATAATAGCTTACTTGCCGTTCGCAAATGCCTAGCACACGCGCTATCATTTTATTTGTGGGACATACGCGATATCTGCGTTCCTGTAGCTCTTTATTCTTGCATCTCCAGTTTTCTGTTTGGTGAATATACTTCTTTTTGAGCGATTCTAAGTGCAGTGCGCCTTTATTGTTGTATTTCATTTGCAGATAGTATTTACGATGGAAATAATACGCGTTGTCTCTTCGTTGAATTGCAGAGTTTCGTCGTCGTATGCGCGTATAGAGATATGAATTAAGCGTTGCAATAATGCGCGTTAGCTCCGTGTTTCGCAAATGACAGTATGAGCTCACTGTATCAATTGAATCGAGCGGGATATAATAGCTTGATTTTAATGCAAGGATGAGCGCCATCTTTGCATTTGATGCGCTGTGCGTTGGACAGCGTTTTCTAATCGATTTCCATATCTGCGTATTTTCGACAGGTGCGTAGTTTACTGTTTTTTCTGCAACATGCAAATTATCGTGTTCTATGTCGTTTTCAAAATCTCGCGGATACGGATAATTGAATTCTTTTATTGTTTCGTTGGCAAGAAAGTTTTTCATTTCAACGCGTTTTTGCGTCAGTATAAGCCCTTGTATGAATGCATACAGATATCCGCGGAACGAACCGCATGTTGCATTGTAGCGCGCAAACACGTTGCAGCCTTTTTGCAAAAAAGCAACAATAATTTCGCTGCGAAAATCTTCATCGTAGCTAGCAAGTGCAAATCGACGCGGCGCGCGATAGATTTCTTCTGCAATACGTTTAACTGCGTCTGTCTTTGAAATTTTTCCTGATGAAACGAGATATGGCAAATCCTCTATGTCCATGTGGTACAACTCCTGTGCAAAATTTGATACGGGAATGAATAGCAAGAATCGTGCCAAGTATGCGGTGAATACAGATATGTTGTTGCCGCTATTTCTGTGCATGGCGAATCATCAGCAGGTTGGGAGAATGTGCTCTCATGCGGTATTGCACTTTGATGCGCTGCTCATAGTTGCAGTTGTTGCCGCGTTGTTCGCGCAAGCGTTGCATGATGCGCACAAAAGCTACATGATGCGTGCGAATGATTTTACAATTGACGGGATGAGCGTTTCAAGCTGGCCGTTGCAGCTTGCGCCAGATGCATTTTTGTGACCGCCGCCGCCGAACTGCGCAGCTATTGCGCTCACATCAACTGCGTCTTTTGAGCGGAAGCCGAGCGTGCATGTGTGCTCAGTCTCCTGCCGCGCAAAGACAACAGCCTCAACGCCATGCACAGAAAGGAGGAGCGAGTAGAGCGCATCTGAGTCGCGTCCGTCTTGTCCCCATTTTTGCGTGTCATCGAGCGTTTCACACGTAACGATGAGGCGTCCGTCGAGGTACCGCTCTGCGTTGTTCAAGGCGGCGCCGAGCAGTTTGCGCGAGCTGTACGACTTTCCGCCAGTGATGTCATCGTACGTTGCGCGCGGGTTTGCGCCCGATGAGATGAGGCGTGCTGTCGCTTTGAAAACTTCGGCGGAATCTGTTGAAAGAAAGCGGAAAAATCCTGTGTCTGTGCAAAATCCTGTAAAAAGGATTTCTGCTGCTCGCTGCGGCACTGAACCGTGCACGCCTTCGTAAAGCAGCTGCACAATGCTGCATGTTGAAGGAGCCGTTGCATCAATAAAGCAGAGCGCGTTTTCAGGAGCGTTTGCTGTTTTATGGTGGTCGATGACGCACGTATCGAGATTTTTTACGTCGCCTTCGATGTCGCCGAGACGCGAGTATTCGGAGCAGTCCGCAATGATGAGCGCGGAACGCCGCCGTTCGTCTTCAGTTAAAAATTGCATTGTATGTGAAAACGCGCTTTCATATTTTTTGATTTCAGTGCGTTTGAACGGTCCCGCGTTGAGTAGCTGGAACGGCTTGCCGAGCGAATCTATGAGCAGCGAGAGCGCGAGGCATGAGCAAATGCAGTCGCCGTCAGGCTCTTTGTGCCCAGTGAGGTAAAAAAAATCATGCGCGTCGATGAATTGACGAAAGTCGCGTATCTGTTCGTCGGTGAGCAGCTTCATATGCGTTTGCCGAATTTTGTGCTACAGCTCAAGCTCTTCAAGTGTGTCTTTATCGACGTCAGTAATTTTGTTTGCGTCTCCAATTCCCCAAAACTGCGTATTTGTGCTTGGCGGTACGTTTAAAATAACGCGAAAAAATTCTCCGTCTTTTTTTACAACAGTCATAAACGGTTGCAATGTGCCTTTCACTGAGCGGAATTTGAGCTTGCGCGGAGTTTCTGGGTCACCTCTTGCCCAGTTTTTTGGAATGACAGTAGAGCCTGTGCCGACTTTGTGTTTTCCGTAGATGACAAAGTATGCGTCTTTTGTCTGGAGAATTTTGTAAAGCGGTACATTGTAGTACGTGAGCGATGACCATTTGCGTTCATCGCGTTCGCGTTGCGGCTGTTCTGCTGCTGTCAAAGCGCTACAAAATGCAATTACTGTAAAAATGATGCATATAATTTTCTTCATAAAAGACTCCTATGTCTCGCAACGACAAATATCGTTATTCTAATATCGTCACAAAACGCTCAATAAAATAGCCTTTATCGTATGTTTTCTGTTTTCAGCTTCATCAAAGACGACGCTCTGCGCGCTTTCAAACACTGATTCTGTCACTTCTTGTCCTTTTACCGCAGGCAAGCAGTGCATGAATATTGTTGACGATTTGCCTGTTGCGCTCATAAGCGATTCGTTCACTTGATATGATGCGAGCAGTTTTGTGCGTTCTGTTTTGAGTGATTCTTCGCCCATAGAAACCCATACGTCAGTATACAGGCAGTCTGCATTTTTTACAACTGATTTTTCATCGCTTATCGTAATTTTTGCACCAGATGCAGCTGCGAATGGTTTGCAAAGCGTTTGAATCGCGTTGTCAGGAAAAAGCTCTCGCGGCGCATAGACAGAAAAATTTATGCCCAATTTTGCGCATATAAGCATAAGGCTTCGAGCAACATTGTTGCGCCCGTCGCCGCAAAAGCATATGTGCAGCCCTTGAAGCGCACCGAATTGCTCTTTGAGCGTCATAATATCTGCAAGCGCTTGCGTCGGATGATATTCGTCAGTGAGGCCGTTTATGACGGGAATACCTGAAAATGAGGCGAGCTCTTCAACGTGTTGCTGCTTAAAGCCGCGAAACTCTATTGCGTTGAACATTCTGCCGAGCACGCGCGCTGTGTCTTGCACTGACTCTTTTCCACCAAGCTGAATGTCTTGCAGAGACAAAAACACGGGATGACCACCTTCTTCGCCGAATGCTGTTTCAAATGCACAGCGCGTGCGCGTGGAGCGTTTTTCAAAGATGAGCGCGATTGTTTTTCCGAGAAACCGCTGCTGTATGTCTCCGTTGTGTGCTTGCGCTTTTACGCACAGCGACAGCTCAAGCAGCGTTTCAATTTCTTGCGGCGACCAGTCTTTCCAGGTGAGGAGGGAGCGCCCTTTGAATGGAGCAGAAACTATTTCCATGCTGTAATACTAATTTTTTTTTCGTGTGTTGTAAAGTAGCAGCTGGTTTATAAAATGTTAAAAAACGGTACGGAAATGATATGCTATTTTTTACTGCGGATTTGCTTGCACCTTGTCGGTTTATATCAAGCAATATGTGAGAATTGTACTGCACCCATGAGCACGTTGTGGTACAACTTGCAGAAGGCGCTGTCAATCTAGCGGCAAGTGGGATTGAACCACTGACACTACGGATATGAGCCGTATGCTCTACCAACTGAGCTATGCCGCCATAGAGAATGTAACACTATTTATATCACATTTCTGGTGGGCGTGTCAAGAGCGTTAATATGCTGCGCTATTGTGCGAAAAGGTACCTTCTGAAAAGGTGCAAGATTTGCAATGTTTTTGCAAGAATCTTGCAAATCTTGCATGATTAGCATATGGTAACCACACGGAAAAATAGCGGGGGCGTTGCGGGGGTACTTGTAAACGTTCCTTAAAACTGCACGAGCGAGCAAGTTTCAACTTGCGAGCGCGTGCAGTTGGTGCGCGTGCTCGAACAAGTTCTACCCCCGCAGGGTGGGGTGCCGCGCAACAGCGTGCGCGGCAGGGGAGGGGCTCCTCCCCTAAAAAATTCTTGCTTTTTCGCGCGGTATACCTGATGATTTTGCTGTCAACGCAGTGCGGCATTTTCGACAAGCGTTTTCGCGTATGCTACGAGTTCTGCTGCCTGCGCGTCAGTGTACGGGCGCATGTCGTTGTATGAAGCGTCAAGGCAGTTTTCATTTCGGAACTGCGCAAATTGCCACGATGCGTCTTTTGGCAAAAGGTCAGACATGGCGTCGATGTCGTCTTTTTTAACAAAATGCGGCACGAGGACTGTCCGCCATTCGCGTGCGTTGCTCGGAAACGAGGCTATGAGCTGCGCGGAGCGGGCAAGCAGGGCAGAATAGTCGTGCATGGTGATGTTGCGCGCGGTGGGTATAGTGCGCTGCATGGTTGCCGCATCATGCAATGCGCTTGTGCTAGATTGCGCTTCGCCTATGGTGCATGTTTTGCAGCATGGAGCAAACAGTTCGCCGTATCGCGTGGGACTTGTCTTTATGTCCATGGCGATAAAGTCGGGGCGCGTCTTGTCATTTTTAATAATGGATTCAAGCTCGTCGGGAAGCGTGCCGTTTGTGTCGAGCTTTATTTTGTAGCCGAGCGTTTTTGCGCGCTCAATGATTGTGGGCGTATGCTTGTTTACGAGTGGCTCGCCGCCGCTTATCACTAAACCGGTAAGAACACCGCACCGTTTTTCGAGGTGCGAAAATAATTCGTTTATGCTTGAAAGCGCGCCGTCATCGCCGCCTATGACAAGACCTGTGTTGTAGCAGTACGGGCAGCGCATGTTGCAGCCGCGCAAAAAAAATGAACACGCCACGCGTCCGGGAAAATCGACAAGCGTCGTTTTTATAAGCGCGCCGGCGTGTTCATCGAGCTCTGATGCGTGCAGCGTGTTATGCCTCTGCCGCAACAGGCGCAAAGATTGCAGTGAGTTCTTCTACGTTGTGCCCGCGCGCAACTTCTGCTCCTACAGCGTCGTATACGATGACAGTCGGAGAGGCGAACACGCCTTTTTTTGCAGCTTCAGCAAGGCCGCTTTCTGTGTCCACGTCAATGGTTGTTCCCGTCATGGGAACTTCCGCCATGTACGCTTTTACTGGCGGGCAGTTCGGGCATGTTTTGCGTGTGAACAGCTCATAGCTTCCTGAGTTTGAAAAAATATTCTCTGCGAGCGCGCTGGCAGCTGTTTTTGTTATGCGCGCAGGAGACGAGCACGCGCACGCTTTGTCAGCGTCAGTTATTTCGTACGCGCTGTTGTCTGCAAGCGCAAACATTTTGCGGTGGTTGTATTCTTCGCGCTTTCCCTTGTTCCAGTTGCGCACTGCGCGATAGTAGCCCACGATACGCGCGTACACTTCTGTTTCAGAGCCGCGCACATGTGCAAGCGCTTCTTTTGTTGCCGCAATATCAGCTTCGATTTCGGCAAGCGTTCTTGTTTTTGTTTCCATATCTTATATTCCTCCCAAAAGATATATTGCATTCATTATTGTATTTATTATGATAACGAATGTTACACTAAATATAGTGTAGTTTGACACATTTGTCAAGTACTTGTACGCTATATTTGCTGTTTTTTAGTATCGGCAGGGCAATGGGCTTGCTTGAGCATTGCAAACAAACTCGTTGCCTATGCAGATAAGCACAGTGCACTTTTTTACGCCTCTTTTTGCTCCAGCACGAGCGCGCGCTCCTTTTCAAGCTGCTCCAGCTTCAAGCGCAGTTCCGCTTCCCGTTCCGCCTTGCATTTGGGGCACTCAAAATGCTGCCCGTTCAAATAGCCGTGCGAGCGGCAGATTGAGTACGTGGGTGAGATGGTCACATACGGCACGCGGTAGTTTGTCATGACAGCGTAGACAAGGTCGCGGCAAGCTTTCCAGTCTTTAATCTGCTCGCCCATGAACGTGTGGAACACAGTGCCGCCCGTGTAGCGTGTCTGCAAGCTTTCCTGTATGTCGAGCGCTTCAAAGATGTCCGACGTGTAGTCAACGGGAAGCTGCGTGGAGTTTGTGTAGTACGGGCTTTCTTCAGTGCCACTCGTGATGATGCCGGGGAAGTTTTCCACGTCGTGGCTTGCGAGGCGGTACGACGTGCTCTCTGCGGGTGTCGCTTCCAAATTGAAAAGCTCTCCTGTTGTTTCTTGATAATCTTGCAGACGGTTGCGCATGTGGTCGAGCACTGTTTCCGCAAACTGCTTGCCTTTTGCATCGACAATTGTCACGCCGAGGAAGTTGAGGCAGCACTCGTTCATGCCGCACAGCCCGATTGTGTTGAAGTGGTTGTTGAACGTTTTGAGATAGCGTTTTGTGTACGGATACAGACCTGAGTCGAGCAGCTTTTGGAGCACTTTGCGCTTTGTGCACAAGCTCTCTTTTGCAATGTCCATGAGATAGTCGAGCCGTTTGTAGAATTCTTCCTCCGTTTTTGCAAGAAATGCGATTTGCGGCAAATTGATGGTGACGACGCCGAGGCTGCCTGTGAATTCATCGGAGCCAAAAAGTCCGCCACCGCGTTTTCGCAGTTCGCGCTTGTCGAGGCGCAGGCGGCAGCACATGGAGCGCACGTCGCCAGGATCCAAATCTGAGTTGACAAAGTTTTGGAAATACGGCGTGCCGTACTGCGCCGCCATTTTAAAGAGCAGCTCTGCGTTTTCGCTGTCCCAGTTGAAGTTTTTTGTGATGTTGTACGTGGGAATGGGATAGCCGAAACCGCGCCCGTTTGCATCGCCTTCTATCATGAGCAGGATGAACTGCTTGTTGATTACGTCCATCTCTTCCTGGCAGTCGCCGTAGGTAAAATCCTGCTCCTTGCCGCCTACGATTGCCTTGCGGTTTTTCAAATCTTCGGGGCACATCCAGTCGAGCGTGATGTTTGTAAATGGCGCTTGGCTTCCCCAGCGGCTTGGCGTGTTTACGCCGAACAAAAAGCTTTGAATGCACTGGCGCACTTCTTTTTCAGAAAGTTTGTCGATTTTGACAAACGGCGCAAGATATGTGTCGAACGAGCTGAACGCCTGCGCGCCTGCCCACTCGTTTTGCATGATGCCGAGAAAGTTCACCATTTGATTGACGAGCGTGGAAAGGTGCGTCGCCGGCGTTGACGTGATTTTGTCGGGCACGCCGCCAAGCCCCTCTTGGATGAGCTGGCGCAGCGACCAGCCAGCACAGTAGCCTGAAAACATTGACAAATCGTGAATGTGGAACGCGCACATGCGGTGCGCTTCCGCAACTTCTTTTGAATAGATATTGTTGAGCCAGTAGTTCGCCGTGATTGCGCCGGAGTTGTGCAAGATAAGGCCGCCGAGCGAAAAATTGACGTTCGCGTTTTCCTTTACGCGCCAGTCGCTCTGACCGAGATAGCCGTCCATCGTCTTGTTGATGTCTACCATGAGGCTTCTCGCATCGCGGACTGCTTCATGGCGCGCGCGGTAGAGAATGTACGCCTTTGCGACTTCCACTTCTTTCGCTTCGATTAAGACGCTTTCAACAGTGTCTTGAATCTCTTCGATTGCAGGAATTGAATGCGCTCGTTTTCCCGCAAGCTGCAGCCGCAATTTTTCTTCGACTGCATCTGTGAGCGCCGCTGCCCTGTCGGGGTCCCTGCGTTTTTCAACCGCTTCTATCGCGCTGCCGATTGCTGCCTCGATTTTGCCGCGGTCGTATGGCGCAATGTCGCCTGATCGTTTTACAACTGATTTGATAAACCCCGCCGTTTCGCGGTCGCCGCTTTTTCCGAGAAAGCTGCGCCATTCAGGAAATATTGACTGATCATCCATGCCGTTTCCCCTCCACGTTTTTTACCTCAGTGATGAATTCATCGAGGTTTTCAAAATGTTTATATACCGAAGCAAAGCGGACATACGCCACTTTGTCGATTTCATACAGACGCTGCAAAACAAGTTCTCCCAGTTCTGCAGTTGAGATTTCTCGGCTCACTTTTCCGAGCATTACCGCCTTGTCTTCTATCTCGTTGCAGATTTGTTCAATCATTGCGGTGGAGACAGGCCGTTTTTCAAGCGCGCGCGAAATGCCTTTTTCAAGCTTTTTGCTGTCGAACGGCTCCCGTCTGCCGTCACGCTTTACAACCATGAGCGGCTTTTCCTCAATGCGCTCGTAGCTTGTGAACCGATAGCCGCACGCCAAACATTCGCGGCGGCGGCGGATTGACCCGCCGTTTGCCATTGTGCGCGATTCTATCACTTTGTCATCGAAACTTCCACAGTACGGACAGCGCATTATCAGAACTACCTTTGCCACTAAATGTAGCGGTTTTTCACCTAATAACGTGAGTATACACCACTATATTTATTATGGCAAGAGCAAAAGTGATAAATTCTCAGATTTTTGTCTTTTTTACTGCTTTTTTGTGTACGTTTGCAGACGAGGTACGCTTTGTCGCTTGGGATATGTTTGTACGCACAGTTGATGTTGTTGCAATAGGCGATTTTTTAGCGGTACTTTTTGCAGCGTGCACTTTTGCTGATGTGTTTTTTGTAGATTGTTGCAGCTTTGCCCGTGCAGCGGGTTTCGCTGTTTTGAGCTGTTTTGCGTCTGTAGCGGATTTTGTTGCTCCAGATGTTTTTTTGACGGAATTTTTTGCAGATAGTGCCTGTGCTGCTGGTTTTGTTTTTTGCATGCCGTTTTCTTGCTGGCGCAGCTGTAGCTTGCCATACTGCTGTTCACCGCGTTGCGCGCCGGCATATATCGTGATTTTCTCGCGCATTTTTCTCATCGTATGTGCTGGTATCGTGCAGCATATCATATTGTATGCGCAATATGCGAGCACGACGATTGCAAGCACAGCAGGAAGCCAGTTGCCGAGCAGCGCGTACACTGTCATCTGGTGTTTGTATACGGGAATAGACGCGGCAATTGCTCCCTCTTCAAAGAGCGGCATGTCGGCACGCACGTTTCCCGCAGCGTCAACTACGGCGGAGTAGCCCGCGTTTGTGGAGCGCACGAGCGTTGTGCGAAATTCTATTGCGCGGTACGAGGCTATCACAAAATGCTGGTATTCTGCCGATTTTGTGTGCGACCACGAGTCGTCTGTCAAATTGATAAAAACTTCGCAGCCGTGCAAAAAGAGTGGTCTGCACACGTCTGCGGGAAACGCGTCGCCAAAACAGACAGGTGTGCTCACGCGCACAAGCGGCCGAGCGTTTTCCTTTGCTACTTGCTCGCGCATTGTATCTGCAAGTGAGATGATTTTTACGCCGTCTTTTTGCTTTCGCTCGTGCCACTGCGCTGGAATATCAAAATAGACGTACTGGTCGCCTGCAACCCAGCCTGCCGAAATTCCGACAACGCGCTGCATCAGCTGGCGCACAAGCTCATATTCTGTGCCGGGCAGCACTTCTGCGAACGGCACGAGATGAATTTTACCATATGAAGCGCGAAAGTTGCCGTCTGCGTCAAACAGCAGTGCCGCGTTGTTGTATTGCCGCGTCACGCTGTCCGCAAGGTACGAGCCTCCTATGATAAACGGCGTATTCATTCTTTTAATAAATTCTAAAAGCGGTTCATCTGTGGGGGAGTGCGCATAATGGCTTTCTGCGTGCGGGAACGCGTAGCGCAGCACTGCTTCACTCCATACGACAATATCTGCCTGTTCGCCGCGCGCTTTGAATTCGTCGATTTTTTCTTCGGAGAGTTTTTGCGAGCGCAAAATCGAATCGCTGTCAGAGATTTCGTCCCACGGATTTGAATTCTGCTGCACGAGCACAGCGTTGAGTTTTTTGTGCGGCGTGCGCGGCTTTGCATACTGGTATGCGCCATACACAAACGACAGCGCGAGCAAAATAGCAAACACGTTCACCGCGTTTTTATAAGATGAAAACAACGCGCGCGGAGCGAGCGCATGCGGCAATTTTTCTACGAGCAGCAGCCCTTCTGCGCATACGGCGGAGCACAGCGCAAACAAAAACGACACGCCATACGCGCCTGTCAAATCTGCAATCTGCATGAGGAGGCGCCAGCGGAACGCAGTGCTCGAAAGCGTGCCCCATGGATACGCGAGAAACCCAAGTCCTGCCGCCTTAAACCACTCGTAGAGCGTGTACACGCTTGCAAACCAAAAGATGCGCAGTGGAATGCGGTATGATGTTATGGCGGAATTTTCACGTAGTGCATCTTTTGCGCTTGCATGCGTGTATGGCAAAAACAGCATTCTGCCTGCAATTATGCCGATAACGCCTGTTCCCGCGGCAGATGCGCCGAGCGTAAAAATAGCAAAATCTTTGAAAAACGCGAGCCAAAAGCTTGAAAGTACGTGTACTGCTGTCGTGTGCAGCGCGCCAAACACTGCCGCTTGCCTCCACGAACGACAATTTGACATAGCTATGTACAGCGGAATGAGTGAAATGAGTGCAATATATGGTGAACCGAATAAAAAAAGCTCGTTTGGAATTGCGAGCGAAACAAGAATTGCTGAAAAAATAACGTAAAAAACTTGTAAAAAGTCGCTCATTCGTATATTATAATACATGTTAGAACTATATACAAGTAAGGGATTTAATGGAATGCATAGAACAGGTGAATGATGCCCACAAAAGTGAATATGAAGTTTTGCCTGATGTGACGGCTGCAGCTCCAGGTCGCTTTCACCTTATCGGAGAACATTCATGGTTTTTTAAAGATAAGACTCTCTCAATGGCAATAAATCTTTTGGTGCATGTTGCTGTGTCAAAGCGGTCTGACTTTGCGCTTAAATTTTATTTTCCGCAACTCGGAGAGAAAAAACGCGCAAATCTTTCTTCTATAAAGTTTCGCAGAGAAGACAGATGGGCAAATGCTGTAAAAGCAATTATCTATGGGTATGCGTCGGGCGGCTTTGAAATGGGTGGTGTGAATGTTACCGTATACAGCGACATTCTTCCGTCAGCGGGATTTGGCATTACGACCGCAATCAAAGTTGCAAGCGCGATTGCGCTGAAAAAACTTTTCAATATCAAATGCTCTGATGCCGAGTTGCTGCAAGTAATAGAACGTGGTAACAAGCTTTTTCTTGAAACGGGAAACTACATCGCCGATAATTTTTCAGCGCTTTTTTCAAAGGCGGGCAAGCTGCTTGTCACTGACCACGCCCGCGCTTCATTCGATTACATTGACTATCCGTTTAAAGACAAGCTGATAATGCTCACCGATGCGCGCGTGCCGCGTATTTCAGTGTGGAATGAGACGTCTATTTACGAACCGCAAAATGCACTGTTGCTCGGCGAATTGCACGAACTCAAGAAAAGCGTATATGGTGGGTGGAAATACGAGAGCAATGTCACTGATGTAAACGAAGTGCTTTCTGTTGTAAGTGAAGATACGCGGCGCAGGCTCTTGTGCATTATGCGCGAGCATGGCGATGTACTCAATGCCCGCGAAGCTCTCAAAAAGAATGATTTTGGTGCATTTGCCCGCGCAATAAATCACAGCCATGAAAGCATGAAAGAGCTGTTTGAAATCTCATGCCCTGAAATAGACTGGATTTTGAAGCGCGTCGGAGAACTTGAGCCAAATCTTGAGCAGTTGAGCAATCCGGTGACGTGCGGGCGCATTACGGGCAAGGGGTTTGGCAGATGCCTCTACGCGTTTATGCGCAGGACTGACGAAAAGAAATTTAAAGAGAAATTAAACGAGTACGAGCGTATTTTTGGCTTTCACCCGTCAACATATGAAGTGCTACCGTCTGACGGAGCGCATATTGTAAAAAATTAGAATGAGGCATTTTCTATGAGGATAGTGTTGACAAACGATGACGGATTTGAATCGGAAGGGATAAACGTGCTTGCAACACATTTGTCAGATGAGCATGAAGTATGGATTGTTGCGCCAGATAGGAATCGTTCCGCTGTTTCAAACAGCATTACGATGAACAAAGCGCTAAAAATAAAAAAAATACGCGAGCGCGTCTATTCATGCTCGGGTACGCCTGTTGACTGCGTCATCGTTGCTTTAAAAAGCGGCTTGGTGAGTGGCGTACCTGATGTTGTCATGTCGGGAATAAATCGTGGGCCGAATATAGGCACGGATATACTTTATTCGGGTACATGCGCGGGAGCGCGGCAAGCGGTGCTCTACGGCGTGCCGGGCATTGCACTCAGCGTTTCATCTTTTGACAATGCATGGCAGTATGATGCAATGGCAAGATTTGCAAAGAAGAATATCAACAGTTTGATTGCGCTTACACATACATCGCATAGAGACGGCACGCCTGACGGTGAATGTTTTTTTGTCAATGTGAATGGTGCATCGTGCGAGCAATACAGCGGTGTCCAGTATGCAGATGAAATTTCATTCCGCGAATACTGTGATGGAATGCATCTGCTCGATGCGCCCGACGGTGCAACATACGGTTTTTTCTGTGGCGGGAATATCGTGTCGCATGGGGGCGTTACAAGCGACAGTGCGATATGCGAAAAAAACTATGTCGCTGTGTCGCGTGTGTATGCGGAGCCATGCGTAAGCAAACATATGGACGGCATCTCGTTTTCAGTGTAAAATAACAGGTGCGGGTGGGACTATGATGAAGGAGCAAAAAAGAACTCATCAAACGCAGGATATTCTGCAAAAGGGCGTGCAGCTCTATCGGCAAAAAAAATATACAGATTCGCTCACGTTTTTTCTCGGGCTTCCTGCGGATACGAGCATAGACAGCATAGAGCTTGCGTATTACATCGGATTATGCTATGCAAAGCTTGAGCGGTGGGAAGACGCGCTTTTGTATCTTGAACAGGTAGTCACTTCAGGCACGGAGCTTGACCGCGTGCTGCAGTGCCGCTTTTTGCTTGCAGTCATCTATGCGCTTTCGGGGCGCAAGCGCCTTGCAGAATTTGAGCTTAACAAATTGCTTGAGACAGGCTATCAAACTGCTTCGGTGTACGCGGCTATTGCGTATGTAGCATGGGAGCAGGACGACGTTGAAAAGAGCTTGCAGTATTATGAAAAATCGCTTGAGGCTGACCCGGAAAATCTTACGTCGCTCAACGGCATGGGGTATGTGCTCGCATGCGAAAACAAAGATTTGACAAAAGCGCTTTCATACTGCAAAAAGGCGACAGAAGCTGAACCGAAGTCTGCGGCGTGCCTTGATTCTCTTGGGTGGGTGTATTTCAAGCTGGGGCTGCTGAAAGAGGCAAAAAAATATCTTGATGCGGCGCAAAAACTTGACGGCGGCAACGAGATAATTCGCGAGCATATGCGGCAGATTTCTGCTTCCAGGGATTGACCGATGAAAAAATCACATGGCGTACTAAAATCATTTTTTTTCACGTGCGCGCTGTGTGCGTGCGCGGCTGTCTTTGCGCAGGACAATACTGCGGGGCTCTATGCGCCAGGCAGAATGCGGACGGCTGAAGAAGGTTTGGCTGCAGAAGAGTTCAGGCGCGGCGTGCAAGCGTATTACCGCGGCGCGTTCAACGAAGCTGTCATGCTGCTTGAGCGCGCGCTTTCGTACAAAAGCGACGACAACCTTATTCTCGATTGGCTCGGCAAAGCGTACTACCGCAGCGGCATGGAAGGCGAAGCGCTTGCCGCGTGGAAGCGCGTGTATGACAACGGCTACGGCGGCATCCTCTTGCAGAATAGGATTGAAGTGGTGAGCGAGCGACGCATCACCGGTACGTCATATGAAAATGAGTTGCGCTACACAGAGGCGGGCAGTTTTCCCGGCATGAACGGCAATACGCTTATTTTTGGCGAGCCTGTATCAGTTTTGCCTGAAGACGACGGCAGCGCGTGGATAGTTGCATACGGCACGAACGAGCTTGTTAAGATAAATGTGAATGGCACAGTAGTGCGCCGCGCAGAGGGGCCGCTCAACGGGTTTGACCGCCCGCTCGACATCATCAAGCTGCGCGACAGCAATCTGCTCGTGAGCGAGAGTGCGGGCGACCGTCTTGCGCTGCTCAATTCAAACGGTGGATTTATCAAATATATCGGTGCGAAAGGAAGAGGCGTTGGACAGTGCATAGGGCCGCAGTACCTTGCCGAAGACAGCAACGGCAACATTTACGTGACTGATTACGGCAACAGCCGTGTCGATGTGTTTGACAAAGATGGCAACGGGCTTTTTTATTTTGGCAGGGCTGAAGGCGGCTTTGCAGGATTGCAGGGGCCGACAGGCATTGCGGTCATCGACTACCGCGTGTATGTGGCAGACAGTGTAACAGGTGCAATTTATGAATTCGACACGGCGGGCAATTTTGTGCGCAACCTCGTGCAAGAAAAAACATTTTATCGCCCCGAGTCTATGAAAATGTGGGCAGGCTATCTTGTCATATGCGATTCCAATAAAGTCATTTCCGTAGACACAAGCACTGGCGCAACATATGAAAGCGCGCGCACGGGAAATGCGCCTTCGCGATTGACAAGCGCAGTGCCCGATGTGAACGGCAATGTGCTCGTCACCGACATGCGCTCAAACGAAGTGTATGTCATGGCAAAGATGCAGGAGCTTATAGGCGGACTGTTTGTACAGATTGAGCGCGTAAACGCAGATAGATTTCCCAACGTGACGATAGAGTTGCGCGTAGAAAATCGCCACCGTCAGAGTGTTGTGGGCTTGCGTGAAGAAAACTTTTACATCACTGAAAACAAGCGTCCCGTTTCACAGCAGCGGCTTGTGGGAGCTGCTTCAAACAACACTGTGCAAGATGTGACGCTCGTTATTGACCGCTCATCTGAAAGCGCGCCGTACACTGCGCAAATTCAAACAGCGGTGCGTGAGCTTGCTGCAGGCATGAACGGGCAGGGAACGCTGCGAATAGTTTCTGCGGGAAGCATTCCTGCTACCGAGTATGCAGGCTCACCGGACGCTGCGCAGCAGTTCGCGTTGTCTGCGCTTAAAACGCCCGTCTCGCACGATGTGCCGCTCGATTTGGCATTCCGCCTCGCCGCAAATGATTTGATAAACGCGGAGCCAAAGCGCGCTATCATCTTTATCACTGCGGGCGGAGTAACGCAAAACGCATTTACGCGCTACGGGCTTGCAGAGATTGCAGCATATCTCAACAACAACTCTATCGCGTTTTCGACTGTGTTGCTTTCACCGCGCGCCGCTGCTCCTGAAATCAGCTACGTGTGCGAGAACACTGAAGGCGGCGAATACTACGTGTACCGCAGCGTCGGGCTTGCGTCTGTCATAGATGATTTGCGTGCTCTGCCGTCAGGTTTGTATCAGCTTTCGTATGTGTCTTCGCTCAACACAAACTTGGGCACGGCGTATCTTGCGCTTGAAGCGGAGACATACCTTATGAACAGGAGCGGTCGCGACGAAAGCGGCTACTTTGCGCCGCTGCAGTAGCATGTGGCGGTGAGTTTGTTCCTTTGCAAACGATGCGCTAAAATTCGAGTTTTGCGCCGAGCGAAAGCGCGAGCGAGAGGCGCATTGATTCGTTTGTGACGCTTGCATATGCGAGCGTTGCGCCGCATGAAATCGTTGTGTATGAAAGCAGCTTCATTTCCATCGTGTTTGCAAATGCGTAATTCTGATGCAATTTTTTGTTGCGCGAGGAAATCATCGCGTCAAAGCTCATCGTGCGCGTAATGTCCGCGCGCGCCTTGTCGTATTTTTTCCAGATGAATGCGACAAGATATGCGAGCGGACTTATCTTGCCTTTTCGCTTCCAAACAGCTGTCGTTTGCGCGCTCCAGTCGCCATCAGTTTCCCACGTGAACTCTATGCCTGTCTTGAGCGTGTCAAAATCATTGAGATAAAAATTCTGCTGCGTGTACAGCGAGAGCGCAAACGTTGTGTGATTGGGATGAGCGCGCGGGATTTTTATTGCGCCAGTAATAGACGTAACGTATTCATCAAGCTCAAACCAGGTGAATGCACGGAGCGCGCTTTGCGAGCCGAAAATGTTGAACGCTGTTGTGACAAGCGTTGTCTTGATTTGATACACGTCGCTTTCATTTTTTGATGTGCGTATGTCGCGCTCCAACGCAAGCTGCGCGGACGACGGCGCAAAAAAATCGAGCAGTGACGCTGAAAGTTGCCGCTTCCACGAAACACTGTAGCGCGTGGCGTAGTACAGCGAGTCTGATGATTGCGCTGTGGGCGACGTGTCTTTGAGCACTGCGTTTGCGAGGTTTTCGCTTATTAAATCGTAGAATGGAAACGCGTAAAAATACCACGAGCGTTTTTTCCACGCGGAAAAAAGTTTTTCGTAGTCGGAACGGTAACTTCCACCCGCACTCACGATTTCAGAGCCGCCGCCTTTCTTTTCCCATTCAACTGCAAACGTGTTGCCGCCTATTTTGAACGGAAACGAAGAGAGGAACGATGTGGTGTCTGCAAAGACAATGTGCGCTGCAGCAGTGTACGAGCCGTCGGTTTTAAAGATGATTTTAGGATTGAATGATGAAAACGGCAGGAGTGCGCTCGCCTGTATTTCATTTGTGTTTGTGCGTGAACTCGCTTCACTTGCGCCGTTTGAATAGGCAAGGCGCGCAGAAGAAAGCCAGCCGCGCGCTATTGTGTCAAATGACGTGCGCTGTTTTATTTTTTGCGCAATCTGCGATTTTGCGCGCACTTCTGCTTTCCATGTGTCTTTGCCGAACGACGAAGCGAGCGCCGCTTCCAACTTTTGATTGCTGCTCCACATGCTGCTCGACGCGTGCGTTGCAAACGAAAGTGAAAGCGGTACATGCAGCTCGCCAAAGTTGAGCGAAAATGCGTCCGCGTATTCTGTGCTGCCCGCTGCGTGGTCGTAGCGGTATGCATCTGAAAACGATATGACTGAAAAAAGTGGCGTTGTCGTTCCCACGCTGTATCCTGCTGTTGCAAGCGCGCCTTTTTCCGCGCTCGAAAACGATGCGTCAGTTGCAACTGCAATCGATGCGATTGTTGCGCGTGCCGAAGCGTCTGCCGTCAGCACAAACGAATGAGCCGACGACGAGACAGTGCCGTGTTCTTTTGCTGCGGCTGCGAGCGATACGTCTTCTACAATGGAAAAACCGTTTTTACTTGCAAGAACAACGCCGTCTTTTTTGTACGACGCTTTTGTCACATTTGCGAACATGCCGTGCACTGTGCTGCCGTCAAGGTACAATTCGTCGAACGTGAATGAGCCTTTTTTGTATGCGTTCCCAGCTGCTGCTGTGTCTATTGTCATTTTTAATCGCGTTGGAATGACTGCGGTGTTTATCTGCGCAGTTGCGACTTCGGTATCATCTATGAAAACTTTTTTGTCTGCAAGGTTGATTGTTAAAAGATGATAGACGTTGTTTGCAAATGTTGCAAATTTTGCGTGCTCAATTTCAAATTGTACGGCAGCGATTACCTCATCATCGATTGAAGGCGCATTTGAGTCGAGCACAAATGTAATTGCACTTTCAGCTGTTGTCGCGCTTCCGCTGTATTCATCTTCACCTGAATATTTAAAATACATGTTGAGCGTTTTGTACGGCGCAATGTCAACTTCGTCAAAATATTTTGCAAGCGTTATGCGCCGCTCATCATCTTCTGCAGGAAGAGATGCTGCATCGTTTTTCCACGTGACAACGCTTGCGTAATTTGTGCCTGTGTTGAACTTTGACGCGTTCGGCACATCTGGTGCCGCTTCTTGCCGCACTGCTGCCGTCATGGCAGAGCTGTAGACGCGTGTGAATACTGACTGCACCGCTGTTTCATACGGACCGATTGTGAGTGTACCGGAAGCGGCAGTTCCCGTGTTCACAACGATGATGCGCGCGTCGTGATATTTTGTGAGGCGCGAGCGGTCGTAGTCGGTGAGCGCGACGGTGACTGTTTGCCAGCCGTTTGCATGTGCGCCGTACCCGTCGAGATACAGCGGAGATACAACATCGCGCAATGTATTTGGAGATGATGAGTTTGCAAGCGAAATCTTCCACGTGGGGATTTTGTTTTTTGCTTCAGCGCGCTCATCAAAATCTGAAGATGCGTCAACGCCGAGCTGCAAGTACACGTCGCAATCTGCACTCAATGAGGCTGTCTTTAATCCGAGCGAAAACGCTGTTCCCGATGAAAACGAGCTGCCACCACTCAAGGTGATTGAGACTGCCGTCCACTCGCCGCTGTTTGAAAAGGTGCATTCGAGCGGAATCACGTAGCCCGATATGCCGTTCTCTCGCGTGCCGCTCACGCTGCTTGGTGGAATGTAGCGCGCTTCGTCTAACGTCGTGAGCGGCGTGTCGTTTGGCGGGCGGTCGTTTATCACAGGCACGAAGCCGCTTGGCAAACGCCGTCCGCTCGTGCTTGCAAGATAGAATGTGCTGCTTTTTTCGTCGTCCATGCCGAGCACGCGGTATGTGCCCGTGACGTTTTTATGTTCTACAGAAGCGAGCGTTGCGTTTGACACTGAAAAGCCGCCGTGTGTGTAGCGTGCGCCCGCTGCAAGCGAGACGAATCCCGTGCGGCTGGAAGCGGCATCTGCAAATTTGTTGCGCACGCCGAGTGCCCAGCGCGATGAAAGCGAGATGTCCGCAGAAAATCCTGGAAAAAAATCGTACGAAAATCCTGCTGCCGCTGCAATTGCGCCATCATCAATGGATGATGAATCTTCATACCAGGTGATGTAAATCTTGTCTGTGTCGGAAACAGTCATTGAAAGCGTAACGCAGCCAGTCTCCTCGTCGTATGCCGCGCCTCCGTCTATGATGCCGTTCTTATACACAGTAACAGAGCCTGCGCTCACATCTGTGCCAATGTCAAAACGCGTTACTGGCGTGTAAGTGCGCAACACAAGCTGCATGTCTGTCGCTTCTTCGTAGACGAGGTAAAATCCTGGCGCTCTGTCAGCAAGCGGGTAGCGTGAGGCAGGCGAGCGCATGTCGTTGCTTGTAGCATCGCTGTACATGTCAACGAATGTATGCGCTGTCAAAAAAAAATCTTCCGCGACAAAATCTATGTCGCTTCCTGCAATTGCCGCGCTGTATGAAGGCGCCGCCTGTTCCGTGTGTGAAAATATGACAGCCGCATCTGTTGCAGTGGTGATGCCGCAGTCGTAGCGGTACGCGCATGCAAACGGCGAAAATCCATCGGGCGACTGAATGACAAGCGCATCATCAGAATTATTAATTTTTGTGAAAAGCCCGTAGTGGTCTTGACTGTACGGCGCGTATGCGTAGTGTTCCAAATCATTTTTATCTTCATTAAAATATTTTTGAATAAAATATTTTTGAATGCGCGCAAGAAAAAATGTAGCAAAGTTGTCGTCCAGCGGTGCCGTATCATCATATTTTCCAAGTTCTGCTGCAATGTCGCTTCGCGTACGCGATGAAAACGTGACGAGCACGCGCGGGAGCTTTCCGTTTTTCATGCCGCTTTGCGCGTCTTGCGAAATGACAATCATCGAGCGCGCGGGCAGCAACAGATACTGCGAGCTTGCAAGCTGTTTGTATGTTCGCCCGTTTTCATCAAAGTATGCGCCGTCCTCGCTTTCAACGTAAATGTGTGAAACAGCGGAAACGTCGGCAGAAGAGGGGAGTGCGAAGAGCTGACCGCGCTGCCATGCGGCAGGAGAAATTAAAATTGTGGACACGCTGTTTTTGCCGTAGAACGTTGCATTGTGCTCGGTGAGCATGTCGTAGCGCACAGCTGCATCAAAACGCCACTTGCCATCTGCCAAATGCAGCGACATGCCAGGCGCTTGATTTTTGCCGCCACCTATGTTCCTGTCAAATTCTGACACAGCATAGAACGACGGAAATATGATTCCGCGATTTGCAATGAGCGCTTCTTTTACAATGCCGCTTCCACGATAGCCTGCCGCAATCGTATTTTTTGCAAAACCGTCTGCGAAGTCTGCGCTAAAAAACCATGATTTATTAATTGTGAATAAAAGCGACAAGTCAACTTTTTGCTTGAACACTGGTATGCCGAATGAGAGCGCAAACGGATTGCCAAACCCGAACGATGTTGCTGTCGTTTGCACAATGCCTGCCTCCCAGTAGCCGCTTGCAAAAAATTCTGCGTTGCTGTTTCCAAGCTCAAAATCAAAGACAGATTCTTTTGCCGTGTCCGTGCGTTTTTCACGTTCTGTTTCGTCTGTTACGATTGCACCTGCACCGCTTGCAGTTGCATTTGTTTTTGCATATGCGTGATTTCCATGTGTCATAAAAAAAGAAGCGAGCAGCGCAAACACAAGCAGCTTTGTCTTTTTAAGAAGCCGCGCTTTGTGCACTTTTACGTCGGGATGTTTTTGCGAAAGATGTAAAATCGCTTTTTCAACAGCTTGCTTTTTCTTTTCGCCAAAGTCAAAAAGTTCTTGCTGGCGCGGCGCGTCGAGCGTTGCAATTTTTTCTGCTCCAACTCCGAGCAATCTGATGCCGCGCCCTGCTTCATATTTTTTTTCAAAGAGCGTGCACACGCGCTCATACAGCTCATCTGTAGAAGTGATTTCTGATGCTCTCGTCTCACGGATTGAGACAGTCGTAAAGTAGTCGTAGCGCAATTTTACAAAAGCTGTTTTGCTTGTAAAGCCCTCTTTGAGCAGGCGGAACATGACAGTGTGGCACAGCTCCATGAGCGCAGTTTCTGCCGTATATGCGTCAGTGATGTCGCATGCAAACGTCGTCTCTGCGCTTATCGAATGCGAGGCAGCTTCTTTTGTGAACGCGTCAACTTCATTTCCGTGCGATACGTTGTACAGGAATGAACCAGTTGATTCTCCAAAAAGCGTCGTCAAAAGATTTTTGCTTTTTTCGTGAATGTCTTTGACAGTGTACATGCCCGCTGCATTTATGCGTGAAAGTGTTTTCGGTCCTATGCCCCAGATTTTTTTGAGCGGCAGCGAAAGCATAAATCGCTCTTCATCGCCGTGTGCAACTTCAAAAAATCCGTCGGGCTTGTTTATCTCTGATGCAAGCTTGGCAATATATTTTGTGCTTGCAAGCCCGCACGACACAGTGAGTCCGATTTTTTCTTGCACGTCGCGCTTGAGCTTCATCGCTGTTTCTGACGGCTTTCCAAAAAGGCGTTCTGTTCCTGTCAAGTCTATGAATGCTTCGTCAACAGACATCTGCTCCATGTCGGGCGAATAGGTACGGAATATGTCCATGATGTGCGCTGAAAGCTCGTGATAGCGTTTCATGCGTCCGTGCATGAATATGCCGTTAGGGCAGAGCCTATACGCTTCTGCAACGCTCATTGCAGAGTGAACGCCATATGCGCGCGCTTCGTATGAAGCGGTAGACACAACGCTTCGCCGTTCTCCCGGAAGCCCGCCCACGATGACAGGCTTTCCGCGCAGTTCGGGATTGTCAAGCTGCTCAACTGCGGCAAAAAATGCGTCGATGTCAACATGCAAAAAATAGTTGTCGCTCATAGCGCTCCTTCAGCAGTTTTTGCCAGCGCAGGAATTTCCACCACATGCGTGCGCGTAATCCGCTCTCCTATTTCGCTGCCCGGATAGATTGCCGTTATAGTGACTGTCGAAGAGACAGATGCATCTGCCGTGTATGAAAATGTCAGCGTTTCTGGCGGCCACGGCGGCATGATGAATGTATCTGTCTTACGTGTTGTGTCGGAGATGTACTGCGCATCGGAATAAATGACCGCATTTGCATATGCTCCTGTCAGCGTGACAGTGCACTGTTCTGCTTCTGCGCCAAGCTGTATGGTGAGCGTGCGCAGCATGTCATCAAAAAAGGAACGGTCTGATACAGTGCAGGTGATTAAGTCATCGTCACGCTGTTGCATGCTCGGAGTGGGCGGAGGTTGTCTATGTTCTGAAGATATGAACAGCGTTGGAATGTAGCGCACTGCAATGACGAGCAGCAAAATCACTATTACGGTGGCTGCTGTTGATATGACGGCATTGCGTATTCGTATGCCTTTTTGTGTTAAAGCTAGTTTACGCCATCTCTCGTTTATGCGCGCAATGATTCGCAGCCACTGGAGCAAAAACGGCAAAAAGATAAAAGCAAGGAGTAGATTTTGCTTGAAAGAACTGTGCGCAATTGCGTTGTATGTTGCAAACGTTCCGTACTTGATTATTTGAATCGCATACGGTAGAAATGGAATTGCCATTATTAAAAAAGAGAGTGTAAGTGTTCCCACGCGCTTTGCTGGTTGAAATAAATAGATGATTATATATTCAACTGTAAAAAGAAAAAATAGCGATATATCGACTGCGCTGAAAATGAAAATGTTCAGTACCGACACGAGCGCAAGGATATATCCATAGGCTCGCTTTTCGATTATGCTCTGTCGTTGTACTTGGAAAAGATAGAGTGCAGTAACAATAATAAACGCAGTCATTGTTTTCATTATGAATTGTAGCTGCATTTCCATATGAAACAACTTTGAGGCAAGTGCTGCAATAGGCTGGCTTATTTGAAACGAAACTGCGGAAAGAAGAACGGTAACGGGCAGGATATACCAGAGACGGAGCACTGCCTTTCGAGTTTTTCTATGCTCTTTATGTATAAAAGAGAACTCACAGAGAATGAACAAGCTTATGAATGATACGATTATACAACACAAGATAACGAATCGCTCTCCAAATAAAAGTAGCCCGTTTTTTGTGTGCAGATAGATGTAGTGCTTGTCCCATATTTCTGTACCGCGCACCGAGTAGTCAGACAAGAAATTATTAAAAAATGTTTTGTAGGAATCTTCGTTAAAAGTATCGGGTAGTAAAAACACTGCACACGGTATGTCGCTGTTCAGAAAAAAAGATGCGCGTATGTCTGATGCAAGAAAGCCAAGTCGAAAAAGAGAGCCAAATGTACCGCCTTGAAATGTGTATAGTATATCGCTTTGCTTGCATGCATTTGCAAGGCGTTCGATAAGCCAGCGAGGAGAAACGGCTGTTTCTCCACCGGGGATAATGACAGCATTTTTGCGAGGAGCAAAATTTATACAGAGGGCAGCGTACGCGTCCTGTGGCTCCAATGTTTTTACAAACGCTTCAGTACCACGTGGGATATATCTGCTGCTTTCAATTTGCATGTCGCCATAAGAAAATAAAAGAAGCAGACTGTAGTCTCGTTCATTTTTTTTTATTTCATTGAGAAGTGTTTCAATAAATGGGCGGTGTCTGTACGCGTCTTCCATTGTGAATGCAAGGATGAGAACGTGACGCATATCTTGCGATTCACTTGTTTTTTTTTTGTTGCAGGAAGAGTGGCGGTGATGTTGCGAGGGAAGTCATTTGTGCTCCCGTAAACTATGTCTTCGTAGTTTATTTTTAAACCTGCTTTAGAAAGGAATAGGGCTGTGTCACGGCAGAGCGCTGTACCATGTGGCATTTGCTGTGCAGCGAGCGTTGCAATGCTCGATACAAGATAGAAAACTGCTGCGACTGCCTTTATTTTCCTCATAATATGTAGTATATAATAATACGTGTTTACAATGCAAGTCCTATGGTGTATAATAAAATAATAACAGAAGGATTTTTTAAGAATGGCGGCTACAGAAAATAAATTCATACTTAATTTGCCTCTTAAAATCATTTTTACAGAGAGTGGCTCATCATATTTTATAAGTCGAAAAAAGAGGTTGCTTCGCTTCAGGCTTGCCGATAATGCAGATGAGTATGGAATTTCTGTTAATAAATTTTCACCACGTTCAATACAAGACATGATACTGCTCGACTACATTTCGAAAATCGAAATTTCGATGACAGAGTTTGTGTCTTCTCGTCAAGAAGTGATGGATTTGTCAAAAGTCATTGTGTATTCAATCCTATATAAACAGTTTGATAGAAAAATATATGAAGCGATAATTCACTGTTCATGTGTACGGAAGTATAACAGGGCAAATCCTGCGCATATAATCGACGAAAAGACAAGCATCAGCGGCAAGCAGCTGCAGTTGACGCTTTCGTCTCAGAATGACATTATTGAAAAATTACGAAAAGCTATTCTTGCGCCGATTTGGAAATCGGTTATGGAAAATAAAGAGTTTTCAATAGAGGAAAAAAATATCTACCTGCTTATGACTGAAAAGTTCCTCAATAGACTTGGACTCATGAACTGGTACATCATTACGTTGTTTCACAAAACAGAGGGATTCGACGAAATGCTCCAAGCTGTCCGCGCTTTATTAAAAGAATACATGGAAAAATCAAAAGTAGCGGAATATATTTCTGTAATGGTAATGGAGCTTGCGCTTAATAGCGAGAATTCAAATGTAAGAAAAGAAGCGCGGAAAATGTATCAGGGCATAGATAAAATAGATGCTCTTATCTTCGATGCAGATATACGCGAAAAAATTATTAAGGAATTACAGCGCAAAGGCGAGCTCGTATTTTTGACGTGGAAACTCGGCGGCGGCGCATCGTCGATAGGCAGACAGGGACGGTTGCAAGTGACGCTTTATAATAAAGACGATGAATTCCAGGAAATCAAGGAGACTATAGAAGCAGGAAAAACAGCTGACACACGTAAAAAGTCGCTGGTAGATTTTTATCGAGAGCAACCAGAAGGGCAGGAAGGCATTGACCTTGGATTGTATTATCTTTCATATCTTGACGATGCGTGTAAAAAAGTAGGCGTAAAATTCGAGTCACTTGTGAATCAATTTTCTACAAGCGATTTAACCGTTATCAACCTTGTTTTCAATTTCTGATATGCATTATCGTTTTTTACTGATAGCCGTTTGTGCTGCATTATTTTTTTCATGCGCGAACACAACACCCGATTTGCTTTCTTCACGCGCATCGGTTATTTTTGATTATCAGGATGAGCAATCGCCGCCGCTTGTCCGTTTTGCTGTTTTTGCAGAAACTCGAAGCGATGCGCGACGTGTTGCAAATATCCGCATTGTATCGCAGACAAATGAGTATGAGTGGTTTACTGATAATGTACAGCTCATCAGTTCAAGCGACAGGCAGTGGGCAGGATACGTAAATTTTGTATGCCCTGCAAATGAGTTGCCGCCTGCAGGAGAATATACGCTTTTTTATACCGATGCTACCGGCGAGAGCGCGCAGAGCCCGTTCTACATAGCGTATCCTGTTGCTCTTGCACAGGCAAAGGCAGGCGATGTGCAGTTGATTTTAGGACAGGATATAATCGAACGTGTTGCTGTCTATGATTCGAACGGCAGGCTCATGTACTGCGATGAGCGAAAGGCAGGCTGGATGACTGCTTCAGCTGTATGGGATGAAATGAAAACAGCAGCTCGTATGCGGATATGTTTTTCGACACCAAGCAATACGGTGATATGCTTTATGCCCCCACAGGAATACCAAGTTGCAGAAAATTGATAATTCGGAGATGTCGTTTTGAGCGAAACGTACATGCCGCAAGAACGCAACGATGCATGCGGAATAAAAACATATGTCGTCAGAATAGGGCGCATGACTGACGCGCAGAAAAAAAATTACGCCGCGCTTTCTCCTGTGTGGTGCGTGCCGTATGAGCACGTGCTGCTCGACTATGAAAAACTGTTCGGCAACAAGAATCCCGTCGTCATCGAAATAGGATTTGGCATGGGGTCTGCTACGGCGATTATCGCTTCTCAAAATCCAGATGTGAATTACATAGGCATTGAGGTACACAAGCCTGGCGTGGGTAAACTACTCGGAGAAATAGATTCGCGGAAATTAAGGAACATACGCATAATTGAGCACGACGCGCTTGAAGTCCTTTCGCATATGATTGCAGACGATTCCGTTGCGGCGTTCCACGTTTTTTTTCCTGACCCGTGGCCTAAAAAGCGTCATCACAAACGCCGCCTTGTGCAGCGTCCTCATACAACACTCTTTGCGTCAAAGCTTGCCACTGGCGGTTATTTTTACATGGCAACTGATTGGGAGGCGTATGCTGAAAGCGCGCTCTCAGAGCTTTCTGCAACAGAAAATCTTTCTAACAAATATAACGGATTTGCGAACGCACAAGCGTGGCGACCGCGCACAAAATTTGAAGAGCGCGGCATAAGCGAGGAGCGTGCTATCCGCGAGTTGTATTTTGTAAAAAAATAATGAGCGCTTGCGAAAGCCCTGACTTTTACAGGCAGCTCGTGATATGGCGGAGAACATATGGCAGATTTATTTGATGTAGCGCAAGCGGCACAGCAGAGCGAAAAAACGAAGCGAATTGCAGAGCTTGCGTTTCTCATAAAAAAATACCAGGACTCGTATTATAACGGTGAGGGCGAAATAAGCGATGCAGCGTTTGACGCGCTCTGGGACGAATTAAAATCGCTCGACCCTGCAAATGCGGTGCTGCACAAAGTTGGCGCGGATTCAGGCAATTTTGAAAAAGTGCGCCACATCATGCCGATGGGAAGCCAGGAGAAAGCTGCAAATCCTGAACAATTTCGCGGCTGGGCGCAAAAGCATGCGTATAATGACTATCTCGTTGAATACAAGCTCGACGGCGCGTCTCTTGAGTTGCAGTATGCGAACGGGGCGCTTGTTTGCGCTGTGACGCGTGGCGACGGCACAACAGGCGATGACATCACGGCAAATGCAAAAAAGATGGGCGGCGTGCTGCAGGAACTTGCGGGCAGTTCGTTTACTGGCGGCGTGCGTGGCGAAGTGATTATGACGCACGAGGTGCACAAGGCAAAATACAGCGACAAAGCAAACTGCCGCAACGCTGCGAACGGCATTATGAAGCGAAAAGACGGCAAAGGCAGCGACGACCTTATGCTCATAGCGTATGACGCCTGGTCAGCTGACGATGCGTCACCTTTCAGCGATGAAGAAGAAAAAATTGCGTGGCTTTCGTCGTGCGGTTTTACTGTTGTGCCGCTTAAAATATGCAGCAGCGTAGACGACGTTATTGCATATCGCGCGTCTGTCATGGAAAAACGCAAAACGCTTGGCTACGACATTGACGGGCTTGTTGTTAAAGAGCGCGCCATAAACCGCGAAGACTCATTGCGCGCGCGTCCCGACAGGCAGATTGCGTTCAAGTTCAGCCTTGAGGAAGCTGTTTCCGTGCTGCGTTCTGTTGAGTGGAGCAAAAGCGGCGGCACGTACACGCCTGTCGCCATTTTTGATGCAGTGGAGCTTGCGGGGACGACTGTGCAGCGCGCAAGTCTTGCAAACCCAGACACTATGCGCGCGCTTGGCGTTGCGCTTGGAAGTGCTGTCGTTGTTGTGAAGCGTGGCGAAATCATTCCAAAGATTGAAAGTGTTGTGCCGTCTGACAACGAGACAACGCCGATTGCATTTCCAAAAACATGCGAAACATGCGGTACGCCGCTTGTCGATGAAGGCTCGCGTCTTTTTTGCCCAAACAAATCGTGCAAAAAGCGCGTGCTTCATCAGCTTTTAAAATGGGTGCGCACTGTTGACATACGCGATTTGGGCGAAACGCTTGTCACAGCTCTTTTTGATGCAGGAAAAATCGCGTCAATTACAGACATCTATTCGCTCACGCAAGAAATGCTCACGCCATTTTTTTTGAATGAAGAGAGCATCGCCGCAGAAAAACGCTCGCTTGGGGCGGCAAAAGTTGTCGCTTCTATTGCGAATCATCGCCGCATGAATCTTGCAGTTTTTGTTGCGGGCTTTGACATAGAAGGCATTGGCGAAACGATGGCGGAGAAACTCGTCGCGTCAGGATTTGATACGCTTGAAAAAATGCTCGCAGCAACGCAAGAGCAGTTTGCCGCTGTTTACGGGTTTGCAGAAAAGATGGCGCATATTGCAGTCGAAGGGATTGCAGAGAATGCGGCAGAAATGCGCGCGCTTGCCAATTCAGGCACTATAGCGCTCGAACTGCAATCAAGCGGCGTGTTTGCAGGAAAGTCGTTCTGTTTTACCGGCGAGCTTTTGACGATGAAGCGGGCTGATGCAGAGCAGCTTGTGAAAAAAAATGGCGGCACGTGCAAATCTTCCGTCACAAAAGATTTGTCATATCTTGTTACGAACGACAAGACAAGCGGCTCGTCAAAAAATGTGAAAGCTGCAAAGCTCGGCATTCCCGTCATCGATGAAACAGAGTTTATTAAATTGGCAAACGCATGAACAAACTGCAATTTCGTGCTTTCCCGCGTGTTCGCGATTTTGGGCGGAGTTTTTACCGATGAGGTGTGTCGATTGAGAGGTGCGTATGGCTAAACATGCATCTATGCATCATGTTGTCTTTAATGCAGTTTTTACGCTGCTGCTCGCGTACTTTGTGGTCTTTGCGCTTTCATTTGCACGATGTTTTAGCGCGGCGTCGCGTATTCCCCGCATAGAAAACTATGAGGTAATGCGCATACTCATTTATGGGGCAAGCGCTTCTGAAAGCGGCGAAACGATAAGCGCAGTCATTTCTGTGCTCGATACAAGCGGGAATGAATGCGCGGTAATCGAACGCTCATGGCGCGGCTCGTCGCTTGCAGTTGATTTTAAAAGCGCTGAGTTTTCAGAAAAGAAGATAGTATTTCCGTATATGATTTATGGCCGCGCAACAATAGCGCCGCAGCGTGCTTTTGCAAAGGCAGGAACAATGCTTTCACAGTATTATAGCGAGCACGGGCAGTGCTTGCTTTTGGGCGCTGGTTCTACATGTGACGACAGGCGCAACCTGCATACGCTCTTGCGTTTTGCATTGAATCCTGCCGCTCATTTTGCTGCGGGATTTTCTCGCACCTATACAATCGATTTGTCCCGCTGTGCGACAGGCGTGTATTACAGCATCACGACTGGCACAGACGGAACGATTGCGTTGCGGCGAGAGTAACGACAGGCGCTCATTCACATGAGCGAACTTTCAGCAGACGGAATGATTGAGTTGCGCAGAGAACAGCACTGCACACTTGTTGCGCGGCAAATGTGTTACTGCGCGCGGCGCTGTTTGCAGTTGCGTCATGCAGCGATTGTCAATTTTCTGGTTTTGTGTACGCGTAATCACCGGTAAAAAAATCAGGCGAAACTGCGCACATGTTAAGCCGCACTTCCCAATGTAAGTGAGGTCCAGTTGCAAGCCCCGTTGCGCCTGAAAGCCCAATCCGTTCTCCCTGCTTTACGATTTGCCCTTCTTTTACGTTGAGGACGCTCATGTGATAGTACAAGCTGTATAATCCCGGCGCGTGCTCGATAACGGCGCTCCAGCCTGTTGAGATTCTGTTTTCAGCGAGCACAACGCGACCGTCTGCGCACGAAGAAACGACAGTGCCTTCAGGAACGCCGTAGTCTATTCCATAATGTTCGCTTGTTGCAGTTCGTCCGCTTGAATACGCGTATATGCGCCTGTCTCCGAAAAACGATGTGCGCCGCGTGTCAGGCGCAACAGGCGGTACGAACGGCTTTATCGTGTATATGTTTGCTGCATTTACTGTGGCGAGCACGTTGTTGAGCCTCTCTATCTGTGCAATGCGCTCTGAACTTGTGTCTGTGCGAATAGCTGTATTGCGCTCATCGAGCGGAATCGTTTCTTTAATAAAATCTTTTGCGAGCACTGCAACAGGCAGCGTGAATTTTTCCGGCTCTGAACCGAACGCCGTATAGATGATTTTAAGCGTGTAGTCGCCGTCTGAAAGCCACGTTGAAAGCGGGACATATGCAAGGAACTCTTGCACGCTCTGCCGCTTTGCCTTTTGATTTACAGCAAAAAATTGTGCCGTCTCAATGCGCTTTGTTTCGTTGTGCAGTTCTGCAACAGCGACCGTGTCTTCGAGCGCGCGTTTTTTGTCGAGAGAGCGGAGCGTCATGCGCACGATGAGCGCATCTCCCTGCTGCGCTGTAGCATTGTATTCAACATTCAACGTGCATGTCGTGCCTTTGAACGATGCAAGCGAAGCTGCCGCACTATGTGTTGCCGCGAGTGCGAGTGCGACGACAATCAAAACATATTTTTTCATTACTCATTGCTCCTTGTATTTAAGAATTGCTTGTTTTAATATCGGCAAGAATCATCTGCGGAGTTGATATGCCGTTGAACGTGTTTCTGTTTATCGAATACACTATGTCGAGCGCATCTCCCTTGTTAAAATCGCGTCCGAGCCGCTCGCCTTCGCCCCAGAAAATCGCGGGGAATTTGTATTTTCCGCAGTCGAACGTGATTTTCAAGTGCTGCCGCTCGCTTCTGCCCATCGTTATTGCGTCGAACACGTGGAGCGATTTTGATAAAAACATGATTTCGCGATTTCCTTCTCCAAACGGCTCAAACGAATCGACTGTGGAAAGGATGTCAGGCGTGAGATAATTTTGCGGCAGCTCTGCATCTATTTCAAGTGCGCTCGACTCTTCTGCAAGCGTGATTGATTTTGCGAGCGTCTGCAATGTTTCAATGAACGAGTCAAGTTTTGCGCGCTCGAATGAGAATCCTGCGGCGTAGTTGTGCCCGCCGTGGTTGATAAAAAAATCGCCAAAGCTGTCGAGAAATTCTGTCGCGTTGAGTCCGCGCGAACTGCGCATTGAGCCAACCGCTGTGGTGCTGTCAATAAACGTAACGATGATGGCGGGCACGCTGTATTTGTTCATAAAGCGCGCGGCGAGAATGCCTGTTACGCCCTTGTTTATTCGCTCGTCTATGACGACGCACAGTTTTTTTCCATACAGCGAAAAACTTTCTTCTGCTTGATTCATTGTGACAGACAACGCGTCCTGCACGAGCTGTTTGCGCTTTTCGTTGAGCGCAATAATCTCTTCTGCAAGTTTTTCGCGCTCGTCGCCGCGCTCCGAGATGAGCATAGTGAGCGCAATGTCAGAGCGTCCCACTCGTCCTGCCGCATTGAGCGACGGAATGACTGTCCACGACAAATCTGTCGAGCTGATTTTTTTGCCTGTCATGTTGAGGCGCGAAAACAACTCTGCAAGTCCGTGCCGCAGTTTGCCGCTGTTGATGGACGCAAGCCCTTGCCGCGCGAGAATCCTGTTTTCATCTTTAAGCGGCATGATGTCTGCCAGTAGCGCAAGCATGACGAGCTGCAAATCGTCCTGCTCGTTTTCAAGCTTTTGCTTTGTCGCAATCTTTTTTTCTGCAAACGTCACAAACACATTGTAAAATCCTTCAAGCTCTGTTGCAGGCGTTTCGCTGTATTTTGCAATTTTAGACATGTCTTTTACGGCGAGCAGGCTTGCGTTTGCCAGGTGCGGAATCATCGTTGCAATTTGCGGGCGAAAATCAATTACGTTGAACTCAACGCCGCTTCCAAAAATTGCTGCAAGCTGTTTTTTTACCGCGTGCTCGTTCCACACAAAAATCTGCTGACCTGAAAGAAATGCGGGCAGTTTTGTCTGCGTGATTGAAACTGCGTCTCCTGCAATATGCTCGCACAGCGATTCTGTTGGCACAAGATTCCGCACTTTCATGCACTCGATGATGGAGCCGTCTTCCTCTGCAGGGCGCACGTTGAGCAGCGACACATCTTCTTTGTAGAGTTCTGTTTCGCTGAAGCGGAGCGCGGAGACGAGCTTGAACGAAACTGCCGCGCCTGAAATGTCTTTGAACGGGTAGCCTGCATTTTCAAGTTTCGGGTCAAGGATGGTGAATGCTTCGGGGAGCGTTTCAGGCGGATTGTGGTGGTCTGTGATGATTACGTCTATGCCGAGCTCGTTTGCATGCGCAACTTCCTGCACATTTGAAATGCCGCAGTCTACCGTGATGATGAGCGTGCCGTACTGTTTTGCAAAATCATCTACCGCTTCGAGCGAAAGCCCGTATGTGTCGTCGCCGACGGGAAGCCGCCACGACACATCGTATCCATTTTGTGAAAGATACGTGTAGAGGATTGCAGTGCCCGACACGCCGTCAACATCTCTGTCGCCAAAAATCAATATTTTTTCTGCTTCGTCTTTTGCATTTTTTATGCGGTCAACAGCGTCTTCCATGTTGCGAAACAAAAACGGATTGTGCAAAAAGCGCACATCATTTTCCCGAAAATAGAGCACATCGCGTCCCGTTGTGATTCCGCGCCGCGCCATAATTGAAGCGGTGAGCGCGTCAACGCCGTATGTGTCGCAGAGAAATTGTATCGATTCTCGCGAAACGTCTTTTTTATGCCATTCTTTCACGTATGCATCGCGCGTCAGTGCGAACGCGCATCTCCTTCTTGTCGTTTATTGATGTATCTCTTTGCAGATGAGCGGCGCCATGCGCGGTTTTTCATCTGAATACATAATCGCCTTTTCGAGCCGCGCGCATGCGGGGGCAAGGCACGCATCGTCTTTGCCGTACACGTCCATGATGATGTCGCCTTCGTGCACTGCGCTTCCGCTCGTGGCGTGCAGTATGAATCCTGCATCTGCGCACACATCATCTGTCGTCTTGTTTCTGCCAACGCCCAAATCGACGCCTGCAAGTCCTATGTGAAGCGCGTCAAGAAAAATGTAGCCGTTGTGTGCCGCTTTTACGACAGTGTGATATTTTGAGCGCCGCTTTCCGATTTGCGCCATGAGCGCGTCAGGATTGCCGCCTTGCGCTTTAACATTTTCAAGGAATTTTTTGAGTGCCGCTCCTGACTTCACCGCCGCCGTGCATTGTGCGAGCGCGTCTTCCTTTGACGACGCTTTTCCACCGAGCAGCACCATTTCGGAAGCAAGCGCATATGTTTCCTCCATTACGTCAGCAGGTCCATTGTTTTGCAAGCATTCAATCGTCTCTTCGATTTCCAAAAAGTTGCCAATTTTTATGCCGAGCGGCGTATCCATATTTGTGAGGAATGCGGTCGCTTTTTTGCCCATAGTGCCCGCAGTTTTTACGAGCGAGCGTGCGAGCGTTTCTGCGTCTGCAACAGATTTCATAAATGCGCCGCTGCCATACTTTACGTCGAACACGAGCGCATCGCTTCCTTCTGCAACTTTTTTTGAGAGAATGCTCGCAGTGATAAGCGGCACTGATTCAACTGTTCCCGTTACATCGCGGAGCGCGTAGAGCAGACGGTCTGCCGGCACAATCTCCTTTGTCTGCCCCGTCATTGCGAATCCTGTTTTTGCGATGATTTTTTTGAATTCGTCCTGCGTCAATCCTACGCGGTAGTTTTCGATAGATTCAAGTTTGTCGAGCGTGCCGCCTGTATGACCGAGCGCGCGTCCGCTCATCATGGGCACTTGCACGCCGCAGCATGCGACAATCGGCGCAAGCTGCAGCGAAATTTTATCGCCGACGCCGCCTGTTGAATGCTTGTCTACGAATGGTCCTGAAAGCCCTGACAGATCGATTACGCTGCCCGAATGAAGCATAATATCTGTGAGCCAGCCTGTTTCCTCGAATGTCATGCCATTGAAGTACACCGCCATGAGCCATGCAGCAATTTGGTAATCGGGAATTGTTCCTGCAACATAGCCGTCGATGAAATATTTTATTTCTTCTTTTGTGAGCGTTGTGCTCCCAGTTAAATGCTGCGCGCCGTTTTCATCGCGCACAAATGTTCCGCGTTTCTTTGTGATGATGTCTGTCGGTCTCATAGTATGCCTGCTCCTGTTTCAAGTGATTTTAATTTTGTCCCTGCCGCCTGCTCTGCAAGAAAAAACACAAGATGCTGTATGTCGTGCAAGGCACGTTCATCAAGCGGCAACGCGCGCGATTGTGCGGGAGCAAGCTTTGCAACAGCGTCGAGGTACTGCGCTGCTTCCGCACTGAGTATGAATCGATATGCTTCCCGCTTTTGAAGCGCGCCATGTGCAATCGAATGTTCTGCACAAGCGTGACACAAAAAAACATTTTCCCCAGCGTCATATACTACTGCATTTTGCGCATTATTTCCAGTGAGCAGTTTTCCGCACAACGCGCATGAGGACGCATCAGGCTGTACGCCGAGCAGCGCAAGGTAGCGCCACAAAAAACGCGCAAGCCCCGCGCTGCATTGCGCGTCGGAGGCGATGTCAAGCCCGTCGAAAAATCCCGATGCAAGCTGCCAGCACTTTTCAAAACTTCCCGCGCATTTTGTCTTGAGTATCAATTCTGCGGCGAGCGAAGCGGCATACATTTTGCGCAAGTTTTCACGAAACGACAGATGATAATTGCGCACGTCAAAGTCGGAGAGCTTTACGTTGCGCTCCAGCTCTCCGCGCTCTTTGCAGTACAAGTATGCCGTTCCGCTGTTCCATTGCGCCGCGAGCGAGCGCAGTTTGCTTTTGGGGCCACCGTACATGGTTGCGTATACAATGCCGCTTTCCTTTGTCAAAAAACATATGGAGCTGTTGTTTTCTCCGAGCGGCTTTACTGAAAAGATTATTGCGTGCGTGACGTAGTTCCGCGACATAGCTGCATGATACATGATTTTTTAGGATTGCGCTATACGAGTATGCTATTTGTACAAACTACTGTGAATGTGCATGGTGCAGGAGCGGCAGGTTTGATATTTACATGATTCGGATGGAACGAGATATATTCTGACAATATAGAACATATAATCAAATTTTTGTATTTCCAGCTTTTTGAGTTCTGTTAGAAGTATACAACTAAATATCCGCATTTTCTTGCCTGTCGACTTGCCTGACGGCAGGCAGGCAAATCGGCGATTATGCAGAAAGATGCGAATGAGCTTGTGGCTCGTTCTGCAATGAAGTTATATAAATCGTCGCTTACACGACTTGTGAATGCGTGTGATGAGAAATAAATGTATTTGTTCAAAATTGACGGATTTTTTGCAGCGGCATGGATTTCTTCACGCTCGCTGAAAACCGCGAACTACGTGAGCAATTTCCCGATAGATTACAGTGCGTTTACCTCATCAAGTGTAAGCCCCGTCACTTCTGCAATTTGTTCAAGAGGAAGCCCCATCTTTTTAAAATTAGTAGCGGAATTGCGAAGTTTCTCCAAACCTTCAGCGAGTCCTTGCTCACGACCTTGTGCAATACCTTGAGATATACCCTCTGCAATACCCTCTGCACGCCCTTCTTCTAATCCTTCTGTCTTCCACTTGTCACGGAGGTCCATTTCGTAAGGAGATATGAGCTGATAAAATTCTTTGGCCACTTCTTGCAATCTAGAAATCTCTACCATTTCGTGTATCCTCCTGGTGAGGTCGTTTGAAAGTGTCCCCTCTTGGATGAACGCTAAAAGCTGCTTAAGCCTTTTGTTGTTCGTATTGTTAAAAGCTGTTGTGTTAATGATGATTTTTTTAGTGCCATCATTAAGTTTAATGCTCCTGTCATTTTTGCACAAATTTTCAAAAAAGTAAACTGGAAAATTTTTCTTAAAGAAATCAAACTTGCAAATGAAAATGATGTAGTTGTCGCGCAGGTTTTTATAGTGCTCACCTTCACGAAGATAGCTCAAATCCAGCATGGATTGATAAAATCGCATACGTTTTGGAAGCTCGTACTTATTCACGACTTGCATTTCTATGTCGTATAGTTTGCCGTCTATTGTTTCGACGCAAATGTCTAGTCGTACGGCTTTTGTGCCGCTTAAACGGGAGAGCGAGTTTTGCGAGATGATGTTTTTTATGGGAGTGATATTTTCTGCAAGAATTATTTCAAGCACCTCCTTGCAGATTTCTGTATCTTGCATAACATGGCAAAAAACAAAGTCGTTTGAAAAGTCATATTGTACAGACATACCATACCTCATTGAAAAAAATCTTTTACCCTATAATTCGCACAGGATGTGCAATTTTCGGAAGTTTTTTGAAAGAAATTGAAAAAACGGCGCGAATCGGAGCAACGTGGGGTCTTATGCTCGTGGTGCACCCGTGTGACAAATGCTCTGCACGGCAGCGTATGTTGAAACGATGCGCCTGGCCCGCCCTGGAGTACTAGGACGGCGTGCCGTCCGTGCCGACCGCAGGAGCAAAGCGACGAGGACGGTGAGGGTTACCGAAGTACGTAAGGGCGGCTATTCAAAGCCTTTGCCCCAGAAAAAATGAGAATATAAAATTTGATTTTCGTGGCGGCCTATTTACAATTCTTTCCTTTTATCATATACTTCCACGAGAGGTGCAGTATGGTTTTTCCGTTAGAAGAGCTTGTCAAATATCAAGATAACATTTACGAAATCACTGTTGCGGCAAGCCGCCGCGCTTTCCAGATGGCAAAAATCGAAGACCCTGAAATCGAAGAGCATGAAGGCAAAGTTGTGTCGCTCGCAGCGCAGCAAGTTTTCGACGAGGAAGTGACGTTTAAAATCGAAGAGCAATAACGGTATTGACGCGCGGCGCGTTTTGTGCGATAATATTAAACACGTATCAATTTTATAAATGAGGAGATAAACCGTGCCCTGTGGGAAAAAACGAAAGCGTCAAAAAATGGCAACACATAAGCGAAAAAAGATGCTCAGAAGAAACAGACATAAAAATAAATAACTTCTGTATGTTTATTATTGTTCTTTAAAATTGCACAAGTGAGCAAGTTTCAACTTGTGAGCGTGTGCATTAGTGCGTGGTTGCACAGCGTGCACGCGCACACGTAGATGCGCGAGTTTTGCGAAAAACTCGCAGTTAGAATGCGCACGCTATTTTAGTGCGCATTCTAACCGTCGAATAAAGGCCGTGCGTGTGTCACGGTCTTTTTTATATGAGGTCATCGCTAAAAAAATCAATTTCAAAGATGACTGAAAAGAACGGAGGCGTATACGATTCTTTCCGCCATTCATTCACCTGCTGACGTAAAAAAACTTCCTGCTTCGCTTCTTGCACGCCTTGCCCGCGAAATCAGAAAAGTGATTGTCCAAACGGTGAGCGAAAACGGCGGCCACTTGGCAAGCAATCTTGGGGCTGTGGAGCTTACGATTGCGCTGCACCGCGTGTTTGAAAGCCCGCATGATGCAATCGTGTGGGACGTGAGCCATCAGTGCTATGCGCATAAGTTGCTCACTGGGCGATACGAGCAGTTTGCAACGCTGCGCACGCACGGTGGCATTTCGGGCTTTACGCGCATAAGCGAAAGCGAGCACGATTTTTTTAGCAACGGTCATGCATCTACATCTATTTCGCAAGCGCTCGGTCTGCTCATGGCGCGCGACTTGCAAAAGCGCAGTGGAAAGGTAGTCGCTGTCATAGGCGATGGCGCGCTCACAGGGGGCATGGCGTTCGAGGCGCTTTCTCACGCGGGACAGCTTGCAAAAAATCTCATCGTTGTTTTGAACGACAATCAAATGTCGATTGACCACAATACTGGCTCTATTTCGCGCTATCTTTCGCGCATGACGATGAGCGCGCAGTATCAGACATTCCGCTACAAAATAGACAGGTTGATTGACCGCGTGCCGTATTTTAATAAATATCTTGAAAAACTTGCGTTCCGCTTTAAGCGCGCAATCAAGGGCATGTTTTTAACGAACAACCTTTTTGTCGATTTGGGATTTGAATATGTCGGACCGCTCAACGGGCACGACGAACAGACGCTTGAAACTATCTTGCGCCGCGTGGAAAAATTGCCGCGCCCTGTCGTCGTCCACATTGTCACCAAAAAAGGAAAAGGCTATGCGCCTGCGGAAAAAAATCCCGAGCACTTTCACGGCGTCTCACCGTTTTTTCTTTTCGACGGCACGCCCAAAGAAAAAGGCTCATTCATGTTTACCGATGCGTTCGACAGGGCGCTCTGCGAGATTGCCGCAAAGCAAAGCGATGTTGTCGCGGTGACGGCTGCAATGACGCACGGCACGGGGCTTGCCAATTTTTCACAAAAATATGCGTCGCGTTTTTTTGATGTAGGCATTGCCGAAGAACATGCTGTCACGTTTGCGGGTGCGCTTTCGCGCGGCGGGCTTGTGCCTGTCGTCTGCATTTACTCGACGTTTATCCAGCGAAGCATTGACCAGATTATTCACGACATTGCGCTGCAAGGAGCGCATGCAGTTTTTGTGCTTGACAGAGCAGGCGCAGTTCCCGCAGACGGAGAGACGCATCAAGGGCTTTTTGATATTGCGCTGCTTCGTCCCATTCCGAATGTGCACATCATGTGTCCCGCGAGTGCCGTTGATTTGCGGCTGTGCTTGGAGCATGCAGTTGCTTCAAGCGGTGTGTTTGTCATGCGCTATCCAAAACTTGCCTGTCCGTCAGAACTGCCGTCCTTTTCGCTTCCTGTTCATGAAGGTAGGGGAACGCTTGTTCCATGCGAATCGTTTGCGCCGTCGCTTGAAGCGTCGTTTGAAAACGTCCGCCCGCGTTTCCGTGTCCTGCTCGTGTGCACAGGCGGCATGTATGCGGAAACGCTTGTCGCCGCACGCTCGCTGCTCTTGCAAAACGTGTATGCAGACATATATGCGCTCCGCTTTATTGCACCGGTAGACGAAGCGCATTTTGCCACCGTTGTTTCTCAGTATGATGGAGCTGTGATTGTTGAAGACGGCGTCAAGACAGGGGGCATTGCAGAATACCTTGAAGGCGTGCTCATAAAATCTGGCGCAATGCATGTAACGATAAAAGCGTTTGCAAATGCGTTTTACGTGCAGGGAACGCGAGCGAATATTTTGGAAGACGCGCGCATGACAAGCGGCGACATTGAGCGCGCAGCTCTTTCACTTGGTGCTCTCTCTCCGCTCGACGCGCGTTTTGGTGAGCGGCATGCAGCGACGGTGCTCACTACATGAAAACGCTCGTCTTGCGTAACCGCGTTATTTCCACGCCGCTTGACGCATTCATCATGGGCATTGTGAATGCAACGCCTGATTCGTTTTTTGAGAAGAGCAGAGGAGGCGTGGAGCGCGCGCTCAAACTCATAGACGAAGGCGCAGACATGCTCGACATAGGAGGCGAATCCACGCGGCCGGGCGCGCAGTATGTGAGCGCGGAAGAAGAGCTTTCGCGGGTTATTCCCATCATACGAGCGGTGAGGAAAGTTTCCGATATTCCCATATCTGTTGACACGCGCAAAAAAGTCGTCATGGAGCAAGCGTTTTCAGAAGGCGCCGACATTTTGAATGACGTGTCCGCACTTGAAGATGACGAGGCGCTTGCAGACTTTGCCGCCCGCACAAAAATCACAGTAATACTGATGCACAAACGCGGCATTCCTGCTATAATGCAGCAAGACACGCAGTATGCTGATGTGATTTTTGAAGTGAGCAGCTATCTTGAAGCGCGCGTGCATCACGCCATTTTGTGCGGCATAGAAAAAACGCGCATCATCGTTGACCCGGGCATAGGCTTTGGCAAAGACGGAGCGTCAAACAGTGCGCTCATCAAAAATTGCGGCACGCTGTGCGGCGGTGACTATCCCGTGCTCGTCGGTATTTCGCGAAAAACATGCATAGGCAACATGACGGGGCGCAATGCAGACGAGCGGCTGTATGGAACGCTCGCGGCAAATATGATTGCGGTGCAAAACGGCGCGTCGATAGTGCGCGTTCATGATGTGGCCGCAACAGCCGATACTTTAAAGGTACTCGCGATGATTTGTTCGGAGGGTACGTAGCCCGATGCCTTGCGTCGTAAAAAGTATAGATATAATTTAGGTAATAATAATTGAAAACATTTGAAGGTTTACGGACACTATATGATTTTTTTCGCGTCTTTCTCGATGTAGGTATTCTTACATTTATACTGTATAAAACGTATGAACTTGTGGTAAAAACAAACAGCATTCAAATTATTAAAGCTGCCGTCATTGTAGTTGTCGCTTACATAGTGGCTATGTTGCTCCGCCTTGACACGCTTCTATGGATTCTTAATGTAATGGCTCCAAGCTTTCTCATTGCGTTTGTCATTGTTTTTCAGCCTGAAATACGCAAGCTGTTTCTTAAAATGGGGCAAAGCAGCTGGTTTGCATTCGGCAACCGCTCAAAGCATACATACGTCGATTCAGTTTTAATCGCTGCAGAAATGCTTTCAAAACAGCGGCGCGGTATGCTCGTCGTGTTTCTCCGCCACACAAAACTTGACGACATCATTGCAACAGGCACAAAATTAAACGCAGATTTATCATCAAGTTTGATTGTGACTATTTTTGGCATGGACACGCCGCTTCACGACGGCGCGTGCTTTGTGCAGGGGGGAAAGCTCATCGCTGCAGGATGCTTTTTGCCGCTCAGTGAACAGTACGACATCAAAAAAACGTTTGGCACGCGCCACCGCGCCGCACTCGGGCTTTCAGAAATTTCTGATGCCATTGTGCTCGTCGTATCTGAAGAAACTGGCGCTGTCAGTATTGCGTATGAATCACAGTTGCATTACGATTTAACAATTTCTGAATTGACAAAAATTCTTGAAACGCTTCTTGAAATCACGCCTGACGCATATCAAGTGGAGGACACAATCGATGAAAGCAAACAAGCTGTTTGAAAAACTGCTTGAGCATTGGCCTGCAAAAGTTCTCTGTTTTTGTCTTGCACTTATCCTGTATATTGCGCATCTTGCATCACTGTTTGATAGAAAAACATTTATTGTTCCATTAACAGTAAACGCAGCAGGAAACATGTATCCCATAGGCGAGTATCCTGACCATGTGCGCATTACCGTGCGTTCTAAACCTGAAAATATTGCGGAAACGCTTGAGGCTGATTTTGCAGCGTCTATTGATGTATCGCTGTATGCTGAAGAAGGTGAGTATGCTATACCCGTTACGATGCGCCTTGCACCAAAGTTGCTACTCATGGATCCGTTTGAGATAAAGATTGTTCCTGAAAAAGTGGCAATACGTCTCGAAGAAAAAGTGTTGAAGAATGTCAATATAGAACCGTCTATTGCAGGAGAAGTGGCGCATGGATATGCCATTACCGCGGTTTCAGCAGAGCCTGCAATCGTGCAAGTTGTTGGTCCTAAATCAGTTGTTAGCAGCACAAATCGAATTTATACAGGAGCAGTTAACGTAAACGGTCTCACCGCTCCGCGAAATTATGATGTAGGTTTTGAAAATATTAATTCACTGATAGCGCTTCGCAATGTGCAAGATGTTGTTCACGTGCATGTGACTGTCGAGCCTGTGCCGCTCGCGCGTAATTTTACGAGCGTGACAGTGCGCCCCATGTTCCTTGCGCCGCAGTTTGAAGTGCAGGGCGAGTTGCCGTCAGTTTCATTTGATTTGACAGGCACTGTGCCCGCGCTTGAAAATTATTCGCTTGATGAAAACGCTGTGTTCATTGACTGCAGTGCGATTGCAGAAGAAGGCGATTACGAGCTGCCCGTGCGTTTTTCGCTTCCAAACAGCGTGCAAGTGGAAAACAGAAACGTTGAGGCGGTGAGCATCACTGTGGTGCTTCGTTCAAGTGATGAAATGCCAGTCGAGGACGAAAACGTGCAATGATATACGGAATCGGGTGCGATATAGCTGCTGTGCGCAGATTTGCAAAGTGGATTTCCGACGGCGACATGATTGCGCGCTTTTTCAATGAGCGCGAAATCATTGCAAACGGCACAGACATGCACAGATGCGAGCATTACGCAGCGCGTTTTGCCGCAAAAGAAGCGTTTGCAAAAGCGCTCGGCACAGGACTTGCTGCATTCAGCTTGCGCGATGTGTATATAGCGCATGATGATGACGGCAAGCCCAAGCTGATGCTTTCGCGCGCTGTGGCAGAGCTTGTTGAGCAGCGATGCGGCGCGGGCGCGCGCGTGCACGTGTCTCTGAGCCATGAAAAAGAATATGCGCTTGCATTTGTCGTCATCGAAGTGTAAAATAATTTCGTAGCTGCACAAAATCAAAATGCGGGAGGATAACGTGTATGGTGCAAGGCGTTAAAAAAGAATCTGACAAAAAGAAAATTGCCTACTCGTACTGGTCTAAAGACAAATGCACGTGTCCCGTGTGCCGCAAAGAGTTTGATCGCGAAGTAATGCTTTCGGGGCAGGGACGCATGATTGCAGGAAAACTTACCGACGAGTTGCACCGCATTTTTGAGCCGTCAAAAAAATATGGAAGAATCTATCCGCTCATCTACGACATTGGCGCATGCCCGAACTGCTACACTGCAATGCTCTGGTCAGATTTTAAAGACATGAAAAACAAAGATGCTATGGATGCCATGTATACGCACAGCGAAAAGCGCAAAGTAGCGGTGAACACCGTGTTTCCCTATTTTGATTTGCGCCGCCAGCGCACGCTTTTTGACGGTTGCGCAATGTACTACATGGCGCTGCTCACGTATGATGATGCAAATCCTGAAATGCTTCCCACGATGAAGCGCGCGTTCCTTTCGTTGCGCCTTGCGTGGTTGTGCGGTGAGCTTGACCAGCGGTGTCCTGGACACAACTACGACTATATGGCAAAAGTGCTCTATCAAAAAGCGACGTATTTTTATCAGCAGGCGGTGATAAACGAAACGCAGCGCGTTGAAAAAAGTTCTACGCTTGCAAACTGCGGTCCCGACATGGACAAGAACTATGGCTGGGACGGCGTAATTTATCTGTGCGGTTTGCTCGAATATAAATATGGTCAAAAAGATGACCAGCAGCTGCGCTTGAAAAAACTTAGCGAATCAAAGACAGCTATTGCGCGCATCTTCGGTCTTGGCAAGTCGTCAAAAGCAAAGCCCGGTCCGCTGCTCGAAAAATCGCGCGACTTGTACGATAAGCTTTCGCTTGAAGTGCGTGACGACAACATTTAGCGCGCACAGACGGCACATGCGGGAAAAATAGTGCGCAACATTTTATTGACAATTTCATACGACGGCACTGATTTTTGCGGCTGGCAACGGCAGGACGGTCTCCAGACAGTGCGCACAGTGCAGGGCGCGCTTGAAGACGCGCTTGAAAAAATTCACGGAAGCAAAACTATTCTCTACGGTTCGGGCAGAACTGACAGTGGCGTTCATGCGTGCGCGCAGGCGGCGAATTTTTTTTCGCCTGTCGAGTCAATTCCGCTCGAACGCTATCCGTTGATACTGAACAATCTTTTGCCGCACGATGTGCGCGTGATGAGCGCACAAGAAGTTGCAGCGGATTTCAATGCGCGCTTTTCTGCGACGAGCAGAGTGTACCGCTATTTTATGTGCGCCGACGACGTACCGAGCGCAAGCAGCATGCGCTACGTGTGGCACATAAAACGCATGCCCCACATGCAAAAGCTCAATGCGCTTGCCTCCTGCTTGCGCGGCGAACTTGACTGCGCGGCGTTTGCTGCTTCAGGCGATGCAAGCGTTTCTACAAATCGTTACATTGAAAGCGCGCGTTTTTTTACGCAGCAAACGCAAGGCTTGTTTCCTGTCGGAAATCTTGTCGTGTTTGAGATAGAGGCGAACGCGTTTTTGTGGAAAATGGTGCGGAGCATTACCGGTACGATTATGCAGCTTGAAAAGCAGGGCGCAGCTGATGATGCGCTCCAGCGCATTTTGGAAACACACGACAGAAAACGCGCGGGCGTTACCGCTCCGCCGCACGGTCTTTTTTTGTGGCACGTAAAGTTCGACGGCATTCGCCGTCACGTATAAAACAAGCGACAGAAATTTTGAGCGCTGTTTTTTGTTTTCGTAGCAAATCATCATGTAGCTTGTGTAAGCGTTTTGTGTCGTTCAGAATATTTGCTGTGCAACGACTGCGCTTTGCCGTTGCTCTCTTTCACTTTTTTTGATATACATATCATATGGAAACATCACGTGCACATGCATTGTTTATTCCGTTGTATGCAACGCTTGCAGCTTCAGCAATTTTCTCACTCTTTTGCATTCATTTTTCGCTTGACGTTTCACTGCTCGCGTTTCCGCTTTCGCTTGCGTTTGCGGCATTTATCTTGCATAAATCGATTTTGCTCTATCGCGACGACATTGCGGCAATCTCTGTTGTCAGAAAGCTCTTGCAGTATCTGCCGTATGTACTGCTCGCATGTTTTGTGCTGCGCAGGGCAGGGAAATATGGAACGCCGTATTGGTACGATGTTGTCACCGTGCTGCTGTGGTGCGCTGTGTTTGTACTGTCGCTTGTCGCGCTTCATTTTTTGCACGAAAAACGCGTGTACGCTTTAAAAAACGAATGGGAAAAAGCGCGCAAAAAAAATCCGCTGCAAAAACCATCAGGCATCGCGCGCGCGCTTTTTGAAATGCTCGACTGGATTGACGCACTTGTGCAAGCGGTGTTCATGGTTTTGCTGATTCAGATTTTTATCGTGCAGCTATACGTCATTCCCTCTGAATCGATGGTGCCAAAATTCCTCATAGGCGACCGCGTTGTCGTGTTCAAGACTGCAAGCGGTCCTACGTTTCCGCTTTCTGATGTGGGACTTCCTGCATTGAAAAAATACAAGCGCGGCGATGTTGTCGTGTTCAGAAATCCGCACTACAGCATGGACAGGAAGAGCGAAGTAAAAACAGTGACGAGCCAGCTTGTCTACATGCTCACGTTTATGGCGGTAAACCTTAACAAAGATGAAATGGGGCGACCAAAAGCAGACCCGCTTGTAAAGCATGTCGCAGGGCTTCCCGGCGAGCAGCTCGTCATGCAGGACGGCGTACTGTATGCGCGCACAAAAGCGCACGATGATTTTACGCCTGTAGAGCAGGATGCCGCGTTCGCTGCATGGAATTTGAATGCACTCGATGCCGAGACAAAACGGCGCGTCAGAGAAATCCCGCTTTCACCTCGTCAATACGATATGATGATTGCGTGCGAAGAAAAACGCCGCGCGCTCAATCTGCGAGAAGCGGCTGAGGAGTGCAGGGAGCTTTCAGCATCGTTTAAGCGCACTGCAGCAAGTCTTGGCAAAGATGTTGCGCGTTCAGGCATGAGCGAGGACAGTGTGTCGCTGTATGCATATGAGCTTTTTGTTAATTACGATTCGCTTACGCAGCGCTTGCTTTCCGCAGATGGCGGAGCTGCGTGGTTCGACAGCTTTATGACGCAGTGGATTGCAGCGCTTCCTTTACAAGATAGATATTGCGGCGGCGATATATACAGCGACGCAAACTATCGCTTGAACATTATGATAAAGCGCTGTCTCGGCAACCTCGTTGCGCATAACGCGGCATTGATAAAAGACGGCGTGTCATCAGGGGTGCGCCGCAGCGATGCGCGCATGCAGTCGCTTTTAGAAGAAGCTGAAATGCTCAACATGTACGTGCTGCTGCTCGACCAGCGCAACATGCCTGTGTTTCCTGCAAATGCATCTGACGGCAGCGCGCAGTATATTCCCGACGGCTGTTATTTTATGATGGGCGATAATCGTTTCAACTCTCTCGACATGCGTCATTCATATACGCCGAAGATGACAAAGCTTACGCCGCTCGATGCGTATTCAGTTACCTATCAGTCGATAATGAGTCCGCAGTACGTGAACAAAAAATATATTTTGGGCACAACAGTGTTCCGCTTCTGGCCTATAACGCGAATGGGCGTAATAAAGTAATGTATTCTCGTTTATAGATTGCAGCGTACACATACTGTGTAAAAATTTTTGTTGACAGATTGCTATTCTCATAGTATGATAAATATAGTCGGTCGATTAGCCGACTTAATTGCAAATGATTGTGCATGTGGAGGCGTGCGTGAACATTTCCGCAGTACAAAAAAAATTATTAAAAAAATATGGCGACACTGTGTCCGCGCGCTTTGAAAACAAAAGCATTGTTGTCTCGGGCATGCTCGATTCGTGGGAGGCGATTATCGATGCATGCAGAATGTGCGTTGTGCGACAAAAGCAGCCTCGCGCAGTTCACGTTGTGAACAATATTTCGCTTCGCGGCGTACAGTTTCCGCGCATGAAAACGCCGCCGTTTTTTGACAACGCACTTGACGGTCAAACGCCTGATGTGCTCGTCATAGGCGCAGGCATATCGGGTGCGAGCATTGCGCGCGAGTTGACAAAGTGGAAACTCAACGTGCTGCTCGTCGATAAGGAAGCAGATGTCGCATTGCATGCTTCGGGCAGGAACGACGGAGAAGTGCATCCGGGCGTCGATTTGCGTAAGGGCTCTCTCAAGCAGCATTACGTGCTGCGGGGCAATGCCATGTACGAGCGCGTGTGCAACGAGCTTTCAGTACCGTTTAAACGATGCGGGCAGTATGTGGGATTTTTTGAGCGCGCCGCGTTTGTGCCCGCGCTTTTGTATGTGCTGCATCGAAAATATCTGTGCGGTGTGAGAGATACAAAATTGATAAGCGGCAAGGCGTTTCATAACGCTGAACCGTATGCAGATGCGCGCATTAAATTTGCAATGTATAATCCGAGCGCGGGTTGCGTGTGTCCCTATGGTCTTACTATCGCATATGCGGAGAATGCAGCTGCAAACGGCGCGCGCATTTCTTTGCAGACGGCAGTGCTCGGCATGGAAGTTGTTGACGGTATCATCATGAGCGTTGTAACGAATCGCGGCACAGTCCGTCCGAAAATAGTTATAAACGCGGCGGGCACATTTGCAGACGATGTTGCGCAGATGGCATGCGACAAATTTTTTTCAATCCATGCACGACGCGGCACGAATTCAATCCTCGACAAAAAATCTGGTAAATTTATTAATGCAATTACCTCGTGGAAAGCGCTTAAAAATACTGCGTACACAAAAGGCGGCGGCTTGCTTCACACAGTGCACGGCAATGTGCTCGTCGGACCAGATGCAGTCGAAACATATGAAAAAGAAAATTTTGCCACAACGCAGGAATCGATAGACACTGTCTTTGCACGGCAGTCGCGCATTTCAAAAAATGTGTCTACGTCGGCAATCATCACATATTTTACTGGCGTGCGCGCTGCAACATTTGAAGAAGATTTTATCATTGAGCGCGGCCGCTCCACGCGCAACATCATCCACTGCGCGGGAATTCAGTCGCCCGGTTTGACGACTGCTCCTGCTGTTGCGCTCGACATCGAGGCGATGGCTGTTGCCATGTTGCGCGAAAATGGCAACACGGTAGAAAAGAACAGCAGCTTTAATCCGTGCAGAAATGCGATTCCTGTTTTACGCGAGATGAGCGATGAGGAGCGCGATAAAAAAATCAAGGAGAATCCCGACTACGGAATCATTGTATGTCGGTGTGAGGAGGTGAGCAAGGGAGAAATTATAGATGCGCTGCGCTCGCCGCTCGGCGTTGCAACTGTTGACGCAGTAAAAAAGCGCGTACGTCCGGGAATGGGACGCTGTCAAGGTGGATTTTGCATGCCGCTCGTCGCACAAATAATAAGCGAAGAGCTGCATGTGCCGCTTGCCGCCGTGCGAAAATGCGACATCGATTCTGTGATTACGTTTGGAAGCGCAAAAGAGAACGCGGCATCGTGCAGTGCAAAAAATGGCGTCTACGATAGTTGCGTTGCATTTGATAACGGCACTGCATTTGACAATCTTGCGTTATCTGATGACTGCACTGCATCTGGTGGGCGGCAAAATGATAAAGCGACAGTTGGCGGAGCAGTGCTATGAATGAATATGATGTCGTTGTGATTGGCGGAGGTGCGGCGGGGCTTGCTGCTGCAATTGCTGCAAAAAAGGCAGGCGCGCGCGTTTTGCTTATTGAGCGCGAACAAAGGCTTGGCGGCATTTTAAAGCAGTGCATTCACGATGGGTTTGGGCTCATTCACTTTGGCGAAAAACTTTCTGGTCCTGAATATGTAGAGCGATTTATTGCAGCGTTTAATTTGCTTGGCATAGACGCGCTCACGCATACGTTCGTCATAAATATCAGTGCGGGCGGCGCGCAAACAAGCAGTCATGTTGGCGTGCAGAAAAAAATCACCTATGTCAATAGCGGAGGCGTTGCGTCAATTTTAACAAAAGCGCTCGTGCTCGCTACAGGGTGCCGCGAGCGCACTGCGCGGCAAGTATTCATTCACGGAACGCGCCCGTCGGGGATTTTTACTGCTGGAACTGCACAACATTTTATCAATCTACTCGGCGAACTGCCTGCAAAGCGGTGTGTCATTCTTGGAAGCGGAGACATAGGTTTGATTATGGCGCGGCGGCTCACGCTTGAAGGCGCGCAGGTGCTCGGTGTGTACGAAGCGAAAAGCGAGCCGTCGGGATTGACGCGCAACATTGTGCAGTGTCTCGAAGATTTTTCAATTCCGCTCTATCTTTCGCACACCGTGACGCGCGTCTTTGGCGACGAACGGCTGCGCGCAGTCGAGGTGTGCCGTGTTGACGAGAAGATGAAGCCGATAAAAGGCACTGAAAAGATTATTGACTGCGATGCACTCATTCTTTCTGTAGGGCTTATTCCCGAAAACGAAATTGCTGAATCACTCGGTGTTGCGCTCGATGCGCGCACAAAAGGTCCTGCATGCGATTCCCATTTTATGACGAGCGTGCCCGGCGTATTCTCGTGCGGCAACGCGCTTCACGTAAACGATTTAGTCGACTATGTGACTGAAAGCGGCAACGCGAGTGGAAATGCCGCTGCATTGTGGGCGCGCTCTTTTTGCGCTGACACTGTACCCGCAGCCTCGCCGTTGCCTGAATATGTTCCACTCAAAGCTGATGCGAGTTTGTTGTACATGGTGCCGCAATTTCTTGAACGCAAAAATTGTGCAAATCCACTGCGTCTGTATTTTAGGACAAGTGTGCCGCGTAAAAAAACGCGCCTCGTTTTTAAATCTGGTGGCAGAGAGCTGTTTTCAAAACAGTATGCGAATGTCAAGCCACCTGAAATGGTGCGCCTTGAGATTGATGTATCGCGCCTGCATCTTGACATGTGTGATATAATAGAAGTGTCGCTTGAAAATGTCGTTGATGTTGTTGCGTGTGAAGCGAGCGTGCGACGAACGCAGCATGACGATGTGCATGGTGCTACAGATGAAGCTGATGCGAGCAGTGGCGCGCAATCGGTGCGGGAATGCGGTGCAAATGGTGCTGTTCCAAAAGCGCACACGGAGGCTGTATGAAAACAGACATAACATGCATTGTGTGTCCGAACGGCTGTGCGCTTCACGTTGAGCAAAGCGGCGGAAGCATTGTGGTGAGCGGCAACATGTGTATGCGTGGAAAAGATTTTGCCGTTGCAGAAATCACTGCGCCCATGCGCACTATTTGCAGTACGGTGCGCACTTTGTTCAAAGACGTGCCCGTGCTTCCCGTGCGCGTTTCAAGCGATATTCCTAAAGGAAAGATATTTGACGTTATGAGAGAAATTAATAAAATCACTGTGACTGAAAAAATTGGCACGGGAGAGACGGTTATTAAAAACGTGTGCAATCTCGGCGTTGATGTTATCGCTACGAGCAATGTACTGTGTGGATATGGCGATGAATACGGCGCAGGCAAGGCTGCGATGAAACTATGATATGTATTGCCCCTGCTTTGCGTTTAAGCAAACGCACGCGGAGACACAATGAAGTGGTGCATTATTTTATGTTTATTTGTAGGAGCAAATTATGAGCAAACCGTATAGAGATTTTGAGCCTGCATGGGTAAAGACGCCTGCGCCTAAAGACAGCTATCGCTCGATTTTCCGCTGGGGCGACCCCGACTATGTGAAGTATCCTAAAGAGCGACTGTACAAATTGATGAAAGAAAAATTTGCGATGACAGACAGCGACTTTGAGCAGTACGACGGCTCAATAGGCATGGAAAAAGTGGAGCTTGCCAAGCAGCCAAAGATTGATAAAAAACATATTGCCGCGTTGAAGCGTATTGTAGGAAGCGGTGCTGTGTCTACGAGCGACTATGACCGCCTTGCAGTTGCATACGGCAAGACAGGCTACGATGAGCTACGGCTTCGACGCCACGAGTTTGATTCGCTTCCCGATGTTGTCGTCTATCCTGATACGAGCGAGCATGTGGAAAAAATCGTAGCGTATGCGGTAAAGCATAAAATCCCGCTGTATGTGTATGGTGGCGGTTCGAGCGTTACGCGCGGCGTTGAGCCGGTGAAAGGCGGCATTTCGCTCGACATGCGCAGACGTTTCAACAAAATTATTAATTTCAATGAGACAGACCAGACGATTACAGTACAGGCTGGCATGAGCGGTCCCGATTTGGAAAGCGCGCTCAACAATGCCGAGAAGCAGTTTGGCGCAAAACGCGCGTACACGTGCGGCCACTTTCCGCAGTCATTTGAGTATTCGAGCGTCGGCGGCTGGGTTGTGACGCGCGGAGCAGGACAGAACAGCACGTACTACGGCTGCATTTCAGACATTGTGCTTTCGCAAAAATACGCCACGCCAATCGGCACGATTCAGACGAGCTGCTATCCGCGCGAAGCGACAGGGCCTAACTTAAATCAAATCATGATGGGAAGCGAAGGAACGTTTGGCGTGCTCACTGAAGTGACGCTCAAAGTGTTTCGCTACATGCCTGAAAATCGCAAGCGTTTTTCATATATCTTCAAGGACTGGAAAACGGCGCGCGACGCTGCACGAGAGATGATGCAGTGCGAGGCAGGCTATTCATCTGTGTTCCGCCTTTCTGACCCTGAAGAGACAAATCTCATGCTGCGGCTGTACAATGTTGATGAAACACCGCTTTGGCAATTATTAAATATTGCAGGCTACAAAGATATGGAACGCTGTCTCTTTCTCGGATTTACTGATGGCGAAAAAGGATTTTCAAAAAACGTTGCAAAAAATATTAAGAAGATTGCGCGTCAGCACAGAGGCATGAGCCTTACGTCGTTTGTGACAAAGAGCTGGGAAAAAGGCAGATTCACTGATCCGTATCTTCGCGACACGCTGCTTGACTTTGGCATTATGACAGACACGCTTGAATGTACGGTAAACTGGTCGAACATGGAGCGCGTGCACGAAGAAGTGCGCAATGTGTGCCATGCGCTTCCCAACACGATTGTGACGACGCACATGTCGCACTGCTATCCGCAGGGCGCAAATTTGTATTTTATCTTCATCACGCGCATGGACAGCCCAAAGGAATTCAAACGCTATCACGCCACGATTATGGACGCCATTCAAAAATCAGGCGCGTCTATGAGCCATCACCACGGCATTGGAAAGATGTTTGCGCCGTGGCTCGAAGGACAGCTGGGGCGCAATGAGTATGGCGTGTTCAAAGCGCTCAAAAATTATTTTGACAAAACGTATGTGATGAATCCGGGCGGCACGCTCGGTTTGGACTTGAAAGAAAAAGACAAGCGGTTTTTACGGAGCGACATACAGTAGGAGGGCAGCATGCAGGATGAACACGTAGTGCTCGTTTTTGATGTGGGAACGCAGAGCGCGCGCGCAATGCTTGTGAACAGCAACGGTGAAACGCTCGGCAAATGCAAAAAGGCATACGACAAGCCGTACTGGTCTGATGCTGTCGATTGGGCGGAACAAGACGCCGACTTTTATTATGACTGCATGTGCGAGGCGGCCCAGGCATGCAAAGCGCAGTTTCCTGACGCGTGGAAAAAAATTGAGGCTGTTTCGTTTACGACAATCCGCGATACTGTCATTTGCGTGGACAAAAATGGAACGCCACTGCGTCCTGCAATCGTGTGGCTCGACAAGCGCATGGCAAAAGGCAAGCCGCAATTTTCGCCGCCGCTCAAAGCAGCCCTCAAAGCGATTGGCATGGAGAGCACGGTAAACGTGCAGTACGCAAAATCGCATTCAAACTGGATACGCGAGGAAGAGCCTGATGTATGGGTAAAGACGCACAAGTTTTTGCTTTTGAGCGGTTACCTCATCTTTAAGATGACCGGTGTTTTCGCAGATGCCGATGCTGCTCTTATCGGACACATTCCGTTCAACAACAAAAAACGCGCGTGGGACAAGCCGAGCGCGCTCACGTTTTCCGTGTTTCCGCTTGAACGAGAAAAGATGTGCAGCGTTGTGAAAAGCGGCTGCATCGCAGGATATATCACGGAGAAAATGGCGGCAGACAGCGGCCTTGAAAAAGGCTTGCCCGTATATGCGACTGGCAGCGACAAAGCGTGCGAAGTGCTCGGTCTCGGCTGCATTGAAGAAGATAAAGCTGCAATCGGGCTTGGCACAACTGCAACGATAACGTACATGTCTCCCAAGTACGTGGAGCCTGAGCGGTTCATTCCCGCGTATGCCGCATGCGTGCCAAACTGCTGGAATCCCGAAATACAGATTTACCGCGGCTACTGGCTCATCTCGTGGTTCAAAAAAGAATTTGCTGCAAAAGAAGTTGTCGAGGCGGAAAAGCGCGGCGTGCGCCCCGAGCAGCTTTTGGACGACGAGCTCAAATCTATTCCCGCAGGGTGCGACGGGCTTTTGTTCCAGCCGTACTTTACGCCGAACGTCACCATGCCCACGGCGCGCGGTGCAATGATTGGGTTTTCAGACGTGCACACGAGATTGCATTTATACCGCGCAATAGTGGAGGGAATAAACTTTGCGCTCATCGACGGCATGAAGACGATTGAAAAGCGCACGGGCAAAAAGTTTACGTCTGTGACGCTCGGCGGAGGTGGTTCGCAGAGTGACGAGATTTGCCAAATCACCGCAGACATGTTTGCGCTTCCTGTCATTCGCACACACGAGTTTGAGGCGACGGGCATAGGTTGCGCGCTCACTGCGTTTGTCGGCATGGGCGTGTTCAGCGACTACAAGGCTGCCGTGAGCAAAATGGTGCGCGTTGAAAACGTGTTCGAGCCTCGTCAAGAGTTTGTTAAGATATACAGCGACCTCTACAACAACGTGTACAAAAAAATCTACGGGCGGCTTTTGCCGCTTTACAATACGTTGCGCGACATATATCACACGGCGTAATATACATAGCAGGTTATCTCCTTGCTAAAAATAACAAAATATTATATATTGATAACTAAATTGGTCATACATTACCAAGTGAATAAACTATGAAAAACATGTTTTTTGTCTCATTGCTTTTTATTGCAGTGTTGTTTACAGCTTATTTTACTGGATGCCCTGCCGCATCGCAAACGGTAACCACGCCATCTGACGATACGGGAAAAACACAGCGTGGGAATAACGGTATTTCTATTGGCGCATCAGGTTTTGTCATTGAAGGAAATACGCTCAAAAAATACAACGGAACAGACGAGACGGTCATCGTTCCCGATATGGTGAACGTTATCGGTGAAAAAGCTTTTTGGGGCAATACGACAGCAAAGCGTATCGTGCTTCCGCCAAGTCTTGAAGAAATTGGTGAAGATGCATTTGCTCACACAAAGCTGTCCGTCATCACTATTCCGAAGTCGGTCACTAAAATAGGAGGCTGGGCGTTTTTTTGCTCCGCTGTAGAAAAAATCACATTTGAGGCGGACTCTGCGCTTGTGGCTATCCCCGAATCATTTTGCCAGCAATGTAAAGCGCTCACAGAAGTGACGCTTCCTGAAAAATTGGAGTCTATCGGCACGCAGGCATTTGACGAGTGTGCGTCGCTTGCAGCGATACAGCTTCCCGATTCAATACACACAATCGGGAATGAAGCGTTTCGTGAGACGGCTCTTGCAACGGTAACATTGCCCGCAAATGTGCAGGTGCTTGGAGCGAGGGCATTTTATAAAAATGAAAAACTGACAGCGGTCAAGGCATCGCATGTTTCTGTACAGGATGATTGGAAAGCGAGTCTGGATGACAACGGCGTGCAGTCGTATTGCTTTTCAGATAATCCTCGCTTGACTGAAGTAGAGCTTCCCGACCGTGTGACGCATTTGAAAGAAGGGTGCTTGTTGGGAATGGCACAGTTGCGTAAAGTTGTATTGCCGTCTTCTGTTGCAGACATCGGTGAACGAGTGGTGGCAGGCAGTGCCCGTTTGAAAGTGCACGTAAAGCAGCCAGACCCATCACGCATAGCAGTAAAGGTCAAAACGAACGATTCATTCTTTGAGAGGGAAAGCGGATTTTCACTCGTCGTTCCGAGCGGCAAAGGAGATGCTTTCAAAGAAGCTTCAGGTTGGAAAGAGTATAAGGATTATATAAACGAAGAATCATAAAAGCACATGGATTGTATCAGCATAAATAAAGTACTGTTCATGCTGCCTGTCGCAGACGGGCGTTTTTTATGGCTGGTGACTATTGCGTCTGTTGCGTATTTCCTTGTCGTGGGGCAAGTGGAGTTGTAAGTCCGTTTGATAGATTGTGATTTTTTTCTACTTCTCTACTTTGTTGCTTATGGAGTTTTGAAAAACTAGTGAAATTGTCGATTAGTCTCTGTTTTTTTTCAAGTAATTTTTCAGATTAGATTTTATTTTTTTCCAAATGTCAGACATTCTAGAAAAAAAAGGTTTCAATCTTTCCCAATCTAATTCGTAGCCATAGGAATGACGGAACACATGTCTGAATCCTAAATATTCTTTTAAAGGTTCTATGAGTTCCTTTTGCAACGCAGCTTTTCTTGTCCTTGTTTCTTCAAACATAGAATAAAAAAGTTCTGAATGCCACATAGTGCTTGTTAGAAGTTTTTCATCTGTAGCTTTATGAATCAACTTGAAAATACTTTCCAACCTATTGTAATATGAATTTTCGTTTAAGAAGACGAATTTTAAATGTAGCAAGCTTTTAAGTGAATCAGCATAAAATATTTGATAATTATATCTAAATGTGATATTATCTTGAGTTAAGTTAAGCTGTAATGTTTTTATACTGACAGATTTTGATAGGATAAAGATTTACGACGGATACGGCGAAGATATGTTAGGTTGATGCCCGCACTGGGGCGCTAGGAAGGAGAAAAAATGATTTTTCCAGGCTTAAAAAAATTGGGAAAAGAATTGGGTTTTAAAAATAACGGAACATATTTTTATGGATTTATAAATAATACATATGTTATGTTTGCAGATGGAGCGAATCAGAAAAATGTAAGCTTCAGATTTCCAATTAGATTAAATGAAGATGATAAAAAGAAAATTTTATCTTGGAAAAAGAAAGGATATGCAAAAAGTATAGATTTTTTTGACAATCAGTCTTTTGATGTTTATGTTGTATTTACGGAATATCTTTTACCTTTCAAGATTTCAAAAATAAAAGAAGTAATCGAAGACATAACTAGTTATATTAAACAAAAATATCCACAAGAAAAATCAAAATGTAGTGGAGACAATTGTACAGAGACTGATGGGCTTGATATATTTGATATTGATGGCATCCCGCTACCAATGTGTCATTCTTGTGCAAAAAGATTAGAGAATGTGATAGAAAATGAGTATGAAGATTTTAAGCTTCAGCCAAATAATTACTTTCAAGGTTCAATTGCGGCAGCAGTTTTTTCTATTCATGGAATATTAGTAACCTTCATTTTATTTTTATTAGGTAGAATCGCAGGGGCGTCAGGTTTAATATATTTTTATCTTACGCAAAAAGGCTATATTTGGGCAAAAGGTAAAATGAATAAAATAGGTGTTCTTATAATTTCTCTAATAAGTTTGGTATATACAGTTGTCGGAGTATATCTAAGTTATATTGCCGTTATTGTAAAAGAAGTTTTAAAGCTGCCAGAAGTAAATGGTTATCAAATATTTGAAGTTATAAAATTTTCATTTGAATCAGTAAAGGAACCTGAAGTAAAAAAAGAATTACTTACAAATATGTATTTATCGTTGTTTTTGTGTGGTATTTGTATTTTAATAAATATGGTTCAGTTATTAAAATCAACTGGTAAGGTGAAGATAAAAAATACATAACAAGGTTTTCAAAACCGATAAAAACTTTGTCACAAAAGGTGCTTTTCATGCCTTTGCAGCACCGCAACTTTTGCGCCAATTTTGTGCTGGTAGCGCAAAATCGTTTTTACGGTTTAAGCCTAATGTTATACGGATGCCCGCACTGGGGCGCTAGGAAGGAAAAAATGAAAAAGAAAATTTTGAGATTGGTGTTAATTGTATCGGTTATATTAGCGTTTAGTTCTTGTCAAAACAATGTCGGCAGCGAGGAGGTATATACAGTATGGACAGACTTAGAAACCTATTCTGAATTTCAATCGACTTTTGGAAGATCTTTAGATGATGGTATGTATATTCGTTTAGAATTTACATCAAGTCAATGGAATCAAATTTCTTCTTCTTTGACAAGTGAAGGAAGGCATTCATGGACAAAAAGTCAAATTAAAGACTGGTTTTTGGGAAGAGGATTCGGAGATTATGAATCAACAAAGGAATCTGCATGGATGACAACCATTGAACATGGATTCATTGCAAGTCGAACAAGAAATATAGTTTATTTTATATTAAAATAATAAAGAATATTTTTTTAGCAAGTCGAGCTTGCTGAAAAAATGAAATTAAACTTTAGGACTTGGGCGAAGAAGCGATTGTATTTTACATTACTTGATAAAGTGTGCGATACACCGTACGTTTTTATTATATGGAGTATTTATATGGAAGTTATGACAGCAACAAAAGCAAGAAACAATTTGTACAGTCTTATAGATCAGACAAAAACTTTTCATGAGCCGATTGTTATTTCAGGAAAAAGAAACAATGCTGTTTTAATTTCTGAGGATGACTGGAACTCTATACAGGAAACATTGTATTTATGTTCAATTACGGGAATGAGAGAATCTATTCTTGAAGCAAGTAAGGAACCTTTAGATGAGAGCGTTGAGGATATTGGCTGGTAATGTGGACTATAAAATATTCAAAACACGCTGTAAAGGACAGTAAAAAAATTGAGCAATCAAATTTGAAAAAATCAGTAATTGAATTGCTTGATGTGTTAAGAAAAGATCCTTTTCAAAATCCTCCTCCTTATGAAAAATTACTTGGTGATTTATCGGGGAAATATTCAAGGAGAATAAATATCCAACACCGACTTGTTTATGAAGTTTTTGAAGAAGAAAAAATTGTCCGTGTTTTAAGAATGTGGACTCACTATGAATAAGCGTATAACATGTACTTTGAGGAATGTTGCTGTTCAAACTCGCACCGTTTAATTGCGTAGTTAGGTGGACGCACGCACTGGGGCGCTTTGGGAGGATATAATAAAAAATGACAACTGGAGATTATATTAATACGACAGTAAGCGACATTATAAGAAATTTTGTGAACAACAATACATTTCTACCTGCAATTCAGCGAGAATATGTTTGGGGAACATACGAGATTTGTAAATTATTTGACTCGTTAATGTGTGGCTATCCCATAAGTTCTTTTTTATTTTGGAAAATCAGAGAAGAAGATAAAAATAAATGGACTGCTTATGAATTTATTCGCGATTTTGATAAAAAATCCCCTCATAACAAAGAAGCAAATTTTGCTGGACTTAATAAAGATTTATATCTAGTCTTGGATGGGCAACAAAGAATGACATCTTTGTATATCGGATTGAAAGGTTCTTATTCATATTTTTATTATCGCACAAGAAAAGAAGTCTTAGCTATAGACCTTCTAAAGAAACCATCAAATGAAATAAATCCTGATGAATCGCAGTATGGTTTTAAATTTATCGAGGAAAATGAGTTCTCAAGTTCTGACCATTGTTGATATAGAATTGGTGATATATTAAATTATTCAAAACCAAAAGAAGCAATAAAAGCATTTTTAGACAGAATTGCAGATTATACAGAAGAACAGCAAGATATCATTGAAGATAATCTTTCTGATTTGCATTATATGGTTCATATTGTTCCGTGCATAAATTACTATGACGAAAAAACAGATGATTATGACAAAGTTGTTGAAATTTTCGTAAGAACAAATACTGGTGGCGTAAAACTTGAATACAGTGACATTCTTCTTTCAACAGCTACTGCAAAATGGAAAAAATTAAATGCACGTGAGGAAATTTATAACTTCACAGACTCATTAAATAAGATTGGACTTGGATACAGGTTCGGAAAAGATTGTGTTATGAAAGGTGCAATGTATTTTACAGATGGTCTGCCAATCAAGTACAAAGTAAGTTCGTTTACTCGCGAAAATCTCGAAAAAATCGAAGACAATTGGGAAAATATTAAATACAGTTTAAGCCAAACAATTTCTTTATTAAGCAGTTTTGGCTTTAATGACAAAAATATTGTTTCAAAAAATGCCGTTCTGCCTATTTCTTATTATATCAAAAATAAGAATGTTACAAATTTCGTTAATTCATCAAATCAGGATTTAATGAAAATTAAAGACGACATTCAAAAATGGTTCATATTAAACACTATAAGAAATGTTTTCGGAAGTTCTTCTGATACAACCTTGAAACAGCGTCAAGAAATCTTGGAACAGTACAGAAACAAAGACTTTCCATATTCAAAGTTGAACGAAAAACTTTCAGTTAGTCCGACCTTTAATGAAGCAGAAATAAATAATTTCTTGCTTTGTACGTATGGAACAAAGTATAGCTATCTATTGCTCACATTACTCTATCCTGATAGAGACTGGTTAGACAAAAAATATGCGGAAGATCATATTTTCCCTCAAAGTGAATTTACTCGACCAAAACTTTAAAAAGAGGTTATTCAGAGGAAAAGGTTCAAGAATATCTTAGTAATTACAATACTATTTCAAATCTTGAGCTTCTTGAAGAAAATGAGAATAAAGTAAAAAATGCTACTCCATTTGAAGAATGGATAAAAACTCGTGATGATAATTTTAAGAAACGCCATTCAATACCATATATGGAAAACTATGATTTTGATCTCTTTTTGGACTTTATAGAGGAAAGGAAGAGAATGTTAATTCAAAAGTACAGTAGTTTTAGTTTTAAATAAGGAATTTTTTTTCAGCAAGTCAAGCTTGCTGAAAAAATGAATTAAAAGGTATGTGGCTTTACGCCGCTAAAGGTGATTATAATATTTGAAGAAGCTGAATCTTATGTAAAACAAGTAAAGTGGCAATATGCAAAAACTTATGTTACAGCTCCTCATGAATATACATGTTTGGATTGGAATGAAGACTTACATGCTCAAATGGTAGATTTTGCATATTTTATCAAAATAAATTGATATGCAGAAATATTTGGAAAGAAAGCATTCAGAGTTTTTAGAATTGGAGATTGGAGAAATGAAATATTGGAACAAGGATTCTCCATTAGAAGACACTAATTTGGTAAATCGAACTTTTGTTGATGATTCAAGAAAAGAAAAATAATAAAATTTGTTCAGTCAAAAGCTTTTGTTCATAAAAAAGGAATATCTCTTGCTGATGTAGAACAACAAATGAAAGAAAAGGAATTAATCACATAACTATGTAGCTAAGCCGCGTTGCGGCTTAGCTACATAGTTATGCTCACACGCCACTGGCGTGGTTAATTTAACAACGGAAAGGAGGTTTATTTTAATTGAATATATATGAAAACGTTGCCCCCCAAGCAATAACTAGTTTCTTTTATAATGAACCGCTATGGAAGAAAGAAATATTATTTAATTTCCTTCTAAAACCTTTTAATTTACAATTATCAGATATTATTGAAGTAAAAACACAGGATAATTTAAAAGAAACTATTCCAGATTTTATTATTGTAACAAAAAAAACAAATTTGCGTTGTGAAGTGAAAACATATAATTCAGGATTAACATATTCTGAACATGGAACAAATTCTAGAGACGCTTATTTAGTAAGAAAAGACTATTACTATCTTGAAGATATTCCTCTTAATAAGGATAAAATCTTTTTTGGGAGGATTTGTTCAAAAATATAGATCAAAAAGGTACTACAAACGATTTTGCTCGGTTAGATTTAATTCGCGAATATATGCGCGAAGATGTGAATACTTTATTATTAACTCCACATGAGGTTGCTATATTATATTCTCCAGAAACAATTGTTGCCGTTTATAAGAATGAAAGAAAAGCTTAAAAAACTTTGTGAAAATTTTTTAAGTGTTAATGAATCCATATATCAAATGGGATCTTTTCAAGATGATGAATATGGAATTGGTTACTATTTTTTTGTATTTTTTAATCCAATAAATTTAATATTTGGAATTCTAAGTATTTGTTTTGACAGAAAAAGTAAAACAGCCTTAAAAAGTATTCTTATTATAAATATGCATAATTGTAGAAATAATTTTTTTGATTTGGCCAGGAAAATACATATAGGTTTATACTAGCGAATCAAACTTACAGGTATCATAAAAAATAATTATTTTTACTTGACAGAAAGAATATACAATGTATATACTATTTGAGATGGAGGTAAATTATGCAGGCAGTAGTACAGAAATGGGGTAACAGTCTCGGTTTTAGGATCCCGGCTCTTTGGGCAAAAGACAACAATGTAAAGAACGGTAGCAAAATAGAAATAATCGCTGAAAAAGGGAAAATAATCATTCTTCCTCATAAAAAAACTCTTGATGATATGCTTGAGATGGTTACTCCAGAAAACATACATTCAGAAATGTCAACAGGAAGTTCGGTAGGTAATGAAGAATGGTAAACTCAACTTATGTTCCAGAAAAAGGCGATTTGGTTTGGCTTAATTTTGATCCACAAGCTGGATATGAGCAAAAAGGTCGCCGTCCAGCAATTTGCGTTTCCCAGAAAAAATATAATCAAAAAATAGGGCTTGCTTTGTTCTGCCCTATTACAAGTCATATTAAAGGATATCCTTTTGAAATTGTATTGGACAAGCATTCAATAAATGGGTGTATTTTAAGTGACCAGGTAAAAAATTTAGATTATAACCAAAGAAATTGTACTTTTATAGAAAAAGCAACAGATGAAGAAATCAATTCTGTTGTAGATAATATAAAACTGTTAATTGAATAATCACATAACATTCGCTTCAAAGCGGATTTTGCGGTCAAGCTGCAAAACCGTTTAAGTGCGTAGTTAGGCTCACACGCCACTGACGTGGTAAGTTATAGAGAGTTGAAAAATGGAACATGAAAACTTAAAGATAATATCTTTAAAAGAGGCGTTAAAACTTAATCTATCAATACCAAATTACCAAAGACCATATAGATGGAGTACCGAGAGTGCATCTCTTCTTTTTGAAAAAGAGAAATGGAATGAAAAACCACTAAATAGTTTTGGAAATCTTGCTTTGATTACAGTTTCTTCAAATTCAAAATTCTCAAATTTAGCTCCACAATTAAAAGTTGCACGTTATCCTGATACAATCAAACAAAGTCCAAAATTACAACTTATGCAAGAAAACGGTAATATTTGGAATGAAGAACTTGTTAATAAACATAAAGAAGAAATGATAAGTTTGTTAACAAAGGAAATTGAGAAGTATAAGAAAGCATAACAAGTCGCTCAAATCCGACAAACTTGTCAAGCTGGTTGCGGTTTAACTGCATAATTATACAGACACCCGCACTGGAGCGCTTGATTAAAAGATATAGTAAGAAAAAAAATACGAAATCATTGACAGACAACACAGGCTTACCACTTTAACAATTTTTATGAGGAGTTTATTAAATGTTTTAAAAACTCGAAATGAAAACGGAGAAAATGCAAATATTGATTTTGACGAAAGACAAAAAGTTTATTTTGAAAATAATGGAAACAGAAAACTATATTCGGTAGATTACGACAGAAATTCTTACAACACAGTGTTAAAATACTTTTTGTATTCGCCTATCGCGCGAAGCAATTCTGTGTAAATCAAAAGTGAGCGCGCGATTGTTGCTCGAAATGCATCGCTGTAGTGCGGGGCAGATTGCGCGCGCTTTTCAAGCTGCCGTTCTGTTGGAAATACGAGCGCTGCCGCGTCTTTTACGCTGCTTTCAAGTATTGCACTGTCTATTGCGCTAAGCTCGTCGAGCGCTTTTTGTGGCGCAATGTTTCCTGAAAGCGCTTTTTCGCACGTGCGCGTTCCTTTTTCCGCTGTTGCACCAAGCGCGTCGAGGCATGAGCTGAATTCATTGCACGCGGCAGCAAAATCTTTGTACGACGGCAATGCGCTGCGCGCCTCGCTCTTTTCTAAAAATGATTTTTTTTGCTCATCGATGCATGGCTTTGCAAGAAGCGTGTCGAGCGACGCTATCTGTATGCCGGGAATCGCAAGTCCTTCGGGACACAGCGTGTATGTTTTTGCGTCGGAGCATGCGGCGAGCCTGCTTTCAAACCACCATGCAAACATGTTCATGCGCGAGTCAGTGAGCACGCTGTTTCCATTGTAGTTGGTGCCGCGCTCGCTTCCTGCAGAAAATAAATACGCCGCTTGCTGCGTTTCTATAGGGTGTGTGCGGCGCGACAAAATCGCAAACGATTCTTCTGCGCTGCTTCCTTTTATGTGCGTCTGTTTTTGAGGAAACGATAAGTCAAGTCCGCAGCAGTATATTTCTCTGCTTCCTGCAAGATACGCAAAGTTCCACGCGTTTGACGCAACAGAGCCACCTGCGCCCAAGCTGCCTTTTTGTCCGAGCCGTTTTTCAAACCAATTGCCGAGCGGAAAGAGCGACGACGTGAGCACAAGCTTCCTGCACTGAAAGCGAAACACTGCAGGATACACTGCAGGTTCTGCAATGAGCACGCTTGAGGGGGCGCGCAATCCTGCAATGTGGCGGTATGCGTAGTATTGCGGGTCTCCTATGATGATAAAATCAGGTTCCACATGCGCACGCACGCATGCTCTGATCGCAGTGTCCACGCACACAAGCACGCTGCGTTTTTGTATCTGTGCAAGATATGGCAGCATTGTTTCAAGCGACGGACCTGCTGCAACAATCGTGAACGGCAGTGGCGCATTGTTTTCGTATATGCGCACGCCGTCGTACTTTGCATATGCGTCAAGATTTATGCAGCTGTTGCGCAACCATAATTTTGAAAATCGTTCGAGCGTTGCGGTGTTTATGTCGTCTTTGCGCTTGTTGCGCTCCACAAGTGATTTCAGTGCGTCAAAATACTGCTGCGCGTGGGCAGTCTGCGCAAGCACGGAAAAAAACGCGCACGAAGAAACGCCGCCCGCTTTTTCAATGAGCGAGATGACTGTGTGCGCGTCGCAGTTGAGCGCAATGATGCATTCACTACATGAGAATACGGGAGTCCAGTCGAGCACAGTGAGCGCGGCAAAAAAATGGAGCGCGTCAGGTTCAACGAGCAGCAGCGTGCGATTTGGAAAATGCTTTGCGTATACAACGGGCGTATATCCCAAGCCAAAACTGTAAAAAACAGCGGCAGTGCATCCTTGAAAATCGGAGTGGGCAACTACTGCTTCTGCTTCCCGCGCAGGATTGTACGAGGAGTGGAGCAGCGCGCCGTTTTCAGATGCGCTCATGCTGCCGTCTTTTGCGCTGCATAATTTCCAGAATGGTGCTGCAGTGTTTTTGCGTTCCGCGTCTGTGGCATCGTTGTTCCTGCTTTCCGTATCGTTGTGTTCGCTTTCTGCATGAGCTGCAATGGCTTCGTCTGTTTCTATTGTTATGCACGCATCGATTTTGCTGATGTCGTCTGCAAACATAGTTGCAAGCTGCGGGAAACGCGTTTTAAATGCAGCTATATTGTTATTCCAGATTGAGCTCAATGACCATGTTCTCCGTAACAGGCGTTCCTGCGCTCGGCGTTTGGCTTGTCACCCATCCGTTGCCGTTCATCTTTACTTGAAAGCGCGTGTTTTCAAGCAGCGGCAATAAATCGCGCTTTGACATGCCGGTAAAGTCGGGCAGTGTGCTGCCGATAGTGAGCGGCGTGCCTGCAGGAATGGTGATGCGCCCTGAATGCAGCAGCGAGTCTGCGCCGCCTCTGCTCATGCCCAAGTGATTGATGATGACGTCCGCAGCTTCTGCAATCACTGGAGCGACAATGCGCCCCGCGTATGTTTCGCCTTTTGCTTTTTCAATGACAATGTACAGGATTATCTCTGGATCTTCTACGGGAAAAACCGCAATGCAGTTTGACAAAAAATCTGTGTCGCTGTAGCCGCCGCGCTCGGATGCCATCTGCGCTGTTCCCGTCTTGACGCCTATCGAAATGTCGCCAAGCGAAGCGCGCGAGCCAGTGCCTGTTGTCGCTGTTGTTTCCATGCAGCTGAGCAAGTAGTTTGCCGTCGCTTCACGCAGCATGCGCTCTCCATAGTGCGCTTCGTGCTCATAGTGCGTGGAGCCGTCTTTATTTGTAATGCGCTTTATCGTTGTCAATCGCACAGGAATGCCGCCATTTGCAAGCGCTGTTGCAGCGTAAACCATCTGGAGCGCAGACACGCTTATCTCCTGCCCAATTGCGATTGTTGGTTTTGAGCGCGCAGACCAGAGGCGCGAATTTGGGTCTTTGACAGAACCTGCTGTTTCGCCCGGAAGCTCTATGCCCGTTTTTGAACCAAAACCGAGCGAGCGAATTTTTGCGGCAAAATCGTCTTCGTCCATTCTGTCGCTTATTTGACCGAGCACATCATTGCACGAAAGGCGGAGCGCGTCGCGCGGCGTAAGCCAGCCGTGTCTACCGAGACAGTTGATGCGAATAGTCTCGCCGCCATGCGTTTTTGTTTCGTACCTGCCGTCGCAAAAAAAACTGTCGTCTGCATGTATAAGCCCCGCGTCGTACAGCATGGCAACGGTGAATATTTTAAACACAGAGCCTGGCTCATACGCTGTCATTGCAGGTCTATCTATCATTTGCGCGACAGTTGCGCTGCCGTATTCATTTAGGTCAACAGACGGAAGGCTGATGTATGAAATCACTTCGCCTGTCTTTGCCTCTACAGCGACGAGCATCATGCTTTCAGCTTGCGTGTTTTCCATTGCGCTCGATGCGATTTGCTCAAGCTTGTACTGCAAGTTTGCATCGATTGTTAAATACACGTTGCGCCCGTGCCGTGCCGTTGCACCTTCGCTTGTAGCAGGGGCGAGCACAGACTGCATCGCGTACTCTGTGCCTGAAAGCCCGTTCCCGTCGTCGCCCATGTAGCCGATGAGCTGAGCTGCGAGCGCATTTTCAGGATACACGCGTCCGGGTATTTTATCATAGCGCACGGCAGCATAGCCTTTTGCATCAGTAATCTGTTTAAGCTCGTCGTACACTGTCTGGTTTATTTTCTTTTTGATATAGGTGAAGCTGCTTTCGCTTTCATCGCTCAACAACTTAATAATTTCTGATTCTGTCATGTTGAGCGCGGGCGCAATATCTTTTGCAAATGACGCGGCATCTTTGATAAGACGCGGCGTTACGCCCATGTGAAAAAAATTTGTTTGCACTGCAAGCGGTTTTCCCGAACGGTCTACGATTGAGCCGCGCTCTAAAACTGGAGCACGCGCAGTGATTTGTGCAACAGGCGTTTGTGCAAGCTGCGCATAGCGTGCGGCAATATAGACAAGGCATGCACTTGCTGTGATTGCGATGACGGTAACTCGTTTGCGTTTGAAAAAATCGTTCATCTGTTGATAATCCTTCCGACGATATTTTTCACCGAAACAAAGCCGTAGCTTCTTGAGTCAATCGATTCATCGTAGTTGTCGCCGAGCGCGAGGATATACCCTTCTGGAACGCGCGGAGACGTGTGCATTGCGTCATACTGGTCTTTTGTTAAAACGATTTTTTTTTCTCCCACATGCAAACTATATCCTGAATTCGATGAATATTCCAGAGGGGTGCCGCTTGTTGCCGCGCACCGCTTTATCACTATTTTATTATCGTGCAGATAGATGACAACATCATCGTTTTTTGGTTCTGCCCATTGCACGTAGAATTCACGGCTGCCCGGCTTGACTATGCCGTATGCAAGCTTGTTCACGAGCACAATGTCGCCGTCATTGATTGCAGGCTTCATAGAACTGCCCGCTACATGCAAAATGTCGAGCGCGAACAATTTGATGAGTATGCCCGCGCATATGCCTATAACAATGGGGATGAGCGCGCTCCTCATTTTTATTGCAGATTTTCCCATGCCTTTATTCTAATATGACAGCTGTTTTATGTCGATAGAATTCATATGGAAATTATCAGCTATGTTGGTGTTAAAGGCGGCAATCGTTCATTTAAAATGCCTTTGACGCTGCGCCGCCGTGAGAAAAAAAATATTCTTTCATATACAACGAGCACTTCTCGCTATGCGTTTTCAGCAGCGCCTGTCCGCTCGCGCATTACGCTCCACGCGTTTCTTGTAGGCATTGCCCACGCAGTTGACAAAACTGTTGCACGGTGGAAGACAGCGTGCGCCATCATTGCTGCGCTCTTTGCGCTTGCGGGAATAGCGGCAGCCGTTTCATATGCGGCAAACCACACGGGACCGCTTGCACTCAGCGGCACGTCAGAGCTTGAAGCGCTCGACAACATGATGGCATCGTTTGCAAGCGGCAATGCGCTGTATTACAATGAGAGCGGCGATTTGCTCGGAAGCGAAAAATCTGCTGGGGAAATGGCGGCGCTTCTAAAAAAGCCGGTGACGTATCAAACGTATACAGTGCAAGCGGGCGACACGCTCGGCGGAATCACGCGCAAATTTGAATTGACAAATCTTTCCACAATCATTGCAATTAATAATATTAAAAATGCGCGCTCGCTGTACGTGGGACAAAAGCTGCGCATTCCTTCAATAGACGGCATGCTGTACACAGTAGCGCCCGGCAATTCGCTCAACGGGATTTCTGTGAAGTTCAATATACCGCTCGAAGATTTGCTTGACGTGAACGACTTGGGAACAAATGTGCTCACAGTAGGGCAGCAGCTTTTTATTCCCGGTGCAAAGATGAATTCAGATGCGTTGCACGAAGTGCTCGGCGATTTGTTTAAGAATCCAATCACTGCAAAGCATCATGTATCGTCTCCGTTCGGCTGGCGACCTGACCCGTTTACCGGCGTCCGCTCGTATCACACAGGCATAGACTTTGCCTGTGCAAAAGGAACGCCTATTCACGCGTCAATGGCGGGCAAAGTGATTTTTGCAGGCTGGTCGAATATATTCGGCAACTACGTCATTCTAAGCCATGCGAACGGTTACCAAACACTGTACGGACATATGGACAAAATACAGGTGAAAAAAGGCGAGAACGTCACGCAGGCAACAGTAATCGGACTTGTCGGCTCAACAGGCTACTCGACAGGCGACCATCTGCATTTTACTGTATATAAAAACGGAAAGCTCGTGAATCCTGCGACTGTCTTAAAATAATTGCGATAAAACACGCAAAAAGTCGCTTTCAAAAAAATACAATATGAGGTATACTGAAAATGGAGGAATGCAAAAAAATGAAGTCAGTGACAGTGTGCCGCGGATGCGGTCGCACGATTGAAAATGATTTTATCTACTGCCCATGGTGCGGCTATTCGCGCGTAGCGTCAGATGACAGTGCCTCGCTTGAAGCTGTGTTCAATCAGCTTGAGCAGCTGCAAAACGATTCGCGTAACGCGCACATAAGCGAGATGGAAAAACAGCTCGACGACCTTGTTGCAGAACTCGACACGATTGTTTTGAGCGCGGAGATGCATAAATGATGCAGTTGCGCACTGCACGCATTGCCATAGCACTTTTGTTCGCTGCATTTCCGCTTGCAGCAGGCATTTCGTTTGACAATGCAGATTTGAACAGCAACGACGAAATGCTGTTTACGGTGCGCCAAAATCTTCCGGGAACAGTTTCATATCAATCGCTGTTTTATACAAAATTGGCAAACGGCGCGCCTGTTGAAACGCCGCGCGTCGTCACATGCTACCCAGAACGCATGGAGCTGCTTTCAGGTGGGCGCGTGCTGCGCATACGAAACCGCTACGGCACTGCGCAGTATGTACCTGCAAAAAAAACGCTCGAATACGTGCAGCGCACTGACACAATCCCACAAAATTCAATGCGCCTCTTTCCGTGCAGCACAAGTCCTGACGGCACATGGAACTGCTTTGTGCAGAAGACAGGTTTTGCAGAAGGAGCGCTTGTCATAGAAAATGCTGCGACTGGCAAAACTGCGACGCTCGACATGCATGCGCCGTTCAGCTATGACGCTGTTCCGGTAAAGTGGTCGCCCGACGGCTCGCTCGTTTTGTACAGCAAAAACGGCATGGTGTACTTTTGCAGCCCTGACGCTGTTATGCGCGGCGTTGAGTCGAGCGAATCATATAGAGAAATCGGGCAGGGCACAATAGCGTCAGTGTGCTGGGCGGGTAGCGATGTGTTCTACATTGACGGCGACATCATATATAAAATCAATGTAAAAGAATTGTACGCTACAGGATTGTATGCAGATGTGATTGGAAAAGGCGCGCTACAGGGTCGGCTTCCAGAATTGTTCGATGCGCAGCGCGACATGTTCAGCGTAAATAAAACGGGTACATCGCTGCTTTTAATAAAATCGGGAAAAGTATTTTCGTACTATGTCTTGAAGCACAACAGCTCGGAATATGTTTCTGTCGTGTTCTCGCGGCCATATGTCAATGCGCACGGTTCGCTGCTTGACGCAGTTGTGCTGTGGAGCACGGGCGGCGAGCCGTTTGTGTGGATGCGCATCATTCCGTATGCGGGCGGAAAAACGCAGGCGGCTGTGTACCGCATTACAAATACATTTACACCGGTGCTCACTGTTGAAGATTCATGCCGCCCCATCCTCTGTGCAGACGGCACGCACGCTGCGTTTTTTTCAGGCAGCACCGTGTATGTGTACAATGTATCTGCGTGGAAGTGCATAGGCGAATTGAACGGCGAAACTATGGTGAGCGCAGTGTGGAGCGGAAACAACACGCTCTATGTCGGCGGCAGCAAAAGCGTGCGCAAGTGGGATATAGCGTCGGGCGCGGTGGAAACGCTCTTTTTGTCTTCTGCTGATTCGTGCGCGTGGAGTGGAACTACCGCAGTTGTGTCCAGCGGCGGAAAAGCATTCCTGCTCGATAAAACGCTCACCGTATGGGCGGAAGCGTCGTCAGCGGCAAACGGCGCGTCACATCAAAATGGACGGTACCGCGTGTTTTTGGGCACAACGCCTAATCCGCGATTTGAAAACGCGCTCTATGTGCGCACGCTTGCAGGGAAAGCGGTAACAAAGCCAGTGTTTCCTGAAAGCGTAAAAAAAGAAGCTGCGCGAAAAAAAGTTGCGCTTGCATTCGACGCGTACAACAGCGCGGACGGACTTCCTGCAATTCTTGCAACGCTCGACGCATACAATATACGCGGCACATTTTTTTTGAACGGTGAATTTATCAAGCGGTATCCAAATGAAACAAAGCAGATTGCCGCCTCTGGAAACGCGTGCGCGTCGCTGTTCTTTTCAACGCTCGATTTGACGGGCACTGCATTTATTGTTGACGAAAGTTTTATTCGGCGCGGACTTGCACGCAATGAAGATGAGTTTTATCACTGTACGGGAAAAGAACTTTCGCTTTTGTGGCACGCGCCGTATTACCGCGCAACAGATGTGACGCGCAGTTTTGGTGAAAAGGCAGGCTATGCGTATGTTGACGCGGTGAACGGTGGCAAAGGCGAGACTGCCGTAGAGACAGCTGCAACGCATGTCGAGAGCGCAACGCGCATCATTGAAGCGCATCTTGCGTCGCTTGCAAAAAACGGCGGCGGTGTTGTGCCTGTCACTGTGGGATTTGCGCAAAGCGCGCGCACCGATTACGTGCATCAAAATCTCGATTTGCTTGTGAGTGCAATTCTTGACAGCGGGTTTGACATTGTTGATGCAGAAGCGATAAGCAACTGAGAGCAGCATTATTTTTTTCGTGCCAAAATGATGCGCGCGATAAAATCTGATGCGCTTACAAATGCGTTTGCCTTTTGAATGGTGCGGTCTGCAACAAGCGAGATTGTTTGAAGCGTAATGTCGTCGAGCATATATGAAATGCTGCCGTATGTGCTTCCCACAACAGTTCCACCATCAATAAATCGCGGAAAATCCACAAAGACGCGCACACGAGAGGCTGCTTCCTGCGGGCTGTTTCCCGCAATGAACGGTACAGTGAGTGCGGTAAAATCTTCTTGCGGCACAAGGTATACCCATTGCGATATTCCTCCAGTGACGGGAATAAAATAGCGGTGCACCGCCTCGCCTCTCGTGCAATCTGCAAAGCTTGCAAATGCCCATTCCATAAGCGTCGTGCCGTCTTGCGCGCGGTAGCGGTTGCCCTCATTTGCGTTGCGTCCCGGTCCGTTCATAGTTACAGAGAGAAAGCGTGTTCCGTGCCGCGTTGCAGTGAGCGCAAGGTTGTAGCCGCTTTCGTCAATGTAGCCTGTCTTGAGTCCGTCGCAACCATCAAGAACGCCGAGCAGCACGTTTGTGTTTTGTTGCGTAATTCCCATAGTGATGTGTTCGGGCAATCCGTTTGAAAAATCTTGTGCACGTGGTTTTCCTCTGTCTTCTGGCGCGAGGTTGTGCTCCTGTGGATACGTGAACGAGCGGCGCGAGTGAAATTTTTCGAGTGTGTCGGGAAAGCGCGTGATGTACACGCGCGCAAGCGTCGCCATCTCGCGTGGCGTTGTCGTGTTGTTTTCGCTGTAGCCTGATGCTTCCACAAAATGAGTTTTTGTAAGTCCGAGCGCCGCCATTTCGTCATTCATGCGCTCAATGAATTTTTCCATAGTGCCACACACATAGTAGGCGAGCGCGTATGCTGCATCGTTGCCAGAGCACACATCAAGTCCGGTTAATAATTCCTCCACAGTGACAATCTGCCCTTTGCCCAAAAACATGAGCGATGAGTGCGGCATCATGTTGCACGCCCAGCTTTCTTTTGGCAACGGCACAATGTCGCTGTACGAGATGGCGCCGCGCTCAATTTCCTGCATGACCACATACATGACAGCGATTTTTGTCATCGACGCGGGCGGAATGCTTCTGTCCGCTTTTTTTTCATAGATGATGCTGCCGCTCGCAACGTCTATGACGATTGCAGAACCTGCGGCTATTTCAATCTGGGCAGGGACAACAGGATAGGGCAGCTGTTTTAAAATTGCGTTGCGGCTTGGATAAGAAGCGTCAAGCGCACTTTCAAGGATATGCTGCTGCTCTGCTGTGAGCTCGTGTGGCGGAAGCGCTTTTTTAAAGCGGTACAAGCGCACGGCAGCAGTTCCGACAAAAGCGGCAGCGGTGAGCGCGAGAACTGCGATGATGATTCTTCGCGTGATTTTTCCGTGCGACGTTTTGTGCGGCATACAGGCTGCATTAGATGACATTCTTCCAAAACTGTTGCCAGGCATACATTCAGTATAGCATAAAAGCGACGCAATGCGAAGCATGTTTAAAAACACCGCTAAAATAGCGCGGCGTTTTTACCTTCGAGTTTTCTCGCGCAAACTCGCTTATTATTTACGCGTTCTCATTTCATTGCGCCCGCGCAGTTTTGAACAGTTCCGATTTTGAAAAATCGTTCACTGTTCAAAATTAAGGACGTTTAAAAACGCCGCTAAAATAGCGCGGCGTTTTTACCTTCGAGTTTGCTTGAAATTGCGGAACATGCGCCTATTTTTTGCGACAGCAAAAAATAGAGAAAATCCTCTAGCGTTCATGCTGGAGGACTGACGTGCGCCCGCGCACTAATTGCATGCAATCACTACCGCCCGTGATGCGCACTGCCACTAGCACAGCGTGATGCACAGTTGTAACCGCCCGTGATGCGCTCGCACGGTGCCCTACACATTTGCTTATCTACATAACATATGTTTAAAACACCGCTTCAAGCTTGTGGCGTTCAATGTTGTGCTTGTTCGCGTAGCCGGTCAGTATGAGCGTGAGCGCGCCGTCGCCGGTGACGTTGCACGCAGTGCCGAAGCTGTCCTGCAGCGCAAAAATCGTGAGCATGAGGGCGCATCCTGCTTCATCAAAACCGAGCACGCCAGTGATAAGGCCGAGCGACGCCATGACCGTGCCGCCGGGAACGCCTGGCGCGCCGATGGCAAAGATGCCGAGCAGCACGCAGAACAGAATCATCGTTGGCAGTTCGGGCAACGTGCCGTAGAGCACTTTAGAGACAGTCATCACAAAGAACACTTCCGTCAAAACAGAGCCGCACAGGTGAATGTTGGCAAACAGCGGAATACCGAAGTCAACCATGTCGTCGCGGAGCGGCGGTTCCGACTTCTCTGCGCACCGCAGTGCAACGGCGAGCGTTGCAGCGCTTGACATTGTGCCGACAGCGGTGATGTATGCCGGTCCGTAATTTTTCAAAATCTTAAACGGATTCTCCTTTGCATAGGCGCCTGCGACCGCATAGAGCACCGCCAGCCAGATGTAGTGTCCCGCCATGACGATAAGGATGACTGTGATGAACACGGGGAACTGTTTTGTAATCGTTCCTTCATACGCAAGCCCGCAGAATGTAAACGCGATGAACACTGGCAAAATGGGAATGACGATTTTTGTTACGATGTCGAGGACTATCTTTTGGAATTCTTCGAGCACCACTGTTATGGTTTTTGCATTTGTCCACGTTGCGGCAAGTCCGAGCAGTATCGAGACGACGAGCGCGCTCATGACGGGCATCAGCTGCGGAATGTTGAGCTGGAACAACACTGGCGGCAGCTCCTTGAGGCCTTCCACCTGGGAGACGATGTTCAAAAGCGGAATGATGCCGAATCCCGCGAGCATCGCCAGCAGCGCGACAATCAGCGTTGACGCATACGCAATGACGATGGCAACGGCGAGCATGCGCGACGCGTTTTTCCCGAGCCGCGTAATTGACGGCGCGATAAAGCCGATGATGATGAGCGGCACGCAGAACATGATGAGCTGGCTCAAGATGTACCGCACCGTCACGACGACGTTCATGACGGCAGTGTTGGCGACCAGCCCGACGATAATGCCGACGACGACACCCAGCAATAATTTTACTGGAAGACTAGTGAAAAATTTCATACGTTTCCTCCTCAAGGAGCAGTTTACTGCTCCACCATTATTTTTATGATTTCTTCATTTGTTTGATGCATGCCATCTTGCGCGAGCCGTCCCACGTTTGCAATCGTCGCTTCAACAGTGCGCCCCACAATGCCGTCGCCCGGTAAAAAATTTTTTTTGTGCGTGCTCATGGTGTATCCGAGTATACCCGCGTCCACCGATTCTGCTATCTTGGCGGCGCACGACGCTTTTGCGCCGTCGCATATCATGCCGGATGCTATGGCGAGCGAATTGGAGATAGTGTGTGCAATGTCCTCTATCCCTGCGCCGAGCAGATACGCGATGCCCGCTCCGGCGCCTGTCCCCGCGCTCACCGCTCCGCAATACGCTGACAGCCGCCCGATGCCTGTCTTTTGATGAATCGCCACCAGGTTTGACAGCACGAGCGCGCGGTACAGCTCCTCTTCGCTTTTGTGATATTCTGCCGCGTACTCGATGACGGGCACAGAACAGGTGATGCCCTGATTGCCGCTCCCCGAATTGATGACGACCGGCAGCTCGCAGCCGTTCATGCGCGCGTCCGAGCCTGCCGCCGCTTTTGCCTTTGCCCGCGTGTGCACGTCAGTTCTTCCGGACGCAAGCAGCAGTTTCCCGATTGACGAGCCGTATGCGCCGCACAGCCCTTCTGCCGCAATCGCTGTGTTGTACGAAATCTGCCGAGCGATGAGGTCGCGCACATCGGCGAGCGCAACTGTCTGCGCAAAATCGTAGATGCTCTCTATGTCCAGCAGCGAACGGTCGGTTAGCCCTTCGTCGCCTTCTTCTGAAACAGGAATGTCGACAGTGCGCTTGCCATCTTTTTCGATGAGCACGATGTTCGTGTGATAGTGTGCGATGCGGACAGTCGCATATGAGGCTCCTGCATGCACCGTAACGATAATGTCGAACGTGATGCCGTTATCGATGTGCGACACGGATATCGGCGTCGTTTCCAAAAACTGCGCTATCGCCGCGCACTGCTCGTCGGAAACATCGGCAATCACTTCAAGCTCGCGCGCAGGATTTCCGGCAATGATGCCCGCAGCAGCTGCAGCAGGAATGCCGCGCAGGTGATTCGTATGCGGCACCACGACGCTTTTGACGTTTTTAATAACGCTGCCGCTTGCGCCAACAGACACACGCTCCGGCAGCGCGCCGAGCGTCTCCCGCGCTTTTGCTGCCGCCAAGCTCAACGCAATCGGCTCCGTGCATCCCATTGCAGGAATCAACTCTTCATTCAATATTTTAATATACGCACTATATTTCTGATCGTCTTTTTGCATGATTTTATTATATCATGATTTGCGGTAAAATTGTTTTTTTTACACCATATTATAATTAAAAATATCTGCATGTTTTTGCAGTGCTGCTTCAGTGCATTCATGCCGTTGAAAAAAAATTGTTTTCGCGCGATAATGCTGTTGCACGTTTTGCGATGCAGGTTGCGCATGATACTGAGTGCGGTATCATGCATCGTACGATGTGCGCGCGCATATTTTTTGACGAGGTTTATCTATGACACCATTTCGCGGCGCGTTTACGGCGCTCATCACTCCCATGAAAAACGACGGTCACATTGATTACGACGGATTACGAACGCTCATTTCATTTCAACTTGAGCAAGGCATAGACGGCCTTGTGCCGCTTGGCACGACGGGCGAAACGCCCACGCTCGATGCGCACGGTGAAGAAGACGAGATTATTGCAATCGTCATGGAGCAGGTGCGCGCGTTTGAAAAATCGAGCGGTAAAAAAATTCCTGTCGTGCTCGGAACGGGAAGCAACAACACGCGTGAAGCGGTGCGCTATACGGAGCGCGCAAAAGCAAGCGGCGCGGATGCTGCGCTCGTCGTCATGCCGTATTACAATAAGCCATCAAACGAAGGCATATTTCGCCACTTTGAAACGCTCTCGCGCATCGGCATTCCAATTATCGTGTACAACATTGCAGGGCGCACGGGCAAAAACATAGATACGCCTACGCTTTTTCGCATTGCGCAGCTTGCGAACATTGTGGGCGTAAAAGAAGCGAGCGGCTCCATTCCGCAGATGATGGACGTGATTTTTGACATCAAGCGCACAAAGCCGGATTTCGCTGTTTTAAGCGGAGACGACGCGCTCACGCTGCCGCTCATCGCGTGCGGTGGCGACGGTATCATCTCCGTCGTGTCAAACCTTGTGCCCGCGCTGGTAACGCAGATGACGGGCGCCGCGCTTTCCGGTGATTTTGAAACAGCGCGCGAACTGCACTACCGCCTGCTGCCGTTTTTTAAAGCGGCATTTGTAGACGGTAATCCCACGTCAATCAAATATGCCATGAACGCAAAAGGCTTGCCCGCGGGAAGCGTGCGGCTTCCGCTCGTTGAAATCACGGACGAGGCAAAAAAAAGTATCGATGCCGCGCTCGCGCAGTGCGGGCTGTGAACATGTGGCGCGTTTATGTATGCGCAAGTTACGCGTGCGGCGCATGTGCACACTGCGATTCTGCGCACGCGTGAAACTGCGCTGCGAAAGCCATGTGCGGTTGTTGCCGCAATAGGAGAAACGACATGAACAAAATAGCAGTTGGCGTGCTCGGCGCTACGGGCATGGTGGGGCAGCGATACATCGCGCTGCTCGAAAATCATCCGTGGTTTGAGGTGACGTATGTTGCGGCAAGTCCGCGCTCTGCGGGAAAACCGTATGCGGATGCAGTTGCAAACCGCTGGCTCATTGGAGAACATATTCCGCGCTCTGTTGCGCCGCTTATCGTGCACGACGCGAACGATGTTGCTTCTGCGCGCGGAAAATGCGCGTTCGTGTTCAGCGCGCTCGAAATGGACAAAGACGCAATCAAGCAGCTTGAAGTTTTGTATGCCGCTTCAGATATTCCTGTGGTGTCGAACGCGAGCGCACATCGTTGGACAGAAGACGTGCCCATGCTCGTGCCGGAAATCAATTTTTCGCACCTCGACGTGATTGCCGCTCAAAAAAAATCGCGCGGCTGGAATAAGGGCTTTATCGTTGTGAAGCCGAACTGCTCGCTCCAAACATACATGATGCCGCTCCACGCGCTTGTGCAAGCGGGCTTCCCCGTTAAACGCATGACGGTGACGACACTGCAAGCGACGAGCGGTGCGGGCTACCCCGGCGTTCCGTCGTTCGACATGATAGACAACATTGTGCCGTTCATCAGCGGCGAGGAAGAAAAGACAGAAAAAGAGTGCTTGAAAATTCTTGGGCATGTTGCAGACGGAAAAATTGTCAATGCGCCGCTTCCGCTCGTCTCTGCAACATGCACGCGCGTTCCTGTCGTTGACGGACACACGGCGTGCGTGAGCATGGAGTTTGATGTGCCGACGGACAAAAAGCCGTCGCTTGCGGAGATTGAGCGCGTGTGGGCTTCTTATTCGTCGGTGCCGCAAGAGCGTGGGCTGCCGTCAGCGCCGCTGCATCCTATTGTCGTACGGAGCGAAGAAAATCGCCCGCAGCCGCGCCGCGACAGAGAAACGGAAAAAGGCATGGCGTGTGTGATTGGGCGGTTGCGCGAATGCAGCGTGTTTGACGTCAAGTTTGTCGCGCTCAGCCACAACACAAAACGCGGAGCGGCGCTCGGCGGCATCCTCAATGCAGAACTGTTAAGAGTGAACGGATTTTTTGACGGTCTGTAAAGCGCCCGCACGCTGCGCAACAAAAGCTCTGCGAACTGTAGAAAGGATGGCGATTTAATGGCAAAGAACGGCACAATTCCCATAGATGATACATGCATTGACTACATTTCATTTGGACGCGGCACGAGCACACTCGTCATGTTGCCGGGATTGAGCGAGTCGCTTCGGGGCGTAAAAGGAACGGCGCTTTTATTTTCCATTTTATACCGAAAGCTCGCGCGCGATTTTACTGTCTATCTGTTCGGGCGCAGGCGTGTGCTTCCGAAAGATTTTTCTATAGCTGACATGGCGCGCGATGTTGCGCATGCGATGAACAAACTTGCCATAGATGCTGCGTGTATGCTCGGCGTTTCGCAGGGCGGCATGATTGCGCAAGTCCTTGCCATTGAGCATCCGCCGCTCGTGCAAAAGCTTGTTCTTGCTGTAACGCTTTCGCGCCCAAACGACACAGTCCGCGAGTACGCGCGCGCTGTGATAGAGCTTGCAAAAAACGGAAACTACAAGCAGCTGATGCAAACGACACTAGCGTCATCATATTCAGAGCGGTATTTGAAAAAGCACAAGCTGCTTATTCCATTTGCAGTTCATTTTGGCAAGCCGAAAAACTTTGATAAATTTTTGGTGCAAGCGAAAGCGTGCTTGCATCATGACGTTTATGAACGGCTGCAAAAAATACAGTGCCCGGTGCTTGTCATTGGCGGCGAGGACGACCGCGTTGTCTCTGCAAAAGCTTCGCGGGAAATTGCAGAAAAAATTCCACAGAGCGAGCTGTATCTGTACAGCGGATTGGGGCACGCCGCCTTTGACGAAGCGCGCGATTTTTGGGAACGTGTGGCATGGTTTTGCAAACGATGATGCTATGCAATCTCTTTGTAAAAAATCTTAACAATCGATGTGCATGTTTTGTGCAAATAAAACACGTCATCTCCACACATGAGCGATGCATTTTGATATACGTTTTGCAGGATGCGCAGTGAAGTTTTGTAATGAAGTTTCAAACGACAATGCTGTGAAAGCGTTTTAGTGATTACTCCATAGGAGTTTCTATGTCTTCTCGAAATAAAAATAAATCCTGAATTTTGAGCGAGTAGGAAGAGCTTACTTCTATATTTTGCCCGATGTTGCTTGTTACAGGAATGCTGAATGCATGGCTGACAGATGTGTAATTCTCTGCGGCAACTTCAATCGTAAACGTGAAATATTTATTGATATCTGGTTGCTCTGCCTTGAACGGTTTTACCCAAAAAGAGTATGAGCCTTTTGTAGCTTCATATGTGTTGCATGGGTTTGTCCACGTTTTGTCTACCATATCTACAATGAGGTCATTGTATTTGAGCGTGATTGTGGCGTCGGAGAGTGGAGCAAATGTTGAACCGTCGTATATGGTACCGATGATAACAGGAAAATTGAATAACGGTTGCATTCTTTCTGCAAGTATCAAATGCTTTGGGTCTTTATGATAAGGGCGCTTTACTGTATTGATAACACGAATGCCCTCTATTATTAATGCATCTACATCTGCACGAATCTGCGAAGGGGAAGGATGATTTATTGCATGGACAATACCTCGTCCCGACACAATGTAGCGCGGCTGTATGCGGTTGAGCACATAACATATTACATCGAGCTTACAGTTTTCACAATTACACGTAAGCCATGCAGGTCTGTTTTCGTCAAGTTGCTCATACATTTGTATTACGCGACCGGCAACATATTCTTCCATTAAATTGTGAACTTTCATACTGACATACTTCCTTATTGTATTTTAATTTCCGCCTTTGCGTGTATACGATGCAAGTCCGCCTGCAAGCAATATTTCTCGGCTTCGTTTATCCAAATCATTTGTGCCTTTTATTATACGCTTGTTTACGGACAGCATGAACTCGCTTCCTTTTTTTAATGACTGTACAATATCTGTAAATTCAATTACATCGCTTTCTTTTATTATATCATAATCTGAAGAATTTGCAAATGATATGGGAATAATTCCGTAATTGATAAGGTTTGCCTTGTGGATTCGCGCAAAACTTTTTGCAATTACTGCGCGCACGCCGAGATACATAGGACCGAGAGCTGCATGCTCGCGGGACGAGCCCTGCCCATAATTTTCACCGCATACGATAAAACAGCCGGAAAACTTTGTCGCTTCTGCACGCACATAAAATGATTTATCGAGGCGTGAAAATGTGTATTTGCTTATTGCAGGAATGTTTGAACGGTATGGCAATACTTTCGTTCCTGCTGGCATAATGTCGTCTGTAGAAACGTTGTCAGGTGTTTTTAACAAGACAGGAAGTTTGAGCGAAGAAGCGCATGACGGGCAGGGCGGACATTCTTTTATGTTTGGCCCACGCACGATTGCAACATTTTGCGCTTCGTTTTCGTCAAGCGGCGGAATAATCATACCTTCGTCTTTTGCTATCTTTTTTATGTCTTTTGCAGAAAGTCGCTCGTCGTTGCCATCGAGCATGCTCATGCGGTTTCCATGCACGTAGCTTTTGTCCACATATGAAAGCGTTTCCGCTTCAGTGATGACTCCAGTAATCGCAGAGGCTGCCGCTGTTTCAGGAGAGACGAGATACACATGCGCGTCCGCAGTGCCGCTCCGCCCTTTGAAATTTCTGTTGAACGTGCGAAGCGACACGCCTTCGCTGTTGGGCGCAAATCCCATGCCTATGCATGGACCGCACGTGCTTTCAAGAATACGGAAACCTGCCGCTATGAGCGTGCCGAGTATGCCCGCTTTTTCAGCCATCATGAGCGTGGCGCGGCTTCCAGGCGCAATGCCCGCTTCTACGCCTGGCGCAATATGTTTGCCTTTAACGATTGCCGCAACTGTTTCCAAATCATCGAGCGAGCTGTTTGTGCACGACCCGATTACAACTTGCGTCACCTTTTTGCCCGAAAGATTTTTGACTGTATCTACTGCATCGGGCGAGTGCGGCTTTGCTGCAAGCGCAGAAAGTTTTGATAAATCTATTTGCAGTATTTTGTCGTATTCAGCGCCTACGTCTGCCTCCTGCTTTGACCAATCTTTTGCTCTGCCTATAGCTGCAAGAAATGATTTTGTTTTTTCATCGGAGGGAAAAATTGAGCAGGTGGCACCAAGTTCTGCCCCCATATTTGTGATTGTGGCTCGTTGCGGAACAGTGAGCGTGGAAACGCCCGAGCCAAAATATTCGTATACGCTGCCGATACCGCCTTTTACTGTTTCACGGCGCAGCACTTCGAGGATAACGTCTTTTGCGCTCACTCCTTTTCGCAATTTGCCCGTGAGCTGCACTCCTATGACGCGTGGCATTGCAAGATGAAATGCACCGCCCGCCATTGCAACTGCAACGTCAAGACCGCCAGCGCCTATTGCAATCATGCCGATGCCGCCGCCTGTGGGCGTGTGGCTGTCGCTTCCTAAAAGCGTTTTGCCCGGCTTGCCAAAGTGCTCCAAGTGCACTTGATGGCAAATGCCGTTTCCCGCGCGCGAAAAATACAAGCCGTATTTTGCCGCCACGCTCTGAAGGTAGCGGTGGTCATCCATGTTTTTGTAATCTGTTTGCAGCGTATTGTGGTCAACATACGAAACGGAAACTTCTGTCTTTACGCGCGGCACACCGATTGTTTCAAATTGCAAGTACGTCATGGTGCCTGTTGCGTCCTGCGTGAGCGTTTGATCTATTTTGATGGCTATATCGTTTCCGCGCGGTATAGGTTCTCCCGGAACAAACTGCGTGTCTGCGCATGCATCTTTAACAATATGCGCTTGTAAAATTTTTTCCGTAAGTGTAAGCGGCATTAAACTACCTCGATATTTTATAGTGGAATTATTTTAGCAGATTTTTGAACGGCGCACAATATGTTTTTACATTATACGATGCACTAAAAAATGCCGCCGTCATGGCGGACAGCCCGCACAGTTTGTGGCACAAACCCCGCACAGTTTGTGGCACAAACCCCGCACAGTTTGTGTCACAAACCCCGCACAGTTTGTGTCGCAAACCCCGCACAGTTTGTGGCACAAATCTCGCACAGTTTGCGACACAAATCCCGCACAGTTTGCGACACAAATCCCGCACAGTTTGTGTCACAAATCCCGCACAGTTTGTGGCACAAATCCCGCACAGTTTGTGGCACAAATCCCGCACAGTTTGTGGCACAAATCCCGCACAGTTTGCGACACAAATCCCGCACAGTTTGC
>JAGAZO010000009.1 GCA_017940005.1 Treponema sp.
ACGCAAGCGAAAATGGAGCGAACGGACGCACAGTATGCTATGTTTTTGCAGCATTCAATAACAGCCTCAAGGAGTGAACATGAAACGGATTTCGATGGTTGCGGTTGCTATTGCGGCAGCTGCTTTGATTTTGGCGGGATGTAACGGTCTTGGTGGAATAGGTAGTGGCGATACAAGTGGCAGTAAAAAAAATACGCTGATGACTGTCTCGGGTATGGATGAAAAAAATGGACTCCAAACCGGGCTTGAAGATATAGAGGGAGCAAAGCTCACTGACACAACAAAGAAAGACGCTTTTAATCGCTTCTGGGAGCAACTTGGTACACTGGAACAAGTCTCTGAAGTTACTACCAAAGTCACTATCTATCTTGATAAAGCAAATAAAGATGGCTACAGCACATTGGAAAACACTGCTGATGGTTCTCCATCAAAATTGGCTGTAACAGGATTTGTTTTTGACCTTGATTCAACAAATGGGAATGATAAAACAGTTGATTTTAATCTTCTTGGTATTCGGAAAAAACGCACTGGCACTGATGCATATGAGTTCTATCTCGAACGCTATGTTGATGTTCCTGTAAAAAATCTTACATTTTTAGAGGACGGACTTAACGCTCCCAACGCTAAAAAAACTGGTATATCTTCAAAGGGCGCTTTAGGTGCTTACTATTCTTTAAAAGATAACTGGAAAACAAAGCATTCTGCTGGCGAAAACTATTCTGACTGGTATAACCTTGAAGCTGATATGTTCACAAAAGATGCTGGTGGCAACATTGTAATTACTATTACACTTACACAGCCTACAGCCGGTACATACACAGTAAAACTTGGTACAAAAGAAGTCGGCACATTCTCTCCATCTAGCATCAGTGGATACACAGGAAGAAAAGAGGCAAACGTTACAAAAGAAGGCTATCTTATGGGTGGCATCGGCTGCTATGCTTCATGCCCGTATGGAACAAAAATTGTTGCTCGCTATGAATCAGATGTTTCTCGCGGCAAATTTGCTGCTGAAGTAGCAGAGTAATACATACTGTGCTAATTAGCATCTAACTATACTGAAAAGCTGCTCAGAAAACTGAGCAGCTTTTTTTTATAAAATTTTCTTTAGCCTCATGAATTTGCGAATCGTTGTGCGCGTCACATGCAATTCCTGTGCAAGAGAGCGTTTGCTTCTCCCTTTCTTACGTTCTCGCCTTATATACGCACTCTTTCCCGACAGCTTATATTTACGCGGCTTCTGTCCTTTTCTACGACCAATCTGCTTTCCCTCTTTTTTTGCGCGCTCCAGCCCCTGCTTTGTGCGCTCCGAAAGCAAAGTACGCTCAACTTCTGCACACAATCCGAACGCAAACGCGAGCACGCGGCTCTGTATATTGTCACCGAGTTCAAATCCCTCTTTAATTGCAATCACCGTCACGTGTCGTTTGAGCAAATCTTCAAGGACATCAAGAATTATACGCAAACTTCTGCCAAAGCGTGACAGCTCTGTAACGATTATCGTGTCGTCATTCGTTGCTACATTTAATAAATTACCGAGCTGTCGCTTCTCAATTTTTTTTGTTCCACTGATTGTCTCCGCTATCCATACGACACTGTGTAGGCGGTGCGCCTTGCAGTATTGCCGAATTGCCAGCTGTTGATTTTTTACCGTCTGTTTTTCAGTACTCACTCGAATATATCCGTATATCATAATTGTCAATTTTACATTATGACGAAAATCGGCAGAAAATATATCGCAGCATATTCCATCACAGTGATTTTTATCTGTTACTTTTTCTAGATTCGATCACGTTCATGACTCATCAATGCTCACTCTTCGCCGAGCACTTCAAATGTGCGCACGCGTCTGTTGCCGCGTGAATCAGTCACAGTGAGCGTGTGCTTTCCGGGCACAGGGTGCGCTGTCATTTCGTGAACGCGCTTTGTGCTTCCCACATACTCGCCGTCAATGTCCCAGTACAGCGTCACATCTTTGTCGCGGTTCACTGCTTGCATTACCATGCGCCCGCCCGCCCCGTCAATCTCAATTGGAATAACGACGTGCGCTCCCTGCTCTGGAAAAATGATTGTCAATTCTTCGTGCACGGCAGTGCTTCCTGGCACATACGGCGGGAGCGTTTTGTAGCCGAACACAAAGCGCGTATACCAATACTCAAGAGACGGCGGAAGCACAAATCTGTTTTCAATCTTTGGAAGCTGTCCCGCGTACTCGCCAACCATATCCTGCACAGATGCGCGATATTTTCCATCTGGCGTGAGCGACACCGCCATGCAATACGGGCACAGTTCGCTTATGGGAGCAGCGAGCGGGCGCAGCATTTTTTTTGTGTCACTGCAATACATGCCCGCTTTGTAGCCCGAATGGACGCACACTGTTTCGAGCGTCAAATCATCATAGGGAACGCTTGGCCAATGCGTTACGGGCAGTGTTGAAAAAATGTCAAACATGAGCGGCGCAGATGTGGCAATGCTTTTTAAATCAGGGCGCCCGTGCCCTTCTGCATTTCCAACCCACACGCCCACCGTGTATTCTTTTGTTGTGCCGATTGCCCACGCGTCGCGGTTGCCGGTGCTCGTTCCTGTTTTCCATGCGATTTTTTTTGCATGCGCATATGACTGCCATGCCGCCTCATCGTCGGGGCGCACGCCCTCTTCGAGCGCGGCAACTGTCAAATACGCCGCTCCTGTCGATGCGGGAAAGTGATGCGATGCGCTCCGTGCGCTACCACATGCGGCATTCATGAGCGCGGCATATGCTCGCGTCGCCTCCTCGAGCGTTACTTCGCCGCCGCCAAGTATGAGCGGCAATCCGTAGTCATCCGCCTTTCTGTCGAGCGTCGTAAATCCGCATTTTTTCAAGTAGTCGAGAAAAGCTGTAATGCCGTATGTGCGCAGCTCACGCACGGCGGGAATGTTGAGCGAGCGCGAGAGCGCTTCAGCGGCAGGAACAGCACCGCGATAGACAGGAATGTTATTCTCCGGTTTGTAGCTGCCAATGCGCGTAGGCACATCGACAACAAGCTGATTCGGAAGCAGCATGCCCGTGTCAAGCATTGCCGCAAACAAAAATGGTTTTAACAAACTGCCAGAACTTCTGCGCGAACTGATAATGTCCACATCGCGTGAACTCGCGTTTCTGCCATCGCTTCCCGTGTTGCCGCAGTACGCAAGCACATCGCCTGTCTGCGTGTCTATGATGATTGCTGCCGCGTTGTTGATGCCGCTCCGTGAAAATTGCAGCGACCATTTTTCAAGCAATGCAGTTGTGTTTTTTTGCAGCGCGCCATCAAGTGTTGTGACTATGCGCGTTTCATTTTTGTGCGTGCGTTCGGCATTTGCAGAGCGCGTCTGTTTTGCAAAATTGCGCATTCCTGCAAATGGTCGTGCCGCTTCTGGCGTTCGCGATGCCATCATGCGCTGCTGCCCGCTCAATTTTTTCATGCGCTCCAAATAATGCGGCGCGTGCTGTGGCACATCATACGGTTTTTCAGGGAGCAATTCTTCGAGCGAAAGCAGCAATGTTTCTTTGTCAAAACAGCCGCGCTTGTGCAGCGTGTGCAGCAAGCTGTCGCGCTTTGCACGGAGCACGTCTTTATTTGCACCAGGATACACAAGCGACGGCGCATTTGGCAAAACTGCGAGCGTCGCTGTTTCTGCCCACGTAAGCGAGTCGGGCGGACGATTGAAGTATCGCCACGAAGCTGCTTCAATGCCCACAACGTTTCCTCCGAACGGCGCATGTGCCGCGTACAGCTCAAGCACGCCGCGCTTTGTGTAGCGCAGCTCGTAAAAAAACGCAAGGACAGCTTCTTTTGCTTTTTGCAGCAATGTGCGCGGCGGATTGTGTTCAAGAATGCGCACTGTCTGCATAGTGATTGTGGAGCCACCCGAAACAATGCGACCAGCGCGTACATTCAAAACAAGCGCACGGTAAATGGCAAGAACATCAACGCCGCAGTGAAAATAAAACCGCCTATCTTCAAATGCGATAATCGCCTTTTCAAATTTTTCCGGCACAGTATGTGGCGCAAATCGCCATTGCCCGTCGCTCGCAACAGATGCGCCAAGCAGCTCACCGTTTTTGTCGTACAGCGCATATGAATACGGTACGCTTGCGTGAGAAATGTGCACGAGCGGCACTGTAATGCACAACGACAATACAAGCGAAACTGCGAGCGACTTTGCAACAGCAGCATTTTTGGGGAGGAACAAATTTTTCCACGCACAAAAAAATGCCACACGAACACGATGCATATTTTTGTGGAAAATATACCTTATAAAAGTCCACATGGTAATTCTAATTATAGCAGATATTTTTTTCACAAATCCACTGGAATTTTCTCTATTTTTATTTATAATTATAACGATATATTAAATTACAAAAAACAAAGGAATCATATGAAAAATTTTTTTTCACACTCTGTTGCTATTGCAATAATTTTTATCTTTATCTCGTGTGCTGATATTTTCAACGGAAAGACTACGCACGTCATCTCGCTGACTATTCCTGCTCTTACAACAAAACATTCTCATGTTGTACGCTCGCCATTTTTAAATACGTATAGCCCGTGGACAATATATGCTTTTGCGTATGGAAAAACAGTCGATATCAAAAAAGTAGAAACAGTACTCACCTCCGCCGCATCTACTGAAGATATAAGAAAAATGATAACAGACGACGTACTTTGCAAAACCATACTCAATGGAGTAGATGTATCACTCCCGACGACAGTCACCTTAAACAGTATTCCTGTATCTACAGATTATTTTGTAGCTATGTTTATTACGTATGGGGAGCATGTTGTATTCAGAGGCACAAGCCCCGATAACATCATTAAAGATAGCAAATTTAACAAACCATTGCACACAGTACAAAGCGGCGCAAATGAAATTTCGCTTGAATTAAAAAAGAACACAATCGCCCCAGTCTATTTCATTTCACAAACAGGATACGAGACGGGCAAAGATGTCAGCGGCATGCCACTGATTATCGATGCACAAAAAAGTACGCCCATAAAACCGACAACATACAGCAACGTAGCAAAATATATCGTAAGTCGCGCTATTGACACAGCTGTTATAATCCTTACTGACAACATCACGGTAGAGCCCGATTATGCCAACATAGAACTCGGAAACTTCTCTACATATAGTGCAGTAAACAATCTTTCGTTTGCATCGCTCACGGGCATGCAATATTCGCTAACAGCAAAAACAGTAGGTGTAAACGGAGATGCACGGACACTTTCGCTCACCGATATACAGCTCATTACTAGCACGAGCACATCGGTAACTGTGCAAGGCAATGGTGCGTTGTTAAAAATTGGCGGTGAAACAGAAATACCCAGCGGCATTGAATTAAAAAATGAAATCTCTATCGGCAGCAGCAACATGCCACCATTTGGGCAAATCGTCATAACACAGCCACTCACAAGAAATAATTATAAACTGTCTGTATATTTTGACTGGGGTGGACAAGTTGCCGATGGCAAAATAGCTTCTAACAATTTCTTGAATGACTATCAAATGCCACTTTTAACAACAAGTATCTCCAGCAGTTGGGCAAATTTTTTTACGGTAGAATGCAACTGGAACAATAACAGTCCGACACCCAATCCTCCCATTTCTGTTAAATGGGAACCTGTTGCAAGCGGCTGGAAACTTGTGCCTACAGAATAAAGCAAAGCTCGTGCCTTTTATATGGGCAGAAACTGTCTCTTGTATTTCATCTGCAACAGTGATACAGTAGTAGCATGTTACCAGTCATTCTGTCAGGCGGAGCAGGTACGCGGCTTTGGCCAATCTCAAGGCCTGACAAGCCCAAACAGTTTCTTCCGCTTATCGATGCACAAACGATGATTCAACAAACGATAGCTCGTATAAGCGGGCTTGACTTCATGTCCGCGCCGCTTGTCATATGCAATGAGCAACATTTGTCACTTGTGCAATCGCAACTTGCAGGAATTGCTGATATACGCATTATGCTTGAACCGGTCGGCAGGAACACTGCGCCTGCAATTACAGCGGCGGCACTTTACTGTGAAGCACACGAACAAGATGGACTTATGCTCGTGTTATCTTCTGATCACGTAATCAAAAATAAAGACGCCTTTCAAAAAGCTGTTGCCGCCGCACGCCTTGCTGCTATGAAGAATAAATACGCACTGTTTGGAATTGTGCCAACCCATGCAGAAACAGGATACGGTTATATCGAAACAGAAATAATGGCTTCTAGTCATGCATTGACGGTGAAAGCATTCAAAGAAAAACCTGATGCAGCAACAGCAAAAAAATATGTCTCGCAAAAAAACTATTTTTGGAACAGCGGCATGTTCACAATCCCTGCAAAATTATTTCTAACAGAGATAGCACAATTTGAACCACACATGCATACGCTCGTAAAAGCTGCATATGAGCATGCGGCTCACTCTAATACTGTCATAAAACTTGATGCAACAAGTTTTGAAAAAATCAAAGGCACATCAATCGATTATGCGGTTATGGAGCATACAAAAAATGCCGTTGTCATTCCGCTTGATGCAGGATGGAGCGATGTTGGCTCATGGAATTCTGTATGGGAGTTTTCACAAAAGGACAACAATGGCAATGCCGCAACAGGCAATGTATTTTTTAAAAACGCACACAATAATTTAGTCCGCACAGAAAACAGCAAACCTATCATGCTGCTTGGCATGCAAGACTGCATTGTAATTGAATCGAACGATGTGCTGCTCATTGCAGATAAACACGCTGCACAAGAAGTAAAAAGTATTGCAGAATTGTTTACAAAAAAATAATCGCATTGCCAATGCAACTCTCCACACACTTGCAATAAACTGTCAATTTGTAGTATACTGTATACACTATGGGGATATAGCTCAGTTGGTAGAGCGATAGGTTCGCAATCTATAGGTCACCGGTTCGATCCCGGCTATCTCCAATCTCACAAACAAATTATTAACTCCTTAAAGCCTGTCAATCTTTTGGCATTGCGGCACATAATTTTTGTGCACCGCCATGCTTTTGTTCGTACTCCTCATGCGCGTAACACTAGTTCCCATCACAAATTGCTATATATACTGCAACTGTACTGATTGCAAACAATGTGCACGTTGCGGTGTACTCGCGGTAATCACTAACGCATATTATTGCACAGATGTTGTTTGCTTGATAGAATGACAGCATGAGCATAAAAATGATTGCACCGCATATTTCTGTCATTCATTCAGATATCTGCGAACAACAACGATTTGAAGGATACTGGGCGTTGCCGCATGGCGTTACGCTTAATTCATATTTTGTGCATGGAGAAAAAACTGCGCTTATCGATTTGACTGCCGCGTGGAGTGAAGCAATTAATTTATTAAAAACGCAGCTTGCCGAAATTGACGACAGCAAAAAAATCGACTACCTTATTCTCAATCACCTTGAACCTGACCACACGGGATTTTTGCCGCAATTTGTCAAGCAAAATCCCGACGTGGAGATTATTGCAACAGCAAAAGGGTGTGCGTTCGTAAAAGATTTTATTAAGGCGGTTGGCAGCTGTCCCTCGCTAAAGTTGCGCGAAGTGAAAACAGGCGACACGCTTTCGCTCGGCAACACGGTGCTTTCATTTTATGAAATTCCAAATGTGCATTGGCCTGAAACAATGTGTACATTTGACGCATTGTCAGGAGCACTTTTTACGTGCGATGCGTTCGGCTGCTACGGAAAAACAGGCGAGCGTATTTTTGACGATGAGTTTTCAGAAAAAGAACACGCATTGTACGAGACGGAAGGGCTTCGTTACTATGCTACAATAATGGCAAGTTTCAGTTCATTCGTCAGCAAAGCGATTGAAAAATTGCAAACAGAACAGCTCGCCATCAAAACTATTGCACCGAGTCACGGAATCATTTGGCGAACGCAGCCTGAAAAAATTATTAATCGCTGGAAAAAATATGCGTCGTACAATACGGGCGGCGCGTGCGAGCGCGAGATTTGCGTCATTTGCGCATCAATGTACGGCAATACAAAAAAAGGAGCGGAAGCTGTTGTGCGCGGCATCAAGAACGCGGACAGCTCAATCAAAGTTATTTTTATGGAGCTTCCCGAAACAGATGTTTCAGACGTTCTCGCCGCTGCATATCGCGCTGCGGGCATTGTGATTGCCGCGCCCACATATGAGTACAAACTTTTTCCTGCAATGGCGCATGTGCTCGACTTGTTCAACCGCAAACATTATGTCGGGAAAAAAGCGTTGCGCATTGGCAGCTGGGGGTGGGTTGGCGGCGCAAAAAAAGAATATGACGCGCTTTCAGAACCGCTAAAATGGGAGCAGCTCGAACAGTACGAGTGGCAGGGCATATTGACGCAAGCAGACGAAAAGGCGCTTGAAGCAAAGGGCGCGGAACTTGCGGCAAAGATTGGCTAGGGTTTATTGACGGAAAAAGCCCTGCCATGTACACTACTACATACGCTGAAATATGTGGCGGGACAATTTTTATAAAAGATGCATTATGTATTGAGAATTACAAAAAAAGTCCGCATGCATTCGGGTTTTATGGGGTAAAAAATGTCACAACGACGAGTTGTTATTACAGGCATGGGCGCAATTACGCCGCTCGGAAATGATGTTGCAAAAACGTGGGCAAATGTTCGCGAAGGAAAAAGCGGCGTTGGAAAAATTACGCTTTTTGACGCAACTGGCTATCCGGTGCAAATTGCTGCCGAAGTAAAAGAGTTTTCTCTTGAACAGTACGGCGTTGACCGTAAACTCGCGCGTAAAATGGCGCGCTTTACAAAATTTTTGACAGGCGCGTGCATACAAGCAGTTCGTGACGCAGGCTATGACAACGAATCGTTTGGCAAAGACAACTCTGGCATTGTGACGGGAATAGGCATTGGCGGGTTTGATGCGCTTGAAGACGGCTTTAAAAAATATTTTGACCCTCGTTTTGGCGTAAACAGGATTCCACCGCTCACAGCTCCGCTTATGCTTGAAAATGAAGCAGCTGCAAATGTAAGCATGATGTTCGGCATTCACGGACCAGTGTGGACGCTTTCAACGGCGTGCGCGTCTGGTACAGATTCGCTCGGTCTTGCCTTTGACATGATTCGAAGCGGGCGCGTTGACGTGTGTCTTGGCAGCGGCACAGAAGCTGCTGTCACTGGGTTTAGCATAGGCTGTTTCCAGCAGCTGCAAGCGCTCGTGTCCGCGTTTAACGACACGCCTGAAAAAGCGTGCCGCCCGTTTGACAAAAATCGTGCAGGGTTTGTCATGGCGGAAGGCGCGGCGGTGCTCGTGCTCGAAGAGCTTGAGCACGCAAAAAAACGCGGCGCAAAAATCTACGCGGAACTTGCCGGCTACGGCTCTTCAAGCGATGCATATCACATTACAGCACCTACGCCTGACGGAAGCGGCGGCGCGCTGTGCATTGAGCGCGCGCTTGCAGATGCAGGCATTTCTGGAAACGCAGTTCACTACTACAACGCGCACGGCACTTCGACGCAGGCAAACGATGTGGCAGAAACAAAAATGATAAAGAGCGCGTTTGGCGATCATGCATACAAAATGAAAGTGTCTTCGACAAAAAGCATGACGGGGCATATGATTGGAGCTGCCGGCGTAATCGAGGCGCTGTTTTGCGTAAAAGCGATTCAAGAAAATTTTGCGCCGCCTACAATCAATCTTGACGAGCCAGATATTGAAAACGGTTGCGACTTGGACTACGTGCCGCATAAAGGTGTGGAAACGCACATCGATGTAGCGGCGAGCGTGTCGCTCGGTTTTGGCGGACACAACGGCTGCGTCATCATCAAACGGTACGAGTAGTAAAGCAGCACCTGTTGGAAATACCCAACACACAATTAATACAGCACGCAAAATAAAAGCTCTTGCACAGACTTTATTTTTGAGCTATTATGAATCATTGACGCGGCTGTAATATAGCGGTAGTATACGAGCTTCCCAAGCTTGGTGTAGGGGTTCAACTCCCCCCAGCCGCTGAACATTAATTACTAAAAAAAGAGTAGAACTATTTGATATAACGTGTTATACTTTTTTACATAGTTTTGGAAGAAAAAAGCCTGAAAAAGGAAACCTTTCTGAAAAGGTGTCCTTTTTCAGAAATATTATTAATTTTATTAATATAAAATTCGTCTGGTATACAGTGTTTATTAATTATTAATTTTATCAAGAGGTGATATATGAGTGCAATAAATGATGTATGCGAATTTTTGAAAAAGTGCGGTACGTATTATCTTGCAACTGTTGACGGCGATCAACCGCGCGTGCGTCCGTTCGGAACGGCACATATCTTTGAAGGTAATCTGTATATTCAGACAGGCAAGAAAAAAGATGTGGCAAGACAGCTTGTAAAAAATCCAAAGGCAGAATTATGTGCATTTATTGACGGGAAATGGTTACGTGTTGCAGCAACATTAGTCGAAGACAATAGACGCGAAGCACGTGTAAGCATGCTCGATGCATATCCTGAACTCAAACAGATGTACGATGCAGACGATGGGAATACCACAGTGTATTATTTGAAAGATGCTGTAGCTGTGTTCAATTCGTTTACTGGCACACCGCACACAGTACGATTTTAATAATTTTTTTATAAAATGGTTGCAGACAAGCAGCGAATTCAAAAAATTAATAAAACACTCATTGTGCTGTACATGCTCGTGCTTGCGTATTCATCGCAGTTGTTCGCGCAGACGGCGCACATGTCAGCAAATGCGTTTTGCGTTGGTACAGGCATTGTCACACCTCAGCTGCTTGCACAGACAGCGCGTACGACAGAAAGCGAGACGACACGAGATGCGGCAACAGCTGTTTTAGCGCGCATTCGGCTCGTGCCTGATTCTCGGATTACGCGCGACATGGCAACGCAACAGCCTATGGACGCAGAAACGTTCGCGCGCGCCGCATGTATTGCATCGGGCGTAAATGAAAGCGACATGGACGCGGTGATGGCGCAACTGCACAGCGCATATGCGTATGTTGCCGCGCATTTGGAGCATGGCATGACGCAGAGCGAGCAGGCGGAAAAATCGCTCGTGCTTTTGTATGACAGCGTTTTGAAAAAATACAGCGAAGCGCAGACGCTTCCAAGCGAAGCACTTGCGAGCGGCGCGTATAACTGCGTGTCGTCAAGCATCATCTACATGTACGTGATGAAACGCATGAATATTCCAGTGACAGGTGTCGAAACGCCGCTTCATGCATTTTGCATTGTGCATGTTGACGGCAAAGCGATAGATGTGGAAACGACAAATCCGTACGGATTTAATCCTGGCGTGCGGAAAGTGCTTGAATCAAGCAAACATAAAAACGCGTATTATCTTGTGCCAGCAAAAAATTATGCTTCGCGCAAAAATGTATCCGACCAGCGTCTTGTATCGCTCGTTTTTAACAATCGCATTTCTGCGCTCCAACGCCGTCATCAAAATGACGAAGCGATTGCGCTTGCAGTAGATGCGATGGCGTTGCAGAATAATTCTGCGCAATCGTTTGCCACTGTGCAGACATGCATCAATAACACGATTGCAGATTATGGAACAAGCGGCAAAAGCGAAGACGCGCTTTTGCTCGTGGAAAAGGCAGAAGCGGCGTTTGGCAGCGCAGAACCGTATCAAAAAAATGCGGCGGCAGCGGTGAACAATTTAGTAAATGCGCACACAAGGCGCGGCGATTATGAAAGCGCGCTTGCAACGCTCGAAAAGCATAAATCAAAACTTGCGCAAAAAGATTACGCCACAATGCGTGAAAACGCTACAGCAAATTTATTAATTTCTGTTGTGGAGAATGAGCCGCTTGAGCGCGCGTTGACGCTTATCCGTGCACGTGAAAGCGATTTGACAAAAAACAGGTACACGCAGCTTATCGTCCGCGCATATTCGCACAAGGCGCAACAGATTGCAGAACGCGGCGCATGGCTCGAAGCTGCCGCTGTTCTTGAAAACGGCTTGCAAGAGCTTCCGAAAAACAGCGAGCTTACAAAGCAACGCAACGTGTATCGGCAAAACTTTGCAGCAGAAGTGCACAACGAGGCGGCAGCACGCTATAACGCTGGTGACAAAGCAGGCGCGCAGAGCGTTATTGCAGCGGGGTTGGCAAAATTTCCCGACAGCACGTTATTGAAAAATGATTTACAGCGGATGCGCTAGATATAAGCTCGGCGCAAAGTTTTTCAATTTGCTCCCACTGCAAACTATCGTGCCTTTATACTTGCACGCACATGTGCTATAATCTGCGCGTATGGATAATGAAAAAATCAAATTGATGCTGCTCGACGTGCAAGACACAAAGCTCGATTTTACTGTGATTCAATCAGGAAAAGAGAGCCGCCGCGTAAACGGGCTGTACAAACCAGAAACGCACGAAATTATTCTGCACAATAAAAATTTTAAAAGTGATAACGGCATCATCTATACGGCAATTCACGAGTATGCACATCATTTGATGACAGAAGAATTTATTAATAATTTTGGCGACACAGCACTGCCGAATGCAAAATCGCACACACAAGCATTTTGGGCAAAGTTCAATGAATTATTAATTATAGCCGAAAAGAAAAAATATTACACGCTGTCAATAAAATCCTCACCGGAACTTGAAAAACTCACTGAAGAAATACGCACAAAGTATCTTGCAAAAAACGGCGAACTCATGCAAAAATTTGGTCGCCTTCTTGAAAGGGCATTTGAACTGTGTGAAGAAGCGGACATTCGTTATGAAGACTACATTGACCGCGTGCTCTGTTTGCCGCGCACTGTTGCGCACGACATCAGAAATGTCGGCATGGAAAACATAAACCCTGCGCTTGGTTACGATAACATGAAGCTCGTTGCATCGCTCAAAAATCCTGGTGACAGGAGCGCGGCAGAAAAGCAACTTTTAAACGGTACAAGCCCCGTAAGCGTAAAAGCACACATGAAGCGCAAGAAAAGCGACGATGCTGACGATAAAAAAACGAGGCTTGAAAAAGAAAAAAAGCGCATTGAGCGCACTATTGAACAGCTCCAAAAGCGACTCGAATTTGTGGAGGTGGCACTTGGCAACTTATAACTTTTTCACTAACGTTTTCAAATGCAGCGCACGCGCGCGTTGTGCGCTTGCAGCATTTTTAATAATTTTGCAACTGGGATTTTCGCAAACTTCTCCGCGCAATGCAGAAGACAGCGAGTCGTCTGCGCTGCAAATGCCCTCCATGCCTTCGATGCCTACCATTAGTGCGCCGTCACTTGGCACGCCGTTCTATACACCGGGAAAACCGCAGTCGCCTGTTACATCGCGCACAACTGACAAAGTGCAAAATGAAGCGCAACAAGGAAGCGGAACGCAATCAGCAACAAGCCAGCAGGCACAGCAACAAATGCAAACGCCGTCTATAACGAGTGGAAAAAATGCTGCAACCGCATCGCCGTCGTTTGTCACCGCATCTGATTTAACATCGCTTGCAAACGCAGGACTTCTTAACAATTTTCACTCGCTGTTCGGCGATGCGACAACGCCGTTCATGCAAGGACAATTTGCACAACAAAATCAAAACACAGAATTGCTGCTCGGTCAAATTTTGTCAGAACTTGCAGAATTAAAGCGACAAAACAGTGCAGTTGTTGCAAACACGCAAACGTCAGACGCGCCCGTCTCACGCACAAGCGCCTCGCAACCAGCAATTCTTCGCTTCATTGCAAACGGCTATGACGTGCTCGCCTCGTGTCGCACCATCTATTTTAGCGACATTGAAGCGGATGGCTCTTTTTTATTAACGGGCGACCGCAGATATATTTCGAGCGGGCAAGCGCGAAACGAAACTTTCTATCTGCTTTTTAAAATGGCAGGGAGCTCTGGCTTCTCTACGCAATACACGGTGGAGCCAGCTGTTGTACAAGATTATGAAAACACGTTTTCGTTTGTCTACCAGCTTGCGCAGCGCAAAGATTTAACTGCTACAAAAACAGGCAATCTCGTCACAATGCGCATTGTAGAGCCTGAATACAACATGGATTTATTAATAGACATCGGAGCAGCGCAATAACTCCATGGACGCGTTTGATTTTACACACCGTAGTGACGCGCTTCTGCGCCACGCTGCTCTACCGAGAGATGTTGCGTCGCCGCAAGGCACTGTTTCAACACATGACACTGCTTCACCTCGCAACACAAATACATTGCCGCACAATACAGACGACATATTGCCGCAAGGACTTTCGCTACTTGGCTTTGACGACGCAACAATTCCGCTGCTTGCACAAAAAATCGACGCGTATATAAAAGAGCTTCAGCTTTTCAATGCCGCATACAATCTTGTGAATACGAGCGAGCGCACAGAACTGATTGTGCGACATGTATTTGACAGCATTGCACCGTGGCGCATCATCAAGTCGCAGGCAGACAACATGCGCCTGCAACCTGCACCACAACGCGATGCAATCTGCGCACTCCCGCAACAAAACAGCCCGCACGCGTCTTCACAAAGCGGCAATACACCTGCTGCGCCCAACTGCATTGCAAGCAGCATTTCTGTTGGTGACATCGGTTCAGGCGGCGGGCTTCCAGGCATTCCGCTCGCGCTCGTTTTTCCGCAGTTTGCATTCACGCTTGTAGAGCGCATGGACAAGCGGTGCGCGTTTCTTGAAAACTGTGTTGCGCTGCTCGGTTTGCAAAACGTGCGCGTACTCAAAAGCGAAGCGGAACGCGTTGCACCAGAATCTTTTGATATTGTTGTTTTCCGCGCGTTCCATCCGCTCGACAATCATATTGCACAGACACTGCTTGCTCTTACAAAACGCGGCGGCATACTTGGCGCATACAAAGCAAAACGCAAAAATATCGAAGAAGAAATGTGCGGCGTAAAAAGCTGCATTGCCAATTATGAAAGTATTGCATTGCATGTGCCGTTCATGGAAGAAGCGGAGCGCAACTTTGTGCTTGTAAAAAAATGAGTTCGACCGCGTCGTGTGCCCCGCATCTGTGCAACGCTCTCTTTACTGTTGTTCCGTTGCGCCTGCGGTGCTCACGGCGAACATATTGACACATGTGTTGTTTTGTACAACAACAGCTACAGTATGTTGTAAAACGGCAGATACCCTACAACTGCGTGCCGGTCTTTATCTTCTCCTCAAACCGTTCTCGCTTTTTACCTTCGAGCGGGTTCTGTTTTCCGTTAATAATTTTTCTGAGCGCGTCAATCTCTTCGCCAGAAAAAGTCACGCCGTTATTCATATGGTTGATAAATGACGCCGTTGCAAGCGGCGCAACTGCTTTGCATATCTCTAAAATCGTTTCTGCATACACGCGGATTTCATACTGCGCGTGACCGTCCAAGCGCAGCTTCAAAAAATGAAAGAGATTGTGCAAATCCATTTCCCAATAAAATTCCGTATACAGTGAAAGCGGCAAATTGATTCGCGCAAGCTCGCGCGCAACGCCGTCATCTATGAGCTGCGTATAGTTGTCGTATGCGCTTATCTGCCCTGCTTCAAACTGCGTGCATATATTTTCAGCTTTGTCTTTTGGAAACGGTTCTGACGCACGTCCTTGCTTGTTGTCCATGCTCTGCGGCGCAATGTTCTCCGCAGCAGGAATGTAGAACTCGTCTTTCATAATCGAGTAGCGTCCGCTCACCTCGTTCATCCGACCCATGCGGTGACGCACCCACTGGCGCGCGACAAAAATAGGCATCTTTACGTGGAATGTCATAACAACTTGCTCAAATGGCGACGTATGTTGATGACGCAAAAGGTAGTCGATAAGCGCACCGTCCTGCGACACTGTTTTTGTTCCTTTGCCATACGACACACGCGCCGCTTGCACAATGCGCTCATCTCCTCCCAGATAATCGACAAGGCGCACAAACCCTTTGTCGAGCACAGTATATGCTTTATCTAAAATTGTTTCCGCTTCTGGTACAACACAATGCGCCATACTATTCTCCCGTATGTGTTAATTATTAATTTTCCGATGCATCATCAGACGATACTGCATCGGAAACAGGAGCCTGTGTATCGTCAATAACTTCAACATCATCAACTACAATAGGACGATTGTGCCACTCAAATAAAAGATACCCTGCACTCACGATGAGTAACACAACACCAAGAACACGTATAAGTGCAAGTCCAATTTTCTGCGGAATGATAAATAAAATAATCGCCCCGACAAAAGAGACAATGACTTCTATCATGTATTGTCGACGCTCAATATTTGTATCGCGTAACTTTGCAATAGTATACAATTCAAGTACAGCCGCAGCGAGCAAATACCCGGCAAGCATATACAGCATGATTATCCACATTGTCGCAGCAAATTTAAGCGGTAGAATAATTGCGAGCAACCCTATCACAATACTGATGACACTTCTGATAAGCACAACGAGCTGAAAACTTTTGTCAGCAACAAGGTATCTGATTTTTACAAGGCTGAACAAACCGTTTATCACAGCTTCAATACCGAGCGCAATAACAGCAACTTTTATACATTGCTCAGGCGCAATAATCATCATAAGCGCAACAACAGCAAGCAATACGCCGAGCGTAAAAACTGTCTTTCTCATATATCTATAGTATACTCAATTATTCTAAAATAAGAAAGGGCACACAGACGCATCGCAGTAACATCATTTTTTGGAGCATGCCGCTGGAAGAGCCGCCCTTCCGTTGCTTGCTCACGCGCGGCGTCCTCGCCTGCCGTGCGGCAGGCTTGCGGTCGCTGCTCCGTCTGCCATGCGGCAGACGGGCACAACTACAGGGCGGGCTAGGTGCGCTGTTTCAAAGTGCGCTGCCGTACAGAGCGTTTGCCTTACAGCTGTATCGCTTTGTAAACACGCTTATTTACGTGTGGCAGTTTTCACACAACATAAACGGTGCACACGCAGTGCAACTGCATTAACAGCTGTGTTTCTTCTGCAATTCGCGCAAAAGCTAGTTTGCGCTGCGCACCACACGGAAGCCAAGAAAGCCATTGAGGTCTTCCGGCGAGCCGCTGCCCCGGAACGACACCGCACAAACCCGCGCATAATTGTTCCACGAACCACCGCGTAGGACACGGCCCGAGCCAGACGACGGACCCGCGGGGTCGGTCGCCCCGTCCTTGTCATCGGCGTAGTCGCTGCTGGCAGGCAACCAGTCCCAGCACCACTCCCACACGTTGCCACTCATGTCGTACAGACCGTAGCCGTTGGGCTTCTTTTTCTTCACCTCGTGCGTCTTGCTTTCGCTGTTGCCATCGTACCACGCGTAGTCGCCAAGCTCTGTCTCGCTAGTCGTGCCTGCCCATGCGCGCTCCGTCGTCGTCGCAATGCCGCCGCGCGCAGCGTACTCCCACTCAGCTTCTGTCGGCAGACGGTAGCCCGTCTTTGCAAAGTCGCATGTCGCAGCGTTCCATGCCTCGTCGCTGCTTGTAGGTATGTCGCCATACGCAAGGCTTTCCCAGTCGCTTACGCTGCTCACGCTATAGCACGGCTCAAGTCCTTCCTTCAGGCTCAATTTATTGCAGTACGCTATCGCCATGTACCAGTTCACCCGCTCTACCGGTCGCACATCCTGCGCCTCGCCGTCGGCAGCTTCCTTGCCGCTTGAACCGTCAAACCTGCTCGGATTGTTCCCGAACACCGCCTTCCACTCTGCCTGCGTCACCTCGTGGTCGCACATGTAAAACGACTTGGTGAGCGTCACGCTGTGCACGGGCTTCTCGTCGCTAGAGGCGTTGGTGTCATTGCTCCCCATCTGGAACGTGCCTGCCCGAATGAGCCGCATGTCGGACATCCTTCCGCCATCCGCTTCCGCACTTTGCCTGCACCCCGCAAGCAGCACCGCAACGCATGTTGCCGCTGCCACAATACAAATTCCTTTTGTCAGTCTCATACTACCTCCTATAAAGCTCTGCGCCCGCGAACATGCATGGAAGCACAAAATCACACGCTACAATTTTTAGACTGCCGCCTTTGCTCATTTTGTTTCATGCAACCATAAAATACGACGCTAGCGCAAAAAATAATGCATTATTATAACACGGTTTTAGGAAAATGTCTTGATGCGGGAGGAAAATTTGGAAGGTAAAAGCCTGAAAAAGGAAACCTTTTGTAAAGGTGTCCTTTTTCAGATATGATATACCTTTACTGCGTTACTGCTGCACGCGCCGCGTGGCGTATACGGCAAACGAGCGAATACATGCTTCTTGCTGTCCTTTCACATACACTGCACGGCATACTTGACAACAAGTGCAACTTTTTGATATGCTTGTAAGACACATTTGGAGCGATGTCCGAGCGGTCGATGGAGGTAGTCTTGAAAACTATTGAGGAGCAATCCTCCGGGGGTTCGAATCCCTCTCGCTCCGAAAGCTCTATGTTTACCCCTCTCACTTAAAGAAAGGGATTAGAACAGGAGCGAGTGCCGAGCAGGTGCGAGAAAGAATACGCAAGGAAGCATGCGTAAACGATTCGGACTATAACGAAAATGCGCATTTTTTTGGAAGCGTGGTAGAGCGGTAATACAACGGATTGCTAATCCGTCAGTTCCGAAAGGGCTGGGCAGGTTCGACTCCTGTCGCTTCCGTATTTTATGAGACTATAGCTCAGCTGGATTAGAGCACCACCCTGCGGAGGTGGGGGTCGCACGTTCGAATCGTGTTAGTCTCGTCAGGTTTTTTGAAGACCTGTTTGTTTTTCTGGAAAGATGCGAGAGTGGTCGATCCGGACGGTCTCGAAAACCGTTGAACTCATTAGAGTTCCGGGGGTTCGAATCCCCCTCTTTCCGAACAGCAAAAATAAAGAAAACTACTCGCTCCGTTCGACAAAAATTGTGTCGAGCAGCACGAGCGGACAGCGGATGTTTGCCGCTTTTTTTGTTTTAAGCACAGCAATGCCAACTGTCGGCTGTTTTTCGCACAACTGCACGCAGGTTCCCTCGACCAGACCGAGTTCGATGCAGTATTTTTTTTGCTCCGCCTTGTCGGGCAGCCGTATGATTTTGAAAAATGTTTTTGGCGGGATTTTTGCGAGTGGCATGTCGGTAACCAAGCGCTTTTGATTTTTGCGTGGAATCAACGAGCCTGTTTGATTGCGTTCAGGATAGCCGAGATATTCGTCGATGCAGTCGATTAATTTTTGCGACACGGCGTGCTCCATATGCTCCGCATCCGCGTGAATTTCCTCATCAGTCATGTTGAACAGCGAGCTTAAGAATTTTTCAAGCAAGCGATGCCGCCTGACGACTGCGATGCCGTAGCGCGTGCCTTTTTCGGTAAGCGTGCAGCCGTGATATTTTTTATAGCGCACGTACCCATCTTTTTCGAGTTTCTTCAACATCGCAGTCGCTGTTCCTGGCGTAACGGAAAGCAAGGCGGCAACTTCGCCCGTCGTGAGTTCTGTTTTATCAAGTTCGGCAAGCGCTTTTACGATTGCTTTTAGGTAATCTTCTGCGGCAATATCAGATAAAACAGACACCACAATTCCTCCTGCATAATTAGGTATATCTAATTTTACTGTGTTATTTTTTCCTCTGCAAGAGCGTGTCGTATGCTGTACGCCTGCCTCGTCGTTTTTTCCATTGGGCAAAAACATACGCGAGTGCAAAGAGCACGCCGCACATTGTTGCCATGGCACCGGCAATATTTCCGTCAATGGCGACAGCGAGAAAGTAGCCGCTGACAGATGCCACAGCTGCAAGCACGACAGCGAGCACGAGCACGATTTTTAAATTGTTGCTCAAAAGCAATGCAGCAGCGGGCGGCGTAATCATCAATGCAGTGACGAGCACGATGCCGACAGAATCAAACGCACCGACGCACGTAATGCTCGTGGCAAGCATCAGTCCGTAGTTGATTCCCAGCGGAGAAAAGCCGAGATTGCGCGCTGTCTCTGGGTCGAATGTCGAAAGCTTCAACTCTTTAAAAAAGAGCAGCAGCAAAATGCTATTTATCAAAAGGATTGCGCCCATGACGAGCGTGTTTCGCGGCACGCTTATCGAAAAAAATGATATTCTGTCAAACGGCGCAAGCCCGATTTCTCCGAGCAGAACAGCGTCTATATCCAAATGCACGTGACTGGCATACAGTGTGATAAGCACAATGCCAATGCTGAACAGCGTTGGAAACACGAGCGCGATTGCAGTATCGCTTTTAACAAGCGTTGTTTTTTGAACGCATTCAGTGAGCACGGCAGTGACAAGCCCCGCAATCACTGCGCCGAAAAGCGGCACGGGAGACGACAAATCTTTTACAAGAAAAAATCCAAGTGCAATGCCGAGAATCACCGAGTGACTTATGGCATCGCTTATCAATGCCATTTTGCGGAGCACCAAAAAAACGCCGCAGAGCGAGCACGCCGTAGAGACGATGACTGCGAGTATGATGATTTCCGCTGTCATGCAGCCGCCTCCCTTGCTTTTTGTAGATGCATGTATTTTGCAGTGCGGAGCATACGCGGCAGAATCCCGCGTTTCGGGCTGACGAGCAACGACAAAAACGCGTAGCTCGTGGAGACGAGCACTATCACCGGTCCAGTGGCGAGTTTTGTCGTGCAAGCAGAAATCACTGAACCGACAACGCCTGCAGAGCCGCCAAAAAATGCAGCGAGCATGCACATGATGCCAAGCCGATGCGTCCACTGCCGTGCAGCTGCAGCAGGCGCGACAAGCAGCGCGCTCATCAAGATGACGCCGACAGACTGAATGCCAGCAACGATTGACGGAACAATCAACGCGATGAGGAGCAGCTCAAGTTTTTTTGAAGAAAACCCCATGACTGTTGCGATGGTCGGATCGAACGTGGTGATTTTTAATTCTTTCCAAAAGAAAAACACGCACGCAAGTATCACGCACTCAACGCACGCAATCAGCACGACATCGTAGTGCATGATAGTCGCCGCCTGCCCAAAGATAAATTTATCAAGCCCTGCCTTTGCTGCGTCAGGAGATTTTTGTACGTGCGTCAAAAGCAAAAATCCAAGCCCCAAAAAAACGCCGAGTATGATGCCGTGCGCGCCGTCTTTGTCAATCTTTGTGGTGCGCGTAATCGCTGTGATGCAGAGCGTGCCAATCAAGCTGCTGATTGCTCCGCCGGTGAGCAGTATGCCGATTGTCTTTGTGCCCGTTAATAAAAACGCAATGACGATTCCCGGCAGCGCCGCGTGAGAAATAGCATCGCCAAGCAAGCTCTGTCTGCGAAGCACGATAAAACAGCCGAGCACGCCGGAGCCGATTCCTAAAAAAAGCGTGCCGAGCAACACGTTTCGCATGGTATAATCTGAAAAAAAATTAACAAACGTATGCATACCGCACCTCATGCCAGTCCCGCGCACGCAACGCCGTATGTTTTATATACGTTTTCCGCAGTAAAAATTTCATCGACTATACCTTCTGCAATGCAGCGGACATTCAGCAACATGACGCGTTCAAAGTAGTCGCGGACAGTCTGCAAGTCGTGATGCACGACAACAATTGTCTTTCCGTCGTTTTTCAGCTCTTTTAAAAGCACAACGAGCGTCTCCTCTGTTGCCGCGTCAACACCTTGAAACGGCTCGTCCATAAAATAGATGTCAGCGTCCTGCACAAGTGCGCGCGCTAAAAAAACGCGCTGCTGCTGTCCGCCTGAAAGCTCGCTGATTTGCCTGTGCGCGTAATCACTCATGCCTGTTTTCTCGAGCGCATGAAACGTGCGTTCCTTTTCATTTTTCCCGGGACGTTTAATCCAACCGAGCGAACTGTATGAACCCATGAGCACCACATCGAAAACAGTCGTAGGGAAATCCCAATCTACTGCACTTCGCTGCGGCACATACGCAATGCGCGTGCGCTGCCGTTTGAACGGTTCGCCGCACACAAGAATTGCTCCGCTCATGCGCGGCACAATTCCGAGAATCGCTTTTAACAGTGTTGACTTACCCGCGCCATTGGGACCAACAATCGCTTCAATCGTTCCGTGCGGAATACTGACGGCTATGTTTTGCAGTACCGGTTTTTCGCGATACGCAACTGTCAAGCCGTCTACGTACACCGCAGGAACACGTTTTTTGTTTTCCATCGCGCCACTTATTTGCTCAATGCAGAAACGATTGTGTCGATGTTGTGCTTCAACATGCCGACGTATGTGCCGTCAGGAGTGCCTGCATCGCCCATTGCGTCTGAATACAGTTCGCCGCCGATAGATACGGAAAATCCGCGCGCTTGCACTGCCGCCTGCAACGCCTTGACATTTTTGTGCGGCACAGAGCTTTCAATAAAAATGGCGGGCAGCTTCCGCTCAGCGATGAAGTCAGCCAGCTGCTGCATGTCGCGCGTGCTCGCTTCTGTCGCGGTGCTCACGCCCTGCAAGCCTTTCACCTCAAACCCATATGCGCGGCTAAAATAGTTGAACGCATCGTGTGCGGTGACTAATACGCGCTTTGATTTTGGCAGGCTATTTGTCCGCTCGCGAATGTACGCATCAAGCGCGTTCAGTTCATTTTGATACGCATTGTAGCGCATGGTGAATGCATCTTTTTTTGCGGGAACGAGACGGCACAAACTGTCGTACACCGCCTTGACTGCATGCTTTGACCACAGCATGACATCGAACCAGACATGCGGGTCAAATTCGCTTTCTTCAAACGGCAGACGGTTTTCTTTTGCAATGCCTTCCGCTACGGCGACAGCAAACCGCTCTTGAGCAAGTTTTGCAAGCACGTCGCTCATCTTTGCTTCAAGGTGCAGTCCGTTGTACAGAATCAAATCTGCGCTGTTGAGCTTTTTAATGTCGCCCGCAGTCGCTTTGTACAAATGCGGGTCAACGCCTGCGCCCATCAATGCAACGACGCGCACGTCATCGCCGCCGATGTTCTTCACCGCATCTTCAATCATGCCAATTGTCGCAACGACGAGCGGCGTGTCGTCTGCCATTGCCATGCCATCGTGTGAGCCGCTGGCACTCACAGATGTTGCCAGTGCGCACAGGCACAATGTTATACCAATCAATTTCTTGAGATTCATGCTATACCTCCAAAACAATACTTTTTGATATACAATAATTTATTATTTGATATATCAAAAAAATAAAATAATGTCAAGCATAGACATTGCGCTGCACCGCTTTCTACAATATTGTGCAGAAAAATGCCGTCGTCAATCCTAAAAAAATCGAAAGACCAAGCATATGTACTGGCACAAACGAACTCAATGCGAGTGCACCAAACGATACTGCCGTTGTTAAGAATGACAGTAAAATAGCAAACGGTTCGAGCTTTGCGTTCGGCGTTGTATCCGCACGCTTTTCATTTTCAATCATGTAAATGACATAATCAAGACCTAATCCAAATACAAGAATCATGCCAGTAATCGAAAAGAATTCGAGCGCGGTGCCAGTCGTGGCAAAAATCGATGCAATGACGAGCACAATGAGTAGCGGTATGGACGCAATTTTGAGCGTATGCTTCCAGCTGTAGAAAAATTTGAGCACCACAATAATCACCACATACGCAAGCGCGAACAGCGAAAGAATTGTTTTTGTCAATTTATCTAAATCACGTCCAATGTCTTTGATTTTATTTTCAAAATACACGTTCGGGCTTTCGTCTGCGAGCGCGTTGTACGCATCTTCATCAGTGATTGAAACGGGCAACACAATTGAGTAATAGCGTCCGTCGATGTTGCCGAGCCACGCAGTTGAAATTGCTGCTGCAAGATATTCTGGAATAGTTCCGTCAGGTGTTGCAAACTGCTCATCACGAAACGCCGCGCTCAACGTGTCTGCTTGTGTCACGTCGTACCCGAGCGCCTCATACTGAAACGGTGCAAGCGGCAAAAGATTTTGGCACGCGGCACGAGATGCTTTTTGTTTTGCAACAGACGGAATGTACTGCGATGTTGCAATGTAGCCACCGCGCTCTTTTCCTGCATTCACTTCTCCAAGCCGCTTGCACAAACGCTCTTCCTCTACGAGCGTTTCTTCAACAGTGTCGCCCGCAATGATGAACCAACCGCTCGGATTGTAGTTGAGCACATTCCATGCAAGCACTTCGTCATCACGCACGCGCCCTTGCGCTTCATACAAGCGCGCAATATCGTTTTCAATTTTTACGTTGCGATGATTTACGAGCAGCGTTGCAATCGTTATGGCAAACACCGCAGAGAGCGCAATTCGTCCGAACTTTTTTTTGTTGTACCATTTTGGTGCGGCAAAATAGTTGAGCAACGCAATTTCGCGCGTGCGTTCTTTTGGCACAGTCAAAAGCGGATACATGCTGATTACCGTAAGGAACGCGCTCATAATGCCAGTAAGCGAAAAAACTGCCATTTGCTTGAGCAACCCGAACGGTGCAAACACAAGAATGAGGTAGCACAATTCTGTAGAAACGAGCGAGAGCGCAAGCCCGACAAGCAAGTGGCGGCGGATTTCCGCGCCAGATGCAAGCGTTCTGTTCGCTTTCCAATGAATGAAAAAATGTAAACTGTAGTCAATGCACGAACCGATGAGCGACGTACCGAACACAAGCGTGAGAATGTGAATTTTGCCAAAACATGAATACGTCATGGAAAACGCTGCAAGAATCGAAAGCAAAATTGATGCGATTGAATAGACAATCGGCAGAGGATTTTTAAACACAATGAGCAGCAAAATAATGATTGCTCCAAGCGTTACCGTGGAGATGAGCGCAATCTCGTTGCTCGCTGACGTTGAACTTTTGTAGCTGTGAAACGGCGTTCCCGAATACACAAAACGCACGCCATCTTTTTCGAGTGGTTCGCACACTTCGTAAATTTGCACTGCCGCGTTTGACTTGCTTGCAAGCGCCGCACCTTCTTTGCTCAAAATGCCGCGTATCATCACGTACCACAAACCGTCATACTGCGTAGCAAGCACACCATCGCGCGGCGACATTGCCGTTCCCGAATTTTGCAACGATGACAAATAATTTGTGAGCGTGTATTCACCAAGCATAAACGGATCGTCTTGCAATGTGTCGAGCGAAGAAAACGTAAACGCGCTGTACGCTTTTGCAAGCGCATTTTCCGCAAATACCTGCGCACCGTCTTCTGTTGCGAGCATCTCAATCGCTTCGTCGTCGAGCAAATTCCAGCGGTATTTGTGAATAAAATCTGTTACTTCGCTAATCGCAGATGAGTCGGAATAAAGCGACACAGATTTAAAACGCGAACTGCCTTCAAGCTGACTGTACACGTTTTCTGCAACATGTTTTGCCGTGTCAAAATCTTCGTGCGACACAAGGATAAACACATTCTGTCCTGTCATCTCGGTGAGCTTTTCATCCGCGACGCCCATCGCTTTGCCAATGTCGGGCTTTGGCAACATATTGAATAAATCTGCGTCAAGATTGACTTCATGATTTTTAACAATCGTAAAAAGCGCGGGCGCAATTATTGCAATGTGAAAAATGAGCCACACAAGCGCAAACGTTTTATTTCGCGGTAAAGACGGCTTTTTCATCTGCAGAAAACCTTCCTCTAAAAAAAATACGCACCTTCTGCATTAAAAAAATAGATGCGCTGTAAGATTGCATCATTATACATAGTATCATGTTTTTTGTCAGGCACGCTATTGCCTCTTGCGCGCAAAGTGCTTGCATACGCAGAACTGTATCAGTAGAACTTTCAAACAAAACAGTATAAAATACTTTTATGACAATAGCAAAGCCGTTTGTAGGAGGCAGCACCGTACTTTTTGATGTGCTGCACATGTTTCAGGTGCGCGAAGTGTTAATAAATGATACAAATGTAAAACTCATAAATACATACACACAAATCCGTGAAAACATAGAAAAATTGATTGAGCAACTTTTCGACTTACAAAATGTGTATCGCACAAAGCCCTGTACAGAACAAAAATCTTTTTTTATGCAAAATGCGAAAGAACGCACATACAAGCAACACATTTTTTGACAAGCCGTATGCTGATTTTGAGATATAGCGCATTTCAGCCGTCAGTATGATTAATTCAGATGCAAAAAAGCGCGAGGCAATCGGTAAACCGTTGATTAACAATATTGCGGGAACATTTTGAGAGGGAGATATGCAAGAAAATAAAGATTTTTTAACAACGCAAATAATTACATATCTGGGGAACAAAAGAAGCCTTATTGAAAATATAGAAAAAGAAGCCGAAAAGATTTCTTCAAAAATCGGAAAAGAAAAACTCGTCTGCGCAGACCTTTTTTCTGGTTCTGGGATTGTCGCGCGAATGCTCAAAAAATATTCATCAAAACTCATTGTGAACGATTTGGAAAACTACTCTGCCGTCATAAATAGCTGCTACCTTATAGATAGAAAAGATTATCCTGTATTTCACTGCACTGCATTGCGGGAGCAGATTGAAGAGCATTGTCGTAAAGAGAAATTCGAGGGAATTATCACAAAAAACTATGCACCACAAGACGATGCAAATATTAAAAAAGGCGAACGAGTTTTCTATACGCATGAAAACGCAGTTTTAATTGATACGTACAGAAAACTTATTGATGATGTTGTAGAAGATAATTTAAAAAAATTTTTCCTTGCCCCGCTGATTACAGAAGCATCAATTCATGTAAATACAAGCGGAGTTTTCAAGGGTTTTTACAAAGATAAAAATACAGGAATAGGATGCTTTGGTGCAACTGGCAAAAATGCACTTACACGGATTTTCGGGAAAATCGAATTGAAAGAACCTGTATTCAGCAATTTTGAATCAGACTTGGAAATTTATCAAAAAGATGCTGTTATCCTTTCAAAGGAATTGAAAGATATTGATATTGCATATCTTGACCCGCCGTATAATCAGCATCCGTATGGTTCGAATTATTTTATGCTGAATCTCATCCTTAAAAACAAACTAGATGTCGAGGTCAGCAAAGTCAGCGGAATCACACAGGACTGGAATCGTTCTGCTTTTAATAAACCATATTCCGCGCTAAAATCGATGGAAGAAATTATTGCCGCTTTGCAAACCAAGTTCGCACTTATTTCATATAATTCTGAAGGTTTCATCACATTTGAGCAAATGTCACATATGCTTAAAAAATACGGAAAAGTCAAAACGGTAGAAATTACATACAATACGTTTCGTGGAAGCCGTAATTTACAAAATCGAGATATTCATGTTTCAGAATATCTTTTTATACTGGAAAAATAGGAGTTTTAATGAGTCAGCATGACCGTTCACGAGAAAGAACGGAACAGCGCAACCCGAAGAACGCAAAGTCAAAAATTAGTGAAAAGGAAAAGCGAAAAATCGCCGCTTTTTAGGAATTGACCGCGAAATAGATTTCTTGGAGCTGTCAAAAAATCGCCGAGAAGAAATCAAAGACCGCAAAACACGCTTTGTCTATCGCGAAAAAATCGTGCGTTACTCAAACAAGCCTTTGCAAAACATTACAGTATCATGCTTTTTATCAGGCACGCTATTGTCTTTTGCGCGCAAAGTGCTTGTATGCGCAGAACTGTATCAGTAGAATTTTCAAATAAAACAGTATAAAATACTTTTATGCCAATAGCAAAGCCGTTTGTAAAATGGGCTGGTGGAAAAAGCCAGCTGCTTGAGGAAATCAGAGCAAAATATCCGCAAAGAATCGAACGCTATTGTGAACCGTTTGTAGGAGGCGGCGCCGTACTTTTTGATGTGCTGCACATGTTTCAAGTGCGCGAAGTGTTGATAAACGACATAAATGCGGAACTCATAAATACATACACACAAATCCGTGACAACGTAGAAAAATTGGTTGAGCAACTTTCTGACTTACAAAATGTATATCGCACAAAGCCCTGTACAGAACGAAAATCTCTTTTTTATGCAAAACGCGAACGTTACAACAAATTGAAAATCGACAGCAATAAAACTGAAAACATTGAAAAGGCTGCGTTATTTATTTTTCTAAACAAAACTTGTTTTAACGGTTTGTACCGCGTAAACTCGAAAGGTGCGTTTAACGTACCGTTTAACAATGCAAAAAATCCGCGTCTGTGTGATGAAGGAAATTTACGAGTATGTTCAAAATTATTGCAAAATGTGCAGATGACCGTGGGTGACTATTCACAATGCAAAGATTTTATCGACGGCAATACATTCGTGTATATTGACCCGCCGTACCGCCCGCTCACCTCGACCTCCGCATTCACGTCGTACAGCGAAAACGGTTTTGCAGATAAAGAGCAGCGAGAGCTCGGTACGTTCATTGCAGAAATTGCGGACAAAGGTGCAAAAGTTGTTGCTAGCAATTCCGATCCCAAGAACGCAGATGCAAACGACACATTTTTTGACGAACTGTACGCTGATTTTGAGATACAGCGCATTTCAGCCGCCCGTATGATTAACTCAGACGCACAAAAACGCGGAGCAATTAGTGAACTGTTGATTAGTAGTGGTGAACATTTATAAAGGAGAATCGCAAAAAGGAAAAAGATGATTTTACAACAAGTAAGGCAACAAATTATTCTCAAAAAAATCTAATAAGTCACCAATATCAGTTGTATCACGCCACATATAATAATTCTTAGTGTATTCTTGAAACCAAAAAGCTATTTCCCGATTCCTTCTCGGGTCTCTTGTAATATCACCGACTATCACAAGCCAAAAGGGGAGGATTTCTTCTGAAAGCCCGCCAGTTTCTCGTAAAACCCTCATAAGCCCGGGCGTAAAATATTTGCAGCTGCGTTCATGAGCATTGCCCCTGCCCACCTGCATATCGGTTGTTTCTATCCACCCGTCCTGCCGCTTTATTTCGCCGAAAAGGATTTTATTGTTTTGAGTGTTCCTGATAGCAAAATCCATTGATATTCCCCATTCATATTTCGGCTTTCCGTTCGGCTTCTTTTCAGAAACATCCACATTGTAAATCTTGTCCAGAACATTGTTCGGCAGGGGATATGTTGAATATATGTCTCCAAATTCATTTGGATGCCTGTCCACCAAAAATACATTTGGGTAAACGGTGTCCAAAGCATCTTGCAAAGAGATTTGAAAAAGCTCCTCAGTTTTCAATGCTTTATAACCGCTGATTGTTTGCCAATTGCTTCTTTTTCTTAACTCAGAACTTGCCATATTACATCCCCTCAAACAGTTTTTCCATGCTTATTTCAAGCCCATTCGCTATTTTATAGATATTCTCGATTGAAACATTACGCTTACCGCTTTCAACGGAAGCAAAGTAAGTTCTGTCCATATTGATTTTTAGAGCAAATTTTTCTTGGCTCAGTCCAATATTATTACGCAATGCTCGTATTCTGTTTCCGAAATTCTTTTTTATATCATCCATATTGACAACCTATGAAAAATGATATATTATATTTACTATAAGTCAACGGTTTATAAGTAACATCATTTGTTAGAGGATATGAATGCCAAACACTGTTTCAAATACAATTTCAGGATATTCTAAATATAACCCGGAAGCCAAGAGCAGGACAAAAAAGAATCCCCTTGCAGAACTGTATCCAGAGTTGCCAAATAAAAAATATGCTGTCATTTATGCGGACCCGCCGTGGGATTATGGTGGAAAAATGCAATACGATAAATCAAGCATAAAAACAATAAATGTGGATTTTGAAAAAAATGTTTTTATAAGCGCGGCTAATTTCAAATATCCGACAGTAAAACTGAATGAACTCAAAAAGTTAGATGTTCCGTCAATTGCAGAAGACGATTGCATTTTATTTATGTGGACGACAGGTCCGCAGATGGCAAATTCAATTGAATTGGGCGAAGACTGGGGGTTTAAATATAAAACTGTTGCATTTGTCTGGGACAAACAAGTGCATAATCCAGGGCGGTATACTTTATCGCAGACTGAATTTGTCTTGGCGTTTAAAAAAGGGAAATTCCCTACCCCGAGAGGCGCGAGGAATATTCGGCAATTAGTTTCTATTCATCGCGGGGAACATAGTGAAAAGCCAGAAATTGTAATCGACGGAATTACAAAAATGTTTCCTGAGCAAAGAAAAATAGAACTTTTTGCGCGCAAAAATTATATCGGTTGGGATAACTGGGGATTGGAAATTCCGGATGAAAAGGTTAGGATTTTTTCACAAGGCGAACTTGAGGCAGAGCAAGATTTATTTGAATTAAAATTAGTGAATGCCTGATATTGCGGTTGGACTCCCGCATTTTAAACTGCATCACGTGGGCAAAGACTAACCCGCCGCCTAATCTTTCATGCAAGTTTTTCACGCACTCAACCGAGTTCATTTTGTGGGCACGCAAAAATAAAAAAGCCACGCACTACTACAACTATGAACTGATGAAAGAAATCAATGGAGGAACGCAGATGCGTGACTTGTGGAGTTTGCCCGCAATCGCCAAATGGGAAAAATCATGTGGCAAGCACCCTACGCAAAAACCGCTTCCGCTGCTAGCCCGTATCATTCTTGCGTCCACAAAAGAAAACGAATGGATTTTAGATCCGTTTACGGGAAGCAGCACAACAGGCATTGCCGCAAGCCTTTTGAATCGCCGCTTTTTAGGAATCGACCGCGAAATAGATTTCTTGGAGCTGTCAAAAAATCGCCGCGAAGAAATCGAAAACCGCAAAGCACGCTTTGTCTATCGCGAAAAAATCGTGCGTTGCTCAAACAAGCCTTTACAAAACATTTTTGAGCTGCATGACGAAACACCATATTTTGGCGTAGATTTGCCGATAGCGTAATTGACAAAACGCAAATGATTTATTTCGCAGCAAAGACGGCTTTTTCTTCTGGAGAAAGTTCCTTCGGATATTTTTGATTTGTGAATGTGTACGTAGTTGTGTCGCCGTTCGCGTCTGTCATAACGATTGTGCTGAACTCTGCACCTGTCTGCGTTGTTGTGCCGCCAAGCTCAAGCGACTGCATCACTGCGGCAACAGTTTTGTCTTTTGGCGTGAGCGTTGCTTTCCACGTATTTGCGCTTGCAGAAAAATCAACTGAAAAACTTTCGTACAACTTTTGCACATTCCCTGAAAACACAGATGAAAGCGTTGTTGAAATGCTCGTAAAAATCTGATTGTTCGACGCATCGATTACAGTTTTTTTGCCGTCAGGCGTTGTTTGAATAACAGATGTCATGCCTACAACAAGCGACGACGGAAACGGTTTGAGCGTTTTCCACATGATGCCATCAAGGCTGAAGATGAATGTGCCGCTTGACGCAAGCGAGCGATTAGCTTTAACAATTCTGCGCACTTGCGTAAAGTCGCCCGTCGTATTCGGGTGGGCAGCGAGACGCGCGCACACTGTTTCAAACGTAGTGGTTTGCGCAAACGCCATCACACTCAAAAAAAACAGAGCCATTGCAACATTGACAATCTTTTTCATAATCAAAACTCCTGTAAAATGCGCGTCACAAGTGCAACGCAATTTTAATAATCTTCATCGCAACAAACTATTGCCATACATGTCGCTGTTATGCAGCAATGCATTGCGTAACAGCGCAGCACTTTTACAACAACGCTTTCACGCGTGCAATAAGTTTTTCTGGGCACACAAAGCTTGTTTCACCCGTTGCCATTTTTACGGCAAGCTGCACGCTCTCTGCTTTTGTGCAAAGCTCGCTTGTTTTATCGTTGTAAATCTCATAACGTATTTTAAGGCGATTTTCGTATTCGACAAGCGTTGATACAATACGCGCAATATCGCCAAATGCAAGAGAACGCACATACTTTACTTTGAGTTCCGCAATGGGAAAAGCATAGCCGTCTTCAACCATTTGCAAATAACCGTAACCGATTTTGTCAAGCAGCGCGCAACGTCCTTTTTCAATAAACTTGACGTAGTTGCCATGCCACGCGATGCGCATTGCATCAACATCATAGAACTCGATTTTAAATGTCACCGTTTCAGAAATCGCCGCATTGTTTGTTTCGCCATGTCGTTTGCCGACAGGTGCAAACTGGTGCGAACGGTCATCTTGCGTTTCATCCATCGCTATACACTTCCGCTTTGGTTTTCAGGCATCGCCCAAAAATTAAAAAAATTATACCACTGAAAAGGATACAACAAACAATATTTTTCAAGCAAATGCACAAACTCACTGCACAGCTTTTTGATGCAATTCTCTTTTTCTCCGCGCGAACATGTTTCAAATTCGATTGGCGATTTATGCACATACATATTATACTTTGACGAAAGTGACACATCCTTTTTGCGCAACGCAAAGAAAAAATACACGGGCGTTTTTAATAAATATGCAAGCAAAAACGTACCGTACGGGAATGCTGCTTCTTTTCCGAGAAACATATTGACAAGTGTGCGGTTTGATGAATGTGCAGAAGTTCTGTCGCCAGCAATCACCACCATGCCGCCTTCTGCAAGACGCTCCTGCAACAGATAAATCGTCTCTAGCCCGATGTCTGCCGCACTCACCACATTCATGTTCACGTCAGGACAAATTTCTCGAATCGTTGAATTGAATTTTTGCGTTGCGCCTGTTTCCATAATCACGGTGACTGGCACATCGCGTTCAACGCCTGTCTTTTTGAATGCCGCAAGCGAACGGAGCAACTCTGTGTTGCCAAGATGGCTTCCGATAAGTAGCGCGCCCTTTCCGCTGTCAAGATGTGCGATGAGCTGTTCGACATCATCATAAAACGTAATGTCTTCAAACTGTATTTTGCGCGACCAGCCTTCAATCTTTTCAAGAATGCATAGCGAAAACGAAATGATTTGACGCAGCAACTTCGGGCGTTTGAACTGTTCGCCGTTAGTGTATTCGATAAATTGCTTTTGATAACGACTGCATTCCAAACGCGCACGTTTTGAAAAAATCAAATAAAAAAATCCGACAGGAAAAATCAACATGTTGACGACACATTTAGGTACATGTGCCACAAGCGAAACAAGCAGTTTGATTGGCGCAACGCTGCGTACTACTTCTTTTTCCTCTGCCCAGTGAAGCGCTGTTTCGTTACTCATGAGCAATCCTCCGACGGAGCGAACGAACAGCAAAAAACGGCAGGCGTACAATCATCCCTAAAAACAATTTTGCAAACGACAGCGAAATGTGAAGGTTGTCGCGCACCATACGGAAATTTGAAATGCCGTCAGCGGGGTACGTCACCTTTACCGGATATGATTTTATGCGCACGCCTTTCCATAACAAATGCACGAGTACATCTGCGTCGTATCCCATGCGACTGTCAATGCACGCGTGGCGTTTTAATAATTGATAATACGGCTCTGTAGGATACACGCGAAAGCCGCACATGGCGTCAACGATTTCGCCGCTCAACGCGCATACACGCGCCCAGTTATTTGAAATCTCACGGGCGCTCTTTCGTATGTGCGGCACAGATGCATCGTATTCGGGATAGCCGCAGATGACACAGTCGGGAAACTTTTTTGCTTCGTCAAGAAAAAACGGCACGCGGCTTGCATCGTGCTGACCGTCGCTGTCAATTTGAAACACATGCGAAAGTCCAAGCTCATGCGCTTTAAGCACGCCCGAAACCATCGCCTTGCCCTTGCCGCCGTTTTTTGCACGCGTCACTAGCACAGCATTTTGGCAGAAGTTCACCGCCGTTGCAATTTGCGCTTTGTTCGCTTCATCATTGCCGTCATCAACAACAATAATCGGCAGCTTGTATGGCTCAAGAGCGCGCACCACATCTGCGATTGTTGCACCATGATTAAAAACTGGAATGACAAACCCTGCGTTCATAGTGATTTTGCCGCCTTATGCAACAACAGAAAATGTGCCCGATGAATATATTTTTTCCACTTTGCTCGCATCCCATAATGAATACGACATGGACTGCTTTTCTCTGTTTATGTCGAGCTTGAGCTGCACCGTCGTGTCTGGTCTAATCGGCGCAGAAAATTTTATGCGGTTGATTTTGGGAACAAACCGCTGCGTGCCAAAATATTTTTTTGCAAAGCGCGTTACAACTTCAAATTGCGCAACAGCAGGAAGCAATTTAAACTCAGGAAAATGCCCTTCAAAAAAATCGCTCGATGCGGGAATCATGAATTCGAGCTGAATGGAGTCGCTCGACTGAGAAAGTATTTTTTCGTTTTTTATATTATGCAAATTTTCCATATGCCCTCGTTGTGCTGCAGCATACCCATGCAGTGCGTATTTTGTGGCACTTTGCAATGCGCTACGATGTTGCCCATCGATATGGGTAACACACTATAATTGTTGCATTATATACATTTTTGGGATTTTTGTCAGCACTATTTTTTGATTAGATTTTTATGCAATGAAACATGCATTATGAATTGACGCATGATTGATTTTTGCAATAGCGTTTTAGATTGAAACAAAGAACGGCACATGACAGCGACACGGGCATTTCTACACTTGCAGTATGCATGGTTCGTTATAATAGGGAATTAAAGAATCATGTGTCATGAATAGCATATTTTCAACTTTTGCTTGACAGATAAGCATCTTGTCAAAAGGATCTTTATGCGGGCGCGGAGCATCTGTTGAATAAGAGAGCATTTTTAGCGCTATGCTATGTTCAGGTTTTATATGAAGACAAGTGAGATTCGCACGCAGGCTCAGCATGTTCAATTCTTCGCCCGAAAAGTTGATTGATTGCGGGTGATTTAAGTGCTTTAGCTGTGTTTCCCAAATATTCACTGAACTGTAACAAATATTATTTTGCACATCAAGAAGCATATCCCATGCTTTTTCAGAAAGCCGACTATCTCGCGTATGAAACCAAACAAGAATATGCGTATCTAGTAGAACTTTCATAAGTAGTTTCCAAACATGTCGACAATTTCATCATCATAAGCATTTATATCATCAGGATATTTGAATTTTCCTTCTGCCAGACCCGGTATAACAGCTTTTTGGGGAAATTGTCCTTGCCCAAGAAAAGAAATTTTATATTTTAAAAGTTCAACATATTCTGAAACATACTCAATATAATCATCGGGAAGCGTTTTCAATTCTTCTTGCAACATAGCATAACTCATATTGTTATCCTTTCTTCAATTATATCATATCTTATGCATAAAATAAAGTCGCTTGCTCGATATTTGGCAAACTAATGAATTCTTAGACTCACAGCGTTTTAGATTGAGACAAGGAACGACACATGACAGCGACACGGGCATTCCACGTATGATAGTGCGTGCCGCACTGTATTATCTCAATAATTAAGTATATAAATCAATACAGTTGCATTTTAAAGAATGTTTAAAATGCGCACTAAAAAAGCGTGCCGTTTTTAACTTCGAGTTTTCTCACGAGAACGCCGCTGAAATGTAAGAACATTTGGAAAAAGCACAACACTTACAACAAGTGAATTCACTACGCCCCATACCATAAAAAATGCAAGCTGTTTTGAAAATCCACTGGAATTGGAAAATAGCAATGGCAATGCGCCCGCGATGCTTGTGAGTGATGTTACAAGGATACTTGCAATTTTTTCGCGCATTTTAAAAATCGCCCGTTTCCTTGCAGAAGATATAATATATATTGCATTATTAACTGTTACACCAGAAAGCATAACCATACCTGTAATATCGCCCATTTCAAGCGGCGTATAACAAATAAATCTTAACAAGACAGGTAGCAACAACGATGTTGGGATAAGCGAAACAACAATACACGAATGCAAAAAGTTTTCTGTGAGCGCTACAAGCAAAATAAATACACCAAGTATACTTATCACAAGCACAGTAATAAGCGTGCGATACTGATGTGCCATTTGCTCGACTTCTCGAGGGAAAGAAATGCCATAGCCCTTTTCAAATTCAATCATGTTAAGCGCTGTCTTAGTTTTTTTCACCGCAACATCGAGCCCGTTGCCAGAAATTTCCACTGTAAAAAACGCGGCACGTCTTCCATCTTTACGATATATTTTTCCCTGTCCTGCTTTTTGTATAAAAGTACCAAGCGTCCCTAATCGTATGCCTCCATTCACAACAGGTACATATAAATTTTCAACCTGCATTAATGTAGCATTTTCCATATTAATGCCACGAATGCGTATATCTGTTTCCGTGCTATTCTGAAACCATTTATCTGCCACAGGACCAAACATCATCCATCGCAACATAGATGCAATTTGTTCCACGGTGAGCGCATTCATATGCAGCAATTCATGTGACGGACGAAACATCACGATTGTTTCAGGATTTTTAAAATTGAGAACAACAGAATCATACATTCCCGTTCTATAAAGCATTTGCGATGCTGCTTCGGCATATTTCATACACTGAGTAATTTCATCACCGACAACGCAGAGCTCTATAGCATGTGCTGTTTTATTTCGCTTTGTTTCTGCGCCAGGCACGTATAAAAATCCATCATGCAACATTGGAGAAAGCGACAATACATATGATGCGATTTCTGATTCAGTCAGTTTTTTCTCATCAAACCCAATCTCTATTTCCGCACACCCCTTTCGCGCCTCTGTACGCACAAATGTTACGCCAAGTTTTTGTACAAGTGTTTTTATTAATTGTGCTATTTCTTCATCTATTGCTTCTTTACATTTGTCACTTTCAAATTCTACAGCTGCATAAATAACATTATTATTTTTTTCAGCCGATATATTCTTTTCTGAAAGAAAAAATAAAATGACTGGAAGCACTGCCATAATTATATACACAAGCAGCGTATGTTTCTTGCCTCGTTCACACGCAAAGTATGATGCGCGATAATACCCCAAGCTAATTTTTTTATAAAGTGATTTTGGTATAACAGGCAAGGATTCTTGTATAGTGCTCGACAAAAAGCAAGGATAAAACATAGCCGCAAGCAATACAGAGTTAATAATCATTATTCCAACTGTTATAGAAACTGTACGAATGCCAGGTACTATATACTCGAGAAAATAAAGCGGCACAAGTACAATAATCGTTGTAAGAGCGGCTGCAACAATAGCTGGCAGTATTTTTTGAATTTTCTCTACATAATGTACAGCATCACTTGCAAACGCAGTTTCATTTATAACAAATGCAGCGTCAGACACAAGTCCAAGAGCAATAGAAATACCTGCAATGGTATGTTGATTGAGCGCATATCCTGCAATATGCAAAAATCCCAACGTCCATGTGCTGCACACAATCAAAAATAATATATCGAGCATAAGCACACGGATAGAATTAAAAAAGAATGGAATTATTAAAATGATGCAAATAAAACTTTGCATAAGCGCGCTGAATACACGCGCCGTCATTTTTGAGAGCACTTCGCCATTATCATACAAAATATTCCACGAAGAGTGCGGCACAGAAGATTGCTCAAGAAGCGCACGACATTCTTTTGATATGCGCATGCTGTTACCGTTCGATGATGACAATACACTCATTGTAACACATGCCTCTCCGTTTATACGCACAATCTCTTCATTTGTGCGCGTACCGTTTTCAACAGCCGCAACATATTCGAGCGTTGTATAACTTTCATCAGCTTTTATTGGCAGCGCCCGCATATCATCAAGTTTATGCAACCGTGTATCAAATACAATTTTTTCGTTGCAAAAAGCAGTGCGCAGTATTGCACCCGCATTTACAGAATTTCCGTCAGTGATGACAGTTGCAAGTGTTGCAGGATTTTGATTGAGTGCAGCAACTTTTGCTGTATCAAACAAAACATGAATTTCATCAGTTGTCCCGCCTGCTACAATCACGTCAGAAACATCTTCAATAGCTTCAAAATCTTTTTTCAGATTTGCTTCAATCCATGCACGAGAATTATCCGTTGCACTTGAAAATGCAATGCACATCACCGCTTTATCGGTAGACGCAGAAGTTGTGATTCGTGGTTTTTGCACATCGTTTGGGAGCTTATTGTATAAATCATCAACTTCATTACGAATTGATAAATAACAATTTTTCCGATTAATATTTTTATTAAAATATGCGGTCGTTACAGATTTACTATATTCAACAGATGAGCGCAATTCTACAAGTCCAGAAAGAGGCATTATCTTTTCCTCAAGTGGAATTGTGATAAGCCGCTCAATCTGATGCGCATCCATGCCGTAATAATCAAATCGTATGCTGAAAACAGTATATCTTGCATCACGGATTTCACCTATTTCAATGTGAAAAGCAATATACGCAAGCATCACAGTAATTGTCGCGAGAATAAAAAATGCTGCTGTTGTCTGTCTATACCAAGATTTATTCATGCATTCTCCGAATCAATACAGCATGGAGTGCTTTCGGAATCACAAGTAAAACAAGTCCTGTTGAAAAGAACAAACCGCCAATAATTGCAACAGCCATCGATGACTGCGGATTTTTATTAAGCGGATCAATCGCAAACGGAATGAGCGCAAGCACTGTCGTGGCAGTGGTCATAATAATCGCACGGAGTTTGCCACGACAGGTAGCAATTATCGTTTCTTTTTCAACGATACGAAGCGTGGCACAACTCTCGTATAAGATAATCGCATTATTCACCGAAGTACCAAAGAGAACTACAAGTGCAATTACACTGTTTATGTTTATCGATGCGCGGCAGAACATGAGCGCGATAAACGCACCAGAAAATGCAGGAGGCAGAGCAATCAGCACAAGGAGCGGCATTGTAAAATCTTCGAACTGAGCGCCCATCACACAATACAATAACAACACAACGACAACAAGCAAAAAAGTTGCATTTCCGAACAATTCTGCAAGCTGCTTTCCTTGCAACCATTCAATGTCAGCGTCATCTTCATAGCCATCTGCAATTTCGCCAACTATTAACTTTGCGTCCTTTCTATTATATCGATATATAATTTTTTCTGATGTTTTATCATAAAAAACGCCAAGCGTCTTAAGCGGTACATATGAATGCTCCAGCATTACATTTACATTCTCAAGTTCTTGCACTGTCGTCACAGCATCCTCTGCAAATGCAACCGAAATCGGAACACGTCTGCCTTTTTCGTAATAAAACGACGCATCGACACCTTCGAGCACATCTCGCACAAGGCTTGCAACATACATTGCAGTTACATTAAAACGTGCACATGCAATTCTATCAGGCAGAAAAACATGTTCATTCACAAACGAATCTGGTACAACGGTTGTGGCAAACTGCTTTGCTTTTTCCTGTATACTATCATCAGAAGTAAAAACATATGTATCATTTTGAACTGAAAGTAACTCAGATAGCAAATCAAGATTTTGCGAAAACGAATACGTAATGCCCATATCATCAAGAATTACGCGTAACGTATCTTGCACGCGGCGAGTGTCTTTTGTATTTAAAGAAAGTACAATCGATTCTTTTCGCTTTGCCGGATTTACAAGCGGAGCATCATTGTCTGAATCAATTCCTCCAGATACAAATACTGCATCCACACAATCAATACGACTTATCGTTTTTAATAAAGCCGCTGTATGCTCTTGCAGTTTTTGCATAGGCATTCCTTCGGGAAATGATATATCCACAGAAACTGTCGGCACATATGAAGCGGGCAGAAACTCTTTGCGTAATTCTATGAATGGAATAATGCCCAAAATTATGCATATGACAACGATTACTGGCGCAACATGTTTTTTTTCAAAAACAAAACGAAGCGCACTTTCATACTTTTGTTCAAACGCAATTATTGTTTTCTGATACGTGAGCAGCGACGTATCTCTTTGAAAAAGCAGAACCATTGACGAGGGTATATACGTAAGCGAAAAAATACATGACACACTCACAGACGCAATAACAGCTATTGCCATATCGCTAAAAAGTTCTCCGAGAATGCCCGGGAGAAAAAAGAATGGCACAAATACAACAACAGTAGTAATCGTTGAACCAATAGAAGAAAGTGCAGTTTCACCCGTCGCATCAACAACAAGTTGTGAAAATATCTGTTGCTTTTTTTGCGCAATATGTTTTTGTATGTTTTCTACAACAACCGTACTCGTATCGATGACCATACCTATGCCAACTGTCATTCCAGAGAGTGAAAGAATATTGATTGTTCTCGCAGCAAGCATGAGAACGATAATCGAAAAAAGAATTGCCAATGGAATGATGCTGGCTACGAGCAATGCAGTTCGCATTGTTTTGAAAAATATAAAAAGCAGCACAAACGTTATACCAATGCCTGCCATTGCAGATAAAATGAGCTGTAAAACAGAATCAGAAATTTGCCTTGATGTATCAGAAAGAATCTTAAATGAATAATGTTTTCCATACAAACTTTCGAGCCGCAACAATTCATCACGCACATTCTGTGATATAGCAAGCGGACTTGCATCTTGTTTTTTCTTGATACCAATGCACACGCACTCTTTTCCATCGTATAAAAAAAATGATTCTTTCTCTTTAAACACTTTTTCCACAACGCCCACATCATTTACGCGTAGCACGCTGCCTTCATTGTACAGCACAGGTGTATTTGCAATGTCATCAAGTGTTTCATACAAACCAGATGTTTTCAAGAGCAAATCTTTGTCACCATCTTTAAGCATGCCTGCAGGATATTCAAAATTCGCACTTGTCAGCGAGTCTGCAATCATTTGTAATGTAAGCTGTCTCGCTTCGAGCTGTGCTTTGTCAATAATAACGCGAACTTCTTCTTTTACACCTCCAGCAACAGAGACACTTCCTACACCTTCAAGCCGTTGAAACCGTTGTTTTATTTCATTGTCAACGATATATCTGCAATATGCTAAATCCTCATCATGCGCTTCAACAGCAATTGTTATCGTATCTTTTTGCACAGGATTGAATACAGTTGCTGTCGGTTTTTTACAACCAGAGGGAAGCGCCTCAAAACACAAATCAATCAATTCATGAGATTCAGTAAGTGCAATATCAATATCAGTGCCCCAATGAAGTTCTAAAAGCACGAGCGAAATACCATCTCGCGTAACAGACGATGACGCCTTTATGCCTTTAAGCGATGCAAACGAATCTTCAATAGGAACTGTCACTAATTTTTTCATCTCGGAAGCAGCAATGCCGTCATACTTTGTGACAACAAGAATATGACGTTCACTAATCGCGGGAAGAAAATCAACTCTGATTGAAAACAAGCATATGATTCCTGTAATAACAACAGCGGTGACAATCATCATCACAGAGATAGGGTGTCTTACAGAAAAATTAATAATACTTTTTTTCATGATTTGCTATAAGTATATCGCACATCTTCTGCAAGTATGTTTCCATTTGTATCTTGCAGCTCCGCATTCACAACGAATCGAACAAGCCCGCGATTGTCTGCATTCTCAACAACCACAGTGCATTTTGCAGCGCATATGTTCCACGCACATGACTTTGCATTTTCGACAGCATCAATGCCACCAATTTCAGAAGCATATATTGTGTGTGCATCAAGCAATTCTATCTCTTTTATTAAAAATGATGCACAAGATTGTGTAGCCATAATGTTGATATTTAAAAGTACAGAAATATAATCAAGTGAAGACGCTGTGCTTGATATTCTAAAAAGCGCATAATATACAGTTTCTTTTTCAACAATCGTTGGAAAAATTTCAACAGGAAGTATCAAATGCGAATAATTCGTTGCTTCGTTAATGTACACAAAATCAAAATCTTTTATTTTGAAAATCCCTTCAATAAAATGTATTGGCCTATCTTGTTCATTATTAAATTTTATTAAATAGCTTTTATCATCATGCGTTTTATTTCCAGAAATATCTGCAATACCTTTGGAAATTTTTATTACATACTCTTTTTCCCATTCCGGCACATCAGCAAACTCTATCGTTATGCGTTTTTTCGTCTGTTTGTCGAGAATAGTTGAATACATCAGCGGCGGTTCAATCGAAATCAATGAAACGGCAGAATCAATCGCTGTCTCTTCAGAAAAATCGATTTGAAAACACGCGGCACGAGGAACATTGTCACAATAAGATTCAATTAATACAGACGTATCATTGTATATGTATGAAAGCGTATATGTTGGCGCTTCAAAATCTGTACCGTTAAAAAACACCGCTGAAAATTCTTCTGCTAGATAATTGTTGTTGGTATCGCATAAAGATGTTGTAATTTTTACAGTATACCGCTTTGTCAATGAGAGCGGCGCATCAAAACATACTTTAACGCAATCACGCTGTTCATTCCATACAAGTCTATTCGATGCTGCGGGCTTTATTGAAAACGCATCTTGAAAAGAATGCTGCTCAACAGGTTTAGAAAATGAAATTGTAATTTCTGCAATACTATCTGCAAGCATCGTCTCATTTTCAGGCACAATCGATACAACGCGCGGACGGCTCAAATCATCTTTCTTTATGAATGTATGCACGAATGTTTCCATAAGCGAACGCCCTAAAACACTTTCTGCATTTGTTGTTATGCTAATTTCATATACATGCCCTAACGCAATACCATTTGCAGGATAGAATACTACTTCTTTATTATTAAAACAAAATTTCCCAGAACAAACTGCACCATCTTCTGAAAATGAAAATGCATCAATGAGTGCGTTTCTATCTGGTTCAAGCGAAAATAGAATTGCAACGGCATTATCATTTTCATAAACGGCAACTATTTCAAGCGGCGGTAAAAGCCATGACGCACATGAAGAAAAACAAGCGGCAACAATCAAATAAAATATTAATTGTCCCCAGCAATAAATGTGACGCATACATCCTCCTTTATATATTCACCAACTTCATTTACAACGCCCGTTTTTCCGCCTTTGATTTTTATCTGGTAATAGTTTTTCTCTGTATTTGAGCTTGTATAATTCATCCATGTAATAATTGCTATTGTGTTTTCAAAATTCCACGTCATTGAAATCATCTGCGGATTTGATGCAGAAAGCGGAAAAACGAGCGTGCTCGAAATCGCTTTTTCTGCCAATTCTTTTCGCGCGTTGGGGATTGCTGTAGAAAAGGCAATTTCTGCTGTTATGTATTTTGTTACAGGCATCGGAACTATTGGTGGGACAGTTGCCCCAAGCAATTCTGTATTACATGCTTTTATCGATGTAACACGTATGAATTTATTTGCTCCTGTAAAAAAATATTTCTTTTCTTCATACAGTGAAAGACCGTGTTCATCAATGCACCCTTTTCCTACGGTAAGCTCATAGGGTGTTTCAATGTCATATATTGTATACGGCACAAAAACAAATGTGGTACATTTTTCATCAACAACATGAACAGCTCCAGATATATTCGGACTAAATGAAATATTTTTTTCAACAGAATCAATGTCCATTGTTTTTGAAAACACAAACCCAATCGGCTGTTTATCAATGAGCGTATTCAGATTGCCAGATGCAATCAACAAATAGGTATTGTTCACCATCACAGCAGGTTGCACACACACTAGCTCAGGAAGCACAGTATCTTCGAGCGACGTTAACATGCCCGCATACGATTTCTCGACTTTATAACCGTCAAGCGCAATGAGTTCTTCATCTATCTTCCACGTAAAGATTGTGTTGCATGGCCAAGACAAGATAGGTTGCACTCGCACAGTGCAACCATCATCAGAAAATAATACATTTGTTTCCAAATACGGAGAAAGGGAAAATGCTGACAGAAAAGATGAATGCAATACCGCCTTTGAAAATTTAAAAACGATTTCTTCATCGGCGGTTAGTAAATTACTATGGGGTGCCTGTGTAAGCATTAGAAAATTATTTTCTTTTCCATACACAAAGTGACGTACTTCATGCACAGTATATGTTCTGTTGTCGCATGTTTTGAGCGCACCGTCTACAGAGAAAGTATATGCACATCCTTTTTTCCAACATTCAATAGGTTTAATTGCAAAACACCTCCCAGCACCAGATGATTCTATTTGAACAGTTTTTCCGTCTTTTTTAAGTAAAGCGATTTCTTTGAAATTTTCATAATCAACAGCGATTGAAAAATTAACAAAAACAGCATCCGCATCATAGAACTCTGCCATATGAGATACAGAAATTTCTATTTCAAGCAATTCAAAAGACACTATACGGCACGATAAAAAAATGAGCAAAACAAGTAATGCTATACCATGAAGTTTTTTTTCACAAAGAGTTTTACCAATACACATGCTGCCCTTCCTTTAAAAACGGAGATGGGTTTATTATTGCAATGTCACCTGGCAGCATTCCTTCAGATATCCACAGGAAGCCGTCTTTTTGAAGCGCAATGCGTATTTTTTTTAGCACGGCAAAATTTTTCTGCACGCAAAATACAGTACCCATCGCTCCATCTTTTGCAACTAATACGCTATCGGGCACTTTGCAGTACGCTGTTTGATTCTTTTGTATAATTGTGCATTTTACAAACATGCCTGGCTTTATTGCACCATCTTTATTTTCTATAATTGCTTTCACAGAAAAATTGCCACTATGAGGGTCTGCCACTGGAGAAATTTCTGAAATCACTGTATGTATTGTTTTATTGAGAGAAGGCAACAATATTTCAATATCAGAACCCTGCGCATAATTGACCGCATCTTTTTCCTGAACATATACAACTGCAAACACAGAAGACGTATCCATGATTGTAGCGATTTTTGCATTTTGTCCAATGTACTCGCCAATTTCGTAACTTTTTGCTCCGACAATTCCCGTTATAGGAGAACGAACAGTAAGTTCATCAATTAATTTATTAATTGCGGCAAGAGATGTTTGCGCATTGCGAACATCAGCTTCCGCCGCCTCAATTTTTGTCACTGTTGATTTTGTATTAAGTGCAACAAGCAGCTTTCTTTTTTCTTCTATATCTGACGGTATTACATATCCTGCATCGCGTAAATCTCTATCGCGCAAACCGAGCAGCGCAATTTCTTGTTCTTTTTTAAGCAACGCAATTTCTGTCTGCAACGCCTTTTCCTGTAATTGCAACTGTTTAAGCATTGCATCCGTTATACCGCCAATGCTATGTAAATCAGTTTTATTTCTGAGTGTCTCCTGTTCATTTTCAAGTTCAAGCTCTTTTTGCGAAATGGTGAGCGCGGACTTATCAATAGAAAGTAACCTGCTTTCAACGGCAAGCTCATCTTCGCGCAATGCATTCTTGGCCACTGCGAGAGAAGCTTGTGCAGAAGCAAGTGCATTTTCATATTGCTCTTTTTGGAATTCAAGTTGCACGTTTTTTAATTGCGCAATCACTTGTCCCTCTCGTACAAAATCACCTTCTTTTACAGGAAAATAAATAATTTTTCCGTCTTCAAGACATGTCACATCATTTTTTGTTTTATATGTTATCGTTCCAAAACTCTGCATGTTTTCTATTAGTAATTCGCGTACAACCTCGACGACAGACACATTCACTGCATCTACTGTTGACTGTTCCTGAATTTTCTTTGTTTTGCACGCTGTTATTAAAAATACAAAAGCTAGCAACACTGCAATTTTATTTAAACAACAAGCAGACATGTTTTAATCCTCCCGGCTGTATATTTGCAAGTAATTCAATTTCATAAGACGAAAAGACAAGGTTGCATTGCGCCTGTGCAAGATTTATTTGCTCTTCTGCATATTTTTCAAGCTCTTCCAGATAATCGATTCGTTTAAGTTCACCCCTATCGACTTCCATTTTGCTGACAGTAAGCCGCCTGTTATAAAGTTCAAGCGTTTCATAAATTCGTTTAATCGAATCAATGCAATCATCGTGCGAAGCAATCATCGAAAGCACTGTTTCATGCAACAAAACTTCGCTATCATGTACATTTTGCGCTTGTTGAGCGAGTGAGATATTTTCCATTTTTCTAGAGATGAAATACGATACAGGAAATTTGCCAGATGCACTCATGCTGTTCGATACGTTGTTCAACCCGTTTTTGTCAATCCCATATCCGTTTGCAATCTGAAGCGGCAAAAACGGATTATTTTGAAAATTGATATTCATCTTTATTGAATATGACGGTTCCGTAAGCGGATAACGCGTTCCAGAAAAACTGATACTACCGGTCAAAGATATTTCAGGAAAATACACGCGTCTGCTGTATGCAAGCTGTTTTTTGCTGAAATATAAATCCATTCTATTTTTTTGAAGTTCTAGACTTTCTCTTTTAATAATATTCCAAATATGCACAGCATACGGTTCAAGCAGCATATCATCGTTGTCGTCGGGAAACGGTATGCGCGATATTATTATATCGCTGTCAACATCTTCACCGAGAAGAATTTTCAATGCGCGTAATGTCATGCGCATATCTCGCTCAGTTTGCCGAAATACATCTCGGAGTTTCATCACTGAAATAGAATATTCAAGATAATCGTTCTCAATGCGCATGCCAAGTTCGTATTCTGATTTCAATATGGCAAGCTGCTGTTCCGCGTTATTCAACAAGTCTCTGCGTATTTCAACAAGCGACATTTGCAGCATGTAGTCATAATACTGCTTTATTATCGATGCTTTGAAATTTTGCAATGACTGTTCATATTCTGCATATTGATATGCAGCAGAGGAGCGTGCCATATCGTATGCAAGTTTATTTTTTCCACCATTGAATATCGTTTGTGTTATAGAAAACAAAATATTTTTATTTCTCGTGTCTGTGCTCGCATATTTTGACATATCTGATTCCGACCACGCTATGTCAAATTGCGGAAGAAAAGCAGAAACAGCAAAACGTGCATTTTGCAAATTCAACAACGCATTTTCTTTTTGCAACTTATGTAGTTTTGAATTCTGTTCCGCAAATTTCATAGCCTCTTGCACAGAGCAAATTACTACTTGAGCAGAACAAATATGAGCAAACAAAGCATTAACAATAATTAATAATTTTATTTTTTGCATAACGATTCAATATTCCAAAGAGTTTTTCACAAATTTCAATATTTTTTTATACAATTCATTGGCAAGCGCATTCTGCTCAATGCTCGAAACGATTGTGCTTTTTGTTTCTTTACATAGCCCGAACTGCGCAACAACAGATCCTTGTCGATTTGTAAGCGTCGAAGCCATGTAAATTGAATTCCATTCTTCAATATTTTTAATAAATGCTCGCTGCGTAATAACAACATCCACAGCAACAACATCTTCGGCAATATCGCTGACAACTGATTTAGTTTGTATGCCACCTCTATATTTGTCAAATTCACGCGCAGCAAATTTCATTTTCAATATTTCTTGCATATGATGTGCGCATTCCGCATCACTCATATTGTTTTCGGTAACGCTTACCGAATTCACTTTTACTGTATAATTCACCGGCGCATTGCTCCGTCCTGCGAATGCTTCTTGCATTTTTACCGTTGTACAACTTGCAAGCAGGGCAACTGCACAAATAATTTCTACGATATGTTTCATCTATTCCTCCGTTAATAATTTTTCAGACAATCGTAAACTGTCAGCGTGCACGTCAAAAAGAACAGCACTTTTTACTTTGTAACCACGCGCTTTTTCTGGGAGTCCCATAAGCTCCCATGAAGACGCAAGTTTTTCATATACCTTTTGAGAATCTGCAAGGGCCGTTTCTGCCCTACCAAGCATGACAAGTTGTGTATCCATATCGTGTTTTTTGCTGGCAAGCAATGAATACAGATAATAGACGCGCCAGTCAGAAATATTGAACGAAAGCTCTTGCATTAAAAGCTCCTCCGCATCTGCAAAATTATCTTGCATAATGCAGCACCGAATAAGCCAAAGCCGTGCTTCAGTATGTCCAGAATGTTTTTTTACAAGATGCGTGACTATTTTTTGCGATGCTTCATAATCCTTGAGGAAAAAATAAATCTTACTTTTAAGAAATTGCGCTTCATAAAAATTTTTATTGCAATCACATGCAAGATTTACAAAATTGAGTGCTGTTTGCAAATCTTTTTTTGCATAGTATTCAATCGCGCTTACATATAGTTTCTCAGCATCGCCACGCCTATTCTTACATGAGAATAAAAGCACGACTGACAAAATTACTAAACTAACTATACCTATTTCTTTCATATTCAACCCAATATAAAATCAATCCGTTCTACAAGCTTTGAAGACGCGTTTGCTCGACGTCTGAACAAAGCGTCATCAAGATTCAACAAATTGCGTTGCTTGCGAAGAAGTGTAAGCGCATACAATTCGTATTCATTATCAGGCAGTGCAAGCAGTTCAAAAATGCTTTCAAGTGCATTGTCATTACGCGTACGTGCATATTGTGCAAGCGCCAAATTCACTTCCGATGGTATGAGCAAATGCTGTGATTGAGCTGCAGAAAGCCCTTGTATTTTCCCAAGTTCTTTCCGTGCATCAGCGATAAAGACATTGTCATTGCCAAGAACTATAATCTTTTCAAGCACAGGAACAAAATCCTTATACGCATCAGGACGTACTTGCAAGAACGCATTATATGTATGCCAGTAATACGAAGGGAAATACGAAAAATAATTTTCAACCGCAAGCAACGCTTTAATATCAGATTCAGTGCATACAGCCGCTTTACTTTTTTTCACCGCAGAAATATAGCGTTTTACAAAAAAATCACACTCAAGTTCATATTCCAATTCTTGCGAAGCAAAAAAACTGCGTACAAACTTGACAGCGCTTTCATATGTTTTATACGCATCGTCTACCACAAACTCTTTTTCAATCTCGTCAAGTCGTTTGAGAAACATATATTCATCTGCTGCTCCAAAGCATGATGCATATTCATAATCGAGAAAGGCTGCTAAAACAGCTCGTTGCATATCTCCACATTTTTCATATAATGAAGATGCAAACTGTCCAAAGCCCAAAAAGTATGCACCCGTCGAAAAATAGCGCTCAACAATCTTTTTGCAGTCGTTTGCTCTGTTACGTTTTGCAAGCAGCAGCATATATGTGCGCATGTCACGATTCGACGCACTTTCAGGAATTACGCTAAAAAGCGTATCGAAAAGTGTAAGTGCTTCATCATATTTTTCTTGTACATACAGCGCATGCGCTTCAATATACTTATATTGCAACCCTGCAATTTTATCTGCCGATTTAGATTTTTTTGCATACGTAATTGCGCTCTCATAATTATGCAACAGCATTTCAAGCTCCGCACGTGTTCCGTACATTTGCGCTATCATGCGTTTTCCATCTTTATTACGCGGTGCATTGCCTACAACAGACTCTGCACGCATAAGATATTCAAGCGATTTTTCATACTGTCCAGATAAAAAATATAGTTGCGCCAAATCAAGTTTTGATTCAAAGTGCTCCGCATGCATAGCCTCATATGAAAACACTTTTTGAAAAAGTTCTTCACCAGAAAGTTCTGATTTTTTCAATGTCTCATACGCTTCGCTCATATGACTGCTACACGCTACCATGAACAATGCGATGATTGTCATACCAAAATTAATAATTAACAATTTTTTGAACTGTGTATTGATTTTCATATATACCTCATTCTTTTAAAAATTTTCAAAATCACCATACCTTGTCGCAGAGCAGCGCGGCAAAGTGTTCTCTCAAGCTATTGCTTGGTTTTCATACATTAGATTGTCAAAGAATGACGCTTTTACGCGTTTTTTTGAAAAAAAATTTATATTAGCACAAAATGTTGTTTTGTTAGCAATACTTTTTTATGGAATTATCTTTGATATGGACATTGCGACCATTGAATGAAACTATTTTTTTTGTTATGTTACAGGCATGAATATAAACTATAAGTGTATCATTGCATCGTTCGTTATCGCATGTACATGCTTTTTATGCACCGCGTGCATTGACATAGAGCAAAAAATCTCTGCAGATAAAAAAGGCAACTATTTTGTAGAATACACAATGCTTATCGATAAAGCTATCCTTGAGCTCATGGATGCAAACGTAGAAGATATGTTTTCCGACATTGAAGATGCTGATGATTTCATCTCAAACATACAGCACATTGATACAAACGATAAAGCGGGTATAGCTTTTACCATAAACGTGACGAATCTTGTACAAGCAGGAAATGGAGCGGAAAAAGAATTCAAAATGTTTGTCCCGCGTAAAATAGAAAATGTATTTATTGTGCCGCTCATCGATTTTGCTGAAGCAGGTTTTGGTTCTGCCGCTGATGACGCCACAGATGCAATGATAAATCTCTTTATTAAGAATGCAACATATAAAATCATCGTAGAAAAGCGTGCATTTACAAAGACAAAAAGTGCAGAACTTCATTCAGATGGTATACAAAAATCCATTGCATTTGAATATGTAAAACGGCAAAATCAGACAATCATAACGATTCCCATGATTGATTTGCTCGATAAACCTGCGGCAGAAGTGTGGCTAAAATAGTTTTTAGTATTACACACAATGCCACACAAGCGTAACATACTGTTTTGCATATTTACTTAACTTCGTATATTGCAATATAGTATAGCCTATGGATGTTAACATTATCAATCCGTTTTTAACGGCATGTGAAAATGCATTTGTAAACATGTTCAATCTGGCGCCGCAACACAAAGACCCGTATTTGCTCGATGCAAAATCTGGTCACACATGGGAAATATCAGGGCTGCTCGGATTGACTGGAGACTGCGATGGTGTGGTAGCATTCCGTCTTCATAAAATTCTTGCAAGTAAAATGCTCGAATTGTCTGGCATAAAAGCAGATACACCGGAGGAGCGAGAGGAACTGGCAAAACAGCTTGTAAGTGAATTTACAAACATTATTTCAGGTAACGCGATTTCGCAGATAAAAAATAAAAATATCAGCGTGTCGCCGCCAGTTGTAGTAACAGGAGAAGACCATATGCTTTCGTGGCCAAAAAATTATCCAATTGTGGCAATACCGTTTGTCACAAAGCATGGACCATTTGAAGTAGACGTGTGCTTTAAATAGCGGTGCAGTAAACGGCTACGCATACTTGGCGGCAAAACAAGTGCGAACAGCAAGCGTTTTAAATAGCAGGGCAATGAATGGCGGCGCACACCATCTTTGCTCGCCGTGAGAGTAGTTTTTGAACAAAGCGAGATGCGAGCGTCAGGGGATTAACCCCTCCGCGCAAATCAAACGAGACACATCAGCATATTTGCAAAGATTTTTATAGGAGTATGTATGAACGAACAATTTATTAACGATTACAAAACGTTTCTCGACAATGGCAAAACTGAACGTGAATGCACAGCGCAGATTATCAGCATGGCGGAAAAGCACGGCTACAAAGATGTTGCATCGTGCAAAACGCTCAAAGCTGGCGACAAAGTGTATGTGCAAAAGATGGGAAAATCTATTGCGCTTTTTGAAATAGGCAGCGGCAATCTGGAAGATGGCATGAATATTCTCGGAGCGCATATTGATTCGCCGCGCCTTGACGTCAAGCAAAACCCGCTCTACGAAAAAGATTTCGTCGTATACTTGAACACGCATTACTACGGCGGCATAAAAAAATACCAGTGGGTTACAACACCGCTCGCCATTCACGGCGTTGTGTGCAAAAAAGACGGCTCCATTATCACTATAAAAATAGGCGAAGAAGCGGACGACCCCGTGTTTTGCGTTTCAGATATTTTGCCGCATCTTGCACAGGAACAGATGAAAGAAAAAGCGTCTGATTTTATTCCTGGCGAAAATCTTGATTTGATTGTCGGTTCTGAACCGCCGCAAAAAGAAAAAGACGATGATGACGCAAAATCAAAAAACAAAAAAGACAAATGCAAAAAAGAAATTATTAAATTGCTCAAAGAAAAATATGATTTCGATGAGGATGATTTTGCTTCTGCAGAGCTTGAAATAGTGCCCGCCGGCCGCGCGCGCGATTTAGGATTCGACCGCTCGCTCATTTTGGCATACGGGCAGGACGACCGCGCATGCGCGTTCACTTCTGCGCAAGCGCTTTTTGACAGCACAGCGAGCACGCGTACAAACTGCTGCCTGTGCGTAGACAAAGAAGAAATAGGCAGCTACGGTGCCACAGGCATGGGTTCGCATTTGCTTGAAAACGCTGTTGCAGAAATCATTTCGCGCATGGGCGGAAATTCAAACGATTTGACATTGCGCCGCTGTCTTGCTGCGAGCACAATGCTTTCAAGCGACGTGAATGCCGCATTCGACCCTATGAATGCAAGCTTGTACGACAAAGACAATGCATCGTTTTTGGGCGGCGGAATCACGTTTAATAAATATACTGGCAGTCGCGGCAAATATTCTGCAAGCGACGCGAATCCTGAATTTATCGCAAAGGTGCGCGCGCTCATGGACAAAAACAACATTCCGTTTCAGATGGCGGAACTTGGCAAAGTTGACCAAGGCGGCGGCGGCACAATTGCGCATTTGGCAGCAAAATACGGCATGGATGTGCTCGATGCAGGCGTCGCTGTTTTGAGCATGCACGCGCCGTGGGAGATTACGCACAAAGAGGACATCTGCACGGCATACGAGTGCTACAAATCATTTTTGACGCTTGAAAAATAGTGACCACGAGGGGCAGCGACTTGTGTCGCTGCCCCTCGTGGTTTTTCCAGAAGCGCCGCGCATGCATAAAACGGAATGGAGCGCACCGACATGCGCAAGCGTTCTGCATGCCGACATGCGATGTACGCTGCCACCGAGCCCGCCGTGGAGGGACGCCGAAGGCGTTCTGAAGCGAGCGCTACGCGCGCGCGAAAGAATGGAGGCGAAAGCCGAAATCCCGCAAGGGCGGTTCTTCCAATCGCTTGCTCCCCAAAAAATGTATCATTCGTTTTTGTTATTTTTGCTAGCAGGAGCGGCAACGCGCCGACACGTACGCGATTGTTTTTTGCAGTTGGACTTGCTGCACGCACACACGATGCATATACTGTCTGCATGAACATACAATTAGTAAATTGGTCTGCCGACAACAAAGCGGAGTTGGTTCGTATGTGCAACGCTGTTGATAGGGCGTATCTTTCAGAAAGAATGCCCTATCCGTATACGGAAACAGATGCGGACTGGTGGCTGAACAACATTGCAGAAAATGAAGGCACGAACGGCGTGTTCCGTGCGATAGTTGCAGACGGCGCGTATGTCGGAAATATCTCTGTTGAAAAAAAATCAGATGTGTATACAAAGGACGCAGAGATTGGCTACTTTCTTGTGCCTGATTATTGGAACAACGGCATTATGACGCACGCTGTTTCAACGATGTGCAGCATGGCGTTTTCTGCGCTCGACATCATGCGCATCACCGGTCTTGTGTACGAGCCGAATACTGCATCGCGTCGCGTGCTTGAAAAAAATGGATTCGCGCTTGAAGGCATTATGAAAAACGCTGTGTACAAAAATGGCGCAGTGTACAATCTGTGCGTGTATGGAAAACTGGCAGAATGTTCCGCTCGCTAATACGACGCGCTGAATGAAAACTCGAACGCAAACGGTTTTTCACGCTCGCGCTTGTGCACGCGGTACCGCACGCCCGTAAAAATTGAAAAGCGAAGAAGCGGCGTGGCGGCAAAACCAAAGTTTGGCGTGATCGTGAGCGACGCATGCAGCGCAACAGAGTCATAGTAACGCATGCTGCCTGAAAACATCATGGCAAAAAGTGCGGGCGCGTTGAGAAAATTCCACGACGACGCTCGTGATGTTGCAGCGTACGCAAACGCGCCGCTATATGACGCACGAAGCGCATATCTGTTCACATACACGAGCGGCAACGCTTTTTGCACTTCGCCCGCAAATAAAATCATTTCCGCAGCGTGCCGCCAAAACACTGCATCGCTTGGGAAAAGTGACGCTGAAATCACAAACGGGAAGTTGTAGGTAAAATCACGCGTGCACGCATACGGGAACAACTTTGGAGAACGCGCAGTGAGCGTTGCAGAAATATTTTGCGTAAAGTTGCTCCATGAAAGCGCGGCGCCCCATGCGCTCGCATAGTGCGCTGTGTATGACGCTGCAAACGAGATGCCGCCGTATTCATACGTGCCCGCGCCAGTTCTGTGCATAGTTGTGTATCTTGCAGAAAATTGCGCAGCTGCTCTGAAACGGTTTGTTAGATCGTCGCTTTCAAGCACGCCGAACACACGGCATGTGTCTGGAGCCTCCAATAAATCTTGCCGCCCCGCAAAAATATTTGTTACATTTGAAAATATGAATTGTGAAAATTTGCCAACAGGCACCGCTGACGAAAGCTTCACTGCGTGAAACGTCTGCTTAAATCCGTGCCTGTCGAATTCAACTTGGTCTGTAATCGTGTAAGAAAAAAGCGATGTTGCTGTTCCGCTCGAAAATGTCGTTTCAACTGCGCCGCTGTTTGAATATAAACTGTACCCGCCTGAAAGCTGCACGATTGCAGACGACCATGGATTTGTAGATGCATACGTAACGCCGAATGGCAGCATGCGCGAGTTGAAATCTCCGCTTGCAGACGGAATGATGCTGCTGAGCACGTCAGAAAAAAGCGATGTGTTCTGCGTGTCGCCATACGTGTAGGTTCGCGCAGAACCCACCGGCAAAAAGATGCCGCGCGAATAGTATTTTAACGGATTGTATTTTTTTGAAAACGCACGCACATCGAGCGATGCGGGCGGCACTGCCATTGACGGCATTTCTGATGGCATCGGTGTCGAAGGCATTTCTGACAGTGGCTCTGACGATGTGCTGTCTGCCTGCGCGCTTGCTGATTGTTCGCCGTCCGCCTGTGCGCCGTCTGCTACAGAACTTTGCGCATTGTCTGCTCCTTGCGTGTCTTCTGCTTGTTTGCCGTCTGCCATGACACCGCGTGTATGCGCTGTTGCATTTTGCGAGTCTTCTGCCCGCACAGTGAACGTCTCCAGCGGGATTTTTTTGCCATCTGCAACAAGCAATTTTGCATCTCGGAAAAAATTTCCTGCATATGCAAGCACGCCTGTTTTGAGCAATACAGGATTATACACGCCGCCTGAAATGTCGTCTGTCTGCAAGTACCATAGCGTGCCGCTGCACTCGTTAGGCTGGTCAGAATACGTTGCAATGTCCGCGTCCACATTACTTACGCTTCCGTTTGCATCTGTACTGCCCACGCTTCCATCCGCGCCATTTGTATCGTGATTTTTATTAATTATTAATTTTCCGAAGCGCGGCATGGTGCCAGGAGCCGCCCACGAAAACACAAACGTTTTTCCCGCGCTGTTCCATCTGCGTGCATCGTCCAATGCAGACGCCGCTCTCGCATGCGCATCATGTGCACAAAGTGCATCGCTGTTGTTCGCAAGCGACGCGTGGCGGAGCACCATGCGCGCAACAGGCACGCCATACGCTGTCGTGCTGCCGTCTGCAAGCGAATACAGCTGCAACGACCAACCGCGCGCGCTCTTATGCGTATACACGATTTCACCATCTGCTGCATCATTTGGCGCAAATGCAACATCGCCGCGCGGGAACGATTTTTGTGCAACGAACACAGCTCCTGTCGCGCGCGTGCCGCGTCTGTTTTCTTGCAATTTATACACAACGAGTGCGCAGTTTTGCGATTTTGTTTTTATCGCCGCAACATAGTGTTCGTCACCGACAGTGATGATTGCAGCGTCGCGTAAGCCTGTTTCTTTAAGCGCATACCACGAGCGGCTTTGCACGCTGTACACGCGCACTTCGCTTTTGGGCACCGCGTGACGCTCGCTCATCACGCTTACGGCAGCGTATTTTCCATCGCGTGAAAGCGCAACGCGCGTTTGATTTGAAACAGTGAACAGCTTTTCTGAGCGCGCATATGTTCCATCGCTGTTCCACGCCGAAACATAAAAACTGCCTGTAGCTTCGTCAACATAGCTGAAATATGCGTCGCTTGAAGACAACTGCGAATAGCGTGCGCCGCGCGTGTTCTCATTTGAAAAAGCACTGTCGCGTAGAAATATGCTGTCTGCCGTCATGCTGTTGCGCGATGTGCCCCGAAGGAAACGCTGGTACAAAAAATAATCGCCGTACGCATCGCTTTCAAGCAGATTTGCGCTCACGGCAGGCACATCAATCGATTCTTTAAACATGCGCCACGCGTCTTTTTCAGACACGCCGTATACAGCTTTGAACGCGAGCGTAGGATGAATCGTCTGCATGTTGACACACTTGTACCAGAATTGCGCATATTTTTCCATGCCAAATGTTTTTTGAATCCAGCTTTCAAATGACGCGCCAAAATGATAATTTGTGTCGTAAGGATATATGTCACGGGAACCGTAAATGTCTGCGTGGCTCGGAAATGCATTTTCAAGCTTTGCCTGCCGCACCATCTGCAAGTCGTATGAATCGTTGAGCCGCCCTTCGCCATGCGCGCTTTCAGAAGAGACAGCCACGCCTTCTGTACGCGAGCGCGTAATAAACAAAAACGCAGGATTGATGACGTCGCCAAAAATTCTGCCGAGTTTTTTTACCGCTTCATTTTTTATGTTGTACGTAACAGCGTGCGTCAACTCGTGGCGAAATGTCATCAAAAAATCATCTGAAGCAACAGCTATTTTATTAATTACTGGCGTGTCGTACATGACAATGTGGTCATACGCCGCAGGAGAATAGTATGCGTTGTACTCATCTTGCGCAGGCGTAATGACAACGGGAAACCGCTTCCATTGCTCAATTTCAAGCCACGCGCATACATCATCGTAAATGGCATCTGCGTGTTCAGCAAGGTGAGCGGCGCTTTCAGCAGAGTCAGACGAATAGATAATGTCGAACCATTCAGTCTGCACAACGCGTATATCTTTTTCGCCCCACATAACGCCGTCGGCAGCATACGCAAAAGTAAACGCCATGCTCAAAAAAAAGGCGCATGCTACCCACCGTAAAAAATTATCACTCGTATTTTTCATTACAACTCTTCCTTCCGTAATAAACAAAATTATCAATTATTAAATTTAAACATTCCACGTTTTGCAGTGCGGAAAGCTCTTCGCTCCGCTTGCCACACTGGTTCTGCAGGATAAAAATCACCACGCTGTACATACGCAAGCCAGTCACATGGTTCAGCAATTTCAAAACGCATTCGCTTTCCTGTAGCAGGATGCGTAAATTCAAGCGCACATGCATGAAGCGCAAGCCTTCCAAACGGATCTGTCTTTGCGCGGTAACTTTCATCGCCTGCTACTGTATAGCCCCTCGATGCCAAATGCGCACGTATTTGATTTTTTTTGCCGGTTTCAAGTCGTAATTCAAAAAGCGTATGCGTCGGACCTCGTTCAATCACTTTAAAGTGCGTACGCGCTTCTACTGTTTTGAATTTTGCAACGCCGCTTGAAAAATCAAGATGTTTTTCATATATCGATTTATTCCTTCCTGTAGATTTGATTTTATACGCCCTGTCGGACGGCTTGTCACCTTCTTTTGGAACAAACCCTATATTATACGCATTATATGCAAGCGGTGCATCAATAAGCCCCTCGTCAGCAATTTGATTATTGCGCGGATTCTCTGTAACAGCGCGATACAATCTCTCTGCCACTGCTATCTTCCACGTTTCCATGAGTGTCCGCTGCATATACTCTGTCAAAGCAAACATCATTATACCAGATGTGTCTCTGTCAAGTCTATGAACAACAAGCGGACGATGATGTGCAGCATATGTTCCTTTTTTGCGCATCATTCTGCCAAGTATGCCAATTGCAGTACGCGCTTTACTTCCCGGATACGGGACAGTAAGCATTCCCGACGGTTTATTGATTACAACGATGTAAGTGTCTTCATAAAGAAGGTCTATTCTTCCATCTCCAAAACTGCTTTCGTGCTCATGTTTGAGCGGTATAATTATTTTTTCCATAAAGCATAACTCCACTAAATTAACGCTCTCTAAATATAACAAATTTTTATATCTAAATAATATCAGATGTACAAATAAAGTCAAGAATAAATCTGCATAAATTTGCTCAAACGCCTATCAAAAGCAAAGAAAATACATTAATGATGATAACTTGCTAAATTATCATTTCTACTGCAGAGCTGAACACCCCTTGTCACTTTTACAACGCACCTTCTAACGAGCGCCTATGCAATTTATTATTACGTAACGGCATTGGGTTTCAATGCGAATAACATAAAGAAAAATTTTTATATTTACAAATTCTATCAATGACTATATAATAAAAACTACGTATTTTTTATTTTAGGAGGAAAAGATGAAAAAATTTCTTGTGGCAGCGATTATAGCAACAACACTGCTCATGGTCATGTCATGCAAAAAGGAAGCTGAACAGATTACGATTGAGTTTTGGACACATGAAGACCTCAACCGTCAAAAACTCGAAGACAGGTACATTCAGGAATTTACTGCAGAACACCCGAATGTTACAGTAAACGTTACGCGTCAGGGTGCTGAAAAGCTCATTGAGCTTGTACAGACGGCATTCGCTGCTGGAAAAGGGCCAACAATGTTTAACCTTTCTGTCAACGATGAATATCCGTACATTATTTCAGGTCGCGTCGCGCCAATAAACTATAAAGCAGCGGGATACAACAACGCGCAAGCGGTCATTTCTGCATATGCCCCGAAAATGCTTGAATCAGTTACATACAACGGCGACGTATACGGACTTCCGCTTGAACTCACAAACTGGTGCATTTTCATCAACAAGAAAGTGTTCCGCGACGCAGGGCTTGACCCAGAAAAAGATTATCCAAAAACATGGGAAGACATGGTCACTGTCTCGGAAAAAATTGTCAGACGCAATGGAGACATCATCACCCGACGTGGCTATGATTTCCGCTATAAATACTACCTCGAAAACTGCGTGCCGATGGTAGAGCAACTCGGCGGCCAGCTTATCAGCGACGATGGTAAGGAGGCAATCATTGGCAAAGATGCGTGGATAAAATTCCTCACATTCATGCAGGAATGGGGGCCGAACGGCAAAAATCTCGGCTCACCCACATACACGCCCGCCCGCTCTGCGTTCAACAAAGACAACAACGACATAGGCATGTGCTCCACAGGACTCTATCAGCAGGCGCGCATCAGAATAGACAACCAGGCGTTCTATGACTCTGGCGAATGGATGGTTGTGCCGTATCCTGTATTTAAAGACGCGGTAAAAGACGTAGCGGCGTGCTATTATGGCCACTACTACATGGTTAATGCAGATGTGAGTAAAGCAGAACAGGAAGCGGCATGGCAACTCATCAGCTACATGCTCAGCCATGGCGAAGAATATTTACGCGAAGTAAATATCATTCAACCGACGACAGCGCTGCTCAATAGCCAAACGTTCAAAGATATGCCGTACTCTGACGTATTTGCAGGAGATTTTGAACGCGGTCATATTGTATACTACAGCGCAGGTTCTACCGCAATTCAGAATGCACTTGGCACAGCGGTGCAGAGCGTTATGTTGCAGAATGTAAGCCCCGAAGATGCATACGCCACATTAAAAACAACTGTTCAAGAACTGATTGACGAAGAATAAAAGACATTCAGCTGGTACAATGTTCTACGGTCGGATGGAACACTCCGACCGTTTTTTTACAAAAAAATTATATTCAAATAAAAATATGGCTCGAGAGTTTTATATACGCGTTTTAGGAGTTTTTTATGACACATGCAAAAAAACGATATAGCATAGAAAAGCAGCAGGCACGCTGGGGATTTTTTTTCACCGTGCCGTGCCTCATTTTTTTTGCGATATTTAGTTTTTATCCGATTATCAACGCCTTTATCACGAGCCTTACAAATAGGCAGGCCATTGCACGCACCGCAAAATTTATCGGTTTTGAAAATTACGTGTACCTCTTCACAAAAGATAATGGTGGATTTTCGCTTCTCAACTCCATGCGTGCCACAGTTCTTTTCACACTTGGCACATTTATTCCTATGGTCATCATTGCGCTGCTGCTTGCAACGCTGCTCATGCAGTTGCGGCATCCGTGGCAAAAAGGATTTTTCCAAATTTCATTCTACATGCCGGCAGTTCTCTCCTCTGTCGTTGCCGCATCCATTTGGATGATTCTTTTTGACCCACGCGGACTTGTCAATCAAGTTTCAAACGCCATTATGTTTACAAGCGGCAAAGATTTCCAATGGCTTACAAACAATAATATGTTGCAAATCTCAACAATGATTGTCTACTTTTGGAAATATATTGGCTATTTTGTTATTCTGTTTATAACAGGCCTTGCTTCAATTCCGCCCACAATCTACGAAGCTGCTACTGTTGACGGTTCAAGCAAATGGCACACGTTTTTCCACATCACGTTGCCATTATTAAAGCCAACTATTGTGCTCGTTTCGATTATGGCAATGCTTCAGTGCCTAAAAACATTTAGCACGCAGTATATGTTTGTACAAGGAGGAGCCGCACGTCAGCCCATAGATGTTATCACAATGAACATCTATTACACAGGCATCAGAAACGGGCGACTTGGCAGGGCATCAGCCATGTCTATTATTCTGTTTTTGATTATGCTGATTTTCACCTATCTGCAATTCAAGCTTTCAAAAACAGATGATGTTGAATATTAAGTGAGGTAAACAATATATGAATACGAATAAATACGTCGGAAAAATTGGAAGCGGTGAAGTTATCGCATGGATTATATTGTTTATTGTTTTTTGCTTTACAATACTGCCTATTGTGTTTATGTTTGTCGCGTCATTTATGGATGCACGGCAAATACTCGCCATGCCGTTCCGTTGGATTCCGTCAAGCAAATATTTTACAACAGAAAGCAGAACATTTTTCACAAATTTTTACAAAGCGATTTTTGGCAATAACAAAAATCCTGTCTATATGCGCAATATTCTGAATTCGCTCATAGTGGCAATTTCGTGCGCTGTCACAACAGTACTCCTTGCATCGCTATGCGGATACGGTCTGGCAAAGTTTAAATTCAAATCACGGAATCTCATTTTTATGTCGATTATGGCCACCATGATGATTCCTTTTGAAGCAATTATGATTCCGCTGTACATGGTTGCCACAAACATGCATATTATAAACACCTATCAAGGGCTCATTATTCCGTTCCTTGTCTCTGCATTTGGCGTTTTCCAAATGCGCCAGTATCTGCTTACCTTTCCAACAGAGTATCTTGATGCTGCTCGTGTGGACGGATACAACGAATTTAAAATTTACAGCAACATCGTATTTCCGAACTGCGGACCAGTCATTGCAACACTCGGCATTCTCTCGTTTAGAAACCAGTGGGACAACCTTTTATGGCCGTTACTCGTTGCACAAAACGAAAAAATGAAAACGATTCCGCTATACATAACGAAATTCTCAGAAGAAAAACAAACTGATGAAGGAGCAATGATGGCGTGCGCGCTACTCGCTTCAATACCTATGTTTATCTTGTTCGGCGCACTCTCAAAATATTTTATTGGTGGCGCTGAAGTATACGAGTCACGTAAGGGATAAGCACTTGCGCGCCTAGTTACGAGAGTTGCGTAGTGAGGAATGCAATGCGGCAGACACGCGTGTCTGCCGCATTCAATTCTTTTTGGCGTTCCCGTGCTTACGCCGCAGTGATAGCGATTCGTTTAGGAGCGGCAATCTCTTTGCGCGGAATGCTCACTGTAAGCACGCCGTTTTTGAATGATGCCGAAACATGCTCGCTGTTCACATCGTCAGGAAGCGTAAAACGGCGTGTGAACTTGCTCACATGGCGCTCACGAATAAGATATTTGCCTGCATCTTTTTCTGCGGCTTTGTCAGTTTTTTCCTCCGTACTTTCTTCATGATGCGAAGAAATTGTGAGCACATTGTGGTCAAGCTCCACATTCACGTCTTTTTCGCTCATACCGGGCAAATCTACTTGCATGGTGTATGCATCTTTTTCTTCCTTCATGTCAACTTTTGGCAATGCAAAAGACGTACCAAAATCCCAATCATGCACTACATTGCGCAGTGCAGTGTCAAAAAAATTGTTGAAAAGTGCTAATTCTGTCATAATAAAACCTCCATAAGGTATTGCCTATTGTGTTTTGAAGCCACATACAATTTTGATACCCCGTCTAAAATGAAGTATGTGTTTTACACAACTGCATGCTACGGTTCCTCAAAGCTATATTCTCGCTTCATCATATTTATTGCAATTTTTGTGCCAACTAATAAAAAATATTTTTATTTTTTATTAGTTCAACCTATTTACTTATATTGTAAGCATTTAAAACAAACTTTCCAAATGACATAATACGTAGCTTTCCCAATCGCGTGCATACGTGCATATAGAAGCATCCTTTTATTGAAGTATTACAACTAATTCTCTCATAATGCAAGATACTTGGATGATAAAAAGTATATTATACTATCATTATCTGTAAAAAAATCCCAAACGGGTCAAAAATACCCAACAAACTGTATCATAATTACACACGTATAAATAATTACCAAAATTTCAAAAAATATACTCATTTCTCTCGATAAAAATCCATTTTTCCTGTATATTTTAAAAATAACAGCTTACATAGAATAATGAAATATGATATACTATAGTAAACTACAGGGGGGCACATGACCACAAAAATAATCACTGTCAGCAGACAATTTGGAAGCGGCGGGCGTATTATTGCACAGCATGTTGCGGAAAAACTTGGATGGAAATATTACGACCGTTTACTTATAGAAAAAATTGCTGAAAAAAGCGGTCTTTCAAAAGAGTTTATTGAAGAACGCGGCGAATACGCTTCGGCAGGGCAACATTTTGCTTACAGCGCCCCAAATGGTGTTACCGGCTTCTCTGCAGGACAATCTGTATTCGATAAATTATATGTAATACAGTACAACATCATACGAGAAATTGCAGAAGAAGAGCCCTGCGTCATTGTTGGACGGTGCGCAGACTACATACTGCGAGATCGCACAGATTGTTTTCATGTGCTCATTTACGCGGACATGGACTACCGCATCCAGCGGGCAAAAGAGGTGTACAAAATAGATGCGCCTGATATGCGCAAATTCCTACGGGACCGCGACAAAAAACGCAAACTCTACTATAAATACAATACTGATCACGTATGGGGAGACGTTAAAAATTACGACTTGTGTTTGAAAAGCAGTTCCATCAATATGGATACCTGTGTATCAATTATCATGAACGCTGTTTCGTAAAAAAACAAATTGATAATGAAAAATCTGGGCAATAGCAGTATCTTTAAAGCAAACGCTATTTTTTATGTGCTCACGGTCATCATTGTCGGAACAGTTGTTTTAGGCATATATGCAAGTGGAATACGCTCATATTATCGTGCATTATATCCAGTAGTCATACTCGATGACGACTGGGTTGTTTCACAAAATGGAACGCGTATACAAGAAACAACGCTTTCCAAAATCAATACAGGCGTTGTCAACAAAGCGAAAACATTCATTCTTGAACGGCAACTCCCCCATTCTATGATTCCATCGGCAAGCCTTTCTTTCCGCACATTTCAATCGACAGTCATTATCACCATAGATGATACGCAAATTTACTCATATGGATTAGAGCGTTCTGCAGCGGCGAAAATGCTTGCCAGAAAAATTTGTTTTGTGCCACTGCCAATGAATTATTCTGACAAAAAACTGCGAATTGAGTTGACTGCTACAGAATATATGTCATTTTCAGGATTAGGGCCATTCTATTTTGGCAATGAACAAGATTTATTCAACTCGTTTATGGAAAAACGACGGTTGCCTTTTTTGATTGGCAACTTTCTTTGCATCTTCGGTTTGTTTCAGCTGCTGTGGATACCCTGTATTCTACTTGCAGGCAGTAAAAATATAACACCTATCTTCAGCGCACTCATTACTGTGGCGCTTGGCTTATACATACTGTCGTTTTATAATATATTCGATTTATTCACAGATTTTCAAACAGTAAACACCTTGCTGGAATATATATCACTCTATTTGCTACCATACGCCATCGCAGGATTTTTTGCGTCGTCTGCAGAAAAATCTCGAAAATTATACGGTACTTTTGCGCTTATTAATTTAGCATTTATCCTCATTGTGCTCCTTATTCATCTGTTTAACGTCATTCACATAACGCAATTTTCACCATTGCTGTATGCAATCGCTGTTATCGAAACAGTTCCCTTTATCATCACAGTAATAAAACATCCTCGAAAGCGAAGAAAACTTGATGCAAATGTTTTGGAAGAAACTGCCGACAAATTTCTTTCATACGGGTTTATCATCTTTGCACTCTGCGGATTCATTAATCAAATGCAGTTTTTTTATGCGCGATTTATAAGCGGTAAAGAGAGCTATGTTTCCATTGCATTCATAATATTTGGCTCCATTGTTTTTTCTACATTCCTTGTACTCCACTACTTTTTGCACAGCGTTTGTACATTACGGGCAGAAGCAACTCGGCAATCATTATCATATGTTGCATATTCAGACCCGCTCACGCATTTAGCAAATCGCACAAAATGTGAACAGACGCTCCAACAACTCGGTGTAGAAAAGAAACCGTTTATCCTCATCAGTTTTGATTTAGATAACTTAAAAAAAGTCAACGATATGTTTGGTCACACGGAAGGCGACCGCATGATAACGACATTTGCTGCTACGCTGCAAAAATGTTTTACAACTGCAATGCTCATTGGTAGAATGGGCGGCGACGAATTCATTGTCATCCTTGCTGACACGCCTGATACTGCGATAAACGATTTGCTGCTCGAATTAAGTACAACGCTTGAGCACATGAATCAAACGGAAACTCACTTTAAATACACTGTATCATTCGGATATGCAAAAAGCAGCGAAACGCAATACGGTCAACGCGCGCATGACATTTACATGCTTGCAGACAAGCGTATGTACGACATGAAAAGAGCTCGACATAAAAAGCAAGGAGCTGCAGAACAATGACAACCGCACGACGCAAACAAGTGCTTATCATCAGCATTACTTTTTTCTTATTGATTGCGCTGCCGCTGGTTTTAATCATATTTTTTCACCACACACCAGAAACACCTATCACCACCATAAACACTGACTGGCATATTTCGTTTGATGGCGTGCAATACGAAAACATGTCAATGGAACAGCTCGCAAAGCAACTTCCGCGAAAACTTCAATATGGTGATAAAATCACAACACAATGCACGTTGAACATATCAGAGCACTATGAGAGCCCAACGCTGTTTTTAGACATTCATTATTTTGCGCTGCTTGTGTACATTGACAACGAATTGATAGCATCATACGCAATGCAGGACTTTGAAAATCATCAATTTGTTGGCAAAAATTATTACTATATCAGTATTCCTGAAAATTATCACGGAAAAAATTTAACAATTGATTATTATTATACAGAAAAAGACGGCGTTGCATATCTTCAATCGCCACTTTTTGGCGATTATAGCGATTTACAACTTTCTTTTTTCCACAAATATTGGTTTCCGCTCGCGTGTGGGCTTTTCCTTTGCGTATTTGGCATCTTTTTCTTCTTTACATCGATGCTATTTTCTGTACTTATTCCAGAAGTTTTAGGGCAAATGATAAGCTCTATCATTTCTCTTAATCTCGGCATATGGACGTTGAGCACATTCCGATTGCTGCCACTTTTTGTCAACACATTGCACACCACAACGATTGATTACTTGACATATTTTATGATTGTTCCGCTTTTTTTTCTGCTCATTGCGCAAGTTCACAAAATATACAACAAAAAACTGTTCTGGTTGACTGCGGGCATGTGCATGTGCATCTCATTTTTTTTGATTGCTTTGCATTTTCTCAATATCGCCCACATAACAGAATACCGTTTTGTGTATTATTGCACAGGGATCATTTTAGCAAGTCTGCTGCTCGGTTACGACATAGACGACATACGTCGCTACAACACGAGCGTTGCCAACATGCTCCAAATGACAGGGCCAACAGTATTTTGCGCATTTGGAATTGTCGCGCTCATCATATATTTATTGCACGGTTTTTGGGATAACGCCGCGCCACCAAATTTAGCACTCTTTGTGTTTACATCTGGCAACATGCTGTTTGTATTAACACGTTTCATGATTTACCTGCTGCTTTTGCTTGAATCGCACCCGCGCAGGCTGGAATACAATTCGTTAATAAAACTAGCATATATAGACGCGCTCACAGGATTAGCAAACAGAACATTTTATAGCGAAATTGTAGAGTCTCTAGAAAAATCAAAAAGCGATTACTGCCTTGTAAGCCTTGATTTGAACAACCTCAAATTTATTAACGACACATTTGGACACAGCACAGGCGACAAACTGATTCGAGATTGCGCAAAGATAATTAAAGCAAGCTTTCCAAACAGCGCGCTTTGCTGCAAAATAGGAGGAGACGAATTTATTGTTATAATGGAAAGCACAACAGAAACACGTGTCATTGCCTGTTTAAAGAAAATGCAAAACGGTCTTGACCTGCTTAACAAGCGCGAACCAGACATTCCGCATAGCATTGCATACGGCTATGCATTCCGTCACGAACAAGAAGACGGCACGCCGCACACAGTATATTTGCTGGCAGATAAACGCATGTACAGCTATAAACAAAAGCAAAAAGCGCAACAAGCATAAATAGGGAGCGTCTCTCCACATGCCCCCTGTGTGCTACGTGTGCAGTGCTCATTGCATAAAGCTGTGCGCTACCGTCAACCATTCACAGGTGCAGTCATCGCGCTCGCACACGCAATTCGCGTTTACTTTTTTGTTCGCACAACGCGTATGCCAATAAAATTGTAGCGCGCAGCAGGGCTTCCGCAATTTCTAAAACACGGCGAGCAGTCAGACGCTTCTGCATTCCACGCGCCACCTCTTCCTGCGCGGTCAGTGTTTTCGCTCGTTCGCTCTGCGCCACGCGGATTCACAAATTCTCCTAACTGATAGCAGTCGTACCAATCCCAGCACCATTCCCATACATTGCCGAATAAATCATAGAAGCCTAGCACAGACGCACTTTTTAAACATACAGCATGAGACATGTTATCGCTGTTGCTTTTATTCCATGAACGACTTTCATCTGCATCTTTGGCAGCTTTTTTTTGCCCATTATGTATGCCCCCGCGCGCAGCGTATTCCCATTCAGATTCTGTTGGCAAACGATAGCCGTTCACATCCCAACGACACGTAACTGTATCCCATTTTGCATTTTGCTCATCCGGCACATCGCCCCATTCATCAGGATTATCTTTACCAGCAATTACATAGCACGGTGTAAGTTTCTCTGCAATACTCCGCCTGTTGCAATACACAAGCGCATCGTAATGACTTACATGCTCAACAGGTCGTTTTACCTGTGATTCACCTTTTTGCGGATTTGCAGAAAAATATGCAGGATTTACTCCCATAATTTTTTTCCATTCTGATTGTGTAACGAGATGGTCTTCCATATAAAAATCATCAAGCGTCACGGTATGTAACGGGCGTTCATCAGCCATGCCAGTTGGAGACCCCATTTCAAATGTGCTACCTTTTACAAAAATCATCATTGCGTTATTATAACACAGATATAGCTGTTTGTGGAGTTTTTATTATGTTTTTTAATGTAATTTTTGGGCGGTCCCTGCCGTCGCAGCAATTCTACGACGGCAGGTCGCGCTTTTGCTCGAACTCCTCGTGCGCGGCGCATTTTCGGTAGCACATCCAGCAGCTAGCTACGCCCATTGTACCACAACCGTGCACAATGCAAAACAGCCGCGCACTGCGGTGTACTCGCAGCAATCGCTACCGCAGCATAGTATCTTTCGCCCTATCGTCAATTTATCGACACAACATAGCGCATTACATACACGCTTGCTATATGCAAAAAAGCGGAGTGCCATTATATACACCCCGCTTTTGCCCCGTCAAAAGAGCAGACAAAATCAGCAGCTCTTATCGACTGTATTCTTTGCCAGCAAATGTGAACTTACCGCCGCTAATTGTCAGTGTGCTAGTTCCAGAACTGTAAGTAATCTTAACCTCTCCGTCCGCTTTTGGATTACCTGTATACGTTCCCGAGAATCCTTTGACCTCAATAGTTTGTCCTGCTGCAGAGGTCCTTGTTCCCGTTAGAAATGTCCCATCTTCTTCAAAACGGAAATAGTTCGTAACAGAAGCGATACCAACAGTAGCAGCATCAGTATACTCTACTGGCCATTCAGGTGCGTTTTGTTTGCAAGCTGCAAACACGACTACCGCAGCACATGCTGCAAGTACCAAAAAAATTTTTGAGTTGTTGTTCATAACAACCTCCCTAATAAAGTCTTTTTGTTGCATTCTGCAACACGTTGTTGCCATGATACCCCCCCCCCCGCATTTTGTCAAGTAGCAACCATTTTTCATGACAACTGCATTATCTTTTCCGCATTGCTCCATATGCGCGTTGTGTGCTATACTGATGCGCATGGAAAAGATGAGCGAGTGTCCTTGCGGTTCAGGCAAAGCGTATAGCGCATGTTGCGAACCGATTATTAACGGCACAAAAAAAGCAGCTACAGCGGAGAGTCTCATGCGTGCGCGCTATACGGCGTATGTTGTTCATGAAATCGACTTTATCATCGACACGTGTAAAGAAGGCGAAGGGCGCGGCGACATTGACCGCAAAGCAACTGAAGACTGGAGCAATCAGTCTACGTGGCACGGACTAAAGATTTTGCGCACTGAAAAAGGCACAGAAAACGACAGCGAAGGCATTGTCGAGTTTGAAGCAGATTACACGCTGCGCGGCATGCGCGACAAACACCATGAAACAGCGTCGTTCAAAAAAGTAAATGGCGAGTGGCTCTATACGACAGGCAATCTAAAGACAACTACTGTGCGGCGAGAAGGCAAAAAAGTGGGACGCAACGACCCGTGCCCGTGCGGCAGCGGTAAAAAATACAAGCAGTGCTGCGGCAAAAATGCATAACGCAGAAGCAACGCAGTTGCGGTGGTAATGCGATGGCAGCGCGCCGGCAACTTGTCAATGCGCATCCATTTTCGGCAGCATAGCGGTGGTTTTCGCAATGATGATTAGCATATGGAACAAGTTATAACAGGCTTTCATGCCATTGAAGAGCGCGTGTTAAGCGCAAAAAGTGGAGCCGCGCAGACAATGCGCATTTTCTACACAAAGCCTGGTCCGCGCATAAAAAAGATTCTCGCAGAGGCAAAAGCGGCAGGCATCACATGCTCGCAGACAGACGGCAAAATGCTTGCCGCTCTTACGGCGCATCTTTCAGAAGTTGCGCGCGATCACCGCGGCATTGTGCTCTGCGTTTCAGGAGAACAAAGGCGCACAAGCAACATTGTTGATTTTGACGAATGGCTCGGCGCATTCAGCAATGACGCGAGTGTTCATGCAAGCGTCGTCGAGCAATCGCCGCTTGCAACGTCAGCCATGCACGCCAACAACGCTCAACAAACATACAATGCAAATACACGCCAGCCACACGCCACAGCAATGTCCCGCGCCACTGTTCTTGTTCTCGACTCAATTACAGACGTACACAACGTTGGCGCAATTTTGCGCAGCTGTGACCAGTTCGGCGTCTCGCTCGTTGTGTTGCCGCAAGCAAGAAGCGCAAGCGATATTGCTCACAATGAAGTGATTGCACGAGCAAGCGCGGGAGCAGCGGCGTGGGTGCCCGTTGCCATTGTACCGAATTTAGTGCGCGCAGTCGGACAGCTCAAAGACGCAGGCTTTTGGGTGTACGGCGCAGACGCTGGCGGCACACGACTCGACCGCGTCGATTTTGCGGAAAAAACAGCTCTTATTATGGGAAGCGAGGGGAGTGGCATGTCGCAGCTGCTCGAAAAACAATGTGATGTAATTGTATCTATTCCAACATGCGGCAAAATCGACAGCTTGAATGTATCTGTTGCCGCTGGCGTTTTGCTGTACGAGTTGCACCGAAGAACGCTATCATAAAAGCAGCGCGCTATTATAAAAAAACTGCGCCTCGTTTGAAGCGCAGTAAATAATTTGTCAGCTCCGTAAGCATCGCAGAACAAACGACCACGCTCGTCACAGAGCGGCGAGCGTGTAATCACCTTCGCGAATTAAAAATTGATAATTATCTATTTCCGAGACGAAATCCGATGCTTGCAGAAGGTCTAATGCACAAATACTGCATTTTCTGTTTTACCATAAGATCATACATATCGTAAGAACCGTTTAAATTAACGAGCAGATACACTTTATCTCCAAACCCGAATTGCGCACCGATAAATCCTGCAACGCCTATGAGCATATGCTTATTGTTAAAATTTGTTGGGATTCTATAGTCAATACCCACGCCGAGCAAAAACGCAAATATATCTCCAAGCGGTATCCTAAACGCAGGTCCCAAATTGAAATCAAACATGCCTTTAGCATCAAAATATTTTTGCGTTTGGAAAATATAATTCATGCTTCCCCAAATACCAAAAAAATTTGAAGAAAAACCAAATATTGTAATTTCAGGTCCATAGCTGATGTCTTTACCATTCCAGCTGTTTTTTATATCTGCAAAATTAAATTCTTTGATATTTTTCCAATAAGAGAACTCCATTGTACCGCCAAATGAAACCATTGTTTCCGCCGCGAATAAACTAGAAGCTGTAAGACCTGCAACAAGTGTTACCGCAAGAATAAACTTCTTCATAGTGATATACCTCCATCATTAAGTATACTATATTTGTACATAAAAAACAACGTTTATTAAAAAATATTTATTTTTAAATGCTTTTTTTATTTATTCATACTTATCTGTCAATAGCAAAACATACCTCAAGCAACATAGATACGCTATTTACCTGCAAATGCTTTCTTGCAAAAATCATCTATCTTAAGTATAGTTTTAAGTTATGGCAAGAAAAAATTTTTTACTAAAAAATTTCAGCAGGGAGATTTCGTCTGCACGCATATTCGCAACACACACATCGTTCGCGCTATGGCTGCTTGCAAGTTTCTTGCTGTTCACATCGTTTTTGCTTGCTTCATGTGCAAAAAATGCAGCGCTCGTACAGGTACAACCTATTACAGAACGTAACGGTACAAGCTCTGCAACTATGCTTCCGCAAAAACAAGATGCACAAAGCATGTTGATGAGCAAATCTCCCATTACGCCGCGCAATATTGATTCGTATTTATTTTTTGACGACTGTATCTATGTTGATGTTCGTTCCGCAAAAATGTTTTATGAAGAAGGGCACATTGCAGGTTTTACAAATATTCCATTCTACGGCTACATTGCAGATTTTCCAAACTCGCACAATGCGCTTTTTAAAATGACGCGGCGTGGCGGCACGTACTTGGGAGATGTAGGTTCATTTTCTGAAAATTATGAAGATGCTGCGAGTATCATATATGATATGCTTGACAAAAATAAAAACATCATCGCAATTTCTACAGCAGGTGTTGAATCGTGCTATTTTCTCAACTTGCTCGTGCAGCTTGGTTACGACGAAACGCGGCTGTACAATGCAGGCTGTTTTACAAACGGCATGGGAAACGACATTGCATACAAGACATATCGCGATGCCCGCTACCTTGTGCATGGTATAGCATTGCCCGCAACAAATATCACGTACACGATTGACTCCCTCGCAAAAATAAAAGACTGACAGCGCAACGGCGTTCCGATTTTGCGCTCGTATTCGCTCATATCAATGTTCTCTGCAAGGCAATTTAAACATACACAAAAATACGAGCTTACTCGCTGTATTCAAACGCTTTGACTTGCCGCACAACATCCATGATTGTGCCGTCGCGCGCTTCGATTATGCCAACAATACGCTCGCCAAACTGCACCTTTTCAGGTGCTCCAGTAATGCTGTACGCAATGTCGCGGAGTTCCTCGATTTTTTTAAACGGCAAATCCACATTTTTCATCACTTCGAGCAAATCTGCACGCAGCGGATTTATCGCAATGCCGTAGTCAGTGATAACGACATCGACATTTTCGCCAGGTGTTGTTACTGTAGTAACGTCGGTGCAAACTGCGGGAATGCGTCCTTGAATGAGCGGCGTAATCACTATTGTACATTTTGCACCAGCGGCTGTGTCAGGGTGACCGCCTTGCGCGCCAGTGAGCACGCCGTCAGAACCAACAACAACATTGCAGTTAAAATGCACATCTACTTCAAGCGCGGCAAGAATCACAAAATCAAGCTTGTTCACGATTGCGCCTTTGTTGAACGGGTCTGCGTATTCGCCTGCTGAAATACGGTGATGGCGCGCAAGCTTTACGTTCTCGATTGCGTCAAGGTCAAAATCTTGCGTATCGAGCAAGCAGTCAACTTGGTCGTTGTTGAGCAAGTCGCACATCGGTTTTGTTAATCCGCCAACGCCGAATCTCATGCGAATGTTGCGCTCCTTCATCACTTTTGCAAGCGAAATCGTAGACGCAATCGATGCGCCGCCAACGCCTGTCTGATACGAAAAACCATCTTTGAAAAACGGTGTGTTTACGACAAATTGCGTGCAGTAATCTGCCATCATGAGTTTGCGCATGTCCGTCGTTGGCTTTGCCGCGCCTGTCGCAATTTTTGATGGGTCGCCAATAGAATCTACGACAACAACATAATCAACTTTTGTCATGGAAATGTGTGCAGGAAAATTCGGAAACGGCACAAGGCAGTCAGTGATTGCAACAACTCTGTCCGCATAATCGCTATCAACGATTGCATATGAGAGTACGCCGCAGTTTGCTTTACCGCCAATGCCGCGGCAGTTGCCGTATTCATCGCAACTTGGCACGCCGATAAATGCAATGTCTATATGCGTTTCGCCGCTTTCGATTGCGCGTACTCGTCCACCATGTGAGCGCATAATTGCAAGCCCTTTGAGCTTACCGTTTGAGATTGCTTCGCCGATTTTTCCACGCACGCCCGATGACTGAATATTTGTGACAGTACCGTCTTCAAGATAGGGAACAATTTGGTCGTGGGCTTTGCCAAGCGAGCTTGCGCAAATAGTGATGTTCTTTATGCCCATCTTGTGAATCTCTTCCATGACCATGTTTACCACATAGTCACCGTCACGAAAGTGATGATGGAAGCTCACCGTCATGCCGTCTCTGATGCCGCATTTTTCAAGCACCTCATGCAGCGTGGGCACAAGTTTTACATCATTTGAATTGATAACGCAATGCGTTTTTGGCCCGTCTTTTTTATATTCAAAGCCGTCGTAATAATTTGAGCCGTGAAATATTTCTTTGTTCGTCTGCGCAAGAATGTCTTCCGGAATGTCTCTGCCAACTGCATTTATCATTATAAATCCCCTTCATACATGCCAGCCGCTTTTGCAAGCGCAATTGTGCGTTTTGCACCGTCATAAAATGCCTTGTCTATCATCTTGCCGTCTACGGTAAACACACCTATGCCCTTTGCTTTTTTGTCGTTGATTTCTTTGACAACTTTTTCTGCGAAAATAACATCGGCGCTGCTCGGCGTAAATATTTCGTGCACAATGCTTATTTGGCGTGGATTGATAATCGACTTGCCGTCAAATCCCATAAGGCGGATTCTTTTAACGTCCTTGCGAAAGCCGCGCTCATCGTCCAAATCTGTGTACACAGTGTCAAAACACTGAACGCCAGCAGCACGCGCCGCAATGATGATGAGCTGCCTGGCACCCATGAGCTCTATGCCAGTACCAGTAAGATGCGTTTGCAAATCTTTTGTGTAGTCGCCACCAGAAAGCGCAATGCCAAACAAACGTTCAGACGCACGGCAAATTTCCAACGCCTGCATAACGCCCAACGCAGATTCGAGCGCGGCAACAATGAGCACTTCTCCTTCTGCGCGGCCAAATTCTTTTTCCGCTTTTGCAATTTCTTCTTCGACAAGCTTTACATCGCCAGCTGTTTCTGTCTTTGGAATGCGAATTGAATCACAGCCGCCTGCAACAGCGCACCGAATGTCCTCTTTCCAATATGGCGTGTCGAGTGCGTTTATTCGCACAACGCGTTCACATCCATGATAGTCGATTGTCTTTAATGCGTGATACAGCGAAAAGCGCGCAGCATCTTTTTGATTTTCTGCAACGGCATCTTCCAAATCCAGCATAATTGAGTCTGGTTTGTAAATGAACGGGTCTTTGATGAGCGCAGGTTTTTGTGCGTTTAAGAACATCATTGTTCTGCGCAAGCGCTTTTTGTTCGGGTTATTCATCGTATGTCACTTCCCCACGGCAAGCCGTCGAATTGTCCAACAGAACGGTATGCAGCAGCTTCAACGCGCGCTTTGATTGTGCAGTCAAGCGCACCTTTGTCAACGATAGAAATCTTTACGTTGTCGATATGCAGATTGCGCAACGTGTCGAACACTACTTTGCGAATTTGATTGCCAAACTGATGGATGACAACGCTGTCAAGTGAAAACTCTATGCCGCTGTTGCAAGGCTCAAGCGTGACCATGCAGTCGCTCGATTCTAATGTTCCAGCAACAGCAGGATTTTTGATTTCCATAAGGTATCTCCAACTTGCCGCATTCGTGCGACATGTTCGTATCATAAAGTGCCATGCGGAGCTCTGCAAGCCGCCATGCGCAGTGACACGCATTTGTATCGTGCACACTGCATTGCACCTGTTATGCGCTCGCCTTTTTCTCCCGCATTGCCGCAATTTTTCCTCGTATGAGCGGCAAAAAAATCACCCCGATTGTGAGCGCAATCAAAACTTTGCACAGCGGAGATGCAACAAAAATGTGCAAGTCGCCGTTATGTATTTTGTACGCGCGTCTAAAATATTGCTCCATGTTCGTGCCGACAATACACGCAAGCACGAGCGGGCTTGTGGGAAATTTTGCTTTTGACAAAAAGTATCCCATAATGCCAAAGATGAGTAGCAAATAAAAATCGAACGCCATATTGCCAAGCGCATATGTGCCAATAAACGTAAGTGCAAGCACAATCGGGTACAGCACTTTTGGCGGAACGGCAAGCACGCGCACAAGCAAGCCCGCCATCGGAATGTTTACGATTGCAAGAATGATGTTGCCCACGAACATGCTCGCAATCAATCCCCACACAATCGTTGACTGCTGCTGAAAAAGCATTGGACCAGGCTGCAAGCCAAGCATGATGAGCGCGCCCATCATAACTGCTGTTGTGCCTGAACCAGGTACGCCGAGCGCGAGCATGGGAATCATTGCGCCAACTGATGCGGCATTATTTGCAGACTCAGGCGCCGCCACGCCATCGATTGCGCCTTTGCCAAATTTTTCTGGCTGCTTTGAAAACTGCTTTTGCGTGTTGTACGCCATAATGCTTGCAACAGTGCCGCCCGCGCCCGGCAACACACCAATGATAAAGCCAAGCGGTGAGCTTCTGAAAATTGCGCCTGCGCTCATTTTCCATTCTTCTTTAGAAATCCAAATTTTGCCGAATTTTGTTTGCAGCTGCTTTTTGCCTTCGTTGATTTTTTTGAAACTTTTGAGCACTTCGCCAAATGCAAACACTGCAATGATGACAACAAGAAAATCTATACCGCCTTGCAACGACAAAAGTTTGAACGTAAAGCGCGACACGCCCGATTGCGGGTCAGTGCCCACTGTGCTTATCATTAAGCCGATAATCATCATGATAAAGCCTTTAAGACGCTGCTCCTCCATAATGGCCGTCGCAGTGAGTGCAAACACGTACAATAAAAAATATTCAGCAGGTCCAAACTTGAGCGCAAAACGAGAAACGGGAATGGCAAGAAACACCATGAACACTGTCGCAATAGTACCGCCGATAAATGACGCAATCGCAGAAATAGCAAGTGCCGCTTCCGCTTTGCCGTTTTGACTCATGGGAAAACCGTCCCACGAGGCTGCAATGGCGGCACCATCACCCGGCGTGTTAATCAAAATAGATGAGCGCGAGCCGCCGTACATGGCGCCGTAATACACACCCGCCATAGTGATGAGCGCGGCAACCGGTCCCATCGTAAATGTAAGCGGCAAAAGCACCGCGACGCCTGTTGCAGGTCCAAGTCCTGGCAACATGCCAATAATCGTTCCAAGCACGCCGCCGAGCGTTACCCACAGCACGTTCATCGGCTGCAATGCAACAGTAAAACCGTGCATCAATAATTGCAAGCTGTCCATCAAAACCTCTTTTATTAAATCTCTAAAAAACTTGACGAGCGCAAATCTTTAGAGACGCCTTATACAAAACCGAGCGGCGAACGCGGCAAAATAATGCCGAGCATGCGGTCGAAAATAACATATATGATAACTGAAAAAGTAACGGAAATAATCACTCCTTTTTTCCATACTTTGAAGCCGTCAAAGATAAACAATTCGAGCAGCACAAAAAGTATTGTAGAAATCACGTAGCCAATCGGTTCAAACAGCAGCGCATAGAGCACGCCGTTTGCGATTGTGAGCGCAATTTGCTTTTCGCTTTTGCCAAACGAAATTTTGTCGGACTGTTCGCCAGTAGCTTTTTGTGCATATATTTCTTTAATCAGCAGAATAATGCCAAGAATGATAAGCAGAATTCCCAACATGGCAGGAAAAATTTTCGGCTCGTTGGGGCGGCCGAGCGCTGCTTTCGGCAGCATAAACGTAGCGATTGTATACACACCGCCAAGCACTGTTACAAACAATGCTGATAAAAATGAAAGCGACATGAAACCTCCAGACGCTCATTAAAAAAGTTGTCTGCGGAGCAGACACCCCGCAGACCGCATGTCTATTTTGCAAGCATGCCTATTGCGCGCATAACACCGATATATTCCTCTTCTGTTTTTTCAAGGAATTGCTCAAACTCTGGCGCGTCAAGATAAATGTCATCCCATCCGTACTGCTCGCAAACAGCTTGCCATTCAGGTGTTTCGTGCAAGCGTTTAAGCGCATCGCGCCAGTAGTCTACCGCGTAGTCGGGCATTTCTGGTGCACCGAACAAGCCGCGCCAGTTGATAAATGTAGCGTTGATGCCGCTTTCAATGCATGTCGGAATGTCGCCCTTTACGCCTGTGCCAATTCTGCGGTCAGCAGTTTGCGCGAGGCAGCGCAGGTCGCCGCTTTCTACCAGCCCCATAACATCTGCAAGGCTTGTCGAGAACAAATCAATGTGACCGCCGAGCAGCTGTGTTGTACCATCGTCGTCGAAAGCAACGTAGTCAATTTGGTCGAGATTCTGTACGCCGTCCGCCTGCGCAATGATAAGAAACTGCACATGGTCCATTGAGCCCACAGCAGACGTGCCGCCAATTTTTACAGATTTAGGATCACGTTTAAGCGCAGCCATGACGTCGTTGATTGTTTTGTATGGAGAATCTGCTTTTACCACGAATGCTGCGTAGTCTGCAATAAGACGTGCAAGCGGTTTTGTGTCGCGGAATCCGTACTGGCTTGTGCCATTTAAATTGAAGAATAAAATTGGCGGCGAGTACACGGTGATTGTGCGCACGTCGTCTTTCTTCGCCTGCAATGTTGCAAGATGAACAGCACCGCCCGCGCCTGGTGCATTGCGCACAGGCATGGGCACGTTTACGATTTTTGTGTCGCCGAGCACTTTTGCCACAGTGCGAATTGTTAAATCCCAACCGCCTCCTGCGCCCGCAGGTGCTACAAAATCAAGATTTCCCGAAGGATAATTCGCTGCACTGGAGCCACCTTTTTTCTCACAACTCATTACAAACAACGACAAAACTAAAAGTAAGGATACAAGTGCCGTTTTACTAAAACAAACTCTTTTCATGTATTATTCCTCCACTAATTTGAATAATTATTTATTATTTTAATACAGTTTTTATCAAAAAGCAATTAATTTTTTATGCATGTTGTGGAGGAATGCAAGTGGTATTATACCGTGGTAAATGTGACGGAACCCCGCCCAAATCAACGCTCTTTTCAAGCAACAAGTTAAAATACTTTCATTATAGATTGCAGCCTGGAGAGATACAGTAAACTGTTACACGAACAAAAAAGTATCTTATCTGATACGATTATAATCAATCAGTTCGGGGTGATATTCAAAGTGCATGTTGTCCCAGATTATCCACTTGCCGCCCCAGATGAATCCTTCCGCCTCGAACGCTTGTATCACTTTGAGCGGCGGCATCCAGCGCTTGTCGAGCGGGAGCGTCATCCAGCCGTCGGGGTCTATGTCGCGCCGCCATGCCCAGTAGATGTTTTTTTGCCCCCAGCCGCGCGGCAAAATATCTACCGCAATGCCGTAGCTGTGAAACGAGCGCGAAGCCCTATCGCCGATTTCGCGCCAGTTGTAGCTGTCCACACGCGAAAGCTCGTCAACAAACTGCCGCACTTCCGCGTCTGATTTTGCAAGCTCTCTGATGCGGTTTTCCACGCGCGCAAGCGGCTCGAAAATCCATTCGTGTGCGTTCGTATATTTGCCAAGAAACGCCACTTGCTTGATGTGCGCTTCTGTTTTTTGCCGCGTCTCCGCATCGTAAATGGCATTGAAAAAATAGAGCGAGGAGCCTGCCTGCTGCGAGCGATTTTCCGCAGACGAAAATGTGCGTATACGCTGCACCTCTTCGTCGGAAAAATTTGACGGGTTAGGAATTTCTTTTGCGTATTGATAAAACAGCGTCCAGTATGATTCTTGCTCGTCGAGTTTTTCTTTTGGCAGCATTTTTCCGTTTGCCCAATAGAGCGTTGTAGCCGTTCCATCTGCGCGCGTCACGATGATTTTATAGTCGCGAACGCTCGCGTCATATGTTGCATCAAAGCGCACGGTCGGATACGCGCGGCGCAAAATGCGCAAATTTTCTGGTTCACGCGGGACGGCAAAAAGCGGCACAGTAAAAAAAAGCACTATGAGCTGGCAATACCAAAGATGTGTTTTCATGCAAGAAAAACAAAGGCAGACACAATTTTGTTACAGCACAGCCGTACTGTCGATGCAGTATCGCATATGCATTTTACTACCGCAAAGACATGATAAATTTATACGTAGACGAAAGTGTTAAAAAAAAATAAAATAAAATGCATGTGTGTGCTTACACGCCATTGCATACTTTTGTTTGAGAGGTTTTTATGCACGCAGAAGAGATGCTTAACGCAACAGGTACTGCAAATGCGCTTTTCACAGATTTTTATGAATTAACAATGGCACAAGGCTATTGGAAAAAAAGCATGAACCAAGAAGTTGTGTTTGACATGTTTTTTAGAAAGCAGCCTTGGGCGGGCGGATTTTCCGTTCTTGCAGGAAACGAAACGTTGCTCGATGCAATAACACAATTTCACTTTTCAAGCAACGACATTGACTATCTTGCATCACAAAAACTGTTTGACGATGATTTTTTAGCTTATCTTAAAAATTTTAAATTTCACGGTGACATATACATGATGGATGAAGGCTCTATTATTTTCCCGCAAGAGCCGCTTGCCCGCGTCCACGCGCCGCTCATTGAAGCACAAATTGTTGAAGGAGTAATTTTAAATCTTATTAATTTTCAAAGCCTTATCGCTACAAAAACTGCACGGGTATGGCTTGCGTCGAATAAAGGCAACATCATGGAATTTGGTTTGCGCAGAGCACAAGGCGTGAACGGTGCCATGAGCGCATCGCGTGCAGCGTTTATTGGCGGCGCATCAGGCACATCAAACACGCTTGCGGGAAAACTGTTCAATGTACCTGTAATGGGAACTATGGCTCACTCGTGGATAATGTCATTTCCTACAGAGCTTGAATCGTTTCGCGCTTATGCAGAAATGTATCCGCAAAATTCTGTTTTTCTTATCGACACATATGATACGCTTAAATCCGGTATCAAAAATGCAATCATTGCGGGAAAAGAACTTGCAGAAAAAGGTTACAATTTCGGCGTGCGTCTCGACTCGGGCGACATTGCATATCTTTCAAAAGAAGTGCGTAAAGCGCTTGATAGCGCAAATCTTCCACACGCAAAAATATCTGTCTCAAACGAACTTACAGAAGACATCATCTGCGCACTCATTGCACAAAATGTCCCCATAGATAGCTGGGGTGTTGGCACACATATGGTCACCGGCGGCACAGAATCATCTTTTACCGGTGTATACAAACTTGCCGCGCGACACGACAAAGCAACCAATAAAATGATGCCCGCAATGAAATTTTCAGATAACCCTGCAAAAACAACAAACCCTGGCGTCAAAAATGTTTTCCGCATTTACGATGAAAAAGGTATGGCAAAAGCAGATATTATTGCGCTAGAAGGCGAAATTATTGAAGCTGGAAAAGAATATCATTTTTATCATCCAGCAGTTGATTACCGTCAATTTGCATTCACTGCTGCACGCGTTGAACCGCTTTTAAAAAAGCGTCTTGCACAGGGCGAACGAACGCATGCACGCCTTTTAGATAAAGAACAACTCCCTATAAGCCGTGCAGTCATGGAAAAACAGCTGAATACGCTCGACGAATCGTACAAACGCCTGCTCAATCCGCACATTTACAAAGTGTCGCTCACAGAAACACTCAAAGATATGAAGCTTGAATTTATAAACAAGAATATAGCACGGAAAAAAGGAACAAGCATATAAAAAGTGAAGTTTCCTGCAGTGTTGCATTTTAAAGTGAGCAAGCACGGGGCGTTGCGGGGCAGAGCCCCGCAGGGTGGGGTGTCCGCACAACCATGTGTGCGGCAGGGGCGGTGCTCCGCCTCTCTAATTATGTCCTGTGCTGCTCAAGTAGCTTATACTCTCTGCACAATGAAATAATACAAATAAAGAAGGATAATCGCTCTTGCAAATTATAGATAATAGAGTATACTCTAGAAGAGTTTTATGCTTTTTTCAAAAACTTTTTTCTGTTCAGATTAAAGTTCATGTACCAATGTGCCATAGGATAAAATTACATGTTCTCATTTATTTATAAAAATACAGATATTTCTCATTCTCCCTCAATGGCAATAATCTCAATTTCAATAATTTTATTTTCAGGATTTTTGCTCACGCGAATTACAAAAAAACTTAAAATTCCAAATGTAACTGCGTATATCGTGGCGGGCATTTTAATCGGACCGTTTTGTCTCAATCTTGTTCCCGAAATGATAATCGATGCAACTGCTTTTCTCCCCGACATTGCGCTTGCATTTATCGCATTCAATGCAGGGCAGTTTTTCAAGCTTACAACGCTCAAAAAAAATGCCGCACCTGTTGTTATCATTACAGTGTTTGAATCGCTGGCGGCGTCGCTGTTTGTTTTTATTACAGTGTATTTTGTGCTGCATTTGGAGCTTGGTTTTTCCATTGTGCTTGCATCGCTTGCCGCCGCTACCGCCCCCGCCTCAACGCTCATGACTATTCGGCAGACGGGCGCAAAAGGTCATTTTGTGGAAACGCTGCTGCAAGTTGTTGCGCTCGATGATGTTGTAGGACTGCTTGCGTATAGCGTCGCCATCTCTCTTGCGCTGTATTTGCATTCGCATGAATCGCTGTCTGTGTTGCGAATGATGCTGCCGATTTTTACCAATGCGGCTGTCATGGCGCTCGGTGCGTTTTTTGGGTTCATCATGAAGCTGATGATAGCATCGCGTCATTCATCAGACAACCGTTTGATTATTGCGATTGCGCTGTTGTTTGCCTTTTGCGGCGTTTGCGTCATATTCGACATCTCTCCGCTGCTCGGCTGCATGACAATGGGAATGACGTATATAAATATCACCAATGATGACAAACTGTTCAAGCAGCTTGCATACTTTAGTCCGCCGATTTTATTAATTTTCTTTGTCCGCTCCGGCATGTCATTCAATATCAAGATGCTTGTGCACGCCTCTGTTTCAATAGGCAATACGCCGCTGCTCGTTGTAAGCGTGCTGTATTTTTTTGTACGCATTGCTGGAAAATACGGCGGCGCATTTTTAGGCTGCCTGCTTGCCAAAGAGCCTAAAGAAATACGCAATTATTTGGGACTTGCACTTATTCCGCAAGCAGGTGTTGCTATAGGGCTTTCTGCGCTCGGTGCCAGAATGCTTGGCGGTGAAGCAGGTGCCGTCTTGCAGACAGTCATACTTGCGTCGAGCGTTTTGTATGAACTCATTGGTCCAGGCTGCGCAAAACTTTCGCTGTACCTTTCACACTCGTATTCAACAAAACTGGAAGATTTAGTGAGTGTGCCAGAAACAACGCCCGACGGCAAAGAAAAAAATCAGCTTGAACTTTTGATTGAGCGCATACAGAAAATTCAAGAAGAGCTTCCTGTCCATACAATCAATGAGGAAGAGGCGGCGTATACAGAAGCTGCAGAAAATTATTTTTTCTCGCAGCACGAAAACATGCATGCTAAAAATACTTTGCGTACAAGGAGAAAACGAAAGTGACAACAACAGACCCTATCGCATCGCTGCTCGGCAGCTGGGCTTCGAGCATAAACGTATACTCAATCATATTGCGCATTTTTGTTTCGGCGGTCATTTCTGCTGTAATCGGCTGGGAGCGGTCGAGCAAACGCCACTCGGCGGGATTTCGTACTTTTATCGTTGTAACAGTAACTGGAACGATTGTAATGCTACTCGACATTTACATAAGCATGCTGTTTGGGGCACATCTCTTTTTGCTTTCGGCAGCGGCTATCGTTTCTGTAGCGCGCATTGCAACGCGCTCGCTGTTTTTTAATTCACGCAATCAAATCATGGGGCTTACTACATCTGTTGCATTGTGGAGCAGTTGCATTATCGGCATGACACTCGGTGCAGGTTTCTATACAGTAACAGTTGTTTCGTTCGCTGCGCTTTTGTTTTGTCTTTCACGATTGCCTGCATTTGAGTTTTATCTTAAGAATCGTTCAAACCATTTTGAAATTCATTTAGAACTCAAAAACAGCATGAACTTGCAAAACTTTGTTACTACGATTCGACGGCTTGGTCTTTTTATCGATGCTATCGAAATGAATCCTGCATATGCTAATTCCGGGCTTAGCGTTTATTCAATCGCAATTTCAATCAGCAGTGCAGAGCTAAAAAAGTACAAAACGCACAGCGAAATAATCGAAGCACTGCGCGCATTAGAGTATGTCTATCACATTGAAGAAATATAAAACGCGCACTATTTCTTGATACGCGCACAAAACCGAGCATTGATATGAGCGAATACGAGCGCAAAATTGGAACGCCGTTTCATAGCGTGGAACTGGAACGGCTTAAACAGTTTCTTACCCAAGAATCGCTTGCATACGACGAACGCATTACTTATACCGTTGTGTTTGAAGATGGTGATGAAATCGTTGCCACAGGTTCATGCGAGGCAAATATTCTCAAATGCATTGCAGTAGCTCCGCGCGTGCAAGGACAAAATGTGCTCGCACTCGTTGTTTCCGATTTAGTGCAGCATCTCGCTGACAACGGCATATTTCATTATTTTGGATTTACAAAGCCAGAACATAAGACTGTTTTCAAATATATGGGATTGTATCCTGTTGCAGAAACTGAGCGTGTACTTTTGCTCGAAAACAAGCGTGGAGGATTTTCCAGCTATGTGCAGTCGCTCTGTGCGGAAACAGCAAACGCAAAAGCGCACGGCAAAGAAAATGAGCACGGAGTTGGCATTGGTGCGATTATTGCAAACTGCAATCCATTTACGTTCGGTCACCGATATTTGATAGAGCGTGCCGCTTCCGAATGCCGCTGGGTGCATGTGTTTGTTTTGTCAGCAGAACAAGGATGGCTTCGCGCACAAGATAGATTCAATATGGTACAGGCAGGCACAAGCGATTTGCAAAATGTGATTTTACATGTTACATCCGACTATTTGATTTCGCCCGTCGTGTTTCCTACGTATTTCATCACAGAAAAAGACAAAGCGTTTTCGATAAACTGCATGCTCGACGTAAAAATTTTTTGCGAGCATATTGCAAAATCACTTGAAATTACAAAACGCTATATTGGCACAGAACCGTCAAATACTGTAACGCGTGAATATAATCGTATTTTAAAAGAAGCGCTTCCTAAAGCGGGAATCGATGTAATTGAGCTACCACGCCTTGCATTGCACGGTAACACTGTAAGTGCATCGAGCGTGAGGAGCGCAATCGCAGACGGAAATTTTGACAGCATTACATACATGTTGCCAGAAACGACACGCGCATACTTGCAGAGCGTGGGAGCGGTTCATGCACTTCCGTAATGTGACTGTTGCAGACATGGCTAGTGCCCGTGAAGCGCGCGCAAAAAAACAAGCAGAATTTTTGAATGCATACAGATTGCCGCTTGTGTGCTTTTCGCTCAATATACCCGGCTCCGTGAAAACAAACAGACTCTATGAGTGGGCATTTGAAGCAGGAGTCGTGCGCATACACGCGGCGTGTTTAAAAAATGATTTTGAGATTGCCTCATCGCGTGAAGTCCGTATTTTTACCGGCTATGAATATTATGCAGCAATCCATGCAAATGTGTTTGCACTAAAAGAAGCAATGGTACAGATTGAAGAAGCAGATGCGCTTGGTCGCATCTTCGACATCGATGTGCTTGCGCCAATCTCATGCAAAAGTGCAGAGACCATAAACGGCAATCGTTCTGCAAAAAGCAATACTACAACATTCAGCAACAAAATAACGCGCGCGCATATAGATAAACAAGAGCGCACATGTCTTTTATGCAATGGCAACGCACATGAGTGCGCTCGAAGCCGCGCACACTCCGTCACTGAACTCGTCGCCGCAATCGATACAATCATTCGCCAATGTCGTACCATATGAGCAACAAAAATGTGCGCATCACTGACAACGCAGACAAGCGCGGTGATGTGGCTGCAAATATTGCACGCAAGTCAGACAACGATATTGAAACATCTGCACACAACGGCACAAATCCTACACGAGAACAAATCGAAAAGCTTGTACTGCGCGCGCTGCTTGATGAAGCGTACACAACGCCGAAGCCAGGTCTTGTAGATATGCATGATACCGGTGCACACTTCGATATGAATATTCATACATTTGAAGCGAGTGCACACGCAATTGCACCACATATTGCACATATGTACGTATTAGGGTTTTCGTGGAACAGAGAACTGCCACAGCTATTCGCACATGTTCGGGAAATTGGCAAAGAAGCGGAACACGCCATGTTCTCTGCAACAGGAGGCATGAACACGCACAAGGGCAGCATTTTCACGCTTGGCTGCATAGCAACATGCATTGGCTATGCGTTTTCTCATGATGATGCGCCGACTGTTTCGCATATTTTGCGCCTATGCCACCACATGACAAATGCCGCGCTGGAAGCAGATTTTGCCGTCATGCAAAATCACACGCCGCGCACACATGGCGAAAAACTTTTTATACAATACGGCGAACGCGGCGTGCGCGCGCAAGCACAGCAAGGCTTCCCCATAATTAAAGACGTGGCGTTTCCTGTGCTTGCGCGCTGCTTCCAGCGCGGCATGGAACAAAATACGCGCAATATTTTTGCATTGCTTCACATCATGGCAAAATTGCATGATACAAACGTGCTCCACCGTGCTTCATATGACGGTTTGCAGTGGTTGCAACAACAAGCCGCAATCATTATTGCTGACAAGCATACGCTCTCCGAAGACGATATGAAGCAGGTAGAAAAACTAAACGAGCAGTGCATTGCAAAAAACATCAGTCCGGGAGGCGCGGCAGATATACTCGCAGCATCACTCTTTTTGCTGTATATGTGTGGCGCATAACGGTTTGCATGCTTTGCAACAACATTATAGCCTGTGTGTCAATGCAATCCCGCTCGCGCTCTGTCACTGTGCAAGCAATTTTGTTCCGATAATGCCCATGCCTTTGTACTCGCTGTACACGTAGGACGCAAAGCCGCGCGTCATCACGAGTGACACTGTCTTTTCTTTTCGATTTTCGTCTTTTACAAAACACGCTTCAAGCTCGCAGTTGTACGCCGCTTGTACGTCTGCGATAATCGCAGCGATTTCTGCCTCATCGCCCACGTTGAAAAGCGCAGTGCTCATGGCGTCGGTGACGAACGCATTGTCGCTTACAACTATGACAGCCCACCACCAGTTGTTGCTGTAACCGGTGCGCGAGTCGAGTATGTGGCATCTGATAATGCGCGAGTCATCTGCAAGTATGTAGTAGCTGTTTGTCGTTCCCGATGTTGAAAGCGCCATGCCGCTCGGCAAGTCGATATGCAAGAGCGCAAGCGTTTTGTAGTGTGGAGATGCAATGCCAATACGATATGTCCCGCCGCGCGAAACAAGCGTACTGCTTCCCATACTCAAAAGAAATGTCCCGTCGGGATGCAGCATGCTAATTTTGTGCGCGGCCGCGCCTTTTGCGATTGCGCCGAAATCGAGCGCATAGTCAAAATGAGCTGCATGTTCCGTTGCCTGTAATGCTGTGTGTTGCCTCACAGCTGATGTTACACGCTGTGCTTCCTGTGGCATTGCTGCATGCCGCGCTGTCTGTCGCTCTGCACGTGGAAAAAACGAAATATCGCCGCCGCTTATTGCGATGCACTCCGTCGCTTCGTCCGCATTCAAAACGCACCGCAGCGCTTCTTCAATAGTGTTCGCGTCAGGGTCGCTCTGCTCAATCGGGAACGAGGAGAACTTTCCCGCATACAGCGCGGAAACAGGTGCAAGAAAAATGTTGAAGGCACCGCGCGTCAAATGCATGAGGTGTATGGCATCTGCAAGCAGTGATGCAAACTCATCGCCAGCATGCACGCTTTTTCCCAATGCAATGTGCTCGTTCACAATTTTTAGATTTTTGAGTATGCCCGCGCTTTCATCATCATGGTAATAGTGATGCGCGTCAAACAGCTTGTGCATGCGTGCAAGCTCGCGCTCAATGTTGTCCGCAAGCACGTCATCATCCGTGCGGATAAATACGTTTGTGTGAAAGAGCGGTATATATTCGTCTTCGATTGTCGGAACAGATGCGCATATGCGCACGTTTTGATTGTGCCCCGCAGTCTGCGCAGTCACCAGATTCGTATTGTGTGCAGCTGTTTGCCGCGCGTCGTGGGCTGCATCGTTGTGTGCTGCATTTGCAGATTGTGACGCAATTCGCTCAGTTGTTTGCTGTGCTGTCCGCGGTGCGCTTTGCGAGCCACGCCCATTTTGAGAACAAGCGCAGAATGAAAGCGCAAGAAAAATTAATAAATTTGCTGCGTGTGTTGGGATATGCGCTCGCCGCGTGCGCATCGAGTAAAACAGATTCATCACATATACTATACCGCACCGCGACGAAAGCTGCAAATGACACATGGTATCACGTAGCATTTGGAAAAGGTTGCTATCACTGTTTAAAAACAGCGCGATATTCCAATAACAAACACGCTATAGATACCCTTGCAAAATCGTAACGCCGTTTGCCGCAAATTGCTCGAGCAACGCATTATCGGCAAGCGTATCTGTTACAATGTATGTCACTTGTTTTATATCTGCAATAATAAAGTTATGCAGAGAGCCTATGCGCGTATGGTCTGCAAGAATTACAACATCACCTTTTGTGTGCTCTATCATGAGCGTATTTATCATCGTTTCCTGTAAGACGGCAGTGCTTATCTCTCCGTCTGTAGAGATGCCGCTCACGCCGATAAAGCATTTATCAACTTGCATTTTTTTTATCATTGAAAGTGCAAAATCGCCGACGAGCGAATGCTTCTCATAATTTATTTCGCCGCCAGTGAGAATAATTGAAACGAGCGGATCATGCGGCAGCGCAAGAGCATTGCCGTTGTTCGTGATGATTGTTACGCGTTTTTTGTGAATGTGCAAAAGCATTTCGAGCGATGTTTTGCTGCTGTTAATAAAAATTGTGTCACCGTCTTCAATGAGCGATGCAGCCTTTTTTGCTACAATTTTTCGATAGTCAACAGCCTCATCTCTTGAAGCGCGTATTTTTGTCGGATCATCCGCTACAGCGCCGTCAACAATAGATGCGCCGCCGTAGTATCGTTTGACAAAGCCTTGTTTTTCAAATATTTCAAGATCGCGTCGTATCGTGAGCGGAGACACATGAAGTTTTCGCGCCATGAGCTCTACAGAAATCGTTTTATCTTCTTTCAATTTTTGCAATAAGAGCTGCTGCCGCTTTACGATAATGCCGCGCTTGTTTTTCATAATAATTAATTATAACATAAAAAGTGCGAGGCAACAATTATGCAACAAAACAACACGCGATAGGAATCGGAGCAGCGAACGAAGTGAGAACGGCGAAGCCGTTCGGAGGCGAAAGCCGTAGCTGCGCAGAGTCCGACGGTGCGCAGTTGCGCACCGTATCGCCCGAAAAAATATACAAAAAAAATACCCGGTCACATTGACCGGGAAAATCATTCTCGAAAATTAATAATTATTTATTTTTGAGATAACCGACAATCGCTACAACCCAGCCGATAATAATCAGATAAAAACCGACATAAAGATATTTTGCCGCAAGTTTTACGCCAAAGTCACTCGTATTGAAAAATACGTACAGCCCGCCGACAACAGACACTGCAAGTGCAATCACTTTTAGCAATGACTGATTTTTGCCAATATTTACAAAACTTAAAACAATACCTGCTACCGCGCCAATGAACACAAGCAATGCGGCAATTTTCATGACGCTATTGCCGTTGCCAACCAAATCAAATCCATTGACTTGAACTAAATTTCCTTTGAAAATCGGAACGATAAATCCGATTGCGGTAAGCGCCATGCCAATAAGGTACAAGTTGCTCAATAAAGACTTGCTGCTTTTCTTTGCCATAATAACTCCTTCTATATGTGTTTTATACACAGCATAAATTACGATTTTAATAATATCACATTTTTTTACTCCTGTCTATTTTTATTGCACAGTTCACTCACTAATTTTTTGTAATTTTTTTATGGGCGTTACGGCGCTCAATTTTTTTGCGCCGTCGGGGCTTTCGGTGTTTCATCCCTTACGGGACGCGACTGCGTCGCGCACCTACACCCCCTAACGCATCAAAGTAAATTTTTAAAATGCCCACTACCATTCTGGCACAACAAACTCTACGCCGCTGTCTTTGCAAATCGTTTGCGCAGCGCGGCGCCCCGACCACACGGCTATCGGCAAGCCGCCGGGCATCATTGAACGTTCGCCAGCAAAATACACGCGTGCAATGCTCTTTGATTTTGCTGGAAACGTAAACATGTTGCCGCGCGTATCCCACACGCTCATCCAGCTGCCTTCAAAACTTCCCGTGTATCGCTCGTACGTGAGCGGCGTTGCTATGTCTGTGACTTCTACATTGCCCACAATTTCTGGCACATATTTTTTGACGCACGCAATAAATCGCACGGCAAGCTCTTCTTTACACTGCTTGTATGTGCCGTCTGCTTTGCGCGCATTCCACCAGGTGTAGCTGTCTCCGAGCAGCAAGCACGTGACGGCAGTACAGCCTTCAGGCGCGTGATTTTTATACTGCGCGTAATTGTTAATACACAGTTCGTTGAACAAAAGCCCCGCCGCCTCAAACGGTGTTTCAAGCGGCAACACAAGAGTTGGCGGTAAATGCGATAAATCTGCCTTTACGCCAAGACATACGAACATGTTCTGCTCGCTTATGACAACGCGCCGCATGCTGTTTGCCCAGCGTTCTGTAAGCGGCTTTTCAAACAATGTGTCAATCGCTTTGCGCGTGTCCTGCGTTACGAGCACATAATCTGATGCAACAAAGCTGCCTTCGCTTGCACCATGCACGCCTGTCGCTTGCAAGCTGTGCGCATGCGGGTCATACTCCAACGAAGTGGTTGCGCTTGCATCGAGCGCATGTGCCGCCGCACTGTTAGCATGTGCCGCCGTTCGTCCATCCAAATATGCAACATTCACGCCAATAGCTTTGCCATTTTCTTCTACTACATTCGTAACGCGCGTACGATACACAATCTTTCCGCCGAGTGCCGTGAATGTGTCTGCCATATTTTGCGTGAGTCGCAGCGAACCGCCTTCGGGATAGCCGCAGTCACCCGAAGCAAATGCGCCAAGCGTGTATACAAACGAGAGCGCATTGTAGCGCGCGCCGATTACAACACGCAGCAAGTGGCGAATGTCTTCGTTTTTGAATTGCGCCACATAATCACCATACGATTTTTTAGACATGGTAAGATACGGTATGCATGCGGGAATCATGCCGCACAATTCAGAAAGCGACGGGCGCGCAGGAGTCTTTGTCTTTACGCCACGTATATCGCTTACGAGCAAGTGCACGTTTTTAAATTTGGTAATGTCGCGGCACAAGCGGTTTATTGCAGCTTTATCTTCTGGCGCGTAATTAATAAATTCCTCGCGCAGCTTTTCAACAGTGCGGAAAAGGCGCAGCTGTTTTTCTCCACGTATAAGCGTGTATAATGGATCTCGATTGTAAATGGGATTGTTGCTTTTAAGCGCGCCCGTTTCTCGCCATACTCGGTTTAAGCGCAGGTGCGGTGACGAGCCAGTAAGCCAGTGCATGCCACCTTCAAACAAATATCCTTTGCGCGACCAGCTTGTTGAAAGCCCTCCAGGAATCGTGTGCTGTTCGTAAATTGTTACGTCAAAACCCGAACTTTGTAAATACACTCCCGCCGCAAGTCCTGCAACTCCCGCCCCAATTATAATAACAGATTTCTTCTCCATAGGAGAAATATATCAAATTAGCCGCAAAAGCGCAAATTCGTGTACTACTTCGCGCTCTACAAAATTTTTCCAGCATACAATGCGTAATACGCGCGCATTGCGGGGTACTCACGGCAATCGCTAACGCATTTTGCATCATTCAAACAATACGCTATTTTGTTGTACCGTGCACAATTGTAATTTCACCGCAGCAGCGATTACGTCTGCACCATCGCGCCAGCCGTACAGAAAATACGATACAGGTTCCCACAGCGCAACCCACCCGATAATGCCAAAGCTTTCGCGCAAAAAATCAATAAGCGGCGTCGTTCCTTTCATGCCAAGCACGTGGCTCATCGTAAGGCATACAGCAAGAAATGCGCCGCCAATAACAAGGTTTATTCGCCAGCGGCGGCGTTCACGTTTTTTAGAGAGCAATTTATCTTGGAGTAACCGCGTAAAATTATTGTGAATGATTTTCATTGCTGTCTCCTCGTCGCCGCGCTGGGCATGAACAAAATGAAATGCAATCACAATCGGTGAGTAAATAGGCACGCGGCGTACTTCGTCAAGCAAATATTCTTCAATAACAGAATTGAGCTGCATTTCCTCACGCGAGCGCGGGTCGTGCTTGTATGACATTTCGTCTATGCTGTCGAGCAAAATCGGAATGACGGCTGGCGTTGCATTCTTGTTAAGTTTGCGCTTTATGCGTCGCTCATGACTTAGTAAATTCATATGCTTCCTTATTTTTGCACAGCGGACTGTGGAGGCAATCGCTTTGCCATCTCGTCAATAAATTGCTGCTCGCGCCCTGTGCGCACATGCGCCGCATAATACATCATACGCTGTTACACTTTACACGCAAAATCATGCTATCGCTTCTCATAATTTTTAGTGATCCACGCTTTGTACGACCCGTTTTTAATATTGTCAATCCACTGTTTGTGCGAGAGATACCATTTTATTGTTGTTCGCAACCCTTCTTCAAACGACATGATGCGCGACCACTGCAATTCGTTTTTGATTTTTGTGCAATCGATTGCATAACGCAAATCGTGACCAGGTCTGTCTTTCACGTGGATAATAGTCTTTTCAATGTCGTGCGGATTTTTGCCAAGCTCCTGCGCTGCAAGCTCAATCACTTTGTGCAGCAGCTCGATGTTCTGCCACTCGTTTTCGCCGCCGATGTTATATTTTTCTCCCGCGCGCCCGTTTTGCAAAATGAGCCACACAGCGCGATTGTGGTCTTCAACATAAATCCAGTCGCGCACGTTTGTGCCCTCGCCATATACTGGAAGATTTTTTCCGTCACGGATATTTGTAATCATGAGCGGCAAAAGTTTTTCGGGAAACTGATACGGACCGTAATTATTCGAACAGTTTGAAAGTGTCACCGGCATGTTGTATGTGTGGCTATACGCCATCACCAAATGATCGCTTGCAGCTTTGCTTGCAGAATACGGCGAGCGCGGGTCATATGGCGTTGATTCCGTAAACTTACCTGAATGTCCAAGCGAGCCGTACACTTCGTCAGTGCTCACGTGATGAAAAAGCACATCGTCCCGCATGGAACCGCGCTCGCTCCAAAACGCGCGCGCAGCGTCGAGCAACATAAACGTACCCATGACATTCGTCTTAACAAATGCTTCAGGCCCAAGAATTGAGCGGTCAACGTGGCTTTCCGCCGCAAAGTGCACAATTGTGTCAACATCATACTGCTTTAAAATGCGCTCAATTTCCGCGCGATTGCAAATGTCCACGTTTTCAAAAAAATAACGCGTACCACTGTGTTGGGCAGCGACATCTGTAAGACTTTCAAGATTGCCCGCATATGAAAGGCAGTCAACGTTTATGATGCGCCCCGTAAATCTACTTTCTTGACCGAGCAAAAAATGAATAAAGTTGCAGCCGATAAATCCCGCGCCGCCTGTGACTAAAACGTTTGTTAATTTTCGCATAGGTATCTCCTGACATCTTCACATGTATACGCTCATACGTTATGTGTGTCTGCACCACCGCGGTCTCTACATCTGCACTTGATAATCACCGTTTATATACTTCGTATTTTGTAGACATCTCGCATACGTGCTTCACACAAACGCACATCAAATTGTCATTCATCATCTCCGAGCCATGTACCATCGAGCGAAAAATATGTTTTGTTTTTATTAAATGCAGGATGCAGTGCATCTTTCGCTGAAAGCAATGGCGTTACACCAGGTGCAACATCATTCCAGTTGATTGCAAGTTGCGCGTCGTCCCAAATTATGCCGCTCTCACCGTGCGCATCGTAAAAATCAGTGCACTTGTATGTGAACACAGCTGTGTCGCTCAATACGTAAAATCCGTGCGCACATCCTTTTGGAATATAAAATTGATTATGCTTTTCGCCATCGAGCACAACGCCGTAATATGCGCCAAACGTAGGCGACTCATTTCGTAAATCGACAGCAACATCGTACACGCGGCCGTAGACGACGCGCACGAGTTTTCCCTGTGCGTGCTTTGTTTGAAAATGCAAGCCGCGCAACACGCCTTTTGTTGAGCGCGACTCATTATCTTGCACAAACGTCATTGCAAGTCCTGCATCTTTAAAATCGCGCTCGCTGTACGATTCAAAAAAATAACCGCGCTTGTCGCTAAACAGCTTTGGCTGTATTTCAAAAAGCCCTATAATCGGCACACCGTTCACGGCACACTGCTTGAACTCAAATGACATACCTTGCTCCATTCACTGCGAATCCGCAATATATTCAAGGTAGCGGCCGTATTCTGTTTTGTATGTGCTTGCAAGCTGCAGTAAATCGTTGCGCGAAATCCAGCCGTTGCGGAACGCAATCTCTTCAATGCATGAAACATACAAGCCTTGCCGTTTTTCAATTGTTGCAATAAAGTTGCCCGCTTCAAGCAAGTCGTTGTATGTGCCAGTGTCGAGCCATGCCATGCCGCGCCCAAGCAGCTCAACAGCAAGCGCGCCTTTTTCAAGATATGCAGTATTCACCGACGTAATTTCGATTTCGCCGCGCGCAGACGGCTGCACGTTTTTAGCAATTTCTATAACGCTGTCATCATAAAAATACAAACCCGGCACAGCGTAATTGCTCTTTGGGATTTTTGGCTTTTCTTCAACGCCAAGAACATTTCCATTTTTGTCAAACTCGACAACACCATAACTTGTCGGATCTTTTACATAGTAGCCAAAAATCACTGCGCCACCTGTCGTATTCACGCGCTCGGCAGCTTTTTTTAAACTTTGCGTAAAGCTTTGTCCGTAAAAAACATTGTCGCCGAGCACGAGCGCCACTGTATCATTTTTAATAAATTTTTCACCCACGATAAACGCATCTGCAAGTCCGCGCGGCTTCTCTTGCACCGCATATTCAAAATGCATGCCGAGCCATATACCGTCGCCAAAAAGCTCTTTGAACGCACCAATGTCGCGCGGTGTGGAAATTATTAAAACATCTCGAATGCCTGCAAGCATAAGCACCGACAGCGGATAGTAAATCATTGGCTTGTCATAGAGCGGAAGGATTTGCTTTGACACCGCTTTAGTAATCGGATAAAGGCGCGTACCTGAACCGCCTGCAAGAATAATGCCTTTCATGTACTAAACTATAACACGAGAAAAGAAAATGCGCAATCAACAATCCATGATGGAACGATTGCAAAATCATTCATCTGCATAAAGTATGTGTACTGCGCGCAAGATTAGCATGCTCGCGGCATGTGAGATTAGCATGTATTAAAATTAATAATACTTACTGCCTACTTCATGACACACACATTACGGCATGTGAATGATTTCGCGTGGCTTTGAACCGTTCGCCGGGCCTACTATGCCGCGAGCTTCCATATCTTCGACTAGCCGCGCCGCGCGATTGTATCCAATTTTCAATCTGCGCTGAATGTACGACGCGGATGCTTTTCCTGCCTGCATTACAATTTCGAGCGCATCGTTGTATAACGGGTCTTCGCCGCCGCCAAATAAACTCGGCTCGTCTGTTTCATCGTCATCTGCGACAAATACTTCATCTTCGATGTAATCTGGTTCGTCGTATTTTTTTACGTGCTCAACGACATCTTCAACTTCTTTGTCGCTTACGAATGTGCCTTGAATGCGCACGGGGAACGGGTCTGCCGCGCTTGCATAGAGCATGTCGCCGCGCCCCAATAATTTTTCTGCGCCAACTTGGTCTATGATGATGCGGCTGTCCATTTTTGAGGCAACCATAAATGCAATGCGGCTTGGGATGTTCGCTTTTATCAATCCAGTGATGACATCGATTGACGGACGCTGCGTAGCAAGCACCAGATGAATGCCTATTGCGCGGCTCATTGCGGCAAGTCGTGCAACAGTTGATTCAAGCTCCTTCCCTGTCGTTGCCATCAAATCTGCAAACTCGTCTATGATGATAACGATATACGGCAGCTTTTCTGTGGCAATGTGTTTCTCTGCAATCTTTTTGTTATAGCTCGCTATGTCGCGGCAGCCGAGACTGTCGAGCAGCGCATAGCGGCGTTCCATTTCGCAGAGCGCCCATTGCAACGCTTGGAACGCTTTTTTGGATTCGGTGACAACAGGCACGAGCAGATGCGGAATGTCGTTGTACAATTTGAGCTCGACGATTTTTGGGTCAATCAATATCAATTTCACTTCTTGCGGAGAACGCTTGTACAGGATTGATAAAATCATGCTGTTCACACACACAGACTTACCGCTTCCTGTTGCACCAGCTATGAGCAGATGCGGCATTTTTACTAAATCGATAATCTGCGGTTTGCCAAGAATGTCTTTGCCAAGAATGACGGGCACAGCCATCTTCTTGTATTCGCTCATATCTTTTTCGATGATTTCACGGAAGCTGACAATGCTGCGGTTTTTGTTTGGAATCTCTATGCCTACTGCCTGCTTGCCAGGAATAGGAGCTACAATACGCACACTGCTTGCCGCAAGCCGAAGCGCAATGTTGTCTTGCAGCGCGGCGATTTTGCTGAGCTTTACACCGGGCGCAGGAAGTATTTCAAACATAGTGACGACAGGTCCTTTTTTTATGCCGATGACATCAGCTTCAATGTTGAACTCGTTGAGCGTTTCTTTAAGCTGCGCGGACGCATCTTTTGTCGCATTGTCTATAATCCAGTACTGGTCGTCTTCATATGCGGTTAATAAATCTGCTGGAACTTTATACGGTCCTTTTGGCTTCGGCTTTGCTTTTTTCACGGGTGGCAGCGATTCGTGCGCGCTTGACGCCCCTCCCCCTGCCTGTTTGTTTGGTTCTACCTCATTTGCCTGCTCTACAAGCGATTGCTGTTGCGGCACGTCTGACAAATTGCTGCGCACATCTTTGTCCATGTCTGCAAAAACATCGCTCGCAAACGAGAGCAATTGCGCAGATACTACTGATTTGTCAGACATTTCATCTAGCGAAATATGCTCCTCTGCTTCAGCTTCTTCAAAAGCAGCGTCTTCTTGCACGACTGTCTGCGGCGTGTCATTTTGCGTCGCATCATACAGCAGGGGAGATTCGTCTATGCTCTGCTCGTATTGCGTGTCAATTTCTTGTTGAAAAGCAGATTCTTTCACCGAATCGAATTCGTATGATGGCTCAACAGCGTCCACAGAATAAAACTTATTAATTTCTAAAAGTCCTGCATCGTTATATTCATCTTGTTCAACAGCTGCTTCATCAGAAGGTTCATTTATGTCAATGTCAAAAAAATCAGGATCAAGCATGGCAACACGAGCGTTTTGTTCAACCGATTGCATAGGCACAAGCGCAGGTTCAGAACTTGGCAAATCATATACGCCTTGCGTAATGTTATCTGTATCATTTTGTACAGCAGGCAAGTCCCAAACCAATTCTTCAATATCTTCGTTGGCTGTAAGCGCAGCAAATTCTTCTTGCGATATTATTGGCTCTTGTTTGCCGTCTTGTGTTTTTTCATAATCGAAAATGTTATCAAATGCTTTGTCTGTTTTCTGAAGAGCGTTATCATCACTTGCTGTAGACAGAAAAGCGGCCGCTTGTTCTTGCGCCTGTTCTGCATTTTGCGGTATTTCAGCATTAATAATTTTTTGTTCTGTAAATACATCTTGTGATTTTACGGTATCTGTTTCAGGCACATCGATTGGAAGCTCATCGTAAAATTCTTGTACGTCAGTTTTTTTATCTTTTGTCCATTGCATAAGTTTGTCAGCAATGATACCTGCGCCAAGATATTCAATGACAATTAGCATTGCTCCAAGCACAATAGTTACAGCAACTTTTATTCCTGCATAATCATCGTTGCTGATTTCCAAAATTGATGTGCAAATAGTTTCTGTAAGCACAGCTGTAAAGAACGGCACAACACCTGTGAGAAGCCTCATAGCTTTGCGACTTGTCCATTTGCCTGAAAAACAAGCTGTTGCTGCAATGAGTAAAAAGACAGGAATGAGCACGCTCGAAAAACCGTATGCAGTTGCAAGCATGTGTCCAAGCAAGAATATTATATTGCTATGACTAACCGTTCCAAAATCAAGAAGAACAAGCATGAGCGAGATAGAAAAAAAAGCGGCAAGCAGCAATAGGATTGCACCAGCGGCCGATAATGCTTTATTAAAGCGTTCCATGAAAAGCCTCATTTCATTATCGGTTATTTTTTATAGCGGTGTTAGTGGAAATCATTGTGCAATTTCTATATAATTCTGATGTACAAAAGAAGGAGTGTGTAATCTTAAACGCTGAAATTTTTTAAGGAGTGATTTAGGTGTTCTCTGTAGAAGAGTTTTGATGCTTAAAATTATTATTTTTATATTTGATAGAGGCTTTTATGAAACGATTCCTTGTTATATTCTCTAGTGCTCTTTTAGCAATTATTAGAATGCCGCTCGCCGCGCAAACGCATGCATCAGTTTCTGTTGACAATCGTGTGTATGCAATCATTGAGCATGCGCAAATGCGCGGTCTGTGTCCGCCGCTTCCCACTATTAAACCGTATCCCGAAAATGTTGTCGCTGACGCAATCAATGAAATTCTTGCCGCGTCGGATGCGGCTGAAAAACGGCTGCTTTCAAAAACAGAAGAACAGATTTTGCGCGACGCGCTTGAACAATTTCAGAGAAAGCACGGGTTTGATGTATTGCGCGGCGGCTACTATTTTGAAGGCAAGGGAAAAATCCGCACAACGTTCGACGCAGCTTTAAAAATAGATTCGTTTGTTTCTGGCGGCATCTATAACAATCGCAGTGATAATCAATGGGGCATGTGGCTTACACCAACAGTTTCGCTGCGTGGCGATTTAAGCAAATATCTTTCGTACGATTTCAATCTTTTTGGAAATATGTCACGCGCTGTTTTAAAGCCGCTTGGTGAATACGAAATAGGCAGATGGTGGTACACGCAAGATGTTGATGGAACTGGTGCAAGAAATATAAAATCATTTGCAAATAAAGCGTTTCTTCCATTTTCGTACCACAAGCAGTGGGACGGTTCAATATGGCATCTCACTGATTTGTCTGCGAGCGGACTTGAAGGCTGGTGTGACAATCTCGGCGTAGGATTTGGCATCCTTTCAGAAATTGATTTAAGTGCTTTTAATGACAGAGTGTTTCTCCGCTTTGGACGAATAAAGCGCGAATGGGCTGCGATGGACGAAGGGGCGAGTCTCGTGCTCAACAAGCATGCGCGTCCGTTCATCGCATTTGAATTTGCGGCAACGCCCGTGCGGTGGTTTACGCTTTCTTCTCTTACTGGCGTGCTTGAATATCCGAACAGCAAATACATGGTTGGCGAAGCGTACAACAGCAAGAAAGACTACACCTATTATTCAAACGACATGTTCTTTCAAAACGCGTATTCTGCAGCGATGTTTGAACTCAATTTTAAGTATGTGCATTTTGATTTTGGCACGACTGCTGTGTGGCCAAAACGGTTTGACCTTGGCTACTTCCATCCGCTCATGAACAAAGTATTTTATCAAAACAATGTCGGCGACAACGACAATCTCGCGCTGTTCACCAATTTAAAGCTTTCGTATCCAGGCATCGGGTATGTATGGGCATCGTTCTTCCTCGATGAATTTGTTGGTCTTAATAAGACAACAGGATTGTTTGGTGATTTTATTCACGCAACGCGCAACATGTATGCAACACAGGCAGGCATGAAAGCGAATTTCCCATGGCTGCCGTTTACAACTGTTTCGCTGCGGTACACAAAAATCGAGCCGTTCTGCTATACGCATCAAGGAATCAACTACACGTGGTACACGCATTACATTTCAGAAGCGTATATGAATTCTGGTGAAAGCCTTGGCTACTATCTTCCGCCAAACTCTGATGAAATTCTCGTGCGTTTTGACTCGCTGTTTTTTCCACGCGTTTCCGCGCACCTCGAATATCAATTTATCAGGCACGGCGCAGAGCACGGCAGCCAGGCGGTAAAGGGAAGCTCACTGTATTCTGAATTACAGCCGAATGACCGTGACAGCTTGCGCAAGTATTTTTTGCACGATGGCGCATACCAGTGGTTTCACATTGTGAAGTTCGGAGCAGATTGGAATCTCAAGCAATTTAAAGTGCCGCTCACCGTTTATGCGAACATTGGATTTGTGTACAGCTATTACACGGTGATTGACGGTACGCCCAACGACAATCAAAAGCATTCGTATCACAGAGCAAATACGAGCGAGTATCCGACAGAGTTCGGTACAATCATTTCTGGCGGCGTGAAAGTGTGGTTTTAAAATTTTCCATGTAAAAAAACTTGACAATCTTCAATGACGCTGTATCATAAAATATAGCGTCGTTATAAAGCAGGAGGGTGAATTATGCCAGAAAAAAAATATGTTATTGCGCTTGACCAGGGCACAACGTCGTCGCGTGCAATCGTGTTTGACAAACAGGCGAATAAAGTTGCAAGCGCGCAGCAAGAATTCAAGCAATATTATCCAAAGCCTGGCTGGGTTGAACACGATGCAGAAGAAATTTTTTTGTGCCAGCTTGCTGTATTGAAAGAAGCGGTGATTGCGGCGCACATTGCAGAAAGCGAAATTGCGGCGGTAGGCATTACAAATCAGCGAGAGACAGTCGTCGTGTGGGACAAAGAAACGGGGAAACCTGTGTACCATGCCATCGTATGGCAATGCCGCAGAACAGCCGAGCTTGCAGACGAACTGATAATGGCAGGGCACGGCGATACAATTCGTGCAAAGACGGGGTTGCTTCCCGATGCGTATTTTTCAGGTACAAAAATCAAGTGGATTTTAGACAACGTGACGGGCGTTCGTGCTCGCGCGGAAAAAGGCGAACTGCTTGCAGGCACTATTGACACGTGGCTCATCTGGCGGCTTTCAAACGGCAAGTGCCATGTAACTGATTACACGAACGCGTGCCGTACCATGCTGTACAACATTCACACGCTCAAATGGGACGACGACTTGCTGCAGCTGCTCAACATTCCGCGCGTGCTGCTTCCCGAAGTAAAAGATTCCTCGTGCGTGTACACGACTACTGACAAGAGCATCTGCGGTTTTGAAGCGCCTATCGCTTCTGCAATCGGTGACCAGCAGGCAGCGCTTTTTGGGCAGGGCTGTTTTAATCCTGGCGAAACAAAATCAACATACGGCACAGGCTGCTTTTTGCTTATGAACACAGGCGCAAAACCTGTCACGTCTGCGCACAAGTTGCTCACCACGATTGCGCTCGGCATGAATGGTGAAGTGACGTATGCGCTTGAAGGCAGCGTGTTCATTGGCGGCGCACTTGTAAAATGGCTGCGCGACGAGCTTGGGCTTATTAAAAATGCGCACGAGTGCGACATTCTTGCAGAGACAGTAGCTGACTCAAACGGCGCAATCATTGTACCTGCGTTTACGGGGCTTGGCGCGCCGTATTGGGACTCGTATGCGCGTGGAACAATTGTCGGGCTCACGCGTGGCGTTAATAAATCGCACTTGTGCCGCGCGGCGCTTGAAGCGATTGCGTATCAAGTAAAAGATGAGCTTGAATGCATGAAAGACGACGCGGGCTTTGACATTCCATCGGTAAAAGTTGACGGCGGTGCGTGTGTGAGCGACGTGATGATGCAGTTCCAATCTGACATCCTTGATACGCCCGTGTATCGCCCGAAAAATGTTGAAACAACAGTGACAGGCGCGGCATTTCTTGCGGGGCTTGCCGTTGGCTTTTGGAGCGATAAAAACAGCGTGCTCGATTTTTGGAAAATTGACAATATATTCACACCAGAAATGGAAAGTGCAAAACGCAATGAGCTGTACGCGCAGTGGAAGCGGGCTATTGAACGCGCAAGAAACTGGGCTGAAAAATAGACCTGTTCGGAAACATCAGTTTCAGAACAGGTCTAATAATTATTAATCAAAAAGATATAATGACTTGCGGCGGAGGCAAAATGGACAGGCAAACTTTGTTTGATGTAGCGATTATCGGTGCAGGCATTGTCGGTTCCTGCATTGCGCGAGAACTTGCAAAAACGTCTGCAAAAATCGTGCTTATCGAAAAAGAAAACGATGTGGCATGCGGCAGCTCTAAAGCGAACTCCGCAATTGTTCACGGCGGATTTGACCCACTCCCCGACACGCTCATGGCGCGTTTCAATGTACGCGGCACTGCAATGTACGAGGAGCTTGCAAAAAAGCTCAACTTTGAATACGACAAGATTGGTTCGCTTGTGCTTGCATTTGACGAAGACGGCGTTGTGCTCCTCAACAAGCTGCTTGAGCGCGGCAAGGCGAACGGCGTTCCCGATTTGCGCATCGTTGCAAGCGACGAGCTGCACGAGATGGAACCGAATGTTAACGAGGACGCGTGTGCCGCGCTATATGCACCGAGCGCAGGAATCATCTGCCCGTACAAAGCAACGTGGGCATTTGCAGAGAGCGCAGTTATCAACGGTGTGACGTTTTGCAGAAACACAGCAGTGCACGCCATTAAAAAAGAGGACGACCTATTTGTGCTGCGCAGCGGACACGGCGAAATACGCGCAAAATATGTGGTGAATGCGGCGGGACTTTTTTCAGATAAAGTAAGCCAAATGGCAGGCGCGCGCGTGTTTGTCATAAAGCAGCGGCGCGGTGAGTACTGTCTGCTCGACAACAAATGCAAGTCGCTCGTGCACCACACGCTGTTTCAAACGCCTACTGCGCTCGGCAAAGGCGTGCTCGTCACCCCGTCTGTAGACGGAAATATTTTGATTGGACCGAGCGCAAACGACCAAAGCGGCGACATGAGCGGCTACACGGGCACGACAGCTTTGGCGCAGGCAGATGTGCTTGAAAAAGCATCGCTCACTATTCCTGATATTCCGCGCGGCAACATTATTAATTCGTTTGCAGGCATCCGCGCCATTGCGTGTGAAATTGACTCAGACGGCAGTGCAAAAGACATTGACGATTTTATTATCGAAGAAGATGCAGCCGTTAAAGGATTTATAAACGTGAGCGGCATTTGTTCACCAGGACTTTCTGCTGCTCCTGCAATAGCAGAATACGTTGTGGAGCTTTTGAATAATGCTGGCCTCAACACGCAAAGACGGAGCGGCTTTATTGAAGAGCGCGCAGGCATTGCCGCATTCAACACAGCCGACATTCAAGCGCGGCAAAAACTTGTCAAAGAAAATCGCCTGTACGGGCAAATCGTCTGCAGATGCGAGACAGTGACAGAAGCTGAAATTGTGCAGGCAATTCACACGCCGCTCGGCGCGCTCGATGTGGACGGCATAAAACGGCGCACGCGCGCGGGCATGGGCAGGTGCCAAAGTGGATTTTGCTCGCCGCGCGTCACGGAGATTCTTTCGCGTGAGTTGCAAATCCCTATGACATCGATTACGAAAAAAGGCGGCTCGTCGTTTATGCTTGCAGGTAAAACGCGTGATTTTGCAGACGACGATATTGGAGGCATGCGATGAGCGGCACAATCTACGATGCAGTTATTGTTGGCGGCGGACCTGCGGGACTTGCTGCTGCTGTTTCCGCGCACGACAACGGCGCAAAAAATATTCTCGTTTTGGAACGCGACAACAGACTTGGCGGCATTCTGTTGCAGTGTATTCACAACGGATTTGGGCTGCACTATTTTGGCGAAGAACTTACTGGTCCTGAATACGCAAGCCGCTTTGTAAAGCAAGTTGTGGAGCGCAACATCGCGTACAAAGTAAACACAATGGTCATCTCTATAGACAACGCGGATGATTTTAAAGGCGCAGGACTTGCAGAAACGGCGACGAATAAAGATGGCGGCGCAATGAGCGCGGAACATGCTGATGGCACTGGCAGCGCGACGGCGAAAACTGGCAAAGACGGCGGTGTGCATGTAGTCACTGCGATGAATGCAGAAGACGGACTCATGTTCCTCCAGACGCGCACTGTCATTCTTGCAATGGGATGCCGCGAGCGAACGCGCGGTGCACTTGTTATACCAGGCACACGACCCGCAGGCATTTTTACCGCAGGTTCTGCGCAGCGTTTTGTGAACATAGACGGCTATCTTCCCGGCAAAAAAATTGTCATTCTCGGAAGCGGCGACATCGGTCTCATAATGGCACGCCGCCTTACGCTCGAAGGATGCGATGTAAAAGTTGTGTGCGAGGTCATGCCGTATTCAGCAGGATTGAGCCGCAACATGACGCAGTGCCTCGAAAATTTTCACATACCGCTTAAGCTCAACACGACAGTCATCGAAATCCACGGACGCGAACGCGTAACAGGCGTAACGATTGCGCAAGTTGACGCAAGCCGTCGCCCCATCAAAGGCACCGAAGAATATATCGCATGCGATACATTGCTGCTTTCAGTCGGACTTATCCCCGAAAACGAAGTGAGCACTGGGGCAGGCGTTTCCATAGACCCAGTAACAAAAGGGCCGTCTGTGAATCAACTTATGGAAACGAGCGTGCCCGGCATCTTTGCGTGCGGCAATACAGTCCACGTGCATGATTTGGTTGACTTTGTGACGACTGAAAGCGTGCTCGCTGGAAAATGCGCGGCAGAATACGCTGCAAACGGTGCGCATGTTGCAACAGAGGCAACGCTGCCTATTCGTCCGGGAAACCGCGTGCGTTACACAGTGCCGCAACACATAGACATAGACGACGCGTTCAAATCAAAAGCGGTTGCCAAAGCACTGCCCGATGCGCAAAAAAAAGACGAGCCGAAAGTGCAGATTATGTTTAGAAGCACAGACGTGTATCGCGGCGTTACTGTTGCGGTGTACAGCGGCAACGACAAGCTGCATTCTAAAAAGACGCGCATTGTGCGGCCGGGCGAAATGCAGATTGCGGAAGTGAATGCAGCTGCAATTTTAAAAGCGACCGCGCCGCTCACTGTTTCAATTGAAACTCCGGAGGACACAATAGACTGATTATGGAAGCGAATGAAAAAACGACAATGACATGCATCATCTGTCCGATGGGATGCCAGCTTGAAGTGACGAAAACATCGGGAAGCGGAGCAGCGGCATATGCTGTCACAGGCAACGCGTGCAAGCGCGGCGAAGAATACGCATGCAAAGAATTGACAAATCCCGAACGGACGCTCACGTGCACAGTGCAAGTTGCAGGCGGCGTCGGTCCGCTCGTTCCCGCAAAATCAAAAACAGAAGTGCCGCGCGACATGCAGCTTGAATGCATGGAAGTGATTAAGCGGCTCTGCGTCACCGCGCCTGTCCACGCAGGCGATGTGCTTGTAGAAGACATCTTAAACACGGGTGCAGACATAATTGCGTGTGACGACATGGACGCTCGGTAGAAAATCCGCTCGCAGCACAACTGGTGAATGCCCGAAAAAAGACTGCTACCGAGTGGCAGCGGCCTCTGCAAAAAGCGCCATGCGAGAAAGCGACACCTTTCCAAAGGTTTCTCTTTCTCGCGCTCTTTCTCTTCCAAAGGCATGGCGCGTTGTGCGCGGTTGCCTATATATCTTTCACGTACTGTGCGGTTTGCCTGTCTTGTACGCTGTTATGCGGCTGGCTCTTCTTCGTCCGCCTCTTTTGGCGCAGGCAACTGCTTTATGATGTTGTCGCGCTTTTCGCAGATTTTGCACATGCGCTGCTTGCCCGCGTCTTGCGCTTCCTGAATGCTGCCCGTCATCAGTTCGTCTGTCCTGTTGAGCGAAGAGCAGTCTTCATGCGAGTGGAACACTGTGCCGTATTTTGTCCAATACACGCCGCCCAATCCTGCCGCAGCATAATCTTCTGCAGAAACAGGGTTGAAGTCGTAACTTGCAAGTCCGCTTACGAGCAGCATGATTGCCGCCGCTGCCACGCCAACGGTCTTTGTTTTTTTGTCAATTTCTTTGTTGGTAAGCAGCACAATGATGAACGGAATAAACGCGATTGCGCACACGATAACGCCCATGTTGTTCCACAGCCAGAACAAAAACGCGTTCTTTTTTGACATCGGCTTGATGTGATTTGCTTTTTTCCAAAGTTGCGCACCAATCACGACGAGAATAAAATCAAGCACGAGAAAACCAATGCCTTGATAGAGCGGCGGCACTTTTGACAAAAACGCAATGATAATCGTTTCGCAGATTACTCCAAGCGCCACTATTTCGCAAACGATTGCAGCAACCCAGAGAACTGCCGCACCAATCCTCAAGCCTGTTGCATTTCCGCTCGGCTGCGAACCAGCTTTTTTAACTGTCTTGCCTGTTGAAGCAGACACAATCGTATGTTGTTTTTTTTCAGCCATAAAAAAATCTCCTCATTGTCAGCGTTTTTAAAATGCGCGCTACCTCAATGCGCATTTTAGACATTCTTTAAAATGCGCACGTTATTCCAGAGTGCATTTTGTGCGCGTGAGCGCACAGGTAAATGAGCAAGTTTGCGAAGCAAACTGCAAATTAAAATGCACACATCGTTTTAGCGTGCAGCCATTAATAATTATTATTTAAGCAAATTTTTTATCAAACTGCCGGCAATTGATGACGCAGCCGAGCTTGTTGATTTTTTTGTCGTTTTCTTGCTCGTGGAAGACGAACCGAGCAAGCCGCCGAGCAAATCGGTAACGCTCACATTTTTCATCAAGCCACCGATTAAGCTACTGAGTGCGTCGCTCGACGTATTGCTGCCCGCGCTTTTTCCGAGCAAGCTCATAAGAAGCGGCGCAGCTGCGGAAAGCACAGATGACGTTGTTTCTGCGTCAGTGTTTGCCGCTTTTGAAATTGATTTTGTTGTTGACGCAGTGCTTGAACCGAGCAAGTGCTGAATGATTTTTGCGCCATCATTCAAGTCAACATTTTTGAGAAATGTGCCTACATTCGAGGTGTTGTCCTGCGCATGTTCTGTGAGGGCTTGCGCAAAGCTTTCTGCCGTTTTGCTGTTTGTCGCCTGCTTGTTTGCACCAGTGAGCAACGCAGGAACAGCTTGCGAGAGAATTGTCGTAACAGTATCAGTGTCTGTGCCTGTTGTTTTGCTGATACCTTTGATACTTGAAGCGCTCAATAATGTTGACAGAATTGAAGAAGTATCCATAGCTTTCTCCTTGATTGAAATGATATGATGCTGTGTGCCGCTCCGTGCAAACGGCTTTAAGCGTTGCGTCATTATATCGTTGAAGTGGCAAAAACGTCAATTATCTGTTTCTATCCATTGCCACAGCGTCGTGTCTTCCATGCCTATTCGCCAAAATGAAATATTGTTAATGCCTTTTTCTTTGTACATGCGAAATTTTTTGACAAGCGAATACGTGTCGTCAAAGTAGCCTGTCACATTGATTGTTGCGCTGTATTCAATTTTCGGCACGCCACCGTCATCGCGCTCGACAGTTGCAACGCCATTTTCGAGCATCTTTCTGTTCACGCCGCTAAAATACCACGCGCCCGCATGATTTTCATCCACCCATGTGCGTCCGTACAGGGGCAATCCCATCACAAGTTTTTCTTTGGGGATTATTGTAAGCGCGTAATCGGCTACGTTGCTGCACCACTCAAATGAGGCAACTGGTCCCGGTTTGCTCGTGCTCCAGTGCTCGTCATACGCCATGATGATAACGCGGTCTGCTATGTCGGAAATTGTTTTATAGTGGAATATGTCGTCCGAGATTGTTCGCGTACGAGCAGGCACGCACACGCTCAATATTTTTCCGTTCAGCATGCGCTTCATGTCGCGCAAAAATGAAAAAAAGTTGCCGCGGTCTCGTGCAGGAATATACTCCATGTCGATGCACAGCCCGTCGTAATTTTTGACTGCGTTAATGAGCGATTTTTCAAACTGCGCGCGCAAGCCAAACTGCGGGTCGAGCACATAGTGAACGAGCGCACGACTGTCGCAGGCAAATACCATGTGCGTTCTGCCTTCAAACGATGCAAGCAACAAATGATTAGGCACATCGACAAGCTCTCCGTAATAATTGAGCGTTGACGTAAAAAGCGCAATATCTGTGTACGGCGTTTCAAAATCGAGTTCGTTGGGACGCTCTTGCAGCGCAAATCCCCACACTTCATTGAATGGTGTTGCTTCTCCGTCAACAAGCGTGCGCTCGTATGCGGCTCCATCATTTTCTGCGAGCAATCTTGCAGCACGCTCTTGCGGCGTTTCCTCTGGCGCTTTGGGCGTTTTTTCTTTTCGTCCTCCGGCAAATACAAGCGCAGGGCACAGCGCGAGCGCAAACATGCATTGCAACAAAAGTTTTTTCGTCATAGTTTTACAATCGGCAACTTTTGCTCATCTCGTAATGATTTTATACATGGGCGTCTCATTCGGGCGCAATTCAAGAATGTGTTTTTCACATGCGAGCATTTCATCTGTTTCGTGCGTCACGTGGAGCAGCGTTGTAGCGCCGCTCTCTGCAATTGTTTCAAGCAAGTCAAGTATTTTTTGACGGTAGTTTTCATCGAGCGCATGACATGGCTCATCAAGCACGAGAATAGGCGGGCATTTCACCACCGCACGCAAAATGAGCAACGCGCGTTGCTCGCCATAGCTTATGCTGCTGAACAGTTCGCGCTCACGTTCTGCAAATCCGCCGAATGCAAGCCACTTGCGCGCCGCCGTTATCTCTGCATCAGTTGGCCTTTCGTATAAACCTATTGAATCTTTAAAACCTGACACGAGTACATTCAGCAAACTCGTGCTTGCAACCATACGGTATTCAACATGCAACCGATACGACACAATGCCGAGCTGCGCTTTTATGTCCCAGATTGTTTCGCCCGTACCGCGCCGCTTTCCAAACATGCGCACATCGTTGCAATACGCTTGCATGTTGTCGCCTGTTATGAGCTCAAGAAATGTTGTTTTGCCGCTTCCGTTCGGGCCGCGTATGAGCCAATGCTCGCCTTCATGCAAGCTCCAGTTGAGGTTGACAAGAACGCGGCGCTCTCCCCAGCCAACAGTTACATTGTGCATTTCAACGAGCGCGGTTTTATTGCTGGTGGTCGTCGTTTCCGCGCTGTCTTTACTGCTGGCGTTTTGGCGCGCTGCATTGGTGCCCAACGCATGGTCATCGTTTGAACGCACGAGGCGCGCGTTGCCGCCGACATGCTTGAGGCTTGCATTGTCAGCTGGGCGCGCGAGTTGTGCTGCATGGTGCAAATCACTGATACGCCGCACACGCGCTGCTTTGTCTGCATCGCGTGTTGTGTTCCTACAAGACGCGCGTTTTGCAAGCAGCATTTCGTACTCATTTCGCGCGCCGCAAAATGAAACAGCACTTTCACAAAACTCAAGCACATGCGACACCGCATCAGGAATTTCGTGATAGCGTTCCATGCCAAGAATAATGCGCGGAAATTGCTCGCTTGCAGCGGAGGTAAGCTGACGTGTCGCAATCGTGTTGAAAAACGTTTGCAAAATCGAGCGGCTTTCACTGTCGAGCCCCGCGAACGGGTCGCTCAAAATTAATAATTTTTTCCCAGAGACAAGCGCACGTGCCAAAAGCGTTCGACGTATTTCGCCTGTTGACATATATTTTAATCCGCGGTCAAGAATATTTTCTATGCCGCATAACTTGATTTCTGGGAATGATTCAATGCGCCGTGCAATTTCGTAAAGCTCCGCACGTTTTTTCTGCTGGTTTACGCTTTGCTTCGCAATCGCTTCCGCAATGAAAACACGCCCCGTGCGACCAATGTCTACGCCTCCTTTAATGTAATCGCTTTCATCATTTTCGCGCTCTTCTTGAATGAGGAGTGCCGCGCGCTCTAGCGAAACAAGTTCCACCGAATTGCCAAATGCAGAACTGTACTGCGCGCCGCATGCATTTTTCGCAAGGTTTTGCTCGCTTTGCGGCATGCCGTTCTGCAACAGCGTGCTGCCAGATTGCGCACGTTCCAGCAACGTGTTGCTCTGCATCAACGTGCCACAATGCAACGGTGCGCAACTTGCTTGCGCCGCAATGCCACACGCGTTTTCGTTTGGCACAATGCGCAACGTTCCCGCGAGCGCGGAGAGGAATGCGTCTTTGCCGCTGCCGTTAGCGCCTGTTACAAGCCAAACTTGCGCGCTTTGCATGAACCACGAAATATTTTTAATAATTGTGCGGCGCGAGTCTTCAATGCGACAGTTTTGCAGTGTGATGAGGCAATCTTGCATGCAGTCAGTATAGCAGAAAAAAATACATGTGTTTAGGCAATGAGCAGCGCGGCGTTCACTTCGGAATTTAGGTCTCTCTCACGCCGCTTTCTCTTTACTGAATAAATACATGTAGTGCGTGGCAGCAAAACCGCATCATTTACCGTACAGCTCATTTCGCAATTCTTTTTGCAATCGCCGCACACGCGTTTTCGCCGTCAATCGCGGACGACACAATGCCGCCCGAATAGCCTGAGCCTTCTCCCGCCACATACAGATTTTTGAGCACGGTGCTTTCATATGTTTCTTTGTCACGAAGCATGCGTACAGGCGTTGACGTGCGCGTCTCAATTGCAATGAGGAGCGCATCGCGTGAAATAAAGCCGCTCATGCGCTTGTTAAAATCGACAAAAGCGACGGCAAGACGGCGCGCACTATGCGGCGGAAGCCATTTGTCAAGGCGGCTCGGCGCAACGCCAGGCGTGTAGCTTGTGGCGGGAAGCGTGCTGCTTGCATAATGCGCAAGGAAATCTTCCAAACGTTGCGCGGGCGCATGCTGTCCATCGCCATGCTTTTTTGCCTCGCGCTCAAGGTGCGTTCGCCAGTACAAGCCTGCAAGCGCAGGGCAGCCGTCCGCTGTTGCGGCAGCAACAAATTCGCGCGGAATATCTTCAGGCGTTGTTTCAACAACGATTGCCGCATTTGACCATACAGAATTGCGGCGCGCGGACGACATGCCGTTTATCACTATTTCATCGTTGCTTGTGCTGCTCGGCACGACAAAGCCGCCGGGACACATGCAAAACGAATACACGCCGCGTCCGTCTACGTGCGTTGCAAGGCGATATTCTGCAGCTGTTTCGAGCTGCTTTCCGTGATATTGAATTGCATCGATACGCGCGCGCGGATGTTCAACGCGTACTCCAAGTGCAAACGGTTTTGCTGCGAGCGCATGAGGCGCAATTTTTGCAAGGAGCTCGTATATATCTGAAGCAGAGTGACCTGTTGCAAAAAGCACTGCGTCGCCAGTGAATTGCACGCGCGCTCCTGTTTTTGTATGCTGTGCAACAATGCCGCATACAGTGCCGCTCCATTGTGGGCGTGTTGCATCATGCGCGGCATCTGTCGCAGTTGTGCCGCTGCGCGCATCTGCACGCATGCTGCTTGTCGCACTCGTGCCACCATGTATTGCGCCCGTTGTGATTGTGCCACTTTGCATCGTGTCATCATGCGATTCGTCATGTGCAATAAGCACATCGACGCACTTCATGTTGAAATGAAACTCGCCGCCAAGTGCAATTATTTTTTCGCGCATGGCGTTGATAATTTTTGGCAACTTGTCCGTGCCTATATGCGGGTGCGCGTCTGTCAAAATGTTCGCGTCTGCACCAAAGTGATTGAATATGCGCAAAATGCGCGGCACGTTTCCACGCTTGCCGCTTCGTGTGTACAATTTTCCGTCGCTGAATGCGCCCGCGCCGCCTTCGCCAAAACAGTAGTTGCTGTTTGCGTCAACAACATGTTGCGTGCTTATAGCGGCTATGTCTTTTTTGCGTTGCGCCGTGTCTGTGCCGCGCTCAACGAGCACTGGCGTAATGCCGTCTTCGAGCAAGCGAAGCGCACCGAAAAGCCCCGCCGGACCTGCACCCACAATGATAACGCGCCGCTTTCCGTCTGCGTGTTTCCATTCGGGAATCGCATCGTTTTGAATTGCTTCTTCGCCACTATATGCGTTGTATTTTAAGCACAGCTTTACGTTGCCGTGTCGTGCGTCAATCGATTTTTTTACGCATACGAGATGCAGCTCGTCGTCTCGCACGCGGATATTTTTTTGTGCAAGCTGTTCGCGCGCTTTCTTGCGCAACAGCAAATCGTTGTGCTCGTCTTGCGGGCGCACTATGAGCGTCAATTCTGCGACCATGCACACAGTATAGCCGATTGCAAAAAAATAGCAAAGCAAGACGGGCGCGCCCTGCCTGCGGCAGGTCGGGTGCTGTGCGGTTGCCAGTATTTTGGCGCACATATGGCGCGCCAAAATGTACCGAGCACGCGATTTTGAAAAATCGCGTGCTCGCCGCGTCGCCCCCTCGCGCACTGTGCTGCACGGAGAACGCAGCATAGCCCGCGCTGGAGTGGCGGCGCGATGACAAGCGCGCCGTTCCGAGCGCGTCAGCCATGTAGCGAAACGCGCGACAGAATGAGGGTGACCGAACCACGCAAGCGCGGCTCTTCCCGCAGCTTGCTCCACATGCTACTTGTATTTTCGCTTTACTTTCATCGTTGTTGTCATTTCAAGCGGTGCATCAAGAATCGTTACTTTAGTGATTCGCTCGTACGGTTGTAAACTTTTGTTTACGTTATCAACATCTGCTTGAATCATGCTGCGCACGTCATCAGTGACAAAGAGCGCATCGTCACGTTTTACGCCGAGTTTTGCAAATACGTCGTCGCTCGGATAGATGAGCGCTTCAATGCCTTCCGATTTTTCTTCAGCGTTTTCTTCGTAGCCTTGCACCGTAATTTGCTGAATGTTGCCGCACAGCTGGAAGCGGTCTTCAATTTCTTCGGGGTACACGTTTTTACCGCCCGACGTAACGATGATGTTTTTTGCGCGACCGCAGAGAATAAGGTAATGCTCGCTGTCGAGCTTGCCTATGTCGCCCGTTTTTAAAAAACCGTCTTGCGTAAACATAGCTTTTGTTTCTTTTGGCATGTTGTAGTAGCCCTTCATCACCATGGGGCCTTTCACCGCGATTTCGCCAATGCCGTCTTTGTCAGGATTAATAATTTTAATTTCTTCGTACGGCGAAAAATCTTTTCCGACGCTTTCGATTTTAAAATGCTCAACGGGATTGAGCGCAACGATGGGGCTTGTTTCCGTAAGCCCGTAGCCTTGAATAAAATTGATTCCCGCCGCATTGTACGCTTTGAACACGTCGGAAGAAAGCGGACCGCCGCCGCAGATTGCAACGCGCAACGTGTAGATGTTCGCCTGCACAAGCACTTTTTTGAACAGTACTTTGCCGGGATTTTTGCCAGTCGTTTTTTTGATGATGTATGAAAGCCCCATGAGCAATTTCATGAGGTTTGCCACAAGCGCGCCTTTTTCGCGAATGCCTTTTTTGATGCCCGCAAGCAGTTTGTTGTACAAGAGCGGCACGCCGAGCATCACTGTGATTTTGCCTTCGCGTAAATCTTTCATCAGCCGTGAGACTGCCATGCTTTTTCCAAATACGATTTCCGCTCCTGTAGAAAGCGGATTGATAAACGCAGCCTGCATGGTGTACGCGTGATGAATGGGAAGCAGCGCGTAGAATACATCGCCGTTGCTGTGTCGGAAATTCATCTGTGCAATGTAGCAATCGCTTACCAGGTTTTCGTGCGTGAGCATGACGCCCTTCGGCGTGCCTGTGGTGCCCGACGTAAAGAGGATTGCTGCAACATCACCGCTTTTTGCAGGCGCGTTCTCTTTGATTTTTGCAGTTGTTGTCGTGCCGCTTGCTTTTGTCGCGGTGCTCGTCTTTGATGTACTGCGCGATTTTGTTGCCGCTGCATCAAGGTTGTACACGTATGTTTTTGGAAATTTTTTGCTGAGCGACAATGTTTTTATCGTTTTGTATTTTTTGGCAAACCGCTCGTATTTTTCTTCGTCAACAAACAGCATCTTTGGTTCAGATGCTTTAATAAGATTTGCAACTTCATCGTCATGAAGCGCGTAGTCAATGGGCACGACAACACCGCTCGCAAAAAGAACGGCAAGGTACGCTGTTGCCCATTCGGGAGAATTTTTCCCAGTGACAGCAACTCTGTCGCCTTTTTTAATGCCGTTTGCGGTCATCCAAAGCGCAAGTTTTTTTACGTCGTCGAGAACGCGCGCATAAGTGTGCGTCCGCTTTGTATCGCCAGGACCGTCAAAATCAGTAAAACACGGGCTGTCGGGAAAGCGCGTAGCAGAAATCGTGAACATGTTGGGCAGCGTCGGCCATTCGCCGCTAAAAACAGTACCGCGATAGTTTTCAAGAAAATCCCACGGGCGAGAGTGTAATTCTGTCATGAAGCACCTCAAATTATAGTAATTGTATTATTATACAACATTTTAATAATTTATGGGTGAAAAAAAATAAAGATTTGCCTATAATTATAATATGGACAGTTTGTTAAAAAATCAGGTGAAGCGCAATGCAATCAATACATTGCACCGCAAGCATCGGAGTATTATTCCTTCCGTACGAATAAAAGAATACGGCAAAGCGATTTTTGCTGGAATGATTTTTATAGAGCTGTGCATAGCAGCTTGCGCTTCAGAAACATTGACAGTTGCACAGGCAAAAGCAACGCGCGAAAAACTCGTCGCAGATGCAAAGACGTATCTTGGTATTCCGTATGTGAGCGGCGCTGTCGGTCCTGCAGCATTCGATTGTTCGGGCTTCATCTATTTCATAGCACGCGAGTCTGCAAAAGTACAGCTTCCGCGCAGTGCGCAGGTAATGTACACGCGGTGCACAAAAATCACTGACGACAAGATTGAAATCGGCGACTTGCTTTTTTTCTCCGCTTCATCCTCTGGCTCGATAACGCACGTAAGCTTGTATATTGGCAACAATCAAATCATTCATGCGGCAAGCGATGGACCCAAAACAGGCGTCATCATTTCTTCGCGCGACGAGCGGTATTGGAAAACGCATTACGTCGGTGCTGGGAGATTTTTGCCGTCTGCGCGAGGCACTGCTGAAAATCTGGAAGAAGACAATGCAGCGGCGAGTGCTAGCGCTGATGCGGATAACAAAACAACTGTCACGAACAACGATGCGGGCAACAACGGAATATCAAGTGGCAATGAGGCGTCATCATGCAATAGCAGTTCGTCGCGCGCTCATGCGTTAAACAAAAATTCAAGAAGCGCATTTTTGAGCAATATGCAGTGCAGTTTTTCGTTTGCAAGCGATTGGTTCTTTTCAAACAAGCAATTTTTTGCGCCTGATTTTCGCGGCCTCTCTACGCAGGCAGACATCATGTTTGCGTTTGGAAAAATATATCCAGGCATTGGCGCGCTCATCCGCTGGAACAAAAACGTCGGCGTTGTGCAGTTTCCCTTTGTGCTCATCCTTGCTATAACTGATTACGTGCGCGTGTATGGTGGCATAGTGCTTACTGCTGGTTTGCCAAAAGCAGTCGATTCAGGAAAGACGATATATGCGCCGATTTTTCCCGGAACATTCGGTACATCAGTGAATACGCCGCCGTTGAAACTTGGCATCATATCTTTGTGCCTCGTGCAAGATATTTGCTACACTGTTTTTAGACACGCGGATGGTCGCGCGCTTTCTGCGCAAGACGCTATTACTGCAGGACTTGTGTTTTCGAGCGGCGTGCGCGTAACGCTATCGTTTTGAGCTTTGAGAAAAAAACTTGTTGCATTTTCTTTAATAAATGTGATTGTCCTGCGTTTATTTGCAAAATGCTTTTACGCTGTCAGAGTAAATGCATATAAATCGACAAGTGCGTCATTGTGTTACACGCACATTTCCGCTATACTGCGAGCATGAAATCACAAACGCCAATTCAAAAAAAACTCTTTTCATTGCAAGATAATACATATAAACTGTTTCAGCAAAAACTGATTCCGACAATTCCCGCCGAAACGATTATAGGCGTGCGCACGCCCGCGCTGCGCTCGCTTACAAAAGAGCTTGCAGGCACAAGCGAAGCGGAACAACTTCTTGCTGCACTTCCGCACACGTACTTTGAAGAAAATCAGCTCCACGCGTTCATCATTGGAACAATCAAAGATTTTGATGCTGCGCTCGCTGCGACAGAAGCGTTTTTGCCGTACATCGACAACTGGGCAACGTGCGACCAGCTTACGCCAAAAGCGTTCAAAAAAAATCTTCCTGCGCTGTATGCAAAAATAAAAGTATGGATTGCATCCGACAAGCCGTATACAGTCCGATTCGGCATAGGCATGCTTTTGAATTTTTTCCTTGACGAGCATTTTACGCTCGACAGCGCAAAGCGCGTTGCCCGTGTGCGCTCCAGTGAATATTACGTGAACATGATGATTGCGTGGTATTTTGCAACTGCGCTTGCAAAGCAGTACGACGCCGCGCTGCCGTTCATTGAGCAACACAAGCTTGACGTATGGACGCACAACAAAACGATTCAAAAAGCGTGCGAAAGCTACCGCATTTCACGCGAGCAGAAAACATACGTGCGCACGTTAAAGCGCTAACGCGGTTTGTGTGGTGCATTCAGTACAGCTATGCTCCATGAACTGTTGCCGTCTGTTCCAGATTCCTTGCCTGTTATTTGACCTCTTGCTATACTAGTGCTCATGGCATATACAATTTTCATCGACGGCAAAGAAGGCACGACAGGTTTGCAACTGTTTGAACGTCTTGCTTGCCGTAGCGATGTTACACTCCTGCACATTGCAGAAGATAAGCGCAAAGATACGGCAACGCGACGTGCGCTTATCAACGAGTCGGACATTACATTCTTGTGTCTTCCCGACGAAGCGGCGCGTGAATCAGTTTCGCTGTGCACAAACGACAACACACGTATCATCGACGCTTCCACTGCGCACCGCACTGCTGCAGCATGGGCATACGGCTTTCCAGAACTTTCACCCATGTTCCGCACGAATATCGCATGTTCAAAACGCGTTGCCGTTCCTGGCTGCTATGCGAGCGGCTTTAACGCAATATGCTATCCGCTTGTGGCGTCACTTGTCATGCCACGCGATTATCCCGTTGTGTGTTCAGCTGTTTCAGGCTACAGCGGCGCGGGTAAAAAAGCGATTGCGCAATACGAAAGTATCGTGCACGACAGTGCGCTCGACGCGCCGCGTTTATATGCGCTCACCCAACAGCATAAGCATTTGCCAGAGATGCAAAAAGTGAGCGGACTCGACTTTCCGCCAATATTTACGCCGTACATATGCAATTATTTTTCTGGCATGACAGTCACGATTCCGCTCCACGTGCGTTTGCTTGCAAAGAAAATGAGCGTGCGCAACATTCACGAAGTGTTTGCAACTCATTATAGCAGCTGCAATTTTATCACTGTTGCGCCGCTTACAGATGACGACACGCTTTATGAACAATTTATTACAGCAAACACGCTTTCGGGTACGAACAACATGCGCTTATTTGTGTACGGCAACAATGAACGCATATTAGTTACAGCGCAATTTGACAATCTCGGCAAAGGCGCGTCTGGAGCTGCAGTACAGTGCATGAACATCATGATGGGCATTGACGAACGCACCGAGCTTACGTAAACAGCAATACGCTATATTTTTACCGCATTTTTTTACGGGGAAGAGCCCTTCCCCGCGCTCCGAAGTCCTCGCACACTGCGGTCTTCTCCGCTCCCTATCCTTATGGGCAACAATTCTCTGACAGTTGCGCATATTTTGTAAAAATGTTAATTTGTGGTAGTATGAATACTCTTGTCGCTCTGTGCGCTGTAGGAGCAGAAAAAATACTTGGCAACGAAATAAAGCATCTCGGTTATACGCTTTCAGGCAATGCTGCGGGTCGTGTCTTTTTTCTTGGCGATGACGACGCGCTTTTCCGTGCAAATCTCTGCTTGCGCACCGCCGACCGCGTGTATTTGCAAATGGCGGTGTTTTCCGCAAGCAATTTTGACGAGTTGTTTGACGGCGTATACACTGTTGACTGGCAAAATTATTTTAAGAAAGACACGCGCGTCGTCGTTGACAAAGTGCGCGCATATCGCTCAAAACTCAATTCAGAGCGCACAGTGCAGAGCATGGTTCATAAAGCAGTGTACACAAAGCTCGGAGACAAATGGCGCATGACGACGCTGCCTGAATCGGGCGAAGTTGCAAATATCCGCGTGTACATTGAAAACGATACAGCGCACATTCTGCTCGACTTGTCAGGCGAGCCGCTTCATAAGCGCGGCTACAGAGCAGACGGCGGTACTGCCCCGTTGCGCGAGACAGTTGCTGCAATCATGTTGCAGGAAATGGTGTGGCGCAGAAAAACGCCGCTGCACGACCCGTTTTGCGGTTCAGGCACAATTCCCATAGAAGCTGCGCTCTACGCATACAACGCGGCTCCAGGATTCGGCAGAACATTTGCGCTTGAAAATTTAACAATTTTTAACAAAAGGCGCGCAGATGAATTGCGCAAAAAAGAAGCGGAACTTATTCGCACAGACGTAGAAGTGCGCATTACGGGAAGCGACATTGACGCACAAGCTGTTGAGCGCGCACGAAAAAACGCTGAATACGCATGCGTCGCAATCGGGCGGGCGCTCCAGTCAATCGGAAAAGACAGTCGCATTCCGCGCCCTGATTTTGTGCAAGCAGATTTTGCAGAGCTTTCTGCGCCATATGAAAGCGGCTTGATTTTGTGCAATCCGCCGTATGGCGAGCGGCTCGGCGACGAAGCAGAAGCGCAAAAATTATACAAAAAGATGAGCGTGCTCTACGACAATTTTCCGCATTGGCAATTCGGCATAATCTCTGCAAGCAAAAATTTTCAAAATTGTTTCGGACACTATGCCACGCAGCTTAAAAGTTTTAAAGCGGGAAATCTTAACACATATTTTTATTTGTACGCAGCTTCTCCTCGTAACGCGGCAAGCGATAGTGCATCCGCTCGCGCTGCAAACGATACCCTTGCGTTCACCGCAACTGCATCTGATAAGAGCGTGCCTGCTGATTTTGGAGTGTAGCACATGGCGATTATTGTTGAACACGATAAACGCAAGCACGAAATACTCGAAAAAGCGCTCGATGTTTTTATCGAGGAAGGCTATGAAGACGTAACGTTCCAAAAAATCGCTGACAGATGCGGCATTACGCGCACAACGCTGTATATCTATTTTAAAAATAAGCGCGATATTTTTTTGTGGAGCATCAAGCAGCTGTTGTCAGAACTTGAAACAGCAATCATGAAAATCATCAACGATAAATCGCTCAACGCAGAAACATGTTTTCGCGCAATGCTCATGAAAATTGTCGATTCAATCGAAGAGCATAAAAAACTTTTCAATGTGCTGCTCATCTATTTGATACAGCTGCAAAAGTCAGGAATTGATTCGCGTGAGCGCGTTGTGCGGCGTGTTATCAAACTGCGTCACGTAATGACAGATGTGTTGATTCGCGGCATGAAATCTGGCGAATTCAAACAACTCAACGTCAAAGAAGCAAACGCGCTTTTTTACAGTTTGATAGAAGCTGCTATATTCAGACTTGCAGTGTTCACGCAAAAAAACACAGACGACTCGCGCACAACATTCAATCTTGCTGTTGATGGCATACTCAATCAGTAACTATGGAAGCAGCATTATACCTTATTCCGACAACGCTCGGCGACACAGACGCATCGCGCGTCATTCCGCAGTATAATTGCGAAGTCATAGCGGGCATACAGCACTTTATTGTTGAAAATGTGCGGAGCGCGCGGCGGTTTCTTAAAAAAATTAATAAAGCCGTTGACATAGACGCGCTCACATTTTACGTGCTTGATGAACACACAAACATGCAAGAAATTGACGCGTATCTCGAACCGCTCAAAAACGGCAACGCAGTCGGATTGCTTTCTGAAGCAGGCTGCCCAGCAATTGCAGACCCCGGAGCTGCAATCGTTTTGCTCGCGCACAAAAATCATATGCGCGTGGTACCGCTCGCAGGACCGTCCGCGCTGCTGCTCGCACTCATGGCAAGCGGCTTCAACGGACAGCAGTTTGCATTTAACGGCTACCTTCCTACAAAACCGCACGAGCGCGTGCAAAAAATCAAACTGCTTGAAACGCGCGCGTACAAAGAAAACCAAACGCAAATTTTCATCGAAGCACCGTACCGCAACATGCAGCTGCTCGAATCATTGCTTGCAACGCTGCGCACGCAAACAAAGCTGTGCATTGCAGCAGGACTTACGTGCGCAGAAGAATACATCTGCACAAAATCTGTCGCAGAATGGAAAAAATCTTCACCGCCAAAAATTAATAAAGTGCCAGCGATATTTTTGCTCTACGTATAAACATATGCGCAACAGCAGAGAAAAATACAGCAAGCAGAAATTAATAATTTTTAGTTCTTCAAAAGTGCATGGACAAGCAAAATTCAACTTGCAAACGCGCGCAATTAGTATATATGCGCACGCACATTGAACAGCGCCGCCATATCTGGTATAGTAGCAGTGGTGTGGCAATTACTACTTAATAAGTGGAGGCAACATGCCAAAAATTTCAAAAATCGTATTTTTATTTGCGGCGCTTTTTAGCGCATCGCAGTTTGCTTCTAGCGGACAAACTGCAAAAATCAAGAGGAACACCATGCAAAAACTCAAAGAGATTTATATAGCGGGCGGCTGCTTTTGGGGTATGGAAGGCTATTTCAAAAAAATACGCGGCGTTGTGCAAACAGAAGTCGGCTATGCGAACGGTACTTCCACCAAAACAGATTACTATTCGCTCAAAAAAACTGATCATGCAGAAACGCTCAAACTCGTGTTCGACGAAAACGTTGTTGCGTTTGCAGAAATCCTCGCGCATTATTTTAGGGTCATTGACCCGACATCGCTCAACAAGCAGGGCAACGATGCCGGCAGGCAATACCGCACGGGCATTTACTACGTCGATGCAAGCGATAAAAAATTCATCGAGGATTTTGTCGCCGCCGAACAAAAAAAATACGCAAAAAAAATCGTCGTAGAGATTGCACCGCTTGCAAATTACGTAACGGCGGAAGCGTATCATCAAGACTATCTTGAAAAAAATCCCGGCGGCTACTGCCACATAGATTTGCGCTTGGCGGAAAAACCGCTGTACGACGAAAGCAAATTCACGGTGCCGAGCAAACGCGAGCTGCGCAAAACGTTGAGCGACATGCAATATGCTGTGACGCAGGAAAAAGCGACAGAGCGACCGTTTTCCAGCGAGTACGACAAATTCAATGAAAAAGGCATTTATGTTGACATCGTAACAAAAAAGCCGCTTTTCAGCTCAAGCGACAAATTCGATTCAGGTTGCGGTTGGCCGAGCTTTACAAAACCAATTACAACAGACGCGCTTGACTACGCTGAAGACACGAGCCACGGTATGATGCGCACGGAGGTGACAGCAAAGCGCGGCAACAGTCACTTGGGGCACGTGTTCGACGACGGTCCACAAGAGCAAGGCGGTTTGCGCTATTGCATAAACGGCGCGAGCTTGGAGTTTGTTCCGCTTGAAAAGATGGAAGAACTCGGCTATGGCGAATACATTCCGTATGTGAAGTAGCGATACGTATTATTTATTTTGCTGTTGTAGTTTATAATTGCGATAAAATGCCTTTACTGCTGGACAGTACAATTTGTCGTCACAGGCAACATGGCTGAGTATCCAGTCGCGCAAATAGTCTGCAAAGTCAAACGCAAGCGGCAACGTCATATCATCAAAATTGACAAGCACTTTTGTGACAGTTTGGATGAATTCACGATGATGCTGTTTGTGAAGTTCATAACCATCAAAGTTACTTATTTGCATGAGCTTTTCTTCATCAGCAAAATGAGTACGTGCATATTCAACTGTTTTTCGCATAGCGATTGCAATGGCGGCGCGCCATGTTGCTTTACTGTCGCCGTTGGATTGCATCAATCCTTCATGCAAATCATTACAAAGGCTTACTAAATGCTTGTGTTGACAGTCGATAGCGGGAATGCCCAATTCCAAATTTGACGCCCATTTTACCCAATGGGAATTAACAGACGGCTCTTCACTGGCATTGGTATCATTTGACGAAAGAGGCAATCTTTCCATTGTTTTTTTCCTTAAGCTATTTAAATTCTTTTACCTATTTGCAGCGTATTGCCGCAAAAACACAATCACACCAACCTCGCCGCAAAGCAGTGAGATATGATGTTCTCTAAAGGTATCGCAGTCGGGTCTAATTCTTTTGTTTCGATACGGAACATCGAGATATTGCCCTTCTGCACGAATAAAAAATAATCGCAATAAGGCTCAACGTGGTTCAAATTTATGCGTATTATTAAATCTTTATATATAACTATAACACGTGATTGTCGAAGATACAAGCAAAAAATTCACCAGAAATAAAATCTGTATTAAAAAATAATAATTTTTTTATTATTTGCGCACATACGCATCGTTCACAGCTATTTTTTTACGCTGCCGATGTACGCCCTGCACACTGCTGGGAAATTGGTGATACCGCCATTCGCACCCCAGTCGCACAGTTTTTCGAGCGCGTATTTTGCAACTATGTCGATTGTCTTTTGCAAGCTGCACGTCAAGCTCAATTTCGTCGCCGCCTGCTTCAACAGCCTTTTGAAACGCAAGCATGGTGTTTTCGGGATACGCGCCGCTATATCCGCGGTGAGCAACAACTTTCATATTTCCTCCAAAGCGATTGCGTTGTTTTGCTGACAGCCACGCGGTGCATGTAACGTGTACAGCTTGCGAGTGCACCGCACAAAAGACGATAGAAAATGCGCGACATGACGTATACAATGCGCACAATAGCTAAAAAGGCACGACACGCTTGCAGCAGGTTGTCGCACAATCGAGCATTACCGCAAGCAGTTGCCTATTTCAGCCAAGTTCCTGAACACAGCATCAGGCTTCACATCGGAGGCACGCACATCTTCTATAGTGGCTTCGCCAGTGAGCACGAGCAGTCCGCGCGCGCCGTTGTTCACGCCCACTGCAATATCTGTGTACAAGCGGTCGCCGACAAACGCAACTTCTTCGCGCTTTTTCCAACCGTTCCGCTGCATTACCATGTCAACAGTTTCGGGATTCGGTTTTCCAAGTGCCTTGACCTTTTTTCCGCCAGCAGAAAGAGAAATCATTGCGCAGAACGCGCCAACATCTGTGATAAATCCATTTTCGACAGGGCAGTTGATGTCTGGATGCGTCGCAAGATACACTGCACCGTTCCGCACAAAGTCGCTCGCTTTGCATATTTTTTCATACGTGAGACCTGTGTCAAATCCGATGACGACAACATCTGGTTCATCTTGTACAAGTTGTATGCCCGCTTCGCGAAAACTTTTTATGAGCGCGTCAGTGCCGAGAAGATACACGCGCTTTCCAGGATACGTTGCATGTACGTATGCAATCGTCACATCGCCGCTCGTCATAATTTGATTTTTTGTGATATGGCAATTCATGGCGGCAAGTTTTTCGATATACGCTTCGCCGCTCTTCGATGAGTTATTCGTAAAAAAAATAAAGTCGCGCCCCGTGTCCTGAAGCGTCTTCAAAAAATCAAGGCTGAATGGAAAGATATGATTGCCGAGATAAAATGTGCCGTCCATGTCGAGCACAAAATGCCTGCATGAATTAACAAGCGCTACTGTATTCCTATTTTTGTTATATTCTGCAACTTCTTTTTCGATGCAATTCATTTTCGTTCAGTTGTATCAGTATATCACGGTTTTACTGTTGCAATCAACAGGTAGTTAAGATATATACAAAATCGATTGCCCGTATACATAAAAACCGCCCGATACGCTCGGACGGTCTATGAATGCATCTTTTACAACATTGTTACTGCTAAATTATTTTTTTGCCGTTTTTTTCGTTGCCTTTGCGGATGTTGACTTCTTTGCTGGTGTTGTCGATTTGGCAGTTGTTTTTGTTGCCTTTTTTACGGCAGATTTTTTAGCAGTTGCTTTTGAAGCAGCTACTTTTTTCGTTACAGTTTTTTTAGTTGTCTTTGCTACAGATGCTTTTTTAACAGATGCAACTTTTTTCTCTGCCTTTGCTTTTTGAATACTGCGAACAGTTGCTTGCGCCGCAGAAAGGCGCGCTATCGGTACGCGATATGGTGAGCATGAAACGTAATCGAGCCCTGCACGATAACAGAAGTCAATCGTTTGCGGATCACCACCGTGTTCGCCACAAATTCCAATATGGAAATTTGGTTTTGTAGCACGCGCATCTTCAACTGCCATTTTGACAAGTTGACCAACTCCGTTTTCGTCAAGCGTTTTGAATGGGTCGTCTTCAAGAATGTTGCGCTGATAGTATGCATCGAGGAATTTCCCTGCATCATCACGACTAAATCCGAATGTCATTTGAGTAAGGTCATTTGAGCCGAAACTGAAGAAATCTGCATGCTCTGCAACTTTACCGGCGAGCAATGCTGCACGTGGCACTTCAATCATTGTGCCGATTTCAATGGCTACTTTCATGCTTTGCTCTTTTTCCACAGCGGCAATGACTTCTTCACATTCTTTGCGGATTATGGCAAGCTCTGTCGGCTCGCTTACAATCGGAATCATGATTAATGGATGGACGGAAATGCCGCGTTTTTTGCATTCGATTGCAGCAAGTGTTACCGCCCTTGTCTGCATGGCATAAATTTCAGGATACGTGATTGTGAGGCGACAGCCGCGATGACCGAGCATGGGATTGAATTCTTTAAGCCCGTTGAATCGTGCAGAAAGCGTTTCGAGAGACACTTCCATGCCGCTTTCACGAAGCACCCTTTGCACTTTGAGCGTGCTTTCATCATCTTTTGGAATGAATTCGTGCAACGGCGGGTCAAGGAAGCGGATGATAACAGGCTTGCCTTTCATTGCTTCAAAAATGCCGACAAAATCTTTTTTCTGAAGCGGCAAGATTTTTTCAAGCGTTTTTTTGCGCATCTCTGTAGTATCGCAGCCAATCATCGCTTGGAAGTACACAAGCTTTGCGGGATCGAAGAACATGTGCTCTGTGCGGCAAAGCCCGATGCCCTCCGCGCCAAAATCGAATGCAGCTTGCGCTTGATCAGGCTGGTCTGCATTTGCACGCACACCGAATCCTTTGATTGTTGTCTTTCCAAATTTGCGTACAGAGGCATTTCTAATTTCGTCGCACCATTTCATAAATTTACCGAAGTCGCCGGAAATTTCTGGAGACTTCGTGGGGATTTGTCCTGCATACACTTTGCCTGTCGTACCGTCGATTGTGAGCCATTCGCCTTCCGCGTATGTCTTTCCTTGAATAGAGATTGCTCCGTTTACAAAAGTAATTGCTTCAACACCAGAAACACACGGCTTGCCCATCTGCCGTGCAACAACAGCAGCATGCGATGTACGTCCACCTGTTGCAGTAAGAATGCCTTGTGAAGCTACCATCCCTGCAATGTCATCGGGGCTTGTTTCTTTGCGGACGAGTAAAACTTTTTTGCCCGCTTTTGCTTGCTTCTCTGCTTCATCTGCAGTGAACACGATTTGACCACATCCTGCGCCCGGAGATGCATTCAATCCTTCTGCAATGACTATTGCACGTTTTGCAGCTTCTGTATCAAGCATGGGATGAAGCAGCTGATCAATTTGTCCTGCTTCAACACGCATAACCGCTTCTTCTTTTGTAATGAGTTTTTCAGTGACTAAATCGACTGCAATCTTCACCGCCGCTGCACCTGTACGTTTTCCATTGCGGCACTGTAACATGTACAGCGTACCTTGCTGCACAGTGAATTCCATGTCCTGCATGTCGCGATAATGTTTTTCAAGGTTATTACGAATTTTGAGCAACTGGTCGTACACTTTTGGCATCTCTTTTTTGAGCTGGCTGATTTCCTGCGGCGTACGTATGCCAGCAACAACATCTTCTCCTTGTGCATTTACAAGATATTCACCCATAAATACATTTTCGCCAGTGGCAGGATCACGACTGAAGCACACGCCTGTGCCAGAATCGTTACCCATGTTTCCAAAAACCATCGCCATGACAGTTACAGCAGTGCCTTTTAGTCCTTTAATATTATTAAGTTCACGATATTTAATTGCTCTGTCGTTCATCCATGACCCAAAGACAGCATTAATTGCATGCCACATTTGTTTATCTGGTTCTTGTGGGAAATCTGTATTTGTTGTTTGTTTATACAAAGCTTTGTAGCTTGCGACAATTTCTTGAAGTTCCGATGTATCAAGTTCGTTATCAAGCTTTTTGCCTTTTTGCGCTTTTGCATTGGAAAGAATTTTTTCAAATTCTTCATGCGGAACGCCCATTGCAACATCGCCAAACATCTGGATAAAACGGCGATATGCATCCCATGCAAAACGAGGATTATTTGTTTTTTTTGCAAGACCGAGCACAGATTTATCATTGAGTCCAAGATTAAGAATTGTGTCCATCATGCCGGGCATTGACAGCGCTGCTCCGGAACGTACGGAAACAAGCAGTGGATCTTCCGGGTCTCCGAGCTTTTTTCCAAACGCGCGTTCGAGTTTTGCAAGATTTGTTGCAACATCAGCATATAGTTCTTCAGGATATTTTCTATTGTTGTCGTAGAACATTTTGCAAACATCTGTAGAAATTGTGAATCCCGGAGGGACCGGAACACCAATATTTGTCATTTCGGCAAGATTCGCGCCTTTGCCGCCGAGCTCTGCACGCATATCGGCATTGCCTTCTGCTTTTCCTTTTCCGAAAAAGTAAACGAGTTTTGTTTTTGCCATTTGATAACTCCATGTATGGATATGAGATTAAGATATGTTGAGAAAATAATACTCTGAAATTGTACCGCTGTCAATGAGACGAGAAATGCGCCGTCACTTTATTTTGCCATTTTGTAGATTGCAAGCATCTCCGCTTCATGCAACACTTTTGCAGAACCTATTTTTCCGCCTGTTGCGATTGCACATTTTTGCGCCAAAAGCGCGAATTCCTCCTCTGTGGGCGACACGTCAAGCTCGCGCAGATTTGTGGGCATATGTATGTCGCGGAAAAACGCTTCCATCGCTTCAATGCCTTTGAGCGCGGTGCTTTCCACCGTGTCGTCTGCAATGCCCATGACATTCACCGCAAATTGATGAAACCGCGACAAACAGTCTTTATACACGTAGCGCGCCCAGCTTCCCCATATGGCAGCAAGCCCCGCACCGTGCGCCACATCGTACAGTCCGCTCAACTCATGCTCAAGACGATGACACGCCCAATCGCCGCCGTCGTTGCCGCAGCCAGTCAATCCATTGTGCGAAAGGCTTCCCGCCCACATGATTTCCGCGCGCGCTTCATAATTGTTCGGCTCATCGCGCAGCACTTTTGCGTATTTCATCACGGTGCGCAAAAGCGCCTCCGCAACGCTGTCTGTGATTTCCATGTTGCCGCCATTCGTAAAGTAACGCTCCATCGTATGCATGAGAATATCAGTGCAGCCGCATGCAGTTTGATAATCGGGCAACGTCATCGTCAGTTCAGGATTCATCACTGCGAATTTCGGGCGGCAAAAATCAGTGTTGCATCCGCGCTTCTTTTGTCCGTCGTCACGAGTGATCACGGAGCTGTTGCTCATCTCGCTGCCAGAAGCTGCAATCGTGAGCACAACGCCGAGCGGCGCACAAGCTACAGGCACGCGCGTATGCTCATAAAAATCCCATACGTCGCCGTCGTTTGCAAGCCCGTAGCCAATCGCTTTTGCAGAATCGATTGCGCTGCCGCCGCCAACCGCGAGAATAAAATCAACGCCTTCTTTTTTTGCAAGTTCAATGCCTTTGTACACGAGCGACAAACGCGGATTCGGCATTGCTCCACCAAGCTCAACATACACGATATGCTTTTCATCGAGCGATTTTTTTATGCGGTCAAGCAAACCTGACCGCACAACGCTGCCTGTGCCATAGTGGAGCAGCGCTTTCTTGCATTTTTGCTCAGCAACAAGCTCCCCCACCTGCATCTCAGCTCCTTTTCCAAATACAACTTTTGTCGGTGTAAAATATGAAAAATTAAACATAAGGCACCTCGCATATTTTTGCAATTAGTATATAGTGATTTTTGCAATAATACAAGTAAACTGATAGCATGGAACAGCGCGTTAACATTATACTCACTTCAGAGTCCCAGAAGAATAAAGAAAGCATTCAATTCGTCGCTTATGCAATCGTCGTACATTTCACTGCTCACAACGAGCTTGTTGATTCATTGAGCAACTGTGCAAGCGCATTTTCATATGTAGCAATAACATTGTCACACCACGTATCAAATGCTTTGTCCTCTGCATGACATTCTTCGTGTTGCAGCACATAGCGCACTGATGCACGTAAACCTTCTGCCATTGACACATGCGCACAAAAATCCGGTACAAGCTGTTTGAGTTTCGTCGTGTCGAACACAACAGTACGAGATTTATCGCCGAGTAGATTTCCTTCAAGTGAATACTGCGTTCCAACTTTTGCCAAAAAATCAGATGCAATGTGTACTGCATTCAGCTTTACGCCAAGCGCAGCTGCAATCGTCTCGTAAATCATATCCCACGTCATGCTTTCGTTGCCCACAATGTGCACTGCCTGTCCGAGCGCATGTGGATTCCCGATGAGTCTCACGAACGCGCGTGCAAAATCGCTGGAGTGCGTGAGCGTCCACAATGTTGCGCCGTCTCCTGGTATGATGATTTTTTTGCCGTCGAGCATTCGCTGCAATACTTGCCATGAACCGTATGTACCATGTACAGCAACTGGTACTTTGTATTCATTATATGTATGGCTCGGACGCACAATTGTTACAGGAAAATTTTCCGTGCGATATTTTTCCATAAGAAAATCTTCGCATGCAATTTTATTTCGTGAGTATTCCCAAAACGGATTTACAAGCGGCGTACTTTCTGATACACGGTAATCAACTGGAGGTTTTTGATACGCGGAAGCGGAACTTATAAAAAAATACTGCTTTGTTTTTTCTACAAACAGTTTGTAATCGCGCACCACATCTTCACGGGTGTATGCAACAAAATCGGCTACAGCATCAAACTGTAATGACGCAATTTTTTGTGCCACTGCACTTTCGTCGTGAATATCGCATGTGATATATTGCGCATCTGCAAATATGTTTTTGCTTCCACGATTTAATAAATACAACTCATGATTTTGTGCTAAAAGTAATTTTGAAATAGCGGTACTTATTGTTCCTGTGCCGCCGATTAAAAGAATTTTCATGCATTTCTCCTTATTCTATAATGTGATTGCCTGCTGCTCATAACTATACAGTGCGTGCAGAAAAATTGCTATTGATGCATCGTCGCTTGCACAATTAAGCGAAACAACAATTTTACTGCTTGCTGCGAGATTGATGATTTTTTGCTTGCGCCGCTTTTTCTCGTGTGATATACTTGCCGCATGATTCAAATACTGCTCGTCGTCATATACATTGCATTTATCAGTCTCGGATTGCCCGATTCGCTGCTCGGCTCCGCGTGGCCTGCAATGCATCTCCAGTTCAATGTGCCTGTTTCCTATGCGGGAATCATCTCCATGATTATTGCGCTCGGTACAGTATTCTCCAGTTTACAGAGCGACCGCCTTACAAAAAAATGGGGCACAGGCGTTGTGACAGCAGCAAGTGTCGCGCTGACAGCCGCAGCACTGTTAGGGTTTTCAGCAAGTCATTCATTTACACATCTCGTGCTATGGGCAATTCCTTATGGACTTGGTGCTGGCAGCATAGACGCGTCGCTCAATAATTACGTTGCCATTCACTACAAAAGCCGCCACATGAGCTGGCTTCACTGCATGTGGGGCGTTGGCGCGTCAGTCGGACCATACATAATGGGATATGCGCTTGCACTCGGCAAACAATGGAATGCAGGGTATCAATATGTCGGCATACTGCAAGTTGCGCTTACTGCAATTTTACTGTTTAGTTTGCCGCTTTGGAAAAAGAGCGCAGGAGAGGCAGCTCGTGCGCATGCCAATGCAAATGGTGCGAATGAAAACTATAGCGTGAGCACTGTTGACGCAGACAGTACTGCTGACACAAGCAATGGCATAGCAGCAGACAACAGGCAACAGAGCCGCGTACCGCAACCACAAGCGCTGTCGCTCAAAGAAATTGGCAATTTACCTGGCGCAAAAGCAGTGATGGTCATGTTCTTTTGTTACTGCGCGCTTGAGCAGACAACAGGATTGTGGGCAAGCAGTTTTTTAGTGAGTGCGGGATTCAGCATAGAAACGGCAACTCGCTTTGCAAGCTTGTTTTTTATCGGCATAACAGCAGGACGCGCAATAAGCGGCTTCATCACCTTTAAGCTGAACGACCGCCACATGATTCATCTGGGGCAGCTCATTATCTGCGTGGGAATTATCCTGCTGCTGATAAAAGCAAACAGTACCCAACTTGCAGGATTTATCTGCATTGGGCTTGGATGCGCGCCGATTTATCCGAGTATCATTCACGCAACGCCGCACTATTTTGGTGCAGACAAATCACAAGCAGTAATCGGCGTGCAAATGGCAAGCGCATATGTAGGCACCTGTTCAATGCCGCCGCTGTTTGGCGTTCTTGCGCAAAAAATAAGCCTCTCGCTGTTGCCAATTTTTTTAGCGATTTTGCTTGTGCTTATGGTTGTCATGCATAAACAGCTGGATGCGCAAACGCGCCACGAACCACAATCTCCTGGTACAGGCAGTAATTCGTGACGCGTCATTTCCCAAAATTACAAATTAAAAACACCGCATTACGTTAGCGGCACATTTAGCTGTGAATGCCTAATTGCGGCGCACGTTGTTGATTGAATACGTTGCGTTTACGCCAAACTCAGGTGCGTCTACCGTGTAGCCTGCATATTCGCCAGCTGTGTATTGTCCCATGCCGCCAACGTTGTAAATTTTTGACATGTCCCAACCGCGCGCTTCAAGAATCTGCATGCACATTGCAACGCGAGCGCCGCTCTGGCACATCAAGAAAACAGTTTTGTCCTTTGGAATGAGCACTTCGAGCAACTCGTCAGATTCCTCGTATACAGGAACTGGTTCTGTTGGTGTGCCGCCATACAGCTGCACTTTCGATGAGTCGGTGTTCGCGTCCGCATTGTAAATATACGCAAAAAACGGAACGCATTCAAAATTGCGCAAGTGCTTTTTCTGATAGTCGCCAAAATCGCGCAAGTCAATGTAGAACACGTCGTCGCGTCCAAAATAGTCGAACAAGTTCGACACGTTGATTGACGAAGCGGCGGCGGCAAACGGATTGTCTTTTGCTTCTGCTTTTGACATATCCGTAGGAGCGGGGAGCGCTTTTTGCGCAGGGGCAGCCGTGTTGTTTGCAGCACAGCTCACAAACATAACAACCGCGGCAAATACGATTGCAAATTTTTTCATAGAAAATCCTCCATACTATGAAAATCATTAGTTATTTTTACGCTTTATTTTCAGCGAAAAATTCATCTGTCGCGTGATAATCGAACAGCGCGTTGAGCATGCGAATCATGTTGTTCGTAGACACTGACGAGCCGGTGAAGCTGTCCACGCGGTACGACGCTCTGCCTTCGCCCGCACTGTAATCTTCGGGCGCAATATCGTCAGACGTACTGAGCGTGCGAATATAGCGGCATTCTTTATTAATAAAGAACGGAATGTACTCGCGTTTGAAATCTTCATATGTTGCACCAGCAGGCGTAGGATTTGAGTCGCCCCAGAAACCTGCAAGATAGTTTCCGTCGGCATCGTAGTCGAATGACATATATCGTATTGCAGAATCTTCAATATTGCCGCTTCGTGGCAGCGTCATTTCCACATACGCAGTTGACCAATAGTTCACTTCTGCGCTGCGGCATGTGCACGACAAATACGTCACCTGATATTTGATGAAGTTGCGCGACTTGTATTTAAAGTTGACGAACGCATAAAAATCGTGTTCTTCTCGCGGTCCGTTTATATGCTTGACAGGAATCACCGCCACAACATTTGCAATGCTGCCCGCGCCCATGTCCGCGCTTTCATTCAAATACTTGTTGATGCTTTCAAGCGTGATTGTGCCGCTGGCATCGTCGCACGGATTTACAGAAGCGAGAAGCCCCGCCTGCTGCATGGCATCTTTCGCCGCTTTTTTGATTGCGGTGGACGTAATCGTTGCACCTGCAATAACGTCAACTTCCGACGATTGCGCTTTCAAAATGGCATCGGGCAACAACTCTACAGCTTTTCCGCCAATGCCAGGCGTTTCTTTGTCTCCCGTGATTTTTACCGCAGTGATTTTATTGCCACTCACGGTGAGTTCTACTGCAACATCTCCGCCATATCCTTTTGTTGTTGCGGTATACGTTTTGCCGCCGCAACCAACAACCAGCAACGCTATAAGACAAACAGCCGCCCATATCGCGTTTTTCATAGTGCCAACCCCTTAAAACTCGGCGGCATGCAAAGCTCCGTTGTAAATTGCCGCTTTGTTTTTTGTATTTGGTATATTTTCTGTAAGGATTTCACCTTTTCTCCGCTTGTTTGCATTATACACGCGTGTGCGCATTCTGTCTATAGTACGACCGTTTGCAGATGTTCACCGCCAGAATACACATCAGATAGCGCCGTAAAACAAAAAAGCGGAGCAATCTGCTCCGCCATGCAATCATCTGTGCAAACAAGCAATGCAAATCACCAACCTCGCCGCAGGGCGTCGGAGTATATGGCAGTCGCGCGAACGACTAGTGAAACAACCTCTTCACAGTATGTAATACATAAAACCCTCCGCACGAATCAATCATTTGCAAAGATTCCCACAGAGAAATCACTTTTTCGGCTGCAACGTACCTTTTGCGGTGAGAATGCCGTTCTTGTACGATGTCTTCAGCGTGCCCGTGTAAACTATTTCCTCGCTTTCTGCTACATCTTTTGCAAACGGGATTTTGCTCCAGTCGACGTTGTTCATGTCTGCTCTGTCGCCGCCGGCTTTTACGTATTCCGGCTTGAGCATGTATTTTCCGCCAATGTTATCGCACGCAGGCGCAATCTGGAAGCTGCTTTCCGTACTCAAGTTGCCTTTTGCATCCGTTGTGATTTTATACGCGTTTGCATTGTGAATAAAATTAATCGTGAGCATTTTGCCGTCTGCGTTGAGTGTGAACGCTTCATACCCCGCGCGCTCACGTGACGAAACCGCATACAGCATAAGCCCGCGCAATCCCGTGGGAATCATTTTTTTCCTGTTCTCGTCACGCCATTTGAACATCGACGTTGACTTTTCTCGTGATGCGCCAGTTACCGCATCATACGAATCTTTTACTGTCTTGCCGTCCTGCGTCCAGGTGAAGTAATGCATTCCGTCATCATTGAGAACATTAAAGCGATAATCAAACGTTATCTTTTGTGCAAACGCAGCAAAACCAGTTGTGAACAATACAGCCATCGCTGTAAAAATTACTCTTTTTTTCATAATTTACCTCCAAAATAGGATATACGTAATCTTGACAAATTACATTCAAAAAGTCAATGTTTGATTATAGCAAAATTGCACAATATTTGTTAAAATCATGAAAAATAAAAATAATGTAAAACGCAAATATAAACAAACGGTAACAAATAACGGCGCACTATACGACGCACATTTTAGGAGGCAATCGCATGGACAATCTCATGCAAAAACTTACAGAAGCAAAAGCGTATATTGTTTCTCATACAGATGGGAAAAATGCAGACATCGGGCTTGTGCTCGGAAGCGGGCTTGGAGAGCTTGCCGAAAAAGTAGATGAGCGTGTTGTCATTCCGTATGCGGCAATTCCGCACTTTCCCGTGTCTACTGTAGCGGGACACAAAGGCTGCCTCGTGATTGGAACGCTTGAAGGCAAGCGCGTCGTGTGCATGCAGGGACGCTTTCATTTTTACGAAGGCTACAGCATGGATCAAATCGTGTTTCCTATCCAGATAATGCGCTTGCTCGGTGCGCAAAATCTCATCCTCACAAATGCGGCAGGCTGCGTAAACACAGCGTGGAACGCGGGCGACCTCATGATTATAAGCGACCACATCAAGCTCGTTGCAGAAAGCCCCATGCGCGGCGCAAACGCTGACGAACTCGGTGAGCGATTTTTTGACATGAGCTGCACGTATGACAAGGAGCTGCAGCAGCTCGCACTCGATTGCGGGAAAGCGCTCGGCATACAGCTGCGACAGGGCGTGTATCAGTATTTTACGGGGCCGCAGTATGAAACGCCTGCCGAAGTGCGTTTTGCGCGCATGTGCGGTGCAGATGCTGTCGGCATGTCTACCGTGCCAGAAGCGATTGCGGCGAGCCACATGCACATGCATACGCTCGGCATTTCAAGCCTTACAAACATGGCGGCGGGCATTCTCGACACACCGCTTAATCACAAGGAAGTGCTCGAAGCAAGCGAAAAAGGAAAAGCACATTTCACTGTGCTCATACGGAATATTGTGCAACGCATGAACGCGTCATAAAATCACATTCACAATTCCGCCGCAAACAAACGAAAACACAACGATAAACGCAATGTACAGCGCAAAGTTTTTTATGCCGAGCGCAATTTTGAGCGCGCCCAAGTTGGTGATTTTTGTCGCAGGACCAGTAATCATAAATGCCGCCGCGCTGCCCGCGCTCATACCGTCTGCAAGCCATTGAATGAGCAACGGAATCGTGCCGCCTCCGCACACGTATAACGGAACGCCCACTGTTGCCGCCATGAGAATGCCAAACGCTTCGTTTTTGCCGAACAGTTTTGCCAGCGCTTCCGACGGAACATAGCGTTGAAACGCGGCGGAAAGCGCAACGCCGAGCAAAAACCACAGTCCCGTCGCCTTGACGTTCCGCGCAATATTTTTGACAAGACGCAAAAGCATATTTGGGTCAGTGTCGTTGTTGCGCGGCTCATCAAAAGAAGAAAAATCAAAATACGATTTTAGGCGGTCCCGCCGCGTTGCGTCGGGCGCTACGTACGCGGTTCCCTCACGGTCAGCCGCTTCCTTCTCTCGCGCGCTCGCACCGCTCGCTTCCTCGTTCAGTCCAGTGGCCGGCTCCGCCGCCGCTCCCATCGCTACCGCACTCTTGCGACAGAAGAAAATGCGCACGAGCATTCCTGCCGCAATGCCGCACGCAAAACACGAAACAACGCGCACTGTAAGAATCGCAGGTCCAAGCGCCGCGCTGTACATGATAAGCTGCGGGTTGAGCAAAATGGAACTCATCATAAACGCGGCAAGAAAATCATCTTTTACGCCTTTTTGTGAAAACGCCGCACAAATCGGAATTGTGCCGTACATGCACAGCGGCGAAGCAACGCCAAGCGCGCTCGCTGCAACAATGCCCACGACAGGCGGAAGCCTTTGCCCAAGCAATTCTGCAAGCGCGTGAATCTTGTCTTTTGCAAAAACAGAAATGCACGAGCCAAGCACAATGCCTGCAATCCAGTAAGCAAAAATCTGTCGTATCTGAATGTCGAAGTAGTACCAAAGGTAGATTGCCTCGCGGTGAATTATTTCAGTCATTGTCTTGCTGCGCTCATTTTTTAAAACAGCACCGCTCGCGCAATGCTAAAATATACAAGCAGCGAGACAGCATCTACAATCGTCGTAATGAACGGGCTTGCCATTACCGCAGGATCAAGCTTCAATTTTTTTGCGCAGAGCGGAAGCGTGCATCCAATGATTTTTGCCACAAGAACAGTAAGTGCCATCGTCATGCAAACGACGAGCGCAACAAACAGCGTAATATCAGGATTGCGCAAAAGCAGCCTGTCCACAAGCATAATCTTGCAAAAACAGATAAGCGCAAGCACGCCACCACACATCACCGCTGTTTGAATTTCTTTCCACACAATTTTAGGTAAATCCCTAAAATCAACCTCGCCAAGAGAAAGCGCACGAATTATGGTAACAGAAGACTGCGAACCAGAGTTGCCGCCAGTATCCATGAGCATCGGTATGAACGCCGTCAACACAACTTGCGCCGCAAGCGCGCTTTCAAACCCCGTGATAATCATTCCCGTAAAAGTTGCGCTCACCATAAGGAGCATAAGCCATGCAATACGGTGACGAAATAAATCAAACGGTGTTGAACGCAAATACGTTTTTTCCGACGGCGTCATACCACCCATGATTTCAATGTCTTCCGTTGCCTCATCCTCCATAACTTCAAGCGCGTCGTCAAAAGAAATAATGCCGACCATCCGATTGTCGCCGTCTACAACAGGCAATGCATAGAAATTATATTTTGAAAGCAGCTTTGAAACTTCTTCTTTATCTTCATGCGTATTCACCGTGATGACATTCGGTTTCATCAGCTCGTCGATTTTTATGTCGTCATCTTTTGCAAGCAGCAAATCTTTTACAGAAAGCCTGCCGAGCAGCTGCTTGTTTTGCGTCACGTAGCATGTGTAAAAAGACTTGTTGTCAAAACCGCTTTTTCTAATCTGCGCAATCGCTTCACCGACAGTCGTTCCAGGACGCAATGCAATGTATTCTGTCGACATAATCGAGCCGGCAGAATTTTCAGGAAATTGCAACAAATGATTGATTTCTTTACGCATCGTCGGCTTAATTTGTTTCAAGATCCTGTCGACAACATTTGCGGGCATTTCTTCAACTAAATCTGCTGCATCGTTCGCATACATTTCATCAAGAATTTCTTTAAGCTCCGTATCAGAAAACCCACGTATCAAAAATTCTTGAAAAGCATTGTCCATTTCCACAAATACGTCAGCAGCTTTTTCTTTTGCAAGCAATCGGAACAAAACAAAAACCTGCTTTTCATCAAGCCGTTCAAAAAGCGCTGCAACATCACTCGCTGCCATAGGCGAAACAAGATTTTTTATTGCGGAATATTTTTTTTCTTCAAGAAGTGTTTGAACAGTCTCTTCAAAAGATGCATTGAATTCTGCCATGACGAACTCCCCTTAAAAATTCTTGTAAAAATGCATAGCGTATTTTATCAAAACTTTTCGGCTCTGCAAAGCACCTACGTATTTTTTATGTAGGGGGAACGCCTTCCCCCTGCGGCGCACTTTGGCAGCTTTGCTGCCTCCGTTGCTCCGACACCCCCTTCTCCTAGGGCTCCGCCCTAAAACCCGCCTGCTGCATGTAGCGGCATGCATTCACCACGCTTGACCATTTTACGTATAGACGGCTTTTGCGCTTTACGCTGCCGTCAATCATCATGATGATTTTCACCTCTGTCTACCAGCAACATTTCCCCACAAACTCGCCGCTCTGTGCTATACTACCCCTATGGTAAACGGCGAAATCACCACCATTGCGAACAAGTTTTCGGAAACAAGTCGCTTTTTGAGCGGCGAAAAAAACTCAATTCAATAGAAAAAATCGTCGCAAAAGAGGGGGTGCTTTTGTATGAGCGGTGAAAATGTCGAAAGCGCAAAGAGCCTGCACGAACTATGAAAACTTAACCTTTATTTTCAATCATATTCAACAACTGTTCGTAAAGCCGTTCACTAATATGCCGACCTGCATCTCGCAAGATTTCAATAGCCCCTTTAACTTCCTCTTTTGAGATAATTGAATCTTGGTACGCAATTCCTAGAATGCCGATAGTTCCCATGGTTTTGATTCCCATTTGGGTTGCAACTTCTCTTCCGCGAACTTCGTCCATCAAAAGCATATCGGCTTTGCCGTTGTCGGAAAGATAAATCGCTTCGCTTTTACCCAAATCAAGACCTGTGGCACGGCGGAGAAGTGTTACATAACCTTCATCAATTTCTTCCACAACTTTGATATAATTGCATGACTGAACGATTTTTGATTCTTCCTGAAAGCGTGGATTTTCGATAAGTTCAGCAAAAACGCCTTTTGGTATCTGAACCGTGTCGAACAGTTTTTCAAACAAATCCAAACGATTGATTTTAAGAAGAGAAATTATCGGAGTGGTGTCAGAAATTACTATCATGCTAGAGCTTTCTTTAACCCGCGGAAATTCTGCATGTCCTGTATAACTTCGCCTATGTCTATATCAAAATACGGGAAGCCCATCTCATCATATAAATCAATTAAATCCAGCTTTTTTATTCCCAAGATTTCGGCAGCGCGACCGTGCGAAATCACATTTTTATGAATATAAGGATAGAGAAGCAATGCGTTTCGTTTTAGCTCATCGCCAGAGTCAATCACATAATCGTCAGAAAAATAAGTCTGCATTGCTTTTGGAACTTTTACTTCAACCGTTGCGTATTCCATCGCTTGTCCTCCTTTGTCTTGAAATCTGCTTGTATTATATCACAGTTTCTGGCTTTTTGCTTTAAGTTTTAAACTTATTGACACAAAAAATCGCTATCCTCCGCACATTTTCACCACAAAACTGCCGTTCTGTGCTATAATACTCCTATGGTAAACGGCGAAATCACCACCATTGCGAACAAGTTCAAGGAATCTCTCAACCCGCTCAGGATTTATCTTTTCGGCTCGTATGCGCGGGGCGACTATAACGCGCAGAGCGACTACGACTTTTATATCATCGTTCCCGATGAAAATTACGACAACATCGAGCAGACGAACGCCGCCTACTGCTCGCTCATCGGAATGAAGCGCAAGAGCGTGGATATTGTGGTCGGAAACAAGTCGCTTTTTGATCGACGGAAACATCTCAACTCAATAGAAAAAATCGTGGCAAAAGAGGGAGTGCTTTTGTATGTTGTCAATACATGCATTCACCACGCTTGACCATTTTTATCGCGTGTGCTAGAGTTCCGCCATGATGACCCGTTTCGACTTCTTTAATAAATTTTTCTCAAAGGCAAAAATCTCTCCTGCTCTTTTCTCTTAACACAATCTACTGCTCACTGTTTTGGAGATAGTATGACCATTCAACTCTCAGACCATTTTACGTATAGACGGCTTTTGCGCTTTACGCTGCCGTCAATCATCATGATGATTTTCACCTCTATCTACAGCGTCGTAGACGGTATCTTTGTATCGAACTTTGTAGGCAAGACATCGTTCGCTGCAAGCAATTTAGTCATGCCGCCGCTCATGCTTTTTGGCTCGCTCGGATTCATGGTGGGAACCGGCGGCAGCGCGTTTGTTGCCGTACTTTTGGGCGAAAAAAACAACGCGCGGGCAAACAGCGTTTTCTCGCTTCTCGTGTACGTAACCGCTGCATTAGGCACAGTGATGTGCATCGCCGCATTTTTGCTCATGGGAAAAATCGTGCTGTTGCTCGGAGCGCAGGGACAGCTTTTACACGATGCAACGCTGTATGCCCGCATTCTGCTCTGTGCAGGCGTGGCGTTTATTTTACAAAATGCGTTTCAAACTTTTTTGATTGCCGCAGAAAAGCCGACGATGGGATTGACGCTCACTGTTGCCGCTGGATGTACGAACATTGCGCTCGATGCGCTTTTTATCATCGTGTTCAAATGGGGACTTGTTGGCGCGGCAGCAGCGACGGTCATCAGCCAATTAGTTGGCGGCATCATTCCGCTTGTCTACTTTTTGCTGCCAAACAAGAGTTTGCTGCGGCTTGGAAAAACAACATTCGATATGCGCGCGCTGGTAAAAACAGCAACGAACGGCGCTTCGGAGTTGCTTTCAAACATTGCGATGTCGTCCGTGAGCATCTTGTACAATTTTCAGTTGATTACCATTGCAGGCGAAAACGGCATCGCTTCGTACGGCGCGCTTATGTATGTGAGCTTCATTTTTGCGGCAGTGTTTCTCGGCTACGGCATTGGCAGCGCGCCTATTGTGAGCTATCATTATGGAGCGCAGAATACGGCAGAGCTTCGCGGTTTGTTCAAAAAAGACCTCGTGATTGTCAGCGCATTCAGCGTTGTGCTTGCGGCAGCTGCGTGGTTGCTTGCTACGCCGCTTGCGAAACTCTTTGCACATTATGATGCAGAACTTTTTGCCATGACACGGCGCGCGTTCACGTTGTATTCGTTCACCTACTTGCTCATGGGCTTCAATATCATCGGTTCGTCTTTTTTTACGGCGCTCAATGACGGGCTCGTTTCCGCGCTCATATCGTTTTTGCGCGCGCTCGTTTTTCAAGTTGCCGCCGTTTTGATTTTGCCACGCCTTTTGCAAGTAGACGGCATCTGGCTGAGCGGTGGCGCGGCAGAAATCGCGTCGTGTGTTGTGGTGTTTGCGTGTGTAGTCGCGTGCAGAAAAAAGTACGGATACTGGTAATTACTAAAGCGGCGTGCGCTTCAAATTTTTTGCAGGCTACTCTGCCAGAGAAAGCACCGCCGTTACGTTGCCCGCGCCAAGAATCCGTTTTAGTTCCGCTTTTGTTACGCCGTCCACTTTGCCAAGCGGCGTAAAGTTCCACGAGTTTTTATCGTAGTAAATGACAAATCGCTTGCCCAAATACAAAATTATGTCGCCCGCATCTGTGTCGGTCGGCGTGTCGTTGCGCGGAAGGCTTACTGGCAGCTCCCCCACTTTTTCAAAGTTACCGTAGTCATGCATGTCGATAGTGACCGCCCCTTTTTGCAAAAGCTCCACAAGCGCGCGGCTCGACGAATTGTCGTAGAGCGTCGCCGTAAGCGTTGTGCCGTTCACGCGAATATGTAACTTCACAGAAAGCTCCTTGTGTTTTTGCTGTGCAGCGGAATGAATATTCTTTGTTTGAGCGGCGGCAGTGCTCCCTGCCGCACACGCTACTGCAACACACAGCGCGACACACAAAATCAATGCATGTTTCCTTGTATTCATCCTTTCACCTCGATGAGTGCACTGCATGACTGCACACGACTTATCAAACTGCACTTATTATACTGCATGCGGTAAATTTTTGCACTTACTCCATTGACACGCACTCTTTCAAAAGTGAGATAATCGGCAGATGTTGCGGACAGGACGACTCGCACTGACCGCATTCCACACAATCAGACGCTTTGCCGTTTGTCGCCGTGACAACATGGTAGTACAGTTTGCCGCCGTCCCATCGTTTGCTTCTGTCTTGGTCATTCTTCACTGCAAAAATTTCAGGGATTGGAATGCGCACGGGGCAGCCGTCAGTACAGTAGTGGCACGCGGTACAAGCGATGGACTTGTCTTCTTGCAAAGCTTCCTGTGCTTTTCGGATAACGGCCTGCTCGTCTGCCGTGAGCGGCGCAAAATTTTTCATGTACGAAAGGTTGTCATTCATCTGCGCTATATTCGACATTCCCGAAAGCACGGTAATAACGCCGTCCATGCCCGCAACATAGCGAATTGCCCACGACGCAAACGATGCGTCAGGATTCGCCGCCTTGAAAATGCGCTGCACTTTGTCAGCAGGATTCGCGAGCGCACCGCCCTTCACCGGCTCCATCACCGTAATCGAAACGCCGTGCGCACGCGCAATTTCGTAGCATTCGCGCGACGCTACTCCCGGATTATCCCAATCGGCATAATTGAGCTGCAGCTGAATAAAATCAACATCTGGGTGCGCAGTTAAAAGTTCTTCCAAAAGCGCGGGGTCTGCATGAAACGAAAAGCCGTAATATCTAATCAGCCCTTTTTCTTTTTGCGCTTTCACAAAATCCCAGATGTGGTACTCATCGTATTTTTTGTAGTTGTTGCGCTGCAACGCATGAAGCAGATAGTAATCAAAATACCCTGCTCCAGTACGCTCCAAGCTCGTGTAGAACTGCTGCTGCGCGCTTGCTTCGTCAGGCATTGAAGCCACGCGCACAGTTTTGTGCACAGCGTAAACGAGTCACGCGGATAGCGGTCAACAAGCGCCGCCTTTGCCGCTTTCTCTGATTCGCCGTTGTCGTACACATACGCTGTGTCAAAATACGTTCCGCCCGCTGCAATGAATTTATCTACCATTGCGCTTGTGTGGGGAATGTCAATGCTGCCGTCAGCGTTTTTCGGTAGGCGCATTAAGCCAAAGCCCAGTTTAAAAACATCTTTTCCGAAATAGTTTGCCATCTTCATACTCCATTTTTATTTATATGCATCGCTGTCGCAAACGCCTTTACCGCAACTTGTCGTATTCACTTCTGTCCACCGCTTCAAGCCAGTCTGTACCAGCCGCTCCGCCGCTTCCGCTTTTTACGCTGATTGACAAGTGCGAAAACCAGCTGTCTTTTGCAGCACCATGCCAGTGCTTTACTTCTGGCGGAACGCGCACCACATCGCCCTCGTTAATCGGAAGTGCATCTTGTCCATCAAACTGCACCCAGCCGCGTCCGCCAACGCCAACAAGAATCTGCGCTTCGCCGTGGTGCACATGCCAGTTGTTCACGCAGCCTGGCTCAAAAGTGACGTTCGCAATGAAAGCGTCCTCGCTGTTGAGCATGGCAAGAAAACTTTTGCCTGAAAAATACTGCGCAAAGCCGTTGTTGGGCACGCCTGTGGGGAACATCGATTTTTTCGTGTAGTTCTCAATATTCTTTGCTGTGACTGTCGTTTTTTTCATCTTTTTCGCTCCTGTTGATTTTGTGAACGCCACACCGCCAACTGCCAGCACCGCGACTGCCGCAACAAACATTGCTTTTGTTTTCATATGCGCTCCCTGCAATAAGATTTACTCGCGCGGAGGATTCGCACCGCAACGTTGTCGGTGCTTGTATTAGTATAAAGAAACGCAGTGATATTTGTACAATAGAAATTTTGCAAGGCAGTATGCAACTAGCGCATTTTGAACATTCATGCTATACTCGCTTCATGGAGTTGATTCAACTGCGCCAGCTCGTTACGATTGCCGAAGAAAAAGTACTTTCGCGCGCGGCGGAAAAACTGTTTATCTCGCAGCCTGCGCTCAGTCGTTCAATTCAGCGGCTTGAAGATGAGTTTGGCGTCGTGTTTTTTGACCGTAAGAAAAACAAAATGACGTTGAACGAAGCAGGCGCGCTCGTCGTAGAACAGGCAAAAATCGTGCTTGATGATGTAGACGCGCTCATGCAAAAAATCAACGCGTTTAAAAACGAGTCGTGCCCTATTCGCATTGCTACCTGCGCTCCTGCGCCGCAATGGAAGCTCCATGCAGAATTAATCACAATCTGCCCCAAAATCAAAGTCACGTCATCTATGCCCGACGAAGACGAAATCACCTCGCTCTTGCTTTCTGAAAAAATCGAACTTGCCATTGTACGCAAATACATCGACTCCGAACAGATTGAAACGGTGCCGTTTATGGATGAGCAGCTCTTTATGCAGATTCCGCTTTCTGACCCGCTCGCTCAAAAAACTGAAATCAGGTTTGCAGACCTTGCAGGAAAAGAAATTCACGAATACACGGGAATAGGCTTTTGGCACAAGCTCCACCGTGAGCAGATTTCCGACGCAACATATATCGAATACAGCGACTTTATGGTCTACACAAATGTAATTAAATCACAAAAACCGCTTACGTTTGTGACAGAGCTCGGGAGCACGCTTCATATTGAACGCAATGACTGCAAAACTGTGCCCATCGTCGATGAAGCGGCGACCGCGCACTACCGATTGGCATACCTCAAAAAAAACAAGGCGCAACTTGCAGAAATTGTGGACTGGGCAACTGCCGAAGCAAAGAATTGGTAAAACTTTTGCAGTTGCTTTCTACAGCGCGCCTACAACTTTGTGCGGCACATACAATTCTTCAAGATATGCAATATCTTCGTTGCTCAAGCTCACATTAAACGCGCCCGCCGCGTCGTCAAAATAACGTGCCTTTGTCGCACCGATGAGCGTGCTCGTGATTCCTTTTGCAAAATGCCAGGCAAGTGCTACCTGCGTCATCGTGCACTGTTTCTGCGCGGCAAGCTCCGACACTCGCGCCACAATCTGTGCATCCTGCTCCATTGTGCTGTCGTATTTTCCGATTGCAGTCTTGTCCGTCTTGCTGCGCGCTGTATCTGCATGCCATTCGCTGCGGCTCAAACGCCCTGCGGCAAGCGGACTGTACGGCGTGAGCGCAACACCCGCCTCCCTGCAAATCGGAATTAGCTCACGTTCATCTTCGCGATACAGCAAGTTGTAGTGATTCTGCATGGAAACAAATTTTGTCCAGCCGTTTTTCTCTGCCGCCGTCTGCATTTTTGCAAACTGATAACCGTACATTGCCGAAGCACCGAGCGCGCGCACTTTGCCCGTCACAACAAGTTTGTGCAGCGCCTCCATTGTCTCTTCAACAGGTGTGTCTTTGTCAAAACGATGGATGATGTACAAATCAAGATAGTCAGTGCCGAGCCGCGAAAGCGTTCCATCGATTTCTCGTGCAATTGCAGAAGCTGAAAGGTGCCCGTCATTGAAATAGACTTTGCTTGCAAGCACTACACTGTTTCGCACAACACCGAGATTTTTTAATGCTTTGCATAAATATTCTTCACTTGTGCCGTGTGAATACACATTTGCCGTGTCAAAAAAATTGATTCCCAAATCTAGTGCTTTTTTGACAAGTTCTTGCGTCTGTGCTTCATTCAGCGTCCACTGATGAAAATCTGCTGACGGTTTTCCAAAACTCATGCAGCCGACACAGAGCTTTGAAATTTCTATCCCTGAATCACCTAACTTTGCATATTCCATAAATCGCTTCCTTTTACAATTCTATTTTTTCAGCCACTCGTCAATAGCTTTTTCTGCCTCGCCCCTTCTATTTTGCGCCGTAGAGCCACGCATTGCAAGCGCCTCTTTGACCGTCGCCGTTTTGTATTGTCGTCGGAGCGTGTTGTCAGTGCCACTCAATCCGCTGCCTTCGTGCGTGCAAAACGGAATGATTGTCTTGCCATTCATATCGTGTTTTTCAAGAAACGTATAAACAATCATCGGCATGTCACCCCACCAAATGGGATAGCCTATGTAAATCGTGTCGTAGCTGCTTACATCGATGTCGCCTTTGTATGCAGGGCGCGCTTTGTCGCGCTGCTCTTGCTTTGCAATATCAGTGCACGCACGATACTGTTTTGGGTACGCTTTTTCCGGCACAATTTCAAACACATCTGCGCCCGTTTTCGCTGCAATCATCTTGGCAAGAATTGCCGTGTTGCCTTCCGTGATTGTGCCGACAGAATAATTTTCGTCAACACGTGAAAAATATACGACGAGCGATTTGCCCTTGTCGCCACGTGAACTGCCCGCCGCATTTTGCGCAAAAACGGCAGCGCAGGTGCTTGCGGCAATTACCGCAGCCATAAAAAATGATTTTTGATTCATTTATAATACTCCTTAAAAATGCATAAGCGAGCAAGTTTCAACTTGCAAGCGCATGCATGTGGTGCGCAGTTGCACGGAGTGCACGTCAGTCCTCCAGCATGAACGCTGGAGGACTTTCCCCCATTTTTTGCTAACACAAAAAATGGGCACATGTTCCGCAGTTTCAAGAAAACTGCACGTTAAAAACGCCGCGCCATTTTAGCGGCGTTTTTAAACTTCTTTAATTTTGAACAGTGAACGATTTTTCAAAATCGGAGCTGTTCAAAACTGCGCGTTCGCAATGAAATGAGAACGCGCAAATAATAAGCAAGTTTGCGCAAGCAAACTGCATGTTAAAATACACGCGCCATTGTAGCGTGTATTTTAAACACTCCTTAAAAATGCATAGGTGAGGAAATATCAATTTCCGAACATATGCATTTGGTGCGCGTGAGCGTACACGTACATAAGCGAGTTTTCGCAAGAAAACTCGAAGTTAAAATGCGCACGCCATTTCAGTGCGCATTTTAAGCGCTCCTTGTTTGATGAAAACTCATACTACAATATACAGCAAAGCAGGCAAGCTTGTACAATAGAATTTTTGCAAGATACAATGCACGAGACAAATACCCGCTTTGCTCATACGGTTGTCAGGCGGTTACTATGCATACGATATAATTACTGTCAGCGTGACGCTACCTTACCACGCTCGCACAACAGTTTCTGCGGTTTTATGGAGATTGCACAACATTGCGCGAGGGATGCGAAAGGCGCGAAGCGGCCACCGCAGTGTGCGCGCCGTTAACGGCGCGCACACTGCGGTGGCTGGAGGCATAAGCCGCAACCTGTAGCAGCCCGACCGCGCGGAGTGGATGCGCCTGCCCACACAACAAGCGCACGGAGCGCGGACGCGCCATATAAAACTATCGCCAACTGACTTGTTGCTGTAGCCAACGAGCTCGTCAGTCTTGTCATCGGTATGCTTATTCGCGGGCGTTTACTACAGGCATCGCTCAAAGCGAGCTTTGCCTTTGAGCGCGCTTTTATTCAATCGTTACAAGCTGATAGTTGCGTTTGCCGAGTCCAATTTTTTCCGCATGGTCAAGCGTATGCAATCCGTTGCGGCTTTCAATGCGCGTAATGAGCGAGCCTGAATCAGTCGCGCTGTACACTAAATCGATTCCCGCTTGGTCAACAGCGAGCGGGTCTGTCGAAGCGATAATGCCTATATCGTGCATGTCTGGTTCTGCAGGATTTCCCGCGCAGTCGCAGTCAACGCTCAAGCGATTGAGCACGCTTATGTATACGATGTTTTTGCCGTTTCCCATGTAGTCGGAAACGCTTTTCGTCGCCTCCGCCATCGCTTCAAGAAACGCATTTTGCTCGCCGCCCCACGGATTTGTCAAACTTTTTCCGCCCGAATGAATCCACGCTTTGCCTGATTTGCCAGTAGCCGTGCCGCTACCAAAACCAATCGACACGTTTTTTATTGCCCCGCCAAAACCTGCCATTGCGTGCCCTTTAAAATGCGACAAAATGATGTACGAGCCGTAGTTTTTAAAATTCGCACCGACATAGTTTTCTTTGAGACGGCTGCCACCTTTTACTTGCAGCGTCATTGTGCCGTTCTCGTCGAGCAAATCAAACGGCAGACCGGGAAAATGATCTTTTGCCACTTGCTTGTGTGCAGCGTTCGCGGCGCGTCTTCCACCGTAAGCTGTGTTGCACTCGACAATCGTGCCGTTTACCGACGTAATAAGTTTTGAGATAAGTTCTGCGCGCAAATAGTTGCTCGCAGGCGGCTCGCCCGTGCTGATTTTTACGCCGACTTTTCCTTGCGGATTCCACCCGAGCACGCGGTAAATTGCCACAAGAGAATCTGCGGAAATATTTTTTGTAAAATACACGACGGGAGCCGTTTTGTCTGTTGTTTCATGCGTTTTGTACGAAGCAGCATTTGGATTTTCTTTTGCAAACACACAGGAAAGTGTGAGCACCGCAAAAACAGCAGCATATAATTTTTTCATAGGAACCTCCGAAACTAGCGTTTTTTATTTTACAAAAATGGTGCAAAAAAGTCCAATATAATTTATGCATGGCAGATTTCGCGTTGCGCATAGTCGTGCTATTAGCATGTCGTGCGCGGTTGCATTGTGGGTAATGTGGTCTGGCGAGGCGACATCATCGCCTGCGTCAAGCCAGTAGCGATTGAGCAGCGCACCTGCAACGCCGAGTTCGACACGGCAGACACACCGCAAATCCGCGTGGAGTGGGAAGAATTCCATTCTATTCGCTCTCGTTCCTTTTGTACAGCGCGGGCAAGCGGAACTACTGTCTGATGGAGATACAGTGAATTTGGGAAGGGGGAAATCCGCCTGTTTTCGTAACGAAGTTTCCAGCAAGCTGCGCCCTTGCGTGCTTGTCGTGTGTTTCCCCTCGCTCCAGCCCGCTACGCGGTCTTACGCTGCCCCGCTGCGAGGTAGGGAGCGGCACTGCGTAGCAGGGCAAAAACTCGCGAGGCGAGTTTTTAGCAAGTCTCGGTGAAGGCTATGCCTGAACCGCACCCCCGCAACGCCCCCCGATAAAAACATCTCCGTTACACATTCTCTTCCAAACAGGGAATGCTCAGTTCACAGCCTTCTTCAATAATTCTTGCAAGTTCCGCCAGTTCTTTTTCCGTTGCCGTTGCATGGTCATACATCAAATCCCGCGTGTCTACAAAAACTTCCTGAATGCAGTTGTACGGCAAATAGAGCAGTTCAGCTTTTTCTTTCCAGTCAGCGAATGCAAAGCCTACCGATTTTTCCTCATAACCATCATGCGGAAGAATAAAAGCATTGTAGACGGTTTTATCCTTGTTCCGCAGTTTTATCCTGTCGCCATAAACTATCTGCTTTGGAACAGACTCAGAAAGCGGCTGGTCGGAATTTTGGTGCGTGTACGAATACTTGTAGTATTTTGAATTCTTCCCTGCATTTTCAGTTAAAAATCTTTAAAAATATTCTCAAGTTCTTTTTGATTTTTTATAAACCTCGGCTTGTAATGGAAATTTTCCAATAGTAGCTAAAAAAACTCAATTCTAGCTGATGCAACATCATAATAGTGTAATTTACGCTTTTTCTTAGCATAACTATCTTCCATAATTTTATGTACATCATCAAATTTAGGATTTTCATATTCTAAAACTTTTAGTTCTTTTATTATATCTGCTGCAATGTGATAATAAAACACAGTGTCATAACTTTGAGTATTCTTATCTCCACGCAGTCTTTTGAATATCGATCTCGAAGCCAACAACTAAAAATCAGATTCTCCTGAGAAAAATTTTAAAAAACAAATTTTTAAATTTTGAGAAATATTTGTTGACTATACTTGTATATGTTTTATAAAATTATTTTGTTGAAAATTTCATTATATTCCTTATCAGAAAATAGCATTCCAGATTTCACATTTTCGTATAGTTCTAATATTGCAAGAGCGGGCAGCTTGTGGCTGAAAAAAATCCCGTTTGACAAATCGCCCCGACCGCCGTATCATAAAGTAAATTTGACAAGCAGGAAAGGCACCCTGCGCTCCCGCAAGGGAACCTGATATGATGGATATGCCGTGCGCAAAGCGCACTGTTCAATAATTTCCTTGCAGTACGCGGCACGTAGCGACGCATACGCTGCCCATCCAAATTTTCTTGAAGCCACCTGTATAGGCGGTTTTTTATTTGTCATGTTGTTTTACTCTTATTCCATTCAATATGCCCGCAACAGTTCCAATCGTAATTCCGACACCTACAAAAGGAACAACCCCTCCAAGAACCGTTCCCAATAATGTACTGACCGCCATTCCTCCGCTAACGCCGCATATAGCCCCCGCTGTTACTAAAGTTTGCTTTATCGAAGATTTATTATTGTCATAGTCAGCATTATAAAAAACCAATTCTATTGCTTTTTCAAGCGAATCGTCACCTCCTTTTTCCTTTAACTCATTCGCTCTGTATTCAAGCACGGTTTTTAAGGCAATATATTGCGCTTTGCTCATTCTGATATTGGGAACATTTCGTTCAAAATTAATCATGGTAGAACGAGATACCCCTATTTCTTCTCCCAATTCTTCCGAACTGTAGTTTGCCAGTTTCCGAAAAATTTGAAGATATTCATGCATTTTGTTAATCATTTCAATCTGCTCAGAGTTGGTTAATCTTTGTCGTTCCATAAAAATTCTCGGTAATTTGTAAAGAGTAATTCCCCATTTTTCTGTCAGACCTTACAACAAGCTTTATATATCACGGCGGGAGTTTTCCCGCCGTGAATCCGTCTCGGATAATTGTTCATCCAGCTTTCCGCCCGTGAAACTTCCTCTTCGGAAATCTTTGAGAAGTCACACCCTTTCGGGAAGAACCTTCGCAGGATTCTGTTGTGCCTTTCGTTTGTTCCCCGCTCACATGCCATGTACGGGTGCGCGAAGAAAAGTTTTGTTCTCGGCTTGCCGTCGATGCAGCTTCTTTCGATACCCGCGATGTCCATGAATTCCGAACCTCCGTCGCAGGTCAGCGTTATGAATGTCCTGCGGAATTCCTTGCTTCCGATTTCCCTCTCAATTCTATCAAGAACCGCTACGGTACTTTCTCCTTTGGCATCAGGCATCTTTCTCGCAATCTCGTTGCGGCTTTTCCGCTCCGTCATCGTAAACAGGCATTGCGTGGATGTGTCCTTTCCTCCCTTAACGGTGTCAAGCCGCTTGAAGCTACGCCGCGAATCCCAGTGCCCGAAGTTGTTCCTGTCATCTGCTTCCTTCGGTCGGTTGTCGATGCTGTGTTCCGCACATTTTGCCCTGCTGTACCGTCTTGATGAGCCTTTTTCACGGTACTTTACGCCTTTGTTCGGCAGGTCGGTGCGTTCCACGCCGTGAATCAGTCCTCCATTCACCCAGTTGTACACCGTCTTTTCTACGGCACGTGTCTCGCTCGGCCATCCGTTTTTGTCCAGTTCAGCGACTGCGGCATAAGGGCTGTAGCCCTTGTCCACAATATACCGTTTCAGCTCGCGTGACAGGGCAGTGTCGAGCATGATTTTCGGCACGCACCCGCGGTTCGTGTTCCGCTCGTCCGCAATGTTCTGCGCATACTCGGCGTTGTACTCATATACCGTAGTGAGGTCGCTTCTTGTGTGTTCAACAGTTCCTCGTACCAGCTCGTTGTAGATTGTCTTTCTGTCGCAGTTGAATATAGCAGCAAGCCGTGTCCTGCTGGTAATTTTCGGAAACCCTGTCTTTCCAAAAAGGTAGCCCTCCAAAAGCAGCCTTTTATTATAGTCAAAGCAGTGGTTTTCTTTTCTCTCCTTTCATGCTAAACTTTCCATAGGTTTCCTTCCTCCTGTTTTTTGGTCTTATGGTAATTCCATTATAACAGATGGTTGGAAACCTTTTTTATGGGGAATTATTTTTTACTGCCTACATCCATAAAAATTCTCCACGAAAAGGCTTGACAAAACCTTTTGGAGCACTGTATTATATTTGTAATAAAGTTTACTCGTAAATTTATTTGCTTTTTATGAGAAACTTTCAAAAGTCCATATTACAAAATAAATGGCAAAAATACAAGTCTGAAAAGGAGCTTGTTATATTTTCAGGATACACTAGAGAATATAAAGGCGAAAAACTGTATAAGTATTACTCATTTGATTGCTGTCCAGACAAAATGTTTGCACCAATTATAAATAAAACCTTACGGTATAGAACACCGATGTCATTCAATGACCCATATGACTGTTATATAGCGGCGAATCTGAATCAATCAATAACATCTGTTCGTGAAACAGAGATGAAAGAGGTTCTTGTCTGCTCCTTAACAGAAACCGATAATGACATTCTAATGTGGTCGCACTATGCATCTAGCCACAAAGGATTTGTCGTAGAATATGATATGAAAAAGCTAAACGAGATAAATGAAAGGCAAATAGAAATCTTTTCGCACGTTGAGTACTCTGATAGTATTGTCTATAGAAGTTTTTCTGCACAGGATTCTGATAAAGATATAGTACAGGCAATATATCATAAGTCTCTGTGCTGGGAATACGAAAAGGAGGTTCGATCTGTAGTATATGGTTCTCCTGATTCCATTGGCGGTGAATATAAAGACGTGCAGTTGCCAGAAGAATCTATATCTGCGGTGATTCTTGGTTCATATTTTATGAGCGAAACTAAAGGAAATATTCCGAGTATTTTAAAACCGTGGTATGAAGGTTATAAATTACATTATATGCAATTACAGGCCGATAAATACAAGCTTGAGCGGAAAAAAGATTTTAAAGAGGAGTGGTTTTCTGAAACCTAAGCTCCTATAAAACAACGCAGATTGGATTATCGTTGCAGGCGATTTGGCAAATATAAACGCGGAGAATACAAATGAATTACGATCTGACAACGGCAGAAGGCCGAGAAGAAGCAAGCAAATACCTATCCTCTTTTATGGCTACTATAGGTATGCTTATTCCGCCCGTCGGAATTGGGATAGCTACTGTGGAGGGATTAGTTTCGCTTTTGTCACGAAAAGACATTATAAGCGCACAAAAAGAACTCGCAGAAGAGCTTATAAAAACTGGTAAAGAAAACGGCGTTGATAGCATGGAGATTACGGTCGATAACAAGGTCGGTATGAATTTCGGTGCAACCTTTGATGGTGTTCCGCTGAATGCCTTGCTCGGCTCTAATGGCAAAATGACTCTAAAAGTAAAGTTCAAATAACAGGAGGGAAATTTCTATGTCGTTTGAAAAAGGAACTGGATTCTTACAAATTGTACAGAATGTATTAGCAGAATATGCAAAAACGAATCCCATGAATGATATGAACAAAGAAACGGATTATGTCTCGGACATAATAAACAAATCTCAAGATATGTACTGGGAAAAATATCCTACATCGGAAAGGGGGGACGGTGCACTTTTTGATGCGGCGTATGGTATGCTTTCTAGGGAAATTAGAAGCATTATTGAAAAAACACAAGAGGGAAATAAGCTACGCAGACAATTACCGTAAACATGAAATTGGTATGTATAAAGATGAACGCCGAAAACACCATGATCGAATGTATGCGAAAATAATATGCTCCGCAAGCGTTCCAAAATCCGAAATGCGGGTGTATAATGGCATGGGAGCGCAGACCGATGTTCGCTACGAAATACCAGTGCTTCTGCACGGATTGCAACCATACATTCTTCTCAAACGAAATCCCTGTCGAAAAACGGCGCGGGCTTCTCAAAAGGATTTTACCTCCGCAACCCATCAAGACCTCTGATGCCCCTAGTCCGAAACATTCCGCGCTCGCCGTTTCCGTCACCGCCGATGACTACAAAAGCACCGTCCGCTGTCCGAATTGCGGCGGTCAGCATGTTACTCTTAGCGCGGTAGTGAACTAAATAAAAGACAGAACCGCATTCATCACGGGCGCATCGAGCGGAATCGACGAGGAAACAACGCGAAGGTCGTCTTGTATGCGCGGGCTTCAGCGGAAACATTTATTGCGTATGGCTTATATACTTCAAATTATTTGGAGCAGAAAAAGAAAGTCTTGTTCATGGTTGATGAAACATGCGATGCTTCGGATTCAGATTATCCAGGCATTTTTGTAAAGAGGAAAAATATATTGCGTCGTTGGCAATATTGGTGAGACAAGTGCCAAAACCATACGGGAACTTGAAGATATTATCGCGCAGAATAATTCTTCTGAATACAAACAACGGTTGGAGAATGTCGCCGAATACAGAGACCGCCTTGCTTCACTACGCGATTAGGGAGGGAAAAAATTATATCACGATTGGAAGAATTGGAAGCAAAACGGGCAAAAGTACGCTCTGGTGCGAAGGAGGTTATTTCCCAAGGGGAGAAAATTGCGACAGAAAGCCTCCGTGTAGCGGAGGTGGCTCATAATGCGCCCATAATTTTGAAAAATCTCGATGAAGAATTTGAAGCGCAGACTAAATTGAGTGGAAAAGATGTTGCGTTTCTTTTCTTCGCCACTGCCTTGCAATGTGTGCGTCAGTATGTTCTGACTGATTTTAAAGAACGAAAGGGGAATGAAGAAGAAGCCAACAATACTATTGGCAAGAAAACTTTTGACCCTCATGATTTAAAAAAACGCAAGGAGGCGGGCTTCGAGACACGACATCATAAGTTATACAACCCCACTATAGACGAGATTATTTTACATCCTGCTCCATTTGACACAACAAAAGGGAGCGGAAACTTTAAAGACATTACACCGTTTAGAAGTGTGGGCAGCCTAAAACATCGCGTGGGAGCAATTGGGCATGACCCTATTCTTGGTTGGATTTTTGGTACAGCAAATATTGCAACAAGTACGCTTACAGGTTGGAATATGCAGTCATTCCATATCTTATCAACAAAGAGTGGTGGAGACTTTATGAAAATGCGCGCTGATACAGGAAAGGTTCTTAGTTATACTTTTGACAAATTAGTTAATGAAGGTTTGAAAGGGAAAATAATAGTTGGAACATCCCTAGCAAAAGAAGGTGTTCACTTACTTTCTGATGTGAACTCTATAGAAAGTCTGCCATTGCCTGTTATTTCAACTCTTGACCCAAAATTTGCATCAGAACTTGCAGAATACGGACTTGATATGTCAAATATTCTGACAATCAGTAAACAAGCAACATGGGCAGCAGCCATAAATCTTCTGATTGCAATGATTCATCGTATGACTTTCAATCCCGAAAAAGACGGCGACAAAAAACTATTCGAAGTCAGAACAAGAAAGATACTTGATTACTCAAATGTTATTGCAAGTGCAAGTAATATACTTGTTGTGGCAATTGGTGCAAGTATCGGTGCATTGACAGATAATGCAGGCCTTACAAAAAAGGCTCTGCGAAAGCTCGACATCGGCGGCATCGCAGTTATACTCCACAGGCTTATTAGCGACAGGGCTTTCATTCAGCAGATAAAGCAGGAATTCATATTGAACAGTTTTGATAAACTGATTCAAGTCGATATGTAGCGTATAAAAATTCATAGCAGAAAATACAAAAACGACTTTTATTTCGTGAGCAATTTCCTGTCCGTAACATTCTCCAACACGCGCATCTGCTGAATGGCAAGTACGTCCAGTTTTTCAAACCGTTCACTTTGCGGTAAGCCGTCGTTGATGAACACAGCATTCAAGTTTTCCATATTGCTTAGGCAAAGTAGCTGGTTTATCGTGGCATAGTCTCGAATATTTTCTTTTAGGTCGGGATTTGCTTCGAGCCATTCGCGAGCGGTCATTCCGAATATAGCGACATTGGGCATATCGGTTTCATCCGCATATACGAACGACTTTCGTTGTGGAGTAAGTTCGGGCAGAATCAGTTTTTGCTTTATCGTATCGGTGTAAATATGGTAGTTGCTTTTGGCAAGTTCGCGCTTTGCGCTTCAACCGAATTGAGCTTGTTCTTCGTCCTTTAGCCGCTGATATTCCCGAATCAGATAATATTTGAACTCATAACTGAGCCACGAGCCGAATTCAAACGCAATGTCCTTGTGCGCATAAGTGCCGCCGTAACGACCCGCACTTGAAATAATACCAATGGTGTTCGTGCGTTTAATCCTCTGTTTCGCCGAAAGCACATAGCCGTTGCTTCCCGCGTTGAATCTAATGTTACTGAATTCCGTAAGATTAAAATCTGGATTGTTTATCTGCTCCCAAGTGCCAAGAAAGTCGATAGCAAAGCGAGTGCTGAGCCAGTGAGAGATGACCTGCCCTGTATTTTCCGTATTCTTGAATTTCGCTATATCGGTAAGGCTTACATAATCTTCGCACTGATTTTTGACGACAGAAATTGAACTGCCTTCTATTTCGATTTTGCTTGCCTTTGCCAAATTTAGCTTCTTTGCGCGGTCTCTGTTTTATGTTTAAAATATAATGAAAATTGACTCATTCGGAAAGAGTATTTTTGATAAGCCAAACGTTAGGGATATGGAAGGCGGCGTAGCCGTTGCCGAAGCGAAGTGTAGGCAATGTAGCGATAGCGGAACCTGTAGTAGCCCGACCCGCCGACAGGCGGGGAACGCCCATAAATCAAATCTCATAGGTTACAAAAAAGTGCGTTCTTCCATTCCCGCATGGCTTGCTGTAAAAGGCTCTATGTCACAAATAATGAACGCAGTCGTATTGATAAAGCCCACCGAGGCGAAAGACATCACATTGACCGACATTCCCGTTCCACAAGTACGGGCGGGGTGGGTGCTGGTGAAAAGCCGCGCGTTCGGCATGAACCACAATGAGCAGATTCTGCGGCAGTTTGAGATTGGGAATGACTACATCGCAAAGCCGATTGTCCCAGTCATTGAGTGCGCGGGCGAGGTTGCCGACATTACGGAAGCGGACGCAGCGGCGCTTGCACGTGGGGCAGAAGGTAGTCGCACTTATGACCGGCATGGAGCGAAACTTTAACCTTTGACCAAAAGATAACCACATGCATCACCACATGGCGCAAGGTATAATTATCGATAAACAAACAACCGTTCGTTAGTTATCCACTTTGTTGAAAACCTGTGGAAAACTCATAAAAAAACGCAACCGTATTTGCCAGGAAACGACACACTGTTCACATATTGTTTCACGTGAAACAGTGTATTTTTCATCGCTTTGCAAAATCATTAAGCTCGTCATAGAGCAGCGAGATTGGTGCTCTCTAAAACGCAACGACGAGTGAAATATCAGTTTCAAGGGCTGTTGAATTAGTATGCAGTTGCACGAAATGCACGCACACACGTAGATACGCGAGTTTACGGAACAAACCACAATATAGCTTTAAGTAAACTCGAAGTTAAAAGCACTACACCATTTTAATGACATTTTTTAACATTCAATTTATATAGACAGTATAAAATGATATTTCATTTACATTCAATGCAGTGGCAAGAACAATTGCTTTGTACAGAGGATTTTATGTATCATTTCATGCGACCTGTGAAGAAACTATTTTATTAGTCGTTCACATGATTAGCAAATGAACCTTTGGCTTGTTTTGTAAGAAAATCATTTGATTCGTTGCTTACGCGACAGGCGAATACTCCGATGCCGCTCGAAACTTCGTTGCAAAGCTGCATCACAAAAAAAGTATGAAAGCCGACTGTAATACTTTTGGAGAGTTTTTATTCACAGCGTGAATAATTTGTGGAAAAGATTTACTTTAGAAACGAGATATTGTTGATTTTAAAAAAAGTATTTGCTGTACCATTTCATGATGCGAACGCAAGGAAATTATTTTATTAATTGCTTATGCAAGCAGCATATACTCTGAAGCTGCTGCATCACGGTTCGTTTATTTTTAAGAAACTACAACTGCCCCTTTGCATGGAGAAAAGTATAATGATACTTATCAATGTATGATATTTCTATGGATAACTGTTTCACGTGAAACACACTACTTTTATCGCTCTGCAAAACCACGTCTCTTTACCTTTATCGCGCGATTCGCAGAACAAAAATGCAATCATAACAACTGGAAAACTGCACAATATGTTATGGTTTCACGTGAAACATGTCACTCTGCAAGCGCATTAAACATGGCATATCTTTATACTATCAGTCACGCTAAATACAGATATGGTATATTTTTCCTCTTTAACACTTTTCTATCATCATAAAAAAGAGACCGAACTGCATAATGCAATTCGGTCTCCTGCCTGATGACCACCCCAACTGGTATGCTAAAAATAAATCGTCAGTTGTTTCCGTGCCATATTATATGGCAAAGTCATTATTTTGTCAGCAAAAAAATGAAAAAAAATTCATCTTTTTTTGAAAATTTTACATATTTTTTTATAATATAAAGAAATACATATTACTACTTGTCATCAGTATTGTATACAGGCATTTGCCTGCTCGCTACTGGCAACAACATCATTGTACCACCTTGTCATCGGTAAACCTGTTCGGAAACATCAGTTTCAGAACAGGCTACTTTGAAATACGTTGTTTTAACGCGTGATACTTTAACAAGTTAAAACTTGCAACCTGTTTGATAACTTCATTATCAAACAGGTTTAGTATCGTGTTTTTCGTCTTCATCGGCAACTTTATCGATGCCTACAAGATAATCGGGTGCGTCAACGTTTACAACAGTAACACCTGTAGAAGCCACACCTTGCTCTTTTATGTCGCACGCGGCAACACGAAGCGTTTTTCCCTGACTTGTAATGCATAGCACTTCGTCTTTGTCTGCAACAGAGAGCGCACCGATTATTTCACCGCGCGATTCTGTGTTGCCGTAGCACCGCTGTCCGCCTGTGCCACGCCCATGCGAGCGGAAATCGTCGGGATTTACGCGTTTACCAAAGCCTTTCTCTGTAACGAGCAAAATACTCTTGCCCTGCTCTGCGCGAACGGCGGCAGCAATTTCGTCGCCCTCTGCAAGCTTCATGCCGCGTGTGCCACGACTTGCACGTCCCATCGGGCGCACGTCATTTTCGGAAATGCGGAGCGCTTTGCCTCTGCGTGAAACAAAAAACACATCATCGTTGCCTTTGGTAAGGATTGCGCTCACAAGCTTGTCGCCGCCGTCAAGTTTTATGGCAACAATGCCGCGCGTCTTGGCATTTGCAAAATCGCTCAATGCCGACTTTTTGACAACGCCGTTTGTTGTCGCCATGAGCACGTAGTTATCATCGCTGAATTCTTTTACTGAAACTGTCGTAGTAATCTCCTCGTCGGCGGAAACGGCGAGCAAGCTCTTTATGTGCGAACCGCGACTTGCCTTTGACGCTTCGGGAATTTCGTGCACTTTTATCCAGTACGCTTTTCCTTCGTTTGTGATAAACATAATGCTGTCATGCGTTGACGCGATAAAAATCTGATTGATGTAATCATCCTCGACAAGATTTGCGCTAAAGCTGCCTTTACCGCCGCGTCCCTGACTTTTGTACTGCGTTGCGGCAAGCCGCTTGATGTAGCCGAGTTTTGACACAAGAATGACAACTTCTTCTTCTTTTATCATGTCCTCAATATTGATTTCTTCAATTTCATCGGCAACAATGTCTGTGCGGCGGTCGTCGCCGTATTTTTCTGCAAGCGCGTTCGTCTCGTCTTTGATAAGCCCTAATATTTTTTCGTGATGTTCAAGCAAATCTTTCAAATAGTCAATTAACGCTTGCAGCTCACGGATTTCTTTTTGCAAATCTTCAATGAGCAAGTGCGTAAGCCGTTTGAGCTGCATGTCAACAATCGCCTGTGCCTGCTCATCATCAAAATTGAATCGGTTTTCGAGTTTCAGTTTTGCATCTTCTGTATTTTGACTTCCTTTGATGATTTGAATCACTTCGTCAATATTGTTGATTGCTGTGATGAGCGCTTCGAGAATGTGCATGCGATGCAGCGCCACTTTCAAATCATACTCTGTGCGCCGCGTAATAACTTCGTCGCGGTGGTTTACAAAATGCTCCACAAGCTGTTTGAGCGTGAGCACTTCCGGGCGCAAATAACGGCTGCCCCGCTCTGTGGGCACGGGAACGAGCGCCAAGTTGATGACGCCGAAATTCGACTGCAAATCAGTTTTTGCAAAAAGTTGATTGAGCGCGAGCTTTGTAACCGCGTTTTTTTTCAAATCGACAACAATGCGCATGCCAGAGCGGTCGGAAGACTCATCATTTGCGTTTGAAACGCCCTCTATTTGCTTGTCGCGAATAAGCTCTTTTATTCTGCGGATGATATTCGTCGTGTTCACACCATACGGCACTTCTGTAAACACGATTGACTCGCGCCCGTGTCGGTCTGTTTCGATGACAAATTTTGAGCGAATTGTAATTTTGCCGCGCCCTGTTTTATACGCCTTTTTAATGCCTTCGCGCCCGTAAATAATGCCGCCTGTTGGAAAGTCAGGCCCTTTGATGTGGCGCATAAGCTCGTCGATTGAAATGTCGCGATTGTCTATGAACGCGCTGATGGCGGCGGCAACTTCACGCAAATTGTGCGTCGGCATGTTTGTTGCCATGCCAACTGCAATGCCCGTTGTGCCATTACACAGGAGAAACGGAAATTTTGATGGAAGAACAGAAGGCTCGTCAGTTGTGTCGTCAAAATTGCGTACCATATCGACAGTGTTTTTTGAAATGTCTGCAACCATTTCTTCGGTAATGCGCGACATTTTCGCTTCTGTGTAACGATACGCGGCAGGCGGGTCGCCTGCAATTGTGCCAAAGTTGCCCTGCGGCATGACAGTTGTATACCGCTGCGCAAAATCTTGCCCCAAGCGGACGAGCGCGTCATATACGGAAGCATCTCCATGCGGATGATACTTGCCGAGCACTTCACCGACGATTGTAGCGCATTTTCGCGTTTTTCCACCGCTTGCAAGGTGCAACGTGTCCATTGAATACATAATGCGGCGATGCACAGGTTTTAAGCCGTCGCGCACGTCGGGCAACGCGCGCTGCACAATGACAGACATCGAATAGTCAATATATGCTTGCTTAACTTCTGCTTCAATCGGAATCTTTATGATTGAGCCACCTTCTGGCGTTTTTATTTCTTCCATCGCTTTGCATTCCTTAATTAAAGATGACTGTTGATTATATCACAAAGCAAAACTTTTGTCTTACTGCATGCGGGCAATTATATGCAACTGCGCAAAAAAGGGCTGCTGTATGAAATTTAAAAATTCCATACAGCAGCCTCATCAAGTGCCAATCAAAAAGAGCGTTGTAAATCTACTCTCGTGTAATACTTTCTTGCCTATATTTTCCTGACCACTTTGCAAAAAGCGTTGCATTATTTTCTGCATCCGACAAATCTTCTGTTACCTCCTCGCCGTTGCATTTCCAACCAGATGTGTTTCCGTTAAAATCTATTTTGGTAAGTTTGGAACAGCTCGCAAATGAATATGCTCCAAGATAGTTCAGGTTAGCAGGTAAAACGATTGATGTCATTTCAGTGTTGTCTGAAAAACTATCGTTTTCCATTTTCGTTATGCTGTCGGGAAGCACTATTTCGCCTTGCAAAGAACAATTCTGAAAGCTGGCTTTTCCGATAGTTGTCGTTTCTGCAGGGAAATCCGGCAGTTTGGTCAATGCAGGAAGCGCGCACACAAACGTTGTATTGTCTTTTGTGTAAATGCAGTTATCTTTTGAACGGTAATAGCTGTTCGCTTCGTCAACGGTAAGCGATGTTAACTTCGTGCAGCCCCGGATAATGGAGTCGGCTGGATCATTCACCTTTTCAACAGAAGCAGGTATGACAAGAGAAGTAATTGCTGTCAAGGCAAATGCATTAGAACAAATAGTTTTTACCGAATTCGGAATCGTAATGGTTGAAAGGTTTTCGCATCCGTAAAATGCAATTTCGGTTATAGTTTCCGTACCAGAAGGAAGAATGACGGCATATAATGTAGAATTGTTGCTAAAATCACCAATGCTTGCAATGCCGGTAAGTCCATCCATGTCTAACGTAATTTGCGCGCTCGTACCTGCGGCTTTTATTTTTTCACCGAGCACGTGGAGCGTGTTTGCTGTGTCGGCGTTGTCCCATGCGCCAGAAATCTTGAGCAGGTATTCACCTGCCACTTCGGATAAGTCGAGTTCCGCAATGTCTGTCTGCGTAATCTCTTTGCTCGCAATCCACTTTGCGTAAAGCGTGATGTTAGTACTCACCGTTATGCTCGCTTTGTTGTCATACTTCTTTTCGCCGTCTGCGCTTTTTGCCCAGCCTAAAAACACGTAGCCAGTGCGCGTAAATGCATTCTCCGCAAGATTTTGCGCTACACCAGCGATGAATGTTTGGCTTGCCATTGTGCCTGTTGCATCGTCGGCACTTTTGTCAAACGTGACCGTGTAGGTAATCAGCATGGGTGCTGGCGAGTCTTCGTTAATGTGGTTATTTTCGTTTCCGCCTGTCGCTTGTTTGCAGGACGCGAGCATTGCGGTGAGTGAGAGCAACACTACAAATGCGGTTGTTAAAACGTACCTGCGTGATGATGCATTTGATGAGTGGGTGAAGAGGTTTACAAAATCACTATACTGATGTATCCCCCCCCTCGTGAATTTTTTATTAGACATACTGTATCTCTGTTTGCTGCATCGATTTGAAGCAATGGTTTTTTGTGCTTTGCTCAACTCGATGCGTTTTAGTACATGCACATATCTTCAACGAAGATTTTTCCGCGCATGCTATATATACATTATATCACAAATAAAAAACATTGCAAGGTAATGCGGTTGGGTAAAGGATTGCCAGCTTGCTAAATATACCAAACTGGTATTTGTAAAATATTTTCTCGTATTATTCCTGGCTGTGGACACGTGCAGATAATAGCTCCCGTCCCTCGTTTTTTATCGTCCACCTTATCTAATACAAAAAACGCTGATGTTTCATTTGCCGTTACGTTCACACTTTGCTTAATTTCAATAGGATACAAAATCCCGTTTTCCTCAATAATTAAATCAATTTCGCTTTCTACTTCAACTGTTTCACCGTTTCTGGTTTTCTTTTTTTTATCCTTTCCATGATAGTAAGAAATGCAATACCGATAATCTATGCCTCGATTAGAATAGGATTTCACAATCTCGCCGACTACAAATGTTTCAAAAAAAGCGCCGCTCATAGCACCCATTGCAAGCGTTTCAGGCGAGAGCCATCTTGTTAGGTACGCTGCCAAACCTGTGTCACGAAAATAGATTTTAGGCGATTTAATTGCTCTATTTAAAACAGATGGCGTATACGGTTCTAGAAGATAAATTACTCCAGAGGCTTCTAAAATTGAAATCCAATTTTTTATTGTCACATGATCTTTGCCAATTTCGTTTGCAATATTTGAATAATTTAACACTTGTCCAGTTCTGGCAGCAACCGCAACCATGAACCGCCTAAAATCATCAAGATTTTGCACAGCAGAAAGTTGCCGTACATCCCTTTCCAAATATGTCTTTACATAACTCGAAAAAAAAGCTGCCCATTCAACATTCGGGTCTTGCAGTTCAGGATATCCGCCTTTATGAATGTATTCCCAAATATTGTGAGAGGTTTTTGCTGTTGCGCTTCTTTTTTGAATATATTCCATCGTAGGCAAGAACGGCTCATAGAATTCATCTTCATTTATTTCACGCTGTGATAAAGTTGCCAGCTCTATAATACTGACTCTGCCAGACAATGATTCAGAAACATGCTTCATCAGTTCAAACGGTTGTGACCCAGAAAGCGTGAACAATCCTTTTTCTTTGCGTTCATCGCATGCTATTTTAATAAAACGAAATAATTCAGGGACTCTTTGAATTTCATCATAAATTACAGGAGGCTGATTTAGTGATAAAAACATATTTGGATTATTTTTTGCCTGTTCTGCAATAAACGGGTCATCTATGGGCACATATTTTTTGGCAGGAAAAAGCGTACGGAGCATTTCAGTTTTACCTGTCTGCCGCGCGCCTGTTACCAAAACGCTTTTAAATGTTTTGTCCGAGTGGAGAACGACATTTTCAATAGCTCTTTTAATGTATTCCATAACTACTGCGCTTTCCTGTTTACGGCAAATTGAGAAACAGTTTCTCAATTTGCCAATAGTATATGTGAAATTGCGCAGTTATTCAATACATTATATCATTGTCATAAACTGCTTGATGTTCTCGGCAAAGGCAACAGGTTGTTCCATTGCAGTAAAGTGTCCGCCAGCTTTCATTTGCGTAAATACTGCATCAGGATAGATTTTTTCAATGCATTCGCGTGGCGGTACAAGCACGTCTTTTGGAAAAATGGCAAAAACAACGGGCACGGTAATTTTTTCGAGCGGTGGTAATGTAAACGCATTTGCGTGATACATGCGAATAGACGTACAAGCGGTGTTCGTAAGCCAATAGAGCATTGCGTTGTCGAGTATGTCGTTCATCGTGAGCAGAGACCAATCGCTCCATGCATGAAATTTTTCGACCATCCACGAAACCATACCGACAGGAGAATCTGCCAATGCATACGAAAGCGTTTGCGGCTTTGTGGATTGAATGTTGATATACGCACCTTCATGCTGCATCCATTCGTTTGCACGGCGTTTATAATCACGTGCTGCTGCTGTAAGCATGCTGTCCGGAGCTTGAACAATATTGTGCAAAAAACCAGCGTCTGTCAGATGAATACCGCGAACGGCACTGGGATGTTGTGTCGCAAGAAACTGCGTTACACCGCGTCCTATGTCGCCGCCTGATGCAATGTATTCTGTGTAACCAAGCACATCTGTCATCAAGGTATGCCATAGTTCCGCAATTTCAGCGTTGTTCAAAAATCCTTTTGATGGCAACGTAGAAAACGCAAAGCCTGGCAACGACGGTACAACGAGGTCAAACTCAGGGAGCAACGGAAAGAGCTTTACATAACGCAAAAAGCTATCTGGCCAGCCGTGCGTCAAGATGAGCGGCTTTCCTTGTGAATGACAGCTCTTGATGTAAAAAAAGTGAATGATAGCGTCATTGATTTTGCACGTAAACTGGTCGTAGCAATTCAATTCTCGTTCTCTGCTTTGCCAGTCGTATTCGTTAAGCCAATAGTCTACGAGCTTTTGCAGATACGCTTGATTTGTACCATGCCGCCAATCATCATTTTGCAATGGTGCGGGTTTTCGCCACGATGCAATGCGTTGACGAAGGTTGTCAATCTGTTCATCACTAAAATGAATGGTAAATTTTTCTTTTGGAATCATATCTAAAAGCTTTTCTCGTGTACCTTTTCAAAGTACCTCAAAAAACTGCATCGGACGGCGAATGCTTCTACCTCTTTTTCAAGATTGAGGCAATTCTAGAATTCCGTCAGAGCATTTAATTCGTTTAATACTGTATGCATTATTTTCTGTATCAAGTGTATTTTTACGCCAGTCGCTGTCAAGTGTAATTTTTTTCCAGTCTTCTTCTGTTCCTTCGTATTCAATTTCTTCTAAACTTTCGCAGTTGGAAAACGCATTTTTGCCTATATTTTTTAATCCTTTTGGAAGTTGCACTCTTTCAAGTTTTGAGCAGCTCCAAAATGCTTCGTCTCCTATTTCTGTTACATTTTTCGGAATTACTATTTCTTGAAAAATTATGCTTTTATTATAAAATGCTCTTTGTCCAATAGTTTCTAGCGTTTCAGGAAGATCTATGTGCTCAAGGTCGTGATAGTCTTCAAAAGCTCCTTTACCGCCTGTATACTTTAGCTCTGTAATATTCGACTGCGATAAATCAACATGGAAAGCATATTTTCCTATTTTTTCGCGTAACTTTTGAAAATCTTCCGTGCAATCGTACGTTATGCGAACAAAGGTTCTTCTCTCAAGTTCATTTTCTGGAATTTCTCCAGTTTTTGAAACTGTTTTTTTGTCCATCCAATATGCATACAATGTTTCATGATTTTTAACAGAATCGCCTGGCAGCCATTTTTCTGTATGTGTCATATCTCTATAAAACCCATAAATAACGCGTCCATCTTCTGAAGATTCTAAAAGCGGTAAATCGCTTGGTATTTCAATAGTGCCATTTTTTATAAGGATGTCCCGATTTTTATATTGTGCTATTCCTGCGCCATCGATTAAAAGCAGAATAACATATGGCTCTTCTCTTATGGTTATTGTGGTTATTGGATGATTGCAACTACATGCAAGTGCGCATACACCTATGAGAAAAATTTTTTTCATCGCATCTTTAATAATTTTATAAAACATATACATCTCCTTTATGTCTGTTTCTCTCTCCACATGCTCTTTATTCGGGCGGCGTTTATTCGATGATTTTTCCATCCCACCCTTGTGCTACCGAAGTATGTTCATGCAAAACTTTCCATTCGCCATTACGTTTTTCAAAATAATCTGTTTGCCGCATCATTAAAGGCTCATTCACGCTTCCGTCTTTATTTGCAGTATCTCACCGCTGAACGGAACAGACAAGTGCAGAATTTCCGTTAATAAATGTTCGCATATCAATGATTTTTACGGTACATGTTTGCAAGTTTCCGAATGCTTCATCAAATACATGCTTTGCATTTTCTTTCCCAATACAAGCATATGGAGCTGCATCAAACCATATTGTTTTATTTGTCCAATGTTTTGTGCTTTGCTCTCCAGAAAATGACTTTGCACTGTCTTTTATTATGCTTTCGACACATTCTTTATCTGTCATTGATAATCCTCCTCATATCTAGTATTTTATAAACAATTAGAACGTTTAATGCAATTGCCCGTTTCGTTTTCTATCCTTGATTTTATTAGGTAACAATAATCAGTATCAATTTCCAGTCCAATACCAAAACGATTATTATTTTTGGCTTCTATTAAAGTTGTTCCACTTCCGCAAAAAGGGTCAAAGACAGTATCGCCAACAAACGAAAATAATTTTATACAACGGCGTGGTAATTCTTTCGGAAAAGGAGCCGGGTGACCAATTCTCTTTTTTGATTCACCGGAAAACGTCCACATTCCATTTGTCCAAGCCATAAAATCTTCTTTTTGAATATCACTTTCCCCTTTTATCTTTTTTTTCCATTCATTTTTATAGAGAACAAGAATCAATTCGACAGGCGCAATGACATATGGTGCCGACGCACTGAGCCAACTACCCCAAGCCGTTCTACGAGAAATATTTCCTTCATTCCAAATAATCGTACTATGATATTTCCAACCGACTTTTTTTGCAATTTCTGTAATATCAGCACCACAGGATTGTTGTCCGCCTTTATTTTTGTCAAGCGGAATATTTAAACAAAAACGTGCACAATCTTTTGCCCAATAATAACAATTTGAAAGCCATGTTTCTGTAAAGGCCAAATATTGCTCATAACTCAATGTATCATCATTGGAATTATATTCAACGCCAACATTATATGGCGGAGAAGTTACACATAAATCAAAAAATTCTTTTTCAAAATTTGACTTATCTAAAACAGTTCCCTGATATAGAACAACGCTTGTATCTTCAAAAATTGGTTTATAAGGAGAAATTGTTTCTATCATAGTAATTTCTCCAAATCAGAAATCAAATATTCAATGCCTTTTACCTTTTCCGACTCATCAAAGTCATCTTTTGCCATATAAACGCCATCGAGTTCATATTCAAGCACGATTCGTGATTTTGTGGCATCCTTTCTGCTGATTTCATCGTCGCTGTCAGGAGTAATCATAAAAACACAGATATTTTTTGTTACTTCTGATTCTGCAAGCTTCAATTTCCAATACGGTGTTTCGGTATAACGTTCACGAAATGAATTTTTGACTGATAAAATCGCAAGAACTTTGGGTATTTCATTTCTGTATTTATATATAATAATGTCGCCATCGGGAAGCACACTATTTTTCCCAAAATGAACAAGAATAGCTCTTTTCACTAAGTCCAATTCTTTTGGAAGATTTTTTGATTTGAGAACTTTATCGTTCGTCAACTTTAAATTATTTTTCTCACAAAAATTCTTTATTAATTTCTCAATAATTATTTCTAAACTTCTGCCAATTGTAGACACCCAACCCTGTCGTGCTTTTATAACAGCTTCTTCGTTTGAGATTCCTGTTTTGACCAATTCAGCAATTCGTTCTTTTGAAAACTTATTACGCTCCGCTTCGAAAAAATTTTTTAGCATTTTATAAGAATCATTTCCATATTCGCGGAAAAAAGTCGCAAAATTTTCTGCAATTATTTCATATGATTTCATATTGTATTGATACATCTCCGTCATTCTTTGCAGAATCGGCGTTCTTTTCTAAATGTCCAAGTTTGCGTAGCTGGAGTTTTCTTCGATAAAGCGTCGGCGCGGCTCTACCTCTTCGCCCATGCACACGGAAAAAATCCTGTCCGCCGCCATTGCGTCTGGAATAGTGACAACGCGCATTTTTCGCTTAGCTGGGTCCATCGTCGTTTCCCACAGCTGCTTGCCGTCCATTTCACCCAAACCTTTGTAGCGTTGCACATCTGCTCTGTCACGGCTGTCGCCAAGTGCTTGGAGCGCGGCATCGCGTTCTTCTTCTGTGTACACGTACACCGGCTCTTTTTTGCCGAGCTGCACGCGAAAAAGCGGCGGCATGGCAAGATACACGTAACCGTTTTCAATGAGCTGCGGCATGTAGCGAAAAAAGAACGTGAGCAAAAGCGTGCGAATATGTGAGCCGTCAACGTCGGCATCTGCCATGATGATGATTTTATGATAGCGTAATTTTTCGATGTTAAAATCTTTGCCAAAGCCTGCGCCGAGCGACGCAATGACTGGCTCCAATTTGTCGTTGTTCATCACTTTTTCGGGGTGTACTTTTTCTACGTTGAGCATTTTTCCCCACAAAGGCAAAATCGCCTGCGTTTTTGGGTCGCGCCCTTTTTTTGCAGAGCCGCCCGCACTGTCACCTTCTACAATGTACACCTCGCACAATTCAGGATTTTTTAGCGAGCAGTCGGCAAGTTTTTCTGGTAAACCGAATCCGTCAGAAAGGCTTTTTTTGCGAATAGAGTCCTTTGCTTTGCGGGCGGCGATGCGCGCTTTTGCTTCATCTATAGCTTTTTTCAAAATAGCCGTAAGCGTTGCGGGGTTTTGCTCAAAGTAGATGGTGAGTTTTTCTTTTACGATTTGATCTACAATTGTGCGCACTTCCGTGTTGCCAAGCTTTTCTTTTGTCTGTCCCTCAAACTCTGGCTCCGGTACTTTCATGGAAATGACAGCTGTAAGTCCAGAACTTAAATCTTCATACGTGAGCTTTTCGTCCTTGTCGAGCGTTTTTTTGATTTTTTCGTTCGCTTCAAAAAATTTGTTCAACACAAAGCGGACTGCACTCTTAAATCCTTCAAGATGCGTGCCGCCGTCGCGTGTGTTTATGTCGTTTACAAACGTGTGCACGTTCTCTGCATACGAGCTGTTATACTGTATTGCAATTTCCGTGATTACATTGTCGCGCTCTTCGTTAATGTAAATCGGTTCTGATGGGACAACGCTCTTTCCTTCGTTGAGCTCTTTGACAAACTCATTGATGCCGCCGTCAAATTTGAGGATTTCCTCTTTAGGCGTTTCAAGTCTCTCGTCTCTGAAAATAATCTTTATGCCACTGTTTAAAAACGCCAACTCGCGAAGGCGCTTTATGAGCACATCATAATCGTATGTTGTTGTCTCGGTGAAAATTGTTTTGTCTGCTTTCCAGCGAATTTGCGTGCCGTGCTGTTCTGTCTCTCCGATAGGTTCAACTTTTGTCTTTGGAATTCCAATTTCGTACCGCTGAAACCATTGTTTGCCGTTTGTGTTTACTGTTGCTTCCATCCAAGAGGACAGCGCGTTCACACAACTTACGCCAACACCATGCAAACCCCCAGAGACTTTGTATGCGTTTTTATTAAATTTTCCACCAGCATGAAGACGCGTCAAAACAAGTTCAAGTGCGCTCACTTTTTCTGTTGGATGAATATCTACTGGAATGCCGCGACCATTATCTTCTACACGAACAATATCATTTTTTTCGAGCGCAACAATGATTGTGTCACAAAAACCAGCCATTGCTTCATCTATAGAGTTATCGACAACTTCATACACGAGATGATGTAGCCCACGCGGTCCCGTCGAACCGATATACATGCCCGGTCGCTTGCGTACTGCATCCAATCCTTTTAAAACTTGAATGCTGCTTGCGGAATAATTTTCTGGTGAAGGACTCATGATTTTCCTTGATAATCTGCTTCGATTGAAAATTTGGCGAATATATTAAAGAAATAAACGCGTGATTTTAGTATAGCAAATTTTTAAAAAATGAGCAATGTGTTTTCAAAAAAGCATAAAACATAAATTGACGTTTATAGGCATCTTCGTTTATAATAAATATCTATGCCTGATAACAATTACCGTGAAATATGGCAAGAAGCCATGAATCAAATTCACGAAGAATATACTGCTTCTCAACAAGAATCGGAATTCAATCTGTGGTTCAATATGCAGTATGAATATGATTCCAACAATACAATAACAGTTTCCACTCCTTCTGAATTTTTATGGCAAACAATGTTAAAAAAAGGAAATGTTGACAAAGTTATAAAAAAAATAAAATCGCTTACTGAACAAAAAAATATACAAATAGAACACATTGCAAAAAATACAACTATTGCAACACAATATTCAGATGATCTTTCACAAGAACAACACAAACAACAAAAAGAAAATACTCAAAATCAAAAACAATATAAAAAACATCATCAGTTGCGCGATGACTTCAATTTTGATACGTTTGTTTCAGGAGATAATAACAGCTTTGCGTACAATGCTGCAATTGCAGTTGCAAAAGAACCTGGGAAAAAATTCAATCCTATTTTGCTATATGGCGGTGTAGGGCTTGGAAAAACACACCTCATGCAGGCAATAGGAAACTACATCTATGAAAAGCGCGGTGAGCGGTATAAAATATGCTACACCTCTGCAGAAGCATTTACAAATGAATTCATGGCTTCTCTTTCTACCAAAACAACTGACAAATTTAAATCAAAATATCGAAATCTTAATGTACTACTCATTGATGACATTCATTTTTTGCAAAATAAACCGAGCACACAAGACGAACTTTTTTATACATTCAATGAGTTACGCGACAAAAATTCACAAATGGTATTTACGTGTGACCGTCCTGTCACAGAATTAAAAAGTTTTGCAGATAGAATTCAAAGCCGTATCTCAAATGGTTTGTGTCTTGATTTACAACCGCCAAATTACGAGACCCGCCGTGCAATCTTATCAAAAAAACTCGAATTACTCAAACAAACGCTTCCCGACGATGTGCTTGACTACATTGCTAAAAATATAGAAACAAATGTGCGTGATTTAGAATCTGCACTTACAAAAATGATTGGCTATGCAGAATTAATTCAAAAACCTCTTACAATTGAAATTGCTCAAGAACAATTGCGAGACATTTTTTCAAATCCTTCTGCAGGTAATATATCAATCGAAACAATTCAGAAAATTATAGCCGAAGAGTATAACATTTCCGTTTCAGAAATAAAGGGAAAAAAACGCGAGACAAAATACACCACTCCGCGTCAAATTGCAATGTATATTGCTCGTGAAATAACAGAATATTCTTTTACCGAAATTGGAAGCGAATTTGGTAATCGAGATCATTCCACAGTAATACATTCGTGTGACAAAATTGCACAACAAGCAAAAATAGATTCAATCCTAAATGCACGTGTGCAATTATTAATAAAAGAAATTAAAGATTACAAAAAGTGAATAATATGATATAATACGGTGGATAAATTGCGTATAACCTTATAAACGGTGGAAATGTGTACAAATAGTGGATTGCTGAACACATGTTATATACAATGGAACTTTTTGCATTGTAACAAAATAAAACAGTTTTCCACAAAAAGCACATTGTTATTATTACTACTAAATTTTTATATAAATTTAGTTAAAATGAGAAATGTGAAAATAAAGGAGTCGATTATGAAATTTTCTTTTGACAGAGATGCAATGGTTAAAGAGATTGCTATTGCACAAGAAATAATTACAAATAAAAGCCCTATTTCAATTCTTTCAAATATTTTGCTTAGTGCAGAAAGCAATACACTCACAATAAAAGCTTCTGATTCATCTGTTACATTTACGACAAAAATACCGGTCGATGTGCAAGAAGAAGGAAATACGACTGTCTACTGTGATAAATTTATGAGTATTCTTTCTTCTTCGCCAACAGGAGAAATTGAATTTTCACAAGAAGATGTAAAAGTAATTATCAAACCCACTGCAAAAAAAATACGTTTTCAACTTAAAAGCATTGCAAGTGACAAATTTCCTGTAATTAATAAAGCTGAAAATGTACCATTTTTTGAAGTGAGTGCAAAAGAAATAAAAGAAATGATTTCGCAGACGATTTTTGCGGTTTCTGAAGATGCAAATCGTTACTTTATGACAGGTGTCTATTTTACAAAAAAAGATGATACTCTTATTATGGTTGCAACAGATGGAAGAAGGCTTTCGTATGTAAGCAAAGAAATTGGACAAGGAGTAAAAGATTTTCCTCCTGCAATCGTTCCTGTAAAGATATTAAGTTGCATTCTTAAAAACGCAAGTGACGAAGGAAATATTTCAATTGCTGTTGTAGACAGACTAATCTATGTAAAATTTGGAAATTATGAATTTTCTTCGTCATTACTTGAAGGACAATTTCCAAACTACCAAAAAGTTATTCCGGAGAAACAGCAATTCTCTTTCATGGTGAATAAAGCAGATTTAGATTCTGCACTTAAGCGAACTACTATTTTAATTGATAAAAAAGTGAGTCGCCTTTTGTTCAGAATAGCGCCAGGTACACTTACGCTTATTTCTCCGGAAACAGATTTAGGCACAGCTGCAGAGGAAATTCCCTGTCGCTATGATGGTGATGAAGTAACAATCGCATTAAACTATCTGTATGTTGCGGAGCCTATTAGAGTTGTTGACACTGAAAATGTTGTGTTTGAATTCACGGAAGCGATGAAAGCTATAACAATGCGATCAGAGCCTGCTTCTGATTACTTTCACATCATTATGCCAATGAATTTAAACTGATGCCTTTTTTATCGCTAAAAACTATCAATTTTCGTAACCTTGAAAGCAATAAAATTGATAGTTCTGCAAAAGAAATTTTTTTTGTCGGCAAAAATGGGCAAGGAAAAACGAATCTTCTCGAAGCATTTTATTATACTGCATATGGTTCTTCATGGCGCACACATACAGATTCGCAAATTGTTAAAACAAACGAAAATAATTTTTCTGTGCATTGCTTGTATAAGCAACAAAATGAAAGCTTACAAAAGATTGATATTACATATGAGGCAAATGTAAAACGCATTGAAAAAAATGGAAAACGTGTTCAAGACAGAAAGGAATTGATAAACACAATTCCATGTGTGCTATTTTGCCATGACGACATGAAATTTGCAGTAGGTGAACCTGAATGGCGACGATTTTTTCTTGACCAATCACTTACAATGTTTAATCCGCTTTATATAGACGATATGCGCAATTATAAAAAGATATTAAAAAATCGTAATCAAGTGTTGAAAGAAAAATCATATGAAATGCTTGATGTTTATGATATGCAGCTTGCACAGTGTGGGCTTGAAATACAAAAAAAAAGAAAAAATGTAGTGTTTCAGTTTAATCAAATTTTTGGAAAATTGTATGAAAATGTGTCAGGCATAAGTGATGTTATGATTTCTTATGCGCCGTCATGGAAAGAATTGCCTGATACAATAGGCACACGTTTTCCTAGTGTGGATGATATTGCAAGTCAACTTGCGAAAAATAGGGAACGCGATAAATTTTTGGAAACAACAATGAGTGGTCCGCACCGTGATAAAATCACTTTTATGAGAGGTAATGAGCAATTTATTTTAACGGCGTCTACTGGGCAACAGCGCCTCGTAGCGCTTTTACTTCGTATAGCGCAGGCGGTGTATTATTCGCGTGTAACAGGTATAAAACCAGTTCTCCTTATGGATGATGTTCTGCTTGAGCTTGATCCAGAAAAACGTCAAAAAATTACGGCGCTGTTGCCCGAATACGATCAACTTTTTTGTACGTTTTTAACGGAAGAACCGTATAAACGCTATATGCGTTCGACGACGCGCGTATATCAAATACGTAATGGAGCATGGAGCGAAGAACAAAATGAATAGCGATGAGAATATTATTTCTGCTGCAGATATGATAGCGACAGTTTTTTCAAATATCGACAAAAATGATTTTGAACAAAGCAATAAGTTGTTCAATTCATGGAATTCTGTTGTAGGAAAAGTAAAGTCTCAAGAACGTGATTATGGAGCGCAGCTCATTGCACATACAACACCAGTTGACTTGAAAAACGATATTTTATTTGTAGAAGCAGATCACTCAGGCTGGATTCAAATTTTGCAATTATATTCAAAATTTATTTTAAAAGGGTTGCGACTGAAAATTCCTGAATTGAAAATTTCGTCGCTCGCGTTTAGATTAAAAGGTAGCGATGCGCGGCTTTTTGAAAAAACATATGATGAGCAAATTGCCGAAGAACGCAGAAAGCTGGAAGAGTTAGCACATGAAGAGGATATAAATAGTAGCACTGTCATATCAAAAAAATTACAGAAGTCTCATATTGTGCAAGATAGTAAACAAGCACAGAAAAGAATATTGCCGCCAGAACTTCTTAAAAAAATTGCAGAAATAAAAACGGCCGTTAACGAAAAAATAACGACACCTTGACCAATAAGAAAAAATAATGATATACTTGTTCATTCTGTTTTGATATCTATGACTTATGTTCAACACGTAAGTCAATTATATAGGAGTGTCTTATGAAACGGACATATCAGCCCAGTAGAGTAAAAAGAAATCGGAAACTTGGATTTAGGGCACGTATGGCTACAAGAGGTGGTCGCAAAATTCTTGCCCGCCGTCGTGCAAAGGGTCGTAAAAAGCTTACTGTTGCGGACGAAAAAAAGAAGTATTGATATAATCAATATTTTTAGGGATGGAGACAGAAACGCAAAAGACAGGTGGCTTTAAACGTGATGAGCATATAAGAAAAAATGCCGATTTTAAAAAACTGTTTAAAAGCGGAAAGAAGATTAGTATTTCCGGTGCAAAATTGTTTTATGCAGAAAACAGATTGGGAAAAAATCGAATAGGACTGCCGTTACCACGAGGATATGGTAATGCTGTGCAGAGAAATATGTCTAGACGGTATAGCCGTGAAGCCTATCGCTTATTAAAGACTCATTTGAATACGGGATATGACATGCTTTTTTTATTGTATCCGGGAAAAGATTCTTTTTATGAGCGGCATGTTCAAATTCAGGCATTGTGTAAAAAGGCTGGTTTATTAAAAGAATGAGAAAATTTTTTGTAAAAATTTTCTGTTTTTTCATACGTGCTTATCAGGTTTGTATTTCGCCATTATTTCCTTCATGTTGCAGATATACGCCTACGTGTTCTCAGTATGCACTGGAGGCAATAACAAAATACGGACCTTGTAAAGGGGTTTTTCTCGCAATTAAAAGGGTATTTCGTTGTCATCCGTTTCACGCGGGTGGATATGATCCTATTCCCTAATAACATGGAGTTTAACAAATGGATAAAAATACTATTTGGGCAATAGCTCTTTCAACGCTTGTAATCGTGGTATTTATGTTTTTACAGACAACAGTCTTTGCGCCTCAACAGCCACTGCCAACAGAAGTAACTGAAAATACAGCTAAATTAGATACTGCAACATATATCTCTGAGAGTACAACAGCAGCAAATCAACCTGCATTTATTGTCACATCTGACATTGAAGAAACAATCGACGAACAGACGATTACAATAACAACAGATAAAGTCAAAGCTGTTTTTACAAATAGAGGTGGCGATATCATAAGTTATGAATTGCTCGAACACATAGACACAGATACCGGGAACGGCGTTGAAATGGTCGATAACGTTACTGCGTTCAATCGTGCATGCGCTGTTTCTTTTGGCGATGCCAATAGCACAATAGTAGATGAATTGTTTTCAGTTGAACAACCTGATGAGAATACTGTGCTTTTTACTCGTCGGTTCGATACTTTTACATTTGGAAAAAGATATACATTTATACCAGGTGAATATCTATTCAAACTTGAAATTCTCGTACATAGCGATGCAGAGGCTATTGCGCTCAACACAGACGGTGCTGCATATACATTGCGTACATCTCCACAAATAGGACCGCGTTTTGACCCAAAACGAAATAGATATGAAATGAGACAATTTATTTCGTTTAATGGAGAGAAGAAAAAAACGATAAATGTCGGTACAAAGCAATTCAAATCATATGAACGCGAATACATATGGGCAGGAATTGCAGGTAAGTATTTTGAAGAGCTTGTTGTGCCTGAAAATACAACGAATATGACAAGTGAACCGTATTATTCTTCGCAAGTAGAAAAGGGTGATTATGCAAATGCACAAGCATTTTTTGTGCGCAAACCGTTCTTTGGCACGGATATGAGCGACACATATTATTTGTATTTTGGACCGCGCAATGAAAAAGATTTACGCTCATATAATACGAGTGAAAATAATGGATGGAATCTTTCGAATATTCGTCTTACAGAATCAATGCAAACAAGCGGTTGGCTAGGCTGGCTTGAAAATATCTTAAAGGTTATTCTCGAGCTTTTGTACAAAGTTGTGCATAATTGGGGCGTTGCTATCATTGTCATGACAATTTTATTAAAGCTTGCAATGTTTCCGCTTACGAAAAAGCAGTCAATGGGCACGTTGAAAATGCAAGCATTACAGCCGAGAATGACAGAAATTCAGGAACGATATAAGGACAATCCGCAGAAAATGCAGATGGAGATGAGTAAGCTATATAAAGAAAATAACTATAATCCAATGAGTGGCTGCTTGCCGATGGTTTTTCAATTTTTAATAATTTTTGCAATGTATAATTTGTTCAATAATTATTTTGAATTTAGAGGAGCATCGTTTATTCCTGGCTGGATTTCCGATTTATCTGCGGGCGACAGCGTATATACATTCAAAAAAGACATACCGATTATCAGTACATTTCTTGGAAATGCAATTCGTATTCTCCCTGTTATTTATCTTGCTTCTCAACTTTTTTACGGAAAAATAACAATGGTTGGAGGCACGGCTACAGGTTCAAATGCAGGACAAATGAAATTCATGATGTATGGAATGCCGCTCATGTTTTTCTTTATTTTCTATAATGCTCCGTCAGGACTTTTGCTTTATTGGACAGTGAGCAATCTTATTCAAATGGGACAACAGTTAATAATTAATAAATTTATGGCACAGAGAAAAACAGAGTTGGCAACACAACAAGACGAAAAATTCGTTAAGAACAATAAAAAACGGCTTGCAAGGAGTAAATAATATGATATATGAATATGAAGGGAAAACGGAAAAGGAAGCAATAGAAAAAGCGGCACTAGAACTTGGTCTTGAGCGAGATCAATTTGATGTAGAAATTCTTGAGGCACAAAAAAATTCTCTGTTTAAAAAAGGATATGTAAAAATTAGGGTAATGCCAGTAGATGCGCCGGATGCTTCCTATGTTGAACATGACAATAGAATGTATGAGAGCAACACTAGAATAGTTGCAGATCCGTTACCGCAAGATGAGTTTGAGAAAAAACTGCTTGAATTCATCGAGACCGTCATAGAAAAAATGGGTTACGAGGGAAAAACAGAGATTGTATTTCGCGAACCACAAAAAACAGGAATAAAACTTACTTCTCCTAATTCGTCGATTTTAATCGGACGAAAAGGAAAAAATCTCGATGCACTTCAGTTGCTTGCAAATATTTACGCAGGCAGGCTCGGACATGAAGATATGCGAATTATTCTTGACACGGAGAATTATCGTATTCGTCGTGAGGAGACGCTTGTGCGCCTAGCATATACAACAGCAGACAAAGTGCATATGTCACATAATTCAATTTTGCTCGAGCCAATGAATCCATTTGAGCGCCGCCTCATTCATACTACACTGAACGATATTCCTGATATTGACACAAAATCGGAAGGCGACGGACTATACAAACAGGTGCGCGTCTTGTATAAAGGCGTGCGCTGATTTTGAAGAATTCGGAGCAAGCGTTAAAATCGATGAAGCAAATTTTTGCTGTGTATATAGCTTTGTTTATAGTTACAGCACCCGTTGTTTTGGCAGAAGAAGCACAGAAAAATGAGAGAAGCCAACTACGTACACTCGAAGAGCTTGTCGGAAAAGAAAACGCCATAAAGTTGTGTGCAGAAGGCGTTATTGTTGATTTTCATACGGCGACAGCGTATGAATATGCGCTCGTACCGAAATCATTGTTTGCAGGGAATGCATTTCAAAATAGAGTATATGCACCAGAAGGATATATGGTGGAATGTCTCTATCTTGTAGATAAAAACGAGCTTGTTAAAAACAATGCGCGCAGTAGCACAGCAGATACATCCATTGATGTAGTATCGAAAATTGTGCGTTCAATTTCAAAGATGGAAGGCATGACGTACATTTCACCTATTTCTGGAGAAGAGCATATTTTATATAAGCGTATGTATACTATGGCGGGAAAAGATGATGATACGCCGGTGCCCGATAAAACTGACGGAAATGCAAATGGGCTCATCATATATATGTATCAGCATGATAGGTTACTTGGAAGATGTAAATATCGAATATCGTATTATCAATCTGATGACGAAATCTACATGACATTCCTGAATTTAACAAATATAAATATTGGCTTTATAAAAGCGGTAAAAGCGGAAAAGTTTTGCGCAAATATGATAATCGTCGATTGTGATGGACACTATCTTGTGTATATAGGCGGCGAGGCTGCACGCAAGCGTATTTCATTTATCAGCGACGGAATTAACAAAGCGTTCTACGCAAGACTTGATGCATTGTATTCATGGTTTGTGAAACAATTTTAAGGCATACTAATAACTAATAATAGGAGTCGATATGCGAAAATCAATTTTATTAATTTTATTTTGTTGTTTGACAACAGTATACGGAGGTTGCAGCCCTATGGAAAAAAGCATGAAAGCGATTGAAGGAAAAGATGGCGTGTTTGCGATTATGGAAACAACGCGTGGAAACATTGTACTCGAATTGTTTTATAAGGACACGCCGCTTACAGTGACGAATTTTGTAGGACTGGCAGAAGGTACGCTTGATGCGGCAAAAGGCAAACCGTTTTACGACGGGCTTACATTTCACCGCGTCATAAGTAAGGCGAATGGCGACGACCAGGATTTTATGATTCAAGGCGGCGACCCGCAGGGAACTGGAGCAGGCGGACCTGGATACGCGTTTCCTGACGAAATTGTAGACAAATACACGTTTGCAGCAGGTGGCTTGCTTGCGATGGCAAACGCAGGCGCGAACACAAACGGTAGCCAGTTTTTCATTACGATTGTGCCTACAACGTGGCTCAACGGCAAGCACACGATTTTTGGCAAAGTGCTCGACGGTCAAGATATTGTGAACAAGCAAATAAAGCAAGGCGATGGTATTAAAAAAATTACGATTGTGCGGCACGGCTCGGACGCAGAGCAATTTACTGCAACGCAAGAAAATTTTGACGCACTCGTGATGGAAGCTGCAAAAGCGGCGGCAGCGCGCAAAGAAGCGCAGTTCGCAAATCAAATTAAAACGATTGAAAAGAATTTTCCGAACTACGAAAAAGATGCGAACGGCATTTACTACAAGGTGCTGCAAAAGGGAAGCGGCAGCAAAACAGGGCGCGGCAAAAGCGTTGCTGTTGACTACAAAGGTTATCTTATTGACGGTTCTGTATTTGATTCTTCGGAAGGGCGCGCGCCGCTTTCGTTTACTACAGGCGCAGGTCAGATGATAAGCGGTTTTGACATCATGGTGCAAGACATGCAGCTCGGCGAAAAACGCACAATCGTTATTCCGCCTGATTTGGCATACGGCGAGCGCGGCTATCCTGGCGTCATACCAGAAAATGCGTATATCGCATTTGATATAACATTGCAGCAGAATTAATGTAAGGAATAAAGTAAACACTTTTTATAGCAATATGAATATACATATTATTGAAATGCCTCTTGATTTTGGAGCTTCTCGTCATGGCAGTGATATGGGACCTTCTGCTATACGATTGGCAGGATTACGAACAAAGCTTGAATCTCTCGGACACACGCTTGTTAAATATAATTCTCCAATACAAATAAATCCGCAGGAATATGAAGAAGTAGGAAATTTAAAAGCAAAATATCTTAAACCTATTACGAGCGCGTGTGTTGAACTTGCAAAAGAAGTTGAGGCGTCATATACAGCAGAAGAGTTTCCGCTCATACTCGGCGGAGATCATTCGATTGTACTTGGTTCACTTGCAGGTGTCTCCGCCTTTGCAAAGAAAAACAATAAAAAACTTGGCGTATTGTATGTGGATGCGCACGGTGATTTTAATACACCCGAGACGACACCCTCTGGCAATATTCACGGAGAATGCCTTGCCGCATCGTGTGGACTCGGTTTGCCAGAATTAACAAATTTGTATTTTGACGGGCAAAAGGTTGATCCGCATAATGTATGTTTTGTAGGTACGCGCGATTTAGACGTTGGTGAAAAAGATATAATGCGTAAAGCAGGCGTTACTGTGTTTACCATGAGCGATATTGAACGGCAAGGCTTTCCCGCTGTTGTAACACAAGTAGTTGATTTTTTCAAAGCTCATGCGGACATCGTGCATGTATCGTTTGATATGGATGTACTCGATCCAATGTTTGCACCTGGTACAGGCATTCCGCTTCCTGCAGGCATGACAAATCGTGAAGCGCTTTTGCTTATGGAAGAAATGTGTGACATAGGTAAAGTGAAATCTGCTGATATTGTAGAAGTTAATCCTATTCTCGATGTGCGGAATCAAACGGCTATTTTGGCTGTGGCGCTTGCTGCACGGTTGCTTGGCGAAAAATTGTATTAGGACACGAAAACATGAACAAACAGTAATACTGCTACACAAGGTTACACGGCAGTGCGTTGATGCAGCAAAGAAACTACACAATGTTGCCAAAATGTAAAACGATTATGTTATTCAAAGGGGAGTTGCATTTCTTTTTCTTTTTGATTTTTCATATAGCAATCGCGGCATAGACATGTGTATTCGCTATCGCCAACAACAATGGCGTTTGTTTTCTTTCCCATTGTATAGTATGAATAGTTTCCGAGCTGACTGCCACATTGTGTGCATACTCCATTCAATTTGATGAGCGAATCACAAAAAGGAAGGAGCGAAATTGTTTCTGGAAAAAGCGCACATTCCGATGTAGCAAGTAGTCCCGCAAAATAAATGTCTTGTTCTATACGACAATGGAGTGCAAGCTGTACGCAATTTTTTATCATGAAATACTCGTCAACAAAAACAGCATCATAGTCGTCAAAGCGCATGTTGTCAGTAAATTCTTGAATGGAATGTGTTATTATTTTTCCAGAATCAGCAAGTTTTTTGAGTCCGTTGTCGAGCGATGAATGCGAAAAAAAAGTACGTGTGTCACGCTTGGGACGCACAAGTATTATTTTTTTATGCGCGTAAACATAACGCTCCATCTTTTGAAAAAGTAATGTTGATTTTCCTGAAAACATTGGTCCGGTAATAAGTTCTATCATTATTTTCTCCCTCTAAAAACGCATTAAACCTATCGGACTTTGAATTTTTTTATTTCGTTTGAAAGCATATCTATGCTTTGTTTATTTTTTTGCGTAAGGTCGTTTACCATTTGTACGGAATTATTAATTTGTGTAACACCATTGCTCATTTCGTTCATGCTGTCTGTGATTACCCGTGTTAGAGCATTGAGTGTTTCCATTTCTTTTGCAATTTCACGGCTGCTTTGCAAAATCTGTGACGAATCATTTTTTACTTCGACGGTTATAACGTCAATATCTTTTACGGCAGACAGCACTTCAAAGCTACCGTGTTCTTGTTCTTTCATTGATTCTGTTATCTGTGTGCTCATATTTTGTACCTGGTCTGTAAAAGAATCAATTTTGCGAAATTTATCAGTGACAAAACCTGTCGTTTCTGCCATTATTTTGATTTCATCGCTCAAGACTTTAAGCGAATCGAAAATGGTTTTACCCTGTCTGCTTGACTCATTTGCAAGTTTTCTGATTTCACTTGCAACAACGGCAAAGCCTTTGCCTGATTCGCCTGCGTGAGCAGCTTCGATTGCGGCATTCATTGCAAGAAGGTTTGTTTGACTTGCAATGTTTTGAATTATGCCGCTCGCTTCGGCAAGGCTGCTCGACTCCGCGCTTACTTTTTGCATTATAACACCCGCATTTGTGACTGTCTGTATTCCATCGTCTGTTGCTGTAGAAAGTTCTTTAATGACGTTGTCCATTTTTTCGAGTGTTTTTGAAATTGATGCGATGTTGCTGACCATTTGTTCAACAGCAGCAGATGACTGCGTTACGTTTGTCGATTGGGATTCTATGCGGGTGTTCAAATGGTTTACCATATTGTCGGCATTTGACACTGTCTTTGCCGATTCCTCAACACCTGCCGCCTGATTTAAAACTTGTTGCTTTACGCTTTCGATATTTGAAGCAATTTGATTTATAGAACTTGCCGTTTCTGTCATATTTGCAGAAAGTTCGACACCAACAGATGAAAGCGTATTGGCATTATCTTGAATGGTATTGATGAGATTGCGCAAATTGGAAAGCATGTTGTTGTAATCCTGTGCCATTTTTCCAACTTCGTCGGTGGAAAATACATTCATCGGTTGCGTTAAGTCGCCTTGACTAACAATAGTGAATTTTTTTGATGTTTTTAAGAGCGGGACTAAAACCCTTGAGTTGACGAATATGACAAAGAGAATAAGCGAAATGATGACGATAAACGTCAATATGATTGCACTCGTCTGAAAAAGTATAAGCAGAGAATTTGCATCATGTACGGCTTGCGCTGTTCGCGTTGTCATCATCAAGGAAAAAGATTCAATATTTTTTGTGTTGTTGGCAATATCAGCTTGGTATGAATCGTTGTTGATTATACGAATTGCAAAATCTCTGTATGTTTCATTGCGTTCTATTTGATATGGACCAGTAACAAATGCTTTTGTCTGGATGACGGAAACAGCCTGTTCTTCTGTTACTATTGTACTATTAGACAAAGTGATAACTTGTTCGAGCAGAGAAAGCTCTAATTCTGTGCAGCCATATTTACGGAACAATTCTTCCTGACTGATTGCATGTGACGGTTCGATGAAGGCAGTGCTCGGACGTGGTATTAGACCTGTTTGCTGAAGATATATTGTCCGATATTCATCAAGCCATTTTTCGTTTTCAGTCATTACGTATAAACGACTTGCGTTTATTAAATTAAACGTATTTTGTTGTAGTTCGTTTGCAAGATACGAAAGATTTGCTTGTTCTGTCGTGGTGTCAATGAGTATGTTTTTTTGTTTCCGTATTAAAATAAGTAAAACAAGTAAGCAAAATAAAAGACAAATGGTAATAACTGTTTGAATAATAAATTGTGCATTGATTGATATTGTTTTTTTTACCGAACCATTTTCCATAAATTTGGAACATCTCCTTCTTTAGTTATTATAAATATAATAATAATTATTATATTTATCCATAAAAATTGGAATAATTTTAGCATCATAGCATAGTATAAATAAAAAGAAAAGAGATAAGCCGTAAAAAATAAATATATAAAGAATTGCACGTATGCACGCTGTTTTATGACATTGCCTGCGCGCTCTTGCTCGACGGATGTGTTGCTTCGTAAAATCGCATGCCGCCCGGATACACACTTACGTTTTTAAAACCGTGTTGAGAGAGAATACGTGCTGCATTGTACGCCCGTACGCCAATTGCGCAAAAAACAATGTACTGTTTTGATGCATCGAGCGTATTGAGTTGTTCGCGCAGTTTGCCGAGAGGGATATTTTTTACACCAGCAATAGCATATGCCATGAGTTCTGTTTTTTCACGCACGTCAAGTAGCACGGCATTTTTGTCTGTATCAGGAGCATCGTACGGCGAAAAACGGACAAGTCCGTCAAGCACATTTTGCGCAACGAATCCTGCCATATTCACGGGGTCTTTCGCGGACGAATACGGCGGCGCATATGCTAATTCAAGTTCTGCAAGTTCGCGCACGCCTGCATTCAAGCGCAATGCAACAGCAATTGTATCTATACGTTTGTCAACGCCGTCCTTGCCGATGATTTGTGCGCCGTAGATTTTTTTGCCGTCAAGCGAAAAGAGCAGCTTGAGCGTGAGCGGCGTTGCGCCAGGAAAATATCCTGCATGGGAATTCTGTATAATAGTGATGCTCTCATAATCTTTGCCTTTTGCAAGTCCGTGCCGCTGAAGCGTTTTTTCATTTATGCCTGTTGACGCGGCGGTTAAGTCAAATACTTTTGCAACGGATGAACCTTGTGTTCCATGATATACGCTGTTGCCTCCCGCAATGTTGTCGGCAGCAATTCTTCCTTGTTTGTTCGCAGGACCTGCAAGCGGCACCATTGTACGTTCTTTTGAAACAACATCTTCAATTTCGACAACATCGCCTACGGCATAGATTGCTGCGTCTTCCGTGCGCATATGCTCGTCAGTAAGAATGCCGCCGCGCGTGTTGAGCGGAAGCCCTGCATCTTTTGCAAGCCCGCTATTCGGACGCACTCCGATTGCAAGAATTACTAGTTCTGCGGTAATGGCAGTGCCACTTTGTAACGTAATTATTACAGTTCCGTTTTTGTCTGCAAAAGACGCAACGCCGTCAGAAAGATACAACGTTACGCCATTTGCGCGGATATTCTCGTGCAAAAGTTGTGCCATTTCGTAGTCGAATGGTGCCATCACTTGGTTCGTCGCTTCGATGATAGAAACAGCAAGTCCAAGATTGCAAAGATTTTCTGCCATTTCGAGACCGATAAATCCACCGCCGATGATAGCGACAGAGGAGATGTGTTCTTCAGAAATCATTCTGCGAATATCGTCTGCGTCCGACACCGTCCATACAGTGCGAATTCTCGGGTGCTCAATGCCCGGTATGTTTGGGCGTAACGGTGATGAACCTGTCGCAATTACAAGCGTGTCGTATGATTCTGTATATGTGCTGCCGTTTGCAAGATTACGAACTGTCACCTTTTTTGTGATGCGGTCAATAGCAATAGCTTCATGTTTTACACGTACATCAATAGCGAATCGTGCTTTCATCAATTCTGGCGTCATGAGCAGAAGTGCATTGCGTTGCCGTATGATGTTTCCCACATGATACGGCAATCCGCAGTTTGCATATGAAATGTAATTACCACGCTCAAGCATGATAATTTCACGTTCACCGTCAAGTCTACGCAACCGTGCTGCACAGCTTGCACCACCTGCGACGCCGCCAATAATCACCGTTTTGTTATTCATTGTTTATTCCTTAAAGTATTATTTGATATGTCTGTCATACAGGTACATTTTTTATTTCTTGCAAGATATTATTACTATACTACAAAAAATCTGATAACGCAATGAAATAATAATGCTGTGCCATTTGTCTGCTGCATGCATTATGACAAGCTGTAAAGATTATGAAAAATAAAGTGATTTTCGTTGCATTTTTTTGAAAAGTGCCGCATAATAATATATAAATATGCGAACAATTTATGTTGTCGCAATGTGTCGTTAAATTTTTATAAGGAGACGTTATGAAAAAACAATTCGGAATTATGCTTGCCGTTTTTGCGGCAGCGAGCTTGTTTTTCAGTGGTTGCGCTAGCACCAGCGGTAAAACAACAGTCACAAAGAATGATGGTAAGACTTACGAGCTTACCATTCTGCATGTAAATGACAGTCATGGAGCGGTTCTTGCAACAGAGAACGGCGAAGGCGGTTTTGTTTCAATGGCAACGTATGTAAAGCAAGTACGCGCGCAAAACAAAAACACGCTGTTCATTCATGCAGGTGACATAAACACAGGTTCTGCACTCTCAAATATGTTCAACGCTGAGCCAGATATTGTAAGCTTCAACAATATGGGCTGTGAAGTAGCAACGTTTGGCAATCACGAATTTGACGGACCGCTCTCAAAATTGCAACAGCAGATGAAGATTTCGCAATTTCCGTGGATTTCTGCGAATATCAAGCAGGGCAACAAATATCTTGGAAAACCGTACATCATTAAAGATTACGATGGATTCCGTGTAGCAATCATTGGATTGACAACGTTGCGCACGCTTGTGATTGCAAGCCCTGATAAGAGTCTTACATTTATTGACGAAATTGAAGCTGCAAAAGAAATGGTGCAGCTCGTGCGGGAAAAGGAAAAAGCAGACATCGTCATTATAAACGCACACATAGGCGATGTAAAAGAAGCTGATGACCAAAACACATCGATTATGCTTGCAGAACAAGTTTCTGGCATAGACTTAATTGTTGATGGTCATTCGCACTCATTCTTTGCAGAACCCAAAATTGTAAACGGTACGCCGATTGTCACTGCAAATGAATATGGTAAATACGTGGGCAACGGCGTAATGAAAATCGTAAACGGCAAAAAAGTTGACTTTACATGGCAGCCGATAGCTATTACAACAAAAGCATTTCCTGCGGACGCAGAGCTAGAAACGCTGCTCAAACCATATATTGACAAAGCAAATGCTTCGCTCAAAGACGTAGTGCTCAAAACAACGGATACATTTGAATTCGGCAATCGTCTTACGCGCTATCAGGAAATGGCAATCGGCGACTTTATAACTGATGCAATGGTTGCGTATGTCGAATCGACGGGCGTACATGTTGATGGCGCGATCACCAATGGCGGCGGCATTCGCGCGGAATTTCCAAAAGGCGATGTAACGCGTGAAAATATTATGACGGTGCTTCCGTTTGAAAATTACGTATATGTACTTACACTCAAAGGTAGCGAAGTTGTAAAACTATTTGAATTTATTGGAAGCGTAAAGCAAGGCGCTGGCGCATTTGCGCAGGTATCAAAGAACATTCGTTACACGATTACATACGATGCGGCGGGCAACGGCAAAATCAGCGACGTGACAATCGGTGGCAAACCGATAGACGAGAGCCGCACATATCGTATTGCAACGAACGATTACATGGCAAAAGGCGGCGATGGCTATACAGTATTCACTACGTCAATAGACACATACAATACATCTATGCTCATCAGCACAGTAGTGATTGAGTACGCTGCAACGTTGAAAAATGCGGTAACACCGACAACAGATGGCCGCATTAAAGTTATTGGTGGTACATTGCCATAACGAGTGCTTGCGTACGGCAAAAAGATGCAGGCTGTCTAAAAAGTGCATGTTTGTGCTTTTTAGGCAGCCTTGTTTTTTTAGACTTTAAATGTACTTTATAAAGTGTTATAGTACAGACATGCGCAAGAATAGAAAAATAAAAGCAAATGATACGCGACAAAATATAATTTTAGAAAAAAAATTATTAACACCGCAAAAAATCTTTGCTGTTGTATTTCTTATATCTATTTTATTAATTGGAATATCATTTAGTATTTTAACTGTCCAAGATGCGCGACGGCTTGATGTAGCATATTACGGCTTACCGGAACACGTGTCAGATGCGCTCGGACAGACGTTGCAACATATTGATACACATACGTATTATCCGAACGGTGTTCGCGAAACAATGCTCACTGTTGACGACATGCAAAATGAAAAGCGTGTTGCGCGTAGTTATGATGTGCTTTTTATGTGGAATGGTGCACAGGCAAATCACATTGCAGATAACGCGCAAAATATTTCTGCTGACATATATAATGCGTTTCCTTCCGCAATCCGACAAGTAGGAGAAAACGGAAAGGTATTGCCTGTGCTCCTTGACCATTATGAAGTGGCATGTTTACATGATGCACAGCAGCAGAATGTACCGGAAAATTTTGCGATGTTTGAAATGTATCTTGATGCACTCAAAGAAACTGTTGCATTTCCGCTCTTTTGTGCGGGCAGTGACGACGAAGTGATGCTTGCATTCATTGGTGCAATTGTAGAATCACTTGCTGGAAACAGCGGATATACTGCGCTTGTTGAAGAAATTAATAAAGCGCAATCATTTGATGCTTGTTTGGATACACGGCTTTCAGAAATTAATAATCAAGAAATCACGTTGCGTACCATACTTGCTGTAGTTGTATCATGGCAAAAAAGCGGTATTATTCACCAATCTTGGACAGCTGCTGTATGGGAAGATGCGCTTGCCTTTATGCGCGACAAGGTTGTCGGGGTAGTATTTATGTCTCTTTCACAGCATCGCACTGTTCCGCTTCGGACTATTCAAAATTATACAATAACGCGTTTTCCTCCAAGTGCTAATGTGCAAAATCATGCGCTTATAGCTCCGTCTGTCGTGCTCATAACTTTTTCAAATAATGAGCAGTTCCGAAACAATGTTGCGTTGTCTTTTGTATCTGAACAACTGCAAGAGTATCTTTCAAATTTGACGCAGCTTGCACCGACCGCCTCTCGTGGTTCCGCATTTGACCGTCAAGCGGATGATGTGCGTTATTGGGCAGCGTCGTGTGCAAGCGGACCTGTTGCTGCACTTGGAAATGCTGCATTTGCTTTGACGGAGCAACAGGCATCTTTTGCAAAAGATGTGCGAAATTATTTGCGCACGCAATAAACAATATGACATCTTCACAATTTGCAGCATTTGAACAGTTCCGCAGTGATTTCCGCAAAAAAGTTGCAACATGGTCACGCTTTGCACATGCGCTCGCTCCGTTGCAAAAATGCGCCGCACAGAGCGACACACCAGAATATCCGCTTGAAACATGTGTTGTGTACAATCGAGCGCTTGATGACATAACGCAACAGGATGATATTAAGCTCATTCTCATTGGTGACAATCCTGGCAAAGACGAACAACTTGCGTGCAACAATCGCTACCTTGTGGGACAGAGCGGAAAGCTCGCCGACGGATTTTTTCGCCGCAACAGCGGGCTTGGCATCGATTTCCGCAAGCATGTCGTCATACTGAACAAAACGCCTGTACATACGGCAAAGACAAAGCACTTGCGCGCCCTTCAAAAAGATGAAAAAATTGCGCAGCTCATTCTTGAAAGCCAGGTATGGATGGCAGAGCGCACTGCGCTCTTGCACCAAGCGCTTGTTGCAGGAGCATTGCGTCATGAAGACGGTACGCTACAGCATGCAGATATACTACCGCGTGCAAAAAAAGCAACTTTTGTGCCAAGTGAAACGCGGCGTGCAAGGACGAAAGATGTTCCGCAGACAAATATGCTGTGTCATGCAGATATGCTGCCGCATATAAAAGGAGCAGCTTTTACGCCAAGTGAAGCACCTTCTGCAGGCGCAGCAAATGTTCCGCAGCTGTGGCTTGTCGGATATGCAGAATTGAAAAAAGGCGGCGTTTTTACGCCGTACCGCGACGCGCTCAAAAACACCTATGCTGACAAGGGTGCGCAATGTGCGTGGCAAAATGTGTTCGTGTACCAGCATTTTTCGATGAATTGCTTTTCGATTGATTTGAAAAAATATTTTACAAAGCGCAGCATGCCATACGACACGGCAACACTCACCACAGCAGCGCTTGCAACATCACTTGCAGAACTCGGCGCGTTGCACAAAGGCGAGATTTTTGACACGTGATATTTTTTTATAAAAAAGGGCGCTGCTCATTTTGTGCCGAGATACGCTTCTTTGACACGCGCATCGCCAAGCAGTTCTTTGCCTGTGCCCGCCATAGTGATTCTGCCTGTCTCCAGAACATATGCATAGTCGGCGATTTTTAATGCCGCGCGCGCGTTTTGCTCAACGAGTAGCACTGTAGTGCCTTCCGCGTTGATTTTCAAAATAGTGTCAAAAATCGCCTTGACAATGAGCGGCGCAAGACCGAGCGAAGGCTCATCGAGCATAAACAATTTTGGGCGCGACATAAGACCGCGCGCAACGGCGAGCATCTGCTGTTCACCACCAGAAAGCGTCCCTGCATTTTGCCGCGCGCGCTCTTTCAAGATAGGAAAAAGCTCATATATCATTTCTCTGTCTTTTTCAATTTCTGCTTTATCGTTTCGATAGTATGCGCCGAGCGTAATGTTTTCCCACGTTGTTAAATTAGGAAAAATGCGCCGCCCTTCCGGTACGAGCACAACACCTTGCGAAACAATGTGCTTTGTGCTTATGTTTGTCAATTCCTGCCCGTTCCACGCAATGCTGCCGTCGCGCGGCTTTACCAAACCCACAATCGAGTTGAGCGTGGTAGATTTTCCTGCGCCGTTTGCACCGATAAGCGACACAATTTTTCCGTCGGGCACTTCGAGCGAAATACCTTGCAACGCATGAATGCCGCCGTAATACACTTGCAAATTTTTTAACTCAAGCATTGCCGCCCTCCTCTTGCTCGTCGTCAAAGAATTCATTTTCAGTGCCGAGATATGCATCTATGACGCGCTGGTTGCCGCTAATCGCTTTTGGCGTGCCTTCTGCAATCGTGTTGCCGTATTCGAGCACATACATTCTGTCGCAGATGCCCATCACTACTTGCATGTGATGTTCGATTAATAAAATCGAAATGCCGAAAACACTTCTGATTTTTTTAATAAATGTCATAAGCTCTTCCGATTCCTGCGGATTCATTCCAGCGGCTGGCTCGTCGAGCAGCAAAAGTTTTGGTTGCGTTGCAAGCGCGCGCACTATTTCAAGCCTGCGCTGTTCGCCATATGGCAAGCTCGTTGCGCTATCGTACGCGTGTTCTTTGAGATTCACCTGCTCCAGCAAATCAAGCGCGTGCTCTGCAATGTTGCGTTCGCATTGGCGGTACGACGGCAAATGCAATACAGATTCAAACAGATTGAAATGTGCGCGCATGTTTCCCGCCACGATGACGTTTTCAAGAACGTTCATCTCCTTGAACAAACGTATGTTTTGAAATGTACGCGCCAATCCAAGTTTTGTGATTTGATGCGGCTTTAACTTTACAATGTCCGTATCGTCCCAAAAAATACCGCCGCTTGTTGGTTTGTATACGCCGGTAATCATGTTGAATGCGGTTGTTTTCCCCGCGCCGTTCGGTCCAATCAGTCCGACAATTTCTCCGTCATCAACTTTGAGATTCAAATCGTTTACTGCGGTAAGTCCGCCGAATTTTATTGTGGTATGAATGCACTGCAACATGGCTCACGCTCCTGCCTGTGCATTTGAATCAGGTGTATTTTTGCGGCGCGGCACAAGTCCAATTTTGGCAAAATAATCCCACGAGAATTCATTTGTGCCCATCAATCCGCGCTGACGATAAATGACCACTATCATCAACAGGAGTGAGAATACGACCATGCGCAAACCGGGCAAGCCGTTAGTCTTAACAAAAAGCAAGTTGAGCGGTCCGTCGAGAAAACGCAATGCTTCCATAAGCACCGTGATGATTATTGCTGCAACCACTGAGCCGGTAATGCTGCCGTTTCCGCCGAGCACGACAATCAACAAAATGTTGTACGTAAGGCTGAACACAAACATTTTCGGGTCAATTGTTTGCATGAGGTGACCGAGCAACGCACCGCCTATTCCAGCCATAAATCCCGAAATGACAAAGCTCATTGTCTTCATCTTTGCTACGTCAATGCCCATAGCTTGCGCTGCAATTTCGTTGTCGCGAATGGCTTTGAGCGAACGGCCAAATGCAGAATTTATTAATGCAACCATGAACACAATCGCAAGAAGCGCGCAACCCCACACCACAAACGTTGTGGAATATTTTGGCAGTCCTTTGAGACCGAGCGCACCATTTGTGACGCGCTGCATGTTCGTAATCACAACGCGGATGATTTCTGCAAAGCCGAGCGACGCAATGGCAAGGTAGTCGTCGTGGAGGCGCAGCACAGGCAACCCAATTAAAAAGGCAAACAACGCGGCGCCACACCCTGCGAGCAACAATGCGGGCAAAAACGGAATCTGCACGTTTGCGAGCCACGGTACAATCGGTTCAAGGTAGTAGTTCGTCGCTTTTTGCGCAGGACTCATCGTGAGCAATGCGGAAATGTATGCGCCAATCGCCATAAATCCTGAATGGCCAAGCGAAAAAATGCCCGTAAAGCCGTTCAACAAATTTAATGAAAGTGCGAGCACAATGTAGATTGCGCAGAGGTTGAACACGCGCAAATAGAAATTGTCAAAAAGAAAATTCGCTGCAACAATACAGGCGACTGCAAAAAGCGTGGCGCAAAGCGTCAAAACTGTTTTTCGTCTTTTATCAATCATACATGCCTCACACTTTTTCAACTTGATGCTTGCCAAGCAAGCCTGCGGGCTTGAAAAGCAGCACGAGGATAAGCACAATGAACGCAAACGCGTCGCGGTAACCAGTAAGATTTGGCAAAAATGCGATAATCATAATTTCAAGAAAACCGAGCAAAAATCCGCCGAGCACTGCGCCGCCAATGTTGCCGATGCCGCCAAGCACTGCTGCAATAAAACACTTTAAGCCAGGCATCAAGCCCATTGTCGGGTTGAGCTGCGGATATTTCAATGCCCACAAAATGCCGCCTATTGCAGCCATGAGCGAACCAATGCCAAATGTAATCGAGATTGTTTTATTAACGTCGATTGCCTGAAGACGCGCGGCATCTAAATCTGTTGAGACGGCGCGCATTGCCATGCCTGTTTTTGTTTTGTTCACAATCCAGAGCAGCAGCATTAAAAGAAACGCTGTCACAATCGGAATGATGACGCTTATCACAACAACAGTTACTGCCTTTTCAGAATCGCGCGCGCCGCCGAATGTGAGCAATTTGTTAAAAAAATCTGCAACGGGAAATCCCTTTTGCCGCCCGCCAAAAATCACGGTAGCAAGATTTTCGATTAAAAACGATGCGCCTATTGCGCTAATCATCACTGATATGCGCGGAGAGTCGCGCAGCGGGCGGTATGCAACGCGCTCAAGCCCAATGCCGAGCGTTGCGGTAAGTGCAATCGCCACGATGAACGCAACCCACCACGGCAAAAAAAACGTAGTGATAAGGTAAAATGCAAAATATCCGCCGAGCATAAAAATGTCACCGTGCGCAAAATTAATAAGGCGCAAGATGCCGTACACCATTGTGTACCCAATTGCAATGAGCGCGTACAAACTGCCGAGCGAAAGCGCGTTTACAATGTGTTGCAGGAATAAAGCAAATGTCATATGCGTTTCCAGAAACGGAAGGCTGCCTAAACAATCTAATGCCGTCGCTACGAAGCAAGAAAATCATTGCCGTGTTTTGACCGTATCGTATCTGCAAGCAAACACGACAATGACAGCTGTTTTAGACAGCTCCTTCAAAAAAGTTATGGATTAACAATTGTCAAATACGAGAATTTGCCGTCTTTGACCGTTTTAATAAACGCGCTTTTTGTTGCATCTCCGTTTTCGTCGAGCGTAACGTTTCCTGCAACGCCTTCAAAATCTTTTGTTGCTGCGAGCGCATCGCGGATTTTTGTTGTGTCAAGTGAATTTGCGCGTGTAATTGCATCGAGCGCAAGACGGTAGCCGTCAAAGCCGAGCGCAGTGACGGCGGCAGGCTCCTTGTGATACTGCTTGTCGTATTCAGACAGGAATACCGTTGCAAGCGTCGATGTTGCACCGCCTGCATCGAAGAATGTTGAGAGCACGCAACCTTCTACTGCCTCTTTGCCCACGTCGATAAGTTCAGGCGTTTCCCATGTGTCGCCGCCGAGGAACGGAGCCGTAATGCCCAGCTCGCGCGCTTGCTTCATGATGAGCGCGCTTTCCGTGTAGTTGCCAGGTGCAAAAATGACAGCAGGATTATTTGCGCGAATTGTTGTAAGCTGCGCGGTAAAATCTTGGTCGCCCGTGTTGTAGTTCAATTCAGCGAGAATGCTGTTCGGATTGCCGGTAAGCTCTTTGAATGTGTCGGTGAAAAATTTTGCGAGCCCCACAGAGTAATCGTTTGAAACTTCACGGATAATGACAGCGTTTTTTGCGCCGAGATTTTGATGCGCGTAAGTCGCCATCACTGTTCCCTGAAACGGATCGATAAAGCACACGCGGAAATAGTACGGATTGCCCTGCGTTACGAGCGGATTTGTGCACGAAAGACCGAGCGCAGGCACTTTTGCATCTTGTACGATTGGTCCCGCCGCAATAGAAAAACCAGAACCCCACGAACCGAGAATCACTTTTACTTTTTCGCGGTCAACAAGACGCTGCGCCGCATTTGCCGCCTCAACTTTGTCAGATTTGTTATCAACAATGACAAGCTCAACTTTATACTCCTTGTCATCGACAGTTACTGTCGGAAACAACTCGTTTGCGAGCCTGATGCCTTCCACTTCAAGCGCGCCACCTGCTGCATTTGCGCCAGTCATCGGCTCGAATACGCCGATTTTAATAGTGTCTGAAGATTCCGCATCTTTTTTGCTGCACGCAGTAAAAAGACAGCTGCACATAAGAATCGCCGCCGTTACAAAAAGTAATTTTTTCATTTCAAATCCTCCTTAAATTTCTCCAAAACGATTTAACAAAAAAAGCCGAAATTTGTACTGCATACAAACTTCGGCGCCTTGCATTACATAATTATACAACAAATTTTGAAATTTATGCAATAGTTACAAAGAAAGCAAAATTGCCTTGACAAAGTGAAAAAAGTGTGGTATATACAATTTCATATTAAACCTATATGTTTTTATGATTAAATATCGAGGTGAATTATGGCAGAAAATATTGTTAAATCCGTAACAGAATTAGTTGGACATACGCCGCTGTATGAAATCACAAATATTGAAAAAAAATTGAATTTGCAGACACGAATTCTTGTAAAGCTTGAATATTTCAATCCGACAGGAAGCGTCAAAGACCGCATAGCAAAAGCTATGATTGACGACGCGCTAAAAACGGGAAAAATTACAAAGGCATCGGTCATTATTGAGCCAACAAGCGGCAACACAGGAATAGGACTCGCAGCCGTGTGTGCAAGCTACGGATTGCGCATAATCCTTACCATGCCTGAAACGATGTCTGTCGAACGGCGCAATTTGCTCAAAGCGTACGGCGCAGAACTTGTGCTCACAGATGGCTCGCTCGGCATGCAAGGTGCTGTGGATAAAGCCGCAGAGCTTGCAAAAACAACACCACACAGTTTTATCCCAAGTCAATTTGCAAATCCTGTGAACCCACAAACGCATTTTGAAACAACCGGTCCCGAAATTTGGGATGATGCTGACGGTCAGGTAGATGCGCTTGTCGCTGGCATTGGAACAGGCGGAACAATTTCTGGCGCTGGAAAATATTTGCGCACAAAAAACAGTGCCGTAAAAATTTATGCAGTGGAACCGTCATCGTCTCCGCTTCTTTCTCAAGGATATGCAGGGCCTCATAAAATTCAAGGCATCGGTGCAAATTTCGTCCCTCAAACGCTCGACACAAAAATCTACGACGAGGTGATTGCCGTTTCAAACGACGATGCATTTGCCTGTGCAAAAGAATTTGGCAAAACAGAAGGTATTCTTGTAGGCATATCTTCTGGCGCGGCACTTTGGGCAGGCTTGGAAATTGCAAAGCGCGCGGAGTTTAGCGGTAAAACAATGGTGATTATTCTGCCCGACTCTGCCGACCGCTACATGTCTACGCCGCTTTTTAGCGAGTAGTTTTTGGAGCAAACAGATTTAGTAAACCGCCCTTCCGTTGCTTGCTTGCCGCGCGGTCGTTCGCATGCGCGACCGACTGCCTACGGCACAACTACAGGGCGGGCTAGGCGGTAATGTAAAACTGTTTGCACTTATTGCCACTCGTATGCGCCAATGTCGCAGCGACTGTTCGCCATTTACAACGCCGTCTGAATTACAAAACGCTTAAAATTGCTTTTGCAAAATTTTTAAAATCGTCAAGATGATTTTGCACAATTTGAAACACAATGTTGCAATCAATATTTTCATATTGATGAACTGCAATATTTCTAAACCCTACTGCGCGGCTGAGTTCCGCTGCATTTTTTTCAGAAATAATATTGTGTTGAGCAAGATACTTGAATGTTTCTGCCATTGTCTGCGGAGTTGGAGAATCATAATCTAAAAGAATATGATTTCCTATGTCAACGCAAATTTGAACAGCGCGTTGAAGATTCAAAATAATGATTTCTTGCTTATCTAAATTATTTTCTAATTCCTCTACCGTTGACACATCCAAACTTTTTATTCTATGAATGCAGCGGGCGAGTGCTTCCAGTTTTGCGTTTAGTACTTCCTTATCCATGCATAAATCTCCTGATTTTTTCTTTTTGGAAACGCTCCACAGTAGGAAGAAAATCTTCTTTAAAGCAAAGAGCTTTCATAAGATATTGTACAAAAATCGATTTTGCTATTTTTATCTTTACACCACTCGTCATAATTTGATATAAAAATATCCCTTCCGCTTTAGATAAATCAGTTATATCTATTTCGCGATGACATAAAAGCGCAAGTTCCGTTTGTATTTTTGAAAGCATCGCGTAGTCAAGCGTCGTCTCTGAATGAATTGCAATGTCGATGTCGCTGTGCGCAGTAATCGTTCCTTTTGCAAATGAACCAAAAAGCAGCACTGTGTCTATATGTTGCATATGAGAAAAATATTCTGTAAGCGTTTGTTGTATGTGCGCTTGCTCGCTCATATCTTTAGTATAGCATGAATATCTAACTGCCTGCAATGATATTTGGAGCAAACGGATTTAGTAAACCGCCCTTCCGTTGCTTGCTACGCGCGGTCGTTCGCATGCGCGACCGACTGCCTACGGCACAACTACAGGGCGGGCTAGGCGGTAATGTAAAACTGTTTGCACTTATTGCCACTCGTATGCGCCAATGTCGTAGCCGCTTCCCTGCGGACGCGCCGTGCCAACAATATCTGTGTCGGGAATGCACGGTACACCATGTATAGTGCCTGAATACGCGTTGTCAATCGCGCGTGAGTTGTTTGCCAGTCGGAAATCTCCTGTATATGCGTTTACAAAAAGCGCGCTTGCATCTTCCACAACGATTGCGCCCTCGCCCTTGTGTGACGCGTTGCCGCCGACGACATTATTTTTTATTGTCACGGTGCTTGCATCAACGTCATCTTTTATGGCAAGCGACGGCGCGTTGCTCGCGACACAAATATTATTAACAATGGCGGAGTTTCGCTTGGAAATGCCGCAATCGTTATGGGCTTTCCGTCTGCACCAGAGTTTGTTATGATGACGCGCTCTGCATATGTGCCGCTGCGAATGAACACGGCATCTCCTGCTTGCGCCAAATCGACTGCATTTTGAATAGTGCGAAACGGCTTTTCGACCGAGCCGTCAGAGTTGTCGCTCCCACGCAAAAAACGCTATGAGGACAAACACCACACGGAAATAAGGTACTGTCATGCGTTACAACACCTTCAAAAGCGTGGCAATATTTTCCTGCACAACATGCAGCAGCGCATCTTTTTCAACTTTTTCTGGAAAATTGCGCCAAATAACATAACGCGCATTTGGAGCAACTTCTGCAAGCGGGCTGCCCACAGGATTATGCACATTGTCAATGAGTATGTCGTATCCACCGTTTTTTGCATCTGCAATTTGGTCTGCTGTCACTTCACCAGGACCAAAGAGCGTAACGTCAGTGAATCCTAAATCGAGCGCAAGGTAGCGTTGATTTCTGTTGCAGAGCACCTTTGCGTTTGTTAAGCCGCGCGTTTCAATTTCCAGACGTGCATGTTCAATCGCATTCACGTAGGACGCAAGCCTCTTTTCGTTTTCTTGTTCCGTGCCGAGCAGCTGCGCAATTTTTGCTGTTTCGCGCGCAACAGTTGCAATCGAGTTATCGTTTGCAATCTGCACCATGTGCGTGTTTCCCACTGCCGTACCAAGCGTCTGCATCATGCGCTCAAAACCTGCATACACAAAAAAATCGCTGTTCCCAATTTTTTGAATGTCGCTCACCGTCACTTCATATTCTGGCGGATGTCGCAAAGAAGCAGGAGCTATCGTTTCTACGTTGTCTGCTCCCGCAATATCGGCAAACGCTGCCGTCCATGATGTTGACGCGAGTACAACGGGTATCTTTTGTTGTGCAGCACGCGCGGCAGATTTGTTTTTCTGTGATACGCTTGCAGAAGAGTTGCTGTCTGTTGTGCCGTGTGCAAGTACGTCTGCAAGCATACTTACAGCGATTATTAAAATCATTGCACTACGAATAATTTTTTTTCTAAAGAATGCAGGTGGCACTGTTGCGAACGTTTTTTTGTACACCGTCGTCTTTCTATGCATATCAGATGTGATAAAATATTTCACTGTGTCCTCCAAAAGTATTATTAAAAATTTACGCATACAATCATCAACCTCGCCGCAGGCAGCGAGGCATGGTGTTCCTTAAAACGCAACAACGAACGAAACATCAGTTTCGGGAGTTGTTGCATGTGGTGCGCGCGAGCGCACACGTACATGAGCGAGTTTTCCGCGAAAACTCGAAGTTAAAATGCGCACGCTATTTTAGTGCGCATTTTAAATCCTCTGCACGAATCAAGTATGACTAATCACTTTCGTTTATACGTTTTGACAATTGCGCACTTCCGTCAATATCGTACAGCGTAATGCAGCCGTTTTCATACACAGCAAAACCTGCGCACGAATCATTTTTAGGAAGCGACGGAGAGCCAGGATTGCACACAAGCACGCCGCCTTTTGTCTTATATAGTTGTTGCTCGTGAATATGCCCGAACAGCGCAATGTCGTTTTTTGAAAGCGGCGGAAGTTTGCTGCCTTCGACAACGGGCACATGCGCTGTTGTGGTTGTGCAAGAAATCTCTGCACGCGAATTGTCTTCATGCGAATTGTCTGCGTTTTTTTCAGGCGAATAGATGTGCCCGTGTGAAGCAAACAGCCGCACGCCGTCAACATCGATGCAAACGTAGTCGCTCATCATGGGGAAGGAAAGAACCATTTGATCAACTTCGCTGTCGCAGTTTCCGCGGCATGCAATTATGCTGCCTGCATGTTGATTGAGCATTTCTGCAACAGCGTGCGGCGCGTATTCTTCTGGCAGCGGATTTCGCGGTCCGTGATAGAGAACATCGCCGAGCAAGATGATACGGTCGCACGCGAGTGTGGCAAATTGTGCAAGCGCTTTTCTGCATGCAGCCGCGCTTCCATGAATGTCAGAGATGATGAGGTATTTCATAGCGTTTCCTCGTGGCAATTTTTAAAAAAATGCGGCATGACCGCCAAATCCTATTTTTTTCCAAGTTCATACAGGATGATTGATGCTGCTTGCGCTACGTTTAAACTTTGTATTGCAGGCGTATTACCGTTTTCCATACCCGCGTATGGGATGATAACGCATTCGTCACAGTTGGCGCGCACTGTTTCAGAAATGCCAGTTTCTTCATTGCCAAGAACGACAAGTATCGGTTTTCTTCCGTGCACGGTCGCAATTTCCGTTACTGATTTTTTTGCATTTAGATCGGTACCTATCCGTATCATGCGTCCGTTCACTGCTTCGAGTAATCGTGCAATCGACTTGACTGAATAGATATTTACAAACTCCATGCCACCTTCTGCAATGCGGTAACTGCTTGTCGTTACGAGCGATTGAGATTCATCGTTTGCTGTAACAATGTGCTTCATACCAAAAAATGCTGCACTCCGCACGATTGCGCCAAAGTTGTTAGCATTGCCAATATGATCAAGTACAAGAGCGTTTTCACCGTTAGCAATCCACGTATCTGTGATATCTGAATCGAGAGGAATAATTTCTGGCATGTGTATCATTGCTACAACACCTTGGTGGTGCACAGTGCCCGAAAGTTTCTCAAGATCTTTTGCATCAACTACATTATAAATGCCGTGATTTTCTGCAAGTTTTTTGCATAGTCCTCCAAAAAGCGGAGCAACTTCTTGCGTAAAATACAAACGGCGTATGTGCTGCCATCTATTTTTTTCAAGCTTTTTTACAGTAGACATGCCGCATACAGCGAGTTCGTCATTTTGTTTGTTTCGCATGATTTTCCTTACAAATTTTGTGCATTATATGCTGTAATCAAGTGCTGCTTGTTTGACAATAAGCTGGTCAAGCGTTATGCCGTCAAAATAATCATTGATTGTTTTCTGAAGTCCTTCCCACAATTTTACAGTGGAACAAAAACCGCGGCGTTCACATGTTGCAGCATTTGGTTCTAGGCATGTTACCGGTGATAAATTTCCTTCCGTGATGCGGAGAATTTCACCAACGGTGTATTCACTAGCTTCTCGCGCAAGTTTGTAACCACCCTGTGGACCGCGTACGCTTTGGAGTAGGCCGTATTTGCTCAACAATGACGTAATTTGTTCGAGATACTTTATTGAGATTGCTTGTCGTTCAGAAATATCTTTTAAAGGAATAAACGTATCTTGATTGTGTTGTGCTAAATCAATCATAAAACGGAGCGCATATCTTCCGCGCGTTGATATTTTCATATTTTCCTACCTAAAAAATAATATATACCATAGCGCAAGATTTGTCCAGAAAAATTTTGGTACCTTTTTCTGCCTATTTTCCCAATGTAGTTGCTCTTTCGTATGCCGCTTTTACTGCGTCGAACACCGCGCTGCGCAATCCGTTTTTTTCAAGTGCGGCAAGCGCTTCTATTGTAGTGCCGCCTGGCGAGCATACAGCATCTTTTAGCTGTGCGGGCGTTTTGCCGCTTTGCTGCACCATAGCGGCAGCTCCTTTTACCGTTTGCGCAGCATACGTATACGCTTGCGTTCTCGTCATGCCGCAACGCACAGCCGCATCTGCAAGTGCTTCTATAAAGAGAAACACATACGCGGGACCTGAACCGCTTACCGCTGTTACGCAGTCAAAAAGCGTCTCATCAACGCGCTCTACAATGCCCGCATGTTCAAGCAGTGATGTTATGTCGGCAAGCTTGTTTTCAGGAACATCGCTTGTGCAGCAAAGCGCAATCATTCCTTCGGCAATTTGCGCAGGCGTGTTCGGCATGATTCTCACAATCGGTTTGCTCGTGAGCGCGCGCAGTTTTTCGAGCGTTACGCCTGCCGCCATTGAAACGAGCACCGCGTCATCTTGCAGCGCGCCGTCTATTTCGTGCACGATGTCTGCAATCACTGCGGGCTTTACTGCAAGGAACACGTATGTTCCAAAAGCTGCCGCTTCTGCATTTGTACGGACAGCGCGGCAACCGGTCTCTTTTGCAAGCGTTTGCGCTTTTTCACCGTGCGCGTCGCTCACTGCAACAAGCTGCGGATTATGCTTTTTGCAAATTGCACGAACAAGCGCGCTGCCCATTGCGCCGCATCCGATAAAGCTCACTGTCGTTTCTTTCATCATGTCTCCTCAATACCGCCTAATATCTTGCATGAGTTTTTGCTCGTCCGCCAAAAAGAGCGTGCCGTGCGCGTTACCTGCAGCAAGATTTTCGAGCGCGTTTTCCGTGCCGCGCGCAAGCAGAAGCGGTATGCCAAACGATGTGGAAAGAGCAGCGGCGGCAAGTTTTGTTTCTATGCCGCCTGTACCGAATGCGTTCGCTTCACCAATTGTAATTGAGTTGCGAAGTGCGGCAATATCTGTTACTGTTTCGACGAGCCGCGCATCTTTGTTTGTCTTGGGATTGTCTGTGTACACGCCATCTATATCGCTGAACAAAACGAGCAAATCCGCGCTCCACAAAATTGCGGCAAGCGCGCTCAGATTGTCGTTGTCGCCTATGCTGATTTCATCAAATGCAACAGAATCATTTTCATTGATGATAGGTACAATGCCTTCGTCAACGAGCGTAAAAATAGTGTTGCGAATGTTGAGCGAACAGTGCGCGTCTGCAAAATCATTTTTTGTTAAAAGCAGCTGCCCTATGTGCAGGTCAAATTTATTAAACGCGCTGCGCCATTTGTCCATGAGTTCCACTTGCCCGATTGCGCATAACGCCTGTCGGTAGTGCACGTCTCGTTTTCGCGACCACTCTTTGAGCGTGGCAAGTCCGCTTATCTGCGCGCCTGACGACACGACGACAATTTGTTTGCCGCTGTCGATGAACGTTTTGCATTGGCGCGCAAGGTTTTCCATAAACGTGATGTTTGGAACGCCGCGCTCGTCTGCAAGCGTGTTGCTGCCAATTTTGATGACGATTTTCCGCGACTGCTTGATTATTTTTGCGATGTTAATGCTGCTCGTTTGCGAAATTGCATTTGCTTCACTCACCGTATTTGTCCGTCTCCGTCGATGATATATTTTGTCGTAGTGAGCGCGTTTATCCCCATGGGACCACGTGCGTGCAGTTTTTGCGTGCTTATGCCAAGCTCTGCGCCAAAGCCGAATTCGCCGCCGTCTGTAAAGCGCGTGGAAGCGTTTACGTATACGCATGCGGCATCTACCTGCTGCTGAAACTGGCGCGCGTGCGCTCTGTCGTTTGTTACAATGCAGTCCGAGTGCTTTGTGTTGTGCGTGTTGATAAATGCAATCGCTTCGTCAAGAGATTCAACTGAACGCACTGCGCACGCATAATCGAGAAATTCAAATCCGTAGTCGCTTTGCTCCGCGCGCTCAACGCACAAAGCACCGTACTTGCTTCCCTGCAATGCTGTATCGCTATCTACGGCAGCTTTAAGCACTGCATAGCATACGTCATCTGCTTTCATAAGAACGCGACCTGCAAACTGTTTTTCAAGGCGTGGCAAAAATTCACCGGCAATTTTTTTGTTCACAAGGATGCATTCGATTGCGTTGCATGCGCCCGGTCGCTGAAGCTTTGCGTTTTCTGCAATGACAGCTGCCATGTCGCAATCTGCTGCGTCGTCAACGTAGAGATGGCACACACCGCTTCCCGTTTCGATGACTGGCACGCGCGCATTTTGCACAACTGTTTGAATGAGCTTTTTGCCGCCGCGCGGAATAACAACGTCAATTTTGCCGACAGCGTTTAAAATTTGCATGACATCTTCGTGACTGTTACTCTCTGCAAGCGCGACTGCTTTTGCAACTCCGCATGTTTGCAAGCCGTGCATAATCGATGAAACAAGCGCTTTGTTCGAGGTAATTGCGGAAGATGAGCCGCGCAGTAAAATGGCGTTGCCGCTTTTGTACGCAAGGCAAAATGCATCGACAGTTACATTCGGGCGCGACTCATAAATGATTGCCACAACGCCGAGCGGCACGCGAACTTGGCGAACCTGCATGCCGTTTTGCACTTGCCAGCCTGCAATTTCTTCTCCAATCGGGTCAGTTTGATTGATGACAACACGCATGCTATCGATAATCGCAGTGATTTTTTTATTGTCGAGCGAGAGCCGTTCTATAAGCGCGGCGGACATGCCCGATTCTTGCGCTTTTGCAACATCATGCGCGTTCGCCGCAAGAATCGTTTCGCGGTCTGCTTCTATGCAATGCGCAACTTCTTCAAGCGCACGATTTTTTTGCGCTGTTGTTTGCGCCGCAAGTTTTTCTGCGCCCTCTCGTAAAGAAGCGCATACCGCATCTATATTTGTCATAAGATTAATAATTTGCAAGGAAATACATGCCGAGTAAAACTGCGTCGCGGCATTTTGCTTCATCCCAATCTGCGTCGTGCGGGAGGTTGCTCACATACCACCAAAAAATGCCAAACTCTGGGTCAATGCGCAATGCGTATTCTTTAAACTCATCTGCTTTTACTTGCTGTCCGAACATGAGATACACTGCATCATACAGTGTGTCGAGGAATGGCACGTACATTGCTTTCCAAGAATTTACTTCACCAGAACACAGCTGCTCAAGCTGATACAGCACTTGCTCTTTCAATGCAACATCTGTTTTTTCCACCCATGTTTTTTGAATGAGAAGCGCAAGGTTATTTGCAAAGCTGTTGATGCATTTTTTGTCGCTGTTGCTGTTTTCTTGCGAAAATGATTTGCCGCTAAAGCCAAAGGCATTTGCGATAATATCTGTCATCTTATTAAAATCAGATTTTTTATTTGAGGCAATGAATGTAGAAAGTGCTTTAATAGTTTTATCATCTACGAATTCTTCTATTGGAATATTCGGTTCGTTCGACAATACCATGAAGTAGATAATATAGTATTTTCATGCTTTATTCAATTGCTAGAATATTGTCAGAGCACTATGATTTTTTATAGTAGGTTCGCATATGCAGACTATCACAAATCAATAAACCGCAGGTGCTGTATTGACAAACAGATTTTTTTTTGACAAGCTATAAAATAGTTTTCATATTTTACATTGACGTAAGGAGAAACACATGAAAAAAAACACAGTGATTTTTGCTGCTGCTTTTGCATTGCTTGCGTTTGTAGGTTGCTCAAAAAAGCAGAGTGCAGCATCGAGCGCAGAGTTTCACATTGGCATTGCGACAGGAACAGTTTCGCAGTCGGAAGATGACTTGCGTGGCGCGGAAGAGCTTATTGCACGTTACGGTTCAGTAGCTCAAGGCGGCATGATTCAACACATCACATACCCTGATGATTTTATGTCGCAGCAGGAAACAACAATCTCGCAAATTGTCGCGCTTGCAGACGACCCGCTTATGAAAGCGATTGTTGTAAATCAGAGTGTGCCGGGAACTGCAGAAGCGTTCCGCCGTGTCAAAGAAAAGCGACCAGATATTCTGTGCTTTGCGGGTGAAGCGCACGAAGACCCGCTTGTTATCCAAAAATCAGCGGATTTAGCAATTAGTGCAGATTTTATGTCACGCGGCTATACGATTATCTGGGCTGCAAAGCAAATGGGCGCAAATACGTTTGTGCATATCTCGTTTCCTCGCCATATGTCATATGAGTCGCTCGGTCTTCGTCGCAACATTATGGAGCAGGCGTGCGCAGATTTAGGAATTCGTTTTGTATTTGAAACAGCTCCTGACCCAACGAGCGATGTGGGTGTTGCCGGTGCGCAGCAATTTATCCTTGAGCATGTGCCACAATGGATTGAACGCTATGGCAAAGATACCGCATTTTTCTGCACGAATGATGCGCACACAGAGCCGCTCCTTCGCCAGCTTGCGCAGTACGGCGGTATGTTTGTAGAAGCAGATTTGCCATCGCCGCTTATGGGCTATCCGGGAGCGTTTGGTATTGATTTGACGGCAGAGGCGGGCAATTTCCCTGCAATCCTTAAAAAAGTTGAAGATGTTGTCGTTGCACAAGCAGGTGCGGGAAAATTTGGCACATGGGCGTATTCATATGGATTTACTGTGAGCGCAGGTCTTGGTGAGTTTGCAAAGCGTGTTGTTGAAGGAAATGCAAAGGTAACGAGTAGTGCAGATTTATTTTCGGCTCTTGGCGAATTTACGCCTGGCGCAAACTGGAATGGAGGTTACTACATCGACCAAAATACTGGCATTCGTGCAACAAATCAACTTCTCATTTATATGGACACCTATATTTTCGGTCAGGGATATTTACCTACAACCGAACTTGAAGTGCCGGAAAAATATTTCCAAATTAAGTTTACAAAATAGTTTTTGAAAACGAAACGCCCGCCTGTATTACTGCGTACAGACGGGCGTTTTTTCGTGATTTTTTCATGCTACAATAGTAATAACATACACTCTTTCCTTACTGACACTTTTTGTCAAACATGATATACTCATTTTTATTGTTATAGTTTAATCATGATAGGAGTTCCATGACTACGCCACTTTTGTCGCTTCAAAATATCACAAAAGATTTTTCAGGAACAGTCGTTCTCGAAGATATTACGTTCGACGTACACGCGGGCGAAATACTCGGGCTCGTGGGAGAAAACGGTGCGGGCAAGACGACGCTTATGAGCATTCTGTTCGGCATGCCGCAGATTGTGGAGTCGGGCGGTTACGGCGGCACGATTGTGTTTGACGGAAAACAAGTCAATTTTAAAACGCCGTTTGACGCGCTCGATGCCGGCATCGGCATGGTGCATCAAGAGTTTTCGCTCATTCCGGGATTCACCGCAGCGGAGAATATTCTGCTGAACCGCGAAATTACCACGCACAATTTTATGGTTGACGTGTTTGGCGAGCGCATGAGCGTGCTCGACAGACGTGCCATGAACGAGCGCGCGCAAAATGCAATCGATAGGCTCGGCGTAAAAATCGATGGGGCAATGCCGGTGTCGGAAATGCCGGTCGGTCACAAGCAGTTTACAGAAATTGCGCGCGAGATTGACCGCGACAATGTGCGTCTGCTCGTGTTCGATGAACCGACGGCGGTGCTCACCGAGTCGGAAGCGGAAGTGCTTTTAAAAGCGATTAAAGAGCTTGCGGCACAGGGAATCGCGGTTATTTTTATTTCGCACCGCCTGCGCGAGGTAATGGAAATCTGCGACCGCGTGGTGACGCTCCGTGACGGCACATCTGTGCGCGATGTTGCGGTCGCGGATACAAACATTGCAGACATCGCCGCTTCTCTAGTGGGACGCGCCGTTGCCGTTGGCACGCAAACAGGAGAAAGAGAACTGCCGCACGATGACGACGTGCTGTGCGTAGAGCATTTGTGGGTGGACATGCCCGGCGAGACAGTGCGCGACGTAAGTTTTTCTGTCAAGCGCGGCGAGATTTTTGGCATCGGCGGGCTTGCCGGTCAAGGAAAGCTTGGCGTGCCGAACGGCATCATGGGGCTCTTTCCTGCAGGCGGAAGCGTTACGTTTGACGGCGCGCCGCTTCTGCTGGGCAATCCCGCTGCGGTGCTCACGGCGGGCATATCATTCGTTTCCGAAGACCGTCGCGGCGTAGGGCTTTTGCTTGACGAAAGCCTTGACTGGAACATTTCGTTCAGCGCAATGCAGGTAAAAGGGTTGTTCTTAAAATCGTATGGCTTTTTTAAACTCCGCGACGAAAAAGCGATGAGAGAAAACGCCGAGCGGTACATCAAGTTGCTCGACATAAAATGCACGGGCGTAAAGCAAAAAGCAAAGGAGCTTTCCGGCGGCAATCAGCAAAAGGTGTGCCTTGCAAAAGCGTTCTGCCTTGAGCCACAGCTGCTGTTTGTTTCCGAGCCGACGCGCGGCATTGACGTGGGCGCAAAAGCGATCGTGCTCGACATGCTGCGCCGCTACAACAAAGAGCAGGGCACAACGATTGTGATGGTGTCGAGCGAGCTTGAAGAACTGCGCTCCGTGTGCGACCGCGTGGCAGTGGTGTCGGGCGGAACGATTGCCGGCATTTTGAACGCACGCGCAGAACCGAAGCAGTTTGCGCTTTTAATGTCGGGCGAATCGGTGGAGGAAACAGCATGAATCACAATATGTTCAAAGAAAAAGTACAGGCGTTTGGATTACCGCGCCTCATCATTGCAGGATTTTTGCTCGTGCTGCTCATCGTTGCGCCGTTTGTGGGCGTGTCAATGAGCGCGGTGCTCGGTGACATCGTGGTGCGCTTTGGACAGAATGAGCTTTTGACGCTTGCCATGGTTCCGATGATTCTTTCCGGGGCAGGCTTGAACTTCGGTTTGTCGCTTGGCGTCATCAGTGGCTTGCTCGGTGCAACGCTCTCCATGCAGTTTGGCTTTACCGGTTGGGGAGGGCTGTTTGGCGCGGCGGCACTTTCTATTCCGTTTGCCGTTTTGTTCGGCGTGTTGTACAGTATGCTCTTGAACCGCGTGCGCGGCGAGGAGATGACGATTGCGCTTTATGTGGGATTTGCCGCCGTCATGTTCATGTCAATCATGTGGCTTGTGCTGCCGTTCACGAGCGAAAACATGGTGTGGGGTTACAAGGGGCAGGGCTTACGCACGACGATTACGCTCGACGGCTACTGGATGCATCAGCTCAACGATTTTCTTGCGATTAGGATCGGCTCGTTCACTGTTCCTACCGGCATGATTTTGTTCTGCGCGCTGGTAAGTTTTGCGATGTGGCTCTTTATGAAAAGCCGCACAGGAACAGCGCTCACCGCAGTTGGCTCGAACCCTGACTACGCGCGCTCAAGTGGCATCAACATAAATCGCATGCGTATGGTAAGCGTCGTCGTTTCCACCGTGACCGGCGCGCTCGGTATTGTGGTGTATCAGCAGAGCTACGGATTCATTCAGTTGTATCAAGCGCCGCTGTACATGGCGTTTCCAGCGGTGGCAGCGATTTTAATCGGCGGCGCGTCAATCACCAAAGCGACGATAGCGAATGTCGTCATTGGCACGATTTTGTTTCAAGGCATACTGACGCTCACGCCATCTGTCATCAACAGCATCTTGCAGACAGACGTGTCGGAAGTTATTCGCATTGTGCTTTCTAACGGCATGATTTTGTACGCGCTCACACGAAAGACGGGAGAAACACGATGAAGAAATTGACAAACGTACACGTGAAGAGCTTCCTTGCGGATAATTTAGTCGCAGAGATTTTTTTAGTGCTCACCATCGTTTCAATTCCGATTTCGGGCTATTCAGGAAAATTCATTCTCGACGAAATACTGACGCGCATCGCGCGCAACTCGTTTTTGGTGTTTTCGCTCGTGCTGCCGATTATGGCAGGCATGGGCATAAACTTCGGCATGGTGCTCGGCGCAATGGCGGGACAAATCGGCTTGATTTTTGCGATGGACTGGGGCATCTCCGGCATGCAGGGACTCGTCTTTGCCGCGCTCATCGGTATACCTATTTCGGTGCTGCTCGGTTGGATTGCAGGTACCATCTTAAACCACGCGCGCGGGCGCGAAATGGTGACGAGCTACATTTTAGGCTTTTTCTTCAACGGCGTGTATCAGTTTATCGTGCTGTATTTGTTCGGAAGTCTCGTGCCGCTGCACAACAAAGCGATTGCCCTTTCGCGCGGCTGGGGCGTGCGCAATACGCTCAACCTTGACCCCGTGCGGCAAGCGCTTGACAACGTGCTCATGGTGCGCATTGCCGGCATCAAAGTTCCCATCTCAACGTATCTGGTGGTGGTGCTTTTGGCGCTCTTTATCGTGTGGTTCAAAAAGACAAAGCTCGGTCAAGACATGCGCGCGGTGGGGCAGAACCAGCAGGTCGCGAATGCGGCGGGCATTCCCGTAGAAAAAACGCGCATCGTTTCGATTGTGATTTCTACCGTGCTTGCGTGCATCGGGCAGCTCATCTTTTTGCAAAATCTCGGCAACATGCAGACGTACAACGCGCACGACCAGACAGGATTTTTTGCTGCTGCCGCGATTTTAGTGGGCGGCGCGTCTGCGAGCAAAGCGAGCATTGCAAACTGTTTTGCCGGCGTTGTACTTTTGCACTTGATGTATATTGTCGTGCCGCGCGCGGGGCAAAATCTTTTCGGCAACGCAAACATCGGCGAATATTTCCGTCAGTTCATCGGCTACGGCGTGATTGCGCTTGCGCTCGTGATTCACTCATGGAGAGCGTATCGTAATGCAGAAAAAGCGCGCATGAGCTTGAGAGCGGGCGCGGCGTAAAGCCTGTTATGTGGACAGATATGCACGACTGAACGCATGCGCCATTCTCCCGACACAAACAATTCTCATATGCCATAGTTTTGCATTTTCGTGATATACTAGTAATGTGCAGTAGCACGGGAGCTATCATATGCAAAAGAAAATCATTTTTATCGTTGGGTCGTTACGAGCAAAGTCGTTCAATCGGCAGCTTGCAAATAAAATTGTGTCGCTCATCGGAACGCGCGCAGAAGTATCGTTCCTTGAGTATGCCGATGTGCCATTCATGAATCAGGATGCAGAAAATCCCACGCCGCCGAGCATTGCACGTGTTCGGAGCGAGGTGCAGGCGGCAGACGGTTTGTGGATATGCACGCCGGAATACAATGCTGCTGTTCCTGGCGTGCTTAAAAATCTCTTGGACTGGCTTTCGCGTTCGCTCGTGCCGGGTGATTTTGCAAGCGGCACTGCGGTCACTGGCAAAAAGGTAACGATAAGCGGCGTAGGCGGTAAAAATGCGACGCGTTCCTCGCGCGCAGATTTGAAAAAGCTGCTCGATTTTATGCGCACGGAAGTGGTTGGCGGAGAGGGGACTGGATTTTCTGCTGATGCGACGGCGTTTCAAACAGATGTGCTTGCGTTGAGCGATGAGCATGTGACCGCATTGCAAAAACAAGTGACAGCGTTTTTGGCGGCGGTATAGATGCTGCGACAGAAGACGCGGTAAAGTGACTACGGTATTGCGATAAAGTGATGTGTGGTGCGATGAAGACAGCGTGGAGAAAATGGAATGGATGGTGTAAGAAGAAAGACATTAAAGGTGAGTATCATTTTATTTTGTACTGTTATTGTTTTTTTTCTTTTTGTTGGATGTAGGTCTGTAAGAGATAAAAATGTATTTCTTACTCAGTTAATTTCAATCAGTTATAATGGGGAAACAAAAAGTATTTCTGAACAACAAAATTATTTTCTTCCTTCCGAAAAATTTGATTTATACTTTGAAAAAGAAGTGCAAAAAACAGGGATATGTATTTTTTCTTATTATTCATCAGATTATCAGGCTAAATATAAATTACCAGTAAAAGCTGATGATACTGTAATTTTTTGTAGCGGATGTGCGATGGCAGAACCTAGTGTAGATACGGAAAAAGGATATACATTGATTGTAAATAATGAATATTCATTTAGTTATATTTTTGGAAACAAAAAAATTGATACTGAAAATGGTTTTATACTTCCTGTTCGTTATATTGCTGATGTTACAGGAAAATTTAACGGAGGTCTGTATATTTCTTTTTGGGCAGATTTTAATAATAATAAAATCATAGAAGAAAATGAATATGCAATATTAACATTGCATTTTCCTTTAAATAGTTATTACGGACTTGATTTTTCAACTAATAAAAGAGCTTATTTTTCTTCAATGGGTTATTCATTAAGAAAAGATACTGCTGTTTATAAGGGAAGTGAATTTAAGGTCTATAAAATCAATTCAAATAATGATTTTGTGAAAATTTGTCAGATAGAGAACAAGAATCTTATAAACAAAACACTTGAAAATATCTTTTTGCAGAGATTTGAAGATAAAAATCTTGTAGGGCGTAAGACGTATCTATGTTTTATTCCTAAAGGGTATAATCAGATTGGAAATACTTTTCGTATTAGAGGAAGCGATGCCGTTTATATTGAGGTTGAAAAAGATAAGCCAGAAAATGATAGAAGCGTAAACATAAGAAATTTTGATATTTCCGATAATGAACCAGAGCCAAAGATAAGATTTTACTACGACGGAAAACTTATTGAAACGAGTGTAATAGAGTTTTAAGTTCTTTGTTTTTTCCTGTTATTGCGTTTATGTGGACATTTTGGGGAATTGATGTACTAACGCTTATAACACATAAAAAGAATTGAATTTTCGAGCAGCCTCTGAAAGAAATCATTAATGTAACTTATGCAAATGATTTGACAGAGGAAGAAAAAAAATATGCATTCAATGATTTGACGCATATTGATTTTGTGATTTACAATACCGTTACAAAAAAACTTATTCTTGCCATTGAAGTTGACGGCTATAAATATCATAAGTATGGAACAAAGCAAGCAAGACGCGATATACTTAAGAATCATATTTTTGAAGTCTATAATATTCCATATTTGCGTTTGTCCACAACAGGTAGCGATGAACGGGGGCGCATTATAAAAAAATTAGCGGCATGCATGACGTAAAATTTAGTCACTCATGCGCCTGCTATATACCCGACGCTCTGCGTCGCAAAAAAAGGTACGAATTCGGCTGCGCGTTCGCATTGTTTTTGTCTGTGAAAAAGAATTGCAGCGGCAGTAAAATCAATGTAGCTATGACACAAAGATATAAAACCATTGCCGCACGTGGTCTTGAGGCAGCCTGCATTTATATTGTAAACTCTATATATAAAGGAGCGTCTATGGCTATACACAAAAATTACATTATTCGTGTAGGCATTATTGCTGTATATGTTGCGCTTGCCTTTGTCATGTTTATTACAGGGCGTACACATACGGTGCTTATCGACAATCATGCGGCAGAAAATGGTTTGTACCGTGCTATAAATGGAATGACGGTAACGCTGAATCGTCTTGCACCATCGGAGTTTTTTCGTGATGATCGCGACATGTTCACTATAAAAGGACAGCGCATAAAGATTCATGTGCAGTCGTTTGATGGCAGTGTCAATTATAATGGAACAGTGCGGATACCGCTTTCAAAAGACGCTGTGCTCATCTCTATCCCGCGCCTTATTAACGGTGCTGAAAATGCGCTGGAACCGTTTGAGCTGTAGCTGCAATCGCATTTATGATTATCAAAATATTATTAACAATGTGATTGTTCTCTTACTGCAATAGCGTTGCAGTAAGAGAACTGTCTGTAGTACGCTGCTCATGCCTCGAAAATAATTGCGCGTAAATTTACACACATGCATAATCTTTTTACAAGCCTATGCGTGTCAAAAAAGCTGCAAGTGAATGAGCTTTATGTTCGTTGCTTTGCTCACTGAAAAAGAAGCAAATTCTTTTGTCGCTTCAAGCTGCACAAACACCTGCGCATCTCCTGTTTCTTTTGTTAATTTGAGCGGCGTGCACAAAAATGCGCGCGGTGCAATGTCGTTGCTTTTTTCGAGCAGCGTCACCTCAATCAAATCTTTTGCGTGAAGCGCGCTTTCGATAAGGCGCACCTTTCCGAGAAAATCCATGCCGCTTGCTGTAAGGATTTCTGTGTGAAGCGCCGCACTTGTAAGTTGTGTTTTGTTCACAATGATTTTATTGTTGATTCTTTCTGCAAGCAGTTGCTTTTGTGTTTTTGACAGCGAAAGCGTTTTGAGCGCGGCGTGCAGCTCATCAATAATATTTTCAGCGCTGATAGAATCCTTGTTGTTGTGCGCGCTCTCGCTACTTTGTGCAAAAAAATTTTTGCCGTCTTCGATAAGTGGAAATGTAACGGGAGGAGCATCTTCTTTTACTCGCTTCACCGCGCCCATAAACGTAAAGCCGCTTGCATTAATAAATTTTTGCACATCGTCATCAGTGTGAATGTTTAAAATGTATATGCCGGGCGCAAGTTCCGCGTGAATAAATTTTTTTGCCTTTGGATTTTTTTGAACAAGCTGCACATTTTTTTCATTGAGCGCAAGTACATACCCGTTGTATAGCAGTGCAGATGTGTACAAGCTTTGCCAATCTTCGATGCTCACGCGCAGATTCTGCGGCACGTCATACGACATATGTTTTTTGAGCAGCGCGTAAATTGTTGTTGCCGTATAGCCTGCGTCAAATGCGCGTATGACGGAGTTTTTAGTAATTTCAAATTCAGCAATAGTATCACAGCGCGTGACGCTCAAAAAATGCGTGAGCGGTAAAAGCGCTTTAAGCGGGAGACCGGGCAAAATCGTCACGTTGAAGCCCGCATCAATCATAAGTGCATCTGCATGTGGCGTAGAAACTGCTGCATGCGATTCATGTTTGCTTGTGCGCATATCTGCGCGCGCGTGCTGTGCGGACGCACTTTTTTCGTACAGCGATGGCGCATGTTTGTCTGTTGACTCGTTTCCATACTCGCGCTGCGCATGCGCATTTTTGGGAGATGTTGTTGCCGCGTCGTTTTCGAGCAGCGCGTGCGCCGCGCAATAGATTTTTTCGTTGTCATCGGTAACACCTGTTGCGGTGAAAAGCCCAAACGATTCCGCTGCGTCAAACATTCTGTCAAAGAGCAAGAAAGTTGTTTCGTTTTCTGCGTGCTCGTTTTGCGCTCGTGCCACAATTTTGCTGAATCTGCTCTGCGGTGCAGACGCATTTCCAAGCAGCATGGCAAGGCGGAGCAGTACAGCGCGTGTTGCTCCTGTTTGCGGCATGGATGCTGCTACATTCAGCAACAGTTGCGCTTGCGTGCGAAGGCTTTCCCTGCTCACATGACCGCCTGCTGCCGCACATAGATACGCATATTGTTTTTTTTGTGGAAGCTCTGCAAATGCGGAGAGCCGTTCATAATCGACCGTTATATGTTTTTCTCCTTGCTTGACGAGCAGCAAATTTGTTAATGCGGTAAAAAGCAGTTGCAGCGTTGGTGCGCCGCAAGTAAAAATTTCATCAAGATGCGCTTTATTAATTTTTTTAAATGTGCCGTCATTTTTGCATAGGTCAGGTTTTTCCATGATGTATGATACAAACGCTGCAATCACTTCTGGAGAAAGCGCACGAATGATGTCATCGTTGCGCGGCGCGTCATGCGGCAAATTGTTGCGGCTTAATGTGTTGCTGTTGTGCGTTGCGGCGACATGCACCGAGCTGCCACCGTGTGATTCGGCACCATGCGCCAAGCTGCTGTTATGCGAAGCATATTTTGCTGCGGGAACGATGAGCGAGACAGAGAGGTGCGGGGCAATCGCGTCTTCAAGCAGCGGATTGATGCAGATGCGCTGTATGCCGTCCTGCTGTTCGTCTTTGTAAATTATTAATCGCTCGGTGAGATTCAAAAGGCGCATGTGCACATCAGAGCGCATGTATTCATCTGAAAAAAAATCTACAAGACGCGATTGCGTCGCTTCTGGCAAAAACATGACAGCTGTTAATATTTTTTTGTCAAAACTGTCGAGAAGCGCGACAATGTTTTTTTGATTTTGCGCTTTGTGAAAAAATGCGCGAAGCTGTTCGATAAGCTTCTGCTTATTGTATGGCGTTTTTATTTCGCCGAGGTATACGCGCATGATGGCAAAAAAACTCGTGTCAGGGAGCGTTGCAAGCATTGTCTGCCACGACGCTATGCGCTCGCTTTTTTGCCGCGCGTGTAAATCGTGCGTCATCGGAGCATCTCCTGCACTTGCGGCAATTCGTCAAAATCATGCTCGTCACGATAACGGATTATGCGGTATGAGTAGCCTTGCTCTGCAAGAAACTTCTGTCTGTTTGCGCCAAAATCTTCTTCGACAGTGCCCCGCGAGATGAGCGTAAAAAATCGCGACATGCGTTCTTTTGGGCGCAAGATTCTTCCGAGTCGTTGCGCTTCTTCCTGACGGCTTCCAAAGGTGCCGGAGACTTGAATGGCGAGCGAGGCGTCAGGCAAGTCTATTGCAAAGTTTGCAACTTTTGAAACGACGAGTACATGGACGTTGCCGCTGCGAAAATCGGCGTATATGTTGTCGCGCTCTGTGACAGGCGTTCTCCCTGTGATGATTGGCGCATTTAAAATCTTGGCGAGGTTTTCAAGCTGCTTGATGTAGTGCCCGATGACGAGGATTTTGTCGTCGGGAAAACGGTCGACAATTTCTTTAACAATTTTGTCTTTTACGGGATTTTCGCTTGCAATGCGATGCTTTGTGCGTGGAGCTGCAACAGCATAGTCAAGCTCGGCTTTGCTGCTCAAATCGACGCGCACTTCAATGCATTCAGCAGTTGCAATCCATCCTGATTTTTCAAGCTCTTTCCACGGCACGTCGTAACGTTTTGGTCCTACGAGGCTGAACACATAGCCTTCGCAACCGTCTTCACGCACAAGCGTTGCGGTAAGCCCGACGCGTCGCACTGCTTGCAACTCTGCAACAACGCGAAAAATCGGAGCTGGCAGCATGTGCACTTCATCGTAAATTATTAATCCCCACGGGCGTTTTCTGAAAAGCGAAAAATGCGGATACTGTCCGTCTTTTTCTGGCCGCCATGTCAATATCTGATACGTTGCAACAGTCACGCATGCAATCGTTTTTTCTTCGCCCGTGTATTCTGCAATCTGATTTTTTGTTAAATTTGTTTTGTCGAGCAGTTCCGTAATCCACTGGTGCACTGCGGTAATGTTTGTTGTTACGATGAGCGTGCTCGTTTTGAGCAGCTCCATGATTTTCATGCCAACGATTGTTTTGCCTGCGCCGCATGGAAGCACGATTGTGCCAAAGCCTGTGCCAGCTCCTTTGTTGCCCACAAGCGACAGCGCCGCGCGTGTTTGATAGTCGCGCACCACGAGCGGAACACCTGCACTTGTCGTTTTTCGCAGCGTGATTTCAAGCTCTTCGCCATCTGCAAGCGGCACGTCGTCTTTTACCGGCCAGCCTGCTTTTAACAGTTCCTGTTTTACCGTGCCGCGATCTGTCAATTTAATAAGAAATGAAAACTGCGGTGTACAGGTGTCTGCTCGTGCGTGCGCATTGCCTGCGTTTTTCATTCCGCATGTTTTTGCATGTGTTGCGAGTGCGTTTGTCTGCATGTTTCCAGTGATTAATAATTTTTGCAGCGCGGTATTTGCGCACAGCTCTTTGTAGATGCGCTCTGAATCAGTCACAAGGTATAGATAAGATTCGTTGCCGCTCGGAATAAGGCGAAGTTTCCCAAATCGTTCTGCTGTTTCAAAAATCCATGCGCTTACTGATTGCGGCATGTCGAAACGGCTGTATTTTTCGAGCACGGCAATTGTGTCGCGCGCGGTAAAGCCTGCGCTTGCGGCGTTCCACAGCGAAAGCGGCGTGAGGCGATATGTATGCAAATGTTCAGGCGAGCGCTCAAGTTCTGCAAAAGGAATTAACGCGTCGCGGCATTCGTCAGCATGCGGCGCATGGACGTCGAGCAAAAGCGTCTTGTCACTTTGAACGATGAGCGGGTTGTTATTTTGCATAACAGTACATTATACCGCGAACGAAAAAAATCTGCAATGAAATGAAAATCGAAATATGTTTCCGACAATGGAAAAACATTGACGTATAACGGTGCTACATATACAAAGCAATACATTATGGTTTAATGCAAAAAAAGCGGAACGAGTACATTTACGTCCCGCTTTTTTAATGCTTGTCATGCATCACGTTGATATGCGGAATAAATCGTTTCTGCTCGGCGTTTCAGGAGCTGTGCCTTTGTCCTTTTCGCGGATTTCTACGCGACGGATTTTTCCGCTGATTGTCTTCGGCAGCTCTTTTACGAACTCGATGATGCGCGGGTGCTTGTAGCTTGCCGTTTGATTTTTTACGTAATCCTGCAACTCGATTTCGAGCGATTTGCACGGCTCGAAACCTGCATTAAGAACAATCGTTGCTTTTACGAGCTGGCCACGCTTTTTGTCTTCTACGCCAGTAACCGCGCATTCAAGCACTGCGGGATGCTTCATCAAAACGCTTTCAACTTCAAACGGACTGATTCTGTAGCCCGCGCTTTTGATGATGTCGTCGTTACGCCCGATAAACCACAGGTAGCCGTCTTTGTCAAAATATGCTGTGTCGCCTGTGTGATACAGCCCGCCGTCGAATGCTGCTGCCGTGAGTGAAAAGTCGCGATAGTAGCCGGAGAACAATCCAAACGGGCGCTCTTTGTCTATGCGTATGACAATTTCGCCTTGCTCGCCTGCTTTGCATGTGACACCTTTTGGCGAAATGATGTCAACATTGTAGCCAGGCGCGGGCTTTCCCATTGAGCCGGGCTTTATCTCCATGCCGGGAAAATTTCCAATGATAACAGTCGCTTCTGTCTGACCGTATGCTTCCGCCATCTTGATTCCTGTCAGTTCAAAAAATTTGTTAAAGACTTCTGCGTTGAGCGCTTCGCCAGCTGTCACGCAGTATTTCAAATGTGACAAATCGTATTTTTTAAAATCTTGTCGAATCAAATAGCGGTACACGGTTGGCGGCGCGCAAAACGTCGTCACTTTGTAGTGCGCAATTTTTTGCAGCATTCTGTCGGGTTTGAAACTTATCATGTCGTATGCAAATACTGCGCTTCCTGCAAGCCACTGTCCATATAGTTTGCCCCATACAGCTTTTGCCCAGCCTGTTTCTGCAATCGTCAAGTGCAAGCCGTTGTCAACAACATTTTGCCAATATTTTGCTGTTACAATATGACCGAGTGGGTAAAGAAAATTGTGCTGCACCATCTTCGGATAGCCCGATGTTCCCGACGTAAAGTAGAGCAGCATGATGTCTTCGTTTGTTGTAGCGGCATTGCCAGTGGGGCGCGGAAAATCACTCGAGCACGTTTCGTACGCTTTATGAAAGTTTGCCCAAATGCCGCGATCGCTTCCCACCGTTACGAGCGTTTTTACTGTTGGAGACTCTGCAAGTGATTTTTCAATTTCGCTCTGCACTTTTGGCTCGTCGAACGACACTATCATCTTTATTTGCGCCGCGTTGTTGCGGTACTCGATGTCTTTTACCAAAAGCTGGTCTGTTGCAGGAATTGCGATTGCGCCAATGCGATGCAGCGCAATGATGAACCACCAAAACTCATAGCGGCGGCGTAAAATCAGCATGACAGAATCGCCCTTTTTAATGCCGTGCGCCACAAGAAAGTTCGCCGTCTTTTTCGACATCTCAGAAATGTCTGCAAACGTGAACACGCGTTCTTCGCCCGAATCATCGCACCACACGAGCGCACGCTTGTTCGGCTCTTCCTGTGCGTAGCGGTCAACGACATCATACGCAAAATTAAAATTGTCAGGAATCTTGATTTTGAAATGCTTTTTCAAATCTTCGTATGAGGAAAAATCTCTGTCGTTTTCGATAAATTCTTTGTACAGTACCATGATTTTATTATGACATTTTTACTATATTTGTCAAGCGAAAAAACTAACACAGCGAGAAAACTAACAATCTATTTTTTCTTTTAATAAGGATGTTTGCTTTTGCTGGCCATTTTTAGCACGGCACATGCTTTTTGTACGATTTCCGCGTATGTGCTATACTGCATGCATGGAAAAACAAATTTCTTCACAGGCAGAGCGGCTCGCGTTTCTCATCGATGCGCTCAAAAATGAAAGCGATGAATACCGTGCAATCTCTGTTCCTCACGTATACGACGAGCAGCGGCTTTTATTTCGCTCGCTCATGAATGTGCGGCTGCCGCATCCTATTGCGCCAGAAGTGCTCCGCGCGCAAGATGATTTTTTGCAAACTGAAGCGCGTGAAAATGGTATTGTTTCGCTCGCAGATATTCCCACAGCTAAAACGCAGTACGCAAGCGCGCACAAGCATGCAGAAAAGCTTTCGATTTGGCAAGGCGACATTACGCGCTTGCATGTTGGTGCGATTGTAAATGCGGCAAACTCACAGTTGCTCGGCTGCTTTATTCCGTGCCATCGCTGCATAGACAACGCAATTCACAGCGGGGCGGGAATGCAGTTGCGCGAGGCATGCAACGAACTTATGCAAAAAAAGCGCGCGCAATTCGGCAGCAATTATGAAGCACCGACAGGCTGCGCGGAAATAACGGAAGCGTTCAATTTACCGTCGTCATACGTTATTCACACAGTTGGTCCGATTGTGTCGTCGCACCTTACTGAACAGCACTGCGACAACTTGCGTAGCTGCTACAAGAATGTGCTCACATGTGCAAAATCTCACAATGTGCGGAGTGTCGCCTTTTGCTGCATCTCCACTGGCGAATTCCATTTTCCAAACGACGCGGCAGCGGAAATTGCCATAAACACAGTGAGCGATTTTCTTGCAGATGACGCAGACGCGTTTGACAGAATCATCTTCAACGTGTTCAAAGAAGCGGATAAAAAGTTGTACGAGCAGCTGCTTGCGTAGCGTGTGCAAGAGCGTTTTCATAAAGCAGCATGCTCATAGTTTAAATATACTGCTTTTTGTTGTGCGCGAGGGGGCGACGTGGCGGGAGGGCAGTTTTTCAAAACTGCCCTCCCGGTACATTTTGGCGCACGAGGTGTGCGCCAAAATACTGAAACCACAAAGCACCCGACCGTGCGAGCGTAATTATAATGCAACGGAGTTGTAACAAAAACGCGAGCACGGACGCGCCCTGATTATTAAAAATCATTGCTCTATTCAAACTGCCTCATTGCAACGCGCTCATTTTTGTTTTACACTGGACACATTATTACATGGCATCGATTCTTTCTTCGCTCAACGACGAGCAAAAAATGGCAGTTACTCAGACGGAAGGATATGTGCGCGTTATCGCGGGCGCTGGCACAGGAAAGACGCGCGCACTTACATCGCGTTACTGCTATCTTGTTGACGAAGCGGGCATTGCTCCTGCAAACATTTTGTGCGTCACATTTACAAATCGCGCTGCAAACGAAATGAAAAGCCGCGTACGCAAACTGCTTGGCGACATTGATTTGGGCTACATCTGCACGTTCCATGCGTTTTGCGTGCAACTGCTCAAAGAAGACATCAATGTTTTGAACTACCCAAAAAATTTTATGATTATGGATGTTGAAGACGAGCGCGAAATTTTGTTAAGAATTTTTGCCGACATGCACATTACATTGCGCGACATGACAATTCAACAGGCGATTGATGATGTGCTCGAAGCAAAAAAAATGCGTGCGGACACATACATTGACGACATCTATCGTTTGAACAATGAGCAGTTACGCGAGCGATTCAACATACTCAAAGACCGCAATGACGCAATTTTTGCACGCTATATCTATGAACAGAAAAAATGTTTTGGGCTTGATTTCAACGATTTAATAAATTTTGCTACGTATATTCTTGAGCATTTTCCTGCTGTACGCGAAAAGTGGCAGGAGCGAATGCAGTACGTTATGATTGACGAGTTTCAGGATGTGAGCAAGAAGCAGTATCGCATTGCCCAGCTGCTTTCGGCAAAACATGAAAATCTTTTTATTGTTGGCGACTCAGATCAAACGATTTACTCATGGCGCGGCTCTCACGTTAAACTGTTCCTTGACTTTGACAAAACGTATCCTGCTGCGAAAACGATTGTGCTCACAAAAAATTATCGTTCTACGCCTGAAATTATTGCGGCATCAGATTCGCTCATTGCAAAAAATACTGTGCGCTATCCAAAGACGCTTTTGCCATGCAATGCGTCGGGAAATAAACCGATTTATAATCATTGCAAAAGCGAGTCGGAAGAGGCGTTGTGGATTTTTAATAAAATTCAATCACTCGCAATGCAGGGAAGTGCTTACGGCAGCATTGCAGTGTTGTATCGCGCGCACTATCTTTCTCGCGTAATTGAAGAAGTATTTATTGAAAAGCATGTGCCGTATAAATTTTACAGCGGCATTGAGTTTTACAGTCGTCGCGAAATTAAAGATATTGTCTGCTACCTTCGCATGATTACAAGCGGAGATGACGTTGCGTTTTTGCGCACAATCAATATGCCGTCTCGAAAAATTGGCAAGAAAAAAATTGAACAGCTGCGCGTTTTTGCAGAGGAACGCAACTGCACGCTGTATGATGCGTTGAAGTCGCTCGCAGACACGCAACTTTTTTACGGCACTGATGCGCGGCGGTACATTGAAACGATTGAATCATTGAGAGAAACATATGCGTCACTTCCGCTCGGTACGCTTCTTCAAGCAGTGATGGACAAATCTGGATACGAAGCGTATTTGCGTTTGCAAAATGACCAGGAGCGTCTCGACAATGTTGCAGAGTTCCGTCGCGTTGTAGAAAAAGCTGGGCAAGACGATGATGCAAGCCTCGAAGATTTTCTTGCGCACATTACGCTGTTCACCGATTTAGACCGTGAAGAAAATACAAACAACGTAAAACTTATGACGATTCATGCGGCAAAAGGAATGGAGTTTCCTTACGTGTTCATATGCGGCATGAACGAGGGCGTGTTTCCATCGCGCAAAACGCTTTCACTTGAGGACATGGAAGAAGAACGCAGAATCGCATACGTTGCCATGACGCGTGCAAAAGATATGCTTTTTCTGTCGGATTCAGAAGGCACGGCAAACGATAATCTTTTTAAATATCCGTCGCGCTTTATCTTTGATGCGGGGCTTGAAAATTTTTTGCTTGAACGAGAGCTTGATAAAACACTCGTAGCGCAAGCACAAAAGATTATAGCATATAGCGAAACAGAACTTGCGCGCGTGGGCGAATTGCTTGAAGCGGAAACACGCATACAACACACAGTATTCGGCAGCGGCACAATCGTCAGCGTGAATAAAAAAGATGGCTGTTATTTTATTAAATTCGACGCACTTAAAACGGAACGGAACATTCGCTTTGGAACAAAGTTGCAAGTACTGTGATTCATGTGCAACCATCAAGCAGTGTGCAAATAGGTATCATGCGCATAAGAGTGCGGTGGTTTTTTTTGTATTTAAAAGTTTATAAAAATTTAGAAACTTTTAAGCAATAGATTTCATATTTTTATAAACTATTGACACAGCGGAGAAGATAGTTTATAATTTGTTTATGACTATAGAAACAGTACAGTCAGTTATTTTACAAAATCAAAAAAAACTTTCCCCAAATTTTGATGTAACAATACGCGACTTGCAAATGACAGAAATTCCGCGCAAGGCAAGCGTTGTTATTGGCATACGACGATGCGGTAAATCCACATTTGTGAGGAGTGCACTTGCAGAAATCGCTGCAAAGAAAAAACTACCGCAAGACAGAATTTGCTGGCTCGATTTTTCTGATGACCGACTTGCGTTTTTAATGGAAACAGAGCCTGGCATTATTGCGGATGCATACTATACGCTTTTTCCCGAAAATCACAACAAAAAAGTATATTTTTTCTTTGATGAAATACAACTTGTTAAAAATTGGGCTTTGTTTGTGAATCGTTTGCAAAATACCGAAACATGCAGCGTGTTTATTTCAGGTTCTTCTGCGCGTCTCCTTTCACGTGAAATTGCTACAGAACTTGGTGCCCGAACATTCTCATGGGAATTATATCCATTTTCATTTCGCGAATATTTGCGTGCAGGCGCACTTGTAACAAAGAACGACATACTTGCAAATCCCGATAAAGTTGCTGCGCGGTTTAAGCAATACTTGAAAAACGGCGGATTTCCAGAATTGCTATATATAAAAAAAGAAGCAGAAAAAATTGCCTACTTGCAGCATTTGACGCTCGATGTTATTGTGCGCGATGTAGCGCTCCGATACCAAATACAAGATTTAGTGACACTCCGCATACTTGTGCTTTTGCTCTTTTCACAAATGGCAAAATTAACAACGGTTAATAAATTAAAACAACGCCTTGCAGGAAGACATTTTAAAATTTCAAACGAATGGATTTCAAAATATCTCGATTATTTGGAAGATGCGTTTTTGCTTTTCCCGGTAGAAATTCTTTCTGCAAATTCAGCAGTTCGCGCAGTGAATCCTAAAAAAATATACTGCATTGACCACGCGCTTGCTGCCGCTTCTGACATGCACGTTTTTGAAAATACAGGCGCGCTCATTGAAAATATGGTTTTTGTGCAGTTCAAACGCAAAGGAATTCCCGTTCACTATTATAAAACAAAAACAAATTATGAAATTGATTTTATCACTGGTGAAAAAAAGGACATTGCAATTTATCAAGTGTGTGTGACGTTGCAAGACGAAGAGACACGGAAGCGAGAAATCCGCGCGATAGAACACGCGTGTGAGGAACTGCATTGTTCTGTTGCTGTTATCATTACGCTTGAAGAGCGCGAAACACTCCGTCGCAAAAATTGTACCATTCGCGTAGTGCGTTTGCGCGATTGGCTGTTGCAGTAGCGATACACATTACATGAGCGCAATTTCAACTGACGGGAAAATTTACTGCGCGCTGTATGAGAGACTCTCGTACTAATTGCGCGTTCCCATTTCATTACGTGCTCATAATGTAACTTCAATTGATCCTGTGGTTTTGCAAACTTACATATCTACGTGTGCACATGCGCTCATACGCACGAGATGTATACGTTTACGAATTAAAACCTGTTCGCTTGCACAATGTTAAGGCGCAGCATGCGCACATGTAGAGCCGACAAATGCAAGTGCGATTGTTAAAAATGTGAAAACGCTACTGCGTGGTTAATCTGCAAACAGCGCAAGCCGTTGCTTGTTATCGCTTGTTTCTGTTGTTGCGCGACAAGACAAAAAGGCGCAACAAGTTGCCAATTGCAGTAAGTGCAGATGCTACATACGTCATTGCGGCAGCCCAGAGCACTTTACGCGCGCCAGAAAGCTCCTCGCTGTCAAATGTATTTGTCTCTTGCAAGATTTTAAGTGCACGTCGCGATGCGTCGAATTCGACCGGCAGCGTTATTACATAAAACAAAACGGCGCCACCAAACAATAACAGACCAATGTTTGTAACAAGTTGCCAAATACTTGCGGACGATTCTGCGCTTGCACCGAAGATGATGCCGAGTATTGCAAGCGTTGGACCAAAACGCGAACCGATGTTTGCGACAGGTACGAGCGTGCTGCGAAGTCCCAACGGTCCGTAGCCTACTTTATGTTGAATAGCGTGACCTGTTTCATGTGCCGCAACACCGATTGCCGCAATAGATGTGCTTGAGTATGTGCTGTCGCTCAAGTTGAGCGTCTTTGAGCTTGGATTGTAGTTGTCTGTGAGCGAACCGCTTATATGCGTAATTTGCACATCGGTGATATTGTTTGCTCGCATTAAAAGCTGCGCCGCTTGTGCGCCCGACAACCCTTTTTTGCTTAATACTTTATCGTATGTATTGAATCTGTTTTTGACCATGAAGCTTGCAATCATGCTTAATATGACTGCGGGCATTACAAAAATAAGATAGGTTAAATCCATGCAACAACTCCTTGAAATCACTGTACAACAAGGTATGCGATTAGTCAATGAAATTATTTTTACAAGATTTTTCACATGTTAAAGTTGTTATAAAAATATTACAACAAAATGCGTTAAATAACCTATTTATTTATATCAATTCAGGATACGTGTGATATAATCTCGTAGAGGAGCTAAGCAAATAGTTATGAAATCAGATTCATCGTTAAAAAAAACAATATCAATTAAATTTCGATTCATTATTGAAACAATACTTGTTGCTAGTCTAGTAATTATCCAGTTTATCATGTTACTTTTAATAGGGCGTCAAAAAAATATTTTTTTGAATGTTGTTCAAAATCAAGAAATAGCTTTGCTTGTTGCCACAGAACTTAAACAAACTTCGCAGGACTTAACACGTATGTGCCGCCTTTTTGTTTTTAACGAAGATGTAAAATATAGAAACGAGTATTTATACATTCTTGCATGGCGCGCAGGAACCGTTCCTCGACCGAAGTCTCTTGCCGTTTTTCAGGAAAGACAGATAAGCGAGCTGGAGCTGCTCGAAGAACTCGGTTGTACAGCAGAAGAAATTGCACTATTTAATAAATCAACAGAGTTTTCAAACACGCTTGCAACAATAGAAACGCAGGCTATGGACAGTGTTTTGCATAGAAGGTTTGTCGATGGACCTCGCGCAATTCGTCCTAATGAGTCTGTGCAAAGCTTTGCTACACGCATTGTCAATGATGCAACATATGAATCAGAAGTAGATAAAATCATGACACCAATATATGAATTCAACACAGTTCTTTCCGAGCGCACGGGTAAAGCCGTTGCTGAAACAAATAAGCGGTTAGATTATTTGCGGATAGTGGCAATTATTATAATGGTAATAGTTGTTATTTCTGTTGTTAAACTTACGTTATTTGTAAATAACGGTGTTCTCCAGCCGCTTTTAAAAACATCAAAAAAATTTGCTGTCGTAAATCAAGGTGATTTAACGCAGCCCATGCAAGTTCTTTCAACAGATGAAGTCGGCACTATGGCGCGCGATTACAATAGCATGCTTGCAAGTTTGCGCAATTTGCTCAATGCGATTCAAGAAAATGCAGATACGCTTTCTGCTGTCGGTATTGATTTGTCGTCAAATATGACAGAAACGGCAAGTGCAATAAATGAGATAACAGCAACTATTGCAAATGTAAAGCAGCAGTCAATTAATCAAGCGGCGAGCGTGGAAGAATCTTCTCGTACTATTGCAAATGCAACTGAAATGATTCAGCATGTGACAAACCGCATTGAGTCGCAGGCCGCAAGCGTTACGCAGTCTTCTGCAGCTATTGAGGAAATGGTTGGCAATATAGCTTCAATTTCAAAGACGCTTGAAAAAATGGATAGTGTTATAAAAGAACTTTCTGCTGTAACTGATGATGGCGCACATACTGTCTCACAAACAAAAACTACAATGCAAAAGATAAGTTCGGAATCGGGCAGCCTTGTTGAAGCAAGTAGCATTATCCAAAATATAGCAAGCCAGACAAATTTGCTTGCTATGAACGCGGCGATAGAAGCTGCCCATGCAGGCGAAGCAGGAAAAGGTTTTGCTGTTGTAGCAGATGAAATCAGAAAGCTTGCAAATGAATCGAGCAAGCAGGGAAAAACTATTTCTGATTCTCTCAAATCATTGAGCGATGAAATCAACGAAATGGTAGCATCTGCGGGCGAGGTCAACGATAAATTTCTTGCAATCGATTCATATACTGATCAAGTGCAATCGATGAGCGCGCAGATGACGGAGGTAATGAAAGAGCAGGAAAATGGCGGCCTCGAAGTTTTGTCCGCAGTGAAAGACATTGATACAATCACAATGGACGTAAAAAGTGATTCAATGCGCATGCTTGAAGGCAGCCGTGAGATTACAAAAGAGATTGATGTGTTGAATAATCTTACTCGCGTGATTACCGACAGCATGAACGAGATGGCGAGCGGCGCGGAACAAATTAATAATTCTGTTCAAGAAGTTGACGGTCTTACACATAAAAATAAACAGTGTATTGATGCGCTTATGGAAGAGGTAAAGAAATTTAAAGTCCGTTAAAATTCAACAATGAATGGAAACGTCAGTTTCAGGAGTTGCTGAGTTAATGCACAAGCGAGCAAGTTCGTGAAGTTGCAGCAACAGCGCGTTGCGCCGCATTAGCCGCATCTTTTGGCAGTTTTTCAATTTCGCGTATCAATTTGCGTGGTGTGAGCGCATAGCTTTTTGCAAATGTTTGAGACGCGCCGCCATGTGCAAGCACCGCAGTTATCGCTGCTTCTTGTGTGCTGTAATTTTGGGCGAGCAACGCGCATATGAGGCCTGCAAGCACATCACCACTTCCTGCTTTTGCAAGGCACTGGTTTCCTTCCGTGCTTATGAACACGCCACACCCGCACGAAATGAATGTGTTTGCGCCTTTGAGCACGAGCACTGCTTTGGGAAACTGCGCAGAAAATTTTTTAACAAGTTCCAAGCGGTTTTCAGCAAGCGTTTCGATTGAATAGCTTCCGAGCGCGCATAATTTTAAAAGCGACTGGAATTCTTTGGGGTGCGGCGTGAGCACGACGCGCTGTGAAAATCTTTTGAGCAGCGAGCCGATTTTCTCGTAGTAGAACATGTCTGCGTCAAGCACAACACGCACCGCTTTGTGCAAAAAAATCCATGCAAGCAATTTTTCTGTCGCGTCGTACTGAGCGCGTCCAAGTCCGCTTCCAAGCAAAACAGCTGTTGTGTTTTGAGGAAATGTTTTTGCGCTCATAAGTTCGGGCGGCATTTTAAAACGCGCTGTGTTGCTTTGCACTGTCTCTACAAGCGTGACAAGCCCCGCACCAAAAGCAAGTGCAGCTTCGCCTGCAATAATCGCAGCGCCCGGCTTTTCTCCTGCAACGATTGCCGCATGTCCAAACGCTCCTTTGTGCACGGATTTTTTTTCGCGCATAGGAAGATGCATGTCGTTGCAAGAAAGCAGTTGCGCGTCGGGAAACGATGGGCAGTTTTCAAAGAGCGCGGCGCTCACACCGATATTTGCTTTAACAATGTTTCCACAAAAATCTTTTGCCGCGTCTGAAAAATACGCAGCTTTGAGCGCGCCCATTGCAACAGTTATGTGTGCATTGAATGCAATCGTTTTGCTTTTGTATGTTGTTAAAATTGCGCCGCGCGAATCTATGCCGCTCGGAATGTCGCATGCGATGCGTGTGCACGGCGCGCTATTTATTTTAAAAAGCAGTTGCGCTATATGCGCGTCAAGTGTGCCATGAAATCCTGTGCCATACAAGCAGTCGACGACCACAGTATGCGCGTTTATCATTTTTAAAAATAATGCACGGTGTATCACGTGCACGCCAACAGCTTTTGCCAGAGCGCATTGCTGCTTGCAGTTTTCTGTTTTTGGTTCGTATGCCGCGTACACGCTGCACGAAATTGCTCCTGCTATGCGCCGTGCAAGCGCATAGCCGTCTGAGCCATTGTTGCCACTCCCGCACATGATGAGCACGCGCGTTGCACCTGTTGCGCACACTTCTTTTTCAAGCGCGGCGGCTGCGTTTTCAATCATTATGTTTTCTGTCAGTCCAAACGCGTTGTGCGCGTGCGCTTCAAGCTGCGTTACTGTTGCAAAAACGTTTTGCATGTTGCACTCCAACAAAAATTACGCACTGTGCATGCGTTTCGATTTTATGACATATGCAGCGTTCAACGAGCAGCATGTGCACATGCCTTTACAATCTGTTTATTTTTTTTACAAATATCGTTGTGTTTGAAAAATCGTGACCATCTGCATCAGATGGAATACTAGAACAACGAACTTGCAATTCACTTTTTTCTGAATCAACTGCGCATAAAAGTTGCCACGTCTTTTTTGTCTCGCTTTCACTTCTTGAATAGCCTGTGCTGTTGCCAGATTTATTAATGTTGAACGTAATCATTGAGAGCGTGGTGATGTATGTACCTTTCCAATAGTGGACGTCAAGCGCAGCCGCTTGCGTAATTTCCATAGTGCCGTCTTCATGTATTGCAATAGTTGTTGTCGCTTTTTTGCCGTTATATTCCCATGTGCCGAAATAGTTTATCTTAAATGATTTTTGTATGTCTTTGCCAATCTGTTTTCCTGTTTCGCTCATAGCGTTGCCAAATGATTTAAATGCATCTGCTGCGTCTTGCGCAAATTCTTGCCAATAGTTTTCAATACCACTGCGAGAATCAGGTTCAGCGTTTTCTAATGCGTCTGCTGCATCGGTATTGTTCACTGAAGAATTATCACGATTTCCTTTTGAAAATGCAGGAGTTGCAGCTATGCACAGTACAACGATGATAAATAATTTAATAATTTTTCGTATCATAAATCCTCCTGCAATTACTTGATAAAAATAAGCCCCAGTATGCCAAGCGGAATAAGATACAAGGCAAACCACGCAAGCTTGCCTTTTTTAATAATGTTCATGAGCAGCATGAGCGACACGTATCCGACAACAAATGCCGCTGCGCAACCGACAGCTACGCTTGCCGCACCGATTGACTCGGCAACTTTTCCCACGTCTTTAAGCTCAAGGATAAACGCGCCGAGAATCGCAGGAATGGAAACGATAAACGAAAACTCTCCTGCATCTGCGCGCGACATGCCGCTCACAAATCCGCCAGCGATTGTCGCACCGCTTCGAGAAATGCCTGGCAGCGTACCGGTGCCTTGTGCCGTTCCAACTGCAAGTGCTTGTTTCCACGAGATGCCAACATTTTTAGCTGCTTGTGTGCTATCGTTTTTTGGCACTGAACGCGTGAGTTGTTTTTTATTTACATAATGAGAAAAAATGAGTATGCATGCTGTTACAATAAATCCTGCAAAAACACATTGTATAGGAAGTGCAGGCAGCAATTTTTTTACAACAACGCCAAGTACTCCTGTCGCAAAAGTAGCAAGCAGGATTGCGCCGACAGTTTTCCGTGCAGCTGCATCGGTACGCGTGAGTCCGCTTGTGCCGGAATACGACGTGTCAATCGGGCGGCGGGAAATTATTCTTCCAAATGCACAGAGCAGCTCCCAGATTTGCGTGCGAAAAAAAATCACAATGGCAGCGAGTGTTGCCACATGAAGCGTTATATCAAATAGAAGCGGCACATCATCGAGCGAAAATAAATTTTGCGCAACGGCCAAATGCCCGGATGAAGATACTGGTAAAAATTCGGTAACGCCTTGCAGCGCACCAAGCAAAAGCGATTGTAAAAGTGTCATGCACTTATCATAGCAAAATTAACAGGAACTGTCACTGTAGTTATTGTACCTGTCATGTACGCTCGTGTTGCGTTAACGTTGTGCTAGCGCCCAAACAGCTGGTCGAGCTTGCATTGCGCCTGTCGTGTATTCCTCTGCTGCATGCGATGCTAGCGCCCGAACAGCCCTTTGAGCGCATCAGTTGCTTTTTGCTGCACATCGCCACCCGCTTGATTCGCAAGCTGCTTTGTAATCTGTGCACGTATTGTTTCGAGCTGCGCGTTTGTATTTGCAAAATTTGCTTGCTGCGCGTTTATGCCGTTTTGAATGTCTGCAAGTTGCGAAAGTTTTTCATTGATGCTGCCTGTTTTTTCTGCAAGCAATGCGTCTACTTTTTCGCGCGCAGAAGCAGTAATCGCTGTAAGCTCCGAGACGAGCAAGTTTTGGAAAATTGCCGCAAACTGCTCGCCTGCGTTTGTGTCAAGCGACAAGCTCATGTCGCTTGTGGCGGCAGCATACTGCATGTCAAAGCTCACTTTGAGCGCGGTAAACTGGTCGAGCGCCTTTTGATAAATTGCGTATACTGCTTGCGGCTCAAACGAAGGTGTTGCAATTTTCATCGCGCTCATGTCTATGCCGCCGCGCACGCCGAAGCTGCCGTCTGTGCTGCCGTTTATGCCGCACGAAATGGCGGAAGACGATGCGTCGAGCAAAAAGTTGTCGTTGATGTTCAGCGCAATCGGAAAACCTGTGCCTGTGTAATCTGCTGTAACGAGAGGGGCAGTTGTCATGCTTCTGCCGTCAATCACCGCTTTGAGCGCGTTAGTAATTCCGCCCACAGTAAAATCTGTTGCAAGCTCCGCAGGTTTTCCGCGCTTGTCTGGGTCGCTGCTCACTTCTTTTGCGGACACGCTCCACGTCGCGCCCGAACCGAATGCGTTTTCGATTAAGAATTTTGGCACAGTGTCATTGCGGTAGTAAACATTCCTTCCTGTACTGCGGCGTGTGGTTTTAACTTTCTGTGATTTTTTTTCTGCTGATTTTGATGATTTTGTGCTCGTATTGCTTTTGAGCGTGAGTGCTACGTCAATGCCCTTTTGCACATACGGATAATATGTGCCGAGCAAGTTGTACATGAATGCGTTGAGCGTTTTGTTAAAAATGCCGCTTACGCCTTCTGCTTTGAGCGTTTTGAATTTGTTAATTTCTTCATCGATGAGCGCTTTGTCCGAAGCGATTGCGTTTGCGATGTCGCGCGAAAGTTGCGTTACGTTTGCTGTATCTGTTTTAAAATCTTCAGCAATTTTTTCTGTTTCTGCTTTTATCATTTTGCCGCGCGTCACTGCATCGTTTACGTCAGTAAGCGCCTGTTGCAGCGTTACAACATCGCGCACATTTGCCCAGTCAGTTTTAACAAGTTTGTCAACGCTTTGGGCGAACGACGTGACGGAGCTTTCCATCTGCGACGGCGCGTCTTTCCATTTTGCGAACAGCGGTTCAACAGTGGTGCGAGCAGTTTCCGCCATTGCAGGCGATTTTAGATGTGCTTGCACATTGTTGATGATGTTTTCAGGATTGTAATTGGCAAATGTGTCGGTGAGCGTCTTTTGCACATCTGCAACGAGTTTTTGCTGCATGTCTGCGATAAAGCCGCTGTTCTTCTGTTCCTCGCGTGATTTTTTAGGCGGAATATAGCCCGATGTCGTTCGCTCCGTTCCTGTGAGCACATCTGCAATTATTAAATTTTCAGCATCAAATTTTCCGCGCAGCAATTCAGTGAGATTGAAATCGAACGTGAGTTCTCCCACTTGAAAAATATTTTTCATTACATCGTTTTTGTTTGCTTGCTGCAAATCTTTTATCTGAAGCTTTGCGCCAAAAATATCAAAGTCGAGATAGCCTATGTCTGTCTTTGCTTGAAATACCGCTTGCATGCCAGAGACAATTGCGCGCTTTACAATCGTATTTTTAAAAACGCTCACTACAATGCACAACGCTGCAATCGCGCCGACAACAGCTGCAAGCGGAATAAGTTTGATACCAAATTTTTGCCGCTTTACTTCTTTTGCAATGAGTTTGAGGCGTTTAAAATCTTTGACGGCAATCTGCATATTGCGCGGAATTGCAAGTGTTTGTTGTGCTTGCGCGCGTTGCGTTTGTTTTGACGACGAGCTGCCCGCGTTCGGCATGATTTGCGCATTTTGCGCGTGCGTGTTCAACTCATTTGCATCAGGGCTTTGCATCGTCTCATCTGAGTAGAAAAATTGCTGGACAAAATCTTTGTCTGCGGGAATATAGATTTTGTTAAGAATTTTTTTTGTTAATTTTTCTTGCGTATATGATTTTTTCAAAAGGCGTGGCAATTTTGCAGCCGAAATCATCTTTGGCGTGTGCGCAACTTTTTTTGAACTGTCAGGCGATAATTCTGTCGTTTTCATACGGGCACCTCCTTACACAAGCTCGGCGGCTTTTTCAGCTATTTTTGAAATGACAGGCAGCGCGTTGATTGCCTTGCCCACTTTGCTTTGGCGAATCGCTTGCGCAAGAACAGTGCGCCAGTATTTTATGAACAGCTTCATAAGGAAAAAAAGTGGCACGTAACAGATGATGCCACACACGAACGAGCCCATGACAATCGTGTTGTTGAACTTTGTAAAGCCGACAAACGGAATGTCGAGCAATGTTGCAAAAAATGATTCAAGCGGTTTGAGCGTGAGCACAAAATAACCGACGCGGTCAAACAGTGTGTCGAGCAGCGGCGCAACGAGTGCACCTAAAATCATCATAATAAAATAACCGCCTTTGTTGATGCGCACAAATAAGAACAGCACAAACAGCACGTACCACAGCAAATTGCTCTTCGGCATAAAACCGAGAATGAGACCGAGACTAAATGCGTGCGCAATTTCAGACGGTTTTGCGTTTTCATTGAGCGCGCGGAACAGTTTGACAATATGCGAAATCATTTGTGTTCTCCAAAGAATTAACAAGTCGCGGCAACGGCAAAAACGTTGCACAAATTAACAATGATATTTTACCTACGCCATTTTAGCAAGCAAACAGCATTAGCGCAATACAGCGGGAAAACTGCAAATGTACCGCATATATGCATTCTATCTCAACAGAGCACATCACATCACATTGGCAATAGCACAATATTGACATATTGCGCGTTCGTATCTACAATTACAAAATAAATACCGTTGAGAATATGGGGTGTCGGCATGGGAATACCGCTTAAAGACAAATGCAAAAAATATTTTTCTGAACTTTTAACAGTGTCTCGTGCACCTGCAAAAATTGATGAGACGAACATCTATCAAGAGGCGAATCTCGACGCGCAAAAATTGATGTACACGCTGCTCGAAGAAACGGTATTGCCAGATTCCGGCGTAAAAAATATCGAAAATTTCAAAGCGTTTTATGATGCGGTTGTACGAGGTGGAAAAAGCGGGCTTATCCTTGCGGAGCATTATACAAATCTCGATTTACCGGCAATTTTTTATTTGCTCAACAAAGACGGCGGCGACTGGGGCAAAGATTTAACAAATCATATTGTTGCCATTGCCGGATTAAAGCTCAATGAAGAAAATCCGCTTGTGCGCGCATGGGCAGAAGGTTTTACGCGTGTTGTCATTTATCCGGGCAGCAGCTTGCGAAAATCGCTCGCGGAACTGCACACTGAAGCAGAAAAAGCGGAAGAGACTAAACGCGCGCGCAGAATCAATCTCGGTGCCATGCGCGTCATGGACGACTGCAAAAAGCGCGGGCAGGCGATACTTGTGTTTCCAAGCGGCACGCGCTATCGACCCGGTCACCCAGAGACAAAGCGCGGTTTGAAAGAGATAGACAGCTACGTGCGCATGTTTGATGTCATGCTGCTCGTTTCAATAAATGGCAACTGCCTACGGATAAATCCCGACGACCCGAACAATATGGTTATGGACATTGTCGAACACGACACGATTACGATTACTGCATCTCCTGTCATTGACTGTGCAGATTTCCGCAAAAATGTGCTTGCTGAAATGCCTGAAGCGGATGGCGACCGCCATCAAAAAGTGATTGACCGCATCATGGCAATTTTAGACGAACAGCACGACGCGGTAGAAAAAACGAGAATTTAACAGGTACCTTTTGAGCAACAGTTTTGCGGCTTCTATCCTATGCCATCGTTAGGTTGGTAAATTAAGATTATAGTACATTTTACCGATACTAGATAGGTATAATTATATAAAAATAATATTTGATTAATGTTTGATTTTTTATGATACCGTTTTGTGAAAGTAGGCGTGATATTTTAAGGAGTGTGTATGAATCATTCTTGTAATAGCGCAAGTAAAGTATGCCAAGTCATCCTTGCGCTTGTAGCAAATTTCGTTGTTTTTACCGCATGTGAAGTTGGATTAGGAGCGGCAATCGATACAGAAGCTCCTACGGTAGAGATTACATATCCTCCTGCAACCTCCGTTATCCGAGATACATTTGTCCTTGCAGGTAATTGCAATGATGACAAGCTCTTGGATTCTGTTTCTATAAATGTTACAAACACAACTACCAATACTTCATACGGCACATATACAGCAACTTTAAATGAGAGCAGAACTGCGTGGTCTGTAGAACTTAATAAATATGATGCAACTGCTTATGTTGCCACAAACGGATGGTATTTTCCTGACGGCACATATAAAGTTGACGTTATGGCAAAAGATGCTACGGGGCGTGAATCTGGCATTGCATCGCGCTCGTTTGATGTGGATAACACTGCTCCTGTGCTCATCGTGAGTCGTCCGCTTGCAAATGGCGCAGACCCAGACACTGTTTCCACATATGGACACACTGTTCAAGTTGCAGGCGATTTATCGGACAACCACGATGTACTGCTCTTTAACATGCATTTCCAGCGGTATGACGAATCGACTAAACAGCTTGTCGGCGAAAAGAGAGTTATTCCTGTCACAGATTTTTCAACGCTTTCATCAGATAATCCGCTCGTTATTGCAAAATTTTACACAAAGGAAGAAATTCAAAAAGCTTCGTCATCGAACAAAGTTTTGTATCAGCGGCTGCGCGACGCATATTTTGAAATTTATGGCAATACAGCTGAAGACGGTTACGATGCTGCAACAGATACCTATACAAATGACACAAAAGACAAAATATTTTACTGCGGTTTTGAGTTGCAAGACAGCGCACAGTATTATAAAAATCCGCCAGACAATACTGGTCGCGCAGCCGCGCCGTCATATCCCACGAACACGACGAGCGGAAATATTTCTACGCAATACTACATAAACAACACCGACAATTTTTACAATAAACTGCTCGGAAGCAACAGTCCGTATGCGCTTACCATCAAAAAACTTGTCAACGTGATAAACGGCACAGACACAGAATATACTGACGAGCAAAAGACAGCGGTAAAAGAAATTCTCAATGAAACAGGCAATACAGCGTCGAGCACAGAGCTCTCTGTCAGCTCATCTTCGTGGTTTAAGTTGAATCCACAAAATAGTCCTACGTTTGAAATATTTGAACGCGCCATTACTGACAGCAACAATAATGGCCTCGACGACGATGATTATGCGCGTTACACAACTGGTGAAATGCTTTTAATTGTGCAAGGTGGCAATGATCGCGCATCGATAAAGCCGCGTTCTGTGAGTATTGTTCTTTACAAACTCAATGACGCACACGACAGAGATTTAGCAGAAGAAAAAAGCCTTGTCATTTTAAACGCAGGCAAGTGGACTGATGAAGACGCATTCCAAACATCGTATTCATTTAGAATCAAAGATGCGATAGATGCAGAAGCTGCGAATACATCAGATAGTACAAGAAGGGATTTCCTAAATGGATTCCTTGAAGAAGATAAATACTATGTATTCCGCGTATACGGTGAGGATAGAAACTCAAAAGCCCTTGTGCCGCTCAATAACGGCGAATACGGTTTTCTCTTTTCATCTGTTGATAGACCGCCTGTGCTTACATTTTATGATATACACCACAGTTCAAGTGTTGATACAAGCGAAGACCGCTATTTTAGTTTGTCGCAACTACGGACTGGTGGAATCATTTTTAGCGGTCATGCAGACACAGGTGGCTATTTGCTCACGAGCATGAAAGGAGAAGTACTCATCAAGAATACAAAAGATAATACATTGCAAACGCTTCCTGACGCCGTAGAATTTAGCTATTCTGCAACGGCGGATCCCGATTGGGAAGCAAAAATAAAGCCGTCTATCGTTATTCCACCCACATTCGAGAGTGACGGTAATTATCGATACACTGTGTCTATAACAGCAAAAAATACAAAGGGCAATGAATCAAATCCTATTTCGCGTTCAGTGTATGTTGACAATGAAAAACCGGTGGTGGAGTTACGAGCAATCTCTCCGACAGTAACAAAATCTGGCGATGCAACTGTATATGTGAACGGAAAAATTTCATTAGACGGCATATCACGAGATACGAGCGGTTCGGGTGTAAGCGAGGTTAAGTATAAGATTTGGAAACAGGGGGAGGCAGAACCCGCTTATGATAATGCTATTGCCACTAGTGGTACGACTGATGCATGGATGATAACTGACCTCGATACAACGAGTTTTGAAGATGGCAATTACATTATTGCAGTCGTTGCAAAAGATGCTGTTGGCAATATGAGTGACAGAACAGCTGAAATTACTATTGAACAGGAGACCGATCGACCGATTATAACGTTGTCAAATGCAAAGGAAACTCCAAATGCCGATGAAAATATTTTCAGCATAAAAACAAATAACAAACTGATTGCAACGATTACCGATGATGACGGTGTACAAGAAGTCTCCGTTGGCTACAAAAAAGCTGGCAGCCCCGATGCGTTTACAGAAACAAAAGTGCTTGAAAATGGTTCCTCTCCAACATATCAGATGTCATATGAATTACCGAATACGCTTGCCGAAGATTCCTACGAGATTCGCATTGTTGTAAAAGATACAAAAGGAGATACTACGTGCAGTAGCGTTGAAAAGATATTTCCTATTGTGATTGACAACGGTAGTCCAAAGATACGTCTTATTGATACGGCACCAAACATATTGTATGATTCGAGTAACGGCAGTATGGTCACAACGCTTGCATTTGGCAAAACATATCTTGCAAAAACAGCATTCACTTTGAATGGTACAATTACTGACAGCAATATTAAGTCTGCATCATGGTTTGTAAATAGTGATGCGCTGAAAACGATTGATGTGACAGGCACATCGCCTTATGCATGGCAATGTGGCAAATCTGTTGACAGTGCAACTCATATAGACGATGGTACTTACGTGTATACTGTCACTGCGGAAGACCATTCAGGCAATGTGACGTCAGAATCCATCACTATCATTGTAGACACAACGCCGCCAACAGATGTAAAAGTCACTTCACCTGCAAGCGACAACACAGCGGTTGCAAACCCGCTTACGATTGAAGGCACAATGAAAGATGCGGGAAGCGGCAACGGTTTGCTGGAATACGCGATTATAAAAGAAGACGGAAGCACGTTTAAAAACGGTACTCTTAATGCGAACGCGGTGAGCGGCGGGCTTTGGAAAATTGAAAACATCAATCTCGGCGCCGATGAAGGCGCGTTTACGCTCAAAGTGATTGCTAAAGATAAGCTTGAAAACGCTGCGTCAGAGGTGCGCCGTACATTTGCATATGATACTGCGCCGCCTACTGTTGATGAAACGACAGTAACAGTAAGCGGGCTTTCAACAAATGGCGGCAACGAAAAAAAAGTGGCGTTCACCATTGAAGCGCGCGACACAAACGGCATCGCAAATCTTTTGATTGCAGACAGCATGGAAGAAGGAAATGCAACACCTGCGCTGCCTGCATATACACTAGATACTGTAATAGAAAATGGCGAATCGAAAACATATAAAGTGTACTCATGGAAAGAAGATGGGAAGGTAGAATACGCTGTTGGTTCTGGAGGACTTTCAGATGGCAGACATATATTTACAATAACCGCAACAGACGTTGCAGGAAAAACTGCTCAAATTCAGCGCACTGTTTTTGTTGACACAGTAGCACCAACTTGGTACACAGAAAAGACAATGGGTGGGATAACGACATACGGCAATCCATATATTTCTACAAGCGGTACAGAGATTGACAGCACTATGTGGTACAACACGACGAGCCTTACTGTGCATGCGCTTGCAAGAGACGACAATGGTAGTGGTGTTGCAAAGCTTCAGTACAGTATTAATTCTAATGTAGACTGGATAGATACCGGCAATAATAATTTCACTGTAAGCACAACTGAAGGCTTGAACGATATATACATTCGTGCTGTTGATGCTGCCGAAAATGTTGCACCGCATGTGTTGCTCAAAGCATATGTAGATACTACTGCCCCAACGCTCGACTCTATAGACGGCACAGGTATCACGATAGGCCAGTCGGTACAAGTGAGCAACGACATATCGTTTACGTTCACTGCAAGTGATGCGGGTAGTGGTATGAAAGATTCTGCGCAGGTAAAAGTTGGTGCAACCACAATCACTGCGGCAGGCGTTGTCGATGCAACTGGTAAAACTTGTACTTACAGTGCAACTATTCCAAAGGCAAATCTCGTAAGCGGTGCGGTAAACATAGTGCTCACCGACAAAGCGGGAAATATGTCTGTGCCGCTTACTGCATTCTCATTGCAGGTTGACACGGAACCACCAGTTGTAACAATCAACACACCAACTGATGCAAATAGCGCAACACCTGAAATCGAAATGAACGGAATAATAAGCATCGTGGGGACATCTACAGACAATGATGCAGTAAGCAGCGTCTCGCTTGAATGGAAAAAGTCAACAGATAGTGACAGCGCATGGGTTGCTATTGGCACCGTGAATGGCACATATAACTGGACAGTAAGTGACATCGACACGACGAGCGCATTTGGTTCAATTGCAGATGGTACGCGTATTGAGCTTCGTGCAAAAGCAATGGACAGAGCTGGTAACGTAGGTACGTCTGCCTCAACAACTATTACGATAAACCAAGACACAGACAGACCTGTTGTAAAATTCACAAATATTGCGCTCTCAAATACAATGTCTCTCGCGAATCCGATTTACCTTGAATCAAACACATTGTACGGTACAATTTCTGATGACGACGGTGCTATAAACGGTAGCAATGTATTCTTCTACAAGACAGACGGCAGCACAAGTTGGATACCAATATCCGTAACTAACAGCGCGTGGAGCTTAACGCTTGACGACGGCGCAAAGAACATTCGCTTTAGGGTAATTGACAACGCGAGCGGACATTTTCCGAAAGAGGACGGTAGCGGCGCGTATCCGAAGCTCCAAGATTCTGCCACTTCTGTATGTACGCTTACCGACAAAGATACGCTTAATTTGAACGTAAATACTACCGCGCCGTCTTTGCGCAATCTTTCTCACGAAGTGTACGCATATAATCCATTAACGGGTGAGAGCGCATGGGAAGCGCCGTCTGGAATATATGGTGGCAAGTACTACAGCAAGCTCCGCATAAAAGTCGATGTGTTTGACGAAACAGGCATTGATACGGTAAGCGCACATTTGGAGCAGGGAAATGCACTTATTGGCGTTGCTGTATCAGCTGCGTTCACTGACATAAAAGATGGCGACGGCTATGAAACATGGAGCCATGAAAAAGTTGGTAGTGAACAAGGAATCAATCTTGTTGGTGTGCCGAGTGGAAATGCTAAAGTTGTGGTGGAAATCACAGATAAAGGCGGAAGAAAAACGCAACAATCATTTGACATTTCTGTAGACAACACTCCGCCAACGGTAGATTTTATCAGTCCTACGATGAACGCAAAAGTTAACGGCGGTGGCGCAGTCACTGTTAACGGTAGTTTAAATGAGCAGGCTGCGTTGTCGTTGGCAATTACAAAAACGATAGTTGAACCTGATTCAAGTGAATTCACGCAGTGGACAGCAAGTTCATCACTTTCGTGGTACTTGTATTTTGACAATGATACAGAAAATCCTGCAAGAAATCATGTAGCTAATTTCAACTACTATTTGATACAACTTGGTGTTACAACACAGGAGGAAATAACCAGAACAATAAATCCATTTGACAAGGTTACTCCACTATATGTTTGGATAAAAGCGATAGATGCGGCAGGTAATGAAAACGTTGTGTCGCGCGTGTTGAATGTTGATCCACAAGGCGACCGTCCAACTGTCACAATAAATTATCCCGAAAAAGACGGCGAAGCTGTTGGCGGTTCAGTGAAGATTTACGGTTCAGCAGAAGATAATGAAGCTGTTTCCTCTGTGTGGGTACAAATCATTTCGCACATGCATAATAGTGCTATTTTATCAGGTACGCCTACATACGGAACGCTCAACATTGATTCTGTAAATTCTAAAATCACTGTGTTTGAGCTTGCTGCTGACGACTTAAACTATCTTAAAGCAGCAGGTTATCATGTATACAATATGCGCACATATGATGAAAGTTCTCCATCTGCAAGCGAATGGACAGGTTCTTTAAAATCTGGAGAAGCGCTTTCCGATTACGGTATTCTTGCCTCGTTCAGTGGCACGAGTTGGAATTTAAAAATAAATACACACACGACCCCTGAATTCAATCCGAGTACGAATAGCACAAATGTTGTTGGTATACGAGTGTATGCAAAAGATAATAAAATGAACTTAAGCCTTGCGGAAGAACGTTCGTTTAAATTTGACGCAGATAAGCCTGTTATATCAGATTTGCGCCTTGTGCAAGGAAGCGAAAGTATTACACACAATCCTGCATACCACATATCGCAAGAATATGCAGATGATATGTGGGTAAGAGGCGAATGGTACTTAATTGGCAAAGTGAAGGATACTGATACAATCAATATGCTTACACTTGGCACAGACAAACTTATTGAAAACGGCAGTGTCAAGACAGGTGCTTGGCAAACCGCACTCTATAGCGACGACAGCGGCACGGCAACAAGTTCAGCGCCTTCTGTAGTGTGGTTTAAATATCCGCTTGCAACTGGCAGTAGCGTAGGCAATATTGAATTTAGAATAGAAGCTGAAGATGCAACTAATCACACTGGTGAAAAAACTATACGGATTAACTATGACAACATAGCACCTACACTTGTTGCCGAGACGCATCCAGCATTCAATATTTCAGGAGACGTAACGCAGCAAAATGGATTCTATCGATTAGGTTCAGCAGTTGAAGAATCGGGTGGAAATCAGAGCGGCTTCAATAGGCTTGCATTTTATTTTGTGCGCAGGCATGCAACAAATGTAACACTGTACGATATAATGCAACCGCGTTCATCGAATACGTTCAATGTTGCATCTGTCACCGCCACTACAACTGGCGATATTGTGTACGATTCTGGGCTGTACTGGAAAAAATGTACTGTTATACGCGATGCAGACAACTTAAATGTGCTCACGCTGCCTGCTCCCGATGCTTCCATTCGTAAGGGTGGCATCATGGAGATAGGTGGATCGGTCTATCTTATCTCAAGCGTAAGTGGCACAAGTGTTACAATTGACGGCTCTCCGCTCCTTTCTGCCGCTGAAGCGAAGTTTGCTCTTGCGCAGATTGTTGACCACCAAACGACGGAGAGCGGCTCGGGGGCAATCAATTCTATCACTGGGTACTATGATATAGTACTCAACGATGATGGCGACGGCATGGTTGAAGAAGTGACGCGAAATGGTACAACATGGACATGGGAAGCATATGTGTGCTCGAAGCATATACCCGACGGCAAAATCGAGATTCATTACGTAGCGTTTGATAGAGCAGGTAATTATTCGATAGGTGTTGTCGGAAATACTGGTAGCTATGAAGGTTTGAAAGCTTCGGGAGAAACTGTTTCATATGTGAATAAAAATGCATTTGTGAAGAATAATCAACCGCGCATTGCTGGTGTGCAAATTGGCACCGACTATGACGGCGATGAAATGATAAGCGGGGCAAGCGAATGGCTTGTGGCGCATGCAGCCCAACATATATCGTCCATGTATTATGCAAATCAAACAGAAGTGAATGCACGTACATTGCAGACGAGTGCTGAAATTGGCTCGGCGAGTGAACCAGTCTTGACGCTCAAAGGTTACTCCGAGGTGAAGCCTGAAATCGTGGGCGGAAATGGGAGTCTTGCATACTCGTTTGTCTTTGGTGCTTTCAATGGAAACAGCACTGTCTCGCTTGGCAGCGGTTCTACAGATTATTCGATTGGCAACTTGAGCAAAATAACAATTCAAACAGGCGATATTTTGCGCGCTGTGCCGAGCGGAGAACATTCGTCATTGCCACTTGCACTCAAAATTTGGGACAGTACAGAAACAACGACGCCATTTGCAGACAGTTTCCATGCGGATATAACGATACATGTTGCCGTTTCTGTTGCTGACACGACTGCGCCACAAGCCGTAATCAATCCGTTTTATTGGAAAAGTGCAAACGAAAACAATTTATACGAGAATAAAACGACAAACGGACACATTGAGCTTGAAAACGATTTACCATCCGCATTTGTCAGCACATCAGGTACAATGGACAAAGATCCGAAAGTCTCTGGCAAAATCGTGATTACGGGAACTGCGAGCGATAACAAACGCCTTTCTGAACTTTATTTGAGCGTACCAGGTATGGAAGCTGTATTTAATTCTGCAGGGCTTGTAAAAAAAGATGATGCTTCTATATCATATTACCGGATGGATTCCTTTGTTGCGGGTTCATGGGCAGGCACAGATAAATGGAACTCGCATGGATTTGCATTTGCGGTGACTGAAAGCACATTTGACAAAGATGGGCACAACGTGACATGGGCTTTCTCATGGGACACAACAAAAATCACCAGTGTTGCCGCCGCAGATGTTGAAGTGCTTGTGCGTGCGTATGATGAGGGCACTCCAAGCTATGAGTCGCGTACGGACAGTGCGAGCGGATTTACCAAACGCAGCATGGATGGCTCTACATATTATAAGGATACAGCTTCGTATGCAACGAAGAATAATTCTGCGGCATCTACTGTTCAGACGACGGTAGATTCTCCAACCTCTCGTTATCGTATGGATGTAGTGCCATATATTACGCGTGTGGAAACATGGCTGTCTTCTTTTAGCAAAAACAATTCATCCGTATATGACCGCACGGCCAAGGGGCATTATCCGATACGGTCTGACGAAACAGTGAATGTGTACGGATTCAATCTTACAAATGGTGTTGTTAAAACGGTACTCTCGGATGGCAGTATTGGAACAACACCTGTATCGCTTGTGGCGGAAGCTGATTATTGGAAATTGCCTGTGGCATCGCTTAATTCGGGAAAAATCTTTGTGACCGTAAATGGCATTGAATCGTTAAACAATAAAAACAACGAAGATGCGCATGGAGCGTACATTGCTGTTGCCGCCGACTCTGATTACACAAAGTACTCGAATTACTATAACCGCTTGCCGAACGGCGCAACAAACAATCTGTTGACTGACGACGTAGTGTTTGACATATGGCAGATAAATGAAAAAGTTGCAGCGGTGTATGATGCGGGCTATCTTAACGAGCCAGTGATGAAAATCAATCCAAAAAATGGAGAAATTGGTTTTGCCTTTGCAAATGGTTCTGCACGCTTTAGCATGGGAGACGGAGCTGATTCATCATACAAAATTTGGCAGCGCAATTATGCATCGTATCGAAACATTGCTTTTGCATATGACAAGAACGGCGAAACGCATGGTATTGCTGTTGGCATTGATACATATCCTGATTCGTCTACAAATCGAGGAGGGCGAATGACCTATGTGTACAGCAAGTGGGGCGCAGGAAATCCCAACGATATGAACGGAAATTACGATGGTGCAAATGCACTCAGGATTGAATCGATTGGCGTACCCGCAGGCGAATATAATGGTGTCTCATACACTGATGCTGTTATTCTTGAAAAGCGATTTGAATCTCCTTCGTTGGTGACAACAACGCATGGCACTACGCCGACAGTGTATTTGGCGTACTATGACGACATAAACAGTCAAATCCGTTTTAGGTACGGTACCAATAGTGCGGGAACTTCAAAAGCAGCATTCAATCAATTTGTGGACGACAAAGGTTCTAAAAGAGCAGGTTCTCATGATTATTCGGTTTTTGAAGCTGACACCGAAGATTATAGCATTGTAGCAGATGCACATAAAATGCACAAAGCGGGCGAGTATGTAGCTCTTGCTGCAATCAATGGAAACACACCTGCAGATGATGTTGTTGTAATGGTATGGTACGATGCAGAAAACAATCGGCTTGTGTACAGCTACAAAAAAAATCCCTGTAATGATAATGACATGGACGCAGGTAATGGCGATGGCTACTGGGCTACGCCGATTGTTATTAGAGAGCAAGCGGGCGAGTACTGCAAAGTTGCCGTAGACGCAAATGGCGGCGTGCATATTGCAGCATATGATATTGCCAATACAGATTTGATATATGCGCATCTTCCAAGCTATGATGCGGATGCAAGCGCGTTGCAGATGTGTACTGTTGATTCGTATTTGCTTACTGGTACGAACATTACGCTGGATGTAGCTATCTCTGATGGGCATGTAGTGCCGTACATAGGGTACTATACACAGGCGCAGACAAAAGCGAAAATGGCGTATTTGCCAAATCTCATACCGGCAAGTTCAAACCCGTCATTCACGCTTAAAGCAGGCGTTGAAAATGATTACTTCACTGGTGCATGGGAAGTGACTATTGTGCCGTCGGCGAGTCGTTTGCGTGATGACCATATCAACATCGGCGTATGGAAAGATGACAATGGTAATATCAAAGCATCCACGACGGGCATAATGACAAGTTCTACAAGTTCAGGGCAATGCTATGGCAATGGCACAAACTATCCTGTTTTGGGATATGGCATGAGAGATGGTACAAAAGGTTATATTGAAACTGCACAGATGAAGTGAGTAGCTATTACTCATACTGTACGCAAAACACGGTCTGCGAGGATAGCGTTTTGCGGTTTCAATATTTTGGCACTCCTTGTGCGCCAAAATGTAGCAGGAGGATAGTTTTGAAAAACTGTTCTCCCGCTACGTCGCTCTCTCACGCACAACAAAAAGCAGTATATTTAAACTATGGGCATATTGTCTTATGAAAACGCCATCGCACATCTGAAAGACGAACTTGCACGGGCAGAAGCTGTAGTCATCGGTGCAGGAGCAGGGCTTTCAGCGTCTGCTGGGTTCACGTATACAGGTGAACGATTTGAAAAATATTTTTTTGACTTTCACAAAAAATATGGCATTACCGATATGTATTCCGGTGGATTTTATCCGTACAAGACGCTCGAAGAAAACTGGGCGTGGTGGAGCCGTCATATTTATTTTAATCGCTATGTTGCAGCACCTAAAAACGTGTACCGCGATTTGCTCGCGCTTGTAAAAAATGCAAACTACTTTGTGCTCACTACAAATGTTGATCATCAGTTTCAAAAAGCAGGATTTGATAAAACGCGCTTGTTCTATACGCAGGGCGACTACGGTTTGTGGCAATGCAGCGAGCCGTGCCATCAAAAAACATATGACAATGAGAGCGCTGTAAAAAAGATGATTGCCGCACAAGGATTTGTTGAGGCAGGCGGCGTGTTCCATGTGCCGCATGATGACGCCCAATCTCGCCAATTCCACAATGCTGTTTCCCATGATACGGCAGCGTGTACTTCTTCGCGAGGCAGAGGACTTGTCATGATCGTGCCTTCAGAACTTGTGCCATACTGCCCCGTGTGCGGCAAACCGATGACGATGAACTTGCGCGCAGACAATACATTTGTGGAAGACGACGGCTGGCATGCAGCCTCAAAACGCTATGCTGATTTTTTGCGCCTCCATGAATATGCGCGCACGCTTTTTCTCGAACTTGGCACGGGAATGAACACGCCAGGAATTATCAAATATCCGTTTTGGCAAATGACGCACCAATGGAAAAATGCAACATACGCGTGCATCAATTTGGGTGAAGCATACGCGCCAAAAGAAATTGCGCAAAAATCAATTTGTATTGACGGCGATATTGGGGCAGTACTGGAAAAGTTGCAGGTTGCTGTGAGTTTATAGCAGGCGTAAGCGAGCGGTGGATGCGCGATGCGCTGTCGGGGCTAATAGCAGGTATGCAGCGTGGGCAAGGGGAATGTGGATGCGTGGTAAAATACGGACGCTTGCCAAGCAAAAGTTATATCATTACTATAATTTATATGACATCTCCCAAAAATCTGGATGAATTTTGCAAACGCTTTGTCGAAATCAAAAAACAAGGGTGGATAAAAACGCATCGTTCAGGAGCTACTGGTATTGGAAAAACACTTGAAGATTTGCTTGGTATTGAAGAAAACAACAATAATAATCCTGACTTTGAAAATTATGAATTAAAAGCTATGCGTACCAATGCAAATAGCATGCTTACACTTTTTACAAAAACACCATCACCTGCAAAAATTAATACAACACTTCTTGATATGTACGGATTTACAACAGAAAATTACAGTAATAACAAAAAAGTTTTGCATGCGACACTTTTCATAAATCGTATGACGAGACTTGATGGTACAGGAAAAAGTCTCACTATCAAAATAGAAAACGATAGCCTCAAGATTGTTGATAATAATAATTATTCCTGTGCATTTTGGAATAAAGATGATTTAGAAAAAGCTTTTAAGAAAAAATACTTGTATCGATTAGTTCATGTTTTTGCCGATAGCAGAGGCGGCGGAATAGATGAAGAGTTTTATTTCCATACGGCGTGGGAACTTTATGGCTTTAGTTTTGAACAGATGATGAATCTTGTAAGAGAAGGCATCATTGCTGTTGATATTCGTATTGGACAGTATCCTGACGGTCGTCCGCATGATCATGGAACAGGTTTTAGAATTCAACAGCGATATTTAAGTAATTTATTTTTATGCAAAAATGTGCTGGTAAGTGAAAATTAATGCTTTTTTAAAATGATAATATTTTCTGTAAGCATCGTATTCGCTGTTTTGCCCGCTTTGTTTGTAGGACTATTTTTGCGAGCCATACGTTTATTTAAAATATTTCTGGAAAGTATTTTCTCTGTTGAAAAACCGAGAGAACAAGCAAATTCTGAAATTATTAAATCAGTACGTAAGCATACATTCTTTACCGTTCTGTTTCCTGTGACTAAAATAAAATATTTCTCGTGTGCCAAATAATAATGGGCGCTTTTAAGTGTTTCAAATAAATCATTGTAGAATGCAAGTACATCGTTTATACGCTTACTGTTATCAGCGTTGCGTATTTCTTGCGCTTGTTTGCAAAGCGTTTTTGAAAGTGTCAAAATCTTTTCATCACTATTTTTGCTATTTCCGCCAAGCAATTGTGAATCGAGTGAAATAATTTCATCAGATGCAGAAAGCCATTGCCATGGCAAACGAGAATATTGCCCATATGCGACAGTTGTACGAGAATCGCCATATGGAGGTGATGTAAAAATTAAATCAATTGACTCTTTTTGTATTTCAGAGAAAATTTTCCGTGAATCACCTTGCAGAAGATGGCACACTGTTTGAGAATTTTTTGAAACAGTGTTATGTTCTTTGAAGAAGGAAATATTTCTGCAATAAGTGCTGTAAAAGTCATTCCATATATTAGGAGTAAAGTCATCAAAAATTTTTCGTTTTGAACGATACATTTTAAATCCGCTGTGATCAAGATATGAATCTTTTCGTGTAACTTCGCAAAATACCAATAAATAAAAATTACGTATATCGCTATTTTTTATATCATGTAAAATTGCAAGCAGTTTCGATAACTTATTTTTTGCATCTTGTGTGTACCAAAAGTCGATATTTTTAAAATTAATATTTTTATATGTGTATGTTTCATCAAAAAAATTTTTTTTAATTGTTACAAGCTCTTTGTTTATTTTTTCTACATCAATATTTTTTAATTTGGTATCTGCCATAAAATTAGCAAATGGATTCAACTCAATACCGTATGCTTCTTTTATATTAAGATATTTACATTCAAGTAATGTTGTTCCCGACCCAGAAAAAATATCGAGTACTCTGCTGTTGCTGTCTGCAAATATACGTAAAATTTTTCGTGCAAGCTGTGGTATAAAACGTGCAGGATATTGATGTAGCCCATGATTGTAAATATTTGCATCATAAGCATCAAAGTCCCAGTTTTCATACCAATCTGTAAGACTCATCGGCGTGTTATACAAGGGATTTTCATTTTCGTAATTAGCAAGACGTAAAGAAATAAAATTATCGAGCGTGTTGTGTGTATGGGTTTGCGGTGCATTGCATGTTTTAGTTTTGATTTGTGTTTTGACAAGCATCTGTGTCGCTAACATAATTTCACTATATCGTATTCATATAAAAAAATCAATTTGTATTGACGGCGATATTGGGGCGGTACTGGAAAAGTTGCAGGTTGCTGTGAGTTTGTAGCAGGCGTAAGCGAGCGGTGGATGCGCGACGCGCCGTCGGGGCTAATAGCAGGTATGCAGCGTGGGCAATGGACAGAGTTGTATCGGTGACGGGTGTAACACATATATCGATGCAATTGCTGACGATTGTGGTGTACCTGTCAATGTGGTTAGCATGCGTGAGTATGTTGTGGACGGCGAGTGCATAGTAGCAAAGGTATAAACAAAAACAGTAGATAAATTTTGTAACGATTGCCTAAAACATATTGTTTTTAAAAATGTATTTTATATTGACGAGATAACGTCAACAAATTTTTATTAGAAAGATGTTTTATGAAATGGTTACCAAATTATGTTACAGCAGTTGTTATAATATGTGTATTGTTGCTTGCTGCATGCAATGGGGAATACATCGGTATACGTAAGGGCGAGAATGTCGTACATGACGAAACAACTGCGTGGTCATCAATCACTGTCGAGACGACAACAGGTGTTGACTACATGTCTGCATTGGAAAAAGAAGTGATGATTGAGTTGAACAAAGCAAGGACAAATCCTGCCGCATATGCAGAATTGTACATTGAACCAATGCTCTCGCAATTTAACGGAACTGTTTTTACAGGCTACGGATATAATTTAATCACTCGCGAAGGCGTAGCTGCTGTTTCTGAATGTGTAAACGCAATGAAAGCGCAAACTGCTTTATCTGCATTGAATCCCGCAAAAGGACTTGCAAAAACAGCGCAAGAATGGGCTGCGGCACAAGGTCCCACAGGCGAAACTGGGCACGGCTCTGGCACGGACGCATTTTCAGAACGAATCAAAAAATATGGCACATATACTGGCGCTGGAGAAAATATTTCGTACGGATACAACGACGCTCGTAAAATAGTGATTCAGCTGCTCGTTGACGATGGTGTTTCAAACCGCGGACACAGGAAAAATATTTTTGGCAACTACACGCATGCAGGCATCGGTTGTGGCGCACATACAAAATATGGCAACATGTGTGTCATTGATTTTGCGAATAATTATTCTGAAAAATAAAACAACGGGCACAGGCTATGTAATAAAGCGTACATAATTTGAAACAATTACAAAATAGGTTTCGCAAGACGGCAAGCCGCATTTTTATCTGTCGCTCTTTTTTGCACCTATCGCAGTTTTTGCCATACGTGCACGAGCCATTTCCATGTTGTTTACCATCATTATGGGCTGGTCTGTTGCTTCGATTGCGTCGCGCCACAACGCACCTTCTATATCAACGACATTGCGATGGCGAGTTACGGCGTTTATCGGTATGTGAACGAATTTGTTGTGCACGAGGCCAACAACCATTTTTGTTTTACCTGCCATTGCCGCGTGGACGGCGTTGTTGCCAAGCCGTTCGCAGTAAATGGAATCATTTGCAGTCGTCACGGCGGCGCGTATTTGATAACCAGGGTCAATATATTTTAGATTGATATGGAAGTGCCTGTCTTTAAAATAGCGAGCAATTTCATCACGCAAATATACGCCTATATCGGCAAGCTTAATATTGCCAGATGCATCTTTTTCATTTGTTTTTGTTAATAACTCTTGGCCGGCACCTTCAGCAACAATAATGACTGCATGATGTCGTTTTTTGAGGCGTGCTTCGAGACTCGCAAGAAAACCGTTCGGGCCATCCATGTCAAATGGTACTTCGGGAATGAGGCAGAAATTTGCTTCATGACATGCAAGCGCTGTTTCCGCTGCAATAAAGCCCGATTCGCGCCCCATCAATTTGACAAGCCCGATGCCATTAATTTGCGAATGAGCTTCCATGTGAATTGACATGACGGCATCTTTCGCCTTTTCTACAGCTGTTTCAAAACCAAACGAGCGGTCTATGAAAAGCAAATCGTTGTCTACTGTTTTTGGAATTCCGACGACTGCAATTTTTAAACCGCGTCGAGTGATTTCATTTGCAATATCGAGCGCACCGCGTTGCGAGCCGTCTCCGCCAATGATAAACAGCACATTGACACCGAGTGTTTCAATGCAATCAACAACGTCATTGACGCGATCGCCACCCCCACGACTTGTACCAAGATACGAGCCGCCGATTTTGTGAATTTCGTCTACTGTCCATGGATAAAGTTCGATTGTTTCAAATCCTTGATCTGGGAAAAATCCTTTGAAACCGAACTGAAATCCAAGTATACGGCGTACGCCATATCGATTATATAAACTGCGCACAATAGCACGAATTACGTCATTTAGTCCAGGACAAAGTCCACCACATGTGCAAATGCCTGCCTTGACATGCTTCGGATCAAAATAGATAAATTCTCGCGGACCTGCTTTTTGCATGAGGTTTGCGGATGTTTGATCGTCTTCGTCTTTGCCGTTAAACACATTTACTCGATAACGCACAAAAGAATCATCTTTGACATAATTTGCCCGAAAATCGCCGACGACAGTAGAAAGTTGGATTGGGGATGGAACTTTGCACTGTCCGAGCGTCTCAATGGTGAAATCGTATGTTTCACTTGTTATCATACACATGCCCCGTATGTTAAAAGTTTTACAACCTACTGTATAGCTAATCGATTTTTTTTGCAAGAGCGAGCAAATCCAAATTGATGGCACCCGCAGCGAGTGCAGAACAATTTCGAGCACATCGAATAAAAAAGCAATGGTGTTTTTACCTCCAGAGTTATGGGCATATCTGAACTGGTGATTTTTTTTGTGAAAATCAGTATAGTACTAGCAACATGCAAAATGGAGTATGCTTATGAATAAACTTTCAAAGGGATTGACAATGCTGCTTGTTGTTGCTGTCGTGGCAGTCGGTTTTGTGTCGCGCGGGTGCAGCATATACAACGCTATGGTCACTATGGATGAAGCTGTTACAAGCGCATGGGCAGAAGTGCAGAATCAATACCAGCGGCGTTACGATCTGATTCCCAATCTTGTTTCGACGGTAAAAGGATATGCAACGCATGAAAGCGACGTATTTACGCAAGTGACAGAAGCGCGGGCGCGAGCAGGCGGTGTCGTAAATGTTGACGAATCTGTTCTCTCCGACCCGACTGCATTTGCCCAGTATCAGCAGATTCAAAATGCGCTTTCATCGAGCTTGCAGCGGCTGCTTGTTGTGGCTGAAAACTATCCAGCGTTGCAAGCAAATCAAAACTTTCTTGCGTTGCAAGACGAATTGGAAGGCACTGAGAACCGTGTTGCTGTGGCACGCCAGCGTTTCAACGAAGCGGCACAGAATTTCAACGCGTATATACGTCGTTTCCCGAACACTGTTATTGCAGGCTTTGGCAACTTTACGGCAAAGCAATATTTCACCGCTGCAAGCGAAGCGCAAGCTGCCCCGAAAGTTGAATTTTAACAATTAATAATTTGGAAAAATAATATGAAAACTTCAGCAATGCTCAAAAAATTCAAACTTACGCACGCTGACTTTGAAAAAATTAAAGCGGCAACAGAAAAAGCTGAATCAGCAACAACAGGCGAAATTAGAACAGCGATTACGGCAGAAAGTGCGCACTATGCATTTTGGGAGCTGCTTGCAGCAATATGCACTGCCGCTTTTGTGTTTGCCGCAGCGTTGCCGTTTGCAGAGCAGTTGCGAAACGCATATGGGCGCATTTCGTGGAGCGAATACGCGTGGTCGCTTCCCGCGCTCTATGGGCTTATCTGTTTTGCTATCATCATTGTTGCGTTTTACATTTTCAACATTCCTGCGCTCGACAAAATAATAATTCCTCGTGCAGTGCGCAGCGCAAATGTTTCTCGCCGTGCGTTTCGCTTTTTTGCAGAAAGTGGCGTATACGCTACGTCAGAGCATTCAGGCATTTTGATTTTTGTCTCCTGCATGGAAAAAGAAGTGCGCATCATTGCAGATACAGGCATTTCAGCAAAGATTTCGCACGATTTGTGGCAGCTCATTTCTGATGAGCTCGCTTCAGAAATCAAAGCGGGAAATGCGGCGCAAGGATTTATCAACGCGATTGAAAAATGCGGTAGCTTGCTTGCAGAAAACTTCCCTGCGCGTGCTGAAAATCCAAACGAGCTTCCAGACGGACTTGTCATACTGGAGGACGCAGAATGGTATTGACAAGCAGTTCTGTTGCGGGGCGTGCATGGCAATCATGCCGACATGCTGTACAGTGCACAGTGCAGCATATGGTATTCGCGCATCGGCGTAATGCAACACAGCGCGCGCAGAAAAAATTGACAACAACGCTTGCGGTGATTTTATGCGCGTCATCGGCACTTTTTGCGCTCGCCGTTCCTGCGCTCACTGACTACGTTGTGGACAATGCAAATATCATAAGCAGTTCGGAAAAGCAGGAGCTCGTGTCGTATCTTGCGTCGCTCGAAGAGTCAACAGGCATACAGATAGCCGTTTTAACAATTCCATCGCTCGAAGGTGAAAGTCTTGAGCAGTTCAGCATGCGCGTTGTTGAGCAGTGGCAGCTTGGGCAGGCCAAAGAGGACAACGGCGCGCTCCTGCTCGTTGCGCTGAACGAGCGCAAGATACGCATTGAAGTAGGCTACGGGCTTGAAGGAAAACTCACTGACACAAAATGCGGGTTGATAATTCGCAATGTGATTGCGCCGAAATTTCAGAGCGGCAACTACGGCGAAGGCATCATTGCGGGCGTAAAAAATATGGGAGGCATCGCTTCTTCAAATGCGCAGCTCGTAGAAAAAAGCGTCGCAGACGAGCGGGAAGCTACGCCCATTCCTGCAATCCTTTTTGCGTTGTTCTTCTATCTTGCGTGGATTACAATCATTCCGAATCTTGCATGCCACCGCAGTTTTTGGATTCCGTGGTACCTCTTTGCAAAATACCGTCAGAGCACGCAAAACAGAACGAGACGCTACTCGTCGGGCAGAAGCTATTCGTCGCACGGAAGTTTTGGTGGCGGATTCTCTAGCGGCGGATTTTCCGGCGGTGGTGGTGGATTTGGCGGTGGCGGTGCGTCTGGCGGTTGGTAGCAAGCTGTAAAAAAGTCCGCTGCAAAAAATCCTACAGCGCAAATTTTTCAGCGATTCTCTGTAGGATAATTTTGGCGCAAGCCGCAGATACCCGCTGCGATGTCTATTGAATAGCGTTTACCATGCTGACCGTAATAGGCGCGATGTTTGTTCGCCCGCTTTTTGACGACGGCAAGGTAAGAGCACCATCTTGCAAGAGGCGAATCATTTTTTTGTATACATCTGATGTTGTGTCGATGCCTGTTTTTACAGACCAGTTGTCATATCCATACGTGTTGCCATCTACAATGCCATGCAAATGCTCTGTGATATAGCGTATTGTAAGATTTCGAACGCTTCCTTCATCACCAAATTCTTCCCGTGTTGAATAAATTGGCGAAAGCGTTTGCCCTTCCAAACAACCTGCTTTTGCAACCCACTGTCGGACATAGTAATCATGAGTTCCCATTTTGACAGTTGTATTGTCATCAATAGGTGTCTGGACAAAAGAGCCGTCCGCATTATATGTTGGATTTCCGCTTGCATCCTTTGCAATAAGCATAAGATTTTTTATTCGGTTTCCTTGTTCTTGCGTTAGGTCAACAGTATACGCAATTCCACCGCCAATAAAGTTTGAACTATATTTCGATTCTCTCCGCTTGGGATCAAAGCTGACGGTCAAATCGTCCTCGTGCCATGTGTTAAAATAACCAGCACTCCATTCTAAAATTGTTTTCAGCTGTTTGCCAGTAATTGGATAAACGCTAATTTCGCCCGTTGTGTATTGAAAGCTAGAAGAAATATTTTTTATGCTGATTCCCCCAATAGTGCACCCAGGATGCTCGTAAGTTGGATTGTATAGTGTGAAATCTGCTCCCGAATAATAGATGCCCGCAGTGCTCATCAGGTTTAACATTGGAACAGAATTGACATTCGCAGCGGCAATGCCAGGAACGACATCTTGTTCAGAAAGATCTGCATTAATAAGTTTTCCGATAGGGGTGTTTACAAATGTTCGCAATTCATCTTTGTAAGGCTTTAGCAGCTTTGCAAGTTCTTCATCTTCATCTTTCCCCGCAGCAAGCAGTGTTGCAGAAGTTGCATCAAGATTCCACGTGTTTTCGTTTCTTTTGAATGAAAGCGCTATGACAGACAAATTTCTTGCGTAGCAATTCGGCTCGCACAAAAGCACTCCGTTTACGCGTTCGCTTTCTACTGCAACATGAGCATGACCGCTTATGATGACGTCAAAATCTGGAAATGCTTCTGCAATATCTTTTGTACCACTTCCATATACATTGTTTTCTTCTTCCAATCCTTCATGGATAATGCCAACAATGGCATGAACACCTTTTTCTTTCAAGGAAGCGATCGCGTCTGCAATGCAGTCCATAGGATTTTTTACAGCCACTTCGTTGAGTGTTGTTTTACTTCGCTCAAACTCTACAATAAGCGGCGTTGTCATTCCGATAAATCCAATTTTTACACCGTCACGCTCAATGATAGTTGTTGCAGGTAAATATGGTTTGCCTGTTTTTTTCATAAAGACATTTCCAGAAAGCGTCGTGCCTTTGAATTCGCTTGTCAATTTTTTTCTATCTGCTATGCCAAAATTGTATTCATGATTTCCAAATGTCCAAATGTCGTAGCCAAGCGCATTCATTCCCTGAATCATAGGATTGCTTTTTCTTCCAATAAAATACTCAACATAATTTGATTGGACCGTATCGCCACAATCTACAAGAATAGTATTGGGATTTTTTGCTCGCTGCTGTTTTATTACAGTTGCAAGATAGGTCATTGCTCCTCGCGTGGATTCTACATCTTCAGAAAAATCCCACGGCACAAAATATCCGTGCATATCAGATGTCGCCAACACATGCACCGTAATTGCATTTTGCGTAGTTTGATTAGAAACTGATTGCGCAGTTTTTGTGCTGCTCGCACAACTTATAAACCCAAGTACTGCTAACAAGACACACGCACACATATACATGTGTCTAATAAAATGTTTGAAATAAATCATACGATTTCCTCCTAATTTTTTACGCTTGATTATTTATATGGTATAAAAGTATTAACACAATATATTACACGATACATTTTCTTACGGTGAGATTCAATACATTATTTTCCGCAAGTGCGTAGCAATTCGGTGCATCACATGAATACTAAACATGCAATGCACTTACATACGATTTGTTAAACTGCACCAGACGATGTATTCATTATTGATATGAGATGCGTTGTAGTTTGCTCCGCTTGTTCTGCAAGCGAGCGCAGTTTGTCAATTTGCACAGACAAATCTTCTGTGCCTTTGTTAATCTCTGTCGCTGCATTGCTCACTGTATCAGATACATGCGCAAGATCGCCCATGACATTGACAACCTGTTCCGAATATGTTGACTGTTCAACGAATGCTTTTTTCATGTCTGACGCGGCATGAGAAAGCATATTCACTTCTCGAATGATACGCTGGCTTTCTGTTTGCTGGCGTTGCATTTCGTCCGCTGCGTTTTGTACATGCGAAGCTGTTGTGCCTGCTTCTTGACTCATGCTTTTGAATGAAGCATTGACCGCACCGGTAAGCGTGGCGCTTTCTGTTATGAGACGATTGATTTCAACGACAATTTCACCGATTTTTCCTGCTTGTGTGCTGCTCGCTGCTGCAAGCGATTTGATTTCGTTGGCAACAACGGCAAATCCTTTTCCTGCTGTTCCCGCATGGGCTGCTTCAATAGATGCATTCATTGCAAGTAAATTGGTACGAGCAGCAAAATCATCAAGCACATTGACAACGCTCAAAATTTCATGCGAACTGGATTGCACGTTTTCCATCATAGCAGAAAGCTTGTGCATGTTCTCTGCACCTGTTTTTGCAAATTGATTGAGTTTTTCTGCAAAACCTGCCGCTCCGCTGATGCCCTGCCCTACAGCTGAAAATCCTTCAATAAGCATGGCCGTTCCATCGGCTGTTTTAGTAATGCTTTCTGCTTCGTTTTCAAGATTTTCATTTGTAGTGCGAAGCGATTTCATGAGATTGGTTACAGTGTTTGTTGCATTTCTAAGTGTTGTTTTTTGATTGGTAATTGCATCAAATATGTTGTGTACGCGATCAAACGTTTGTGTTGACGATGCCACAATATTTTCTACAGACTTTTCAAGCGCCGATGCTATGTTCGATGTATCTGATGCAAGCAGGCGCGTATTTTCTATGAGTACAACGAGTTTATTGCTCTGTGAAGTAGTTGTGTCAACAAGCGCTTGCAATTCTACAGATGTGCGGGCAGATTGGCGTGCGAGTGCAATGAACAGTCCGAGATTATTTGAGAAAAATGCAAAACCTTGCAGATAAACAAACGGTTTTATATTGAGGAACTGCATGATACTATCGTGTATGCCACATATCATTCCGACAAAAAAGAAGATAAGGATAGGTATCATATCGGGTTGCTTTTTTATAGCAGCTCGTATAAAAATTACACCGCCGATTGTCATGAATGTTATAACAACGCCAAGCCCTATATTGAGCAGTGTATTCACTGCATAGCTGTTGTTTGCCATTATTAAAAATACAAGATAGAATATGATGATTATACTGGATACAATGATGTACTCGATTCTTTTTATTTTATAACCGGTAAATAGTTTTGCGAAGTAATAAAAGAAACATAGGCTTGCAACGAGACTTGCTCGCCCAATAGATTGCGCAATGTTGTACGGTAACAAATGAGTTGCTGTTCCCATATTGAAATAGTACACAGTGCTACAGAATAACGTTAATGCATACCACAATGCATGCATTTTTTTTGTGTTTTGTAAAAACACAAAGATGTAATAGATAAAGATAAAACCACATAAAACTGCAAAAATGATAAACAGGTCTTTGTTAAAAACATTTTTGATACGCATTACAGTGGCAGCTGCTTCGCTGTTGCCAAACTCTACATCCTCAAAAGAAAAATAACTGCGCGGCGTCCAAATACGATATGCAATGAATACTGTACCGTCGTGAATAAAGGATTGAGGAATAATTTTCATTGTCGATATGTTTTGATTTATAAAAGTTGAGGAAGATATTTTGCCGTATGTTTCAAATAGATCACCATTTATATAGATTTCCATATCACTTGGGCTTTTTCCCATGTTAAGATACACAGGTTGCCCTTTGAGTGCTTCTGGAACAGTAAGTGTCCGTCTAATCCACAACCATCCGTCGCCTTCTGTAATTGGAAGCTTGCACGGAACTTCGACAGATTTCCAGTTGGAATCATTGAAAGCAGGATCTGCCCATGAGCTGCTGTCACCGAAAGCATATTTCCAACTGCCTGTTATTGGTATGCTGATACTTTTTGCCGACACGCATGCTGCACACAAAAACACTAATCCGATAAAACATAACTTTTTCATAAAAACCTCTCTCATCAGGTTAAACTTGATGCTTTCACAGTATAAATCTGATAAGAAATATCGTCAAGAAAAATATTTTAAAAATAAATTTTTTTTATTTTTTATGTATGATGCAATTGTGCAAGAAGAAAGGCGGATTGTTTTCATAGAGGCTTCTTTCAATAAATACTTCAAATACTTCCCATAACAAACGTAGTGCAGTATACTGTCCATATGAGAAAGAACCCGCTTTTATTCACATGTCTTTTTGTCATGGGAGCAGTACTGCTTGGCGCGTGCTCTTCAAATCAATCGATTAATAATTCTGTTGACCCGAATGTTGTTGCGGAGATTACGCCGTTTCAAATTGGCAGGCTCTCCGCCCTTGTGGTGCGTTTTGCAAAAACGCCGCAAGATGAGTCGCTTGATGCGTTTGCGCTTTCGCCGCAACAAAAAGGCGCGTGGAATTTTCGCGATGAGCGTACTGCCATTTTTACGCCGAGCGAGCCGTATAAGGCGGGCAGCACGTTTAAGCTTGCGGTAAATTGCAAAAAGCTTTTTGACGATGCTGAAAATTTTACGTACACGTTTTCTGTTGACGGTCCTTCGTACAGCGTTGCATTCGATGCGCTTGAAATAAATGATGGCGGCACCTTTACTGTTCGCGGCTCGCTTTCAACTGATATTCCGCTTTTGCAAACTGATGTGAACAACATAATTTCCGCAGAAATAAAGGGTGCTTCGTTTTCTAAAAAACTTTCTGTTGCGTGGGACTTAATTGAAAAAACGAGCGAACGCGATTTTACGATTACAAGCACTGAAGCGCACGACGAAGCGAGCACGCTCACGGTGCGCTGGAATGGCAAGCAGCTCGGTCTTTCTACAAAAGATGATGCGGTGTTTGCGGGCGAGCGCGTGTTCCGCATTCCTGGTGCAAATACGTTTTCCGTTGTGGACATTGACACGTCGCAGGAGCGCGCGCTCAAAATAAGTTTCTCCGATGCAGTGGATTCTTCGCAAGATGTGTTAAGCTTTATCGAGGTGACAAAGCGCAATCAAAATGCTGGAGCGCGAATTACGTATTCGGTAAATAAAAATATTGTCACATTATACAACGACGAAAACTGGCAGAATGTTTCGCGCGTTGCGATTCTTGCAGGTTTGCAGAGCGAGAGCGGCAGCGTGCTCGAAGAAGCGCGCGACGTGACACTTACAACATCGTGGGACATTCCAGCTGTGCGCTTTTCCACAAGCGGAAACATTTTGCCAACATCACAAGGCACAACGCTTGCGCTCGAAACAAAAAATCTTGCGGGGCTTTCACTGCGCGTGTTTGAGATTTACGACACAAACATGCTCCAGTTTTTGCAAGTGAACGAGCTTAACGGCGACTACCGCCTTGAGTATGTGGGCGAGCCTGTGCACACAGAGCGCGTCTCATTCGACTGGGATGATGCAATGCAAAACGTGTATGTGCCGCGCGGCATAGACATATCAAATCTTGTAAAAAAATATCCGCACGGCATGTTTAAAATTCAGATAGGTTTTACGCGCGAAGACATTCGCTACGCGTGCCGCGCAAGTCACCGCGATTTTTCTGCGCTGCCAAACCCGCCCGACATTGCGGATAAAGATTACACGCGCGACGCACAATGGGAATATCTTAACAAATTGAGCTGGGATGATAGGCGCACGTATTGGCAATTTGATGATGACCCATGCCATCCTGCGTTTTATATGGAAAGCTATGGCGGTCACTTTGCAAACAGAAATGTGCTCGTTTCAGACATTGGCATTATGGCAAAGCGCACGGAAAGCGGCGATGTGCATGTCACTGTAACGAATTTAAAAAGCGCAACGCCGCTTAAAGACGCAAGCGTTGTTGCATACTCAAAAATCAACAGGGAAGTTGCACAGGCAAAATCAGATACAAACGGCAGCGTTGTGTTCAAGGATGCGCGCAATGCAACAGTGATTGTGGCGAGTGCAAACAATCAATCGTCGTACTTAAAGCTTTCAGATGGCGCAGCGCTTTCTGTGAGCCACTTTGAAACAGGCGGCGAAAAAATCCAAAGCGGCGCAAAAGGATTTATTTACGGTGAGCGCGGCGTATGGCGTCCTGGCGACAACATGTACCTTACGTTTGTGCTGCAAGACATCGATAAAAAATTGCCAAAAAACATTCCTGTCACATTCGAGTTGCAAGACCCGCTCGGTCGCATTGCAGACGCGCAGACAGTGACAAACGGCGTGAACGGATTTTATGCAATCACGACAAAGACAAGCGCCGATTCTCCGACAGGTTTGTACCTTGCGCGCGTAAAACTCGGTGGCAACGAGTGGACGCGCAATGTCCGCGTGGAAACAATTGTGCCGAATCACCTTGACGTGCAGCTTGAGATGCAGCAAGCATATCTTACGGCGGCAAACAACGACTTGACGCTTTCTGGAAAATGGCTGCACGGCGCGCCAACGCCAAACTATGAGGCAGATATTGCGCTTCGCGTGCTTCCGTCTATAACAACATTTGACGGCTACAGTTCTTACACGTTCGACAATATGTTGCGCGCCGTTGATTCCACGCGTGAAACTGTGTGGGAAGGAACGCTCGATGCGTCGTCAAAAGCGCGTGTGAATCTTGACATGCGCTCAAACAGCGAGCTTCCTGGAAAATTGCGCGCGCAGTTTATTACGCGCATATTCGAGCCGTCGGGCATGTTCTCAACGCAGCAGACAACATTCGACTACTCGCCGTATTCGCGCTACGTTGGATTGCGTCTTCCCGAAGGCAAGGGGCAGCGAAAAATCCTTTACACTGACGAAGCGCAAACAGCAGAGGTAGTGCTGCTCACTGAAGACGGAAAACTTGCCGGCAATGCATCGCTTGCCTACACTATTTACAAGCTTGGCTGGAGATGGTGGTGGGAAAAAGACGCGCTTTCTGACGCAACATTTGTCTCTTCCGAAACGCGCAAGAGCGTTGCAGAAGGCACCGTAGATATTCGCGGTGGAAAAGGCTCGTTCAATTTTACTATAAAGCATTCAGAGTGGGGACGCTATCTTGTTGTTGTTGAAGACGCGCGCGGCGGTCATGCAACATCACAAATCGTTTATGTTGATTGGCCTGACTGGTCGGGACGGAGCACAGGCGGAAGTTCTGCAAGCGCGTCTGTTGTGCCGCTTGCAACAGATAAAGAAACGTACACAGTGGGCGAAACGGCAAGCGTGTCGTTTACAACAGGTGATGATGCGCGCGCGCTTGTCACTGTTGAAAAAGGCGGCGAAATCATCAAGCAGGAATGGCTCGAAACAAAAAAAGGCACGACTGTCTACAAGCTCGCGCTCACCGACAAAATGTCGCCGAACGTGTACGTGCATGTGACGCTTGTACAAAGCCACATGCAGACGGCAAACAGTTTGCCAATCCGCTTGTACGGCGTTGTGCCGCTGCTCGTTGACAATCCCGCGACAAAACTTGCGCCTGTCATCACTATGCCCGCATCATATGAGCCGAACAAAAAATCATCGCTGACAATTTCCGAGCAGAACGGCAAGCCGATGACGTTTACTGTTGCTGTCGTTGACGAAGGCTTGCTCGGTCTGACTAATTTCAAAGCGGCACAGTTGCGCGACGAGTTCTACAAAAAAGAAGCATCGCTGCTTGAAAGCTGGGATGTATTCGGCTACGTGATGAACGCGTACTCTGGCAAACTCGAAACGCTGCTTTCAATCGGCGGTTCGGAAGACATTCTCGATTCGTCAGACAAAGACGCATCGCGTTTTACGCCAGTCGTGTTTTATTTTGGACCATATGAACTTAAGGCGAACGGTAAGCAGGAAATCACGTTTGACATGCCGCAATACATAGGAGCTGTTCGCGCAATGGTCGTCGCAGGTAGTGACGGCGCATACGGCACGGCAGAAAAATCAACGCCGGTAAAATCCGATTTGATGGTGCTTCCAACGTTGCCGCGCACATTCGGCACAAACGAAACGATTGATGTGCCTGTCACGGTGTTCAACGGGACAGACAAAAATCAGCGTGTGTCGGTAAAACTTGATGCATCAGGAGCAGTGAATGCATCTGAAACAAAGGCAGTGACAGTGAGCGCAAACGGAAACGCAGAAGCAGTTTTCACGGTAACGACAACGCATGCAGGAAGCGCAACGTTCAATGTGACCGCTACTGCTTCTGGAGCTGCGGCGCAGAGCACTACAACAGTTGCAGTGCAAGCGCGCGGTATGGAAGTTTCGTACCGCAACGTGTTCACGGTAGAGCCAGGAAAAACATACAATGCGCGCGTACAAACGCCCACAGACAGAATGACGGCAAAGCTATTTGCAGAACTTTCACCGTTTCCGTCGATTGACTTGTCTGCGCGCTTGAACTACTTGCTCAGTTATCCGCACGGCTGCATTGAGCAGATTACGAGCGGCGCATTCCCGCAGCTGTATATTGCAGATTTTATGAAGCTTACGCCGCAGCAGATTGACGACACAAAGCAAAACGTCAAATCGGTGATTGAACGCTATCCAAATTATCAAACAGCTGCGGGCGGCATGGCGTACTGGCAGGGCGGCAATGACCCAAATGCGTGGGGCTCGTGCTATGCGCTACACTTTTTGCTTGCGGCAAAAAAGCTGGGCTACAGCGTGCCAGAATCACTCAGTAAGCCGCTCATTTCATGGATTGCGCAGTCGGCAAAAAACTGGACGCGCACTGACTACGACACAAGCGACATACAAGCGTACAAGCTGTTTGTGCTTGCAGAAGCACAGCAAGCAGACATAGGCTCGATGAACAGATTGCGCGGCGAGACAATGCGCGACAGCGCAAAGCTGCTTTTGGCATCTGCGTATGCGCGGGCAGGACGCGCGTCAGTTGCGCAGGAGCTGTTTAATCAAGTGACGGATATAACGACAATCGGCAGAATGACGGGCGGCTCGTTCCGCTCTCCGCTTCGTGATGCGGGAATCATGCTGTATGCGAGCACAATCGTTGGAAACACCAGCGTGTCTGCGCGAGTTGCCAAACGGATTGCGGACGAGCTTTCTTCAGGAAAATGGTGCAGCACGCAGGAAACAGCGTGGGCGCTCATGTCGCTTTTGCCGTACTACAATGGACAGCGCAGCGGAACATGTGCATACACAGTGAGCAATCAAAACGGGAAAGCGAGCGGAACAGTGAACGCGGGCGTTGCCGTTGAAAACTTTGCGCCAGCAGATGCAGCGGAGCAAGTTGTTGCCATACAGAACACAGGCGACAGAGTGTTGTACGGCACGCTCGTGTCGAGCGGGCTTTCACTTCCGGCAACAGAAGCACGCGAAAATGCGGGGCTTGTTATGAGCGTAACGTATTTTGATTCTACAGGCGCGCGAATACGACCAAGCGCAATAAAAAGTGGCGACTCGTTTAGAATTGCTGTTTCTGTCACAAACAGCATGTCGGGCACAGTGGAAAACATTGCACTCACTGTGCCTGTGCCGACAGCGTGGGAATTTAGCAACGACCGCGTAGGCGAAAGCGAAAGCAACTCGCCGCGCACGCCATATACTCATCAAGACATACGCGATGACGCAATCTACACATACTTTGATTTGAAGCGCGGCGAAACGTTCACGTACACATTCTACGCGACAGCAGTGTACAAAGGCGCGTACTACATTCCTGCAATACATGCCAGAGCGATGTACGACAACGACATACGTGCAGTAGAGACGGGCATAAAGATGGAGGAGTAAGGAGAGAGGAGAAGTCATACTGACATAATGTGCGCGCCGTGCTGTGCCATAATTGCTTTGATGCTTTCATCGTGCAAAATAATAATCACAATCTTATCTTTTGTTGCGTCAAGAGTATGCGGCAAAATTGCCTGTGTCGTGTTTGTGTCAATATTTGTGAATGTTTCGTCAAGGATGACGACATCTTTTTTGTCTACACGCAACAGAGGCGGTTTTAGGAGCGTAATGACAGTCCGTTTTTTTGAGGTGTCCACTTTTTCGCTGGTTGTCGATAACATTATTATTTTTATTGACAAATATTGCTTTAGCTCTTACAATAAATTGGCATCGTAAAAAAAATTATCTATGTCGTTTTTTTCTCTTTGCCATGTCATAATTTATTTTTATCCATAAAAACAGGAAATGGATTTGAGGATGAGTGTTATGAAAAAAAATGCATTTTGGGTAATAGTTTCTTTTGCAATTTTATTTGCTGGGTGTTCACAGGTTTTTAATGAAAAAAAAGCAAATCAACCGCCTTTATCTACATTGCAGGACAGAAAAGACACATTAGCAACAATTGCTTATACAGGGAAGTATATATCATCGGAAGAAGAAATGCTTTCTGCTTTGAAAGTTTTCTTATCAGAAGATGATGGAAATAGCATGCGGGGCGCAATTATAGACGATGAATTTGAATTGGTTGAGATTTATAAAGAAACTTTTGCTGTAGATGTTAACACAACAGAAAATCGTGCCGCCTCAATTTCTATTTATGATACCATTCCTTTTTATTTATTTAGTATTACAAATAAAAAATCAGAAATACAAAAATATGCGATTACTAGTACCGATATGCGTATTGGAAACATTATTGCGGTTTTTGATAATGAGTTTGAATATGATATAAGTAATTCACCTTTTATGCAGATGATTGCCGAGGAAATTTTAAATTATGCGCAAGATACTGCAGACATATGGAATAGTTTGACGTCAGCAGATATTGATCGTACACAACATCGAACTGCGTATGAACAGTATGCAATGTCATCATGGGCGTTTTCTTTTGAAAAATTTAATTCGGGCAATATTTCTAATATTATGAAAACAAATTGGGAGCAAGATGGTGTCTACAGTGATGCAATCAAAGCTATCAAAAATAATAATACATATGTTACTGGCTGTACAGCAACAGCTGTCGCGCAGCTTATGGCATTTCATGAGTATCCAAGTAGTTGCAACTCCACGAGATATAGTGCGCTCATAAATAATTGGGCTCCTGCAAAAAACTGGAGCGGAAATTATGATTGGGAAAAAATGAAAAAGTATAGCAATATACGATATGATGCAGATGAAACATCACGCATGATGGTAGGGGCTCTTATGTATGATGTAGCAGAAGGAATAATAAGTACCTATGAGCCGAATGAAACTTCTTCAAATCTTACAAACGCAATAAACTATTTACGCAGTATAAATTTTTCAACACTTTCTCTTTTTGATTATAGTTATGATCTTTTTAAATCATCAATCGATAACGGTAGCCCTGTCCTTGTGGGCGGTCAAGCAAAGAGAATTACTCATACGCAAGAAAAACGTTTTTTATGGTGGAAATGGACAACGACAACATACTCCTATGAAAACGGACATGCATGGATAGCGGATGGATATTGCGATCTTGCAGTAAAAATGACAAATGATGCAGGGGCAACAGAAATGCTCACCGCCAATTTTATTCATTGTAATCCAGGGTGGGGTTCATATGATACAGGGTATTTTTTAGAAAGTATATTTAATTTTCAACGTCCTCTTTTAGCTACAGATAAAGTGGATAGTAAACGAAGTGCTTCGTCAGAAGGAACTTCATATTATTACAAATATTTGTTGCAAATGATTCCTTACATAAAACCAAACGGACGGTAGTACAATGAAAAGACTTCATGCATTATTTTTCTGTCTGCCATTTCTGGTTTTTTCATGCAATGCCCCCGTGCAACAATACGGGTTTTACTTTGACGAAAACATGTTTATGCAAGAAAAGCAAAACTGGGCAAATACAAACGAAACCGACTACTCATTTATGTATGAGTTTGCTGATGTGATTGACCCTAATTTGCACGTATATGCAACATCGACAGTCAGCAGTGGCAAGAGGGAGGTTAGTTTTTTAACGCGAGCAGAATATGAAGAACGTGAAAAAGAAGAAAGCGTAACAATCAGAGATGACGTAGAGCTTGCTACAATAAATGACGTATATAAATATATTGAAGAGCAAAAAGATAGCTACAAAGCAGAATATGATGCGGGCGAGTATTTATATGTTAATATAGAAATTTTATATGATGATGATTTTCATTATCCGCGCGAATGCACGGCAACGGTTATAAAAAATGCGAATGATGGTACATCTGCAACGCTCGGGAAACAAAACGGGTTTTCACTGTATGTAAAAAAATTTAAAAAATAACTTGCGCTCAACAAAAGCAGCCCAGTCCGCGCTTTCAACATTCAGCAATATACATCCGCGTCATTGCACAGCGCGGACACTTCACGCCGTTCCCGCGCAGAGAGCGGAACTCTGTGCAAAAATGCATATGTTTAAATAAGAAACAATCACGACAACCAACCAATTTTTTACACGCTACACTTACATCTTTTTTATAAAAAAATAATTAAAATTTTATGTTGACAATATTTTGATTTTGTGTACACCAGAAATGCAGGCTTAATTATTAATCAAGCCTGATTGGCTTAATAATACACCATTTTCATTTTTTTGTCAAGCGAAAAATGGAAAAAAATTAATTTTTTTTTCGCAAAAAA
>JAGAZO010000010.1 GCA_017940005.1 Treponema sp.
ACCTTTACCAGTCTCATACTGCCTCCTATGTTGTTGGACTGCTTTCAGGCTCGCGACCATACCGCGCTGCCTGAACCTTTCTCCTGCCGCCGCTCGGACGGCTTCATCTTTATTATACATCTTTTTGTGAAAAATGTCTTGTCGAGGAAGAACGTTTGGAAGGTAAAAGCCTGAAAAAGGAAACCTTTTGTAAAGGTGTCCTTTTTCAGATATGTTCCGCCTTTACTGCGTTACTGCACACACATGACATTTTTTAATTTTTTGTCATATTGACAGCACGTCCGCCATACAGTATCATGTGAGCAATCATACTACTTTCGAGGCGTTTTTATGGAATACCGTATTGAAAAACAACACGAAAAAGGCAAGCTTCACGCGATTGAGCGCATACGTGCGCTGTGCGACGAAAATTCATTTATGGAGCTATATTCTGGCGTGCGGCACAACTGCACGAGTTTTGGCATGGACGGAAAAGATTTACCGTACGATGGCGTTATCACTGGGTTTGGAAAAGTGAACGGGCGTCCTGTTGCTGTCTACGCGCAAGATTTCACGGTGCAAGGCGGCTCGCTCGGTCTCATGCATGGAAAAAAAATTGCACAGCTCATCGACAAAGCGATTGAAGCGCGGTGCCCTGTCATCGGCATAAATGATTCAGGCGGCGCACGCATTCAAGAAGGCGTTGACTCGCTGTGCGGGTACGGCGAGCTTTTTTATCAAAATGTGCGCGCGTCTGGCTCTGTTCCGCAAATCTCAATCATCGCAGGTCCGTGCGCAGGCGGCGCCGTGTATTCGCCCGGCATCACTGATTTCATTTTTGCGATTGATAAAATCAGCGAGCTTTTTATCACCGGTCCGAAAGTAGTAAAATCTGTCATGTTTATGGACATAAGCTCGGAAGATTTGGGCGGCGCAGCAATCCACGCAAAAAAATCGGGCGTGGCACATTTCCGTTGTGAAAACGAAAACGACTGCTACAAAAAAGTGCGCGCGCTCCTCGACTACATTCCGCACAGTTTTGGCGATGCATGCGCGCAACACACAACATATAAATTTGACGCAAAGAAAAAGGCAAAGCACATTGCAGAGATTATTCCCGAAAATCCTCGCGCAGGCTACGACATCCGCGAAATCATCAACTGCTGTATTGACGACGATTCATTTTTTGAAACATCTGCCGAGTTTGCAATCAACTGCGTTACCGGCTTTGCAAAAATCGAAGGGCGCACAGTAGGCATTGTTGCAAACAATCCGCAAGGCGTTGGCGGCGTGCTCGACTGCGACGCGAGCGACAAGATTGCACGCTTTGTGCGCTACTGCGATGCGTTCAACATTCCGCTCCTTACGTTTGTCGATGTGCCTGGCTTTATTCCCGGACCGCAGGAAGAGCAAAAGGGCATCATCAGGCACGGCGCAAAAGTGATTTACGCGTACAGCGAAGCGAGCGTGCCGAAAGTTACTGTGATTACGCGCAAAGCATACGGCGGCGCGTATATTGCCATGTGCTCAAAACATATTGGTGCAGACTACGTGTATGCGTGGCCAAAAGCGGAAATAGCCGTTATGGGCGCCGAAGGAGCGATTGGCATTTTGTACGGCAGAGAGATGAACGACGCTTCCAAAGCGGCGGAAGTCACTGCAAAGATTGAAGAATATAAAACAGAAATCATGTCGCCGAAAATTGCTGCAAAGCGCGGCTACGCGAGCGAAGTGATTGCGCCAGAGGAAACGCGCGAGCGCGTGGCACGCAGTTTTGAATTCCTTGCGCACAAAACGAGCATGGACGCGCCGCTCAAAAAGCACGGAAACATACCGTTATAATCCGCGAACGATGATAGCAACACTGATGTTCCGCGAACGTCGGGCGTTGCGGGCTTTTGCCCGCCGGTGCTTGCGCAATTACGCTCTCGCTCCAGCCGCTTCCCTCGCCGCTCACTTCGTTCGCGCCTCGCTCCAGTGGCCGCATCGCCTGCCGTTTACACGGCAGGCTCGCGTTGCTCCAGCACCTAACGCATGTGCAAGTTTATCTGAAGTTGCGCTCATATTCTCTTTTTCAAAAAAATTCATTATACTTATTAGTAATACACCTGATTTTTACAAGAGGAAAAACATATGGCAAAAAAAATTGTTCCCATGACGCTGCTTTGCGGCTATCTTGGAGCGGGAAAGACGACGCTTTTAAATAACGTGCTCACCAATCAAAAAGGTTACAAAGTTGCCGTCATCGTAAACGACATTGGCGAAGTAAATGTTGACGCAAAGCTCATCGCAGACGGCGCAAAGATTACAGACACGAGCAGCATTGTGCCGCTCACAAACGGTTGCATTTGCTGCACGCTCAAAACGCAGCTTGCGCAAAATATCGAAAATTTGATAAAGACGGGAAAGTTCGATTACATCCTCATTGAAGCAAGCGGCGTGTGCGAGCCACTTCCCATTGCACAGGAGCTCGAAACGATTAGAAACGGCACGCTCGACAATGTTGTAGGCATTGCTGACGCGAAGCGCCTCGTCGATGAATTTTCTGGCGGAGATGCGCTGCTCAAAGAAAAAACAGAAGAAGACATCGAGTCGCTGCTCGTGCAACAAATTGAATTCTGCTCAACATTGATAATTAACAAAATCGATTTGGTGAGTGAGGACGAGCTTAAAAAAGTGCGCGCGGTAATCAACACTATTCATCCGAACGTAAAGCTCATTGAAACGCAGCACGGCAACGTGTCTGTGGAAGACATCATCGGCACAAACTGCTTTGATTTTGAAACAGTGTACGCAAGCGCGGGCTGGTGCAAAGCGCTCGAAGCAGAGGAGGCTGAAGATGGGCATCACGATGAACATGGACACAGCGATGAGCATGATGATGAGCACGCGCACCTCGATGCGCATGAACATCACGATGGACACAAAGAGCACAGCGACAAGCACGACCATCACGGCGGGCACGATGACGAACACGGCGAACATGAGCATAGTGACACGCACGACAAACATCACGGCGAGCATGAGCACGGGCATCACCATCATCACAAGCACGAAGGAGATACGGGAAGTGATGAGGACGAGTACGGAATAAGCACGTTCATCTATACACGGCGCAAGCCATTCGACCGCATCAAGCTCGACTCATACGCAAATCGCTGGCCGCGAAGCATTATTCGCTGCAAAGGCATCATGTGGTTTGCAGACGAGCCCGACATGGCGTGGGTATTTGAAACAAGCGGGCGTCAGATTTCCGCAGGCTATTCAGGCGCATGGCTTGCTGCATGCCCAAAAGCACAACAGGAAGCCACCTTGCGCGACTATCCCGAAATGCGAAAAGACTGGGACGAAAAGCTTGGCGACAGAATGATAAAGCTGTGCATCATCGGACAAAATATGGACAAAGAAAAAATATGCCGTGAGCTTGATGAAGTGCTTGCAGATTGACGCAAAGCGGTGCATATAAGTGCGCTATTCGTCAAAAAACGCTCCTGTACAATTTTTTGTGTAAATTGCTGCAATATGATACTCTCGGAAGAGCACTATGACAGCCAAACAAAACTGGAAACTGAGATGAACGCGCATCTGGGACACAGGAAAAACGGCAATGCGGGCGCACTGGACTATACCAATTAAGGAGTGGGAGCTGACCGTCATCAGTTCGCACCCCTTTTCGACGGGCGCTTTCCGCTCTGATAAAATTGCCATTTACACAGATTTTATGACAGACTCTTCTAATATTCTTTAAGTTGTTTACACAGCTTTTCCATGTTGTCTTCAGGAGTAGAATACTTTTCTCTTGTGTAATCACCAGATAAATCAGATTTTACCAATCATTGCAGTAAATGATTTTACAAGAATCAATAAAATCATCCATACCGATACTATATCGTACTATATTGCAATGAAGCGATATACAATTTCATGTGCTGAAATTGTTAAATTATATTGATCGCCATATGTATTATCGGGATTTATTATTTTGCCAGTTATTAAAACCGTTTTATACCCATAAAAAATATCACTCATTAAATCATCAAACCCTCTGAAAACAATGTCAGCACATGCATATTTTTCCCCTTCATGTTCAAAATGCAAATTTGAAAAATGCAATATGAACTCTCCATTTTCCATTGAGATTTCATCAATTTGCTCATCATGCATCTGATCGAGTGAAAATATATTTTACAAACAATACCTTATTTCTCTATTGTCCAATAATCCCAATTCCCCTTACTAAATATTGCATTCATAGATTTTTCCCGTCCATTTCATAGTTGAAATACAGCGTCTCGCCGCCCGCATCCGTTCTCTTTACGGCGCGCTCGCCTAAAGACATAAAAAACTTAATCGATTTTCTTTCCATATTCATAAATTGTATCACTTGCTATATCAATATGATCATTCCAATATAAGCAAGTGCGACTTTCATCAAGTGCATATTGTTTCCATAATCCATGAATATTCAAAAGATCTTTAAATGCTTCAACCTCTTGTATGTCAGAAGCAACATCGTACAATACTTTTTTCCCATCATCAAAGAGCACTTCCAACTTGTAATTATCAATATCAACTATAGATTTTATTCTTGGAATCATGTATTACTCCAATGGTGGAAGTTTTTCTATTTTTTGTGTATCCCACATCTTTTGTAACTTGCTACTGTTTATTTGAAGCCATTCTTTTACCAATGATTGAGCTTTTTTAGGCAAATCACCATCAGTCATTTCAAGTGTATTTAAATCAAAAACACCAATATATTCTCCATAAAGAGCATGCACATGAGAAGGTTCATGTTCTTTCGGCTTAAAAAACATCTTAATCACTATTCCATAAAATCATGCAATTTCTGGCATTTACACCTCCAGCGACAATTCATTTTAACACGAAAAATGTGTAGTCAGCAACACTTTCACATAACACACCATCATCAGCAATAGAGAGCAACGCATTTGCAAAGAGAAGATTAAACTGTTGGTGCAAGCGAGTGCAGTTTTTCATTTTTTATTCCGCCGTGCCTGCAACACTCGTCAACTGGTAGAGCGCATCGTAGCCGTACGCCTGCTCGGTCTTGTACCGCGCGTTGGAATTGAGGCAGTCGTTCGTGTAGCGTGTGACGTTTCCCACGTCATCAAATGTGTACCGCATCCGCTGATATTCTACCCCCTGACTGTTTGCCGTGTCAACTGTTTTGAGCCACCGCATTTCTTTATCATAGGTATAATATGTCTCCACGCCGTTGCCGTACTTTATATATGTTCTTTGCGAATATTCATCGTAGCCAATATCCTCGACGTAC
>JAGAZO010000011.1 GCA_017940005.1 Treponema sp.
ACTTATTTGACTGCAAGATTATGCTTCTCTAAAAAACACACTAGGGAGAATTATATATTCTTGCTTGAAATTTTTACTGAAAAACAAAATAAAGAATAACCTGTGATTGCAAACTTCTGAAAAACAAGCAAAAAAATGTAAAAATGTAACACGAAGTTAGAAAATGAAATGCAACTTCTTAAAAATTAATTAGGCGAAATATTAAAAAACTGTTGACACCCCGTGCTGATGTCTTGGTTTGTTGTCTTTCTGTGCTTTTGTTGTGAAAGATAAATGTCCGTAGTAGATTGTAAAAGTCCGTGTACGGATAAATCATGAATGTCGTCATCATGGGCATACAGCAGGAAGACGCGAAAAAGCAAAATTGTTAATTTGCGCTGTTTCCTGTAAAGATAATTTTTTACTGTACTTGACATATACCCTGTATAGGTATTATTATAATAAATAAGGAAATAGTATGGAAAAGCAGAATGTTGAAAAAACAGGTGAGCAAAAAAATTGTGCACAGTGTGGGTATAAAAATACACCGCGTTCTGAGGCCACAGTGCGTCAGATGCAAGTGCGATTGCATCGCATAATTGGGCAGCTCAACGCAATAGATAGGATGCTCGGTGAAAATCGTTATTGCGGTGATGTGCTTATTCAAGTTGCAGCGGTAGAAAATGGATTGAGAAAACTTGCGTACATGATTTTACGCGACCATCTTGAAACATGTGTCGTTGGAGAAGCGAATAAAGGCAACACAAAAATAATCGACGAGACGATAGATTTAATCCGCGGCATAAAATAGCGCGGCATTTTTAGGAGCAATTATGACAAAATTTTCTGTCTCTGGCATGACATGCGCGGCGTGCAGCGCTCATGTAGAAAAAGCAGTGCAAGCAGTGTCGGGTGTAAAAAGTGTTTCGGTAAGTCTTTTAACAAATTCAATGAGCGTTGAGCATGAGCCTGCCGTAAGCGCAGATGTTATTTGCGCCGCTGTAAGTAAAGCGGGCTACAGCGCTTCTCCTGCATCAGAAGATAACGCAGCTTTCATTAGCGGCAGTCAGCCATGCAGCAAGGCGCAACACGCGCGCGTTGCAAAATCTCTTGAAGATGCAGAAACGCCGCGTTTAATGAAACGACTTATTGCATCAGTTGTGCTGCTGCTTCCGCTCATGTATGTGTCTATGGGGCATCTCATGTGGAAGTTTCCTATTCCACTTGCAATGCACAACAATCCCGCCGCAATCGCATTGTATGAAATGATTCTTGCCGCAATCATTATGATTATTAATGCGCGCTTTTTTACGAGCGGTTTTAAAAGCGCATTGCATGGCAGCCCAAATATGGACACGCTTGTAGCACTTGGAAGCGGCGCGTCGTTTGCATACAGCACAGTTGCATTATTCGCGCTCACGTTTGCACTTGCTGCTGGTAATATGGAACGCGCGCACAGCTATTTGCATGATTTGTATTTTGAAAGTGCGGCGATGATTCTCACGCTCATCACGGTGGGAAAGACGCTCGAAGCGTACAGCAAAGGCAAGACGACTGATGCTATAAAGTCGCTCATGGAGCTTGCACCGGAAACGGCGCATGTTGTGCGTGGCGGCAAAGAGGAAACAATTCCTGCGGAGCTTGTGCAGCTGGGTGACACATTTATTGTGCGACCGGGCGAGCGCATCCCTGTTGACGGCACTGTTGTGCACGGTGAAAGCGCAGTGAATGAAGCAGCTCTCACGGGAGAAAGCATTCCTGTAGATAAAACAGCTGGAAGCAGCGTGAGCGCGGCGACACTCAATCAAAACGGATTCCTTACGTGTACTGCGACTCGTGTTGGACGCGACACTACGCTCAATCAAATTATTAAAATGGTTGAAAACGCCGCCGCGACAAAAGCACCTGTTGCAAAACTTGCAGATAAAGTTTCCGGCATCTTTGTGCCTGTAGTGATTGCACTTGCGCTCGCAACGCTTGTAGTCTGGCTTGTGACAGGAAATGCGATAGGCTTTGCGCTCGCGCGTGCGGTGAGCGTGCTTGTCATAAGTTGTCCATGCGCGCTCGGTTTGGCGACACCTGTGGCAATCATGGTTGGAAGCGGGCTTGGCGCAAAGCACGGCATTTTGTTCAAGACAGCAGCAGCTCTTGAAGCGTGCGGTAAAACAGACATTGTCGTGCTCGACAAAACAGGCACAGTCACGGAGGGGAAGCCTGCCGCAACCGATGTGCATGCGGCACGCGGCGTACGTGAAGACGAACTGCTTGCACTTGCGGCAAGCCTCGAAGCAAAGAGCGAGCATCCGCTTTCACGTGCGGTAACGGAATACGCTGCTTTGCGCGGAGTAAACGCACGCGCAGTAGATGAGTTTAAGGCGTTGCCGGGATTTGGCGTACAGGGAACGATTGACGGAAAAATCGCACTCGGCGGAAACGCTGCGCTTATGAAAAACATGCTCAATGAGGAGCTTGCGGAAAAAGGCGCGCAATTTGCCGAAAGCGGAAAAACGCCGCTTTATTTTTCGTACGATAGAACTGTGCTCGGCATTATCGCTGTCGCAGACGTAGCAAAGGTTGACAGCGCGCAAGCGGTAAAAACGTTGCACGATGAAGGTATCTGCGTTGTTATGCTCACTGGCGACAACAAGCGCACTGCTCGCGCTGTCGCAAAAACTGTAGGCATCTCTTCAGTTGTGTCAGATGTGCTTCCTGGCGACAAAGATAGCGTTGTCGCGCGCTTGCAACAGTACGGCGCTGTTGCTATGGTAGGCGACGGCATAAACGATGCGCCCGCTTTGACGAGGGCTGACACAGGCATTGCAATAGGCGCGGGCGCAGATGTTGCGCTCGATGCAGCGGATGTGGTGCTCATGAAGTCGTCGCTCGTTGACGTGTGCGGCGCAGTGCATCTTTCACGCGGCGTTTTATCAAATATAAAACAGAATCTTTTTTGGGCGTTTTGCTATAATGTAATCGGCATACCTGTTGCGGCGGGCGCACTTTTTCCCGCATTTGGAATTGTGCTAAATCCCATGCTCGGCGCGCTTGCGATGAGCCTTTCGAGCTTTTGCGTTGTGACGAACGCGCTGCGACTCAATATGCTCAACATATACAAAACGCGCGGGCGCAAAAAATCAATTGATTTGCCTGAAGACGCGTTTGCCGCGGGCAGCGCACATGCGCACGCGGACATTGCTTTTGCTTCAGGCAATGCACTTGCACACGCAGACACTCTTTCGGACAAGACAGAGCGTACATCGCAATCGGCAAAAACAGCGTGCGTGGTACAATCGAGCAAAATGGAGAGCGCAGGGCAATCGAACGCAAAACATATGGAGGAATCTATGACAAAGACAATTTCAATCGAAGGAATGATGTGCGAAAACTGCAAAAAGCACGTAGAAAAAGCGCTCGCAGCTGTGAGCGGCGTTGCAGATGTTGCTGTGAGCCTTGAAAACAAAAACGCTGTTGTGACGCTTTCTAGCGATGTTTCTGACAGTGCGCTTGCCGATGCGGTAACAGAGGCGGGCTACACTGCTGTGGGCATTGCATAACAAGCGTGTTGCTGCTCTTGATGCGCGCACAAGAGCAGAAGTGGCTGTTGCAAAATTGCTCCAGTGCAGATTCGCGCCCTCTTTATAAAATTGCAAAAAAACGGGCTGCCTAAAAGTACTTTTAGACAGCCCGTCGCATGACATTATTTGCGCATCAAATTAATGATGCTATGAGAATCACACAATACCGATAGAGCCGAGTATGATAGCAACGATACAGGCAAAAATCGGGAACACACAGCAGCACATGCCGATGTCCGCGTACGAATCCTTGTTTGTGAGACCGCACACAGCGAGCAATGTAATAACTGCGCCGCACTGTGGGAGTGAATCGAGACCACCTGCTGCAATAGATGCAACGCGGTGGAACGCCTGCACAGAGATGCCTGAAGCTGCTGAAGCTGCTAGAAGTTGTTCTTGCAATGCGGCAAGACCGATTGAAAGACCGCCCGAAGAAGAACCAGTCGCACCTGCCAGCACGTTGATGCCGATTGCTTCTGCGAGGAGCGGCGGAATGCCTGTTGACCCTGTCATAACACCTGCCAATGTTTGGAAGCCGGGAACTGCCTGAACAACTGCGCCGAAGCCAACACCTGCGGCAGTGTTAAGGATAGCTGCCATAGAGCCGTGCGCGCCTCCGTTGATTGTTTCGACAAAGTTTGTAAATGTGCCAATTCTCTTGAAAAAGAAAATGAGCAGCAAAATAATGCCTACTAACAATCCTATTACAAGTGATTTTGTTGTGTTGTGGAATACGAGTCTGTCAATTACGTTGTACAAAACGATGATTGTAATAGGCGGAATTAAAGCAAGTGCCCAATGTGGCAATGTCTCGTTTGGATCAACCGCCTTTAAATTTGTCGGCTCTGTGAATACTTCGCCTTTTGCGGCAAATTTCTTTGCGCGATACTGGAGCCATGCAATGCTCATTCCTGCCATGATGATAGCGCACACGCTACCGATAATTGGTGCTGCCATAGCATCTGTTCCAAAATATTGTGTTGGAATGATGTTTGTCAGCTGCGGAGAACCCGGCATAGCAGTCATAGAGAACGTGAATGCACCTGCTGCAATTGCACCTGGGAGCAAGCGACGGCTGATGTTTGCTTCGCGGAAAAGCTCTATGCCGAGCGGGTACATAACGAATACAACGACAAACAGCGAGATGCCGCCATATGTTAAAAGACCACACGTGATGACAACTGCTGCAATAGCGAGTTTTGGTCCCATAAGCCCGGAAAGCCATTTGCCAATTGCGCGCGCTGCTCCTGTTACGTCCATGAGCTTGCCAAAGATAGCGCCCAAGACGAAAATTGGGAACCACGATTTTACATAGTTGCCCATGCCTGTCATGTAGTTGGTAAGATAGCCATCAAGCAAGTTCAATCCGCCAAGAATAGCAACAACCATTGCTGCAACTGGTGCTACCCAGAGGATAGACATGTTTCTGTACGTCAAAATGACAAGAACAACTAAACCTAAAATTATACCAAAAAGACTCATGTAATTTTCTCCTTAAACTCTAAATTATTTCATGCCCCAACCGTGGCTTACAAGCATAGACTGTCCAGACATAACGCCGCTGAAGTCATGCGCAAAGAATGAAACGAGATTTGCAACTTCATCGACAGTTGTGAACTGTTTGTCAACGGTGTCAACGAGCATAATGTTGTTGATGACTTCTTCTTCAGAAATGCCTTTGATTTTTGCCTGTTCAGGAATCTGTTTTTCTACGAGCGGCGTGCGAACGAAGCCGGGACACACAACATAGCTATGGATGTTGTACGGACCGCCTTCTTTTGCAAGCGTGCGGCAGAGACCGAGCAAACCATGCTTTGCAAAACAATACGCAGATTTGTACAGCGATGCTAAATGCGAGTGAGCAGATCCCATGAACAATATCTGGCCGCCTTTTCCGCTTTTTTTCATTTCCGTGTATGCAGCTTTTGATACAAGGAATGCTCCATCTGCATGAATAGCCATCATTTTGCGCCATTCTTCAAATGGATACTCTTCAAATGGATGTACAATCTGGACGCCTGCATTTGAAAATGCAATGTCAATGCCTCCAAATTCCGCAATTGTTTTTTTGAAGCCATCATTAACGCTTGCTTCGCTCGTTACGTCCATGTTAACAGCTATTGCTTTGCCACCGTCTTTTTTGATTTCTTCAACCGTTTGGTTTGCGCCGTCCATATTCAAATCTGCAACACAGACAGCGGCACCGTCTTTTGCAAGACGCTTTGCAGAGGCTTTGCCCAGTCCGCTTGCTGCGCCTGTTACCAATGCAACTTTTCCGTTCAACATTATTACCAACCTCCTAAATTATGATAATACTTTTAATGATATAGCATAATACCGAATTGTCAACAGTTTTTTGTTTATAATATATTGTTATGATTGTAGTACAAATTATAGCACAAATAGAATAAAAAGTGTTTTTTTTCATACTGAAATGCTATTGTATCATTATACTTGCATAAAAGTTTTGGGTAGGGTATAGTGATTTAGTTGATATAAACTGTTATAATTACACGAGATATACGAGGCGCATATGATGCAATTAGTTCTTGTCCGTCACGGCGAAAGCGAATGGAACAAACTGAATCTGTTCACTGGTTGGACAGATGTCGATTTAAGCGAAAAAGGGCACGAAGAGGCAAAATCTGCTGGTAAGCTGCTCAAGGCGGAAGGCTTTGATTTTGACGTCTGCTACACGTCATATTTAAAACGTGCAGTCCATACGCTCAATCATATCCTTGATGAAATGGACAGGAACTGGCTCCCCGTGCATAAAACGTGGAAGTTGAATGAGCGCCACTACGGCGCGCTGCAAGGCTTGAATAAAGCTGAGACGGCAGAAAAATACGGCGAAGCGCAGGTAAAAATCTGGCGGCGCTCGTTTGACGTAAAGCCGCCTGCGCTTGAAGATGCAGATGAGCGCAGCGCAAAAAATCAAGCTATGTACCGCGATGTCGCCGAAAAAGATTTGCCGCCTACTGAAAGCCTTGAGACGACTATAGCGCGCGTCATTCCATTTTTTGAAGATGCCATAAAAAAAGACATGCAGGCGGGAAAGCGCGTCATTGTTGCAGCGCATGGCAATTCGCTTCGTGCGTTAGTAAAATATCTCGACAACATGAGTGCTGAAGAAATTTTGAATGTGAACATTCCGACAGGCGTGCCGCTCGTATATGAATTTGACGACGCGTTTAAAGTGGCGAAGCACTATTATTTAGGCGATCAAGACGCGCTCAAAGCAAAGATGGACGCAGTGGCAAATCAAGGGAAAAAAGCGTAGCGCAAGACGCGCGCCTTGTTGCCGCAGTCATTTTGTTTCAGCGTTGCATGCTCGAAAATAGCTCATCATCTGCGAGATGCTGCATAGTGTGCTCGTCCTTTGTATCTGGAGCAGCGGGCACATCATTTACGGGAAGCTGCAGATTGTCGTTTTGTACATCGTCTGCAGCGGAATGTGCGCTATCTGATGGTGCATCTACAGACGGCTGTGCTTTATCTGTCTGTGACGTACTATTTTTGTTAATTTTGTGTATATACGCATAGACATTTTCTCGGCGGCTGTAGCGTAAGCCAAGTTCCAGTTGATATTCCCATGCAAGATTATATGGCGCAATAGAACGGTTTGAACCGAGATTGGGGTAATCAAGCGCAAATATACCGTTGTTGATAATTGTCCAGCGATGTGCTACCGGCAATTCTAGTCCCGCGAGCAGCGCGCCGCCGAGCTGAATGTGGTGATATTCATCAGAAAGCTCATACAAAAAATGAGGTCCTACAGAAAAATTAACGCGAATATATTTCCACATGTCTCTTTGCCAAAAGAATCCTGCATATGCATCGAAAGCGTAAAGCAGCAGTTGCTTTGCCTGTTGATTCATTCCATTGAATGTGTGCTTAAATGGATAGTACACAGCAACGCGAAACAGGCTATTGAACGGACGCATACGCACTGTCTGCATTTCAAAATACAAGCCGATTAAATAATTTTGCCATACAAAATTACTGCGCTTGTAATCATCTTGTTTTATAAGCCGTGTGATGTGCGCAAGTGTTACGCCTTCGTTGAATGTCACAAACGGTTTTTTCATCGCTGCATTTTTTTCTGAATCGTCTTGTAGTTGCTCGTCAAACTGTACCGATAAAACGGCATCAGATTCATTTTGTGTTTGTGCGCAAAGCGGTGCAATATATGTTGCTGCGAATATAATAAAGACCAGTGATTGTGCTTTCATGCTGCGTCCTATTTTGAAATCTGGAATAACGTGAGCGCTTTTTTTTCGCTATTGTCATATGTCCATGTCAAATATAAATTTGAAGCACGGATGTCCCATTCTGTCACAAATGAGCTGCCTGTATTTTTTTTGATGTGAAGCACATTGTTCATCACTGACCATGTACCGCTGTATGTCACTGTTTCTCCGGTGGAAGAAACTATGGAAGCATTGAATGAACCGTCGCTTGTGAATATTATCTGTGCTTTTCCAGAGTTATCTACCCATGTGCCGTACAGCGGCGACGGCGTGTAGCACGAAGAAATAATGAATGTAAGTCCAGAAATTATTGCAAAAGTTATTAATTTATTAGAACACTGCATATAAACCTCCCAATTTATTTTGCCATTGTCCAGCTGATAAGACCTGCAGGCGAAGGGGCAAATCCTTCTGGTGTTACTGTATAATAGCCGTCGCCTGCAGCTCCGCCTTTTATCTGTATGTCGTCGTATTTTACCGTACCGGGATACATGCCTGTAGCAGTTACCGTTCCGCCCATGTGACCATTTTTTGCCAAAAGATTTCCGGTGATGTATGTGTTCGTATTGCCGTTATAAACAAAATAACGTTCCGTTGTGCCGTTGATGTAAAAGTCAGCGTAATCTGTATAGAGCATCGTCACAGTGGTGCCACCGTCGTAGCTGAGCGAGCCGCTTATATCACCGTTAATTGTTTCTTTGCCAAGTTTGTTAAGGTCATTTGGTTCATGCATGAGCGTAAGTTTTGCGTGTGAGCGTTGTCTCGTTTTATCATATTCAAGAAAATATTGCTTGTATGTGAGCGCGCCATACCCCTGCGCTTCATTGTTTGAATAGTTTGTGCCTTGTCCTAAACTATTAATAGAAAGCACTTTGTAGTAGTAATATACGCCCGCTTTTGCGGAAGTGTTTTTATCTATGTAGCTCATCGCTGTTATGGGCTCTTCGGTAATTTTTCGGAAACCTGAATTGTTGCTTGTAGAGCGATACACATGGTATCCGTCGGCGCCTCCTTCTGGAGCTGTCCATGTTATCCTTACCGGATACACGCCAGATACATTTGCATTTGCTTCATTATCAGTAATGCCTGATATAAATGCATGTCGTGTAGCAATAACATTATTTGCTGCACTCGGCGCAGGAGCTGCAATAACGCTCGTTTCACTTTTTATGCCACCATACACGGTTCTCAAAACATAAAATCGTTTCGCTTCTACAGTTGCAGTGTAATATCCTGAAAACGGTCCTGCTGGAGAAGCTGTGAGCGTTGTATTTGCGCTTGCATGTGCGAATGTTTCTTCTTGTGTGTCGCCTCCAAAAATTTCAAACGTGTATGTATGGTAGTCAGCATATTTTTTTGAGTCGGCAAGATATGCCTGTGTACCTATTGGTGAAGCAAACGTAATGATGCACTCGGAATTGTTCGAGTTTGATTTTGTTACAGTGATTTCTCCTGGCGCACTTAGAATGAATCCCTCTGCGGGAGCTTTAGATTTTATTGAAGAATCTGAAAACGGTCCTTTTAATATCGGTTCGTTTAAACCAGGAGCTGGTTCTTTTATTGCCTGCACTTGATAATAATAATATACGTTTGGTTTGAGCGAGTCTCTGTCTTCGTATGTTGTGCCTGTCACTGAATTGCTGCATAGATAATATGCGCTGTCTACGGAACTCGTGCGGTACACAGCATATTTTGTTGCATTTGGCGTGGCGTTCCATGTGATTGCTATTTTGTCTGTGGTAGTGCCGCGCCCTTCCGTTACTTTTACATCAGTTACTTTTGGTGGCGCGCCTTCTTTGAGCGCGTATCCGAGTGCAGGCGCGCTTGCTACGCTCTCATTGCCTGTAGCATTTTGCGACAGCACAGTGTAGTAGAATTCGATTCCTTGTTGTGGTTTTGTAATCTTGTCGCGATATGAGTTCCTGTCTGACGTAACTTTTGCTATGAACATACTGTTTGAATTGTTCTCGTTTTCGCTGCGGTAGATTTTGTAATAAGAAACTTCCGATTGCTTTGCCCATTCGATTATGATGTCTTCAGTAGATTCACCAAGACTTGCATGCGGATTTTTGGGAGGTGCGAGCAATGTGCCGTATGAAGTGGTTGTGGCAAATGCGCTTGCATCATACATATGCTGATTCTCTGCGCTTATGCGATAGTAATAGCGGTACGAATATTCTGAAGCCGTGTATACAGGATCGCGCAAGATAATATCTGTATATGATGTGCTAGAAATATAGTCTGATGACTGCGGATTTGTGCCAGATGATTTTATGATGCTGTAGTCACTTTCTTCAGGCGTTGTGTATGAACCATCTGTTTTTGGCATTGCTACAGCGCGCTCAAGCCTATACGAAGTTGCGTGTTTGACAGTGCTCCATGAAATAATAATTTTGTCTGTGTATGCATCTCTACCAGAAGATATAAATATTTGCTCTGGTGGCGACAACTGAGTAATTACACTTTTTTCTTCAAATATTTCTGAAAGCGACGAATTGTTGCCTGATGGATACATGTCTATTTTGCCCTGAAAAAACTGGTAGCAGGAAGTAAAGAGCATACTTATAGCGTATAAGAAAATGGCGGTGCGTACTCGTTGCTGTGCAGAGCAAGAGTTTGTTTTCATTTTATAGTGGGCTTGTTTCATTTTTCTATCCATCCTTGTGTAGAAGACCATGTTTTGTTTTCTGGCGATGAAAGATTTTTGTAGCTGAACAACGGCGCCACTACCGTTCTGAAATTTTCATCTTTTGTCGACCTGTACGTAACGGCGTAAGTGCCATCGCTTTCTGTCATTGAAGTGAATGTAACACTGCCGCTGTATATATCTGCAGAAGACGTGAGCACTACCGTGCTTGGTCTGCTGTAATCGTTTATATCGCCCCAACCGCCGTCCCAGTGCCCGTAATATGACGGCATTTCAGGACCTGACGTGTTTACCCATGCATAGAGTGTGCCGCTGATTATTTGGAAAAACGGACCATTTGATTTATTAAAGTCAAACAACCGTTGGGTGCCCCATGAGCTTAGCTTTTCATATGTAAGGAATTGAGATGTATTGTTTGCTCTGTCACGGTACATCGCCGTGGCGAGCGACATTGCTGAAACAAGTGCAAATTCTTTTGCGGTAATCTCACGGTATGAATAGAGATTGTCGCGGGAAAGCTGTACTTTTTTTCCGTTTGCATTTGTGTATTCTAGTTTCACATAATGCTTATAGTCGCGCAGCACGTGAAGCAGTCCAGAATGCGTATCATCATGGAAAACGGGTGTGAGCGTTATGGTGTTAATGCCTATTGTTGCTGTTATGTTGTAATCGCTGTTGTTCGCAAGTGAGATGGTGCCGGTTGCCTGTGACACAGTGCATACTTCATTCCACGCTGCATTGTAATCGCTATTTTTGAGCTGAATCGAATATAGTGTGTTTTGCGCAGGTCCAATCGCACGCTTTGTATAATCCCACAGTTTCCAATCGATAGACTCGTTGTAGCCTGAAAGTTGGGAAACTTCGCAGTACAGTCTGAGTGCATATCCTTTGTTGGGTGGTTCGGTAGGGCTTGCGGTATCTTTTTTTGACATGAGGTGCGCAATGTATGTGCTTTGCGGTCGTGTGTCCATGTCGTATGTGATGGCATAGTAATAGGCATTTGACAAATCGTCAGTTACTGTGCACGATGCTGTTGTGCCGTTGTATCCTGTTGCAAGCCAGTTTTCTGCAACTGTCCAATTTTTTTCTACAGGACAGCGCCACAATCTGAACTGCGGATGAACTGTGCCATATGGTTCTATCCACGATAGCACAACTTTATCAGTGTAAGTTGATTTTGTTGCTGTTACGTCAAAGCCGTAGCCATAGGTTGCGCCTGTTTTATATATTTTGCCTGTATTTTCATATGCTATGCCTTCAATCGTCATACTACTCGAGTCACTGTTAAAGCTATATGCGTCATTTACACTTTTTACCGGGTAAACAGTGTAACGGTATGGATACCCCCACGCAATCTTGTCTTGATTTGATTGCCATGTCGTTGCATTTTCTTCAGGAAGTTGCGTGTATGTGTCTGTGAGCGTGATTTTATTTCCTAACTGCATTGCATTTGTTGCACCTGATATGGCTTCTTTGTTTGCTTTGAGTTCAAATGCGTTGCCACTCGGATTTATGGGAACAAAATATATATCGGAAGACAAAATACTCGTGTTAGTGAGGTCGCATCTGTCACGGCGTACAAGATAACCTGCCGCTCCGTGTACTTCATCCCATGTAACAGTGATATGCGACGATGAATCAGGAATGCTATTTACAGTTGTGTTTGTATTCGCAGGTCCGAGCGTGCGTACAAGGTGCATATCTGATTCAACGTTGTCATTTGTGGAATACGCGGTAACGGTGAGAGTAAAATCTTTGCCTGAAATTTGCGCATCGTTAAAGCCCTGTGGTTTAATAATCGTGTATGCAAGTGTATCTGTCGAGGCATTGAAAAATACTGTGTTCATTGTTTCCGAAGAAATGATATAATTGCCGTCTACCGATTTTTCAATCATGGTGCTGTCAATTTCACTGCCGCTGTTTTTAAGGACAACTTTGTAGCGTTCTGCTTTTTGCACAGGATTCCATTCTGTTGCAATGCTGTCATATGCGGGTGTATCTGCATTGAAAATGACAGAGGGCTTCCCAAGCATGTATGCGGTTTTCGGTTCCGATGAAATAGTGATGCCATTTTTTTCAGCGTACAATGTATATACAAAAATTTTGCCTGTTGCCTCTGGTACAGTATCATCGACAAAACCGCTGTCAAGCGGAGACACAGGTTCTGCGGTGCTTATTGCATATCCGTTTTTGTCTGCTTCATGACGCTCGAGCGTATATGTAACGCCTGCCTCTACAGTCCATGTAATATGCGCTTTATCTTTATATCCGTCTTCGATTGCGGTAATTTCAGCTTTTGGCAAATCTGTTTTATGTGTGATAAAAATTTTTCGTGATGTTGTAACGGAATCGAGGGCTTTTTCCGTGTCGCTTTCACCTTTAGGCATAATGTGAAGTGTATATGCATAATAGCCGATGTCTGTATCGGTGTCTGTGCCGTCGAGCTCATATGTAATGGGATTTGCAATTTCTGAAAGAGTTGTGTATATTTTTTTCTGTGGTTGTTCTGGTGAAAGTGTGCCATCGAAATTTATATACTTTTTTTGTTCGATGATAAACTGGTAACTGTCTTCTTTGCCATGTAAATTCAATGAAGCTGCAAGCTTGATGTTGACAAGCGTTTTCCCTTCATTCACTGCTTTTTCAAAATCAGTGATTTTTAACGCAGGTACGGCAAGTGTCCACCCTTTTGCAACGGCGACAGAACTTTTTTCAGATGTTGTACCGCGTTCATAAACATATGAGCGTACGCGATATTCATATTGTTTACCGCGTACAAGCGCACTTGTGTCTGTGAACGACGCAATACTGCCGACGACATATGCGGTATCAAGCTTTTCTTTAAGCAAGTTGCCGCTCAAGCCTGCCAACTCCGCATCATCTTCAGCTTTCAGTTCTCCGCCTGTTAAAATGTACATTTTTTGCTTAAGCGTTTCCCAGCTGTTTTCGGAGGCATCTGCTGCAGCTACTATACGCCGTTCGATTTTAAAATAAAGTGGATATTGCGTATACGCTGTTTTTTCATCGCTTGTACCTGCGCTGAGCGTTTGCCTGATGTATGCCTTTTCAGGTACTTGGAATGAAAGCGAAATGCAATCTTTTGATATACCGTGCGATGCCTTCAAGTTTACGGGCGCAGACGGTCTTAGCGAAACAGCGGTGAGCTCATCTACAGGTTTGCTTATTTCACTTTTTGCTTGGTCAGAAATCAAATACGCTTCTACTGTGTACGTGTAGTTTGTATTTTGCGCAAGGTTCATAAAAGTATATGCTGTTTCAGCTATGCTGCCGTTTGCATCAATGCCTGAAATAGTATCTGTCTTGACGACAGCCGCGCCGCTCATGCACGTGATGTTATATCGGAGCAATTCATAATACGCGTAGTGATTTTCCATGTACCAATACACAGTGACTGTGTTTTCATCGTTATCTGTGCCTGTCTCTATGTCACTGATGACAGGTTGTGCAAGCGTTGTACCCTCTACGATGAGGCTGTCGTCAGATTCTGCGCCTGTGTTCGACACGGCACGCACTTTAAAGTAGCGAGTTACGCCTTGTTCTGCTGTATACGTGAACGCAGCTGTAGATGGACTTCCTACTTTTTCAAACGCGTCGTGTTTTGTTGCCGCCGCATAGATATTGTAGCGCACAGCGTTGCTAACAGGAGTCCATGTAAGCGTGATTACGCTTTTTGCACCTTGTGAAGCTTTTAGATTAGTAACTGCCTGATATGTGTCTGTAGTATTCTGTTGTCCGAATGTAGGTGGCGTTATAAGATCTTTGCACGAAATAACAGCAAGTGCTGTTGCGGCAAGCAAAACAATCGCTATTGTATAAATAAAACTGCACTGTTTCATGGAGGAACCTCCTTGCGTAATTATAAAATTTAGCTATATAAAATACAATATATAAGTTCCTGTATGGCAGGACGATTATAATGATACCTGTAATGAAATTTCTCGCTTGTGTTTTGCTTACTTTTTTGTTATGATTATTTAATAATGTATATTATTGCATATACATATAAATATGATGGATTGGAGATTTTTTATATGAAAAGAGAGAATAGCTGCAAACATATTATCCGTGCAGTTGCTATTTTTGCATTTGCCTGTCTTGCGCAGTTGCATGCTGTGGAAGAAGGCTTTTTGTGGACATTCCGTGCAAATTTCAATGGCACGGCAACGTTGCCTTCAATTAAAACTGATGATTTAGATAAGCTTGGTGCAGGCTATATGAAAGGGCTTGTCGGCTACACTATGGACGGAGAAATCGAAGTAGGCTATCTGTTTGGCTCGGAACGCTGGTTTCATATGGGCACCGGTATTTTCAGTGGCGTGAGTCTTTTTGGCTCTGTTGGCGTGGGAAACGGTTTTTCTGGTCAAATGGCGGGCAACACTATTGAAGACGTAACAGTCAATGTATATGTGAATGTTACTTACACGCCCGTAATTACATTTGGCGTAGGCTCAAAAGCATATTTTTTGAACAGTCGGCTTGCAGCAGGGCTTTGGCTTGGCGGAAAAATGATAGCGTCACTTTCGCCCGAATACCTTGCATATTCCGATGCCCCCTCGCTTGTTAAAACAGAGATTGGTCGCATTACAGTCACCGATTTTATGATGAAAAACATGAATCCGCTCATGTTCAGCATGAAGACGATGTTCGAATACAATCAACCGCTCATCAATCATATGGAAGTGACGCTTGGCGCATATTTTAGATTTAATATGTGGCGACCGAAATATATAACGATGCCTGAATATCTCATGACGATAATGAACGACGCGCTCACAAATCCCAAAGTTGGAAAACCTGCATTTTCTACGGAAACGCCGTTGCCGTCGTTTTACCTCAACTCGCTCGACTTCGGCGTGAGTGTTGGACTTACGTTCAAAGGATAAATTTGGAGAAGATTATGAAACAGCTGATTTTTGCTGTCGCGGGCATAGCGGCGACGCTCTTTTTCTCATGTACAAATTTTCATTTTGATAAATCATATTATTACAATACATCTCCGAACAGTTTGGATATTATGCCTGAATCAATAATTGAAATAGATGGACTTCCTGAAGATGTCGATGACAGCGAAATTGACTGGTTTTCTGAAGGCGAGTGGAATGACATCAATTATCAATTTGATGGAAGTAAAATAAAAGATTGGTTTTTTCATGTGAGTTTTGACGATAACACAGTGCCTACATATCAATTTAAAGAAATATGTTCGGGGCACGGCGCATGGACTGACGGCAATACGCAAAAAAACGAAAAGACATCAAAATCGCCAGACAAAGAAAATACAGCGCAAGGCTACGGCATTACTGAAATGACTGTGTATCGCTACGACGGTAAAAATCCACTTGTCGGTGCAAATACATCATACAATGCTGCTGGCGGCAGAATGGGGCGTTTCCATTTTTACCGCATAAAAGGCAAGTCTGTTGTTGTAGCTCTTGATCAGTATCTAATTGCAGTTGATACTTACTCGAAATTTGTGTTTGCGTATGGAAAAATAACTGGTACAACGACTGTTGCAGGAAAACTCGTGCCTATCAATTTTGAAGCGCTTGATGTACATGAGGCGGTTGCGGGTGAAACGGCAGGTAAGAAGAAACCCTTTTATCAATATGACCCCATCGGTTTTGTAAAAGGTGACGGCACGGTGGTGCTCTATAAAGAGTATAGAGATGAAATGGGCAATGCCACAACAGGACAGACAAAATATTTTCCGCGCGTGCATGATGCGTCCCGTGCGGTTGCACAATATGAAGATGAAAACTCTTCCGGTTGCTCCCCGTATTTTAGTCAAGGCAATTCAGATGCAAGTTCATCGAATGCGTTTATCGATGCTGTGGCAAGAAAAACATATCGATTGCGGCAAAAAGTTGATTACTCGTATAAAGATAAAAATGAAAATACAGTATATGTAAACGGCTACGGCTATGTGCTCTACTTGTGGCAATTTGACAGCACGGGAAAAAAACTTACGCTCAATAAAATCGATACGGGCAATAACAAAACGACAGTAACATCAGAAACGTATACGTATGATGAAAGTAAAGAGGACGACAGGGGCGTATATAAAAATGACAGCGCGACTATTGACATACGTTATGATGGTGCTGCGCTCTACAGAAATGGTGAAAAAGTGGGCGAAGCGTTGTACAAAGATCCTGGTCCAGATTTTCTGCTCCGTGTGCGTGGTGCGACATTCACATCTTTGGACAATAAAGTAACATATGCATTCTCTGATGATGGCGGAAAATTGAACGTAGGCGGAATTGGAAAACGGTATGGCACAAACTGTGACGGCACATATTGGTATGATGCTTCGCCCAGAGAATCAATTGGGACGGATATAGCTGCATCATACAGTGGTGGTCCTGCAGACTATACTATGATGCGTCTTTCAAATAGTGATTTTATCATAGCGTCAAAGCTCAAAGTTGCAAATTACTCTGATCCTGCATATCGTCAGATAGGAGATATTGCTGAATCAGATCCAACAACAAAAGTGTTTTTTACTATGGTATATGGTAGGACGTATCAAAAACGGTTGAAAGTCAATCATCCTGTTGCAGGAGAAATAAATGGTTGGATATTTAGAGAATACCAATTTTCCAATGGTGGCAAAACACTTTCAGTTGTCGAGACGAATGGTTCTGATTACCAAAATAAATTGACTGCAACAGAATATACGTTTGATTCAATTGTGAACGAAACAGAAGCAAAGTACAAAAATATGCAGACAGGAACTATCCATACGTTTTCTGTATATGATGATTCCTTGAGCGAGGATGGTGTTGTATGCGGTGAGTTTGGATATGCTGATCCTGGTGTGCATTTTTTGTTGCGCGTGGCAGGTTGGACATTCCATGTCGGCGACACAAAATACGTATTTTCTGATGACGGCATAACACTTGATTTGACGTATAAAGGGCTCGATAAAGTTGTTGTTAAAACGATAAAAAATGTCACTCGTACGTGGAATGGCAACAGCAGCGATACAACGGAAACAACATATGGTGGCGTGTTGACGCGTTTAATCGATGATGACAGTTATATCCAGACGAAAATGACCGCATACGGCTGGGGCGGTTCAACATGGGAATACAAGGCACCGCGCAGGGTAAAGAGTAATTAGGTTTAAATGTATAAATCATAATTGTTGGTGTTGTCAATAAACGAGAAAGTATGCATTGCAAAAAACTGTTAGTTTTTGCAGTATTAACAGCTACACGCTCGCACGGATATGTAACGGCCTCAACTACAGCGGCATGTCTGTGCGCGACTCGTGCCTGATAATAAGCCACGCGAGCGCATCAAGTGCAATCACAAGCACAAAAAAGTGTGATGAAAAGCTCTGCTCATGTGCTGCGGGGCTTAACAAAAAATCATATGTGCCGTGCACGAAGATAGGGCAGGCGAGTGAGAGCACCATGCAGAGCACGCTTGCGCCGTAATTCTGTGCAAGCGAAAAATGTTTTGCGCGTGCAAAGAAAAATCCCATGAGTATGCCAAACGACGCGTGTCCAGGAATTGCGAAGAGCGCGCGGGAAACTGCAACGCCCGTGCCATATGACACAACGTAGATGATGTTTTCGAGCGCGGCAAAACCGAGCGAAGCTGTTGCCGCGTACACAATGCCGTCGAACTTGTAGTTGAACTCGCGCGACCGCCACACGAACAGCATGAGCACAATCCATTTTGTTACTTCTTCAATGAATGCGATGCCGAGAAAATTATGCGCAAGCTCAAACGAGAGGTCCGCATATGGATAATATGCTGCAAGCGCGGAGTGCGCGGCTTGTTCGCTCGGAATGTCGAACAGAGAAAAGAGCGCGCCGAAGACAAACACTTTGAGAATCATGCCGAGCGGCTCGCGCTCAATTTTATCTTTTTTGTAAATGTAAAAGAGCAGCAAGACAACTGGCAAAAGCGCGGGTGCCAACACAAAATAAAACAATGCTCGCATTATATATCTCCTTGAGAATAGTCGTGCTATTTTAGCAACTTTTTTGCAAGTTCTCTTGTGAAAACTCGCGTATTTGATGTGCGCGTGCACTCCGTGCAGCTGCGCGCCCATTCCACAACTCTTGAAATTGATGCTTTACTCGTATGCGCATTGCTCTGCGCTCGCGTGCGCAATTTTAAGGAGCAATTCTTTGCTCGATGTTATCGCACAAAGCTGAATACGCCAAAGCTCACGAGCGCCATGATGACGCCCGCAATCAACACGCCGACGGTGACGGCAAGCACTGTCTGCTTAAAACGCATGTTGAGAATACTTGCTGCAAGCGTTCCTGTCCACGCGCCTGTTCCCGGCAGCGGAATGCCCACGAACAGCATGAGCGCAATAAAAAGCCCGTGCCCCGCTTTTGCAGTAAGTTTTTTTCCCGCGTTCTCTCCTTTTGTTAAAAAAAACGTACATAGTTTTCCGATGATTTTTTTGTCTGCTCCCCACACAAGAAATTTGCGCGCGAATAAATAAATAATCGGCACGGGAAGCATGTTGCCGATGATGCACACAACATATGAGCGCAAAAGCGGGAGCGGCGGCGCAAACGCTTGCGACACTGGGATTGCCCCGCGCAATTCTATGAGCGGCACCATAGAAATGAAAAAGATGCACAAGTAACGCATGAACATGTAGCAAGTATACTGTTTTTTGGCAATTATTAAAAGCGTGTGTGCGGGATGCATTATCGCATGAGGCGATGTTTTACGATACAGTTCATGTACGCGCGGGGCGGATTTTTGGCAGCATCATTGTTGCCGTGATGCTGTTCAATCATGTTATTTAGTGCATTACTACATTTTTCTTGCAACATGAATTGCTCTGGTAGGGGCGCTGTGATTTTTAGCAAAGTGTTTGTTACGGGATGCGGAAATGAAAGCGACAATGCATGGAGATAAAGGCGGTCTGCTTGTTTGCCGCCGTAGAGTTCGTCGCCGAATATTGGCAATCCGCGTATAGCGAGGTGCACACGGATTTGATGCGTGCGGCCAGTAAGCGGTTTTGCTTCAATAAGCAATGCGTGTTTTCCCAAAAATTCGCCTTCTTTGAGAATTGTGAAATCTGTGTGTGCAAAGCGACCGCTATCTTTTGAAACTGCGCCCCATTTTCCTTTTGCAATTTTTCCAATATAATTCTCTACGCTGAAAGTATGGGGCATTTTTTTTGAAGGAACAACAATTGCACGATACGTTTTTTCAATAGTGCGATTTTCAAATAGCGCATGCATTGCTTTATTTACTTTGCGTGTTTTTGTAAAAAGTAAAATACCACTTGTGGTGCGGTCGAGTCGATGCATAATTCCAACATATGGTGGATTTTCATGTGGCGCTTTTTGTTGCAGCCAATCGATTACTTTTTCGTGCATGTTTGCACGGTTTCCTTTTATAGTTTGTTCCGTTGGAAAGTTGGCAGGTTTATTAACAATTATTAATTCATCGTCTTCGTATAGCACAATTTGCTCCGTCATTTTGAATTGAATGTCGTCATTTTGTTTTTCATAAAAAAATTTTTCTTCGTCAATGAATGCTGTTACGCTACATCCTGATGTTATGATTTTCGACGGAATACGACACTGCGAGCCGTTAACAGCAACCATGCCAGCAATAATCAACCTGCGAATTTTTGCATTGCTTACAACATAATTTTTTGCATGCGTTGTTTTTGTTTTGCTTTCCGCTAATGCCAGTGGTAACTGTTCACGGAGCAATGCATCGAGACGACTATATGCATGTGCTGTAAAAAAATATTTTTTTATCACGATTATGCTAAATTGGATTTGGCGCTGACGAGGAGCAACTTGCCAAACATATCATTATCAAGTGAATACAAGATATTTTTTTCTCAAAGAAAGCCATATATTCTTGTTTTTCTGTTTCATGAAATGCAGGCGTTTTCAAATCTCTAACTTTTTTGCAACAGACATAACTCATCTCTTCCTCGTTTTTGAAAAATTATTTTACGCCGTACTATGTTAATTCAGCTCCGAACTTCATAAATGTATTTTTACAGAAGCGTAATTCCGGTTTTTACACAATCTTTAACAATTTTTTCCGGCCAAATGCTTACCTGCGTTTCGCCTATATGTGCTTTTCGCAGCAAAAACATGCATAAGCGTGATTGACCAATACCACCGCCGAGTGTTTGTGTAAGTTCATTATTTAATAATTTTTTGTGAAATAAAAATTTTGAGCGTTCAGTACACTTTCGTTCTTTGAGCTGCAATGCAAGGGATTCGGGCGAAACGCGGATTCCCATCGATGAAAGCTCAAATGAAGTTTTTAGCACATTGTTCCATACGATGATGTCGCCATTTAATCCACGATGCCCGTCGCCTGTTTCAGTAATCCAGTCATCGTAGTCGGGTGCACGTCCGTCGTGGATTGTGCCGTCTTGCATTTTTCCACCAATCCCTGTGATAAAAACAGCTCCATATTTTTTTGCTGCCTTTTCCTCGCGTGCATGCGGCGTGAGCGTTGGAAATTCTTTTTGCAAATCGTCTGCATATAAAAGTGTAATTTCTTCGGGCAGCTGCGGTTTGATTACAGGGTAATGGTCATATATGTAAAATTCTGCGCGCTTCAAACAACGATAAATTTTTTGTACAATCTCGTGGAGATAAAACACTGTACGATTTTTTTCGTCAATTGCCATTTCCCAATCCCACTGATCAACATAGAGCGAATGGATGGCGTCGAGCGTTTCGTCTGGCCGAATTGCATTCATGTCTGTATAGATGCCAAAGCCGCTGTCCAATTCAAGTTCCGTTACTTTAAGCCGTTTCCATTTTGCAAGCGACTGCACTATTTCCATGCGTTTGCCGCCCATATCTCTTACTGAAAACGATACAGGTTTCTCAGTACCGTTCAAGTCATCGTTGATGCCTATTCCTGCTTGCACAAAAAGTGGTGCTGTGACCCGTGTCAAATTGAGTTCTGTAGAGAGCGCTGTTTGAAAAAAATTTTTTATTAAAACAATAGCGTGTTCTGTTTCTTTTGTGTTGAGAATAGATTTGTAATGCGCAGGAATATCGTACATAAGATACCTCTGAAAGTATGGCTTGTGCCGTATAAAATTAATAATTGTTAAATTTTATTCACTTGCATAATTGATGAGCGTTGTAACGCGGATTGGTGCAAGCAATTTTTCATAATTGAGAAACGGTAATCCAATGATGCCAAAAAACTCAGTGACAATGCCTCCGCCTTGTTCAATGAGATTGCGTGCCGCTTGGAGCGTGCCGCCGGTGGCAATTAAGTCATCAATGACAAGATATCTTTTTCCTTTTGTAATGTCTGATTTATGCGCTTCGATTTCTGCTATGCCGTATTCAAGTGAATACGAGCAGGTGTATTTTGCTCCCGGCAATTTTCCTTTTTTTCGAATAAGTACGAGCGGAATGCGGGCACGCTCTGCAAACGGAGCTGCGAATAAAAAACCGCGTGACTCAACTCCGGCGATTGCATCAATGCTGTCATTTTTATACAGTTCAAGCATTTTATCGATGCAGTATTTAAATACAGGTGGATTAGTAAGGATGCTTGTGATGTCATAGAAAAGAATGCCCGGTGTCGGAAAGTCTGGTACACGACGGATAGCCCCGTCAAGCATTTCCAAGTCTGTCATAATTGCTATTTTAATGAAGCGGCTGCAATGCGTCAACAGTAAAGCATCATTTGAAAGCAGATAGCTTCCTCTATCCGCGCCGCACTTGCGCAAGACCGCGTTTAAACGCTTCAATTCGCGCGCTTGCAGTTGTGTTCAAAGCACTCACATCGCCGCGCTTTAAAAAGTGATATGCAATACCCGCAATCATTGCGCCGTTGTCGCCGCACAGCTTTAAAGGCGGAAATATGCACGTGATGTCGGTGCGCTCTGCAAGCAACGCCCTCAAGCGTGAATTCGCCGCAACGCCGCCGCCTGCTACAACAGTTGCAAGCCCTGTGTCTTCGAGCGCGCGGAACAGCTTTGCAGTGAGCGTGCGACACGCAGTTTCCTGAAACGATGCGCACATGTTTTCTGTTGTCGGCTCATATCCGCTGTTCAAAAATAAATCGCGCTGATGAATCACCGCTGTTTTTAAACCGCTGAACGAAACATCATAGCGATGCGTCTTTTCGTCGAGTTTTGGCACGGGAAACGAAAACGCGCGCGCGTCGCCAAGCGATGCAAGCTTGTCTATGACAACGCCGCCGGGGTAGCCGAGATTGTAGAACTTTGCAACTTTGTCAAACGCTTCCCCAACAGAGTCGTCTACTGTTGTACCGAGCACATCGATGTCATCAAATGCACGCACTTTGCAAATGATTGAATGCCCGCCCGAGACGAGCAAACCCACATACGGATAGGTTATGTCGGCTGTTAAATGCGCCGCATAGAGATGTCCGAGCATGTGGTTTACCGCGATAAACGGTTTTTGCAGTGCCCATGCGAGCGTTTTGCCGTACGTCAAACCGACAAGCAGCGCGCCCATGAGGCCTGGACGATTTGTTGCCGCCACTGCGTCAATGTCATCAAGCGAAAGATGTGCTTCTGCCACAGCTTGCTTTACAACAGGCAAAATCCATTCGGCGTGCTTGCGGCTTGCGATTTCTGGCACGACGCCTTTGTATATCTCGTGAAAAGGAATCTGCGTTGCAACAACGTTGCTTAAAACAGTGCGTCCATCTTCAACGACTGCGGCAGCAGTCTCATCGCATGAGGATTCAATGCCAAGCACTTTCATGACAGCACTTCCCAAAAATTATTAATCAGCAATGGTGACTATTGCGCCGCTCACAGTAACTTTCTTGTGTGCATTTTCTGAACCAACGGTAAACGCAGCGACAAACGATGGATTTGTCGTATACACTGTTATCTGTTTATCTTCGCCCGCAGCAACTGATACCGTGCCTCCGTATGTGTCGGTGAGCATGTTATTCGCTTCTGAAAGAATTATATCGTGAGTTGATCTGTTGCTAACCGTATATGAATACGACTGCATGTCAGCAATGGTGATTTTAAGCGCGTTGCCGTCGCTGTAGTCGTACTGCGCAACAGCTGTTCTGCGCGATGTATCTTGCAACGAAACTGATTCGCCCCATGTCATCTTGCCGTGCGCAGTGTTGTTTGCCGCGATTGTGTATGAGCGCGCGCCGACTGCAACAGTTGCATCGGTTGAAGTGTTGTTAATTAATAAAACATCTTCTTCTGCGGTTGTATGTGTTAAATTGCATGATGAACAAAAATAGGTTGCAATGAGCACACAAAAAATAAGTTTCCGCATAGCGTACCTCGACTGTATTGTACCATGTTTTACGCAATCGCACAATGAGGCTTTTCGTCCAGATTTTTGCATACAGAAATGCGTAGGGTGAAACAGCGCATAAAAAATAACGCTTTAAAAAATCAAGCGAATGGTCTATAATAAAATAGCCCCACAGAGTATGCGGGGCTGTAGTCAAATGACTTCGGCACATGGCCTTATTGTGATTTGATCTCTGTCCTGAAGTATATCATTGTTTTGCTTTTTTTGCAAGTTTTAGTAAGGAGTTTTTTATGAGCGTTTTAGGTCTGGATATCGGCACAAACTCAATCGGTTGGGGAATTGTCAACGAGCAGGCGCAAAAAATAGAAAACTGCGGCGTGTATATTTTCCCCGAAGGCGTAAAACGCGAAAAAGGCAATGAAAGCTCCAAAGCTGCCGAGCGGACGGCATTCCGTGCTGCACGACGATTGAAATTCAGAAGACGCTTGCGAAAATACGAAACGCTCAAAGTGCTCATACGCAATCAGATGTGTCCGCTTACGCTGGAAGAACTGGAAACGTGGCGCACAGAAAAAATCTATCCGACTTCGCCAGCGTTCATTGCCTGGTGCAGAACTGATGAATCTAAAAAGTGGGAACCGTACTGCTTGCGGAAAAAATGCACAGAAGTGCCGTGCGAACAATTTGAAATTGGACGAGCGCTCTATCATATTGCACAGCGGCGCGGATTTTTGAGTAACCGCAAGGAGACAACAAAAGAAACAGACGGCAAGGTGAGCGCTGGTATCGAGGAGCTTTCAAACGCAAAAGGCGACAAAACGCTCGGCGCTTATTTCTATGAGCTTAAAACTTCTGGTGAAAAAGTGCGCGGCAGATACACTGCTCGAAAAGAGCACTACGAAGCGGAGTTTAACAAAATATGCGAGGTACAGAAAATCTCTGATGAACTGAAAGCAGAGTTGCATAAAGCAATCTTTTTTCAGCGGAAGTTGAAGTCGCAAAAATTTCTTGTAGGAAAATGCACGCTTGAAACCGATAAGCCGCGTTGTCCTATTTCGCATATTGAGTTTGAAGAATTCAGAATGTTGTCGTTTATCAACAGCATTCGAATTTTTCGAAATAGTGATGAGGATGATAATCAGAACACAGTATCGCTTTTCGATGAATACAATAGCCCGCAGTCACCGTGCTTGACGCACGAAGAAATTGCATTAATACAACCGCTTTTCTTCCGAAGTTCAAAGCCGAATTTTACTTTCCAAGATATTTCAAAAAAACTTAAAGGTCATCATGATGAATGGAAGTTCAACTATCGCGATGACACAAACGTTGCTGGCTGTCCTGTTTCTGCTGGGTTGCAGGCTGTTTTTGGCGACGACTGGAAACAGACGCGTATCGGACAGTACGATATTCTTGACATCTGGCATGTGCTGTTTGATTTTGATGATGACGAGAAATTGCGCGCGTTTGCAGAGAACAAGCTGCATCTTGATTCGGAGCAAACAAAAAAATTCTGCAACATTCGCATTCAACAGGGATATGCGAATTTGAGCTTGAAGGCAATCAGAAAGATTTTGCCGTTTTTGCAAAAAGGCTCTGTGTATGCGCATGCTGTTTTTCTTGCGAACATTCCCACAATGATTGGCAAAGATGTGTATGACGCACATGCCGAGGAAATAGAAAACGCGGTGCAGGAAATAACGGGCACGTTGAAAGACAAAAACACTGTCATCGCGATTGCAAACCGCTGCATCGAAGCTGTGTTCAAAGACACGGAGCATGATTTCCGTTCGGAAGAATGGAACACTGCGATTGTCGATGAAATGATTTTCGACACATACGGAAAGCGAACGTTTGAACGGTTTCCGCTTGAACAGCAACGCGCTGTCAGAACTGAAATTATTGAGAAAGTTTCTGATGCCTTGAAAATCGCAGCAACAAAAAATCCGAGTGATTACAAATATCCTGCATTGCGCACGGATAGTTTGATAGAGAACTATCTCAAAGAACAAGGATTTGCAATAAAGAAAAACGCAAAGCTCTATCATCCGTCTGACACAGAATATTCATTTGAAAATCCAGTGCATGGTGATGACGGCAAACTGTATCTCGGCTCGCCGCGCTGCCAGAGCGTAAAAAATCCTGTGGCACTGCGCGCGTTGCATCAACTGCGGAAACTTGTCAACTATTTGATTAAGACGGGCACAATTGATTCTGAGACGCGCGTTCATATTGAGCTGGCAAATGAAGTGAACGATAAAAATTGGCGCAAAGCGATTGAAGAGTTTCAACGCGATAATCAAAAGAAAAATGACGAATACAAAAAGCGCATTGTTGAATTGTGTAAAGAGCAAGGGTTTGACGTTACCCCGACAGATTCTGACATCAAAAAATATCGCCTGTGGAAAGAGCAGAACGAAACGTGCCCATACACGGGAAAGAAAATAAATGCAACGGATTTGTTCGGGGAGCACCCGAAGTTTGATTTTGAGCATACAATTCCGCGCAGCCTTTCATATGACGACTCGCTGGAAAACTTGACGCTGTGCGATTCGCATTACAATCGCACAGTAAAAAAGCAGCACATCCCATCGGAACTGCCGCACTTTGATAAGATAGAAGCGCGCTTCCAAAAATTTTATGCAGAGAAAATAAGTGAATGTCTTGCAACGATTGAGCGGAATAAAACGCGTGGCGGGTACGTTGATCCTTCTGTAAAAGATGCTCGAATTGTAAAACGCCATAAAGCACGGCTCGAGCTTGCCTACTACAAGGGAAAGCTCAAGCGATTTACTGCGACAGAAGTGACGTCTGGTTTCAAGCACAGTCAGCTGAACGACACGCGAATCATAACAAAGTTTGCGTTGTCATATCTTAAATCAGTATTCCCGCATACGTTCCCGGTAAAGGGTGCGATGACCGACACGTTCAAACAGCAGTGGGGACTAGGCGATTTTGCAGGCGACAATAAAGACCGCACGAATTATCGTCATCACGCTGTGGACGCGCTGACAGTTGCTTGCGTGAACAGGGCACAGTTCAATCTTTTATCTGAAGCGATACGGAACAGTTCAGACGGCGCGCATTTGAAATTTGCAAAACCATGGGAATCGTTTGACAGTGATGTGCGTTCTAGCGTGCAGTATATTATCCCGAAGCATTTTGCCAGCGACAATTCATTGCGTCAGAGCAAGAAAATCTTGCGCGACAGATACGGAAAGCCGATTCTGAAAAACGGACACAAAGTGTATGTTCAAGGAAATACGGCACGAGGTGCACTCCACAAAGATACATTTTACGGTTGCATTGTGCCGCCACCAGAGAAAGACGGAAAAACAACAGAACCAATTTTTGTTCAACGAGTTCCGTGCGAAACGCTTACAAAAGAATCTGCTGAAAAAATTATCGACAAGGGAATTAGGAACGCATTTTTACAAAACCTCGAAACGGGCAAGCAGCCGTTGGCTGATATTCAGGAAAAAGGAATTCTTTTGCCGTATAAGCTAAATGGGAAAGAGACGTATGTCAAACGAGTGCGCATAAAGGCAAAACCAACTGCACCGATTCCGTTGAAACCGCATAACAATAGCATTAAAAAGAATCCAAAAGAGTATAAGCAGCACTATTATGTAGTGAATGACGAGAACTATCTCATTGCTTTGTATCGGGGAAAAGATGCAAACGGAAAGGCTGTCAGCGATTATGTTGTTTCCAATTTACTTGAGGCGGTTAAAAATAAACAGGTGGGAAAGGAATTATATCCTAGCGAGTCGGATAAGAAAGGAACAAAATTGTCGCTCTACAAAGTACTGAAAATTGGCAAAATCGTGATTTTGCAGGAGAATGAAACGGAGGATGTTTGGACATTTTCCAACACAGAACTGTGGAAGCGAATATATAGGATTGCGGGCTTGGCAAAGTCTGGCAATCAAGTTTATATAAAATTAGCCCATATTATAAGTTCGAATGTATGGGAATATTTACCAGGCGTGCATCTCTTAAATGAAGGAGTGGAATTTAGACGCTACCAAAGTACCAATTTCATAGGTCTCGTCGAAAGCACAGATTTCACTATCTCTCCAGCTGGTGAAATCATAAGAATGTAGCAAAAATAATGCTGAATCGCCGAAAAATGGTACAAATCATAACTTATGCTTATAATTTGTACCAAGTCCCGCTAGAATAACGAAAGCGGCTTTGTGATTCAGTACCGCAGGAACTGCGGTCTGCCTGTCGGCGAGACAGGCAGACCGGATGCGAGCGGCAATCCCGACTACGATGCAGAGGTGTTGTTCGCGTGGATACAGGAAGAAAAAGCAAAGCAGAATGCGAAAGGCGGCAAGCAAAAGAAAGCGGTGGTTAACTTGCAACGAAGTTTCCAGCGGTCTATCGAAATCGTCGAACAGGCGTTTGCAATTCCCGACGGATGGAAGTGGGTGCGATTTGGTGATGTCATTAATATCGCAAAAAATATAATAGATTCTTCCGACTATAAAACTATGATACAGGTTTCTCCTGATGACATTGAAAAATGTACGGGAATATCGCTCTATCCATTGCGAACAAAATTGAATTACGATTATGTGAAATATTTAATGCTTCCAGATTATTTTGATTTAGAGGTGTATAAATTCGACAATCGGGTAAAAATGCCAAAATAAACTAGCCACAATTGAACTTAATTATGATACCAATGCCGCCGTTGGCAGAACAAAGCGAAATCGCAAAGAAGATAAGCAAAATTTACAAACGCTTTATCAATGCTCAATGAGCAAATCGCTGAGCGCGAGTCACTGACAAAATTGCTTTTTTAGGGCATAATAAAAGAGGCATGCAATTCTTAATTTTAAGATAGAGGGGAAATTATGGAAATCAAGAATGTCATAATTCACAATATGAAGAAAGAAATCAAGGGAATTGCCAACATAGAATATTCTATAAAAACTTTGGATTTGAAAGATAAAAAATGTCAATCACTACTGGAGGAATTGTACTCTTTTTTCTCTAAAAGTATAAAATATGGAATTTTTTCTTCAAGTGACAATACTGCATTTCACCAAGAATTTGATTATTATTTGAATGCAAAGAAAAAAGATTTTATTGCTTTTTCAAAGTCTGTGTTACCAGATTTGAAAACCCGAATGGACTCTATCCCGCAGTCAAAAGGCGGTTATATTATTTTTGCAGAAATAAAGAATCAGAATGAAAATTTCTTTGTTATTTTTGTCGTTCGTGATAAAACGGGCAAGCAGTTTTCTTACGAAAATAATACAATGCAAATAAATGAAGTTATACACATTGATACAAACAAATTAGCAATGGCTTGCAGAATAAATGTTCGTTCATATCAGGATAAAAAGGATAGATATTTGTCTTTTTTAAGCACAACACAAGATGAAACTTCCAAATATTTTCAAAAATGGATAGGTGCAGAGGCTCAAAGTAAAAGTCACGAAGATACAAAATCATTGCGAAAAATTATAAATGACATAGATATTCCTGAAGATGAAGATGGAAACACAATGTCAAGAGAACATTTTAGGGAAAAGATATATGATTTGTGTTCTAAAGCATATTCAAAGGATATAAACCTTAGGGCTGTAAGCGAAGAGGTATGGAAAGACCCTGATTATATCTCGAATTATGCATCCCAAAATAGTATTACTATTAATGATGAATTTATGGCTGATGAGACCGAATTAAGAAAAATGAAAAAATATGCAATTTTTAGTGATAAGATAAAACTTGATTTCCCATCTGACTATATGGGGACAAAGGTTTTGTTTGATTCTACTTCAGATGATACGGTAATTATAAAATCTAAAGCTTTCGCTGACAAATTACGAGCAGAGCAATGACAAAAAAAGATTATAAATATTTTGAAATTCTCAATGTGGCTGCTATGAAAGCTGATGAAATTACTAATAATGGTATATTTGTTTTTTCTGATGAATCTGTTGCAGAGACATTGAAAAAAGATGCCAAGCAACACGGTATAAATTTTGATGACGCATCTGCGAAAAATGAGTTTTCTATTGAAAATCCTGATATAAAATTCTACGAAAATTTTACAGTTTTTAATACTTCTTTTCCGCAAGCGATTGTTAGTAAAAATTTAAAAAAATATCATACCTATTATAATTCTGACCAAAATCGTCTAGTTATACTCGAATTTGAGGATAATTTTATTCCGCATTCTTTTTATTTCACCAATGAAAATGATATTATAACGAATATAGAATATTCGATGACAAATGTTTTTTACTGGCAAAGAATATATGAATTGCTTTGTGAAAATATTAGTGACGAGACAAATACGGATAGGTCATTTTGTATACTTTCTTTTGAAAAAGGAAAGTGCAAATTTGCCTATTCTCACTATAATCCTATTTTGAATGAAAGCAATTTGCAACTTACCTATAATCATTTCGTAAATGTTTTTAATTCCACAAAGCAATATCCTATGCTTTTTAAAAATAGATGTGTTGAAAGAATTTCGCAATCGCAAGAATCCACTTTAGAAAGTCTTATTTCTGAATTAGATGGAATTTGTGATAAAGTTAAAACAGATTTTGAAATATTTATAACAAATATAGATTTTGATTCTTATATTCAGAGGTATAATGAGAGACTTGCAGACTTCGTTTCTCAAGCACGAAACATTATAGAAAAAATGTTATCAAACATATTTACTTTACCTTTAACTTATGCGGGGGCGATATTCGCGTTTGATAAACTAGAGGATAATACTTTTGCTCCTTTTATTTTTCTCGCAATGTTTCTCTATACATTTTTTTCCTGTGGCTTTTTATTATATGAATTTATTGATACATTTTCGTTAAATAAAAATTTTAACAAAGAATTACGTTTTTACACGAATAATTCATTTTTTCTTTTAGAAAAAGTAAAGCCTGATATAAATTTGATTAAAAGGCGGATTTGGGGCATAAGAATTGTATGTTTAATCCTTATGTGCGTATTTATAGCTTTACTTGTTTATTTGGGGATAACTTTTTTTAGAAGTCCAAGTATTGATACTCAGTGTTAAGGATTGTAAGGGTGGCATAGCCGTTTCAAAGCGAAGCGTGGGGGAACGCCCCATTTTTACTATTCATTTATCATATACCGCCTTGCAAACATTTTAGAATTGGAGACGATAGAATCTGGATGTTTAAGGGTGGGGGACAATGAATACTATCGAAAATAACATAATCATCATCACGGGTGCGTCGAGCGGAATTGGTGAGGAGACAGAGCGGCTCTTTGTCAAGAACAGCGCGAAAGTCGTCTTGTGCAGCAGACAGCTGGTTATTTATTAGGATCATTTTTTGGAGCGACAGATGAGTACACACCGCCGCACCGGTAACCCGCGCAATTTCTAAAAGCTATATCCACAGCAATGCCATGATGCAAGAGACAGTACATTGGGAGGCACGGGCTTGACCGCCCGTGCCTCCGCCGTGCGCGCGGTTTTAAACAGCTTTCGATTTTGAAAAATCGTTCTCTGTTCAAAATTAAGGAACGGTTAAAATACGCACTAAAATAGCGTGCACATTTTAACTGCGGGTTTTTTCGCAAAACTCGCGCATTCATTGCGCGTTCTCATTTCATTGCGCACGCGCGGTTTTGAACACTTCCGATTTTGAAAAATCGTTCACTGTTCAAGATTAAGGAACGATTTTTTTATACACTGCCGTGCGTTGCAGATTTTCCAGCCTGTTAAACGCACAGCGCAGACATTTTTCCAGAAACAGTGATTTGTATGCGTGTTTGTGTTTCATAACAATGGACGCACGCGCATTTTTTATGTCTGCACGGACTATCCGTTATATACGGTGTTTACTGCTTGCCAACACGAGGTGAGGAGAGCGATGCGAGATAGACGAATCATATTTTGGCACAAGGCGGGTTCAAGAAAAACGCGAGCGCGGAGAAAAACGGAATGCGATTCCGGTGTACCGCTTACAATACCTTGAGCAGTTCAGCGATTTTCTGTTTTACCGATTCTTTCATGGCACCTGTCGTACCGGTTTGAATGTCTGGGAAAAAGTCACGCGGGCTACATTCAAGCGCGCGTGCAATGCGGATAAGTGTGAGCGCGGACGGGTCTTTTTTGCCCGTTTCCACATTGGCGAGGAAACTTTGCGATAAGTTTGCGCGCGCGGAAAGCTCCAGCTGTGAAACCTTTTTTGCACGGCGAATCCGTTGAATTGATTTTTCTACGTACCGCAACTCTTCTTCATTCGTCATTTTAAAGGAATTATAATATGCTAAAGAATATATAATAAATTCTCTATAGAATATTTTAATGCTTGACAGAGCATAAATAGAGCGATAAAATAAAACAGTACAGGGCGGAATATGGAAGCTCGTGCCAGCGGAGGTGCGGCTGTCAGACATAAGGAGGAAAAGAAAGAAATCTGTCACGTAGTAATAAATCAAGGAAAAATTTGTTATGCGTCTTGTAACAAAGAAGCAGTAGAAGAATACATAGAGAGCAGAGAAGAAAGTAATTTCGTTGAAGCAGCACAAGAATTAAGGAAAGATATCGCTGATTTATCAGAAAAAGACATGCGAGATATTCATTATCAAGCTGATTATGATAATGGACCATATGATATCTTTACTATTGAAAAAAATTCTTTAAAAGAAGATGAAGAAATTGAAATAAACGATGAAATGTATCAATGTAATGAAATTTTAGAATTACTGAAGAAAAGTGATCAAAATGAAATAGTGGACAATAAAATACGGTATTAAATGCTCCTGTTGTGGTAGCCAATGACTCCGCCGTTAAGGATGTGCACGGTACATGAAACCAGAAGTCTTTTATTTTGCAGCATATATCTGTGTCCTCGATGAAAAAATATATGATGAGTACTATTTTAAAATGACCACGCTGCTCCAGCAAGAAGCAGTATCTAGCGATGTGCACACCGAGCTTTTAAAAATATTAGGAGATGATGAAAGCAAAGTTTCTCTCGATGCAGTTTTGAATGTATTAAAAAATGCCGCAGATTCAGATAAAGATGCCGCTATGGCATTGGGAGTGTCTGCGGCGCTGGCAGATGATTATTGGTCAGATGATGAGGAAAAGTTTTTTAAAGATGCCTGTGCAAAAATAGAATATCCCGTTGATAAATTTCAAAAACTGTGTACTGCGTTAAAAGCAGTGTCGGAAAAAGAAGTCTCAGATGACGTTACCATAACCAAAAAAATATATGGTAAAACATTTTATGCACTGCTGTCCAAAATTGCACCGGGTACTATCAAAGAGCTCTTTAAACAGCGGTATGTAAACTGTCTACTGTCTGGAACAGATTACAGCGATGCGATAAAGGCAATGCGGCACATATCACGTGAAGATATTACCTATGCAAGAGGCGCGCTGGAGAAAATGAATGATGCCATGGATGTTTTTTTGCGAGATTTAGATGCAACAACGCGCACAGTAAAAAGAACGGCACAGCTGTTGAAACGCACCCATGATGATGAAACTGAAAACGTTGAACAATTTCTTGACGGTATAAAAAAACAAATACTGGAGTTTGTACATGAAACAAAACAAACAGTCGCTGTTTCTTTGAAAGAAAAAGAAATAGCGGCGAAGTATTACACAATTTCTTTTATGGGTAGAACAAAAGCAGGAAAAAGTACGCTCCACTCTATCATTCTTGGCGGCATCAATAAAGAATTTATCGGCATCGGCAAAGAGCGAACAACAAGATTTAATCGAATATACAAATGGAACGGCATACGAATTATAGACACGCCAGGCATTGGTGCGCCCGGTGGCAAATCGGACACAGAAATTGCCAGGAGCATTGTAGAAGAAAGCGACTTGATTTGCTATGTTGTTACCAGCGACAGCATTCAGGAAACCGAATTTGCATTTTTAAAAGAGCTGAAAAATCAAAATAAGCCGATAGTTATCCTCTTGAACAAAAAAGAAAACTTAAACCATCCTATTCATAAAAAGAAATTTCTTGAGAACCCGCTGTATTGGTATGAGCGGAAAGATACTGATTCGATTGAAGGGCATCTGACACGAATCAAAGAATATGCTGAAAAATATTATAACAATACCTATTTTGATATTTATCCCGTTCAGCTGCTGGCTGCCCAGTTAGCTATCAACGAAACCGATGCAGAACGTAAACAAAAATTCTACCATGGTTCCCGACTACAGCACTTTTTAGATACACTCAGAGTTCAGATTCTTGATAATGGAAAAATTAAACGCTCGCAAACTATGCTCAATGGGACCATTTATTCTCTCGGAACATATAAACACGTATGTGCAGCGCGGCTCAACGAACTGAACGCCATGAAAACATCTTTAGAGGAGCACGGAAAAGTTGCAATAGAAAAAATTAAAAAAGCAGGAAAAACGACAGCCGCAAGCTTAAAAGAAGGAATTGAAAGTATTTTTAATTCTTTTATACAAGAGGAAATACGCAGTTTTGCCAATGCGCACTATACCACAAAACGCACTGAGTTAAATTCACAATGGGAACAATTTCTTGCAGAAAGCAGATTTGAATCCAGGATAAACAAACGGGTGAAGCAGGAAATTGAATTGTATAAGAATGCAGTAGAAAATATCATTCAGACATTTTCTGAAAATATAACATTCGCATTTGAGAATTGTGCAATAAATTTTAATGCGAAAAACACGTTTGATACAAAAGGATTTATACAGATTGGTAGTGGGCTGCTAAATGTTGTCGGTGGTATTATTCTTTTAATAAGCGCAAGCAATCCGGTAGGCTGGGTTATTTTGGGTATAGGAGTTGTGGGAACGCTCATTGCCAATGTATTCAAGTCAAAAGAGAAAAAAATAAAAGAAGCGCAGGATGCATTGTACACAGCTTTGGTAGAATCGTTTGAAACCAACAGGAATGAGACTGTTGGGAAAATTACTGCCGATTTTAAAAAGACTGCCCATAAAACTGAATCTTTAATAGAAACACTATTTAAAACAATAACAGAGAAATTACATGCAATAATTTTAACATTACAACCAGTACATGATGTAGCAGATAAATACGAGGCAGCGTTGAATAAAGTATATGCGCTGCGTGTTTTGAATTTTGCAATCGGAAAAGATGCTTTTTCTGTCCATAACGACTCTCTATTGAACAGAGTTGTTGTTGTGCATGACTTTGCAAAAGAATTAATCATAAAGACTGATTTACTGAAAAAAGTGAACACAAAAAAACTGTCGCGCATTTTGCAGGAAGATGTTGTTTTGGAGGATATATGAACGAAGAATTGCAGTTTCACCAGTTTGCGGTACGGAAAGATGATATACAAAAGGCTGTTGTGGGCATCATTTCCGCACAGAACAAAGCTGCTGCGAGCGAACTTGAGCAGCGCCTTGCCGATTATGTAGATGAAAGCAAATTAAAGATTGCATTTGTAGGGCAGCATAATTCCGGTAAATCAACCATTGTCTCTGCATTGACCGGTAATAGACATATTAAAATCAGTAACAATGTTGAAACAGATGTGCCGGCGGATTACGCATGGGAAGGCGTGTTACTGACGGATACGCCGGGATTATATGCCGGCAAAAAAGAAACGCACGACACGCTCTCTTTGCAAAAAATAAAAGAATCAGATTTGTTGGTATTCTGTATTACAAGTTCGTTGTTTGATGATTTATTGATGAAAAACTTTGTTGCATTGGCGTACAAACAGGCATACAAATCTAAAATCTATATTGTCGTTAATAAAATGTCACAAGAAAATGGTGAGTTCGACCAATTAGTAAAAAACTACACAGAGACATTGGCAGAGACCTTGAGTAAAGCAGGCGGTGACTTTGCCGACTTTCCGGTTTCTTTTATTGACACGCATGACTATATAGAAGGGGTAGAAGATTCCGAACCGGAATTGATAGCGTACAGCCATTTCAATGCATTTATTGCTGGACTGAATGATTACATTAGCAGAAAGAAACTGTTTGCGAAACTTGATACACCGTGCCGTATGATGATAAGTGCTGTTGATGAAGAAATTGCAAACACAAGCACTGAACTTGATAAAAATATGCTTGCAGTACTCCGTCAAGCTGAGTCAGTCGTCAGAAGATATAAAAAAGAATTGCAATTTTACATGGATGATGCAGGCATGCAGTTGCGGAATGCCATTATGGCAAAGGCGAACGCGCTCATTGCAAAAATCGGAAGTGAACGGATTGAAGAAACAGCATGTGATGCTGTCAATAAAGAAATACAGATGCTTTCAGAGAAAAAAATTGAAGAGATCCAGCAGCATATAGAAGACATTCAGGAGCACATGATTACCGATATCGGAGATATTGTGCAATCCGATATAGCCGCTTTTGTTATGGAGCAGATTGATAATGAGGGTGCTGCCGTTGATATGCCTGTTATCAGAGATTTCTCTCAATTTGTTGCCCATTATAACCACGTGTCAGAACTCGTATCTCAAGGTGGAAATCATGTGCTGCATATGGTAGGCGGAGCTGACAAACTGGCAAAAGCAAGCATGGTTTCTGGCTCTTCACTGCATGGCATTGTTTTAAAAGTCGGTCACTTTTTTGGAGCTTCTTTTAAGCCGTGGCAAGCGGTACATATTGCGTCACAAATCGGTAAGGTAGCTACTGTTTTAGGGCCTGCTTTATCTGTAGTAGCCGTTCTAATTACGGTTGGCACAAAAGTACAAGAAGAAAAACAGATAAAGGAAATTCAATCAGCAAAAGAACAGACGTTTAATCAATTTTCACAGATAGCATCTGATATCATCACAGAAATTCAGAAGCAATATGAGGCTTGCAAGCAGGAAGTCTTCGATGCAAAAACAAAAGAAATCGATGACATACGGAATACTTTGATTCGCAACAACAATAATAATTCTGACTATGTAGAGCGTCTGAAGCGTTACAGAAATGATTTGCGCGCGCTTATTGATGATATTGCAACGGCATAAACGAGCGCTCACCAGCCGCAAACGCGCAAAAAAAGGCGCGCACAAAAAAACGGGATGTCGAAAAGACTGCCGCCTTTTTCGACATCCCGTCTGATGAATAGCAATCAGTAGTGGCTACCGATATGCGCGCTTTCCTGAATTAAGACATACGCCTATATAGAGTTTGGTACCAAAGGCATGTCCCGCTTCACCGTCGACGCCTCCTTCGCCAGCGGCGCGTGAATAGGTCGCTATATAAACAGGAACAGTAAAGTCGAGGCCAATGTCAAGCCCAAAACTGAAGCGCTCCCTATTGACAAGCCAGAGACGGTACCCCACATCAAAATCGATGCCGAGCGCCGCAGCTTCTATTCTAAAGGCAGTTGTACCCTCATAGGTTACATCGTACGAATCGTATCCAAAAAAGAACGCCGGCGAAAAATACAGGGAATGCATTTTGTGCAGGTTAAAGCGGAACGCTGGGCCGAGCTTTGCAAATCCGCCAAACCCTATGGCATTGACCGCTACCCCGGCGTCCTTCAATGGCGTGATGATTGTCTTCCGAATGGAGTTTCCGTTTGCCGTTACATCCGTAAACAGCTCAAATCCGCCGCCCACGTTTAGACCAATATCCATGATCCACGGGGAGCCAAAATAGAAGTTGCAGTTTGCGTCAATTCCAAACGGTGAACTGTAGGCAATTTTTGACTGCAGCGACTTCGGAATCGCGTAATTATCTATCTTTTCGATAGTGAACGAGTTTTTGAGGATGGCTTGATAGTTCAAGTCAAGCTCAAAATTGAATGCACTTGCAGCAGTAGCCATCATGGCAGCTGCTGCAACCGACAACAGAATTCTTTTCATTTTCTGTCTCCTTAAACAATAATGATAGGTTGTTTGTTATATTTTATAAATAATATATACCGCTATCAAGGAAAAATTCATGCTTTTTTTATGATTTGTGATATTTTTACATAAAAAGTAAACAAAACCTCACAAGGTTTCAAAGTTGACAATGCGCGGCAAGCCGCGTTGTAGTTTGTCAGTCGCTTGTGGCGCGGTTTCCCCCTGTTATAAAAAGTAAGCACACTTTTCCCTTCCTAATAGTGATTCCCTCTCGCTGATACCGCGCCTCCAACAACTTGTTATAAAAAGTAAATACATTTTGCCCTTTCTAACAACAATCCTCCCCTGCTGGTACCTCGTCGCGTGCTTCTGCACATCCCCGCAACACCACCCTGTTATAAAAATATACACACTTTTCCCTCTCCGATACCTCCCTATATGCCCGCGTACCCCACCCCAATAATTTGTTATAAAAAGTAAATACATTTTTCCTTTCCTAACAACAATCCTTCCTCTCCGATTCCCCCCGTAACAACAAAAAATTATAAAAATTATACCAACTTTTTTCTATTCACACACCACTTCCCCCCGCCGTATTGCCACGGAAATCAGTTTTTGAGATTTTTCGGTCATTGAGCTTGTCGAAATGACCATTATTCGGGCAAAAACATCCTAAAACAGTGGTTTCGACGGACCCAACAACCTTTTTTTCTAAAAAATTGATTTTCGTGGACAAAAATTGATTTCCGTGCCGTATTGCCACCACCTACTGACAAAGTTATAAAAAATACACTATAATTGACGCTATGCGACACAGTTGCAGTTCTTTTGTAGGAAAGAACAAGCTCAATAGGTAGGAGTTCTGTATGAAAAAACTGATTTTGTGTGCAAGCCTAGCGCTTGCAGTAGTAGTGGCGCTTGGCTCGTGCAAGCATCCGGCGAACGAGGGAGGTGGGAACGACGACAAAACCACCCCGCCTGTAGTTACGGTAACGCACGAGGCAGGCGGCGTGGTGCTTGACGACGGCAGTTGGATAGAAAAGGCGGACATTGCGTCGTTAGATGTGGCAGCGTTGAGTGGAAAAAAAGTAGCGGGCATTAGTGCATACGAGATAGACGGGAAGCAGTACGTAGTTGCCCCTACGACCGCTTCCAGCAAAGTCTGGGCGAAAAGCGGCACGGAAGGCTACAACACGAATATTACGGCGATGCAGGGAACAAAGGAAGTGAAACAGACAGGAGAGAACAATCTTGCGGAGCTCAAAAAAGTGGCAACCGACTACAGTGAAGTAAATTATCCTGCGTTTTGCTGGGCGGAAAACTATGGAGACAAAAAGTGGTACATTCCGTCCATCTATGAGTTAAATGAACTGTACCAGAACAAGGCAGCCATCAATGCCGCCTTGACAAAGCTCAACAGCATTGAGAGCAGCACGTACCCCATTAAAGAGCTCACGGGGTACTACTGGTCGTCTAGTCAGGTGGCTTCCAACGATAATGGCGCGTGGCTACTGAGATTTTCGAGTGGCGCTGTAGACAACAACGACAAGGACAACGGTCTAGTGTGTTAGTTGTGCAGGCTTCGAACTATTGAGCTATTTAACTATTTAACTATTTTTGAACCTCCGGGAGGCTTTCCTCGGAGGGGCACCGCGCTCCGCGGTGGGGGGCTGTATGAGGCACCGCGCGAAGCGCGGTTTTTTTTTGCCGCGGTTTTTTCACTATTTTTTTAGCGTCATCGAACGCGGTAAAAACCGCCGTCCAGTGGGGCGGCACAAAGCGGCGCACAAGCTGCTTCGGCAGAGCGCGTCGCTCGCCGGTGAACTGGGCAAACTCAGCATCATTGCTACGCACGCACTGTTCTAGTACCTGCGCTATGTCAGCGGTTTTAGCACTCGGCGGCACCGAAAAAAAATAAGTAAATTGCAGTTTTCACGGTGCCCAATAAACAATTTTCTGCCGATAATCAAAATATGATTAAACGAACACTGTTTTTTTCAAATGCTGTTTGTTTAACAATGAAAAACAAGCAGCTGCTGATTTTTAATAAAGAAACGCGCGAAGAAACATCTGTGCCCATAGAAGACATCGGTTTTATTATCATCGAAAACAATCAAGTGTATATTTCCATTCCCGTTATAAACGAGTTGACCAGCAACAATGCCGCCGTTGTTTTTTGCAATGATAAACATCTGCCGTTTTCTATGAGCTTGCCGCTTGATTGCAACTCAATTCAAAATCAATTATTTTCAGTGCAGATTGCATCTTCGCTGCCAGTAAAGAAAAAATGTTGGAAACTCGTCATTGAGCAGAAAATCAAAAATCAAGCAAAAGTTTTGGAAAAGTACCATATCAATCCGATTAAGTTGAACGAATATGCAAAAGAAGTGAAAAGCGGCGACACAACAAACCGAGAAGCCATTGCTGCAAAACTGTATTGGGATTTGCTTATCGATGTTGATTGGGTGCGGACGCGTTTTGGCGATTATCCGAATAATTTTTTGAATTACGGCTATGCTGTTTTGCGGGCAGCGACGGCGCGGGCGCTCATCGGTTCAGGGCTTTTGCCAACGCTTGGGATTCATCATCACAATAAATATAATGCGTATGCACTTGCAGACGACATGATGGAGCCGTATCGTCCATTCGTTGATGATGAGGTGCTCGATTTTGTCCGCGAAAATCCGGAGCACAAAGAAATCACAGCAGCATTCAAGAAAAAAATCCTTTGTATGCTCACCAGAGATGTTGCAATCGGCACAGTGATGCGGCCGTTGATGATTGCGCTGACTATGACGAGCGCGTCATTAGCGAAAATGCTGTCTGGAGAATCTCAAACATTGGCATTGCCGGGTTTTGTGTAAAATGAGCTTTAAAAGATTTGATGCGTATAGAATCATGTGGTTATTTTGTCTGTTTGATTTGCCAACGAACACAAGGAAGCAGCGAAAGCGCGCGTCAGATTTTCGCAAAAAATTGCTGGAAGACGGCTTTGATATGATGCAATACAGCGTGTATAAGCGGCACTGCGGCAGTCTTGAAGCGTGTGAAGTTCACACAAAAAGGATAAAGAAATGGCTACCGCGCGAAGGAACAGTAAGCATTTTGAAATTTACTGACAAACAGTTCGGCGAGATAGAAACATTTATAGGGGTAATACCTAAAAAGCAGGAAAAAGTGCCGCAGCAGCTTGAATTTTTCTGAAAAAAAATGGAGAAAGCGCCGTTTTTTTCAACGCTTCCCCCATTTTTCTTGATGCATAAAGCGATGTAATTTTCGATATAGCATGGTTTTAGGAAACTCATGCTATTATACATCAAAATTAGAAATCAAACCACAACGTTGATTGTCATCTCGTGCGGCAGGCACGGGCTATTATACATCAAAATTAGAAATCAAACCACAACATACGGCAAATGTTCATTTTGCATTTGAAGCTATTATACATCAAAATTAGAAATCAAACCACAACGAATACTCGCCTGCATTGCGCACTGAACAAGCTATTATACATCAAAATTAGAAATCAAACCACAACCTCCTCGTAAAGCTCCGTTACATACTGATTGCTATTATACATCAAAATTAGAAATCAAACCACAACACCATTCCTCATACTTCTTTTCCTCCTCTGCTATTATACATCAAAATTAGAAATCA